>NZ_JAMQKB010000001.1 GCF_028416575.1 Terrihalobacillus insolitus | reverse complement strand
AAATAATAGAAATTCGGCACTTATACACAAAAATAAAAGAAAAACCTAATGGTAAAATTTAACATATGTGGATAAGTGGTTTTTCGATATTAAACAACTTTAAAGATAAATTTACTCTTCAGAGCTGCTTTCGTTTGTTCATGGTTGCATTGATGATTTTTTCCATTTTGCCAACCCCGACGTATGTAATGGCAGAAACTACAGATAATCAAGTAGATAGTAATCCTAATGATGCAAAAGAGGAAAAATCCTCCGTACCAACTGAGGAGGAGCAAATAAGCACACCTAAGAAAGAAGAAAACACAGCAGGAGTAAATGAAGAAGAGGCAATAGTTGAGACACAAGCAGTTTCAAATCCATGGAAAACTTCTACTTCCAAATATTTTCAGGTAAATGAGGAAAATCTAGCAGTCTATGATAATAGCACTGGTAGTCTTGTAGAGGTAGGCCAATTAACAAAAGGTCAAGTATATCCTAGAATTAGCTCTTATGGCTCGGGCTGGCATAAAATTCAATACGGAAATATAGAAGGCTTCGTGTATGCCCTAGGTACAATACCTGTAGATGGTAGCCAACTTGAAAATGAAAACACATCCTACAGTAATCAAACGAAAACATTTAAGACGTTAGAAGATGTAATCGTTTACGATAACACATCTGATCGTTTAGTACCCTTTGGTGTCATTAATAAAGGGAATAGCTATCCAATTGTCGGTGATTATGGGAATTGGTGGAGAGTGCTACTTTCTGATCGTGTAGGTTATGTCAATAAAAATTCGGTAAAACGAAACTTCTCAGCATCTAATGATTATTTTCGAGTTATTAAGAATGGTACAGCAGTCTACGATAATCGTACAGGTGAGTTAGTTAAAGTTGGTGAACTAACAAAGGGACAAGTTTACCCACGAATAAGTGCCTATGGCCCGAACTGGCACAAAATCCAATTCGGGAATATATATGGCTATGTTTATGCACCTGATACAGAAGTAGCATCTAGTAGAGATGTTAAAAATGAAAACAAAAGTTACAGTACTCAAAAACGTGTATTTTCAACCTCACAAGAAATACCAGTCTATGATAATAGTTCAGGTAAACTGGTTGAGTTTGGAAGAATTAAAAAGAATGTGTCATTCCCCATTGTGAGTGATTACGGGAACTGGTGGCGTGTTCTGTTTAGCAATAGGATAGGATACGTACATAAAGAAACGGTCAAAACTTCTTTTTTAAATTCGGACAAGTTTTTTAAGCCCAATAAAAACAACTTACCTGTGTACAAGAAAGTGAACGGATCCCTAGTAGAAGCTGGCTATTTAATTAAAAACCAAGAATATATTCGAGAAAGAGACTATGGTAATTGGCATGAAATCAACCTAGGAAATGAAAAAGGATATGTATGGAAAGACGGTACAATGCCATCTAATGGGGATAGTATAAACAACCAATATCAAGAGGATAGTAATGGGAACGTATTTGAGTTGGCTGTTGATGCTCCTGTATACGACTATTCAGGAAAGCAACGAAAAGAATTTGCAACGTTGAAGCAGAATACTCAAATTACCAGTATCCGTTCTTATGGTTCATGGTATGAAGTTGACGTATCTGGTAGAAAAGGATACGTGTATAAGGGAGCGCTTAAAATACCTTACGACCAATTTGGTAAATTTTTTAAAGTGACTGCAGACAATACACCAGTTTATTTCAAGGAAAATGACGAACTGAAAATGATCGGATATTTAGAAAAGGGTCAAATATATTCTCGTTCTAGGGATTATGGAAACTGGCAGGAAATAAATGTCGGTAACCAGACTGGTTATGTTTTAAAGGAAAACACCATGTTGGTTAATAAGCCTGATCAGGATTTACTAACCTCCTATCCAAATAGTGATATTTTGATAGAAGTCACAAGGGATGCCACAGTTTATATAAAACAAGGAAACGACAAAGTGAAATATGGAACAATCAAAAAAGGAACATATATCGATAGTGCTAGTGATTATGGAAATTGGTACGAATTAAATATGCTAAACACAAAGGCTTATATTTACAAAAACAATGTAAGAACTGGTGTTAGTATGGAAGATGTTAAAGAAGGATTAAATAAGGATCAAGTGAACTTGTTACTTGGGAAGAAATATCAAGACTATATGAAACCAACTAATCTAACAGGACAAAAAGCAATTGAAGTTGGCGACTTAATACTTGATAATAATATTTATGTTATGAGTTTGTGGGAACCAGTTAAATATGACACATTGGACTGGAAAATGGATCCTTATCAGGATGATTCATGGCAGTTATACTTTCATTCACTAAGGACCGTCAGCTATTTATTAAATGCATACGAGGAATCAGGTGAAAATAAGTATTTAAATAAAGCCAAAGAATTAACTAGAGATTGGATAATCAATAACCCAAATAATGACTCTTCAAGTAATTGGGCATGGGCGGATCATCCTGTAAGTAATCGGTTGCTTGTTATGACCTATATGATCGAACTATTAAAGGATAGTGAAAATCAGGATATTGAATTTATGAACCTATTATTAAAGTCAATAAAGGAACATGTTAATTTTCAATTATCTGATGAAACCTATCGTTTTCCGCATAACCATGGAGTCATGCAAGATAGATCAATCATTCAAACCGCTCTTACTTTATCCAATGTTAAAGAAAGTAATTATTGGTTGAATATTGCATTTAATCGTTTAGAGAAGCAAATTAATGCATTTGTCAGTGATAGTGGCGTTCATCTGGAACATTCACCTTTCTACCATAATTATGTTATACGATTATATGGTGGTATTCAGGATATGATAAGTTCAACTGACTACTCCCTAAGCAAAAATACTGTTCAAAAACTTGATGATATGAAGGATTATTTAGTTTATATAACAAAACCTAACTTGTTACTACCATATATAGGCGATACTACGCAAACTAGGATAAATGACTCTTATGGTAATGAAAATTTGCAGTATGTCGTTTCAAAAGGTGCAGCGGGAACGAAACCTACTGTAAAAGATAAAGTATACACAGACGCAGGAATCGCGATTTTTAGGGATGAATGGAAGAGTGGTAGTTCATATGAAGATATGACGCATTTCGTTTTTCAAGCAGGGTATCATTCATATGTGCATAAACATGCTGATGACCTCTCATTTGTTCTTAGTTCATTAGGAGAAGATATATTTGTCGATGCTGGTAAGTATATGTACACAGACAATATATGGAGAGATTACTTTGTATCTAGCAAAAGCCATAATACTATTACAGTAGATGATGTTAGTTACAAAATTGAGGACAAAGATTACGGGTCTTTCATAACCGATTACAGACTGAAAGATACTTATTCATGGATTAAAGGGGAGCATAACTTAATAGACGGTGTTCAATATTCTAGAGAAGTATTGTATATAAGACCTAATGCTCTAGTGATTTTTGACCAATTAAATTCGGATTCTACTCATTCTTATAAACAAAATTTCAATTTGGGTGCTTCGTTTAGCATAAATAAAGATAATTCAAATAAAAATATCCTTTATGCGAATAGTGATAATATAAATTTATCAATAGAGCAGCTAACTGAAATACAAAATTTTACTAATTATAAGGGATACTACAATCCGAGTGATAAAGTTAACCCAGTAAGAGGTTATGCATCAACGAAAACAAATGAGCTTTACGAAATAAATCAAGTCGAATTTGAAAAATTTGGTAAGGACGTAGAATTTGTTACATTAATTACTCTCGATAGTCCAAAGTATGCAAACAAGGTTCAAGATATTCAAATTGTTAACAATGGTAATACTAAAGAAATAAAATATGAAGTGAATGGAAAACAAAACTCTATTACACTACCAAATTAAATGAATTTCAGATGAAAAAAAGCTGCCTTTATGGTAGCTTTTTTTTACAAAAATCGGGATTGAATTTCAAAGTTAAACAATATATACTTAAATACGTAACATTACTACAAGAAAGGAGTTATTAATGACTAGAATTCGACAAAAAAGCTTTCGTTTATTCATGGTTGCATTGATGATTTTTTCCATTCTGCCAGCCCCAATGTATGTAATGGCAGAGACTGCAGATAATCAAGTAGATAGCAAACCAGTATTATATCAAACTAGTAAAGAGATAACGGTAGACGGTAATATAGTTATCCAACCAGATACTTACTTATATGGGGTGGAAAAGCAGGAAACGCCAGGAAAGGTTTATGTTCAATTTGGGAAAGAAAAGATTGAACTAAACAAAGAGAATCTAATAAATGTAGAAGTTACGGAAGAAACACCTCAATACCAAGAATATAACGATGGCGAGAATATGGATGTAACCGTCGATGTGAATCAAGGCCTGTACGCAAAACAGCCGGATGATGCAACTCGAATAACGTTTCAGCAAACTACTACTTATCCAGTAGTACAGGATGCACAAGGAAATAATGTTTTTAATATTGGTAATGTCGCGTTTTATTTGCAGGAAAATTCAGCTGAACTATCTGGTGATGATAATAATACATCTTCTGAAGATAGTCAAAAAACAGACATTCCTAATGATGCAAAAAAAGAGGAAGAATCCTCCGTACCAACTGAGGAGGAGCAAGTAAGCACACCTAAGAAAGAAGAAGACACAACAGAAGTAAATGAAAAAGAGGCTATAATTGAGACACAAGCTGTTTCAAATCCATGGAAAACTTCTACTTCCAAATATTTCCAGGTAAATGAAGAAAACCTAGCAGTCTATGATAATAGTACTGGAAGTAATGTAGAAGTAGGTCAACTTAAAAAGGGCCAAGTATATCCTAGAATTAGTTCCTATGGTCCGAACTGGCACAAAATCCAATATGGAAATATAGAAGGATTTGTGTATGCACCAGCTACTTCTCCTGTAAATGGTAGCCAACTTAAAAATGAAAATACAACTTACAGCAATCAATCGAAAACATTCAAAGCACTAGCGGATGCAGTCGTATACGATAACACATCAGGTGATTTAGTAGATTTTGGTGTGATTGAAAAGGGTGAGAACTACCCAATTGTAAGTGACTATGGTAACTGGTGGAGAGTCATTTTATCAGACCGTGTAGGTTATGTGAACAAAGATTCTGCTAAACTTAACTTTAGCCCTTCCGATGACTATTTTCAAGTTACGTCAGACTATGTAGCCGTTTATGACAATCGATCCGGTGATTTGGTTAAAGTCGGTGAATTAACAAAAGGTCAAGTTTATCCACGTATCAGTTCCTACGGCCCGAGCTGGCAAAAAATCCAATTTGGAAATATTTATGGGTATGTGAATGCAGATAACACAAAAATTGCATCGGGTAATAACTTGCGCAATGAAAATACAGGTTATTCCAACCAGGCTCGTACGTTTACTCCAAATTATAATGTACCTGTTTATGATAATAGTTCAGGAGAGTTAGTTCAGTTTGGACAATTAAAAGCAGGAAGAGCATATCCAATTGCAAGTGATTACGGCAATTGGTGGCGTGTTATTTTTAGCGATCGAGTGGGATATGTTAGTAAAGATACGGTTAGAAATAATTTTGTACCTGGAGATAAGTATTTCCGGGTATTAAGAGAAAATCTTCCAATCTATGATAATCGTAGTGGAAAACTTGTTGAAGTTGCTCAACTAACAAAAGGACAAGTTTACCCGCGAATTAGTAGTTACGGATCGAACTGGCAAAAAATCCAATATGGGAATATTTCAGGCTATGTCTATGCAAATGATACAGAAAGTGCAAATGGAAGTAGCTTAGAAAACGTTCGATCTAACTTCAATACACAAGAGCGTTCAATAATACCAATCAATGATGTTCCGGTTTATGACAATTCTTCTGGTAAACTAGTTCAATTTGCAACACTTAAGCAAGGGAAAGCTTATCCTAAAGTTGCGGACTATGGTAACTGGTGGCGAGTTGTGATTGCAGGAAGAGAAGGTTATGTACAAAAGGAAGATGTACGACAAAGTTTTCTCCCTGGAGATAAGTACTTTAGAGTTGTTAAAGACGGATTACCTGTATATGATAATCGTGGAGGAAGTTTAAATCAGGTTGGGGAATTACGTAAGGGACAAACATATCCAATTGTAAGCAACTATGGTAATTGGTGGAGAATACAATTTGGAGAATATTATGGATATGTGAATAAGTCAGATACAGAATATGGAGTTAAGTCAAGCATTCGAAATTTGAACGGTGCTTACGAAAATTCTGACAAAATTAAAGTTGTAGCAAATAAAAATGCAGAGATCTTTGACAATAGTTCAGGGAAACTTATTCCTTTTGGTGAATTAGAAGAGGGTACCATTTACCCTATTGCATTTGATTATGGTAACTGGTGGGGAGTAATTTACGGTGGCCGTATTGGATATATTAGTAAAAATAGTGCGGACAGATACGGTATTACCGAAACGGATTATGACCTAACTTTGGATGAAGCTATTAATATTCAAATGAAATCCACCCCACAAACGGATAAGTATAGAAATGAACCTGCTTATGTAAGTAGTTCAACAGTTGAGGTTTACGATGGTGGTTATATAAATACCAGTGATGTAAACCTTAGAACTTCTACAGATTTAAATAGTAAATCGAATATATATGCTACAGTGGGATACGGTAAACAAATTGTGATTCTGGATGATTCCGTTCAAGGAGATGAATTCTCTGGAAGCACAAATTGGTTCAAAATCGGTATCGAAAACGATTCAAAAGTATTATATGTTCATAGCTCTTTAGCAAAGAAAACAGGTAGTAGAGTTGCTAAAGCAGTTAAAACTACCAATGTGTTTTCAAAGATGAGCTTAAATAGCAATGTCTATGGTACAGAAAAAACAGGGGAATTTCTTACTGTTCTAGACGAAGGTTCAAACTGGCATCGTGTTGATTATGGTTCATGGAGAAATCCTACATCATCTGATGTTAGCTATTATATGAATCCAGCCAATTTTGTAAATGACGAAAAACAACGATTTCAATTTCTAGACTTATCTTACACCGATAATGTAACTCTAGAAGCCGCCCTTAGAACTTTATTATCTGGGCAGGGAGTTTTAGACGGAAAAGAAAAGGTGTTTATGGATGCGGGAATCGAATTTGGGGTCAATCCTATCTATTTAATTTCACATGCTCTTTTAGAAACTGCAAAAGGTACTTCTCAACTTGCAAAGGGTATAGAAAAGAATGGTACTAAGGTTTACAATATGTATGGTATTGGTGCAAATGATAATTGTGCTATTAAATGTGGTACGCAGAGAGCCTATGACGAAGAATGGTTTAGTGTAGACGCAGCAATTATAGGAGGAGCAGGATTTATTGGAAAGGGTTATATACAATCAGGTCAGAACACGTTATATAAAATGCGATGGGATCCTGAACAAATGGTGAAAGGAAGTCCTGATCACCAATATGCAACTGATATCGGTTGGGCATATAAACAAGTTAATAATATATATAATACCTATCAGAAAATTGAATGGATTACACCAGCCTTTAATATTCCGGTTTATAAGTAATAGTAAACACATTAATTGCTTTGAATGAAGCAATTAATGTGTTTTTTTGTTTTATATTTATGGTCGTTTAGGATAATGGTCTTATTGTCTGGTTAGAATGTATAAAAGGTAGTTAAATGATGAATTTTGACGATATTAAATGTCGCTTCGACTAGGAATATGGTATCATTTAATTAGTGAAATGTCTGGAAGTATTTTTTGAGAAGGAGAAGGTCAATAATAATGACGCATACAAAAAGTGAGGCTAAGCAAACGGAAGGTTCGTTACAATCCATTGAATCTATTCAATACAAAATTTTAGTAGAGTTATCATCTCAAGCTAAAAATGAAGAGAAACTCCTTGTTGAATTGAAATATTATCGTGAGCAGCTGTTAAGTAGTTTCGAAAATGAAAAAAAGTTGATTCAAACCCTTCATGATAAACAAAATAGGATCAAGGAATTAGAAAAAGAAAACAAAGTATATAAAGTATATAAAGAGAAATACGATAAATTAAAAAATTCCGCTATTGTAAGGTTAGCTTATACATATTGGAATCTACGAAAAAAACTAAGTTTTAAGAGGAAGTAAATATGAATAGTGAATATCAAGAAAGAATAAATGAAATAGAAAATTTAATAGAGAAAATTAATCATACACAGGTTCCTTCCACATCTTTATATACTCCATTCAAACCAGGTATTAGCGTTATTATTCCAACATATAAAGGTGAAGAGTATATTAGCAATTGCTTAGAGTCCATTGTAAATCAAACACTTTCAAGTATGTTTTATGAAGTGATCGTTGTGATAAATGGTGCTAAGGACGCTACTGAAACAATAATAGACAATCTCATTAAGGAGAATCATATAGATAATATCACTGTTCTGTACGAGCCTTTGGCAAGTGTAACGAATGCTCGAAACGTAGGGATAGAATTAGCTAACAGAGAATTTACTGTATTCGTTGATGATGATGACTTTATTTCTGAAAACTATTTAGAGAAAATGTATCAGTATTCTCGCCATAACTCGGTCGCAATCTCTCAAATTGTCGATATAGATCAGGATGGAAACTATTCATATGACAATACTGTAAACAACCAAATAATCAAGGCGGAGGAATTAAATTATAATAATTTAAACTCTCTTGGACACGTCATGTCGATGAATGCATGTAAGTGCCTGCCTACATATATCGTGAAGAACCACAAATTTGTAGATCTAAGAAGTGGAGAAGATGTTGTTTTTACTACTGCATTGTTTACAACTAACAAGTTAAACGTCAAGATTATACCTACACAAGAAAAGGCTATCTACTACCGTCTAGTTAAGGATGGTTCTATATCTAGACAACATCATACCTTTGACTTTTGTATTACACAACGTCTTGAGGTCATTTCCTATCTGGATGCTTTACTGTCAAAGTTAGAAGATGCACACCATGCAGAATTTGTTAGAAGAAAAATAAGAGGTCAACTATCGTTTGTGAGAAAATACTTATCTGACAATTCACAGGAGACATCCCGTGTAAAAAATGAAATAAGTAAACATAGCTTTTCCGATATTACGCATAAAGCAATGGATGAAGTCATGAAAGTAAATGCAAGAAAAGATGACAACATTATTTAAATGTATGTGTCATCTTTTTTGTGACAATAAAAATCCCATTAACTTATGCATTCTATTATATTATACTAATAGTACAACTTAGAATAAAAAAAGGGGAATATCATGGACGAGAAGATCATCAAGTTAAATCAAATTATGATATTAATGATTAGTCCAATATTGGTGCTAAATATTGCTAGTCTTGTAAATAACGTAGAATATAAAAACTTTGGTATGAAAAGTATCGACGCAGCATATCTTTTGTTTTCTTTGTTTTTTATCATTATGTATAATTGGAAGGCCTTAGACTTCACTAAATTTAAGGCAATCTATTCTTTGTTTGCGCTGTATACTTTTATTTATTTATATAGTTATATCCAATACCAGGATGACAGATCGTTGGAGACAATCCTCCATTTCACCCTCTATTTTGTCATCATCCTTTCACTCTTACGAATGAAATGGAACAAACAAGGACTTATTATACTTGCTTCTGGTTTAAGCATATTTATTTTAGTCGTATTCCGCCATTGGGTGTACCAAGATTTCAGAACAGGCGATTTTAGAAGTTATATTACAAATCCAAATGGTCTTGGCATCATCTTATATTGCTCTATCTTTTTTACTAGTTTAGCTGCTCTATATTCAAAAGGAATAGGAAAGGTTATATTTGCAGCCATATCAGCTATTGGATTTATTCTTATTATTGCTACATCATCTAGATCAGTTTATTTAACACTGCTTGCTTTTGTTATTTTCTACCTCATATTAAATTTCAGAATAGAGTGGTTTAAAAAACTGTTCTTACCAATACTTTTGGTCAACTTAACATTTCCTATTATCTATATCTTGATTTCAAAGGGGCCTGTTGCACAAATAGTATCAAACCTTTTTGTGAATATATTTACACAAACGATCTTCTCGGGAAGGCAAATCATTTGGGAACCAGTAATAGAAAAGGGAATCCTTAAATCTCCTTTTTTAGGAAATGGATATGGTACTATGCCTTGGGACATATCCGAAGTTAATTTAACCACTCATAATGTTTACCTTCAGGTTCTTTTAGAAGTAGGCATGTTTGGTCTATTTGTATTCTGCATGATCCTATTCTACATTTGGAGATTACTTAAAGATAACCTCCATACAATCGCTGGTCAATTTTCAGCTTGCTATCTTTTAGCTTTACTTTTGTATATTAATTTTGAGTTAACACTATTCCCTAATTCGCCAAGCTTTGCTACGATTGGAATCTTTCAGTGGTTAGGTGTGACAATTGGAATTAACTTTGTAGAGACTAGAGAAAGCATAAATACTCAAACCAATTCATCACAAAACAAAAACCAACGTAGAGTATTTAGGTCAACAAGAACAAGTAAGTCAAAATAATAAAGAGTGTACAACTTCTATGTTGTGCACTTTTTGTGCAACAGGCAGTCGCAACGTTTCACTTTTATGCTAAAATGATGTTTTAATGAAACTTTTCCTTTATAAGAATCGTCTATTTAGAAGATCATCGAATTAGAAAAAGATGGCTTATATAACTTTCTCCCTATTGTGGGATAATGAATAATAAAGTATTATTAAATTAATTTGAATGCAAGTAGGTGTAATACAATATGTATGATATTCCTCAATTAGTTACTGCCTTTTTAATATCAGCCATTGTTTCTATCTCCATTACACCATTCATTAGAAAAATGGCAATTAAATTTGGAGCTATGGATAAACCTGATCATAGAAAAGCGCATACGGTAAGCATGCCACGGTTAGGTGGGCTTTCGATCGTTATTGGAGCAATAAGCGGCTATTTGTTTCTGCAACCGGAAGCGGCCTATATGTCTGCAATTTTATTAGGTGCTTTCGTTATCGTTCTAACAGGTGTTTTAGATGACTTTTTTCAATTAAAACCGATCTACAAACTAACTGGACAACTAATTGCAGCTTCGATCGTCGTATCGTCTGGACTAATCATTGATAAGTTAACGATGCCTTTCTTAGGTACCGTTTACTTGGACAACTTTAGCTTTGTGATTACAATATTATGGATTGTAGGAGTCACAAATGCCATCAATTTAATTGATGGGTTAGATGGATTAGCAGCTGGAGTTTCTGCAATAGGTTTGACAAGCATATTAATAATGGCCATTATGGATTATCGAATGATTGTTGTGTATCTTGGGATTATTTTAGTCGGAAGCTGTTTAGGGTTTCTGTATCACAATTTTTATCCCGCCAAAATTTTTATGGGTGATACGGGCGCATTATTTCTGGGTTATTCTATTGCTATTATATCCATGCTTGGACTATTTAAAAATGTTGCCTTGTTCAGCTTTATTATCCCTATAGTGGTAATTGCTATACCTATTTTCGATACAATGTTCGCAATAACTCGGAGACTGATTAATAAGCAAAGTATTGGAACGCCAGATAAGAAACATATCCATTATCAATTAGTGAAAATGGGTTATAGTCATAGGGCAGCAGTATTAATTATTTATGCTTTTAGTACTTTCTTTGGCATAATGGCGATCATATTTAATAGCGCAACATTGCTCACTTCTTTAATAATTATTGTAGTGGTCGTTGTGGGAGTGCAAGTATTTGCTGAACTTTCAGGAGTGGTTATGAATGGTCAGAAACCTTTGATTAATAGTTTTAAAAGGCTAGTTAAAGTGAAAGACAAATTATAATTTACAGTGACTTGCCTTCGTTATGAGGGGAGTCCTTTTTTGTTTAATTCCTGTTTGATTCAAATGTTAAAAACTAGCTATTGTTCCTCCTATTATTATGAAATATACTAAACTTATATAAATTAAGTGCAAGAAAATGGGGGACAACATGAGAAGTTTTTTGACAAAGACGCGTACCACAACAATATTCATATTTTTTTTATTACTTTTAGAAACAGTAACCGTGTTTGCAGAAGGGAATAATGAAGCGGCAAATATATCTTCATTGGATAATCCATGGATCCAAGCATCATCGGATTACTTTAAAGTAATCGACAATAATGCGGATGTAGTGATTAACCAAAATGGCCAATTAGTGAAAGTAGCGGAACTTACTAGAGGAGAGGTATACCCGATAGCAAGAGATTACGGAAACTGGCATGAAATTAAATTTGGTAATGATAGTGGTTATGTATATAAAGCGAATACAGTCCCAGCTTCGGGGGATACGGTTAAAAATCAAAATCGAACCTATCTGAACACGAACCAATATTTTATTGCAGAAAGAAAAGCAATAGTTTACGACAATACTTCAGGGAAGCTAATACCCTTTGCCATGATCGAAGAAGGGAAACGGTATCCGATTGTAAGTGACTATGGGAATTGGTATCGTGTCATCATTGCTGGCCGAATAGGTTATATTAATAAGAATGATGTAAATGGCTACTTTAACAATGAATCACGCTATTTCGAAGTAACAGAAGAAAATCTAACTGTATTTGATAATAGAGGTGGAAGTTTAAAGGAGATTGGAACACTTAAAAAGGGACAAGTATACACGAGAATAAGTGACTATGGAAACTGGCACCGGATTCAATTCGGAAGCAATTATGGCTATGTGTATGAAGATGGAACGATTCCTTCGTTTCAGAATTCTATAAAAAGTGAGAATCAAACATACAAAAATAGCCTAAGCACCTTTATTACGAAAGAAGATACGATTGTCTATGATAATTCAACAAGCCAATTAACAGCGTTTTTTACCATTAAGAAAGGAACAACCTATCCGATCGTGAGTGATTACGGGAATTGGTATCGTATTATTGTAGGTGGCCGAATAGGGTATGTACAAAAAAATAATGTGATCGAGCAATTTACAAACGATACAAAATATTTTAAGGTAACGGAAGAGAACCTCGCCATATTCGATAACCGAGGAAAGGGCCTTGAACAGGTTGGTACTTTAAAAGCGGGGCAAGTGTATCCCCGGGTGAGTGATTATGGAAACTGGCATCGTATCCGATTTGGTGATCACTATGGGTACGTTTATAAAAAGGGCACGATTCCCGACGACGGAAATTCGATCAAAAATGTATCAATGAATCATTCCTCAATTGGTATTCTTAAAGCATTAAATAACATAACGATATATGATAACACAGGAAAAGATTTAATTCCTTTTGGTGTAATCGAACAAGGCCAGAATTATCCTGTTACAAGAGATTATGGAAATTGGTATGAAGTGAACATTTCTGGCCGCTATGGATACGTGCGAAAAAGCAATGTTGAGGCTAAAGTAGCTAAAAATATTGTGAACCCGAATCAGGTATATACGTATGAACAAATGGAAAAGGATATTTCAGAGTTAGAGGAGACTTACCCAGAGCTCATCACCACAAAGATTATTGGGCAATCTGTAGACGGTAGGAATCTTTATGCAATAAAAGTTGGGAAAGGAAACACAGAAATATTCTTTAATGGTGCACATCATGCAAGAGAATGGTTAACTACGAATCTATTAATGGAAATGATAGATAGCTATAGTCAGTCATATGTAATGGATGAAACGATCGAGGGATATGATCCGAGATACATCCTTAACAATGCGTCTATATGGTTCGTTCCAATGGTGAATCCCGATGGGGTGTCATTGGTGCAAAAGGGTGCTTACAGTGCTCAAAGCCCCCAACAGGTTATTAGTATGAACGGAGGAAGTACAGACTTCTCTGCCTGGAAAGCAAATATCCGAGGAGTAGATTTAAACAGGCAATATCCAGCAGGCTGGAGCACGATACAAAATAATACAGGTAGACCTTCTCCTCAAAATTTCAAGGGATTACTACCACTAAGTGAACCCGAATCAAAGGCGATGTACGACTTCACTTTAGCTCATGATTTTAAAACAGCCGTAGCCTATCATTCTTCTGGCGAAATTCTATATTGGGATTATAAAACAAGCGGAGCACTACAACAAACAAGTAAGAAAATAGCTGAAATGATCAATCAAAAAACAGGATACAGACTAATATTCCCGGGATCGAATCCTAGTGGAGGAGGATATACAGATTGGTTCTTGTACGGAATGCAAAAACCAGGGTTCACTCCTGAAATTTCACCAGCAGTAGGTCCAAGGCCAGTGCCATTAAGTAGTTTTGGTTCCATATGGGGGGAAAATAAGTCAGTTGGTTTAATGTTAGGTTTAGAAGCCTATCAAAATAGTAACAGATAAATAGAACAATCCAATGGCTCTTAGAGCTGTATCCCGAATGAGCGAGCGTTAAAAAAATTCGGCGCTCAAGGTGACACATGCTAGATTGTATGTGTCACCATTGATATGCATAACAAAAAAGCCTCCATGAAATGGGAGGCTCAAGTTTTCTATTAATATGTCATATATTAATGTGTATCAGTTGAATCAAGCTCTAAATGGTTTCTTAATGCATTTCTTACTTCTGCAACGGATGATTCATAGGGGATATAATAAGAAACTCCATCAATATATTGGCTTTCTCCTTCAAGTGTTAGCTGGTCAATATCAGCAACACTGAAATCGGAGTATTTTCTATAAAACCCTAAAGCTTCTGATAGTTTCATATTCGTTTCAATGTTTTCTCCTAATTCTTCAGCTATTTCATCCACTTTGGTAACCGTTTTAATTGAAGTTAATTCTTTTAGTATTTCCTTAACTACCTGTTTCTGACGTTCATTACGCCCAATATCTCCCCTTGGATCTTCAAGCCGCATTCTTGCATATGCCAAAGCATATCTACCATCTAGCTCCATTTCACCTTTATAGAATTGTAGTTTTTCAGCAACACGATCATCACTGTTTTGCTTAAAGTCAAATGGGACGTCTACAGTGATTCCGCCGACAATATCCACGATATTTTTAAATCCGTCAAAATTTACAGTAGCATAGTAGTCAATTGGTATATTTAGATAGTTTTCAACTGTTTCAATAGACATTTCTTTTCCGCCATACGCAAAGGCATGATTTATTTTGTCTTCTTTCCCTTTCCCTGCAATTTCTACTAACGTATCACGAGGAATACTTAACAATTTGACCTTCTTATCATCAGGATTAAAGGTAGCTACCATTAAGGTGTCTGATCGACCACCAGTTCCTCCTGAGGAATAGCTTTCTACTCCCATCAACAATACGGACACTGGATCATTACCGATAGAAACAGCCTGATCTCGCAGCTTTGATTTTTCCCTGTCAAGGTCATCATAAGATTGATTCGCAGCTTGAAGGGTCTGCACGAAAAGGTACCCCCCAAATCCTGTTAGTCCTAATGCCAATACAAATATAATAACAAGCAGTCTACGCCTACGTTTCTTCTTTTTTAATTGACGCAATTCCTTGCGATACATATAAATTCTCCTTTGAAATTAGTGAACACGCCTTATTATAAGGTTATGTTTTCAATTATGCAATATACTATAGCGGTTATGCATGAGATTGTGAGATTGTCACAGTGCCCCCCGAAATTTGTCGAATCCATTTTCAGAGAATCATAGAGAGCTGGCCTCATCTTTGCTTTCTAGTTCCTTTTGTATCTAGTAACAAGAAAATGAAAATCGCTGAAAACGCAGATACACCAAGGGTTCAGCGCGCTTCCTCTCTCACATAAAAAAATAATTTAAAAAAAATTAAAAAAATTTTTGCGAATTAGTAAAAAAGCGTTATTCAATAACCGTTGAAAAGAAGTGACGATTTTCGTGCAAATTCGACATGTTTTGACAACATTTTCCCCTAAAATTCTTACTTTCCCTAAAATTCGACAAATTAAAAGTCTTGGTTATTGAATAACACCTCACTTGACACCATATACGATAATAGAGGTATACCATGGAAAATATGTAAGCCGGCTTACTGAAAGAGGAAAACAAATGAATAAAGCAATCGACAAACCATTTTGTGAAGTAGCGAAGCAAAACGAAAGGAGAATTCACTATCATATTCATAAGCTAGGTATTTTTGATCCCCATCAGGAATACTACCAAGAAGGGCTTTATGCCTTATGGAATGCTTATTGCACGTACCAACCTGAGAAGGGGAGTTTCTCCACTTACCTCAACTATTCTATCCGAAATCGCTTAATTGACCTCTTACGAAAAAACATCCGGCAGATAGAAAAAGATACTCTCGTCATCGATTATCAGATTTCGAATTACGAAAGCTATGCAATCGATACGCTAGAAGATCCTTTGTTTTGGGAAGAAATTAAATCCCTTTTAACGATCAAACAATGGAAGTGGGTTTACTACCACATCATTTTAGACCTTCCAATTAAAGCTATTGCACAGAAAGAGAATACAACTGTAGATGCTGTGAAAAATTGGGGGAGAGAAGTGAGAAAGAAATTGGGTACTAATCTGATCATTGAGAAGTGATTAGGTGAGGCACAGTGACAGCTATCGGTATGTCACATGTGGTGGTACAACTTTCATGTCAATTTACACAGAAGGAAAATTAACTTCCCATTATACACACCACCTACCACCGTCCTTTCGATTATAAAAGTGAAAGGGGGTGAGACACATGGCAGTAGAAACAAAGGTAGATTCCAGGTTGCAGCTTGTGTTGCAGGATGGTGTGGATCCAGTGACTGGAAACACAATCCTCAAGACGAAAGCATTTAACAATGTCAAAACAGCAGCAACAGCAACCCAGCTTTTTGCAATTGCTACCGCATTGGTACCATTGCAGCAACGTCCACTTCAGTCTATTGAGCGTGGCGACGGCTCTGTAATCACAGAGGCGTAGGAAGTTAATCAAACGTTTGAACAAGAGGAGGTGTAACGTATATGAAAACCTTGGAGCTTAAATTCCTTAATCAGGACAACAAGACAGTAACCATTTCATTGGACAGTCCAGTAGAACCAGCAGATCCAGTGGCGGTTAACCAAGCAATGGATGCCATCATCACACAAAATGCATTTTTCTCAGCAGGTGGTGACCTTGTTTCCAAAAAACAAGCACGTATCGTAGAGCGGAACGTGTTCGACATCCAATTATAATCCAGCTAGGGAGCGGCGGTATACGCCCTCCCTTTCTTGTTAAATGGGATCGGAACTCAGCTGTTTTTTTGTACTCAATTGAAAGGGGGGAGGCGAGGTGGAACCTTGGATGTCTTTTTTGACGGATGTTGGATTTCCTGCAGCGGTAACGTTTTATTTACTGCACCGTATCGAAGGAAAGCTCAATATTCTTATTGATTCCATTCATGCGTTACCTGATAAACTGAATTGATTCATTAAAGAATTCCAGGCGGTGTTTTCGTCTGGATTTTCTTTACTTGTGTCAAGACCAGCAGTACTCTTCCATCTTTCAAGAAGAGGTGGCATAATGATTGGATAATCGAGGCCTTCTTCTTGACCATCGTCCGTAGTCTGCAACAACTGTTTATATATGTAGTCAAAAAATGGCTGAAATGCTCGAGTCCGCCAAAATATGCTCAACTAGCTGAGCATCAGCAACATGTACCCGCAAGGATAACAGCACCCCCAGAAATGCTCTCCCAAATATTCCTACAAAAGTCATCTGTCACTTGGTGTATTATTATGTTATAATTTCGGTTATGTACTAGAATTTGCTCAAAAATGCAATCAATTTCCCGGAAAAATTATACTAGGGGGACAATCATGGAAGAGACGATATCCTTAAAGGAAATAGTTGAAGTGCTGAAGAAGCGATTACTTCTCATTATCTCGCTCGTCATAGGGGCAGGTCTCATTAGTGCACTTATCACTTATTTTGTTTTAACACCTACCTATGAATCTAGCACACAGTTTATCGTAAACCAAAGCACAGAAATGAGATCAACAGAATTTAATGTGAATGACATCCGAACGAACGTGGAACTAATTAATACGTATAACGTCATTATAAAAAGTCCTCGTATCCTTTCAGAAGTAGCAGAGGAACTAGACTTACCATTAACTTCTGAACAATTGTCAGGGAAAATTCAAGTAGCTAGCGCACAAAATTCGCAGGTGGTAACCGTAACAGCTACGGACATAGACCCAGAAACTGCAACAGCTATTGCCAACACGACAGTGGAAACGTTCCAACGAGAAATTCCGCAGTTAATGAACGTCGATAACGTTAAAATACTATCGGAAGCAGACACACCAGCTGATCCGCAACCAGTTAATCCTAATCCAATGCTGAACATTGCGATTGCGATTGTTGTGGGCGGGATGGTCGGAGTAGGACTGGCCTTCTTATTCGAATACCTAGATAACACAATTAAGTCGGAAGCGGATGTGGAAAAAGAGCTTGAGTTACCTGTGCTTGGAGTCATTTCTCATATCACGGAGGATGACGTGATTACGAGCCAATTCAATCATGCTCAAAAACGTAGGGTAAGGAGTGAACCAAGTGGTCAAACGAAAAAATCCATCTAGAAATAATGTGCGACATTTAATCGCAAAACAAAATCCTAGGTCACCCATTTCCGAACAGTATCGAACAATACGAACAAATCTCCAGTTTTCGTCTGTTGATAATGAAATGAAATCGATACTTATTACTTCCTCGGGACCTGCAGAAGGAAAGTCCTCGACCGTTGGGAACTTAGCAATCGTATTTGCACAACAAGGAAAGAAAGTGCTTTTGATCGATGGTGACTTACGCAAACCTACGTTACATTACACGTTTCGAGTAGATAACAGAAAAGGGCTAAGCAGCGTGTTAATTGGAGAAAATGCACTTGAAGAATCGATCACAGCAAGCGATGTTCCAAACCTTGACCTGCTTAGCTGTGGCCCCATTCCGCCGAACCCGTCTGAACTCTTAGGCTCAAAAGCAATGGAAAAAATGTTGAGCCATGCTTCCGAGCTCTACGATGTCATTTTGATTGACACCCCACCTGTATTGGCTGTTACAGATGCACAAATTTTAGCCAATCTATGTGATGGAGCCCTGTTAGTAGTACGAAGCAAGAAAACGGAAAAGGAAGCGGCTCAAAAAGCTCGTGACCTTTTAATGCCGGCAAAAGCCAAGCTATTAGGAGCCATCCTGAACGACCGCGAACAAAAGCACTCGAGTTATTACTATTACGGAACAAATTAATCCAAAAAAGGATCTCTTTCGCGTCATGAAGGGGATCCTTTTTTTCTGCAAAAAAATAGCCGCCCTTGTCTAAAACTTTTTTCTCTATCCTTTGTTATTTTCCAGAAAACGACAAAACTTCCTATGTAATCTTGGGACTTGCCTTGTTATACTATAACTATCGTCAAAAAGGCCTAGCAAATAGGAAGAAAAAAGAAATGGAGTGGGGACGAATGATAGATATACATACGCATATTTTACCAGGTGTAGATAATGGGGCAAAACATATGGAGGAAAGTATAGCAATCGCCCGGGAATCGGTACGACAGGGGATTGATGTGATCATTGCAGCCCCCCACCATATGAACGGGAAATACCACAATTTTAAGGATCAGACATTAAAGCACGTAGCCCTATTAAATAAGCGAGTGGAAGAAGAGAATATCCCAGTTACGATTATTCCAGGACAATTGACTAAAGTGTATGGTGATATTGGCAAAAGCATTGAGCAGAACCATATATTAGAGCTTAATGAAACAACAGGTTACTTACTTCTTGAATTACCCTCGAGTCACCTCCCACAGTACACAACAAAATTACTGTTTGATCTGCAAATCCAAGGGTTTCGACCAATCATTGCCCATCCAGAGCGGAATCAGCTGTTAATGGAAAACGCCAATGAAGTATATGAACTCGTGAAAAATGGTTCCCTCATGCAACTATCTACAGCGAGTATACTTGGGAAATATGGAAAAAAGGTACGAAGATTTGCGCATCAGTTAATAGAGCATAATTTGGCCCATTTTATTGCGTCGGAGGCATACGATGCGCATGGCGTGGGACTGCAAAAGGCAAGACAGGAGATCAAGAAAGTACACGGAAATGGAAAAGCGAATCAGTTACTAGAAAACGCCCGATTTGCATTGGAAGGTCAACCTGTTATCAGTGAAGAACCAATTAGAATAAAAAAGAAAAAAGTATTAGGCTTATTTTAAATTTTCGAGAAAATAGGAGAATAGACACATATGCAAGCGTTTTTAGTCATATAGTCTATGTTTTTTACCTTAATATGACATGATTCGACATTTTTTACTGTTTTTTTTAGTTCCACCTACTGTTATAATAAGGTTACATTAATGTACTTAGTAGGATAACAGTTTAGTAGGATGTGAGCATGTGATCGATATTCATTGTCATATATTGCCGGCTTTAGACGATGGAGCCAAACATATGGAAGAGAGTATAGCGATGGCGAAAACAGCTGTCTCTCAGGGGATACATACAATTGTTGCAACTCCCCACCATCGAAATGGTAGATATACGAACGTAAAGCTAGACATTGTCGAAAATGTACACTATTTAAATGAAAGGTTACAAGAAGAAGACGTTCCACTTACGATCCTACCAGGACAAGAAACACGTATAAATGGCGACATGATTACCGATATACAACAGGGACATGTATTGCCTCTTAACGAAACAAGCGGCTACCTGTTCATCGAATTGCCTTCTGGACATGTCCCCCGTTATACACGACAATTACTCTTTGATTTACAAGTAGAAGGTTATAAACCTATTATCGTTCACCCTGAAAGAAACGCAGAACTGATAGAAAACCCAGATCAATTGTATGAGTTTGTGAAAAATGGTACGCTAACCCAGATTACAGCGGCTAGTGTCATCGGTAAATTCGGTAAAAAAATCCAGCGATTTAGCCAGCAATTAATCGAATCAAATCTAACACATTTTGTCGCGTCTGACGCACACAACACGACAACACGCGGATTTACAATGCAGGAAGCAAACCAATTTATTGGAGACACCTATGGGAATGAAATGGTGTACTTTTTTATGGAAAATGCTCAGTTTTTGTTGGATGGTGAAGCGGTCGTTGGCGATGTTCCCGAACGAGTGAAGCGGAGGAAGATTCTGGGGCTGTTTTAGGTGGATTTGTCTTGATTTCGTGATGTTTTGACCTCTAGTATGAATCTTATCAGTATTGCAGAATTAATTTGCTGTACCGCTTCCCGTTGTTGGATTTTGTCCGATACAACAGAATCCAGCAAGTGCTTAGCAGTGACAAACTATGCCTATTTCTGACTTCCTACCTCTGGCTTCAGTAAAAACGTATTTTTTCTTTAGGGTGATGCCTCCTAACCCTTACCAATGGAGACACTCGATCACGCTGTGGGTGGAGCAACTGTTCCGAACCTTAGACATTTATTGTCATTAGTGGGGTGTGAGGGTGGGTTAGATGCCCACAACTTTTAAATTAAGTTAATTTATTCTAGATAACTAGTGAAGCGGTATTAGCTGATGGTATCGTTTCACTAGTTATTTATTTGGTCGTTTTGCAGAAATTGTAGATATTTCGAGTAGACTGTAAGCAAAAAAGTTAGTAAATTAGACGATCTTAACGATACAATTTTTGTCAGAAATAAAACAAACCTTCATTTCGGAAAAAAGCTAGATCATATTTACAAGGAAAGGAGTGAAGCAATTGGCTTATCGAACAAGGTTAACTTTTTTAATCTTATTAGATTCCTTAATAGTTAGCACCGCCCTATTCATCGCAGCTTGGGTTGTCTATCCAACTCTTCCTGTTTTCCAGCTAGATGCAATCATTATTAGCGCTATTGCACTTTTAATTTTTCATCATTTATTTGCGGTGATGTATAAGCTTTACAACAAAGTTTGGGCTTATGCGAGTGTTGGGGAATTAACTGCCATTGTTAAAGCGGTCACCTTATCCATAGTCGCAGCAGGGGTGGTTCAATATCTCGTAAATGATTTTTCCATTTACCGCCGTGCACTTGTTGTAACATGGATGTTGCACATCATTTTAATTGGTGGATCGCGTTTTGTGTGGCGTATCTTTCGGGATCGTTACATAGCAAAGGATGTCACACAAAAACGTACCCTTATTGTTGGGGCTGGGGCTGCTGGAGCGATGATTGCACGTCAATTAAAAAATGAACAACAAGGTACAGAACTATATCCTGTTGCGTTTGTAGATGATGATGTTTCGAAACAAAAAATGCAAATCTATAATATTCCAGTTGTTGGTACTGTGGAAGGAATTCCAGATGTTGTGGAAAAGATGCATATCGAACATATTGTAATTGCTATTCCATCTTTACGTAATGGTGAATTAACGGACATTGTATCGATCTGTAATAAAACAAATACAAAAGTACAGATGATCCCCAAAATAGAAGATTTAATGACAGGTAAAGTATCGGTAAACCAGTTAAAAAGTGTGGAAGTGGAAGACTTATTAGGACGGGAACCAGTAGAACTTGATATTAACACGATATCGGAATATGTAACAGATCATACCGTGATGGTTACAGGTGCAGGCGGTTCGATTGGTTCGGAAATATGTCGTCAGCTTATGCGGTTCTCACCTAGGAAGATTGTGCTTGTAGGACATGGAGAATTTAGTATTTATACGATTGATATGGAGCTTCGTGAAAAAAGTGGTGATTCTAACATTGAAATTGTTCCGATCATTGGTGATGTGCAAGATCGAAAACGGATGTTTGATATTGTAGAAAAACATAAACCTACGATTATCTATCATGCTGCAGCACATAAACACGTACCACTAATGGAGTACAACCCACACGAAGCGGTTAAAAATAATGTAATTGGTACAAAAAATGTTGCTCAAGCTGCTGACACATTTGGTGTAAAGACGTTTGTCCTTGTTTCTACAGACAAGGCGGTAAACCCGACCAACGTAATGGGTGCAACAAAGCGCGTTGCGGAAATGGTTATTCAGGATTTATCTCAGCGTAGCAAGACAAAGTTTGTAGCAGTTCGATTTGGTAATGTACTAGGTAGTCGTGGTAGTGTTATTCCATTGTTCAAGAAACAAATTGAAAAAGGTGGACCAGTTACCGTAACCGATCCAGAAATGACACGTTATTTTATGACGATACCGGAAGCTTCTCGTTTAGTAATACAGGCAGGGACGCTTGCAAAAGGTGGAGAGATCTTTGTTCTTGATATGGGCGAGCCTGTCAAGATTGTTGATTTGGCGAAAAATCTTATTAAACTATCCGGTTACAAAGAGGATGAAATATCAATTGAGTTTTCTGGAATTCGACCTGGAGAGAAAATGTATGAAGAACTCTTAGGGGAAAGTGAAGTTCTTCCTGGTGAAGTTTATGAGAAAATTTACGTTGGTCGGACGATTGAGGTAGATCCAGAGGAATTAAATTCCTTGATTGACCAATTTAATAAATTCACACCTGAAGTTTTAAAGGATGAGTTAATGAAGCTTGTTTTTATGGAGCAACGTTTGCTAGCTAAGAAAGCGTAATTTAATTAGCATTTATAGAATACCGTTATTGTTTTGGTTACTATATGGGGGTTATTATTTTGAAATCTGTAAAAAAAGCAATTATCCCGGCTGCGGGTTTAGGTACTAGATTTTTGCCAGCTACAAAAGCAATGCCGAAAGAAATGCTGCCAATTGTAGATAAGCCGACAATTCAATATATCGTAGAAGAAGCAATAGCATCCGGTATTGAGGATATAATTATTGTGACTGGTAAAGGAAAGCGCGCGATTGAAGATCATTTTGACAACAACTTTGAGTTAGAAGATAACTTAATCAAAAAAGAAAAGTTCGAATTACTAGAAAAAGCGAAACAACCAGCTGCAGTGGACATCCACTATATTAGACAAAAAGAACCACTAGGGCTTGGGCATGCTGTTTGGTGTGCACGTAAATTTATTGGTGATGAGCCGTTTGCAGTTTTACTTGGTGATGATATCGTTCAAGCAGAAACACCTTGTTTAAAACAGTTAATCAATCAATATGAAGAAACTGGCGGGTCGGTTATTGGTGTGCAACAGGTACCCTATGAGGAAACACATCGATATGGGATTGTCGATCCAAGCATGCAAGAAGGTAGACGTTATCAGGTAAACGATTTTGTGGAAAAGCCTGAACGGGGTACCGCACCATCCAATTTGGCTATAATGGGTAGGTATTTGTTTACTCCAGCAATCTTCGATTTCTTGGACAGACAAGAAGTTGGAGCTGGGGGAGAGATACAGCTTACAGATGCGATTCAACGGTTGAATGAGGTGCAGAAGGTGTATGCTTATGATTTTGAAGGTAAGAGGTATGATGTCGGGGAGAAGTTAGGATTTATTCGAACTACTATTGAGTTTGCGCTGAAGGATGAAGAGTTAGGGGCACAGGTGGAGGAAATGCTTGTTGGTTTGTTGGGGGAGAAAGTGGAAAGGTGAAGTGGGGATTGAGGTTATGGGTTGGTGTTGGTGTGATGGGTAGGAAATAGTGTAGCTTGCGTGGGAAAGTTTGTTTGATAGTGGGGTTCTTGCGAACCTTTACTTGTAGGGATAGAAAGTGTAGAATTCTTTGTTGTTTTTATAAGTGCATGTGCTTTTAGGTTATCCCTATGGCTACGACTCTGATCACTAACAAGCTTGGCAATTACAGATTAGTTGGGGTAGAAAAACGTCTTAAAGACAAATTTAATTGAAGGCGGAAACTACTATGTGCAAGATTTCTTGTATAAAGAAGATATTGTTCATAACACATAGCATTAAAGATCGGATTAATCCCTTACGAATAAAAAACCTTAATTCGAAAGGCTTCACGTTACTCGAAATTATGGTGGTTCTTGCTATTTTAGGGATATTAGTTGTAATTGTTGTACCTTCGGTTATAGGTACTAAAGAAAAGGCTGAACAAGAAGTTTGCCGTGCAAATCGTGTGCAGTTAGAAAGATGGTATGAGTCATACTTAGTTTCAGAAGGTATCGAACATACAGATGAAATGTTTGTTCAATATTTGCAGGATTATGGTAAAAATATATGTCCTGCTAAAGGTGAGATTCGTTATGTGAATGGGAAGGTTGAGTGTAGTATCCATTCAAGCGACGGGGATGGTAGTAATGAGAATGAGGAAGAAGTTGTTCCGTTTCTTTAATTAGATTGATCGCCTTCACTTGTCAGATTATTAGTCATGTTATATGTGATTTGTAATTATTATACGGTACTGTCTCCTGTACCATTAACATTGGAGGCTCTCGGTTATTCTGTGGGTTGAGAGACCTTAGACACTTGTTGTCAGTAGTGTGGAGTGCGGTGGGGTTAGATGATTTGGAATGGTTTAAAATATTAGCTACTAGTCTGTTTGATAGTAGCTGATTGAATTATGGTGGGGGAGTGACTATCGTAATCAGATAAGGTGCTAGAAACCTTGCGGGATAAGGGTTTTAGGCGTTTTTAGTGAGATTTATAGATTGATTGAATGGTATATATAATAGGAAGAAACTCGGTTTTTAGTGATTATGGAGTGAATGTCTATTTCGTATTTGCTTGGTAGATTGAATAGATATTACGAGGTGGCTATCAGTAGTAGATAACAATTTTAGTGGGTTAGTAGTTGGTTAGAAGGAAGATCTTCTAAATAAGTCCTAATCTACTAAAATATTAACTTAACTAGGGAAGGAAGTCTAGAAAATGGAATCGACAAAAGTGAAAGAAAGAATATTCCTCTCTTCACCACATATGAGTGATGAAGGTTATGAAATGCAATATGTTAAGGAAGCTTTTGATACAAACTGGATTGCTCCCCTTGGTGAAAATGTAAATGGATTTGAAAGAGAGCTTGCTGAGAAGGTTGGTTCTAAAGCTGCTGCAGCACTGTCTTCAGGAACAGCTGCTATTCATCTAGCGCTTAAAGCGGCAGGAGTTGGAGAAGGGGATATTGTATTCTGTCCAACTCTTACTTTCTCTGCTACTACAAATCCAATCATCTACCAAAATGCTATTCCTGTATTTATCGATAGTGATTACGAAACTTGGAATATGAGCCCAAGAGCATTAGAAGAAGCTTTTGAAAAGTATCCAGAAGTAAAGGCAGTACTGGTCGTTCACCTATATGGTTTGTCTGCAGATATGGACAAAATTATGGAGATTTGTAAGAAACATAACGTAGCGGTTATAGAAGATGCTGCTGAGTCTCTAGGTACTTACTATAAAGGTAAGCATACTGGAACTTTCGGTGACTATGGCATCTTCTCTTTTAATGGAAACAAGATCATCACAACTTCCGGGGGTGGAATGCTTGTTTCTAATAATGAAGAAAGAATTGCTAAGGCAAGATTTTGGGCCACTCAATCCCGAGATCAAGCAAGACATTATCAACATAGTGAATTAGGATTTAATTATCGGATGAGTAATGTTGTAGCTGGGATTGGTAGAGGGCAGCTTAAAGTGTTAAATCAAAGAGTTGCCAAGAAGAATTACATTTTTGAGTTTTATAAAAGAGAGCTTGGTGGGCTTGAAGGCATTGAATTCATGCCTAGCAATGAATGGGATGAACCGAATTATTGGTTAAGCTCGATAACATTGTCTGGTAAAGTGAGACCTATTGATATATTTGATGCATTGGAAGCTGAGAATATCGAGTCAAGACCGGTTTGGAAACCGATGCATTTGCAGCCTTTCTTTGAGAAATATGATTTTGTTGGTGAAAGTGTATCGGAAAAATTGTTTGAGAATGGTGTATGTTTGCCGTCTGATACGAAGATGACGGATGAGGATTTGGAAAGAGTCGTTAAGATTATTAAGGAGTTGTGGAGATAAACAATGCGAGTATTAAATTTATTAATCAAACGGATGATTGATTTATTTGGAAGTTTAATAGGTGTAATAATTATTTCCCCAATTCTAGTCATTATAGCACTTTCTATTAAATTGACATCAAAGGGCCCTGTGTTTTTTAAACAAGAACGACTTGGAAAGAATGGTAGAGTCTTTAAAATATTAAAATTTAGAACAATGGTTGTTAATGCTGAAAAAATCGGCTCAGGTTTGTTTGTTAAAACTGAGAGTGATAACCGAATTACAAAAATCGGTAAAGTACTTCGTGCCACAAGCTTGGACGAACTACCCCAACTCTGGAATGTTGTTACTGGAGATATGAGTTTGGTTGGTCCGAGACCTCCTGTACCACATCATCCATATAAATATGAGGGTTATAGCGATTTTCAGCGAAAACGTTTCGTAATGAAACCAGGTATGACCGGATTAACACAGGTTACCGTTAGAAATTCTGTATCATGGGATGAAAGAATTCCGATTGATGTTGAGTATATTGAAAAGTTTAATATTTGGTTAGACATTAAGATTCTTTTTAAGACACTGCAGAAGCTATTTAAAAGTGAAAGTATTTATATACAAGCGGAGAACAAAAACAGTAGAAAGGTATAAGAGGTGAGCTTATGAAGAGGGTTGTATTCTTTGGTTCAATTGGCTTGGCAAGAAAATGCTTAGAGGAAATTGTGACTGGACAAGATATTGAGTTACTAGGCGTTTGTTGTAGTCCAATAATATCTGGTTGGAGAGAAGATGAATCAGTTTATTCCTATTGCGAGAGTAATAATATACCAATATTAACTTTCGATGAGGTTGAGGATCTTTCACCTGATATTGGTTTTTCTGTTAGGTATGACAAGATTATACCTGAAAAAGTAATCTATTCTTTTAAACAAGGGATTTTTAATACGCACGGTGGTATTCTACCTGAGTATAGAGGATCTTACTGCAACATAAATGCTCTTATTAATAATGAAGAGGAGTATGGAGTTACTTTACATTACATTTCAAAGGGTGTAGATGTTGGTGATGTAGTAGCTATTAAAAAAGTAAAGATAACCGAAGACGATACTGGGTTTACTCTTTACAAAAAAAGTGAGCAACTTTGTTATGATGTTTTAAGAGAGAATATACAAGATATAGTAAATGATACTAACAAGAGGATTCCACAGGAAGATTTAATCCAGTCTGGCCATAGTTTTGGTACTTATTATGCAAAGAGTACATTAGAGAAAAAATCAATTGGTTTAGAAAACCTTAAAAATAGTATGAATATAGTAAGAGCTTTCGATTCCCCATATCATGAACCTGCATACACAGAAGTGGAAGGAAAGAAGATCTATCTGCGTGTAAGTTATGGTTCATCAGAAAAGCAATAACTAATACAAAGATTGATAGGAAAAATCAATTGGAATTAAGGAAGATATAAAATGACTAATCATTTCGAAGCTTCACCAATTCATAAGATGACAGAAAGTCTAAATAATAACACATTTTATATAAAACGTGATGATCTTATTCCAATTTCTTTTGGAGGGAATAAAGCGAGAAAAGCAGTTCTTTTCTTTGAAGACCTGATAAAGGGAAAATTTGATTCCATTGTAACTTATGGGAGTAGTAGTTCAAATCATTGTAGGATTATAGCAAATATCGCAGCGGCAAAAGGTATCCCTTGTCATATAATTTCACCTAGTGGATCTAATCAATCAACAGCAAATAGTAAACTGGTTGAACTGTTCGGTTCTATCGTTACGCTATGTCCAGTTTCTGAAGTAGGTATTACTATAAAAAGAAAATTGGATGAACTAAAAATACAAGGATATAACCCCTATTTTATTCAAGGTGGGGGTCATGGTGATATAGGGACACATGCTTATGTTAATGCCTATCATGAGATATTGGGTTACGAAAACTCATTTGGCATTCATTTTGATTATATTTTTCATACGTCTGGTACTGGAACCACACAAGCTGGACTTGTATGTGGAAAATTATTAAACGCTGATGAAAGAGAAATTGTTGGAATAAGTAATGCGCGTAAAAATCCTTATGGTCGGCAAGTTATTTTAGATAGCGTAAATAGTTATTTAATGAATTTGCATAAAAAGAAGTCAATAGCTACTGAAGAAATAAAGTTTATAGATGATTATATACTTGAAGGTTACGGTTCTTATAATAATAAAGTACTACAGACAATTAATGAAGTTTTAATAAATGATGGTATCCCATTAGATACAACATACACTGGTAAGGCCTTTTGGGGTATGAAAGAGTATATTAAAAAGAATAATATTACGGATAAAAGGATTCTATTTATTCATACGGGTGGGACACCATTGTTTTTTGATAATTTGGAGGATCTTAAGAATGAGCGATGATTTAAACATACTAATATTAAGCTGTGGAACAAGAAATAAGATTGTGCAGTATTTTAAAAAAGAGTTGGATGGTAGAGGTCTTGTAATAGCAACAGACTGCAGTGATTTGGCCCCTGCTTTATATGAAGCCGATGATTATTATATTGTACCTAGAATGGAAGAAGAGGGATATTTAGATGCCATTCTTTCAATATGTAAACAAAATAATATAAAAGCAATTTTATCTTTGATAGATCCAGAACTTAGTTTTCTTGCAGAACACCAACAAGTATTTTTAGATATTGGTAGTGTACCCATTATCTCAGATTCAGATGTTGTTGAAATGTGTTTTGATAAATATAAGATGTTTGAATTTTTGACTCGTAATGACTTCAAAACTATTAATAGTTATATAGATAAAGAACAGTTTTATAGTGATGTGGAAGCTGGAGTCATTAAATACCCAGTGTTTGTGAAGCCCGTAAGAGGCAGTGCAAGTATCAATATAAGCAAAGTAACATCCAAAGAAGAGATTGAATTGTTATTTTCAAGGTTTGACAACCTTATGATTCAGGAATTCATGGATGGGACAGAGTATGGTGCTGATGTTTATACTGACATGATTTCTAAAGAACCGGTGGCGATATTTATAAAAGAAAAGATTAAGATGAGGGCTGGTGAAACTGACAAGTCTGTTTCAGTTAAGGATAACCAACTGTTTGAATTAATAAAGAATTTTGTGAAAAATTCAGGTTTTAAAGGAATAATAGATATTGATATATTTAAAGTTAATGGTGAATATTACATTTCTGAAGTGAATCCTCGATTTGGTGGTGGATATCCACATGCCTATGAGAGTGGAGTTAATGTTCCTGAGATGATTATTAATAATATAAATGGAAATCCAAATGATGACGCAATTGGTCATTATGAAGACGGGGTTTGTATGATGAAATTTAATGAAATAAAAATCCTAAAATCTGTAGAAAATGCTTTTTCAAAGTAATGGATTGGTAAGGGTGAGAGAATGAATATATTGTTTTTGTCAATTGGTCGGTTAAATAATATAGATGATAGAGGAATTTATACTGATCTGTTAAGACAGTTTAGAGATGAGGGGCATGATGTATATGCTGTTAGCCCAAGAGAAAAGAGACTAAATAGACCGACCGAATACATTTATGAAAATGGAGTACAGTTTCTTAGAGTAAGAATTGGGAATATAACCAAAACTAATGTTATTGAAAAGGGTATATCAACATTAAAGATAGAAAGCTTATTTTTGAAAGCCATCAAGAAATATTTGAAGGGCATAAAATTTGATTTAGTAATTTATTCAACTCCACCAATAACTTTCGAAAAAGTAATTAATTATGTTAAAAAAAAGGATAATGCAAAGTCTTATCTTTTGTTAAAGGACATTTTTCCTCAAAATGCTGTTGATTTAAATATGTTTAGTAAAAGTAGTCTAATATATAAATATTTTAGGTTTAAAGAAAAGCAGTTATATGCTCAATCAGACTTCATCGGATGTATGTCACAGGCGAATGTTGATTTTGTAATAAGAAATAATATGGAAGTTTCTCCCGATATAGTAGAGGTCTGTCCAAATAGCATTGATCCTCTAAAAGTAAAGAAGGATGAAAACAAAGTTAGGGAAATACGGGAAAAGTACAATATACCTCTTAACAAAACGGTATTTGTATATGGAGGTAATCTTGGAAAACCCCAAGGTATTGACTTTTTAATTGATTGTTTAAAGGCCAATACAGAAAATGAACAAATTTATTTTGTTATAGCTGGTTCAGGTACAGAGTTTAATAAACTGAAAGTATTTTTTGAAAGTGGAAAGGTGACCAATGCACAGTTATTTGCACAACTACCTAAAGAGGATTATGAAATTTTAGTGAATTCATGTGATGTAGGATTGATCTTCCTTGATAAACGCTTTACTATACCAAATTTCCCTTCCAGACTTCTTTCCTATATGCAGGCTTCAATGCCTGTTTTGGCAGCAACAGATCTTAACTCTGATATCGGAAAGGTAATAGAACAAGGACAATTTGGTTTTTGGTGCCAGAGTAGTGATGTTGAGCATTTTAATCAAAAATTACCAAAGCTGTGTGATAAAGAATTAATAAAAAAAATGGGTGAAAACGCAAGGGAATATTTAGAACAAAATTATACTGTGAAGCAATCATACGACATTATAATGAGTCATTTTAAATAATTTGAAAAGAGGTATTCATATGTTCAAAGATAAAACTTTATTGATAACAGGTGGTACAGGCTCTTTCGGTAATGCTGTGATGGAAAGATTCCTAGAGACCGATATAAAAGAAATTCGCATTTTTTCTAGAGATGAGAAAAAACAAGATGATATGAGAAAACATTACAAAAATGAAAAGTTAAAGTTTTATATTGGTGATGTTAGAGATATAGCCAGTGTAAAAAATGCAATGCATGGGGTAGATTATATCTTTCATGCAGCAGCATTAAAGCAAGTTCCATCTTGTGAGTTTTTCCCTCTTGAAGCTGTAAAAACTAATGTTAATGGTACAGACAACGTATTAACAGCAGCTATTGAGTATAGTGTGAAAAAAGTAATTTGCCTTTCCACAGATAAAGCGGCTTATCCAATTAATGCAATGGGGATATCAAAAGCTATGATGGAAAAAGTATTTGTTGCTAAATCAAAAACTGTTGACCCAGATAGAACTCTAATTTGTGGAACTAGATATGGGAATGTAATGGCCTCTCGTGGTTCGGTTATTCCTTTATTTATTGAACAAATTAAAAACGGTCAGCCAATAACTGTTACAGATCCAAATATGACAAGATTCCTTATGAGCTTAGAAGAAGCGGTGGAGTTAGTACTATTTGCATTTCAAAATGCTGAGGCAGGAGATATTATGGTTCAAAAATCCCCTGCTAGTACAATTGGGGACCTTGCTCAAGCTATTAAAGAATTATTTAGTGCGGATAATGAAATAAAAATTATTGGAACCCGTCATGGAGAAAAACGTTATGAAACACTCCTTACGAAAGAGGAATATGTAAAGGCAGAAGACTTGCCTGGTTTCTATAGAGTTCCTGCTGATCAAAGGGATCTCAACTATGACAAGTATTTTGCGGAAGGAGATCAACAGCTAACTACTATTGAAGAATATAATTCGGATAATACACAAATTCTTAGTGTTGAGCAAATTAAAGAAAAATTATTGGAATTAAACTATGTTCAAAATGAGCTTAAGGAATGGAATGAAAAGGTTCATGTAATAAATTAAAGGTGGTATTAACACATGAAAATTCTTGTAACAGGCGCAAAGGGTTTTGTAGGAAAAAATCTTATCGCTGAACTTAAAAACAAGGGATATAATGATATCTTTGAGTTTACAAGGGAAAGTGATCCTTCGCTACTTGAGAAATATACCAAAGAATGTAATTTTGTCTTCCATTTAGCTGGGATAAACAGACCCCAAAATGAAAATGAATTTATGGAAGGTAATTTTGGTTTTACTTCTCGATTGTTAGAACTATTGAAAAAATATAGAAATAATGCTCCCATTCTTATTACTTCTTCGATACAAGCAGAAAAAGATAACCCTTATGGAAGAAGTAAGAAGGCTGGTGAGGATTTATTATTCAATCACTATTTTGAAACTGATGCAAAAGTTTATGTATATCGACTTCCTAACTTATTTGGAAAGTGGAGTAAACCTAACTATAATACTGTGGTGGCTACATTTTGCCATAATATAGCTAGAGATTTAGATATTCAAATAAACAATCCAGATTTAGAACTTAAACTTTGTTATATAGATGATGTATTGGAAGAGTTTTTAAGTGCTTTAGAGGGAAAACCCACAGTGCATGAAGATTTCTGTATTGTGCCTATAACACATAATATTAAACTTGGGGATCTAGCTGAACTAATAAAGAGCTTTAAAGAAAGTAGAACAAATTTAAGTATTCTAAATATGGAAGATGAATTAACAAAGAAGCTTTATAGTACTTATTTAAGCTTTTTACCTGAAGATCAGTTTTCATATGACCTTAAAATGAATTGTGATCATAGAGGCTCTTTTACAGAATTTATGAGAACACCTGAAAGAGGACAAGTTTCTGTAAATGTATCAAAACCAGGAATAACAAAAGGAAACCATTGGCATCATACTAAAAATGAGAAATTTTTAGTAGTAAGCGGAGAAGGCTTAATTCGCTTTAGAAAGATAGATTCTGAAGAAATTATTGAATATAGAGTAAGTGGTGAAAAGTTGCAGGTTGTAGATATTCCTACCGGTTATACACATTCCATTGTAAACGTTGGCGAAAGTGATCTCGTAACCGTAATGTGGGCAAATGAATGTTTTGACCCGGAAAAGCCGGACACTTATTTTGTGGAGGTATAATTTATGAAGAGATTAAAAGTAATGACAGTTGTGGGTACAAGACCGGAGATTATTAGACTATCAGCTGTTATTAATAAGTTAGAAGAATCAAACGCAATTGAACATACACTTGTTCATACTGGGCAAAATTATGATTATGAATTAAACGAAGTGTTCTTTAAAGATTTTAATTTGAAAAAACCAGACTATTTTCTTAATGCCGCTACAGGGACTGCAGTGGAGACAATTGGAAATATACTAGTTAAGATAGATCCTATTATGGAAAAAGTAAAGCCAGATGCATTTTTAGTGCTAGGAGATACAAATAGTTGTTTATGTGCTATTGCTGCCAAAAGGCGTCATATTCCTATTTTCCATATGGAAGCAGGAAATAGATGTTTTGATCAAAGAGTGCCTGAAGAAACGAATAGAAAAATTGTCGATCACACAGCTGATATTAATTTAACATACAGTAACATTGCACGAGAGTATCTTCTTAGAGAAGGTGTTCCTTCAGATAGAATTATTAAAACTGGAAGCCCTATGTTTGAAGTTCTAAATTCAAGAAAAGCTGAAATAGAAAATTCAGATGTATTAGAAAGGTTCGAATTAGAAGAGGGAAACTACTTTGTGGTATCAGCCCATAGAGAAGAGAATATCAATTCAGAAGTTAATTTCTTAGATTTAGTAGATAGTTTAAATGCCGTTGCAGAGAAATATAATATGCCAGTGATTGTGAGTACTCACCCAAGAACAAGAAAAATGATTGAGGTTAAAGAGACAAAATTCAATCCTTTAGTGAAAACTATGAAACCATTAGGATTTAACGATTATGTGAAACTCCAAATAAAGGCTAAAGCAGTTCTAAGTGATAGTGGAACAATTAGTGAGGAGTCATCTATTCTTGGGTTTAGAGCTATAAATATCAGACAAGCACATGAAAGGCCAGAAGCGATGGAAGAAGCTTCAGTTATGTTGGTTGGGTTAAAGAGAGAAAGAGTATTACAAGGACTGGAGGTACTGGAGACACAAGAAAAAACTACCTTAAGGCGTGTTAGTGATTATAGTATGCCAAATGTGTCGGACAAGGTATTACGGATAATATTATCATATACAGATTATGTGAATAGGGTTGTTTGGGAGAGAATGTAATAATGAAAATAATGGTATTTGATGTTCCGGCTGAGAACGGAGGGGCCTTATCAATATTAGATGAGTTCTACAATGAAGTAAGAAATTATAAAGATAAGAACATTCAATGGATTTTTGTACTGAGTAAGCCTGAATTTCAAGAGACGGCGAACATCAAAGTTCTTAGGTTTCCTTGGTTAAAAAAAAGCTGGTTACATAGGCTTTTTTTTGATCATTTTTTTGCACAATACATTGTAAAAAAATATCAACCGGATAAAGTTTTTTCTCTTCAAAACTTAAAAATCCCAAGAATTAACATCGAACAAATTATATATGTTCATCAATCTCTACCATTTATAGATTATAAATTTAGCTTTAAAGAAAATAAACTTTTTTGGTTTTATCAAAATATATTAAGTAATGCAATATATAAATCTATAAAAAAATCTAAGAAGGTTATTGTACAGTCAGACTGGTTTAAGAAGGCTTGTATTGAGAAATGCAGTATAAGTAAAGAAAAAATAAAAGTAGTACCCCCTCGAATTAATGTGAATATACAGAAATACTTTAAACCTGATAATGAAACTTTATCTACATTTTTTTATCCTGCTGGTGCAAGTTATTATAAGAATCATCGGTTAATAGTTGAGGCGTGCGAAAAATTAAAGAATAAAAACATGCATGGCTATAAAGTAATTATCACAATAAAAGGAAATGAAAATGATCATATTTCGGATTTATATAAAAGAGTTCAAGAGAAGAATTTACCAATATATTTTATTGGAAGCATTGGTCGAGAAGATGTATTCAATTATTATTCTAAGTCCGTTCTCGTATTCCCTTCATATATCGAAACTTATGGTTTGCCCATACAAGAATGTAAAATACACAGAGGTATGATATTGGCATCCGATACTCCTTTTTCACATGAAATATTGGATGGTTATTCTAATGCATATTTTTTTAATAGCTTTGATAGTGAATCATTGGCAAAATTAATGGAGAATGTATATGGGGAGAGACTGGAATATTTAGAAGATATAAATTTAAAGAGTAATGACGTAATGGAAATAATGAGTTTAGCAGAAGAAATTGTTAGCTAAATTTAAGCTAGTGTTGGATTATTTTAATAACTAGGAAGTGTTTTTTATGAAGATTACTCATATCTGCTTATGTGGTCCTGTTACCGATGGATGGACATATCAAGATAATCTGTTACCAAAATACCATAAGAAACTAGGATACGAAACAAGTGTTATTACATCACAGTATATATGGAATCAAAATAACAGTTTGGAAATAAATTATCGTACCGATTATTATAATGATTATGGTGTTAAGATGATCAGAATTAAAAATAAATTTAGTACCAATATTAATTCTAAGTTTAAAGTATATAAAGATTTATATCAAACTTTAGAAAATGAAAATCCTGATATTTTATTTGTTCATGGTGTCCAGTTTTTAGATATTATTAATATTGTCAAATATCTAAAAAAGCATCCTAATGTCATTACTTATGTCGATAATCATGCTGATTTCTCAAATAGTGCTCAAAACTGGTTTTCAAAATACTTTTTGCATGGGTTTATTTGGAAAAAGTGCGCACAAATGATTGAACCTTACACCCAAAAAATTTATGGAGTTCTTCCGGCAAGAGTTTCTTTTCTAAAAGAAGTTTATAATTTGCCTAAACATAAAATTGAATTATTAGTGATGGGTGTTGATGATGAAAAAGTTCAAGCAATGAAGAACGAAGAAAATAAATCATTGATTCGCGAACAATATCAAATAAGTAACGATGATTTTTTGATTATTACAGGAGGAAAAATTGATAATGCCAAGAAGCAAACATTATTACTAATGGAAGCTGTGAAGAGTATAGCTCATCCAAATATTAAGCTTATTGTTTTTGGCTCAGTAGTAGAGGATTTAAAAAAAGAAGTAACAGCACTTAGTGATGGTGAAAAGATAAAATATATAGGATGGGTTCCTGGAGAAGAAAGCTACAAGTATTTTTCTTCGGCAGACTTAGTGATTTTTCCTGGGCGACATTCTGTTTTTTGGGAGCAGGTAGTTGGTCTAGGCATCCCAATGTTTGTAAAGTATTGGGATGGTACAACTCATGTAGATTTGGGTGGTAATTGCAAATTCTTGTATGAAGATTCAGTGGATGAAATTAAACGAAATATAATGGATGTAATAAATAATGAGAATACCTATAAACAAATGAAAAAGGTTTCAGAAACCGAGGGAATGAAGCATTATTCTTACTATGAAATCGCTAAGAAAAGTATAGGGATATGATAATAGAAGATGTGGTCTGATAAATAAAATGTTATTTTAAATGTACTAATGGCGGGATGAAATGCTTTGGTACCAGTATAATTATAATATAGCCGTTTGTAGTAATCAGGAGTGACAAAATGAAAATATTATATGTGTCAACATTATGTTCTGATGAAAAATTCAGTACTATTTTTGAAAAAAGCAACCGAAAACCGCAACAACAAGCTCAAAAATTCCACAAATTGCTTAGCAAGGGACTTTTGATGTTAGGAAATACTATACAAGTAATTTCTAGACCACCAACCAATGAAAAATTAGGTGAATTTAAAAAGACTGAGGATTATAAGAAGATAAAATTCTACTACGTGTCTGTTTTGAAGAATCCTCTATTAAGGAATATTTCAATATTTTTTGAAACTCTAATTAATGCATTTAAATGGAATTTACAAAACCGAAAAGAAGAAAAATTCATTATTTGTGATGTCTTAAATTTATCGATATCATCTGCTGCTCTTTTGTCATCTAAAATATTTGGGACTACAACAGTAGCAATTGTTACAGATGTACCAAACTATATGGACGATTACGCACAATTCAAAAAAAAATCTTTATTAAAGAGGGTCAAATTAAAAATAAATAAATCTATCGTTAATTTTTTTATGTATAGGTACGATCGATATGTGATCCTTACAGAACAAATGAATAAAATAGTTAATCCAAATTGCAGACCGTATGTAGTAGTAGAAGGTATGGTAGACTGTGACATGGAAGGTGTGCCAAATTCCTTTGATAATAAATATTCAGAAAAAGTAATAATTTATGCGGGTGCTCTTAAAAAGAAATACGGTTTAGATAAGTTAATTAAAGCATTTATGAAATTAAATGATAAAAATGCTAGATTGTGGTTATTTGGATATGGTGATATGGAAAGTGACATAAAACATTACGAATTAGAAGATAATAGGATTAAATTTCATGGGGTTGTCCCAAATAATAGAGTTGTAAATGAACAAATAAAAGCAACTTTATTAGTAAATCCACGGCCTTCGAGTGAAGAATTTACAAAATACTCTTTTCCATCTAAAAACATGGAGTATATGGTTTCAGGTACCCCTGTTATCACAACTCCACTTCAAGGGATGCCCAAAGTATATAATGAATATGTTTATTTATTTGAGGATGAAACAATTGACGGAATGGCAAATACTCTTAATAAGATTTTAAAGAAAAGTCGGAAAGATTTACATTGTGTAGGGCTAAATTCTAAAGAATTTGTTTCTAAGGAAAAAAATAACATCATGCAGGCGAGGAAAATAATGGAACTAGAAAGGGAGGATTAAGTAATAGTACCTAAGTAAAGTTAAAAACTTCTACTCTTATAAAATGGAATTTAAATAAATAGATGTTTATTAATATTATAGGCGTTTAAAACGAAGGTTGAGGTTAGAATGAAAAAAGGGAACTCTAAAAATAATACTCTTTTATCAATTAATGAAAGAAAAAACCTTGATTGGTTATGGCTGATTAGCGTGTTTTTGTTTTCTATTAATCTATTAGAGAAAGGTCAATATTGGTTAATAGGATTATTTATTACCGCACTGATTATTATTAATCATAAAGTATCGAAATTTAAAATAACAATTGATCTATTACTAATATTTCTTTTTACAGTTAGTTATTTTATCATCTTTTCTCTTTATCGATCAGCTGGAATGTTTACAATTCTCGTATTTCTAGTTGGACCAATAGCTTGCTTTGTTTTGGGATACTTTATAGTGAAAACTGATTATAACTTCATTGTGAAGTCAATGATAACAATTTCTATAGGGTTGTTTATTCATGGCTTTTTAAATATGTTGAAATATTTTCAAATATATGGATTTCGTCCTTCAATTAGTGAGAGGATAATACCAGATATATGGACGGGTGTAAATATAGCGGCAACTCTCCAAGGCACACATTATGCAATAATCTCAAGTCTATTATTTTATAGTATTATAGTATTAAAAGACCGAAAACACATTTTAGTTTCCAGTATTATAATATTAGCAACTGTACTTTCAGCTATCTTTTCATTTATATCAGGAACTAGGACTTTATTGGTAATTATAGTAATAAACTTCTGTTTTAGCTTTTTAATTTATGGCTTTCAAAGAAGAAAAAATTATAAAGAATTTTTAAAGTTATTATTTGCGATATTGTCTTCTTTTACTGTAGTTTATCTCATTTATATAAGTAATACATTTGGCATAAAAGATTTTGTATTAAATTCTACGTGGTATTTGAGATCGGAAACAAATACACTAGAAAGTGACCCAAGGATGTTATTCTGGAAAACTGCAATAAGTCAAATGTTCCAATTCCCATTTGGCGGATATAGAATGGGTTTCTCTTACGCACATAATTTATGGCTAGATGTCCTGAATGCCACAGGATTGATTCCTTTCTTTTTTCTATCTATATATACAATCAAATCTTTTATAAATTTATTTACTATTATTATTAATGAATTTGTAGAGATTGAATTTAAAATATTTATCTTTAGTACCTTTTTGGGCTTTGTATTACAATTTATGGTGGAACCGATACTAGAAGGTGTTCCATATATGTTTTTACTTTTTCTTTTATTTAATGGGATGACCAAGAAGTATTTAGATTTGTGTAAGTCCCAAAAAAATTCAAGAGCTCAAGAATAACTATTTAAACCTTAGTTGGAAATCAAAAAATTATTAACAGGAAATATGAGGAGTAATATAGCATGAAAGTATTGTGGCTTACAAATAACCCGCCTCCTGAAGCATGTCAATTAATGAACAAAAATGCATCCCCATTTGGAGGATGGTTAATTAACACTTCGAAAATTTTATCAAACAAAAAGGATTTTGAACTTTCAATTGTTTTCCCTAGTTTGAATGTAAAGAATGTAAGTAAGTTTGATGGAGAAAAAATTACTTACTTTGCTTTTCCTATTTTGAAGATGACCGATACAGTATTAATAAAAGATAACATTTATTTAAAAAGCATTTTAAAAAAGGTGAAACCAGATTTAGTCCACATTTTTGGGACAGAGTTTCCACATACGTTGGCAATGGTGAATGCATGTAAAGAGTGTGGTATTAAATCTGTAATTAACATTCAAGGTCTTGTATCAGTTATAGCAAAACATTATTTGGCTCATCTTCCAGCTAGTGTTCAGAAAAGGTTCACGTTTAGAGATTTTATAAGACAAAGCAACATCATTCAACAACAGAAGAAATTTGAAAAAAGAGGGATATTTGAGACTGAAGCAATTCAAAAAGCAGATCATATAATCGGACGAACTACTTGGGATAAGGTATGTACTACACAAATCAATCCGAAGGCAAGTTATCATTTTTGTAATGAGACTCTGAGAGAAGTGTTTTATAAAAATGAATGGTCATTAGATAATTGTGAGAAGCATTCAATATTTCTAAGTCAAGCAGCCTACCCAATTAAAGGGTTACACTTTATGCTTGAGGCACTACCATTAATTATTAAAGAATATCCAGATACAAAGTTGTACATTGCTGGACCTAATTTTATATCGGCTACTACTCTAAAAGGAAAACTGAAATATTCCTCATATGCCTTGTATATTAAAAAGTTAATAGAAAAATATCATTTGAGAAATCATGTCTTTTTCACTGGACTGCTTGATGAAAAAGACATGTGTAGTAGATTTTTGAAATCACATACATTTGTGTCTCCTTCAATAATTGAAAATGAATCAAATTCACTAAGTGAAGCTAAAATTTTAGGTGTTCCTAGTGTTGCTTCCTATGTTGGCGGGGTGACAGATAGAATCATGCATAATTTCGATGGATTCTTATACCAACACGATGCTCCGTATATGATGGCATTTTATATAAAGCAAATATTCGCTGACCAACAATTAACTAAAAGTATTTCATATAATGCAAGAAATAAAGCACTTGAAGTACATGATAAAGAAACTAATTTTAATACATTATTGAATATTTATAAAGAGATTTCAACTGAGTAAGTTTGTCATTATATATAAGTGAGGGCAATATGTATATGAAACAATTAATTGAGTTACTAAAAAAAAAAATAGTGCCGTCGGAAAAGGGATTGTAAGCAATGCAAGCTGGTTAATAAGTGAAAAGGTTTTCACTATGTTTATTGGCTTGTTTACAACTGCATTGATTGCAAGGTACTTTGGACCGGAACAATTTGGTTTATTTAATTATGCATTGGCATTCGTAACCTTGTTTACTGCTATCTCATCCTTAGGTTTAGAAACCTTTGTAGTTAAAGAACTTGTGGATAAAGAATATGAAGAAGGAACAATTGTTTTTTCAAGTTTTATTTTAAGGCTTATTAGTGGCTCAATTTTAACTGCGTTAACAGTAGGAGTTATTAACATAATAGAACCGAATGACAGAATCCTTCATTTAATTGTTCTGATTTTATCATTATCAATGGTGTTTAAAGCCTTTGAAGTAATAAAATTTTGGATGCATAGGTATCAATTGGGAAAAACTCTTACAATAGTTAGAATTATTGTATATGTATTCTTTTCACTACTAAAAGTTTTCGTTGTTCTTTTTGATGGAGATCTTTTTCATTATGCGTTGTTATTTCTTATTGACGCTGTCATTTTTGGTATAACTCTTGTAATAGTTTACTTTAATATTAGAAATAGTAAATCAAGGTTATCATTTAGCTTTTCGTTTGCTAGAAATATACTTTCAAAAAGTTGGTATATTATATTGTCAGGTTTGATGGCAACATTATATATGAGAGTTGACCAAGTTATGTTGGGTTCTATGATTGAAAATACAAGAGAGTTAGGAATTTATTCTGCTGCGGTAAGAGTTGCTGAAATGTGGTATTTTATTCCTATGGCAATAATAACTTCGTTTAAACCAGTTATAATGGAATATAAAAATTTAAATAATAATAAATACCATGAAACTTTAATAAAGCTATATTCAGTTATGTTGTGGGTGGGAATAGTTGTAGGGGTTGTAATTATATTATTTTCCAAAATTATTATTAACATATTATATGGTGCAGATTTTACCAAAGCCTCTAGTATTCTTACAATTAGTGTGTGGGCAGGAACTTTCGGAATGTTAGGTACAGCAAGATCAACTTGGTTAATTAGTGAAAATCTACAAAAATACAATTTGGCTTTTATGTCAGTAGGAATGATTATAAATATAATCTTAAATTTAATACTTATTCCTAAAATAGGGGGGTATGGAGCTGCGATTGCTACTTTGATAGCCCAAATTTATGTTGCACTAATTGGTGCTTTATTTTTTAAAACAACGAGGATTGCTACTAAAATGATGTTAAAAGCGATAAATCCTAAAAGAATGTTAAATTAGTGAAATAGAGGTTGTGATTTTATTGTTAGCTCCAATAGTACTATTTGTTTATGCTAGACCAGAACACACAATTAAAACAGTTGAAGCCTTGGCAAAGAATGAGTTATCTAAAGAATCAAAGTTATTCATTTTTTCTGATGCCCCCAAAGGAAAAAAAGACATTGAGAAAGTTGAAAAAGTAAGAAACTATATATTGAGTTTATCAGAAAAAAATTGGTTTGAATCGGTATCAGTTCATATGTCAACTGAAAATAAGGGATTAGCTAATTCAGTAATAGAAGGTGTTACTTCAAAGATTGAAGAGTTTGGAAAAGTAATAGTTCTTGAAGATGACTTAGTAACTTCTCCAGATTTTCTATCCTATATGAACCAAGCATTAAATTATTATGAGAAAAATGATGATATTTGGTCTATATGTGGCTATACATTTAATATAAATTTTCCAAATGGTTATAGTGATGATGTATATTTAGCATACAGAGGTGGAAGCTGGGGATGGGCAACTTGGATAGATCGTTGGATTCAAGTAGACTGGGAAGTGAAGGATTACCCCAAATTTAAAAAAGACAAAGTTGTTAGAAAAAAATTAAATTGTGGCGGACGAGATATGGCAGATATGCTTGATGCTCAAATGAATGGCAAAATAGATTCATGGGCTATTAGATGGTGTTATACTCAATCGAAATTAAATAAATTTACAATATATCCAATTAAATCCAGAGTTAAGAATATTGGACTAGATGGAACTGGTACACACAGCGGGAAAAATAATAAGTTTGATGTAACAATACCAAGTTCAGGTGAAAAAGTTAATTTAAGTAATCCAAAATTAAATAACGAAATTTTAAAAAAATTCAAGGATTACTTTGGTACAAAATGGGACTGGAGAATAATTCGGTTAAAAAGAACTATAAAAAAAATAATGAAAGTTTAAAAAGGAAGGTTAAGCATAAAGATGAAGAGAGGTTGTGAATTATGAAGAAAATTACAATCGCTGGTACAGGTTATGTGGGCTTATCAAATGCTGTATTACTGGCTCAAAATAACGAAGTAATTGCATTAGATATTATTCAAGAAAAAGTAGATATGCTTAATAATAAAAGGTCTCCAATTATAGATAATGAGATTGAAGAATTCCTTGCAACAAAAGAATTAAAATTATCTGCAACAACGGACAATTATAAAGCATTTAAGGATGCCGAATATGTAATTATATCTACACCTACCAATTATGATCCTGAAAAGAATTATTTTAATACTAGGACTGTTGAAGCTGTTATTGCTAACGTTTTATCTATTAATCCCGATGCAGTGATGGTTATTAAATCTACAGTTCCGGTAGGATATACCGAAGCAGTACGAGAGAAATTTGAGACAGAAAATATTATTTTTTCACCAGAGTTTTTAAGAGAAGGTAAGGCATTATATGATAACTTGTACCCTTCAAGAATTGTTGTTGGAGAACAGTCTGATAGAGCAAAAGTTTTTGCTGAATTGTTAGTAGAAGGTGCAGCTAAAGAAAATATTGATGTCTTATTTACAAATTCAACGGAAGCTGAAGCTATTAAACTATTTGCAAATACTTACCTAGCAATGAGAGTAGCTTTCTTTAATGAGTTAGACTCTTATGCGGAAGTAAGAGGATTAGATGCAAAACAAATTATCGATGGTGTTGGACTAGACCCTCGAATAGGTACACATTACAATAATCCTTCATTTGGATACGGTGGTTATTGCCTTCCTAAAGATACAAAGCAGCTACTGGCTAATTACGAAGATGTTCCGAATAATATTATGGCAGCAATAGTAGATGCCAACAGAACAAGAAAAGATCATGTTGCTGAAATGATTATTAAAAGAAAACCTAAAGTTGTAGGAATCTATCGTCTTACGATGAAAATGGATTCTGATAACTTTAGACAATCTGCTATTCAAGGGGTTATGAAACGAATAAAAGCCAAGGGAATTGAAGTTGTTGTGTATGAGCCAGCGCTTCAAGAGGATGCATTCTATAATTCTAGAGTAATTAATGAATTCGAAGAATTTAAGAAAGTATCAGATGTTATTGTTGCGAATCGATTATCTGATGATTTACGTGAAGTAGAGGATAAGGTATATACTCGGGATTTATTTAGTAGGGATTAGAAGAGTATTTTGCTTCTTGCTAAATTTGTACTTGGCGGTTATCAAGTGGACAAGAGGGAGTAGTGGTTTTTACACGCTCCCTTTAATGTTTAACCACAATATGAAAAAAACAGTCATTTCTTTAGGAAGGACTTCCCTCAATGTCCATTGGGTGAACGAATTAATCCAGCAAAGCAGATGAAGGAGGGATGCCTTATGTTTATTAAAGGTATTAAAGGTATGGTAAAGCACATTCATCTAACAGGATTGACGTTAAATTTTGGTTTTATTGGATTGAACTTTGCTGGAAGTTCATCCTAAGGAAATGACAATAGTCCTTAACAATTATGTTCTTTACGACAGTACATAAAATTATGTAGATGCTGAATGGTAAAAATAAAATAATAAATTTTAAGGAGATAGTCGTGAATATTACAGAAATTATTATGACTGTAATTGGATCTTTGATTGGTTCAAGCGTAATTGCCTCAATCATTTCATATTTATCAACTCAACACTCTAGTATTCGTAGTCACCAAGCAAAATACATAACTGAGGAGAGACAAAAATGGCGTAAGGATGTAAAAGAAAAAATCGCATTATTTTGCTCAAGTGATCAAATTAAAGAATTGAAGGAGATAAAAACCTTTATATCTTTATCGTTAAACCCGCGTGATGAAGAGGACAAAAAAATAATTGATTGTATGGAACGTTTTCTGATTGATAGAAAAGAAGAAGATATAAACGAACTTGAAAAAAGGGTAGCTTTTTTACTAAAACATGATTGGGAAAGAGCAAAAAAAGAGGTAGGTATTCCCCATAAAAATGTTGATAGAAGTAACTTTTCTTGCGATGAAGATTAACTTTAATATTCTTGGAATTTAGAAAGGAATTTAAAGCAATGATAAACAAGCGATTGATATCAGGTGTTTTTGAAGGTAAGGAGTATATTGGACACATAACTTTACAGGGAGAGAAATTTGTAGGATCTGTACACCAAGTTCCAGAAGCGGATGAAGCTGAAATCTTTTTTGATCATTCAACAGGAATTTTCGATACATTTGAAGAAGCGGAAGCCTATGTGATGAAGGAATGGAACAGGAGATTTGGTGATTAAGCTAAATGTAATGTCACAGTGACGCCCCGAAATATGTCGAATGTTGATAGATAGGATGAGTAGTAGAGTATGATAAACTTAAATAGCAACTGAATATTGTGAGGGTGGTTGGTTGTCGCTCTTCTTTTCTTTTTTTAGGGAAAGGGGGTGATGATCATGGAAACATTTCTTTGAATTTCTACGTGAAGTTCTGAATCTCAATGTAAGGTCAGTGATGCCTCGTATTTTGTCGAATGTTAAAGGGAAGGGAGTATGATCACCATGTCGATTTTGGTAGTACTCAGATTCACTTTCGATGGAGAAAAAATTTATTGTACAAATAGAGTGCTAAGTCACAGAGAGGTCACTATAAAATTTACTAAAAACTATAGTAAATGGAGTGGCATTTTTGTAAGCGTTTCCCTTAAGGGGGCTTGATTAAGTTTTGTAAAGAAAGCTTTGAGTAAATTATTAGTGCTGTACTTATACTCGGAAAAACAAAAAGGATTTTGACGTCCCTTGTCGAATTACAATATCATAAGGGAATATTAAAGGGGTTAGTAAAATGGATTACACAGTGTCAAGTTTTTTGGAGCTTCATGGCGCATTAGAACACTTTAAATCTGGGGATTATCTGTTTCGGGGTGTCTACAATACAGATTACAAACTAATACCTAAAATTGGCCGCCAAAGTGGATGTGACTTATTCGAGTATGAGTATTCAATAATGAAGCAGTTTAGAAGGTTGGCAGTACCGTTTTTAGATAAAACTCCACAAAATGAATGGGAAATCCTCGCAATTGCACAACACCATGGTTTACCTACACGACTTCTAGATTGGACAAAGAACCCCATAGTTGCTACATACTTTGCTGTAAATAAACAACACGATAGCGATAGTATTATATATGTTATTAATTCATCAAATTTGGATTCCAATATAGATTACAATTTTGAACCTTATGTATATGAAGAGGATGACAATGAGGTCAAATTATTTGAACCAGACCATGTCACACAAAGAATAGTAGCCCAGGATGGACTCTTTACCGTACATAATAATCCACTTTTACCTCTGGAGGAAAATGAGGATATTGAAATAGAAAAGATAAGGATTAACGGAAATTGCAGAAACACAATTAAACAGACGTTGGATTTTTATGGTATACATAAGGCTTCCTTGTTCCCTGGGTTAGATGGAATAACCGAGTACTTGGAAGGAACTATAAAAGCACCAAATTCGAAGGAGTGATATCATGTATATGCCGGTAATTAAAAACAGGACAGTGGAAATGAATGTTCTGAAAAAACTATATCAAATACCTATCTCACCGAACATTGTACCAATGATTGAGATGATCCAACTTAAAACGAAAAGTAATTCAAATAAAGATCTAACTGATGAACTGGAGGATATTTTTTGTTCAAATGATGAAAAAAGGCCATTTTTAATTGATATTGTTAAAAAGAATGTGCCGAACAATACAACAGCCGTCGTTAGGGATTTTTTAACTAGGGTAAATAGGAAGCCGGGATATTATGAAGAGATTGTTAATAAATTTGCAAAGCTTGAAAATGCTATTCCAGTAGTGTCTTATAATCCTAATAGCTATGATCCAGAGGACATAGAGAATGATGTGGAAACACTTAAAGACTTTAATAATTTAGCTTTTAGAGTTACTTCAAATACATTTAAGCAAGCTTTCTTAAAAGTAAAGGAGTTAATAAAAAATGGCGATTATTTAGTGTTAGACATTGGATTAGCTAGTCATTTAAATCCCGCTTTAAGAAGAATGTATATCGATATTCAAGAGCTTAAAAGCAAAGTGAATTTCACTTCTATTATCTTAAACTCTACCAAGTCCAGTGAAGTGACAAATGTGAGTTTGGAAGATGGAGAGCCAATTTTTACAATTGACAATAGTTTACGCGACACTTATTCTCGGCTGCATCAATTTGATGGATTTGGAGATTATGCGTGCATAGTTAATGACCTACCTTCAAAGGGCGGAGGGATTAGTCCTGCAGGAATTTACTATTCTTATCAGTACAATTATTTTATAGGATACAGAAGAAATAAGGATTTAGCTGAATTTGAGAATTATATTGCACCTAAAATTGTTTCCTCAGAATATTGGAGTGAATTCTCGGAAGATCACCATCAAAAGTGTCCTGGCTGTCAACTAATTTATTCAATAAGTAGGGGTGAGGAGCCTGGGAAAAGCCAGGCTAAGTGGAAAGGTATCACGATGTTCCATTATATATATACTTTGTCTGAAAAAGAAGGCTTACAGTAAGTAAGGTCAGGGTCAATGGGGTGGTGGAAAAAAGGTTGAATATCAATTGGATATATTTCCTGGAAATGGTTTTTAACAAAGTCCCATTGTTGAGCATACTTACTTTGCAATCTCCATTTAAACAAAGAATTGATTTTCTTACTTTGGTACAATTCTAACAGCAAATTTATCCTTTCATTTTTCTTTGAAGGGATTGCATTAATTTGCTGTTTTTTAAGTATTAATTCAATGTCTCTGGATGATAGATTCCGAATTTGAGCTTCTGGGCATATATCAGGACTTTTTAAAGCGGCTTTTTTATAACTGAAAATGCACTCCCCTTTTAAAAATCTGTATTTAATAACTCCGCAATGGAAGGGGACTATATCTAGCACCTTTTTGATATGCTTTTCATCAGTAATAACATAAATATACTCAAATAATTTAGAGTAGTCGTTGAGTTGTTTTGGCAATTTTGTTAGACCATCAATTTCTGTTTTAATTTCATAGGCAATGGATTTTCCGTTAACCCGGCATAAATCAACCCTACTTGAATCGGTGTACATCTCAAAAAAGGTGACTTCATCTTCTTTATCAACAAAATTTTTAATAAAGTTATACTTAATGGTTTTTTCGGCAGGAACATAGGTCATTATTAATTCGTTAGCAGCTTCATTTGCAACATACTTACGGGAATAGCAATCAAATATGTGGTTGAATTTCCCCTCAAATGAGGAGTAAATGAGATCCCATATTTGTTTATTAGTTAAGTTGAAGTTATATGAACGATATAAAAGCTTAGCATAATGACCCAATTGTTCATCATTCAGCTCTTGTTTAAGTTTATGCATCATTTCTTGGGACAATCTTTTCACCCTCATTCTAGATTGATATTAACTGTACAGGATAAAAAAATCAATACATAAAGAGTAGGTTTTCCAAAAAAGTCATATTCTTATTCTCTTCCTATTTCTACAAATATCAAAAAAAGTCCTTTTGGAAATCCACTATTGGAGTAAAGGGGTAAATGTATTGTCACAGTGACGCCCCGAAATATGTCGAATGTTGATAGATAGGATGAGTAGTAGAGTATGATAAACTTAAATAGCAACTGAATATTGTGAGGGTGGTTGGTTGTTGCTCTTCTTTCCGTTTAGGAAAGGACGTGATAATCATGGAAACATATCTTGAATTTCTACGTGAAGTTCTAATGTATGGTCACAGAGACGCCCCCAGAAATTTATCGAAGGTTGTTAGGAGAGAAGTGTAGCAGTGGTTGGGTTTGTTGCGCTTCTTTCTATTTACTTTTTTATTTTATATTTCAGCAGGATTTTGGGTTATTTTGTAGAATAGTTTGGATGTAGATAGAAAACGATCACTTTGATTTTAAACCTCAATTGTTACCCCATCCTATTTTTCTTTCCCATTTTACTTTGATTATCTGTTTCATTTGATTTAGTACGAATTGTATATTGAAAATTTTTAATTGGAGGCATATGTATGACTGTCAAGGTTTCAAGTATTGGCTTAAGAGGTTTGGAAGGCTACCGTGTGCAGGTTGAGGTGAGGATTTCCCAAGATACGGAGTCGATGGTGATTGTGGGGCTCCCTGATGCTTCGGTTAAGGAATCACGAGAGCGGGTGTTGGCTTCGATTGCTCATTTTGACCTGGATGTGACGGACAAGAAGGTGGTCGTGAATCTATCTCCGTCTGACCAAAAGAAAAATGGTTCTTTGTTTGATTTGGCCATCGCCATTGCTGCTTTGAAGGAGTTGGGTGAAGTGAAGCGTGAGATTCCATTAGAGACTGCCTTCATTGGTGCGTTATCGCTTGATGGTACGGTTATGAGTGGAGAAGGAATATTACCTGCTATTATTGCTGCCAAAGGCCTTGGGATAAAACGTGTGTATTTACCTTATGATTCGGTTCTTCCCCTCCATATGATACAAGGTATTGAATGTGTTGTTGTGAATCACATTGAGGAGGTAGTTCAGCATTTGGAAGGTCAAGAAAGCTTGTTGTCTCAACCTCATTTCTCGTCAAAGGAACATCTAACTCCAGATTCTGACACACGTCAAAAAAATTTTAGACATGTGATTGGCCATGAACAAGCGAAAAGAGCATTAGAAATCGCTGCAGCTGGCGAGCATAATTTGCTCATGAGTGGTCCACCAGGATGTGGGAAAAGCTTGTTGGCTGAAACATTCCCCTCTATCTTACCTAAATTAACGAATTAATGTATTGTCACAGTGACGCCCCGAAGTTTGTCGAATGTTAATAGATTGAAAAATATCTTGAAAAAACGAATGAATAGGCAAGCAAAAAAGAAGTAACCACATTCCTCTCCTCGTAGGCATTGGAAATGTTGGTTACTTCTTTTATAGGTGTTGCATTGCCTATTCAGTCAGGGTTTAGGTAGTTGAAAATAGCTGGTGTATAAAAATACAGGTTATTACTAGTTATGCTAGTAATCTTTGATGCGGGTGGCGAATTAAAAATATTTCAATTTGATTTGTTGTTATTCTATAAAAAACTTTATAAGGATCTGATTTTCCAATAGAAATTAGTACCATTCGTAGGTCTACAGGCATTTTTCGAATGAGAACGTGACGACCAGGAATATATATTGAAAAATCTTGTTTTGCAAAATAAAGTTGAATGGTATCTTTTAGATATGATGCTATCGGTGGGAGTTCAAAACTATTTCTCCACTGATCTAATTCCACTAAGGAAGTAATAGCTGATTTTCTCCAAACTGTTTTCATTGGTTAGCTCTCTAACATTTTCTTTATTTCTTCTTCCGTTAATATCGGATTATTTTCATGGATTGCTGCCATTAAATGCCTTTCTTCTTCAGGATCAGTAACTTCATAGCAATCATCGTTACCAACATCCTCTACTTCCATCAATAAAAACTTTCTTTTACCAACTTGGATGTATGAATGACCAGATTGAATTGCTTTTTTTATGTCATCATGTTCAATTCTTATAGGTTCCATTAACATCACCAACTTTAATTTATTTAGACTTATTATACATGATTGCTTGAAAAAATTAAACAGAACTCCGGATCACAAGGACGCCCCGGAATATATCGAATATTAAGTGAAGCATAAATGTAATGTCACAGAGACGCCCCCCGGAATATGTCGAAGGTTGTTAGGAGAGAAGTGTAGCAACGGTTGGGTTTGTTGCGCTTCTTTCTATTTACTTTTTTATTTTATATTAAAGCAGGATTTTGGATTATTTTGTAGAATAGTTGGATGTAGATAGAAAAGGATCACTTTGATTTTAAACCTCAATTGTTACCCCATCCTATTTTTCTTTCCCATTTTACTTTGATTATCTGTTTCATTTGTTTTAGTACGAATTATATATTGAAAATATTTAATTGGAGGCATATGTATGACTGTCAAGGTTTCAAGTATTGGCTTAAGAGGTTTGGAAGGCTACCGTGTGCAGGTTGAGGTGAGGATTTCGCAAGATACGGAGTCGATGGTGATTGTGGGGCTCCCTGATGCTTCGGTTAAGGAATCACGAGAGCGGGTGTTGGCTTCGATTGCTCATTTTGACCTGGATGTGACGGACAAGAAGGTGGTCGTGAATCTTTCGCCGTCTGATCAAAAGAAAAATGGTTCTTTGTTTGATTTGGCCATCGCCATTGCTGCTTTGAAGGAGTTGGGTGGAGTGAAGCGTGAGATTCCATTAGAGACTGCCTTCATTGGTGCGTTATCGCTTGATGGTACGGTTATGAGTGGAGAAGGAATATTACCTGCTATTATTGCTGCCAAAGGCCTTGGGATAAAACGTGTGTATTTACCTTATGATTCGGTTCTTCCCCTCCATATGATACAAGGTATTGAATGTGTTGTTGTGAATCACATTGAGGAGGTAGTTCAGCATTTGGAAGGTCAAGAAAGCTTGTTGTCTCAACCTCATTTCTCGTCAAAGGAACATCTAACTCCAGATTCTGACACACGTCAAAAAAATTTTAGACATGTGATTGGCCATGAGCAAGCGAAAAGAGCATTAGAAATCGCTGCAGCTGGCGAGCATAATTTGCTCATGAGTGGTCCACCAGGATGTGGGAAAAGCTTGTTGGCTGAAACATTCCCCTCTATCTTACCTAAATTAACGAATCAAGCTCAGCTAGAGGTGATTAGTCTTTATCAGCTAGCGGGTGAAAAGCGAAACCAATATCAAACAGTTCCCTTCAGGCACCCCCATCATTCTGCTTCAGCTGTCTCCATTATTGGTGGTGGGTCGAACCCGCGACCTGGTGAAATTTCAATGGCTCATCGCGGTGTACTTTTTCTCGATGAGATTGCAGAATTTTCTAAGAAGACACTTGATATGTTACGCCAACCACTAGAAACGGGTGAGGTGACGATTAGTAGAGTGCACTCTACCGTGACATATCCTTCTTCATTCATACTCGTGGGTGCGATGAATCCCTGTTCGTGCGGATACCTTGGTTCCAGGCACCATTACTGCACTTGTTCACACAAGCAAATTCAAGCATACCGAAATCGATTGTCAGGTCCTATTTATGACCGGATGGATATTCTCCTATCTTTAAAATCGGTCAATGTAAACCAGCCGCAGGAACAGCAAGAATCCTCTTTAGAAATTCGTAAACGAGTGGAATCAGCACGCCAGCGTCAGTTTGACCGTTATCAAGTAGAAGTGTCCAATGCAAAGGTTCCGTTTGAAACGATGATGGAAACGAGCCCATTGTCAATGGAACAGAAAAAGACACTCACAAATGTTTCCGCTAAGCAAAACTGGAGCAATCGCGTCCAAATTAAAATCATTAAACTGGCAAGGACCATTTCTGATTTAGCAGGGGAAGAAAGGATAGCCGATCATGCAATTTGGGAGGCGATGACGCTAAGAAGGTGGGGGCAGAATAAACAACAAGTGATTGCGAGGGAAACATGATGCCATATAAGAAAAGAATTTATATACCAGAGCGATTTTACCATATTGTTTGTCGGGGAAATCGCCGTGACCCCTTGTTTCGAAATGTCAGTGACTTTCAAGCTTTTCTTCATATCCTCCAGCAACTCTACGAAAAGTACCCCTTTGAACTAGCCTCCTATTGCCTCATGAATAATCATTACCATTTACAATTATGTTCAAAGGAAGTGGCGATCTCGAAGTTAATGGCACTAATCAATAAGCGGTATGCTAATTATTATAATACAAAATATCGCCTCACAGGTCATGTATATGAAAAACGTTTTTATGACAAAGTGATTGATGACAAAGAAGGAATGCTGGAAGTAAGCCGCTATATTCATCTCAATCCAGTCGAGGCGAAAATGGTTAAGTTGCCAGAATATTATCCCTGGAGTAGCTACATTTATTATAGGAATGGGAATTCATCAGCCCCTTGTTATATGAATATGAATAGTTTACTAGATTACTATGAAGGGACAACGACGCAGAAGCGGGAAAAGTACTGCAACACGGTATGGTTGAATACAGCCAATGAAATGTACCATCCTTGACATAGTTTTTACAGGGTTAAACGACCACCTACTAAAGCAGGTGGATTTTGACATAAATGTCTACGACTAAAGTCGTTCTCAAGGCTAAAGTCCTTCTCAAAGCCATTGTGTTATGTCTTCTTTCTATTTATTTTTTTATTTTATATTTTAGCAGGATTTTGAGTTATTTTGTAGAATAGTTGTTTGATAGAATAGTTGGATGTAGATAGAAAAGGATCACTTTGATTTTAAACCTCAATTGTTACCCCATCCTATTTTTCTTTCCCATTTTACTTTGATTATCTGTTTCATTTGTTTTAGTAATGGGGATAATATCACAGCCCCCTCGTGTGAAAATTGTCAGTTTGGATAAGGTTTTGTTTTTCTCCATCGAAAGTGAACTACTTATTATTAGAATTAGATCCCTGTATATTTGCATGATTAGCAATGTAATATCTGCTTCACCCATTGACACTTTTACTCCTTTTAAGCTATGTTATAAGTAACAGAATCCACCACGCCTCTCATCGAAGCGGACCACGGTGGATCTTTCTATTTCTAGGGGGATAATAGGGATGGACAAGGATATCCGTATCAAAAACCCACTACATTTTCAGAACAAGTCAAACTATTGAAACTAAGAAATTTAGAGGTTGATAATTCTAAATTTGCTGAAGAAACATTAAAGCGAATTAATTATTACAGGCTCTCTGCCTATATGTTAACACTTAAAGAGGACAATGAATTTATTGAAGGTACAACATTTAATCAGTTATTAGCTATATATGAAGTAGATCGCAAACTAAGGCACTTGTTAATGGAAGCCTTAGAGACTATTGAAATTGCGTTTAGAACACACATCACTTATCTAATCGCTCATAATGGTACTCTTGGTTACGAGAATAAAGGGAATTTTTTAGACGAAACTTGGCATGACGAATTCCTTAATGAACTTGAAAAATCGTTTGCTATTCGAAGAAAAGGTGGACTATTCATCGAGCATCACTATCGCAAATACGCAGGCAAGTTTCCGATTTGGGTAGCGATAGAAGTTACTTCTTTTGGGACGCTATCAAAGCTATACAAAAACTTAAGAGAGGAAGACAAAAAGGAAATCGCCAAAACGTATTATACCGTCCCATATACATATGTTGAAAGTTGGTTACGAACCTTATCAAATGTCAGGAATGTATGTGCACATTTTGGCAGGATTTATAATAAAAATCTCACCTTTAGACCAGCGCTATTTAAGAACGAAAAAATGTATGGTCACAGTGACGCCCTGGAATTTGCCGAATATTGACAGATAAGATGAATGGTAGAATATGATAAACTGAAATAGCAATTGAATATTGTGAGGGTGGTGGTTGGTTGTTGCTCTTTGAATATTGCCATCTAAAAGTGATATGTATGCCATATTTTAGGGACAACCGAGACAGATTTGAGGGACATGCGTGCCTTTGAAAATGATACTAGAAATTATTTCACTGAATGCTTGATGTCCCCCCTCCATAAAAGGTAGGGGGAATAAATAATAATCAATCGAATGGGCTAATTCCAAGCCGTATTTCAAGATTTACTATTTCTTCTTGTAACTTATGATTTTCCTCTTTTAAAGAACAAATTAATTCTTCTAACCGTTCTATTTTAGTTTGGTTATCAATACCTCTTTCGTTAGCTGAACCTTTCCATCTGTAGTCATAAAGGAAATCATATGCATCCTTGCATTTATGGCATATATGGGGGCTGACACAGTAGTTCCAGGTATAATATTGCATAATTTAAGCAATCCTATTGTCTAAAACCAAAAACTTTCATATGATAAAGAAAAGGAGGTGTAAGTGATGGCTAAAGTTGATGTGAATCCTAATATATTGAAATGGGCAGTTATCCGTTCCGGTAAAAGTCTAATAATAGAGCAAAGTTTTCCAAAGATAGTGGAGTGGATACATGGTGAAAGCAAACCGACATTTAAACAATTAGAAAAATTAGCAAAAGCAACATCTACCCCTTTTGGATATTTTTTCCTTGATGAACCACCAGAAGAACACCTGCTAATCCCACATTACAGAACTGTTTCTGATGAAAAAATCTCTCAACCTAGTCCAGAACTTATCGATACCCTCCATACGATGGAACAGCGTCAAGAATGGATGCGTGATTATTTATTAGATTTAGGACAACTAGAAAAAGATTTTGTTGGTTCCGTAAATGTAAGTGAGAACGCAATACAAGTTGCAAAAAAAATGAGAGAAAAACTAAGCTTAGATAAAGGTTGGGCTTCTGAGTGTAGTACTTGGGAAGAAGCACTAAGGCTATTGCGAAAAAAGATTGAGGATATCGGAATTCTTGTTATTGTTAATGGAATAGTCGGCAACAATACCCACCGAAAATTAGATGTCAATGAATTTAGGGGATTTGTTCTAGTCGATAAATATGCCCCACTTATTTTCATAAATGGTGCCGATGGAAAAGCTGCACAAATGTTTACTTTAGCTCATGAATTAGCTCACCTATGGTTCGGAGCTAGTGCAATATTTGACTTGGATAACTTGTTGCCTGCAGATGACGCAATAGAACAAGCGTGTAACAGAACTGCTGCAGAATTTCTTGTTCCAGAAAAAGATTTCATTGAGGCTTGGAATGACCTAGCTATTTATGATCATCCATTCCAAGAAGGTGCAAGGAAATTTAAAGTGAGTGAACTTGTTATAGCAAGAAGGGCTCTTGATACTCAATTAATTTCTACGAATACGTTTTTCGATTTTTTACAATCTCTCAGGGAACGTGAAAAAGATAAATCTAATAAAAGTAATGGGGGCAACTTTTACGCAAACCAAACGCTTAGAATAGGAAGACACTTTGCAGAAGCAGTCATTAGTGATGCAAAAGAAGGCAAATTACTTTATAGAGATGCGTATAGATTGACAGGGCTTAGCGGAAAAAATTTTAATGAATTTGCTAATCGACTTGAGCCATGGGATGGCCTATGAGTGAGAAGTATTTACTGGATGCGAACGTATTTATAGAAGCTCACCGTCGTTACTATGCCTTTGATATTGCCCCATCCTTCTGGACAACTTTACAAAAACTTGCAGAAGACGAGAAAATAATTAGTATAGACCGTGTAAAGGGGGAAATAATTGGTTCTGATCAAGAGGACCTACTTGGAAAATGGGCAAATGATTCATTTAGTAAATGGTTCATGTCCACTGATGATGAAAAAGTATTTGATGCATTTGGACAAGTTATAAACTGGGCACAAACCAATGAGCAATTTCATGAATCAGCAAAATCAGAGTTTGCTAGTGTAGCAGATAGTTGGTTAGTTGCTTATGCGAAAGCTTACAACCTCACAGTTGTGACTCACGAAGAATTTAAACGAGAAATTAAAAAACGTATACTTATTCCTAATGTGTGCCGTGCTTTTGAAATTCCCTATATAAACACATTTGAAATGCTTCGTAGACTTAATGCTAGAATTTAATTCTAGGTCACAGTGGTCAATACCCAATTTTTTGGACACGAAATATTTCGACAGGTTCTCTATAAACGGCAGCTAAAGAGATATTAGACTTTATGTCATTTCATTAGCTTTGAGCTTGACATCGAACCTCTGCGGGCATGATTTTCTTGCCAAGGCGCAAGGTTATTAGTGACTTGGCACACCGAATTATGTTATCACTGCCCGCATCTCCATGTAAAGCGGTGCGACGCTTGATATAAGCTGTTCACACGCTGCCTGTTCTTGCTGTTGTTCTATCCTATCATCACATTGAAATACTGTGCTGGAGTCATATTATTAAATCTCTTTTGATACCTTTGCGTATTATAATACTGAATATACTTAGCCACAGTTTGATAAGCTTCTTTTACTGTCTTACAAGGGAAAGGGTAAAAAGCCTCTTCCTTAAAGTGGGAGAAAAAACCTTCTATGCGTATTTGGCGGGAAAGAAGAACTGCCTCTAATTTTTTCTAGCTGCTTTGTTTGTTCTGTTGAGAGAATGAAAGCATGCAAACAGCAGTACGATACATTTGTTTTTCGATGGTATAATAGGATTCTTTTAGAGCAAGCTGTTCCTTATATTTAAATGTAATGATTGTTTGGGATAGTTTCTTTGTAGTAGGCTTGATGGCTTGGACATGGTTATAAAAGATCCAATTGCAATCGAATTGGCTAGGGGACATTGTCGGGAAAGCAAATATATGTAATTCTGGATTAATCGGAATCGGAACTTTTTTCCGGGAGGATGTTTTATACATCATTGCGATTCGCCTGCCATCATAGGTAGAGTATCCATCTAGACAGGCCAGCTTGATAAGTTGAAGGGCTGTCTTTTTTAAAAGATAAGAAAGTAAATGTATTGTAATGTATTGTCACAGTGACGCCCCGAAGTTTGTCGAATGTTGATAGATAAGATGAATGGTAGAATATGATAAACTGGTTGTTACGCTTCTTTCCGTGTTAGGAAAGGAGGTGACGATCATGGAAACATTTCTTGAATTTCTACGTGAAGTTCTGAAGGGGGTTGTGCGTGAAACTGGTGCCTATTTCTTTCGTAAGAGCATTCTACAAAGCAAGAAAACCACCCCTCGCCGTAGGAAGCAGGGTGGCTCTCGTAAAAGATAAAACATGACAACTACCACCTTTGCGGTATCAGTTGCATGGAGGAGTGTTTTAAACACTTCTCTTTTTTAATATAGTCTCATTATACATGAAATAAACCTTGAAATAAAGTGTAGAACCAGGAATGTATGATCACATAGACGCCCCCCGGAAATTTGTCGAAGATTGATAGGATAGAAGTGTACACGGTTAGGTTTATTGTGCTTCTTTCTATTTCTTTTTTTAATTTATATTTTAACAGGATTTTGGATTATTTTGTAGAATAGCGGTGTTTGTCAATATAGTTGGATGTAGATAGAAAAGGATCACTTTGATTTTAAACCTCAATTGTTACCCCATCCTATTTTTCTTACCCATTTTACTTTGATTATCTGTTTTAGGACGAATTGTATATTGAAAATATTTAATTGGAGGCATATGTATGACTGTCAAGGTTTCAAGTATTGGCTTAAAAGGTTTGGAAGGCTACCGTGTGCAGGTTGAGGTGAGGATTTCGCAAGATACGGAGTCGGCTTGCCTGATGCTTCTGTTAAGTCCAGAGAGCGGGTGTTGGCGTCGATTGCTCATTCTTGATATGAATGTTGATGACTCTTACCGATTAATACAATCAAAAAAATTATTTTCTCAGCGTTTTTTAGAAATGGACTACTATTTTAACTAGCACAAGTGGTCTGCTTTTTTTATTGACATTGCAATGCAATATCAATGTTGATACATGTTATATACTTCTAAAAAAAAGATGGATGTATAATAGTTTAAGTGATAAATATATTAATATAAGTTTAGTTTCCAATTTGTTTTTTTGTTTTAAGTATGGATCCAAAAACAAAAATGGAAATGAAGAGAGAGGAGAATTATTGTGAGTTGGTATCTGGGGGTTTTAAAAAAATACGCAGATTTTAGTGGGAGAGCACGACGTAAGGAATATTGGATGTTTTTTTTATTTAATATTATTTTTGCTATGGTTGCAGCTATCATAGAAACTGCTTTAGGCACTGATGGGGGAATTAATGGACTTTATTATTTAGCCATTTTATTACCATCCTTAGCGGTTACTGTCAGAAGACTTCATGACGTGGGTAAGAGCGGGTGGTTTATTCTAATAAGTGTTATACCTTTTATAGGAGCTATTTGGCTATTAATTCTTTTGTGTACAGAAGGAAAATCTGGAGATAACAAGTATGGTGTAAATCCTAAAGGAGATTACACGGAAGTAGAATCACAACATTTCCAACCTAAACCTAATTATATTGAAAACAATGAAGTCAATGCGGAAATGGAAAGTGTAAAATGCCCTGGATGTGGTGCAACTAATGTGAAACAAAAGGGGAAAGTTGGTAATTGTGAATATTGCGGGACCACAATTTAATTCAATTTGAAGCCAAGATGATGTTTACTACAGTGGGAATCAAATGTTTATATTTATGAGACTTTTTAATGTCTTTCAGATCATTTGGGGAATAAAATAGTAATATAATGGAACTAAAATTCTTTTAAAGGGTGACTTGGTTTTATGGCTATTGCTGAAGTAGTTAAGTATAACGGAAATCCAGCTGTGTTTGCATGGAAATATCCAAATGAAGAACTCGGGACATGGACACAATTAATCGTAAATGAATCTCAAGAAGCGATTCTTTATAAAGGTGGCCAGGCATTAGATTTATTTTTAGCGGGACGTCATACCCTAAATACTGCAAATATACCCATATTAAATAATATTATTAATCTACCATTTGGTGGACGTTCTCCGTTTACAGCTGAAGTATGGTATGTAAATAAGGTTCATTCTTTAGATGTAAAATGGGGAACCCCGTCTCCCATTCAAGTACAGGATCCGAAGTATAAAGTCTTTATTCCGGTTCGTTCTTTTGGCCAATTTGGAATTCAAATCAATGATTCTAGAAAATTTCTAATTAAGCTTGTCGGTAATCTTCCAATGATTGATAAAAAAAATATTATCACTTATTTTAGGGGATTATACCTTACCATGGTTAAAGATTCTATTTCTTCTTATTTAGTGAAAAGTGGAATAAGTGTTCTAGAAATCAATGCTTATTTAAGTGAACTGTCTGATCACTTAAAGAATAGAATGATAAAAGTTTTGGATGAATACGGAATCAAATTGGTTAACTTTTACATTAACGATATCAATACACCAGAAGACGACAGTTCTGTAATTAAGCTTAAAGAAGCCCTTGCTAAGAAGGCAGAAATGGAGATTGTTGGATATAACTATGTGCAAGCGAGATCCTTTGATACCCTTGAAGGAGCTGCAAAAAACACTGGTTCGTCTCAAGCGGGTATTATGGGGGCAGGAATTGGTCTTGGTATAGGAACTGGAATTGGTGGTGTAATGGGGAGTCAGGTTAGTGGTATATCCCAAACCTTAAACACGAAGGAAATGAAAAAATGTCCAAAGTGTCAGAGTGAAATGGAAGCGGATAAACGCTTCTGCTCGAATTGTGGGTATGATACGAATAAAAAAAATGAAGAGGAAATAACAAATAAAATAGTGTGTAGCAATTGCGGGAACGGTTTATCAAAAAAATCTAAGTTTTGCACTGAATGTGGGAAAGCATATGCACCATGTTCCTCTTGTGGGGCAGACTTAAAGGAAAATGCTACAAAGTGTGATATGTGCGGAAAGGCTGTACCCAAACCTTGTCCGAAATGTGGTTCTTTACTAGAAAATGAGCATGCGAATTTCTGTCCGGAATGTGGAGAGTCACTTGTTAAGAAATGTCATAGTTGTGGGGAAAACATAAATGGATCGCCTAAATTTTGCCCTGAATGTGGGGAGAAACTATAAAGGATAGTGATATAAAGTGAAAAATAGATTTAAGATTACATTAATAGGGATAATAGGTTTAATCGTAATAGTAACGACTTTAACGATTTTTTTCTTATTAGGTATTCAAAAAACTACGATCACCTGGTGGGCGTTAAGTTTTATTCTGATCTCAGAAATAGCCCTGTTTATTGGATTGGAAATAATTAATTCATTCAAAAAAAATATATTTATTAGTTCAGGGATATCCGTAACCTTGATTATTAATCTTCTTATTATCACTGCCATTTGTTTCTTTTCCAGTGCATTTAACCGTTTGAATTCCTTTATCATAACGGAAATAATTATATTGGCAATCTCTACAATAATAGTACTCTCCTTCTTGTTGTTTTCGGGACGTATTGATAGTAATGAACAGAAAACAGTTTACGATCAGAAGTTTATGTATCAATGTGAAAAGCGCATTTATAATATCTATAGAGAAACGAAGGGTAAGGAATATTCAGATGAGCTTTTTTCCTTATACGAAAGCTTTAAATATATGGATAAAGTCGGCAATAGCAATGTAGACCAAAAGATTGCAAAACTTATGGACCAACTTGAGGGATCAGTAATATCTTTTGACAGTGAAACCAAAGATATTCTTAATGAAATCGATGTCATATTGGCGAGAAGAAAGAATGAAATCGCTGTTTTAAAAAGAGGCGCGTATTAATAAATAGATCTATATAAGATGAAAGCTACAGTCCTCTTAAACTTTGCTGAGGGACTATAGTTTTTTGGTTTTGGGCCTGTCACTTCCCAAGTTCAGGCGTCTGTGACCGTACCCCTGTCAAGTAGATACAAAAGGTTTGGGGTTAATCGCCCATTTTTGGTATAATTTTGTAAGTGCTAAAGATCCTCCTACCCCTTTTTGTTTTCTTGTATGGTTATAGAAGTCCATATACCAGTCTATCAATTGATCGACTTCCTTTATGGTACGAGATTTATGAATTCATATGGATTCCTCTTTAAGCTTCCCGAAAAAGCTTTCCATTGGTGCATTATCCCAACAAGTTCCTTTCCTTTACATGCATTTTTTCATCTTGCATGACGCTAGATAGTTAGTATAATCATGAGAAGTGAATTGGTAGTTATGGTCACAGTACAGTGACGACCCGAAAATTGTCGAAGATTGATAGGATAGAAGTGTAGCAGCGGTTGGGTTTGTTGTGCTTCACACAAACGAAACTTTTAATGCTGTTGACGTGGATTTATGCAACGCACAATGGAATAACTTTGTTGAATTGCATCATCTTGAGATTGCACGACTAAAAGAATCACCAAGTAAAACATTGCGTTGGTTTGTCGCATAAAAACAAACCTGATTGGTCGTGACAGCGCCCAATAGAAGTCGGAACGAAAAGCATATCAAGAGTCTTTCTAAGCTTGTTGAGAGAAGTGCCTTGCTATACACGCAATACGTCCGTTAATGTTTTAGGAGAATACACGCCAGTGCTTTGGTGGAAACTCTTTCTGCAAGGAAAGATAAGGGCACCATTGAGAAGCTTGCAAGTACCCTAGAACCCCACTGCTTTAGCCGTGGGAGTTGACAGCTGTCCCTTTGTTGCCATTTTAATAACGACAATCAAAAATTAAGTTGAATGATTTAGTATTGTTTGGTAAATAATAATGGTAATATAGTGTTAATAGACTAATAGAGGGGAGGATTGAAATTGGGAATTAATCTGTCCATTAAACATTTTAAATCTATTTTTCAACAATCGATAGAACTGGGAAAAGTTAACGTTTTTATAGGTGCTAACGGTAGCGGTAAAAGTTCCTTACTCGAGGCAATGGGGGTTCTTAGTGGAGCTATATCTGGAAGGGTCGATAATGAGGTCTTAGCGCACCGTGGAGTAAGGCTTGGAACCCCGGCCTTATATAAATCCTCCTTTCAAAAAATGGATAGAATACCGAGAACGCTTGAGTTGGGTATAGAATCACGTCTGTCAACAGGTTTATGGAACTATAGTGTTAATTTAAGTAATCCAATTGAAAGACCAAAGCCTTCTTGGGACTACTTTACAGAAGGTTTATATTATAATGATAAAAAAATATTTGGCAGATCACAAGCTTCATCAGGAAAAGTAGTTGGTTATCCTAATTTTGAGGTAGATAGTAATAAGGGTTGGTTGTCTTTTTTACAGGGAATCCACTCCAGTAGTACTGAACCTATTAACTTGCAAGAGTTTTATGACTTTTTTAAGGATTATGCTATCTATACACCTAATACTGCTACATTAAGAGGAATTCAACCTGACACTTCTCAACGTGATCCACTAGGGTTATTTGGAGGGCGATTGGCTGAATCTGTTGAAGAGTTATTGGATATGAAGGAAGAACTTTTTGGCTCCTTAGATATTGATGACTTATATGAACTAATTGATTGGGTAGACGGTATTTCTGTAGGTAAACCAAATAAAGATATGGTAGCTCCTGGAGTTACCACAGGACAAAAGGCTGTTAAATTTACCGACCGTTACATGCGTGATGATAGAAATGAACTAACACCTTATGATTCTAGTGAGGGGTCCTTGTTTGTTCTCTTTGTTTTAATTTTAGCAATGCATGAAAGATCAACTAAAATTTTTGCCGTTGATAATTTTGATCAAGCAATGAACCCTAGGTTAGCAAGAAAAGTTACAGAGGTATTTACTCAAAAAGTTATTGAACATAATAAAATTGCATTGTTAACAACGCATAACCCTCTGGTACTTGACGGTTTGGATATAAGTAATACTGATATTAGACTGTTCGCGGTTGAACGAAATAGGAAAGGTCATACAGAGGTTAATAGAATCGTTGTAACAAAAGAACTTTTAGACGAGGGTTACAGTCTTTCTAAACTATGGCTAATGGGTAGATTAGGTGGTGTACCGAATCTATGAGAGACTATCAAATCGGAATAGTATCAGAAGGTCCAAGGGATTTTGATATGCTGAATGAAATCATTATCCATATGCTTGGGGAGAATGTCCGTTTCCTACCACTTCAACCAGACTTATCAGCAACCCCTGGTTTTGGCTCTTTTGGTGCTGGCTGGCATGGTGTAAGGGATTGGTGTCAATCTATAGCAGAACAAGGTGGTCTGGAATTATTAGTTAACGGCGTACAGGGTTTGGACCTACTAATCATACAGTTGGACGGTGACGTGGCTAGAGAGCCGGATGTAAATTGCTTTAAAGGCTGTCCCCCAGCAGAAGACACAGTTAAGGAGTTAGAAAATTGGTTGCTTTCGTATTTAAAACAACCTTTACCTAACAAGGTTATTTTTATAATCCCTATGGATAATCTTGAGGCATGGGTTCTTGCTGCTTATCATAAGCAACATCAATTAGCCCCATTGCATTTCGAATGTATGAATAAACCTGATGAATTATTAACACAGTCACCTTATAAACTGTTAAAAAGAAAGAACAATGGAAAACCAAATAAAACAGCAAAAAAATATAGGGACTCTTTAATTCCATTAGTTATAGAAATGTGGAGTGATGTAACAGCTACATGTTCCCAAGCAGATAAATTGGATAAAAATATAAAGGCGTTGATGGTATAAGTAACACGGGGCGGGTACCTCGTCCAAGAAATTATTTCCAGTGGATTCGGAGTTGATTGAAGCTGCTTTGTAGGCTATGGGGTCAGATCCCCCGCTATGGACAAACTGCAGGTTTTTCCGTGTAGGTAGACTATAATGGACTTCGAGGAATAATGAAAAAATGATTACCACCAATCGAATGTATGTTTGTTTATTCGAATTGTAGTATAATAGAATTGTAACTACATAGCAGGTGGGCGGTTGACCATCTTCCCTATAGAAGGGAGGTGGTAGAATGACAACATATGAAGCTTTAAGCCTAGTAGCTCAATTTTGTTTAACATTATTAGCTGCATTTACACTTATTGTAACTATTGTTGTCTTTCTAAACAAAAAGAAATAACCGTCCCCATTACCAGTGGAAAAAGACGGTTACTTCTTTGTAAAAACATAAAATACACGTTGGTTGGCCGCTCTTTGTGCGGTCTGTAGTTACGCTTACCGAGTGGTTGCAACCACTCGGTTATTTTATTTATATTATAAAAGTAATTATAGTATAAGTCAAAATTATATTATGGGGTCAGATTCCTGTCGTGGACAAAGGGATGGTACAGTGACGCCCCGAAATTTGTCGAAAACTGATAGATTATAAGAATTGAAGGATATGATGAAGTAGAAAAAAAGGCCACTCACCCTATTTGGTGGTGAATGACCCCTTTAGAATCAAGATGTAAAATACCAGTATTCCCCATCAAGGACCTCCCGTTTGCATGCTCCTTGATTTCTCAAGTATTCCAAATGAGAAATTGTTTCTCCGATTGCAAATCTCGATTCGTGTACGTTCAATTTTTGACGGAATAATTTTCGACAAATTCCATATATAGTGCCGCCATCTCGCAAAATCTCCAAAGTCATATCTAGCCTTTCCTCATGATGTGCACGAATCTCATCAATCCTATCATTTGCCCCATGGAATGGTCTTCCGTGGGATGGAACGACAAGGTCGACATTGAGCTTTCGAATTTTTTCTAATGACCGAAGATACGTTTTTAACGGATTCGGATCACCATGAAACCAGTAAGAGATATTTGGCGTAATCTTAGGGAGAATGTGGTCGGTTGAAAGCAGCATATTTTTCTTCCTATTGTAAAAGCTCACCAAACCGTCTGCATGTCCGGGTGTAAAGATGACTTCATACTCATACCGGCCAATCTGAACAAGATCGCCTTCCTCCAAAAAATGATCTACTTTTGGGTAAGGGGTCACCCGTGGGACAAACTCCTCCGTATTCCGAATCATCTGTTCAGCTTGATCAGTAGGAATGCCTGACAACTTATAATGGTCCTTAAGCTTACGCAAAAAATCCCCCTGCCATGCAGTTAACCCCATGTCATAGTCCGTTTTCGTCATCGACACCTTTGCGCTCGTTTTCCGTTGCATTTGGCCTGCATACCCAAAATGATCAGGATGGTAATGGGTGATCAATATTTCTGTTACATTTTTTCCTTCCAATTCCTTCTCCCATCGTTGGACCGTTTCGTGATTATGCAACCCTGCATCGATAACTGTCCAGCCATCTTCCCCTTCAGCAAGAAAGCAATTGACGTGATTAAGACGAAATGGAAGGTCAAGTTTAATAAGTTTTAGTCCATATTCCTCCAGTAAATCCATTAATTCACCCGCTTCGAGCCTTCCCAGTACATACGGCGCAGGCGATATTTCTGTAATTTACCTGTAGCTGTCTTTGGAAGGGATTCGACAAAGTCCACCTTTTTCGGTGCTTTGAAATGGGCCATGTTATCTCTGCAATAATGGATGATATCCTGTTCGGATACGGTTGCACCTGGTTGCAAGACGATAATAGCCAAAGGGACTTCTCCCCATTTTTCATCCGGGGTTGCAATTACAGCAGTTTCTAGGACATCAGGGTGTTTATAAAGGACCCCTTCTACTTCCGTGGAAGAAATGTTTTCCCCGCCGGAAATAATTAAATCTTTGGCACGATCACGTATTTCGATGTAGCCGTCGGGATAGGTAACAGCGAGGTCTCCGGTGTAGAACCAGCCGTCCTTAATTGCCGCGGCTGTCTTTTCTTCGTCCTTGTAGTAACCCTTCATCACGACATTACCACGGGTAATAATTTCTCCTAATTCTTCGCCATCCCATTTCACTTCTTCTCCATCAGGATGGACGACCTTTGTTTCTCCGTTAAAAGCGAGCTCGATTCCCTGTCTAGCCTTAATTGTCGCTTGTTCATCGGCTGATTTTGAATCAAATTCTTTTTTCCACTCTGTATACAGAATGAACGGGGAAGTTTCCGTTAATCCATACACATGAATCATATTTAACCCAAGAATGTCCTGTGCTTTTTGGATTAAAGCAGCAGCTGGTGGCGAGCCTGCTGTTGCCATTCTTGGCTTTGTAGTAATGTGTACCTCTTTTGCCTTAGGTTCATTCACGAGCATATTGATGACAGTAGGTGCACCGCACAATAGGGAGACCTTCTTATCTTCAAAAATATCAAGAATGAGCGGTGGATCGACCTTCCGTAAACAAATATGGGTTGCACCCGCTGCTGTGATTGCCCAAACACCACCCCAGCCATTTGCATGGAACATTGGTAGCGTGTGCAAGTAAATATCGTCGTGCTCTACTCCAAGGTGGTACATGAAGTTAGCCGCATTAATATAATTTGCACGGTGTGTCAACATAACGCCCTTTGGCTTCGATGTCGTTCCACTTGTATAGTTCAAGGTTAAAAGCTGATTTTCATCTATCTCAACCTGGGGCAGAACATTTGTGGAAGCATGCTCCAAAAATGCCTCGTAATCCTGTCCAATCAACGATGTGTTATAGCCTTCTACAGATACGATAACAATTCTTTCTAGCGCCAAGTTACCTTCAATCTCTTTGATCGTATCCGCAAATTCTTCATCGACAATTAACATCTTGGCATCACTATGGTTGATGATGTACTCCATATCAGAGGCAGATATTCGATAATTTAAAGGAACCATCACGGCACCTAGTTGGCAAATTCCATAAAAGCTCTCCAGCATATAATGTGTGTTTGGGAGCATGACAGCAACGTGATCACCTTCTTTTATGCCCGCTTCGTGAAGCGCAACAGAAAGACGATCGCTACGCTCGCCAAATTCTTGATACGTAAATTCCTTATCTCCATCTACCACTGCTGTTTTTGTTGGATAATATTTGACTGCCCTTCTTTTCCAGTCAATTGGGGTCAATGGTGCAAACATAATAGAAACAACTCCTTTTGAATAGTTTAATAGGATGTTCAAAAAGTCACCAAATGATAAGCGGTGCATCTCGGGCCCACACGATGTGGGTCATGCAGGCGTTGCCACAGGACGTGGCGACATTAGTCGACCTTCTAATTTGCCGACTTTTTGAACACGCACTTTAATAGATTATTGTGGCGTATACTGCTCGCGTACCTTTTCGCGTAACGCACTTTTTAAAAACTTACCAACCGATGTTTTTGGAATATCATCCATAAAAAGAACGTCATCTGGAAGCCACCATTTTGCAAACTGTGGCGCAAGAAAATCGAGTAGATCTTCTTTTGATACCGTATCTTTATAGGCATCCTTCATCACCACACACGCTACTGGACGCTCCTGCCATTTTGGATCTGGGACAGAAATGACGGCCGCTTCAAACACGGATTCATGGGCCATCAAGGCATTTTCTAAATCAACAGAAGAAATCCATTCTCCACCACTTTTAATTAAATCCTTCGTACGATCGACGATTTTCACGAAGCCTTCTTCATCGATCGTGACAACGTCTCCGGTATGGAGCCACCCATCATGGAAAGCTTCACTACTTCGATCATCGTTGTAGTAGCTGTCCGCAATCCAAGGTCCGCGCACGAGTAGCTCACCCATTTCCTTTCCATCTGGCTTCACTTCACCATTTTCGTTGATGACCTTAATGTCAATACCTTGAACAACTATACCTTGCTTCGAGCGGATTTCTAATTTGTCCTCATAAGGTAGCTCCATTTGATAGCTCTTTAATCTAGATATAATGACAAGTGGTGTCGTCTCTGTCATCCCATACGCATGGATAAACGGAATGCCATATTTTTCTTCAAAAGTACGAATCATTCCTTTAGGTGCAGCAGATCCACCGCAAAGAACAGCACGTAGGCTATCTAAATTATAGGAGTTCTGCTCTAGTTCTTTTAGAAGGCCTAGCCAAATGGTTGGCACTCCGGCAGTTGTTGTTACTTTTTCGGATTCGATTAGTTCAGCAAGGATCTTTGGTGTAGGCATTGGGCCAGGAAGGACTTGTGTTGCACCTGTCCATGTTGCGGCATATGGAACTCCCCATGCATTCGCATGAAACATCGGTACAACTGGCATGCAGACATCCGATTCGGAAACGGCTGCTGTATCAGCTAGACTGAGTGCCATACTGTGAAGTACGAGACCACGGTGTGAATAGACAACTCCTTTTGGTTTGCCTGTCGTTCCTGATGTGTAGCACATTCCAGCAGGATCATCTTCTTTAATATCATGAGAAAATTCATACGATTCATCGGCCTTTTCCAAAAGTTTTTCATAGGAATAAAGGGCTTCCAAGCTAGACTCTGGTAATGCTTCTTCATCGGTCATCACAATGAATGCTTCCACTGTCGAAAGCTGATCTTTAATTTTTTCGACTAGCGGTAGTAAATCCGAATCAATAAGTAACACCTTATCTTCCGCGTGGTTGATAATATAGCTAAGATGCTCAGCCGATAAACGAATATTTAACATGTGTAGGACTGCACCCATTGCAGGCACGGCAAAGTAAGCCTCTAAATGTCGGTGATGATTCCAGGCAAATGTCCCAACACGGTCTCCTTTCTTCACACCTAATGACTCAAGTGCACTCGAAAGGGACCGTGTTCTCTTACCTATCTCCTTATACGGAAATCGATGTACGCCTGAGGATGTTCGAGAAACGACCTCTTTCTTAGGAAAATATTTTTCAGCTCGTTCAATCAAAGAAACTAACGTTAAGGGTGTGTTCATCATAATTTTTTTTCCTCTCCATTTTTTATAAACACTTCTTTTCCGTTTCTCTTAGCTGATTCTCATCATGTATTTCCTCGGTTGATCAAATTGCCACTCCATTCCTTTTTCCTCAACAATCATCACTCTATTACTTTTTAATGCGGCCGAGTTCTCTTAGCACATTATCGGAATGTTCCCCTAATTTAGGGGCACAGGTACGGTGTTTACCCGGTGTACGTGATAGTTTAATAGGATTATCTATATGGTTAATGGAATCTAATGAAGCTTGTTGAACGATCTTCCGTGCCAGTACATGCGGGTCACGCACCACTTCCTCTAGTGTAAGAACAGGAGTCACACATGCTTCTGTATCGGCAAAAATGTCCTCCCATTCCATCATGTATTTGGTAGAGATTACCTTTTGTATTTCGTATTTAAGCATATGTTGTTCCCTTAATGGTGCGTGTAATAATGGGATAAATTCTTCTCTATCAATCTTTTCACAAAAGTTCTTCCAAAATTTTGGCTCCAATGCCCCAACGGCTAGCCAGCGCGCATCCTTTGTTTCGTATACCTCGTAACATGCAAGGCCACCATTTAGCATCTCTTCGCCCCGCTTCGGCAATACATTACTCGCTAAATACCCAGGTAATAGGGTTTGCAACCAGGAAATGACTCCATCTAGCATAGAGATATCTACGAATTGACCCTCACCTGTTTTTTCTCGTTCTAGCAAGGCGATTAATATACCAACTGCTGCGGGATAAGCTCCTCCACCAATGTCAGCAATTTGTGTGGCAGGAATGGTTGGTTTGCCATCCTTTTCACCCATTACATCTAGTAAACCGGAGCGACTGAGATAATTGATATCATGGCCAGGGTCACTAGCGTACGGACCGGTTTGTCCATAACCTGTAATGGCACAATAGACTAATCCGGGATTCACTTCCTTTAATGTTTCGTAATCAAGACCAAGCCTTTCCATGACACCAGGACGAAAGGATTCCACTACAACGTCTGATATTTCTACCAGTTTCAAAAAAGCTTCCTTACCTTCAGTAGATTTCAAATCGAGGCAGACGCTTTTTTTATTCCGGTTTAGCGAATGAAAAATGGCGCTATTTTCATCTAGCTTCGGCTCATATCTCCTCGCATAGTCGCCATGTTTCTCATCCTCCACCTTGATGACCTCTGAACCAAAGTCGGCGAGTAGCATCGTGCAGTACGGTCCGGGCAAAAGCCTCGTTAAGTCCAATACACGATATCCTTGGAGTGGCATTCCTTACCCTCCCTCTCTGTTACACAAAAAATTTAGTCGAGTCGTTCGATTATAGTCGCGTTTGCCATTCCGTGCCCTTCACACATCGTCTGTAAGCCATACCTACCACCTACTCGCTCAAGCTCATACATCATCGTTGTCATGAGCCTTCCACCACTAGCTCCAAGCGGGTGACCAAGTGCAATTGCCCCACCATTTGGGTTAAGCTTTTTCGGATCTGCACCAGTTTCCTTTAACCAAGCCATTGGAACAGAGGCAAATGCTTCATTCACTTCAAACACATCGATATCCCCAATAGAAAGCCCTGCTTTACGTAAGACTTTCTCTGTTGCTGGAATTGGCCCTGTCAGCATTAACGTTGGATCGGACCCAACAACAGAACGTGCCACGATCCTAAATCTAGGTTTCAAGCCTAGTTCCTCTGCGCGTTTGCGTGACATAAGTAACAACGCAACTGCTCCATCACTAATTTGACTCGCATTACCTGGTGTAATGCTACCATCCTCTTTAAAAGCAGGTTTTAGGGAACCCAATTTTTCCAGGCTCGTATCTTCCCTTGGTCCCTCGTCATCCTTTACCTTGATCGTAGAACCGTTCTCAAGCGTTACATCCAACGGCATGATTTCCCTATCAAACCGGCCTTCTTTCCTTGCTTGTAATGCTTTTTGGTGGCTTTTTAATGAAAATTCATCCATCTCCTCACGATCGATTCGCCATTTATCTGCAATCCGATCGGCAGATAATCCTTGATTGATGATTTCGTATTTGGACGTTAATGCCTCCGTTAATTGAACGCCTTGCATATTTGAAAACATCGGAACACGGGACATATTTTCTATCCCACCCGCAACAACGACATCCATGTCTCCACTTAATATTGCCTGTGCCGCAAAATGGATCGCCTGCTGACTTGAGCCACATTGCCTATCAATGGTAGTGCCAGGCACCTCAACTGGATAGCCTGCAATCAACGCTGCTTGCCTCGCAATGTCAAAGGCCTGCTCCCCGACCTGTGAGACACATCCCATAATGACATCTTCTATTAGTTCAGCAGAAATCCCAGCACGTTTGACTACCTCCGCTAATGGTTTAGCGGCTAGCTCTTCTGCACGAATACCGCTTAGCACCCCGTTGCGCCTTCCTACCGGTGTTCGTACCGCTTCTACGATAACAGCTTCCACCATACCTATCTTCCTCTCCTATATCTATCCATTGTTGGAAACCCTTACAAAGGTAACTATACGGAAATCAAAATATCCGTTTTTCCTGACAATACTTCCTTTTCTTCTTGGTTCCGGATCGAAATACCAAAAGTTACAATTCCACGCTTCCCGTCTGAGAGCTCCTGCTTATTTTCAATCGCATAAGTACCCGACAACTGATCACCCGGCTTAACAGGTGCTCGCCACTTTATCTCTTTTGCGCCAAGTCCGCCTAAACAATCCTTACCGAGTACATCCATTTTGATAAATTCCGCCCATACGACAGACAATGTCTGAAACCCAGAAGCAATCAAGGAACCAAAGGGACTGGCCGCGGCTGCTATTTCATCAACATGAAAGTATTGTGGGTCATATTTTTCTGCATACGATAAAATATCCTCTTTTGTTAAGGTCACCTTTTGTGTTGTAAAGGCATCGCCTATAGATAGTTTATGAAATTTCAAGTTTTTCGCCTCTTTCTAAAATCGTATTCAAGTGTTGTCCCTATAATCCCATTTTCTTCGCAATAATCCCTTTCATGATCTCATTAGAGCCTGCATAAATGGAGGAAACTGCAACATCTCGGTACCTTCTCGCAATCTCGTATTCTTCGATATAACCATAGCCACCATGTAGCTGCATGCACTCAATAGCTACCTTTTGCGCCAAATCGGTCGACCACCACTTTGCCATTGACACCTCTGACACTACCTCTTTATCGGCGATATGATCTTGAATCAATCGGTCGACAAACGTCCTACCGATTTCGATTTCCGTTTTCAATTCGGCAAGCTTGAACTGCGTGTTTTGAAACTTACTAATGCTTTGCCCAAATGCTTTTCGTTCCTTTACATAGTCAATCGTCAATTCTAGCATTTTTTCAGCTGAAGCTAGCGTTTGAATCGATACCATTAATCGTTCCTGCTGTAGCTTCTCCATAAGGTAATAAAAGCCTTTTCCTTCTTCCCCGAGCAGGTTCTTAGCAGGTACGCGAGCGTCTTCAAATATGAGTTCACTTGTATCACTTGCATGTTGACCGACTTTTTCTAGCTTTTTCCCTTTCGTAAAACCAGGTGTATCTGCTTCGGCTACTAAAAGACTGATCCCCTTGTGCGGAGGATTTGATTTTGGATCTGTTTTACAAACGACTACGGCAAGGTCTGCATAATAGCCATTCGTGATAAACGTTTTTTCCCCATTCACAATATAATAGTCCCCGTCTCTAACAGCTGTTGTTTGAATGCCTGCTAAGTCTGATCCAGCACCGGGCTCCGTCATACCGATTGCGGATATGTATTTCCCACTAATCGCATTCGGAAGCCATCTTTTCTTTTGTTCCTCCGTCCCATAGCTCTCCACATAAGGAATAACAATATCATTATGAAGACCGATTCCGACCATACTGCTTCCGACCTTTTCAAATTCCTCCGCGATGACAACCGCGTACCCAAAATCGGCTTCAAACCCTCCATATTTTTCTTCCACCTGCGGACAAAGAAATCCTTGCTCGCCTGCCTTTTTCCAAAACGAACGCGGAATACCCTTCTCCTTTTCCCACTGATCATAATAAGGGTAGGCCTCTTTTTCGAGAAACTTACGTAACGACCGTCTAAAAATATCGTGTTCCTCTCCCAAATAGGATTTAGTCAAATGAAATCGCCTCCTTTATTTTGGTTGCATACGAATGGCACCGTCGAGTCGGATTGTCTCACCATTTAGCATTGGATTTTCTACAATGCTTTGCACAAGCTTGGCATATTCACTTGGTTCACCAAGCCTTGATGGGAATGGCGTCATTTCCCCTAATGCCTTCCGCGCCTTTTCTGGAAGTGTTGCAAAAAGTGGCGTGTTGAAGAGGCCAGGTGCAATCGTCATGACCCTTATGCCATACCCGGAAAGATCCCTTGCAATCGGTAATGTCATGCCAACAATACCTCCCTTTGACGCACTGTATGCTGCCTGCCCCATTTGCCCATCAAATGCTGCAACTGACGCCGTGTTTACGATCACTCCTCTTTCCTCTTGGTCATTAGGTTCATTCGTGGACATTTTTTCTGCAGCAAGGCGAATCATGTTAAATGACCCGACAAGATTCACTTGAATCACTTGTGAAAAAGAACCAAGGTCATGTGCACCACTTTTCTTAATCGTCTTCTTAGCGATCGCAATTCCAGCGCAATTCACAAGAATACGAATTTCTCCAAAAGACCCCGCCGCTTTGTCTAAAGCTGCCTCTACACTTGCTTCATCCGTTACATCTGTTTTAACAAATAGCGCCTTTTCGCCAAGCTCCTTTGCTAGCTGGCTCCCCTTATCTTCATCTAAGTCTAAAAGAGCAACCTTTCCACCATGTTTCACTATGTTTCTAGCAGTAGCTTCCCCTAAACCAGAAGCACCACCGGTAATAACTGCCACACTATTCTCTACGATCATCTTTATCCCCTCCAATATTGCAATGCTTTTTTGTATCCGCTTACAATTCAGTTTTTTATAACAACCCTCATAAGGTGATCCGCTATCGTATCTGCAATTTCTGTCACATCTTTTTTTCCTTTAGGTGAATACCACTGTGTCACCCAATTCATCGCACCCAATATGATATTTCGAACGATTTTTGAATCTGTTACATGGAACACCTTTTCTTCTATGCCATCATTGATCATTTGGTCAAAGTAAGTACCATATTGCTCTCTTAGCGAAACTATTTCCTCTAGCTGTTGTTTAGAAAACAAATGATCCGGCTGAATCATCATTTCAAAACCAGAACGTTCCCGAAGTAAGTATGTAACATGAACCCTCATCGCCTTTCTTAGCTTTTCCGCTATCAGGATATCCTCTAGCTGCACAGCTATCATGTTGTCAATACTACGTAGTAACAGCATAATCTGGCTCTGAAAAACCAACTCCTGTTTATCTTTGAAGTAATAATAAAGAGATCCTTTTGTGATGAAGAGGTTCGAAGCGATGTCCTCCATCGTCGTCCCGTGATATCCCCTCTCTGCAATAATATTAATCGCAGAGTGTAAAATTTCTTCTTTTTTCTTCGCAAATTTTTTCTTTCTTAGCGTCACTTTACCCTCACTTCCCTTGCCATTTAACCAAAAGCCTATTTATAAATTATTCTAAGCGGTCAGTTTTTAAACGTCAAGTCAATTTTCTGAAAATTATATAATATTTATGGTATTGGGGTCAGATCCTTGCTGTGGACAAAGCATTATTTTTTCTTTTTTGAATGGACAGTGGAGCATATACTCAAGTTCGGTGAGGGAATGCGCAAGTGGAAATGATAATCGCTCAAGTTGCCGCGATTGTGTGCTCAAGTTCCAGTAGTAAACGAGCAACCAGGCAAATTAAATGCGCAACTGGTGATACACGGGGGTAGAGACAGTGTCCTAGTTTAGGAAGTAGAGATAACTAACCTATTCCCTTGTCCTTGCTTTAGCATGAGGTGTTATTAGTAATGGGCATTTTGTTAAATGAAGTATAGGATCATACGTTCTTTTTATGTTTGTGTTTGTTTTAAAAATAGTATACTAGAATAGTAACTACATAGCATGGTGAGCGGTTGGCCATCTCTCCTTTAGAAGGGAGGTGGTAGAATGACGACATATGAAGCATTGAGCTTGATAGCACAGTTTGGGTTTAACCATATTGGCTGCTCTTACGCTTGTTGTAACAATTGTCGCATTTCTAAACAGAAAAAAGTAACCGCCCCCGACCAAGGTAACGGTTACTTCTTCTGTTTATATTTACAACTTCGGTCACCGCTCTTTATGCGGCCTGTAGTTACAGTTGTCGAGTGGCTATTGAACCACTCGTAATTATAATTATAGTATAATTGTATTCATTAACTCAGTCAAACGGTTACTTCTTATAACTTTTGGTACGGGAAAGGTATTAAGTGCCAGTTTGAAAAAAGGGACATGTGTATTAAGGTCAGACCCTTGCTATAAGACAATTATCCCACTAGTTTCCCAGTCTTCCAAGCAAGCTACCGAGCAAGCTACCGAGCAAGCTGATGAAGAAATTAAAAAGCTAAATGATCAAGCCAAGGTGAAGTCGTCTCCGGTACTATATTCATCGTTTGATAGCCTCCAATAAAGAAAGGATGATCGATTTGATTAATGATGTAAGTCAAATTCTAGATGTAAGTAAGATTCGTGAGGGTTTTCCAATTTTACAGGAAAAGATCCAGCTTTCTAGTTGTTCACAAAGTGCCCTTCATGTAGATGTTAAAGCATCGATTAATCGTTATGTTCAGTCTTGGGAAGAACAGGGCATGAATTGGGAAGGGTGGATGAAAGCATGTGAAAATGCCCGCTTGGAATTTGCCAAAATGATTAATGCCGATGTAAGCGAAGTAGCTATTGTATCTAGTGTATCACATGCTGTATCAACTGTCGCAACAAGTTTTATTAATCAGAAAAAAAATAAAGTATTCGTTACCGATTTTGACTTTCCAACGGTAGGTCATATTTGGTTATCTCATCGTGATCATTACAATGTTCAATTTATTAACAAAAACGAAAGCAATTTCACCAATCTGGAAGATTATGAACAGGTGGTCGATGAGGAAACATTGCTTGTCAGCACTTCTCATGTTTCGTTTTATGACGGGTATAAGCAGGACTTAAAAAAGGTAGCCAATATTGTTCATGAAAGAGGCAGTTATTTATTTGTCGATGCTTATCAATCCTTAGGACAATGTGAAATTGATGTCAAAGCAACGGATATCGATATGCTTGCTGCTGGGTTACAGAAATATGCATTAGGAATTCCAGGGATTGCCTTTTTGTACGTAAAAAAAGAGATTGCTGAAACATTAACACCGAAAATTACGGGATGGTTTGGGCAAAGTAATCCGTTTGCCTTTGATATTAAAAATGTAGATTACGCTGAACATGCGAAGCGCTTTGACTCAGGAACTTTTCCAATGATTAATGGATTTGCTGCAGAAGCAGCATTAAAAATACTCAATCAATGGGATAGTAAAGGCATCGAGCAATATCTTCAAGAACTATCGCGACTGACAATTTCTGTGGCAGAAGAAAGGGGGCTAACGGTTAAAAGTCCAAAAGATGTTACGAAAAAGGGTTCAAACACAGCCATCTATGTGGTAAATGCACCGGAAGTGGAAGGGAAATTAAGGGGAGAAGGCATTATCGTATCTGCCCGAAATGATGTCATCCGAATTGCACCGCATTTTTATAACACAGAGGAAGACATTCGTAAGGCTATCGCTGCACTTGCCAAGTACATGTAGTGAGAAAGGCGTTCAAAAATATAATAGTATGTGTTCAAAAAGTCGGCAAATTAGAAGGTCGACTAATGTCGCCACGTCCTGTGGCAACGCCTGCATGACACACATCGTGTGGGCCAGAGATGCGCCGCTTATCATTTGGTAACTTTTTGAACAACCTCTAATAGATGGATTTCAGGTCCGCTATTGGATAGGTTTGATATCTTTTTACCATTAGTTCCAGTACCGCTTGATCACCGCAGTGAGGGACAGGTACGTCGTCCGAGCGACCGGAAAGAGATAGCAGATCACAAGGGGTCAGGCACCACAAATGGACATATGTCTTTTTGCGGTGCCTGACCCCTTTAGTTACGTATTTATAAATAAACGACACATTCTACAACTGATCCTTACATTTATGCCTTGTTTTTTTAGTTCAATTATTATAATATATTTAATGTGTTCAATTTAAATTATATAAAATGAACAAAAGGGTGATGCAGTTGATCAATGAACATGAATCCATTGAGCAGGCAAGAGACATAATGATTAGCGCGATTGCACAATCTATGGTGATTTATGGAGTGACTCCCTCTGTAGGTCGGATTTATGGAGTTCTTTATTTTTCCTCTGAACCATTGACACTTGATGAAATTAAAGAACAAGTAGCAATGAGTAAAGGGAGCGTAAGTAATGGAATACGCGAACTATTAGAAACAGAAATGATCACAAAGGTTTGGAAGAAAGGCGATAGAAAAGATCACTATATAGCAGAGAAGGATTATTTACGGAACTTTATTACGTTCTTTATAAAGAAAATACGCCAAGAACGCAGTTTGATCATGAAAGCTGCAGAACAGGTAGAGCCTACTTTGATAGATATTGCAAATCACACAACTGATCAACACGTAAAAGATGCGGCGAACAAAGATCTTGCTCTCATTAAAGATTCTCACAAGTATTTTGATTGGACGTTACAGCTTGCAAACGCAATGGAATCTGGAGAGATATTTAAGTATTTACCTAAAACAACTGAAGAATAAGGAGACATGACATGAACAAACAAAACACAGCTTTGGTCCTTATTGACCTTCAAAAGGAAAGTAATTTTGGACTCCAAATGGATCAAGTAATTTCAAACGCAAAAATACTAATTGACGGATTTAGGGAAAAAAACATTCCTATTATTTATACTCGTCAAATCAACCGTGCTGATGGTGTTGGTCTTTCTAAAGGGGAGCCTTTAAACGATGATGGAAAACCGTTTTTTTACAACGCAGCTACCGAAAGCATCGAAATTTTTGATGAGATAAAACCACAAGAGACTGACATCGTAATTGATAAATATCGTTGGAGTGCTTTTCATGAAACGAGTTTGGATCTTACACTTAGGAGCCTAAATGTAGAAAATGTGGTCATTGGTGGAGTCGTAACAGATGGTTGCCTACTAACCTCTGTATTTGATGCTTATTTCAGGGATTATAATGTCCATCTCGTTAAAGACATATGTGGAGCTTCCAACGAAGGATCCCATATGTCATCACTTATGATGATAGCAAACTGGGTGTACACCTTGAAAATGTATGATACAGCAAACATCCTCAAACGTATTAATGGAAAAGAATACCATGCATGGGAACCAGGTGAAGTGGATTCTCTAAATTATACTCCAGAAAATATGAGAGAGATATTTAATAAATTAAACTAAAAAGGAGACAGTCGTTATGAGAAAGTTTTTACTATTTTTTATTACAATTGCTTTAGTAACGCTAGCTGCTTGTGGCAATGGCGAAGAGGAAAACAATGAGTCAAATAAGGAAGGAAATGGGAAAGAAGAAAAAGGAACGATTGTATTTGGACAAACCCCTTGGACAAGTACTGCACCACCAACACAAATTGCAAAACAAATTTTAGAAGAACAAGGCTTCGAAGTTGAAGTACAACAGGTTTCCCAACCAATTATTTGGGATGGCATGAGAAATAAAGATATTGACTTCTTTATGGATGCTTGGTTACCATATACAGAAGCTCCTAGATGGGAAGAGTTTAAGAATGATTTAGTGAAGGTAGCAACCAGTTATGAAAATGCAAAGCTTGGTTGGGTAGTACCTTCTTATGTCGAAGAAAACTCTATTGAGGAATTAAAAGCAAATGCAGAGAAATATAATGAAGAAATTCTTACTATTGCTGAAGGTGCGGGGATTGTGGAAGTCTCAAAAGATTTAATAGAAGGTGAGAAGCTAGAGGACTTTGATTTAAAGCCTTCCAGTGAAGGTGCGATGATTTCCGTTGCACAAGCTAAAATCGCAGATCAAGAGCCTGTTGTATTCACAGCTTGGAGACCACACTCTATATTCGCACGTAACGATTTGAAATTTTTAGAGGGACAAGAAGAATACTTTAAACCAGATAACGTTTATGTATTGTCTTATAAAGGAATTGAAGAAGCACAACCAGAAGCATATGAGATTCTATCTAATTGGAGCATTTCCATCGATGATGTAGAAGCAATGATTTTGGCGAACGAAGAAAACGGCACATCATTTGAAGAGTTAGCAGCTGATTGGATTGAAAATAATCGCGAAAAAGTTGATCAGATGATTGGGAAATAATCATATTAGTAAAGGGGTCAGGCACCACAAATGGACATATGTCTTTTTGCGGTGCCTGACCCCTTTAGTTGTAGGTATAATTTTCCGGGAATTCAGGGTATAATCAAGGCAATATTACGGTGCTTAGGAGAGATAAAAATGGAAATACGACAATTAAATCCAACTGATGCTGAAGAGTATCTTTCTATAAGGCTTGAAGCACTCAAAGATAGCCCATATGCTTTTGCATCAAGCTATGAAGAAGAGAAAAATCAGACAGCAGAAAAGTATAAAAATAGGTTTAATGCACCAACAAACACATTTACTTTTGGTGCTTTTGAAGACTCACAACTTGTTGGTGTCGTTACTTTAGTAAAGGAACAACTTTATAAGTTGAGACATAGAGCAAATATTGTAGCGATGTATATTAAACCAGAAAAACGAGGCAATGGAATTGGAAAGGCTCTAGTTTCTAGTGTAATTGAAAAAGTAAAAAACATAGATGGTATTGAACAAATTTATTTAACTGTTGTAACAACTAATGTTCCTGCTAAGAAATTGTATTCTTCTTGTGGGTTTGAGGTATTTGGAAAAGAGAAAAGAGCATTGAAATTTGATAATACATATTATGATGAAGAACATATGGTTTTATTTCTATTTTGATTTATTTGTAAAGGGGTCCACAAATGGACATATGTCTTTTTGCGGTGCCTGACCCCTTTAGTTCAGAAGGTGCTCGGAGTTTAGGAGCGATGGAATCCAATCAACGGCATGTCTCTTTCCGTATGAAAAAAAGAGGGAAGCATAGGAGTCAGGCAGGCGGAGAAGGAATGGTGAAGGTTATCCAAGGCATTTTAAATGGAACGTTACGGAATGTGTATCTTAAGCATCAAAAGAGAAGTAAAAGGAAACAACGTAGCGTGGAACAGACAGTGCGAATGGCACAGATCCTACGTCAGCCAACACGTCCATCCATCGGGCGAAGCGCGGTAGGTTCGGAAAAGCGTACAAAAATAGAGTTCTGGAAATATTGGTATTGTACCTACAACGAGAAAAACTTGACACATACAATTTTCTTGTTGTATTGCAGATGGCTCCTTTTTTTGTAATAATTAAGAAAATCAAATATAAAATGAATAAATTATTAATGAAAAGGGGGTATTTACCGTGCCTAATACAACTGTCTTAAATAATCTAATTGATAAAAATGAATATCCAATGATATTTATTGGTTCAGGCATACCAAAGCGTTATTTAGAAGATTTCCCAAGTTGGGAAGGACTTTTAGAAATGTATTGGAAACAGGTCAATAATGATAGAAGTTTTTATTCCTTTTTAAATAGCATTAGGCAAGAACTTTTAAGAGAAAACCCATCGATGCTTGAAAGTGAAATAGATTATTTAACGAATATAAAGGCGGGTACACAAATTGCCAATATGTTTAATGAATTATTTTTCGCTGAGAAAATATCCATTGGAAATTTTTCGCAAAAAAATGCATTTAAAACCAAGATACCCCCATTTAAAAAAGCCATTTCGAATGTCTTTAATGAGTATAAAGTCAAAACTGAAATGCATGAGGAGTTTGATTTGTTTAAGAAGGTATTAAACAAATCCCAGATAATACTAACGACCAATTATGATACTCTAATCGAGGATGCCTTCAATGATGATAATCCTAATAAAATAAAAAAGTATATAGGACAAAGGGGATTTTTTGAACAAACATATGGTTGGGCTGAACTGTATAAAATACACGGGAGTATTGAATCTCCTTCATCAATTATTATTGATGAAGAGGATTATGATAAATTTAATAAAAACTCGGTTCTGATAAGCGCTAAGATTATTTCATTACTTATTAATTCACCAATAATTTTTATGGGTTACTCATTAACTGATATGAATGTTAGAAACATAATAAAGGACTTTTCATCTTCGCTAACCCCTAAAGATGTAAGTGATATGGGTTCTAGGATAATTATAGTGGAGTATGATGAAGGCAATGATGCGATTATTGAGCAAAACATTTATGATAGTGAACTAGAATGCGAATACACACTTATTAAGACTGGTAACTTCCCAAAAATATATCAAAAATTAATTAATATAAATCAAGGGGTTGCTCCCTCAGAAGTAAGGAGATATCAACACATCATAAAAAAGTTAGTTGTAGACAACGGTAAGAAAGGGAGCCTTAATACTTTACTTATTGCCCCTCAACAGCTAAATGAAATCGAAAGTAGGATAGGTGACGAAAGAATTGTCGTTGCTTTAGGGGACACAGCTAATATTTTCAGAATGCCTGATATTATGTCGTATGTATATGATTATATTTTAAATAAAAATGAAATCCACACTGACATTGCTCTTAGATTTGTTGCTTCACAAAACAGTAGATCAAGAATACCATTTTTTAAATATATTTCAGGTGTTAATTTGGATAATACCAATCTTAACCCATCTGAAAAGGAAAAAATTAAGCAGCGAATTGCATCGTGTACCGACTTAACAACCGTGGTAAATACAATAAATAAGTCTAATAAAATTGTTAAGAACTCTTTAGATGCCATTAAAGCGGAAAAGTGGAAAAAGGATAAAGAAAGAGATGTAATTTCATATAACATAACAAAGTTGGATGAAAATGAAGTAGCTCATTATATAGAAAAAGAGGTTGTAAATTTAAAAAAGGAAGGGAAATTAACGATTTCATCAGCAATGCGTAGACTACTTTTAATTTATGATTTATTGGTAAACAAAAAGGACTAACGCCTAACCGAACTTAATCGATTGCCATTAGCCCTTTTTATTATCTAACTGCAGTATAGATTATATTATATGCAATGTCAATAATTATATCCCCTCTAATTTTGCAGCACATTCGATTAATCATTAGCCCAGGGGAAACAAGGACTAGTTGGCTATATAAGAGGATTTACTGATACTCGTATAAGCTTATTTGTTTGTGAATTACTAATTGATAAAAATTATAGAGTATTAGGATTAGGAAAAGAATTACTTTATTATCTCACACCTGTTCAGATTTATAATAAAATTCCGCATGATGCGATGAAACTAAACAGAGCAGATGTTAAAACACCATTAGAATACAGCTTCTTAAAGGAAACAAATACTAATGTTGTTTTAAGTACCCTAAAAAAAGCTGAAGATGGAGATCAATTTCTACTTCGTTTCTATAATCCAACTGATACGGAAAAAACAGCTCAATATGAGTTTGGTCGTTCTATTAATCAAGCACAACTAGCAAACTTAAATGAAGAACCCAAAAGTTCTGTTCATGTTGACAACGATAAAGTAGAAGTTAATTTGAAAGTGAATCAAGTAAAGAATATCCTTTTTTAAAGGTAAACCCATGCTTTTATGAATTTTAATACGTGAGAAACGGAAAAAAGCCAACGAAGCCCAGCTAACGTCTGACACGTCCTGTGTCAAACGCCGGATTAGCCCGTTGTGGGCAAGCAGAAGCGGCGCTTATCATTTGGTGACTTTTTGAACATCCTCTTAAAAGGGCTTAGAGAAAAACATCTCTAAGCCCTATTATTCCATAATTGTTTTCTTTAGTGAATAAGAGAGGTGAAATCTCAATGACCATCGTAGGGTGCTTTTTCTTGATTAAATTGCAGAGTTCACGAAGAAGACATTTGATATGCGTTTGGATACAAGAAGCGTTATTTGATTAATAGTTAAATGTTAGCTTCAGATCTATGGCCAAATCATCAAAAATAGAGACGTGAACGATATCTTCTTCCGCATACATATCAGGACGACCATATTTATTGTTTTTCTGGAGTGTGAACACACTTACAATCTTTTCTTGTGGTTCCACGATCCAGTACTCTTTTACACCTGCTTGTTCGTATTTATTGAATTTCTCTATCTTATCTTTTCTAGCCGTAGAAGGTGAAATGATCTCGATTACCATATCAGGACTGCCCTTACAGCCATGGTCATCCAGTTTTGAGGTATCACAGACTATTGTTATATCTGGTTCAAAAACGTTCCTTCTTTCCTCTTCGGTATCGACATCATCCTCGATACTTAACAAAACATGAAAAGGTGCAGGGTAAACCTCACACTCCTTGTCTACCAAGTAGTTCGCAATCTGACGATGTAACTCGGACAAAGTTTTTTGATGGATTCTAGAGGGGGCTGATTGGAAGTACGGAACACCATCGATTATTTCTACCCTTTCTTCCTCTGGCCAAGACAAATAATCACCGTACGTATAAATTTGGTTTTCTTTCGGTAATGGCATGGCTATCACTTCCATTCCAAAGACTGATTTTCTTTATTATACCATCTTCAAACGAATCATGTTTCCATGGAAATTTTCCTCATCGCCTGTCTTGGACCTGTTAAAAGAATCCTATCAATACCCAGTACGTACTACGCTGTATGAAATGTACCAACGTATTTTTCGTAATTAGTCGATTTCCTTCTATCTATTCCAATGTTATCCCTGCTTCTCGCAACGCCTCGATTGCTTCATTTAGGGCAGCTTCATTTTCTGCAGAAATCGTGTGCAGATGTATGCCATCCGTCAACTCTGACAGCAAAGATGCGTTAGAAGCTTTTACTTTTTCTAGAAACTGTTTCACATCTCTTCGGTTCGATACCATAATCGAAGCTGTAAATTCTCCATATACAGGATGTTCAACCGTAACACTTTTTACAGTTGCACCTTGATCAACGATTAAAAGCAACTCTTGCTCCGTCTGTTCAGGCGTATGCTGGCATGCAATTGTTCGCTCTATCTGCTTTGATTCATTCGAAGATGCCATGTACATATAACCCTGGCTAGTTGCAAGAATCGGCTCATTTTTTGCTTTTAATAAGGAAATATCGCCGACGATCACTTGTCGACTCACATTTGCTTTTGTTGCAAGCTCGCCCCCTGTGATCGGATCCGTGCTATTCTTTAATAGGTTCAAAATAAAGGACCTTCTTTCCTTACCTAAAATTTTTGCTTCTTCACCCATCACATTCTCTCCATTCACCCAGCTTATTTACGATTTATTGTAGCATACGGTCCCGTTTTATTTAAAAGTGCGTGTTCAAAAAGTCGCCAAATTAGAAGCAAACAGGTCGAGGCGGCGAAGTTTTGAGTAACGGAGCGTATGCTTTTAATACGTGAGTAACGGAAGAACAAGCCATTTAAGGAATACAGGCTAAGACCGCCACGTCCTGTGGCAACGCCTGCATGACCCACATCGTGTGGGCCCGAGATGTGCCGCTTATCATTTGGCGACTTTTTGAACAACCTCTAAAACGAGCTTCTCAAAATCCACGAGCAATATCCATGATACAATCAGCTAAAGCATGAACATCTTCTGTCGTTGTATCCTTCCCAAATGAGACACGAGCAAACTCTGCACCAGCTCTGTCCGGAACACCTAGTGCTACCATTGATTTAGGCAGTTCTTTATTTCCGGACTGACAAGCACTACCTGTTGATATCGCAAATCCTAATCGATTACACTCGAGCATTAGCCATTGCCCTTCTACACCATCAATCGAAAAACCAATGGTAGATGGTAGTTGTGATATTGGACTACTTTCATACACGTGGATCCTTTTTTTGATCGGCTTTAACCGCTCGATAAAGATTTTCCTTAGTCCCCACATTTGCTCTTGTTCCTCGGAAATTTCCCGAACAGAAAGTTGTGCAGCAGTAACAAATCCTAGAATACCTGGAACATTCACTGTACCAGATCGCATCCCTTTTTCATGTGAAATGGAAGGGTGACTCGACTTCCAGTTAACGGTTTGTTTTACAACCAAGGCCCCTACCCCTTTTGGACCATATACTTTATGACTTGCAATTGAAAAACTATCTACTTCGGAAACAATCGGTTTTATATCTATTTTTCCAAAGCTTTGTACACAATCAGAGTGTAATAGAATACCATATTCACGACAGAGTCTCCCGATTTCTTTGAGTGGTTGAATGGTTCCGATTTCCCCATTTACATGTTGGATCACCATTAAAGCTGTATCATCACGGATCGCGTTTCTCACGTCATTTAAATCAACGATCCCATCTTGTTGAAAAGATAAATAAGTGATAGGATATCCCTCTTTTTCCATCTTCCCTAAAACTTGATGAATCGACGAATGTTCTGCGATTGTAGTGATGATGTGCTTTCTTTTCGGTAATGTTGCCGATAAAAGAGACAGTATACCTAAGTGATTACTCTCTGTTCCGCCACTCGTAAAATAAACTTCTTCCTTTTTTACGCTTGCTAATAAAGCTAATTCATTTCGGCACGCTTCTAACAAGCTGGATGCTTTTCCGCCAACATCGTGTAAACTGCTGGGATTGCCAAAATACTCTCTTGACGCCTTCACAAAAGCTTCTAGTGCTTCCTCTCTTATGGGACATGTAGCGGCATAATCAAAATAGTTCATGATCATCAACTTTCTATATTTTTTAAAAAAGTACTTGTTATTAGTTTAATTCTGTGTCAATATAAGTGTCAAGACACCTGTTAATATAGGAGGAGAAATAATGAAAAAAACAGATGTCATTATCATCGGAAGTGGGATAGCTGCTTTACAGCTTGCCACACAACTACGTTCAGATTTAAATGTGATTATATTCACAAAGTCTAGTTTTACTGATAGCAATTCCTATAAAGCACAAGGCGGGATTGCATGTGCGCTAGGGAAAACGGACAATGTTGAAAAGCATTTTACCGACACATTGGAGGCAGGTCGCTATCTTCAAGATCAAGAGGCGGTTCGTATACTAACAAAAGAAGCACCAAATATGCTACAAACATTCATTCAGAATCAGTGTCCATTTGATAAAGATCGGGAAGGAAATCTGTTGCTCGGTAAAGAAGGCGCCCACAGTGAAAATAGAATTATTCATGGTGGCGGTGACCAAACTGGAAGAGTTGTAACCGACTTTTTAAAAGATCAGTTAGGGCAAAATATTACGGTGATCGAGCACTTTCTTGTATATCAACTTTTAATTGACAAGACGACCAATACTTGCTTTGGGTTAAAAGGGAAAAATGCTGACAATGCAGTCGAGAGTTACTATGCAGAACACGTTGTTTTAGCAGCAGGCGGAGCAGGGCAAGTATATGCATGTACGTCAAATGCGAAAATAGCTACTGGTGATGGCATTGCACTTGCTTACCAGGTTGGCGCGGAGCTAGTTGACATGGAATTTGTTCAGTTTCACCCTACTCTTTTATATGTATGTGGAGAAGGAAAAGGCCTTATTTCAGAAGCTGTACGTGGTGAAGGGGCAGTCCTAAGTTTAGAGGAAGGAACACGCATTATGGATGGCGTCCACCCAATGGGTGACCTTGCACCAAGACATGTTGTTTCCCAAACGATCTATCGGTATATAACAAATGGGCAACCGGTCTATCTAGATATTTCTATGATTAAAAATTTTGAAGCTAAATTTCCTTCGATTACAAAGCTATGTCACCAGCATCAGGCCCCTATTAAGGATGGAAAAATTCCAGTTGCGCCTGGAAGTCATTTTTTAATGGGAGGGGTAAAGGTCAATTTGCATGGTCAAACCAACATCAATCGACTATATGCAATCGGAGAGGTAGCGGCTTCTGGAGTTCATGGAGCAAATCGTCTTGCCAGTAACTCCCTCTTGGAAGGCTTAGTTTTTGGCAATAAACTCGCTACATTTTTGAATGGTGATGACAGTAAAGCCCTCCATTTTAGAGAAAAGCCAAATGTATCAAGACTACATAGTGCCCAATCACCTATGTTACCAGATAGACGTGAAATCCAGGAATCCATGATGGAGTTAACTGGAATTGTCCGTTCAAAAGAAATGCTTGAGAAACAGTTAGCATGGTTAGAGAGCTTTCAAATAGAATCACTATTATCCTTCGATTTAAGCTCCTTAACCAAGGACACAATCACTACCATTTTTATGCTAACGACGGCGAAGCTTATCACAGCTTCTGCCCTTATAAGAAAGGAAAGCAGGGGAGCTCATTTCCGAACCGACTATCCAATAGAGATCGAATCATGGAAAAATAGGCGAATTGTACAGAGGCGGAAAGCGAAAGCGAGAAAGGAAGATCAGCATGAACAAATTAAAGCTTGCACAACTACTTGAGCATTTTTTTATAGAGGACATCGGTGAAAGGGATGTGACAAGTGACAGTCTATTTGGCAAAGGTACAAAGGGGGGGATCGTATTTTTAGCTAAGGATGATGGCGTTTTTTGCGGGACGGATATTATTGAGGTAGGGTTTTCCGTTATGGATCCAACAGCGTCGGTAGAAATGCTTGTCATAGATGGCGAAACCATTCAAAAGGGACAGCAGCTTGCGGTCGTTCATGGCAACACTGCTGATTTGCTAAAAGGAGAAAGGGTTGTTCTTAACCTCATTCAGCATATGAGTGGGATTGCAACGAAAACAAGAGAAGCTGTAACTCTTTTAAATAGTAACAAAACGAAAATATGTGATACGCGTAAAACAACTCCAGGATTAAGAATGCTAGAAAAATATGCGGTAACTGTTGGTGGTGGTTATAATCATCGCTTTGGCCTATACGATGCCGTTATGATCAAAGATAACCACATAGCTTTTGCCGGTTCGATTAAGAATGCAGTGGAAATCGTCCGCAACCAAGTCGGACACATGGTTAAAATTGAGGTTGAAACTGAGTCCAAGGAGCAAGTATTAGAGGCGGTTCAGGCAAACGCCGATGTCATTATGTTTGATAACCAAAGCCCTTCAAGCATCAAGGAACTCATCCAACACGTCCCTACCCATATTATTACGGAGACATCGGGAGGAATAAAAGTGCAGGACCTCCCCAACTTTTCTGAGACAGGGGTAGATTATATTTCACTTGGTTGTTTAACCCATTCCGTTGCTGCTTTAGATATAAGTGTAAAAGTAAAGCTATAATCCTTATTTTAAATAAAAGAGGATGTTCAAAAAGTTACCACATGATATGCGGCACATCTGCTTGCGACGCACAGGACGTGCTAGTGTCGACGTTGCTACAGGACGTGGCGACATTAGTCGACTTTTTGAACACGTAATAAAAAGGAGAGATCAATGATCGTGAGCCTCTTAAATTCAATAGAAAAGAAACACACAATGATTCCTGAACGTTTTCGCGATAGGTCAAACCATGAACTAGAGCAATTCGTTCAACATACGAAATATAAGTTAGGGGAGAAACTTTTTATTCCTGGACATCACTATCAAAAGGATGAAGTGATTCAATTTGCGGACGCTAGAGGTGATTCCTTACGACTGGCACAACTATGTGAGGAAAATCAGAATGCAGAATACATTGTGTTTTGCGGTGTTCATTTTATGGCGGAAACAGCCGATATTTTAACCAATGATGCACAAAAGGTATTCTTACCCGATATGCGTGCTGGTTGTTCTATGGCTGATATGGCCGACATCGGTCAAACCGAAATAGCGTGGAAAAAGCTATCGGATATTTTCGATGACACCATTTTACCGTTAACATATGTCAACTCTACTGCAGCCATTAAATCATTTGTAGGTCAACATAATGGTGCAACTGTCACATCTGGAAATGCAGAGAAAATGGTAACATGGGCCTTTGAGCAAAAAGAAAGAATTCTATTTTTACCTGATCAGCATTTAGGACGTAACACCGCATACAAATTAGGTATACCTTTAGACCAAATGGCTGTATGGGATCCGAACTTAGAACAGCTTATTTTCAATGGTCCCCTAGAAAAAGTGAAAGTTATCTTATGGAAAGGACATTGTTCCGTTCATGAAAATTTCACGGTCCAAAACGTGGAGCAGATACGAAAACAGCATCCTGATATGAAAATTATCGTTCACCCAGAATGTCGTCGGGAAGTTGTGGCTTTAGCGGATGATGCTGGTTCAACGAAGCATATTATTGATGTCATCACCAATGCTGAAAAAGGTTCAGCTTGGGCAATTGGAACGGAAATGAATCTCGTAAAACGTCTAATCAAGGAAAATACAGAAAAGCACATTATTTCATTAAATCCTAATATGTGCCCATGCTTAACGATGAATCGTATTGACCTCCCCCACCTTGCATGGTGTTTAGAAAGCATTATGGAGACAGGTACACACAATCAAATTACCGTTCCGGATACAGAAGCAACTTACGCAAAAAAAGCACTAGATAGAATGCTTGAATTAGTTTAAAAACCGGGTGGTGCCTGGCACCACCCGGTTTTTCTTTGTACCTGAGGGGGACAGGCACCCGCCCCCTCTATATTTTTACAGTGCAGAAGTAACGGGGTCAAGCACCACAAATGGACATATGTTTTTTTGCGGCACCTGACCCCTTTATGTACAAAAAAGACCCCTCGCAATAGCTAGGAACTTTCATTCATTCTTTAATTTTACCAACGCATCCACATTAGTAACTATCCCACAACCAATTCAAACTTCTCCAACATCACTGGCGAGAGCTCGAATTCATCCTTTTTCCAAACAGAATGCAAATAAACCTCACTAATAGCCTTTTTCCTCTTATCACCTTTAGTGCTTGATTCTATTGCTATAACACTTTCAAAAATGTCAGCCATTCTTTTTGCTAAATCTTTGCTATGGTATGTTTGTAGATCGTTAGGCAACTTCCTGATGTCTTTAACGCGTTCCTTCAGTTTGCTGATCTCTGATTCTACGAGTTGTACCCAGCCATTTTTATCTGATTGCACTGCAGATAACTTGGTTTTCATTTCCTTGAAAAACAACTCATCAGCACTGTACTTTCCGATCAATCGCAACACTTCTAACCCGAGTATATTCGCTGTTCCTTCCCAAACGGTTAATACCTGAGCATCCCTAAGTAATCGTGGAGTAACAAAGTCCTCGATATAGCCATTTCCACCATGCATTTCGATGGATTCATGAGCAAAGTGAATCGCCTGTTCAGCTGTTTCTTTTTTCATGATGGCAACATATAGTCGGAATAAAACTTGCTCTTGTTTTGAAGCTTTTTCCTCAAGTCCCATTACACTATCCATTATTCGAACGACTTCAAAAACTGTATTGGTTTCAATTTCTTGCTTGGCAACCATTTCGGCTAACGTCACTTGTACCATGGGGTAGTTTGTTAATTTGTTGCCAAAAGCATCGCGATTCTTTGCATACTTTTTTGCTTCCAAATAAGCACGACGCATGATGCCAAGGGATGCAATCGCATTCGCTACACGTGATAGATTTAGAGCTTCAATCATGTAGAAAAATCCTTTATTTTCTTCCCCAACCAAATACCCTTTTGCACACTCAAATTCTACTTCTGCTGATGGCACGGCTCTGACACCAAGTTTATCCTTCAACCTACGAATTCGGAGTGCGCCATTTTCCCTATTTTCTTCCCATGGAACAAGAAATAAACTAAGACCCTTTGTTCCTGCTGGTGCACCGTCGAGTCTTGCCAACACCATCGCCACGCCACAGGCACCCGAATTACTAGCAAAATATTTTTCACCAGTGATGCGATAATAATCGTTTTCTTTTACAGCTTTAACCTCATTCGCTCCAACATCTGATCCGCCTTGTCGTTCAGTTAAAAAGGTGGCACCTTCAAACAACTCGACATCGCCAGTTGATAACACATGTGGTAAAAATTTTTCCTTCAAGGTTTCGGATGCATAATGATCAATCAAATAGGCAGTTGCCATCGACAATGTCACTGGGCAATAAAAACCAGGCTCTGCATGGGAAAGCAGATACCCTTGGGCAAATGAATACACGTAATTCCCTTTATTTCCGAGCTTAGGAATATCTTTATGAACATAGCCAACAATTCCTGCATGATAGGTCTCTTCTACTGTTTTCTTATATCCTTCATTTAACCAAACTTTGGATACTTCGTTACCCATTTTGTCATAACGAATTAATTTAGGCTGGCCTTCTCGATCCGTGTGAACAGCCCGTTCATCAATCTCATTTGCACATTTTCTACCAAACTCATGTAGCTCCTCGTTTGCCCACTCGTAAAAATCTGCGGGCAACATTTCAGCAAGGAGTCCCTTAAGATTTGAATCGTCTTGATAAAAATTCCTCACAGTGTTCCCTCCTTTACGCGTAGCTGGTTTTTCAGTAACTTACCGGTTACATTACGGGGAAGCGCTTCCAATTCTTCGTATAATTTAGGAATCTTGTACTCTGCCAATTTGTCTTCTAAAAAGCTACGGCATTCTTTTTCCAAATCATCTATTTCTCCATTAACCTCAACAAAAGCCTTTACCGTCTCTCCCCAATCAGGATTTGGCACACCAACAACAGCAACATCCGCAATCCTAGGATGTGTGATTAATAGGTTCTCAATCTCTTTTGGAAAAATATTAACGCCACCAGATATGATCATGTCTTTTTTGCGGTCGACCATCCAGTAGAAACCTTCATCATCTTGTTTGGCCATGTCTCCGGTATACAACCAATCACCCTTCAGCGCTTGATTCGTTTTTTCGGGATCCTTATAATAACCCTTCATATTTCCCTCACCACGCAAGATAATTTCTCCGACTTCCCCTTGTTTTACATCAATACCATCTTCATTTACTAAACGGATTTCGCAGTTTAACGCAGCCCGTTTTCCAATACTACCTGCTTTTGTGTCATGGTCTTCAAACCTTAGCAATGTGCCACTTGGCCCCGCTTCTGTTAATCCATAAACGCACATAAGTCTATCTGTAGAAAATTTCTCTTTTATAAAATTAACATCCTGTTGTGCTAAAGGTGCTCCACCATAAACCCAATACTCCATTGATGATAAATCATACTCGCTTATATTTGGATGTTTTCCTGTAGCGAGATAAGCAACTGGCGCACCAAAAAAGTGTGTTGTTTTTTGATTTGAGACAGTTTCCAACAATAGGTCTGGTGTGAATGTTGGTACAAGAACATGCGTCGCACCGACATACGTACCTGCAATAAGAAATAAATGAAGTGGCGCTGAATGACTAAGCGGCATCATATGAAGAACCTTACTTTCGGGTTTCATCGTCATTTCTATGCAAATCATCGTGGCAACCGTTATGATATTTCGATACGTATAAATGACGCCTTTTGGATCCCCTGTCGTACCAGATGTATACAATATAGATGCCTCATCATCTTCTGTTAACTCACATGTAATTTCATCTGGAGAACCTTCAGCCACTAAGGCATCAAACGACAACCAGTGATCGACAGCCTCTCCTGTTTTGACGCATAATAGATTATCCGATTTCGGCAATCCTTTTACCTGACTAAACAAAAGATCATGGGTTATAAAAACCTTAGCCTCACTATGATCTAAAATATAAGTTATTTCCTGTTGGACAAGTTTCGCATTAATTGGAACAATAAGTGCTCCCAACCGTTGTACAGCAAAATACGCATACAAAAATTCTTTTGTGTTCGGCATATGCAGAACAACCTTATCGCCTTTCTCAACGCCTAGCTTACGAAAACTGTCAGCTAATTGGTTTACCGTGATGTGCCAATCCAAATACGAAATACTTTCATACTGTGTCGCAATTGCCTCATGGTTTGGAAATTTTCTTGATTGATGTGCAAGTAAATTAGGTATATTCATTCCACTTCACCCTCCAATTTCGTCAATTTAGTTTGAAAATCAACAATTAGACTTTCCATCTCCGTGCGAAGCATCATTAAATCATCAATCTTATCCGACACCTCCCCTACCTTTTTTTGGCCATATTCAATTGTCTTCTTCAGTTGTTTCTTCCCTGATGGATCACGGTCGAATAGCTGAATCATCTCGCGTATTTCATCAAGACTAAACCCATATTTTTTGCCACGAAATACTAACTGGAGACGGATACGTTCTTTTTTAGAGAAAATTCGCTGTCCCGTATCACTACGCATGGGTTTGAGTAATCCAATTTCTTCATAATAACGGATCGTTCTTGTGGTAATTCCAAAATGTGATGCTAGCTCTGAAATGGAATAGGTCTCATCATTCTTCAATTGTTATCACCTTTTTTCAACATTCTAACAACTACAGCTTACCATTAACGTTAGCGTAAAGGGCAAGAATAAAATTAGCAGGGACAGAAAGGACAAATGCTATTGGGTTCAGACCCCTGCCGTGGAAAGAAATTGATTTTACCCATTTATTTTTTTAGATAAAGAGTTGATCAATGACACAAGCACACGGGAAAAACGGTACGTGGATTTGGTGGTTGAGACGCGAGTAAGGAACGAGGAAAGCTTAATCATAATCCATATTGAACCGCAAGCATCTTATCAGCGCATTTCAATGATCGGATGTTTCGATACTTTAGCCGGTTGTATAAAAACACCAGAAACGAATTGTTCCGATCGCTCTGTTCAGTTATGACTGGGAAATAAGAAGGTAAAATTGAAGGGAAACAAGATTCGATTTGCACCTATTTAGAAGCAAGGTTTGGAACATCCATGGATTCACTTCAAAAAAAAGGTTCGTTCAATCACAAATCTACAATTGTTGGATGAAGCGTTAAAAAAGGTGTTTTCAGCAGAATCATTAGAAAATGCAAAAAATATTATTGAAGAGGTAACAAAAAAATAGCAACAGAGAATGCCCTTGCAACTTGCGATTGGCAATGCAGGGGTTTTATATGCCGAAAGATTTAAGCCTAAATGTTAAAATATTAAAATGCATTGGTGCATTCCATTAAAAGAAGAGATGCTCCGTATTCCTCATTCGATCATCGATGAAAAATGAGGAGTCAAGGGGAAAGGTGCCTTGTCCGAGCGATCGAGCAAGGTCACAATATATAGCGGGTGAAATTCCCGCCGAATAAGAACTAGCCATCGTAGCGAGTCTTGGAGAGTAGTAGGTAACTGCTACCTTTAAGCGTAGGCAGTTAGATAGTAAGCCGTAAGCTATACTAAAGGGATTGAGCTCCGAAAAATCCAGATGAGAGGGCTGATATTTTTGACGTTGCAGAAAGCAATATTTCTGTATCATTTTGGCGAGATACTAGAAACATCTCTGGAGTCGGTGACCATGGCACGTTAGACATTGATATATCGCAGCAACTCGGGAGATCCTACCAGTCTTTTCAAAGATGTGAAAAGTGAAGAAACGAGGACAGTTGTTAAGAAAAAACTGCAATCATATGGAATTAACTCTATGCCGCCGTTTGTAGATATTGGTCGTTGGCTTTCGGAAAAATCTGCTGAAGAAAGTGAGGTAAAAACGTGATAATTTTATACTACAGGTGACTTATTGAAATCGTCTGCAGAAGCCTTAATAAATACGGTTAATTGTGAAGGTTATATGGGGAAAGGAATAGCGTATCAGTTTTAACTGCAGTTCCCTAACAATAACAAAGATTACGTCAAGCATGTAAAACTGTGAAACTACAAATTGGGAAGTTACACTATTTTAGAGAAGGTGCTAAAATCATCATTAACATTCCAACGAAAAACAAATGGAGAACCAAGTCTAAGATTGAATATGTGGAAAAGGACTAGATGAGCTTGTTAAATTAATTGGGCAGTTGGATATTCAATCAGTAGCAGAAACTGAAGTGCAATTACGTTTGATGAAAAAATCCTCCTCTGCAATAACGACAAAGGTTTCGTAAGCTAATGTCAGGCTGAGGAGGACATCCCAATATGGATGAATCAATTTTATCACATACAAAGTGGAATTGCATGTATCATAAGCTCCCAACATAAGGTTGGGTAGACTGAATGTCCAGGGGCAAATCTTTGCGTCTGAACGTGCGAATACCATAACTACCAAAATATAAGTGGAACAGTGGAATGAACTGTAACCCAGTTTCCTTTTTCTTGTTAATTCAATATCAAAATTTACTTAACCTCCAATTTAAAACAATTTCAACGTTTGCATCTTTAATCAAGTTATACAAAGGACAGCGTTTTAGGACTAATTCTTTTAGTTGATTAAATCTGTCTTCTGATTCATCTGATAGGATCATAATTGTATTATCCACTCGCTGATAATACGGAGAAACTGGCTCTCCTTTTAGTCCTCGTTTATCGACCCACCCTTTGCTAGCAATATCAATATCTTGGAAATGGAAGCCAGTCTCTTCAGCCACTAATTTAATGACTACTAGTAGGCAACCATTCAATGAACCGAGAACATATTCTAATGGTGTTGGTGCAAGGTTATCACCACCAATTTTTTCAGGTTCATCTACTTTAAAGGAAAATTCACGAACCTTATGCTCTGTTTGGAAATTCCCTTTCCAAGAAGATGTAACATCTATTTTTCTTATATATGGATTTGTTGTGATATCGGACATATTTTCATAGCTCCTTTACATCGTTTTTTTAATTGCAGGGGGAATACTGTCTTTTTTTCGAACAAAACGAATAATCGAAATGAACAATGCTGATAAAGCAAAGAATACAACTAAGCCAACTAAACCTTTTTGATAAAGTGTTTCTAAATTAAGGACAAGTATAAAAGATAATAGAATAGAGACTATAAAACTAACAAAACCGAAGTCTTTCACCGAACCTGCCCACTTCCATTTTCCGTAAGAATCAATCAATGTAACTACGACAATCGTTGTAATGTTGACAATCATCCCTGTCCAAACGGGATGTGTATTTAGGAAAAATTGATTTACCTCCCATCCTCCTAAGTGATACCAAAGTAGTCCAGAAGCAGAACCGGTAAACAATGCAATAAGTGCTGCTCGTTTTGTTACAATTGGCCAAAATAGAGCGGCAATAACCGGTGCAAATGTTGCTGAGTTACGAGTGGTCCACGCTAAGATATTCCACCAAGCAGATTGTTCTGAGCGTAAAATAGCAAATCCAATCATTAATGCAGTTAATAATACTAAAGACCATTTTGTGTATTTGACGAGCTGTTTTTCTGTTGCTTTTGGATTGACAGCTTTACCAACATCTCGACCAAGACTAGTTGCTCCAGAAAATTGACAAGGGGCTCCCCAGCTTAGTGCTGCTGCCCAAAACCCTAAGAAAAATACAGCAACAAGCGGTGCGGGTAATGTTTCCATTAAATAAAGTGGAATGGCAGTTAATCCACGTTGATCGGGTACTACATAGGCTGCTGCAAGACCAAAAATAATCGCCCCGATAATTAATGGTACACCTAAAATTGCTGCGATTAGTAACCCTTGCCGACCTTCTTTTTCTGTTTTACATGACAATGCCATTTGAAAAGCTGCCTGTGCTAGGACAACATTTAAGATAAATGTCCCAAACCATGCAATAATTGTTTGTGATCCAACTGCTGTAAGGTCCGCATATTTTGGTTTTGTTGCAAAAAGTTCTTTTAAACCATCAATTCCCGGATTAATGAAAAAAGCATATGTACCAATTGCCAACATGATGAAAAAAACTATCACATTACTTAATTGAGTAAATCCAATGGACCACATTCCCCCAAATTGTAAATAAATCAATAGTAAGGTTGCTGTCAGGGTGACTGAACCTAGAAGAGGAATTCCTGTAAATACAGTTAATGCTGAAGCGAAGGCCAATGCTGTAGCTACCGACCACATTGGGAAGGTGAAAGCAGTGATGGCTCCCGCTAATCCACGAACCTTATCTCCAAAATGATCTCCAATTAATCCAGAGATGGTAACCAGCGCTTTTTTTCTGAAGGGGGCTATCATGATGAATGCGATGATTAGTACTTGAAGCGTTTCTGCAACGCCATACCACACTGCTGAAACACCACTAAGATAACTTAACTCAATAATGGAAATGTAGGAAGAACCAGAGAATAGTCCAGTAATACATACTGCTACAAACCATTTGTTAAAGTTTCTACCTCCTACAAAATAACCATTGCCATCAGAGGCCCGCTTCTTTGCCAAATGGCCAAAACCAATTAAGAATGCGGTATACAACAATGCAATTCCGATAAACCAGTAACCTACTGTTGTCATTCGACAATCTCCTTTGTTTTAGTTCTATTACACGTTAATCCTCATAAGACAAAATAAAAAAACCTCTTCACAAGGAAGAGGCTTAATTTCTGCTTCTTCCTTATCTTTCAGGCAACTTGCCTGTTGGAATGGGCACCTTGTTATTCCTTCATGGAATAGCAGGTTGCTGTAGGATCGTCGGACCAATTTCCTCCCCTAACTCTTGATAAGGACTAACGATATGTAATTAACTCACACTTTAAACAAAGATGAATCAGATGTCAATTTATATTTTTTTTTAAGATTACCGATTTTCTAGTAGTTTTAGGGTTTTTATTAATGATTTTTAAACCACAGGCTATGCCTGTGTGAAAATAAAACTTGTAGAGTTGTGACAGTGAAAATCTCCCATCGTTATAATAGAGAAGGCCGTCAAACCATCATCAAATAACGAGAGGAGATCTACTCATGTCGAGTGACAATAGTTTATCACACACCCGATGAAATGGTAAGTATTACATGGTCTTTATCCAAAGTATAGAAGGAAAGTAGTCTATGGCAAGTTAAGAAAAGACATCGGGGTGATCTTAAGGCAATTATGTGAGATGAAAGATGTAGAAATTGTGGAAGCACATGCTATGCCAAATCATATTCACATGCTAATAAAGATTCCACCCAAAATGTCAGTATCATACTGTTGGGCTAAACCAAAAAAACGTTGCAAAGTACATTCGTGAGCAAGAATCTGAGGGCAGACTACAGGATAATATGAGTAAGCGTGAATACGTAGATCCATTTAAAAATAAATAGGAAGATAAACGGTTGACGGAGCCCCTTTAGGGGCCTCGTTGGTAAAGTGCCCTTATAGGGCGAAACTAAAACCGCCCGTTCTACGGGCGGATAGTTATTTATTATCTATGTGGTTTAAGTAAATTTTTTTCATTTCGCTCAATTTGTCTGATTTTTCCCAGCCTGAAAAAAACATACCTCAGGCTATTCAATTTCTTCAATAAATGTGCAAATACAAGCTGTTGGGGATTTTTTGGTTTCTCTATGTATTTGAAATGTTGAATACCACAAGTATCTTTTCTGGTATGGCTTTCATTCACGTTGAAAAACGATATAGGAACATTTTGATCTGATCTTTCGCTTTAATTCCCTTTTCTCGTTCAATAACGACATGGAAAAATCCATTATGCATCTCAACTTTTAGGGTCATAAAGGTGATCATGATCGATAAGAGTAAAAACATTCTTTTCAGGTTCGTTAATGACCGAACACGAAAGTCTTCCAGTTGAAACTCAAGTTACCACCCGTCTACTGTATTTTTTTTTAAAAGTAGTTCTCTCCAAAGGTATATTAATTTATTTACTTTTCAAAAAACTATTGATTATTTCGAATATTCATGTTAAATTAATCCATGACAACGTTTTCAAAACTAGGTTTACTATATAAAACTAAAGAGGGATTGCATGGAAAAAAAATACTGGGTTCCTGCGATTGAAAAAGCAAACAATATCATGACAATAATTGCGAAAGAGCCAAGGAAGTTAAAATTAATGGAAATCTCAAAAAGGAGCAATATCAATAAAAGTTCACTCTTTACGATATTAAATACGCTTGAGGAATTAGGTTGGGTTTATAAAGAAGCCGATCAAACATACTCATTAGGACCTAAATTAGGATTTTTAAGTGCTCAATATATTCAACAGTTTGACTTAACAAGACTTTTTAATCGAGAAGCAGATAAGACAGTGAGAATAATTGAGGAAACGATTCAACTTTCCATTCTAGAAGGGAATGAAATTATATATATAGCAAAAAAAGAAGGTCAGTCGGTAGTAAGAATTGCATCAGGACCTGGAATGAGGTTTCCGGCACATGCCACTGCAATGGGAAAAACAATGCTGTCTTCTTTTTCAAAAAACAAGATATCCGAAATGTATAAAGAGAGTGGTTTCAAAAAATTAACGGATAAGACCGTCGATAACTTAGATGATTTAATGGATCAAATAAATGAATTTAAAAAAAAAGGATATATTATTGAAACTCAAGAGGCCGTTAAAGGGTTTACATGTATTTCGGCACCAGTGTGGAATGAAAGAAATGAAATTATCGCTGCGGTAAGTTTTACAATGACGATTGATAATTGGGAGAAGAAAAGTGAACTTTGTAAAGATGAAATAATTGCCTTAGCCAAAAGGCTTTCTATTATTGATCACGATTGATGGGGGATTTACTGGTCACAAAAATTGGAAATAACCATCTTGGACTCCTACATACATTTCATGTTTACTAGAACATTTAGGAGGTGATTTTATAAGACTATGAAGAATATTACACGTAGCCGTTTGCATCTTGAATTCATCACTTTAGTTTAAACACAATTTATCAGGGGTTTATTGGGAAGGTAATAATATTTGAAGCCTAAATATTATCTGGGTAGATAGCTATACAATAATAATTCAGAATCTACCAATTAGTAAAATTAATAAAATCAAGGGGAGATGAAAATGAGAAAATTTTTAAAGGTGAAACTTAGCTTTTTTGCAATTCTGTTACTAGTCATCACTGTTGCATGTTCTTCAGAAACAGGTACAAGCAATTCGGAATCAGGTGAGGAAGGTTCATCAGATAAAGACAAAACATATTCAATTAACATTGCATTTGGAAATCAACCTGACGAGCCAATTGGTAAACTAGCTTCAAAATGGAAAGAGCTTGCTGAAGAGAAGAGTGATGGTCGACTAGAATTAAAACTTTACCCAAGTTCACAATTGGGTGCGGAGAAAGATGTTGTTGAACAGGCGGTAATGGGTAACAACGTTATTGTTATGGCTGGATATGATTTCTTAATGGATTACGTTCCAGATGTAGGTATTTTAACTGCGCCTTATCTAGTTGACAACTTTGACGAATTGCTGTATTTAACAGAAACTGACTGGTTTGATGGAATTAGAGAAGATTTACGTAAAGAGAATATCGAAATCATTAATGCTACGACGGTTTACGGGGAACGTCAACTTTTGACAAATGAGAAGGTGACGTCACCAGAAGATCTAAAAGGAATGAAGATTCGCGTTCCAGACAATCAAATGTCAATCAAAACATTCGATGCTATGGGGGCGGCTGCGACTCCGTATCCATTAGGAGAGTTATATACTGCACTTCAACAAGGCCTTGTGAATGGAGCTGAAAACCCACTTCCAGTTCTGCAAGGGGTTAAAGCGTATGAGGTTTCTAAACACCTTTCTTTAACAGGTCACCAAAAGTTTATTACTTCTTGGATTACAGGGACTGATTTTATCAATACGATCCCCGAAGAATTAGTACAAATTTTAACAGAAACGGGTAATGAGGCTGCTGAATATGCACGTGGAGTATTAGAAGAAGAGACTGCAGGAGTATTAGAAGAGTTTAAAGCGGCAGGTGTGAAAGTACACGAAGTTGATACAGCACCATTTAAGGAAAATGTACAAAGTGTTTATGATGAATTTCCTGAATGGACACCAGGACTATATGATAAAATTCAAGAATTGTTGAAGGATCGTTAGTAATTAGTTGTTTAGTTGTTTGAAAGTTTTGGGGCATGTCGCTATATAGATATCATTATGCTGCATGCCCTATAAACTCTAATTAAACAAATAAGGTTTTACCGTGAAAGGAGAGGAACGTTGTGATCAAAAATGGACTTAACGCTATCGATGATGTATTATCGACAATCACTCTTGTTGGCGTAATTTTACTAACGGGCTTAAATGTTCTGTTACGGTATATATTTAATTCGCCGATTGCATGGACTATGGAAGTCGCACTTGGGTTATTCGTATGGTTTGTATTTATTGGAGTAAGTTCAACAATGAAACGTGATGGCCACATAGGGGTGGATTTTTTTGTAAAAAAACTGCCGAGACCGCTTCGGATTGTAGGAGAAATTATTCGGGCAGCCGCCATTTATTTTGTACTTGTTTACGTTTTTATTTATCTGGGTTCCAATTTAACCTTGTCGGCAACGGGTAAATTAACACCAATTATTGGTCTGAGTTATCAATTGATTGACATAGCCGTTCCAATCGGTGGCGCATTAACAGCTATTCATTTTACGAAGAAATTTATTTTGTCTTTACGAGCCGAATTAAATGAAGTGGGGGAAGCCTAGAATGGCTTTATCTGTCGCACTAGTTATCTTACTTGGATTATTCTTGCTAAATGTTCCAATTGCCTTCGCTTTAATCATAAGTTCAGTTGTTTACGTTTTATTTAATGATGGCTATTCATCTGAAATTTTGGTCCAACGAATGATTGGTGGCCTGGAGTCAGTTCCTCTTCTTGCGATAATCTTCTTTATTACAGCGGGTATTTTAATGAACTATACAGGAATAACTAGCAGAATGCTTCGATTTGCACAGATGATTACAAAACGTCTTCCAGGATCACTAGCCCAAGTTAACGTAGTTCTTAGTACACTGATGGGTGGACTTTCTGGTTCAAACATTGCAGATGCAGCGATGCAATCTAAAATTTTAGTTCCCGAAATGGAAAAAAGAGGTTATAGTCGTGCCTTTTCAACGGCCTTAACAGCTGGAACATCTTTAATTACACCAATTATACCACCAGGAATTGCGTTAATTTTATATGGGTTTATCGGAAATGTATCAATTGGAAGTATGTTCTTAGCGGGAATTGTTCCAGGGGCCATACTTTGTATAAGCTTTATGGTTTACGTTCATTTTTATGCGAAGAAACATAATATAGAAACGGAAAAACAAGAGAAAACAACACTGAAAGATTTTCTTTTAACTTCAAAAGATGCATTTCTAGCGTTATTATTGCCGATTATAATTATTGGAGGTATTCGCTTTGGGATTTTTAGTGCAACTGAAGCTGGTGTTATCGCGGTTTTTTATGCGTTGTTTTTAGGCTTAATTGTCTATCGGGAAATGAAATTATCACAGCTCATTAGTGCTCTTATTGAGACGGTGCATACCGCTGCTTCGATATTAGTCATTATTGCAGCAGGAACAGCCTTTGCTTGGGTATTGACGTTGGAACAGGTACCGCAGAGAATGACTATGCTTATGACAGAATATGTGTCTTCACCAATGACGTTTTTTCTTGTCGTTCTCGTTTTCCTACTGATTATTGGGATGTTTATTGAGGGAAATGTAACCATTATTATATTAACCCCTTTATTTATGCCAATGCTCCTTCAGTATGGAATAGATCCAGTGCATTTCGGGATTTTCTTTATTGTTTGTATAAGTATTGGTACATTAACGCCTCCACTTGGGACGGTTATGTATACAACATGCTCTATAACCAATACAAAAGTTGAGAAATTTGTAGTTGCTAGTCTACCATTTCTAATTTTGCTAGTTGTTGTTGCATTGTTGATAGCATTTATACCGAGCTTATCAATGTGGATGCCTAACACTTTTTAATAAAGGAGATAACGAATGAGATTAAAAGATAAAGTTATAATTATTACTGGTGCAGGATCTGGAATTGGAAAAGAAACAGCCATATTATTCGCAAAAGAAGGAGCCACTATTGTTGTCAATGATTTAAATGAAGAGTCTGGTCAACAAACAATAGACGAGATTCACTCCAACAATGGTAAAGCACTTTTTATCCAGGGTAATGTTACGAAAACGAAAGATGTTCAGTACTTAGTTGACGAAGTTATTAAAAAGTTTGGAAGAATTGATGTTCTTTTCAATAACGCTGGAATTAGTGGAGTTGGTCAGCTTCACGAAATAGAACCGGAGACATGGGAACAAGTATTTAAAGTAAATGTATATGGGGTATTCCTCGTTTCAAAATACGTGATCCCCCATATGATGGAACGACGATCGGGAGCAATTATTAATATGTCTTCTTGTATAGCTGAAATAGGATTAGCTAATCGTGCTTCATATGCAGCAACAAAAGGTGCAGTTTTGTCATTAACAAAATCTATGCAAGTTGATTATGCTAAATATAATTTACGCATAAATGCTTTAATGCCAGGTACGATTTACACTCCCTTCGTGGAAAATTATATATCAAAATCCCCGGACCCCGAAAAAACGATATCCACTATTAAAAAACGTCAGTTAGGCGAGGAACTTGGGAAACCAATCGACGTGGCTTATGCAGCGTTATATTTGGCGTCAGATGAATCAAAGTTCATGATGGGGGCACATATATATATTGATGGGGGTGTAGTAAATGGAAAATAAGGTGTTGATAAATATGTGACTTAAGATTCATAATGTATCGTATTTTGGTAGATATTTAATAGAAAATTTGGATGGTAGGTTATTAGATTCAACTTTTGAAAAACAAAACTAGGAGGAATATTAAATGACCACAACTGATGTGAAACTAAAAACATACTTAAACTATATTAACGGAGAATGGGTTGCTTCTGAAACTAGAAAAACGGGTACAAGTAATAATCCAGCAAATAAAGATGAAATTGTAGGGTTCTATCAACTTTCATCAAGCAACGACTTTCATCAAGCCGCAACTTCGGCGCGTGCTGCTCAAAAAGAATGGCAAAAACTTTCGGGAAATGTGAGAGGAGACTATTTACTTAAGGCTGCCTCTATACTAGAGGAACGGATTGATGAAGTAGCTACTATAATGACGAAAGAGATGGGAAAGACATTTCCTGAAGCAAAAGGAGAAACCGCAAGAGGTGTGGCTATTTTAAGGTACTATGCTGGTGAAGGAATGAGATCCAATGGTGACGTTATACCTTCTTCCGATTCTGGTGCACTTATGTTTACATCGAGGGTCCCGTTAGGTGTAGTTGGTATAGTTACTCCTTGGAACTTCCCAGTAGCAATTCCACTTTGGAAGATGGCACCTGCTCTTATTTATGGAAATACAGTTGTCATTAAACCTGCAAGTGAAACTGCTATTACGTGTGCGAAAGTGATTGAATGTTTACATGATGCAGGTATTCCATTGGGTGTGGTCAACATGGTTACAGGTAAAGGCTCGGTTATCGGACAAGATATTGTGGAGCATCGGGAAATCGATGGAATTTCCTTTACGGGATCAAATGCAGTTGGAAAACAATTAGCCTACACGGCAGTATCAAGAGGCATTAAGTATCAGCTCGAAATGGGTGGGAAAAACCCAGTAATCGTTGCCAATGATGCTGACCTTGATTTGGCAGTTGATGCGACAATTAGTGGAGGATTGAAATCATCAGGACAAAAATGTACAGCTACTAGTCGCGTGATTGTACAAAACGATGTTTACGACAAGTTTAAAGAGAAGCTATTGAGAAAAGTAGAAGAAATCACAGTTGGAGATGGTCTGGAAGAAGGAACTTGGATGGGTCCATTAGTAAGCGAAGAGCAGTTAAATACGGTTCTTGAATATATTGAAATTGGAAAAGATGAAGGTGCCAAATTATTGGTTGGTGGAAATAAGCCTTTGAACGCTGTAGACGGTCATTATGTAGAACCAACCGTATTTGAAGATGTATCCCCGAATATGCGTATTGCACGAGAGGAAATATTTGGCCCAGTTCTTGCTCTAATGAAGGTGGATACGTTGGAAGAGGCACTTACAATGGCAAATGATTCGGAGTATGGTTTAAGTGCATCCATTTTTACAACCAATATTAGTAATATGCTTTCATTTATGGAAGACATGGATGCGGGAATGGTTCGTGTAAACGCTGAAAGTGCTGGTGTGGAACTACAAGCACCGTTTGGTGGAATGAAACAATCTAGTTCACACTCCAGAGAGCAAGGAAGAGCATCGATGGAATTCTACACAAATGTAAAAACAGTTTTTGTAAAGGGATAAACACGTATCACCTAGCAAATTCGATTAAATAAGTAGGTGATATTAAGAAACGATCTACGAACAGTAATAGCCTTGATTTTATTAAGTTAATTAAAACTGGGGGCGTTTACAAAATGAATTATTCTTTTAAGGGATATAAAAGGGATGATGGAATGGCAGGAACAAGAAACTATGTTGGTATTGTTTCTTCCGTAATATGTTCTAGCGCTGTTGTACGTGAAATTTCCGATAAGGTAAGTGGGACTATTCCAATTGTGCATGCAAATGGTTGTGCCCAACTTGGTGATGATTTTAAATTAACAAGAGATATGCTTATTGGTATGTCTTCCAACCCAAATATTCACTCTGCATTACTTGTTGGATTAGGTTGTGAAACAAATCAAGTAAGTGGATTATTGAAGCGCATCCCTAAAACGAAGCCAATCAAAGGTATTGGTATTCAACAACTTTACGGGGGTACAAATACCATCCAAAAAGGGATTTCGATTGCCGAAACATGGACGAAAGAGGCAACTGAGCAAAAAAGAATACCTCTCCCCCTATCACGGTTAATGGTAGGGATTCTAAACGTTGATGCTGATCAGGATTCATTAATAAAAACTGGTCCTGTAATAGGGGAAGTTGTTGATCGATTAGTTGAAAACGATGCAAAGGTAGTTATGGGTCTTTCAAAAACACTAGAACCCGCTGGACATCTATTGTCGGAACGAATTGTTGATACGACTGAAAGGGAAAAGATAATAAATTCAAGCAAGGGTTTACAACGTTTACGTTGGAAAGATCCAGCTACAGTAGCCAAGGATACTGAATTTACGGAAGAGGAGTTGAAACTAGCGGCACTTGAATCGAAAATGACAGGATCAGTTCCGATAAAAGGTATTCTAGATTATGGTGAGATTCCAAAAGAGATTGGTTTCCATATGATGAACATTTCTAGCAATGTAGTGGAATCGTTATCAAAAATGGCCTCAAGTGGCTGTAATGTTGTGTTGATTGTAAGTAACAGGGGAGTGTTGACAGGATCGATTGCTTTGCCTTGTTTGACGGTTGCTCCTCAACGTGACGAAAACTCATTTGACGAACTTATTGATTATACCATTAAAGGAAGGAATGTAGACGAAGAGAGCGACAGAATGATAGAAGAACTGTTAGAGGTATGTTCAGGAAAACAAACACAGCTTGAGGTGTTGGAGTTAGGCGAGTTTTCTATACCACACTTGGGAACTACCTATTAGGGAGGATACCATGAGTAAAAAAATAAATGCCCTTAAGTTAGATGAAAAGGATAATGTTGTTGTAGCGCTTGAAATGTTAAAAGCTGGAGAACTCGTATCTGTCCGAAATGAGACAAAAAAAATAAACGTGACAAAAACGATACATTATGGACACAAGGTAGCAATTGCTCCAATTCCAATAGGCAAAAAAGTTATCAAGTATGGAGAGTGCATGGGAATCGCGACAAAGGATATAGCAACAGGTGATCATGTTCATGTATCCAATGTTCGCGGATTAACCGAAGAGGATAAAATTTTTCAAAAGGAGGTGATCAACGTTGAAAACATTTGAAGGTTATCGTAGAACAAATGGAACCATTGGAGTTAGAAATCACACGATTGTTATCAATACAGTTGGCGAATTAGCGGGACTAACCAAAAAGTTGGCTAATCTCGTTCCTGGTGTTATTCCAGTCGTTCACCAGGCAGGTCAATCCCAATATTACGAGGATAGTGACCAAACCATTAAAACGTTAGCAGGAACAGCTGGACATCCTAATGTTTGTGCCGCATTATTTTTAGGAATGGGAACAGAAGACCCTGCTGAAGGAATTGTGGAAACGTTAAAAAAGGATGGTCATCATGTCCACTCCATTATTTTTGATAAGGATAAGTCGATCAATGAATGCCTGAAAGAAGGGAAGGCCTGGCTTGAAAATGAACTGGAGAGAAGTAAGCAACAAAAAACAGAGAAAGCTGATGTATCCGAATTAATTATTGGACTCGAGTGTGGTGGTTCAGATGCATGGTCGGGGATAACCGCCAATCCTTCAATTGGGGTCTTTTCGGATTCCATCGTTGCGGACGGAGGAACTAGTATATTAGCCGAGACAACGGAAGCCGTTGGTGCAGAACATATTTTGGCAAATCGTGCAGTTAATCAAGAAGTATGTAACCGATTTTTGGAAATAGTGAAAAGGTATGAACAAAGAGCACGAGCTGTGGGAGAAGATATTAAAGCTGCAAATCCTTCGCCTGGTAACAAAACAGGTGGCTTAACGACACTAGAAGAAAAGTCTCTTGGTTGTATTAAAAAGGGAGGCAATTCGACGTTAATGGAAGTAATTGATTACGCTCATTCGCCAACAGTTAATGGATTTGTATTTATGGATACACCTGGCTATGATGTTGAATCTGTCGTAGGTCTAGTGGCTGGGGGAGCACAAATTGTTTTATTTTCTACTGGCAAAGGTTCTCCAACCGGTTCTCCAATTGCTCCAGTAATTAAAATTGGAACGAATCCTAAATTATATGAAAACATGCCCGAACATATCGATGTAAATGCGGGTAAGATAATTGATCAAAATTATACGATTGAACAAATTGGAGAAGAAATTTATTCGAAAGTTTTAGAAGTAGCTAATGGTGAAATTACGGCTTCCGAAAAATATAATAACCAAGAATTTAGTATCTGGCGGTTAGCGGAAACGCAGTAATTTTGGAATTCAAATGGAATAATAAGGAGGATTTTAATTGCGGATTATTCGTTTCCTAAATAATAATGATAAGCCAACCTTAGGTGTTTTAAATAGCCAACAGCAAGTTTTCCCTTTACCATATTCTGATTTTATGGAGTTAGTAAATGAAGCGGAAAACAAGAAATGTACACCTTTGCAGTTCGTTCAGCTAATAATCGACAAGATTGGAACCAATGAGGTATTTATATATGATCAATTGGAACTATTAACTCCTGTTGCAGCTCCTGAAGTATGGGCCTCAGGAGTAACCTATTATAAAAGTCGCCAAGCAAGAAATTATGAGGCGTCTAATTGGGATGAGGATAGTTCAAAAACATTTTATGACAAAGTTTATGATGCTGAACGTCCTGAACTATTCATGAAGTCAACCGAAGCAAGAACGATTGGACCAAACAAACATTTGAATATTAGAAGTGATTCCGAATGGCAAATTCCAGAACCAGAAGTTGGCGTTGTAATAAATAAAGAAGGTAAGATTTTAGGTTATACGATAGGCAATGATATGAGTTCTAGGGATATTGAAGGGGAGAATCCTTTATATTTGCCTCAAGCAAAGATTTGGAAAAACTCGTGCTCGTTTGGACCGACAATCGTATTGGCTGAATCGTTACCAGATCCTTATAACTTAGAAATTAAATTGTCTATCTATCGTGAAGGAATAAAAGTCGTTGATGAAAGTGCAAATACCAATCAATTGAAACGAAAGTATGAAGAACTTGTTTCCTTCTTAACAAGAGATAACCTCATTCTTGACGGCACGGTTTTATTAACGGGTACACCTATTGTGCCACCTAATGAATTCACACTTCAGGATGGAGATCGTATCGAAATTGAAATTCCTGAAGTCGGCGTGCTAACTAATCCTGTTAAAAAATTAATATCAAAGGAAAGTCATGTAATTAATTAATCATCGCAATATTTAATAGTAGTTTTTTTGGAGGTGAATTATGAAATTAGTTACATTTATGAAAGAAAGTCTTCCATCACTAGGTGTAAAAGTTGAAGAAGGAATAATAGATATTGCATCAGCATTATCTAGTCAACCTATGCAACACGTGCCTACAGAAGTAATGGATGTAATTTATGGGGGAGAAGAAACACTATCTGTTTTAACCGATTTTATTAGTACACTTGATATTAGTTCTGATTCTCCTTATATGCTAAATGAAAAAGATTTGGATTGGGGCCCTTGTGTCACAAATCCAAGTAAAATAATTTGTATCGGCTTAAATTACCGAAGGCATGCTGATGAAACGAATGCACCTTATCCTGAATCGCCAATTTTATTTAACAAATTCAATAATACATTGACAGGCAATTTATGCGATATTGCAGTTCCTAGAGAAACAAATCAGCTAGACTATGAAGTGGAATTAGGAATTGTTATTGGAAAGTCTGCAAAGTATATTTCAAAAGAAAGCGCTTTGGATCATGTTTTTGGATATTATACTGCAAACGATCTATCAGCGAGGGATTTGCAATTTAAAACAAATCAGTGGTTACTAGGTAAGACGTGTGATGGCTTTAGTCCCCTAGGCCCATACCTGGTATCAGCGGATGAGGTAGGTAATCCAAATAACTTATCATTAAAGACAATAGTTAATGGAGAAGTACGCCAGGATTCAAATACGTCAGATATGATATTCTATTGTGACGAAATTATTAGTTATATCTCACAATATATGACGCTTAGTCCAGGGGATGTGATCTTAACTGGTACACCAGAAGGAGTTGTTCTTGGGTTGCCAGAGGAAGAACGAGTATATTTGCAACCGGGTGATGAGGTTACCGTCGAGATTGAGAAGTTGGGTAAATTAACAAATGCATTTGTAGCAGAATGAATATAGTAAATAAGCGAAAGCAAGTAATGATATTACTTGCTTTCGCTTTCATTATAAAAAATATCCAAATATGGGGTTGTTACGAATGACGGAAAAATTACTATACTTAAATATAGAAACGTCTAAGCAGTTAGATCAGGCGAATGGTTTAAATGATTATCCAGAAAAAGTAATTCAAATTGGTGATGGGAATTTTATTCGTGGTTTTATAGACTGGATGATCTTTGAGATGAATCAAAAGAGTAACTTTGGCGGGAAGATTGCTTCCATTCAATCAACTCCAAGAGGAAAAAATGTTCCAAAGCTTAATCGTCAAGATAAACTTTTTACTTTAATCTTACGTGGTATAGAAAATGGGAAGACAGTTAACAGAAAACATATTATCGATTCGATCAATAAAACAATTAATCCTTATACTAATTGGGAAGATGTGTTGAAAATAGTAGAACAACTGGAAATTGAATTTCTTTTTTCAAATACTACGGAAGCTGGTATTCGCTATGAAAAAGAAGACTACTCGGAAGACGTATCGCCATTATCCTTTCCTGGAAAAGTCGTTGCGCTTCTCTACCATCGATATGTTCATTTTAATGGAGATAAAGATAAAGGATTGATTATTATTCCATGTGAACTTATTGAAAACAATGGAGAAGAACTAAAAAGGATTTGCTTGAAAATTATTGAAGATTGGGAGCTATCTAATTCCTTCATACATTGGATTGAAGAAGCATGTGTTTTCTGTAATACACTAGTTGACCGGATTGTACCTGGTTATCCGAAAGAGGAAGACCAGCAGTTGTTTAATTTGCTTGGTTATTACGATGAGTTGCTAACAGTTGCGGAGCCTTATCATTTATTCGTTATTGAAGGACCATCATCTATTGAAACAAAACTTCCTTTTAAGCAAGCAGGATTGAACGTCTATTTTGATAAAATTTCCTCCTATAGGGAATTGAAAATAAAGTTTCTTAATGGTCCTCACACAATGTTAGCAACGATTGGGTTATTAATTGGAATTAAAACTGTTCGGGAGGGGATGGAAGATTACTTACTTATATCATTTATTAATAAAACGTTAATGGAAGAAATTATGACAACGCTACCTTATAGTGAAAAAGAAAAAGCAAGAGCCTACATTAAACAAACATTCGATCGATTTGCTAATCCTTTTCTAAATCATAGATTGATTAATATAAGTTTAAATAGTTATTCCAAATTTAAAACAAGAGTGTGGCCGAGCATCTATGAATATTGGACCAAATTTGGAGAGAATCCCAAACGATTAACCTTTGCCTTCGCATCCTTACTTTACTTTTATAAAGACGAGCGAAAAAATTATGAGATAAAAGATGATATCCACGTTATTCATAAGTTTCACCAGTTTTATAGTGAATTTGACAATTCAAAAGAAACCCTTGTCGCATTCATTAGGAATTTGATTCATGAAGAGTTCTTGGAGAGGGTTGAAGACTTGGGTAATCTGTATGAAGCTATAGCTGATGACTTTATGCGTATTGACAGAGAGGGAATTAAATCAGCACTTTTAAAGCTAGAAGAGGAAGGTGACCTATGAAATCAATAATTTTACAAGAGCCAGGTGAGATAAGCTTAGCGAATAAACAGGATCCGATTAATCCTGAAAATGACGATGTTTTAATAGCGATAAAAAGAATAGGTATTTGTGGAACGGATATACATGCATTCAAAGGAAATCAACCATTTTTTACTTATCCGCGAATACTGGGTCATGAAATTTCGGGCGTCGTTGAAGTGGTAGGTGAAAGAGTTGGAGATATTACTATCGGTGATACAGTAGCTGTTATACCATACATGCACTGTGGTAATTGTGATGCATGTAGACGTGGTAAAACAAATTGTTGTACCGATATGCAAGTGTTAGGTGTACACAATGACGGTGGTATGGGAGATTATGTAACAATCCCTTCCAGTCATGTGATACCCGTAAATGAATTAACATTAGATGAAGCGGCAATTGTTGAACCACTTAGTATTGGCGCTCACGCTATACGCCGAGCGCAGATTCAAAAAGGTGAGACGGTTTTAGTTATAGGAGCGGGCCCTATCGGATTAGGAGTTGCACGCTTTACAAAGCTACAAGGTGCAAAAACCATCGTCATGGATTTAAATGAAGAACGTTTAAACTTTTGTCAGGAGTGGGCTCAGTGTGACGTTGCAATTAATGGCTCGGATAATGCCTTACAACAATTGTTGGATATTGGTAACGGCTCATTACCATCAGTCGTTTTTGATGCAACGGGTAATAAACATTCGATGGTGGAATCTTTTAATTATGTAGGTCATGGTGGAAAACTCGTTTTTGTAGGCTTGGTAAAAGATCCGATCAGTTTCTCTGACCCTGATTTTCATTCTAAAGAAATGACGCTCATTGGAAGTCGAAACGCAACAAAAGAGGACTTTTATTACGTCATTAATTGCCTGTCAAAAGGAATGATTAAACCATCTTATATTACAAATAAAATTCAGTTTGATGATACTGTTTCATACTTTAAGGAAGGTAACTTTCAAACAAATAAAGCTGTAATCATGCTAGATTAGGTGAAAGGGGGGAGAAATTGTATGTAGTCACCTTTGGAGAATCGGTGGTTTTATTTACACCGGAGTCGGCTGGATGTTGAGCTGTGCGGGCAAGTAAAATTAGACGATCGGCGGTGCGGAACCAAACGTTGTGATTGCCCTTTCCCGACCAGGTGTTACACGGATGGTTTCATTTTTCCAGTTTATATCCGATAACTTCACTTTTATCATGTCACCAGCACGGAAACCATACACCGCAATCAAGACGACAATGGCATAGTTGCGCCTTTTATTCGTACAAACACTGTTCCTTATGTACACCAGTAACTGGAAAATTTCTTCTGGAGTATAAACGGAGGGAATCTCCGTGTGGGATCTTAACTTATTGGATGGGAACAACAGGCTGCAGTCCAAGCCGATGAAGCCCCTCTTGTGACAGAAACAGAGAAAACGTTTCAATACTTTCAACTTGGATCTTACGGTCTTTTTCGAAAGATCGGAAAGCGACTTGAAATAATCCAACAGTTGACTGTCGCAAGTGTCAGCCAGTGGATAAGAAACTAAATAATTATGGATTGTGTTATAACAATATTTCAGTGAGTTTTGGCCGTAACCAAGGTCTTTCACGTAGTTAATGTAACTGTTTAAACACAGGTTGCCGAATTCGGACAATTTTATCCTGATAACTGCGGAAACCATCGATGTCCCTGGAATTGACTGGAAGTTATAGAAATAGACCAAGGATTGAAAAGCATGCCGGATCCGGTATTCCTTTAATGACAGTGCAAATGGCTCTTCAAGTAGTAAGTCTCTGCCGTATCTTCGGATTAGGTAGTCACTGACAACCGGGAAGCCGAATTCGGTATAAGCATCAGTGGATTTGAGCAAACCATTCCAATACCGCTGGTAATTCACGTAGATCGTTGAGTTGGTAAAAAATTGGTCTTACAGACATCGGTATGCGCTGTCTGTAAGTTCTGTGCTGTTCATAAACATCATCCTCCATAATGAATTTCAGTATCAGTACTGATGAATTCATTATAGAGGTAGATATGATTATCCCCAGTTGAGAATTGCAGAAATCTCAAACATTTAGGATTAACTCTAGTTATTTTCAAAGTTTATTACAGGTGACTCGTGATAATCATGAACTGGTGATAATTTTAATATCTACATCTACGATGTAATTAGCAAATCTTTTCTCTATATACACATTTAATCCTAGATTGTTCATAACTTAATAGTTCAACCCTCAGTTCCCTTGTTATACTAGTCTTTTTATGGTTATGGATCATCACCCAAAAAGTTGAAAGAAAAACACATGAAAAAGATCCAACTTTTGATAATATATAGCTAAGGAAAACATACGAGGGGGAGTGATTGGGTGAAAAATACGAATAAGGTGGACAAGTTGTTAGAGATTAATCATTTGCTGACTAAATCGCTCGATATTGAGGTGATATTACAGACGCTAGTGGAGGAAGCGAGGAATTTACTTGAGGTTTCGGATACCGTTATTCTCTATTTGTTCGATCCTGTGGACAAGGTTCTTCGTGTCGCTGAAGGTGTTGGAATTAACAAAGAGATTATGAAACATATCGCCTTTTTACCAGGAGAGTCTCTAACGGGAAAGACTTACAATTCACGAGAATCACAATTATATGCCCAGGAAGATATTCTTAAAGAGAATATGGCGAACATGTCTCGAGACAATTATCACTATTATTTTGAAGGTGTTTTCCAAAGGCATATCAAAAGTGCTTTTGCCGTACCGCTCTTGTATCAGGATGAATGTCTCGGTGTATTAATCGTCGATAATTTTGAAAATGACGGATATTTCACAGATGAAGACATTCGGGTTATCGAGGTTATTGCAGACCAAAGTGCAATCGCGATTGTCCATTCCAATCTATTTCGAGACTTAAAAGAAAGAAATGAACAGCTGCGAAATTCTGTTGATATTCATAAGAAATTTACTAAAGCGATTTTAGAGGGTGGTGGGGTTGATACGATTCTTTCCTTGCTAAGTCGAATACTCAATACATATGCTATTTTTCAGGATGAGGTAGAACAGGAATCGACGAGTGCCTTTCCGATTATTCGCGGCAGGGAAACAATGGGCTACATCAAGTTAGAAAAGAAGATGAGTGACTTATCTCCACTTGAAGTTGTAGCAGTGGAACACGCTGCAACAGCATTAGCGTTAGAACTAGTAAAAATAAATACGATCTATGAAAAGGAGCTCCATTTTCGTGAAGAAGTGTTTCAACAAATGATTGAAGGGATTCCTCGAGGTGACATACGACGAATAGAGCGTTATGTCGGTTGGAGTGTCAAATCTGATTTGGTTTGTATCGTTCTTGAAGGTAAGCAAAAGCAGCTATGGAGTGAAAAATCCCTCCTTGATAAGGAGCGCTTTATTCGTTCATTGGAAGGCATAAGTCAAATTGTTGCTGGTTCAAGTTTCGTGCTGACGAAAATGTTTCAAGCTATTCTGATTATCCCAGTTACAAAAGGTAACATTGTCGAGCTCATGGTAGAGCGGATAAAAAGACAGTGGCGTGACCAAAAAGATATCATTTTTGGTGTTGGCAGAAAAGGTGGGCTAAATCAGTTGGGAAACTCCTATCGAGAAGCGCTTGATGCAGTAAAGTATGGTAAGATAACAGGTGAATCGTTCGTCGACTATTCCAATTTGGGTGTGGAAAGGTTGTTGCAAAAAGTTGATTCAACGACATTAAGTTTTTTTGTTGATGACAAAATTGGTCCACTACTAACCATGGAATCACTTTATCTAGAAACCTTAGGTGCATTCATTCGGTTGAATAAAAATCATAAAGAAACCGCAAGCATGCTCCACATTCATCCCAATACCTTATATCAACGGATTAAAAAGATTGAAAAAGCTCTAGATGCCTCGATCGATATCGAAAGTGACTGGCTGAACATCGTTATTGCTTACAACCTTTATGTATCTGACAACATTTAAATAGTAAATTTAATGTGGCTAGACACCTTTATTCTCTTTTTTCGGAATTTTATAATTATTGATAAGATTAATACGAATCGATTCCTGAAAAGTTGTAGGAATGAAACTGAAATAGGAGTGAATAAAGTGCCATACACAAAGCAAATGATCGATGCAAATCTTGTGACAAGATTGACAAAGATTAGGCAAGAGCTTCACGAGAATCCGGAAGTAAGTTCCAAAGAATTCGATACGACGAAGCTGCTGAAGGAATTGCTTCTAGAAGCGGGCTGTGACATATTACCGCTAAATGTAGCGACAGGTCTTGTCGCGGAAGTGAAGGGGGAAAAACCAGGCCCAACCGTTGCTTATCGAGCGGATATTGATGCGCTTCCGATTCAAGAGGAAACAGGATTAGCATACAAGTCAAAGAACGATGGAGTATCCCATGCTTGTGGGCATGATTTTCATATGACACTCGGGCTAGGTGCAGCTTTTTTGCTAGCAGAACGAAAGATGGAATTAACAGGAAACGTCAGATTTATTTTTCAGCCTGCAGAAGAGACAACCCAAGGCGCAAGACAAATGATTGAAGCGGGTTTATTTGCTGATGACATGATCAAGGCTGTATTTGGTGTCCATAACCAGCCGAATATTCCAGCAGGTAAGGTTGGACTTACTGACGGAAACCTAATGGGTGCAGTTGATACAATAAAAATAAGGATAACTGGTAAAAGTGGACACGGTGCTATTCCCCAACATACCGTTGATGCTGTTGTTGCTGGATCTGCTGTGGTAATGGGGCTCCAGTCAGCAGTTAGTAGGAATATTGATCCGTTTGAACCAGTAGTAATTACGATTGGCTCGTTCCAATCAGGTACGACACATAATGTTATTGCTGGTTCTTGTGAATTAACTGGTACCGTTCGTAGTTTTAATCCGAAAGTTAGGGCGATGTTACCAGAAATGATTGAACGAATTTCCAGAGATATTGCTAAAGGGTATGGTGCACAAGCGAACCTTGATTTTATTCCTCAGGTACCTGCGATTGCTAACGATAAAACGATGACAGAACTAGCTCGTAAGTCCGTTGTCGAGGTGTTTGGAAGAGACGGAGTAGTTGCTCCCGAACCAACGCTTGGTGGGGAAGATTTTTCGCTGTACCAGCAGTATGTTCCTGGTTGTTATTTTTGGATAGGAACAGGTGACGAGGTACAAGGAATAAATAAGGGGTGGCATCATCCAGCTTTTTTAGTCAATGATGATGTCATACCTGATGCTGTTCGATCAATTATTTACGTGTTAGAAAATGCTCTCAATCACTTTTCGGGGGAGGAATAAGCAATGGCTAAAACGTATCAAAATTTTATCGGTGGACAGTGGGTTGATTCGGGTACACGGGAAACATATCCAAGCATTAATCCAGCAAATACAAAAGAAGTATTAGGTTATTTTCAAAGTTCGAGTGTAGATGATGTCAAAACGGCAATTGAAGCTGCTTCCATTGCTTTTCCTTCGTGGGCAAATACATCTGCACCAATTCGTGGAGATGTCCTCTTTCGTCTTATCCAAGCATTAGAAAATGAGCGCAACAACCTCGCAACAATTATTACAAAAGAAGTCGGTAAGTCCCTGCGTGAAGCAAGAGGAGAAGTGGAAAAGACGATTCAAGCAATGAAGCAATTTAGTGGGGAAGCGACACGCCTTACCGGTGAGACGATCCCATCGTATGATGCAGAAATTTTTGGTTACACGGTAAGAGAGCCACTCGGTGTAGTTGGTGTCATTGCACCATACAATTTTCCATTAGGCATCGGGATATGGAAAATCGCTCCAGCAATCGTTGCCGGCAATACGGTTGTCTTTAAACCTGCAAGCAATACCTCGCTCATTAGTATTAAAATTATCGAACTTTTTGAAAAATCAGGAGTACCAAAAGGTGTTATTAATATGGTAACAGGTTCTGGATCTGTAGTGGGGCGCGAGTTTGGTGAAAATCAAGCACTAAAAGCAGTCTCCTTTACTGGTTCTTCCGAAGTTGGAATTGCATTAGGTAAAGCGGTAACCGCCCGTGGAGGCAAAATGCAGGCAGAGATGGGCGGAAAGAATCCGTCAATTATATTAGAAGATGCTGATATCAATCAGGCGGTGGATAGTCTGATTGATAGTAGCTTTTTAGATAACGGCCAGCGTTGTACAGGGACAAGTCGCCTAATTATTCCAAAAACAATTAAGCGAGTGGTCATCGACAAACTGATTGAAAAAACAAAAAAGCTAGTAATCGGTAATGGGTTTGATGAAGGTGTGGATAACGGCCCGGTTATTGACGAATCACAGTTAAACGTCTATCTTCATTACGTGAAAAGTGCACTTGAAGAAGGGGCTACCCTTGAATATGGTGGAAAGCGGTTAACGGAAAACGGGTTGGATAAGGGCTATTTTGTTGCACCAACTATTTTTAGTGGAGTAACAGAAGAGATGACGATAGCAAAAGAAGAAATTTTCGGTCCTGTTGTTGCCGTAATGGAAGTGGATTCATATGAAGAAGCAATGCGAGTAGCAAATAATACAGAGTTTGGCTTGTCATCGACAATTTACACGAAAGATTTAAATAAGGCTTTTCATTTTGTTAGGAATATTCAGTCTGGTGTTACCCATGTCAATATTCCGTCTAATTATTTTGAAAATCAATACCCCTTTGGAGGAAAGAAAACATCGAGTATCGGACCGCGTGAACAAGGAAGCACGGCCCTCGACTTTTGGACAGATTACAAGACAGTCTATGTTAGACCTTAAGTCATCAACAAAAGTTGAAATAGAGGGGGAATACGTGTGAATAAAGAAACAGTTGGTGTAATTGGCTGCGGGGCAATGGGTAAAGGTATTATTAAAAATCTTGTTAAAAACGGATATCATGTCGTTGCTTTTGACGTGAATCAACAAGCATTAGCTGCAGTTGTTCCATTGGGGGCAAAGCCTGTAATAGATAAAGCAGAATTTTTTAAACAAGTAACCTATTGTGTTATATCATTACCTTCACCAAAGCTTGTTAGAGAAGCAATCAATGGTGAAGACGGTGCATTACGTTACATGGCAAGTGGCGGATATATCCTTGATGTAAGTACAACAGATGTAGAGACAACGAGACAGCTGTTTGACCTATCAGCACAAAAAGAAATTGCTTTCTTTGATTGCCCGTTAAGTGGTGGGCCAGATGGGGCTAATAAGGGTGAATTGACCATAGTGGTAGGTGGTGACAAGGAGCGCTTTGATGGGATCGATCCTGTCTTACGGGCTGTTGGGAAAGAAATTGAGTATATTGGTGATTCGGGATCTGGTCAAGTTGTTAAGCTATGTAATAATTTAGTTGTAGCAGGGATCGTCACTTTACTTAGTGAGGCATTACTTACTGGTGTCAAAGCAGGTGTGCCAGCTACACAAATTGTTGAAATGATGCAAAAAGGCTCTGCTCAGACAAAAGTGATGTCAGTATTTGGGCCAAATTTGTTGGATGGGAAGCATGAGAATGTAAAATTCATGTTACAGCACATGTCTAAGGACATTCATCTATATATGAAGCTAGCAAAACAAGAGAAAATCCCAACCTTTTTCAGTGCTATGATTGAACAATTTTTTTCAATTGCCGAAAATAATGGAAAGGGGGAGATGGACACTTCTGCCGTTAGCCAGATTTTGGAGGGGTTAGCAGGTTTTAAGATTATACCAAAATAATGTTGAGGAGGAATACGAATGTCAGAAGAACGTAAAAACCTTTGGAAAGATTGGCGCCTTCATGCGATTGTGCTTGTTATCGTAGTGATTACAGAATTGATTGGTACACACAAGTTTTCATTAGGACCAGGAGTTATCTTATTATTACCGATGCTTTATGCTATTATTATTGGCCTTGCTCTTTATTTCACGCCGATCGTCAAAGAAAAACAATCAAAAAACGCGGAACCACTAATTATTTTAGGGGTAACGATGTTAATTGCCAAAATTGGCGTTATTATTGGACCATCTTTACCACAAATCATTGAAGCGGGTCCAGCCTTGATTTTACAAGAATTCGGTAACCTCGGAACAATCTTCTTAGCTTTGCCAGTAGCTGTATTTTTAGGATTAAAGCGAGAAAGTATTGGGATGACTCACTCTGTTGCCCGTGAGCCTAACGTTGGACTAATCATGGACAAGTTTGGCTTTGATTCCCCTGAAGGCCGCGGTGTTATGTCTATCTATATCTTCGGTACCGTGTTTGGTGCAGTATTTATGGGACTTATTTCTGGGTTCTTAGCTACGTTGACTCCACTACATCCTTTATCCTTTGCGATGGCATCTGGTATTGGAAGTGGAAGTATGATGGCCGCAGCGAGTGGTTCATTAGTAGCGGCTTTCCCAGCGATGGAAACGGACATCCTTGCCTTTGCTGGAGCTAGTAATCTATTATCCCTTTCGACAGGGTTGTATATGAGTATCTTTATAGGTCTTCCTTTAACAGAAAAGCTGTATGAAGTATTGACAAAGAGAAGAGAAAAGAAAGTCGAGTCAAAAAATACAGGGATAGGAGCGTAGGACTATGCTGAAAAACATACAAGAATGGACGTTATTGCTACTCATTTTTGCAGTTGTGTCATTAATTGGGAATTGGGCAGGTTATGATGTTTTACCCGGAGCAGCTATTCCTGGAATGATCGTCCTTGTATTGATTTGTCTTGCTGGGTTAATTATTCAGAAACTAATCCCTGGGAATATCCCGAGTGTTGCGTATGTTGCGATTGTCGGTATTCTCGTTTCCATGCCATGGATGCCAGGTTCAGAGCAAATTGTCGAATGGACAAACAGTGTTAATCTATTAGCTTTAGCCACGCCAATATTGGCCTATGCGGGGATTGCTATTGGAAGATCGTGGACTGATTTCGTGAAATTAGGCTGGAGAAGTATCGTCGTAGCCATGTTAGTCATGATTGGGACATTCCTAGGCTCAGCAATCATCGCAGAAATTATCTTACGAGTGCAAGGGATAATTTAATCTAGAGTTCGGCTTCGGGTGGTGCCTGTCACCACCCGAATTTTATGTGACGGGCAGGCGCACCTAGCGTAAGAACTACGTCGAACTAACTGTTAAGGGATAGGAGTACGTTACCTCGTGTAAACACGGCTCTGTATAAACCCTGGAAGGTAAGTTTTCTTGGAGGTGAAAGTCCTCCCACCAGAGTGCTGATACAACTGGTGAATACTATTCTAGGGCATTATCGTGAGGTAGTGTCTGAAGGAGATGCGGAAAATCGAGAGACCCGTAGTCTATTGCACCTACAAAGTCCGCTACAGATTTTACTAGATTAAAGTGTACTGTCATTCAAATAGTTCAATGCATATTGTGCTAAGCATGATGCACCATAAGGCAAGGCGTCTTCATCTAAGTCAAATTTTGGGTGATGAAGTGGGTAGACAGCATTTTTGTCTTCATTTCTTACACCTAGGCGGAAGAACACCCCAGGGATTTTTTGTATGTAGAAGGAAAAGTCCTCCCCACCCATTGATGGTTTGGCAACGGAATATCCTTCCAGACCAAGTACATCCTCAACTGACTTTTTTAAAGTCGGAATTAAGGAGGCAGTATTGATTAATTGTGGATAGAAATAATGATAATCAAATTGATAGGTTGCTCCAAATCCCTCAGTGATTCCTTTAATGATCTTTTCCATTCGGTCTTTCATTGTTTTACGAATGTCTGGATCTAATGTTCTAACAGTTCCACCAATCTTCACACTAGAAGCGATCGCATTGTTAACCGTGCCACCATGTATTTGTCCAATCGTCAACACAGTAGATGTGATTGGATCAAGTTGTCTACTAACGATTTGCTGTAAGGATGAGATAACTTCCGTTGCAATGGTAATCGAATCAGTAGAAAGGTGTGGGTGTGCCGCATGACCACCTTGTCCTTTAATCTCTAAATCAAAAAAGTCAGCTGCAGCGCAAACTTCCTTTGGAGAGCAGGTTACATGACCTGTTGGTACCATCGGGTTAACGTGTAATCCAGCGATCGCATCGACCTTTGGATTTTCTAAAGCCCCGTTCTCGATCATCTTTTCTGCTCCAAAATAGCCTTCTTCACCTGGCTGGAATATAAATTTCACATTTCCTCTTTTAGGGGGGGTGGCCAATAGTATTTTCACAGCCCCAAGAAGCATCGTTGTATGTCCATCATGCCCACATAAATGGGCTTTCCCTTCTCTTTTAGAAGCGTATTCAACTGTCTTTTCATCCTGAATTGGAAGGGCATCCATGTCCGCTCTAAGTGCAACCGTTGGACCAGGCTCTTCACCTTTTAACAACCCAACTACTCCTGTCTTTGCGATCACTTGAACATCTTCTAAGCCGAGCCCCTTTAGCTGCTCTTGTACAAACTTACTCGTTTCGAACTCTTCTAATCCAATCTCTGGGTGTTGGTGTAATTTTCTACGCCAATTTATGAGTGTATCTTTATCTTTTTCTGCTTGTATACGTAAAGTATTCATTATTCATCCTCCAATTAACTTTTAAATCTATCCCATTTTATACTAAACTATAAGTACTTATCAGTTTTTCACATACTGAGGATGAAGTAAATTTATTTTCTTTTTTTTCTCCACGAACAGACGACAGAAATGTAGGTGACAGCAATGCTAAAAGGCTATATAACAAAAGGGATGCTTATCAAATTTGGTCTCATTCTCCTAGGGATATCGATGCCTTTATGGTTTGGTTTAGAAGAAATTGGTTTAGATGACAAACTACAAAAGCTTCGGGATGATCCAACAGGTAATTCCCTTATGAACGCTGCCTTTTATCTTGTATTACTCAATACAATAAGGGCATTGCCACACTACATTGGTGCCTTTTTACTAGGCGAAGAAATTGGGGAGCTTTTAGGAAAACGCTATTTAAAAATTGTTATTCCTTTCTGTCTCATCCCACTCGCTTATGTGTCGATCAATCTTTACTATCCACTAAATTACAACTTTGGTGGGCCAGCAATCCTACTGCTTGTATCAATTATCTTCCTGCATATATTAGCAAAAGATAGCATTAAACCATTCACCAAATCCTTTGTGTTGGCACAGCTTTTATTTGGGGTTCAGTGGCTTGATACCGTTGTCTTTCTCACTTCATACGGATTTGGCCTTGGTCCTGTTTCACAAGAGGTAAAATCTACAGCTGTACAAATTGAGTTTGATCAAACCCTTTCCTTATATAGCTTGCTTCTATGTATTGTTTTTGTGGTGAATTCAGTAATTTTAACGGTTTATTCTGCTGTTTCGGAACAGAAGAGGCGAATCACACAGGATTTGTTACGCGCGAACATGGAGGCTGCTGAGTCACGGTCTGGAAGGGAAGCTCTCCACCTTGTTCATGATTTAAAAACACCACTTTCTTCGATTGAAGGTTTGAATTCATTAATTAAAATGAAAACAAACGATACGCAAATTGCGGAATATACAGAACATACCTCCCAGTCTATTCAGGCAATAAGTGATATGGTATCTGAAATTTTATATGAAGATAGAAAAAAATGGTGGACGTTACATGAACTTATTTCCTATGTCCGTTCCAACAAAATTAGACCAACAACATCGGTCACTTTTGACTTTCACTTAGAGGCAGATGGCGATATTCAAATTTTTATTAATAAAATTCGACTTACACGTGCCATCGTTAACCTGATCGATAATGCATGTGATGCCATACAATCAAAGGAAGACGGTCAGGTCACGATACATACCATATACAAGAGTGGACAGGTATGGATTGGAGTAGCAGATAATGGGGTAGGTTTATTAAACAGAGAAAAAGAAAAAATATGGGAGGTAGGTTATACGACGAAATCACATCCCGGTATTGGAATGACCTTTGTCAAAAGTGTTGCAGATGTTCACGGAGCACGTTTAGTGATTGAAAGTAAAAAAGGAATTGGGTCTGTTTTTTGGATCGTTCTTCCAGAAAGGAGTGTTCAAATTGAAGGTACTAATTATTGATGACGATGCACGATTACGGTACACGTTAAGTGAAATATGTAAACACCCTGGATGGGTACCCTTCCAAGCGGAAAACGGATACCAAGGACTTCAATTGCTATTAGAAGAAAGGATGGATATGATCTTGGCTGATTACCACATGCCTGAAATGGATGGTATGCAGTTCGTAAAAGAAGCACGTAAACAAGATCCCCATATACCCATACTCGTTTTGACCGTAGATGAGCGTCAAGAAATAGCAGATCGTTTTCTTGAGGAAGGAGCTTCTGATTTTGCACTAAAACCAGTTAAAGCACCCGATATTATTGCTAGAATGAAGTTACATGCTCGGCTCGCAAACATCGCTACTACGCAAGAAGAACAAGAGGACATTTTTGTAACAAAAGGAATAAGCAAAACAACATTAAGTCATATTGTTCATTACTTAAAACAAAACAAGGAACCGATTTCAGTAGATGAAATTTCTGATGAAATTGGATTAGCTTACCCAACCGTTTACCGTTATATCATGTACTTACTAGAAATCGGCAAAGTAAAACAAAGCACGAGCTATCAAAAAATAGGTCGCCCTAAAAAGGTTTATCAATGGTTTTCGTGAAATATTGGCTGTTTTATTTGGATAGAAAGTAATAACCGCTGGACGCAGGAGCTGGGTGAGAGCGCATTCGACTGGTTTTTGACCCTGAATGCGTCTTCATCACCCAGATGAGAGCACGTTTGTCTGGTTTTTGACCCCGAATGCGTCTTCATCGCCCAGATGAGAGCACGTTTGTCTGGTTTTAAGCCCCGAATGCGTCCTCATCGCCTAGATGAGAGCGCGTTTGTCTGGTTTTTGACCCTGAATGCGTCTTCATCACCCAGATGAGAGCACGTTTGTCTGGTTTTTGACCCCGAATGCGTCCTCATCGCCCAGATGAGAGCGCATTCGACTGGTTTTTGGCCTCGAATGCGTCTTCATCGCCCAGATGAGAGCACATTCGTCTGGTTTTAAGCACCGAATGCGTCTTCATCGCCCAGATGAGAGCGCGTTTGTCTGGTTTTTGGCTCCGAATGTGTCTTCATCACCCAGATGAGAGCGTGTTCGTCTGGTTTTTGGCTCCGAATGTGTCCTCATCGCCCAGATACGCAGCTTATCATTTGGCACTTTTTAAACACGCCCTTAACGATCAACAACCAAGATCTTTTTTTCTTTTTTTTCTGTACAAATCCCCTTTTATCTTCTAGTACAATCTTATTATGAGTTTTTTGACTATTATTAAAACTCATAAGATTAAACTGCATTTTAAAAAGGAGGAAATGATATGGAACATTACGGATTATTATCCATATTGCCATCAATTTTAGCACTAGGATTTGCAATATGGTCCAAAAGGGTAATCCCATCCTTATTACTTGGCATCTTGACAGGCACGTTCATTATGGACACGAATGAAAATGGCCTATTCCATGCTATCATTTATTCAATTGTCAATTTATTCAAGGCCGTTGCAGGTCACCCAGGAACGGAAGAACTTCGTGGTGTGGGCATAGCATCAAGTCCTGGAAGAGCAGAAATTATTATTGTTATTCTCTTACTAGGTGCTTTTATCGGTATCTTAAATCGTTCTGGTGGAGCATATGCTTTTGGAACGTGGTTATCGTCAAAGGTTAAATCAAAAAATGGTGCACAAGTAGCAACTGCTGTAATGGGAAGCTCTCTATTCACAAGTGCTTACTTCAGTTCACTAGCAACTGGCACGGTATTTCGCCCAATCTTTGATCGTATGAAAATATCTCGTGAAAAATTAGCATTTTATCTTGACTCTACCTCCGCACCAATTAATGTATTAATCCCTATCTCTGGATGGGTTGCCTTCATGGGTGCGTTAATGGTAGACAATATCCCAGGTGTAGACGATCCGATCGCTGCACTAGCAAGCACTATTCCTTATAACTTCTATAATTTAGTTATGCTAGCAATGGTCTTTTTATTTGCAACGGGCAAAATCAAAGACTTTGGTCCAATGAAACAGGCAGAGCTTAAAGCGCAATCTGATGGTTACCAAGAAGGTTATAAAGTTGCAGATGAGGCATCCACTGCAAGTGAAGGAACGGTACGAAATGGTACAACGTCTGATATGGTGTTACCTTTATCCATATCCGTTGCAATTTTAGTTGTGTTAGGTTTATGGAACTATACTGTTGCCTTGATGTTTGACGTTTCTACTGTACCTCTTAATGGAAATCAGATGTTAATTGTCAGCTTCTCAGTTGGTATTTTGATAGCATTTATTAAATATATTTCAAGCAAATTAATGACTGCTAAGGAATTCTTGAACGAGTTGTTTGAAGGAAGTAAATCCGTCATTTTAGGAGCAATAATTATTATCCTTGCCGTAACACTAGGTGACCTTATGCGTGCAGCTGCACCTGAAGGACTCGGTGCTTCTGCATACCTTGAGCAGGTTGCAGGTGGAGTAATTCCAAGTGCCATCATTCCATTCTCCGTATTCATTATATCAGCGTTTGTATCCTTCTCTATGGGTACATCTTGGGGAACTTGGGCAATTATGATGCCAATCGGTGTATCGTTAACGCTGGCTACTGGAGGAGATCCGATTCTAGCTGCAGCAGCTGTTCTATCTGGTGGTACATTCGGAGATCACACTTCTCCAATATCAGATACAAGTGTTATGTCATCCGTTGGGGCTGACTGTGAACACATGAACCACATTAATACACAATTACCATATGCATTAGTAGCGGCTAGCATTGCTGCTGTGTTTTTCTTGGTTATCGGTTTTGTTATTTAATATTTGATATAATGTGTAGAAAAAAAGATAGGTGGATTGCCTATCTTTTTTCGTTGTAGTTACAAGGACGATGTTGCAGTATTTAAAATTCAAAAAATCTAATGCTACAATGGGCAGCTCGAGGACTGTCATTTCGTTATTGTATGTTTAACTGGTTATTTTGGCTAGTTTTTTGTAATAGGGAACCTTGAGTCCACTTATTTTATAAAATATGTTTTTTGCTCGATATAGCTACTTTTTGTGTCTGATTGGTTTTAAATGGGGAGGTTTGAACATGGAAAATAAAAATTATGTGTGGTATTCAAGTTTTGGATCAAACTTATGTGAGGATCGATTTCTTTGTTATATAAAAGGTGGTCAGCCAGCAGGTTCCACGAAATCAGAAAAAGGAGCGAGAGATAACACATCGCCTGTAGATGTGCAAGCTATCGAATTAGACTATCCACTCTATTTCGCATCGTATTCTAGTCGATGGGATGGTGGCGTAGCCTTTATTGGCACGTCAAGCAGTGAAACGAATAAATCGTTAGGTAGAATGTATTTAATAACAAAAGAGCAGTTTGTGGATGTTGTGCGACAAGAAAATGAAACGGATGATATAACTATTAACTTTGAAAGCATTCTAGAAAAGGGCTCCATAATGGTACGCGAATCGTTATACGGCAATGTACTTCATGTTGGAGACCAGGATGGTATTCCTATTTTTACATTCACGCACAAAGAGGATATGAATAAACGGGAATTCACCCAGCCGTCTGAACGCTATCTTCGTATGCTCATTAGTGGTTATAAAGAGGCCTATGATATGACGGACGAAGAGATTGCCCGTTACCTTGTTACAAAGCCTGGTGTTAAAGGGAATATCGTAGAGGAAGAATTACTTAGATTAACGAAACAGGTGCAAGTTAATTAAGATACAAGGGGTCAGGCTCCACAAATGACATATGTCTTTTTGCGGTACCTGCCCCCTTTAGTTGTAGATGATTTAATTCATCCAATCAGGTTTATGGAAACCCTGGAATTTTTCATCAATCACCTTCCTGAACTCATCTGATTGTACTGCTTCTTTTATGTCCTTCACATATTGCTTATCCATATTTTCTGTTTTTACAACGACACGGTTGATAATATTTTCAGGCAGTTTATCTCTTACAATGGCAGTGGTTAAATCCAACCCGGCTGATATAGCAAAATTACCATTTATTGCTGCAAGATCTACAGATTCTAATGTTCGTGGTAATTGCGCTGCTTCAACTGGCTTAAATTTTAATTCTTTTGGATTACTTGTAATGTTTTTCACAGTGGCTCGTAGGGGATCCACATTACTATCAAATTCTATTACTCCGTTTTCCTTTAAGACGGTAAGCCCTCTCGCTAGATTTGTAGGATCATTAGCTACTGCGACTGTACTGCCTTTTTCAATGTCATCCAATGTTTCATATTTATTCGAATAAATACCAATTGGAGCGGTTGGTACCGTTATCACACTAGATAGCTCCATGTCATTTTCTTCTGCAAAAGCATCCATATAAACTTTGTGTTGAAACAAGTTAGCATCCAATGACCCATTGTCTAGTGCCTTATTTGGTTGTACATAATCATTGAATTCTTTCACTGTAACGGTATACCCTTTTTCCTCCAAATAAGGTTTGACAGCCTCTTTAAGCATGTCACTATATGGAATCGTACCACCTAATACTAACTCTTTTTTTTCTCCGTTAGAAGCGGTGCTTTCATCAGATCCGCAAGCGGAAAGTGTACTAACTATAAAAATCAATAATAGCACCCAAAAACTTTTTTTCATTTTCCTTATCACTCCAAATGTAGTATTTATCGCTTATTAACGGCTTTCGCTATGAAGTCACCAGAATACTGCACAAATTGTACGAGCACAATTAGCAAAATGACTGTAGTGAACATAACGGTATTATCATAACGATAGTAACCATATCGAATTGCTAAATCTCCTATTCCCCCACCGCCGATTGTACCAGCCATAGCGGAATAACCAATTAGACTAATAGCTGTAATTGTTAACCCAGTGATTAAACCAGGCTTTGCTTCTGGTAGGATAATGTGTTTAATAATCATCCACGGGGATGCGCCTACAGCAACAGCTGCCTCAATGACGCCCTTATCAATTTCCCTTGCTGACGACTCTACTATTCTTGCATAAAAAGGAATTGCCGCCACAGATAAAGAGACAGAAGCTGCTAATGGTCCAATCGTAGTACCTAATAATAAGTTAGTAAAAGGCAATAGAAAAACAAGCAAAATAATAAACGGAATTGAACGTATTAGGTTAATGAGTATACCTACAACACTTTTAACCCATTTATTTTCTAAAAAAAGTCCTCTATCGGTAATAAACAGGATAATTCCCAAAGGCAAGCCCAACAAAACAGCTACTAATAAAGCAATTCCAACCATTAGTAAGGTTTGGAAAAATGCTATGTTTAACTCAGGCAAGATTTCAATAATATTACTCATTGTCCATCACCTCCACTTTGCTAACACGACCGCGAAGATAATCGAGTGCCTGATCCACTTCTAGTTCATCCCCATTTACTTCCATGATGAAAATACCTAAAGGAACGTCTTGGATATACTCCACCTTCCCGTGTAAAATATTTCCTTTTACTGAAAAAGACTGCAGCATATCAGATACAACGGCTTCCGCTGCCATATCTCCCCGAAATTGAAGTCTAACCAGTTTCCCTTGAATACTTTCTAACAGCTTAGCAGGTAGCTCGAAGCTTAGAACAGTTTCAATGAACCTTTTTGTTAAAGGATCACTCGGGCTTGAGAAAATGTCAAAGGTAGAGCCCTGTTCGACTACTCTTCCATCTTGCATGACCGCACATCGATGACAGATTTCCTTTACCACTTCCATTTCATGCGTGATAATAACAATCGTTAGACCAAGCTCCTTGTTTATTTTTTTTAATAAAGCAAGAATTGACTTTGTAGTGTTCGGATCTAATGCTGAAGTTGCTTCATCACATAAAAGAACCTTTGGATTATTCGCAAGGGCACGAGCAATACTAACACGTTGCTTTTGGCCGCCACTCAGTTGAGAAGGATACTGATTGATCCTGTCTCTAAGACCAACAAGGTTTAACAATTCCTCGACTCTTTCCCTTATAATGGAATTTTCCACACCAGCTGCTTTTAAGGCAAATGCAACGTTATCGTATACAGTTTTAGACGAAACCAAATAAAACCCTTGAAAAATCATACCGATTGATTGCCTTGTTTTGCGAAGTTCTTTGCTAGATAACTGCAATAAATCTACGCCATCGACTCTAACTACACCGGAAGTAGGCCTTTCCAAAATATTCATACAGCGAAGCAGAGTACTTTTGCCCGCACCGCTATATCCAACGATACCGAATATTTCACCCGTTTGAATTGTTAGTGAGACATTGTCAACACCTACAATCCGATCCTTTTTGCTTTTAAATTCCTTTGTTAAATTCCTCAATTCAATCATGACGGCTGTTTCCCCCACTTCCTATTTACCAGGCTTTTTTATTACTATTTAGCAGGTACACGTCTAAATTTACTTCCAGGATGGTCTTCAGGCAAAATACTTTTACCTTGAGGGAATAGCTTTTCCCGTAAAGTGCCTTTCCTGTATTCTGTTTTATATAATCCACGTTCCTGTAAAACAGGTATGACTAGTTCCACAAAAGATTCTAAATCGCCAGGAGTTACTAAGTGATTTAAATTAAATCCATCAACGCCTGATTCCTCAAACTGAAATTGAATAGCATCGGCAACCTCTGTTGGGTTTCCAACAATAATACTGTTGCGGTCCAACGATTCAAAACGGTTCAATACTTCACCTACCGTTAATTTTTTTGGTGCATCTTTGGTAAGTGTCGCGGCTTTATAATGTCCGCCTTCAGTAGACTTTTTATATTCAAACGGCAAATCGGGATCCGAATTTTCATACTCTGCTATGTCATAACCACTTGCCCCATACTGTGCTTTTGCAGCATCGGAGCTCCACATCTTGTTATACTCCTCAAATTTCTGTTCTGCTTCCTCTGTCGTTTCCGCAACAATCACACTAAGGAAAGAAATTATTTTAATATTTTCCGGGTTACGGCCATGGTTTTCCGCTCGATTTCTAATATCATCGGCATAATACCTAATTCTTTCTGGTGTCGGACCACCAACAAAAATACACTCGGCATGCTTTGCTGCAAATTCTCTACCTTTTTCAGATGTGCCTGCTTGATAAATAACGGGAGTTCTTTGTAAAGAGGGTTCACTTAAATGTGGACCTTCGACCTTAAAATAGTGACCTTCATGATTAATTTCATGTACTTTGGCTGGATCAACGAGTGTATTGTTTTCTATATCCTCAACAACTGCGTCATCTTCCCAACTTTGCTCCCACAACTTGTATGAAACATCAAGATATTCATCAGCTATGTCGTAACGTTCATCGTGTTTAATCATATCCTGTAGGCCAAAGTTTCTTGCAGCATTTGGCAGATAAGAAGTTACCACATTCCAAGCTATTCTTCCCTTAGTCAAATGATCCAAGGTAGAAAAACGTCGAGCATTCCCAAACGGCGCTTCATATGTAGTACTCACCGTAATCGCAAAGGATAAGTTCTCGGTTACATTGGCCATTGCAGAAATAAGTAAAGCAGGATCATTTATTGGCACCTGTAAACCGTCCCGGATAGATGGAGCTTTACTCTTCTGGTAAACATCATAAATTCCAAGAACATCGGCGAAAAACACCGCATCAAATTTTCCTTTTTCGAGAAGTTTCGCTAATTCAACCCAATAATCCAAGTCCTTGTATCTGCGATGCCTCTTATTTTCTGGATGTTTCCAAAAACCGTGAGAATTGTGCATCGAACTATTCATTTCAAATGCATTTAATATGATTTGTTTACTCAGTTTCTTCTCCTCCTATCATGAATATCTTTTTTAAAAAATAAAAAGCCTCTTCATAAGAAAAGAAGAGGCTTTTAGTTACATAAGCACAAATCCTTCCTTATCTTTCAAGCACATCGCTTGCTGGAATTGGCACAGTACTATTTAAGTCTGTTGCCGAGGCTTCAAAGGGCCAGTCCCTCCACCTCTCTAGATAAGAAAAACATTTAATTATTAATTTAACAAAAAATATACAGGAGATTAAAAAGGCTGTCAATACTATTTTTAAAATATTATTTTGATTTGCATAATTGAAATATTGACAATAATTAGAAGTTGATTTAAAGTGTAGCTAATTAAATATTTAATAGTAACTTATCAAGAGCAGGGGAGGAAACTGGTCCTTCGATCCTGCAGCAACCACTTATCCAACTAAGAAAGGTGCTAATTCCAGCAGGCATTTACCATGTCTGACAGATGAGATCGGATGTAATAATCAAAGTCCTCTTTCGTCGTCTTCGGAAGTGGACTTCTTTTCAATAAAATGAATGGAGGCGTTTTTATGATAACTTATGAACAAACCATGAATACGGAACGGCATAAATTATTACAGGAGGCTAAAGATTTAGCTGTCATTTTTAAAGAAAGATCCGCCAGAATTGATGCAGATGGAGAATTCCCCTATGAAAATTTCGAAGACTTAAAGCAAAAAGGATTCCTGGCTCTTACAGTACCAAAAGAATATGGCGGTAATGGCATTAACCTCTATGATTTTCTCAAGATTCAAGAACAGTTAGCCCAGGGAGATGGACCAACAGCCCTATCTCTCGGCTGGCAACTCGGCGTTATCCTTGAAGTTGCCGAAAGTAAAAACTGGAAGGAAGAGAAATTTGCCAACGTATGTGATTTAATTGTAAAAAATCAGGCACTTATTAACCTTGCTCAAACAGAACGGGCTACAGGGAGTCCTTCTAGGGGTGGAATCCCTACTACCACTGCAATCAAAAAAAATAACGGTTGGCTAATTAATGGAGCCAAAGCCTTCACATCCATGGCTGTAGCACTTGATTATTCTATTGTCTCGGTCGATGTGAATCAAACTGGTAAAAAAGGATTTGTCTTAGTTGACCATCAGCTGGACGGTGTCCGTATAGAGGAGACATGGGATAGTGTTTCGATGAGGGGGACAAAAAGTGATGACCTTATTTTAGACCAGGTTCTTGTCCATGAAGATGCATTATTGGTAGAAGAGGATATCAAGAAACCATCTCCAAAGGGGTGGTATCTACAAATCCCCGCCGTTTACATAGGGATAGCTGTTTCTGCTCGGGACTACGCAGTAAAATTTGCTTCTGAGTACAGCCCAAGCACCTTACCAGGTCCTATTAAAGATGTACCTGAAGTGAGAAGAAAAATTGGAGAGATGGAACTAGAATTATTTAACGCACGTGAAGTACTCTATTCTGTTGCTAGAAAATGGGTCGAGCAGCCTGAACAACGAGGTAATATGGGGTCCGAATTGGCAGCTGTAAAACATATAGCAACCAATAGTGCGAATAGAGTAGTAGATTTGGCAATGAGAATTGTTGGAGCTAGAAGCCTCTCAGCTCAAAACCCTTTACAACGGTATTTCCGTGATGTACGTGCAGGACTTCATAATCCTCCAACAGATGATGCAATCGTTTATAGCCTTGCTAAGGCAGTTTTGGATGAATAATAAAAGTCCTGTTGAAAAAGCGGTAACATTCCAAGAGGCTAAGAGGCTAAGGGGTCAGGCACCACAAATGGACATATGTCTTTTTGCGGTACCTGACCCCTTTTTTAAGACAATAGTTTTTTTAGTGTTGAAGTCTGGATGAGCGTAAAAAATCCGAACAAACCCCAATTACCCCCACGCTTCATGTCAACCTAACGAAACCCGAATTAACAGCACCTATCCGGAATCTAAATTCAAAAGCTGAAATTCACAACATATTCAAATATGAGCGCCACCTTCCTAATGTGCAACTCAACAGTACTCCCGAATGTAAATCACAGCGATGTACAACATAAACTCAAGCGATTGCGATGAAAACGCATCCACCATACTGATTTACGGTGATACAATGATTAGTGAAAGAGGGGTTATCATGAATCTTGATGATCGAAGCAATAAAATTTTAGAAGAATTGATAAGTAATCCAAGTATTACGAGCAAGGATATGGAAAAGAAATATGACTTGACTCGGAGACAGCTTGGCTACAGCTTCGACAAAATAAATGACTGGCTTATCAGCAAGAATCTGCCGGCAATCGAACGGACCAGACAGGGACATTTTATTATTGACCAGAGTCTTTTCACGAAATTGAATATGGATCATACTGTTGAATCGGCAGATATGGATATTCTTTCGGAAAAACAACGGGTTTATATGATTGTCATGATGCTTTTAAGTAATGATGAACTTTCTTTGAATCATTTTACTAGTGAATTGGATGTTAGTAAAAATACGGTGCTTAGCGATTTGAAACGGGCGCAGGATTATGTTGGCGAATATGATTTGACGATCCGTTATTCAAGAAAATTAGGGTATGTGATTGAAGGTAAGGAATTTTTGATTCGAAAATTACTGATTCATGTTACGTATAAATTTCTTGAAATGAATAACGGTGCAAGCAGGTTACGTAATTTAGCAGCTATTCATGAAAATGAAATTATTGAATTGAATAAGCGGATTGCCAAGGTCGAGAATAAATTGAATCTGAAGTTTACCGACGAAAAAATTGACACAATGCCATACACCTTAACATTGGTTTTGCGTCGTATCAAAAAGGGGCAAAAAGTTAGTTCCTTTTACATTAAATACGAGGAATTATCCGATACAAAGGAATACTTGGCAACAGAAGAAATTTTATACGACATTGAGGACATCCCGATGGAAGAACGACTGTTTATTACCTTGCATCTCCTTACAACAAATGTGCATTGGTCAGGGTATTTGACAGAACAAACGATTCCGAATTTAATGCAGGCGCTTGACGATATGCTGCGCTTATTTGAAAAAAGAGCATGTATTTTCCTGCAGGATAAGGAGCAATTGTTAAACAAACTGTTGCTCCATGTGAATCCAGCGTATTACCGAATTAAATATCAGCTTACAGAAATTAATCATGTTCAGGATTCTGTGAGTAAGGAGTTTATGGCATTACACCATTTAGTACAAAAATCAACAAAACCATTAGAAGAATTAATTGGTATGAAAATTCCTGAAAGCGAAACCACGTATTTGACAATGTTAATTGGTGGGTGGTTGACAAGACAGGGAGATAGTATCCAGGAAAAGGTCAAGGCGATTGTTGTTTGTCCTAAAGGTGTATCTGTATCACGGTTAATGTTCAGTGAATTACGGGAATTATTTCCTGAGTTCGTTTTTCTTGATTCGTTATCCGTTAGAGAATTTCAAGGGTACACACTTGATTATGACATCGTTTTTTCGCCGACATTCTTGGAAACAGATAAGAAGCTGTTTATGGCAAATTCATTTTTGGAGCGTGAAGAAAAGCATCGATTGCGTAAACAGGTGATGATGGAGCTTCACGGTTACATTCCATTTGATATAAATGTGGAAGATTTAATTTCGATTGTTAAAAATCATGCATCGGTCAACGACGAACAGGAGCTGTCGAAAGAGCTGTTGCGCTATATTAATCGAGATGATACAGCAGCCGTTAAAACGAAACAAGTGCGAAATCCGATAATTAATTTAAGTGACCTGATCACACCAGAAACAATTACGCTAAAACAGTCTGTGCCGTCCTGGGAAGCAGCCATTCAAACAGCTTCCAAACCATTAATTGAGAACGGGTACATTGAACAGGAATACGTAAACGCAATGGTTAATCATTATGACAAGGATCCGTACATTGTTATCGGGCCAAATATAGCGATACCACATGCGGCACCAGATGAAGGGGTCAATGAAGTTTCCATGAGCCTTCTCGTGTTAGCGGAAGGTGTTAATTATACTGAGGATTACTCAATCAATTTAGTCATTGTAATAGCAGCTGTTGATAAGAAACAACACCTGAAAGCTTTAATGCAATTAATGAAGCTGGCAGGGTCTGAAGAAGATCGTAACGCTGTGATTCAAGCAGGTTCTGTTGACGAAATTTGGAATATTATAAAAAGCTACTCAAAAGAATAAGAACAACTTAGACAGGGGTGAGGGTAAATGAGTGTGATTAATTTTGATGAATCTATTATTTTAATAGATTTAGAAAAAAAAACAAAAGAAGATGTTTTACGGGAAATGGGAGAGAACTTAGCGAAGAAGGGTCTTGTAAAAGAAAGCTTCATAGATGCGGTTATTGCTCGTGAAGTTGAATTCGCAACAGGGCTGCCAACAAAAGGTGTATCCGTAGCCATTCCGCATACGGATGTGGAGCATGTTAATACAAAAACGATTAGTGTAGCTACATTAAAAGATCCAGTAGATTTTGGGGTCATGGGTGATCCTGAAGACACAACACCAGTTGGAATTGTTTTTATGCTGGCGATGGATCAGGCACATGATCAGTTGTCGTTGCTTCAACGCTTAATGCAAATCTTCCAAAATGAAGAGATATTGGCGTATTTAGCAAACGAAAAAAGCAAAACAAATATTAAAAACTTACTAGCTGAAAAACTAGATTTTGCACTTGAAGGGGGTGAACAACAATGTCTAAAAAGAAACAGGTCTTAATAGCATGTGGTGCTGGTATTGCAACATCCACAGTTGTTAATGGTGCTATTGAAGAAATGGCAAAAGAAAACAACCTTAGCCTTGATTTAGTTCAAATCAAAATTGCTGAAGTTGGTAGTTATGTAGATACAGCTGATTTATTAATAACTACTGCAATGACGAAAAAAGAATATCCATTTCCAGTAATTAATGCACGCTCATTCTTGACTGGAATCGGTGTTGAAGATACTAAGAAACAAATCTTGGAAGAACTTAAAAAATAGAGAATGGGGGTCTTTCCCATGGTGAAAAGACCCCAACATAAACAGTAAGGAGGAATAGAGAATGCAAGGATTTGTGGATTTCATACAGGCCTTTTTAGATTTAGGTGCAACAGTAATCCTGCCTGTCGCAATCTTTTTATTAGGATTATTTTTTGGTCAAAAACCAGGTAAGGCATTTCGTTCGGGTTTAACAATTGGTGTTGCATTTGTCGGTATTTTCTTAGTAATCGATTTGCTTGTTAGTAATCTTGGTCCTGCAGCACAAGGCATGGTTGATCGATTGGGCGTTGAATTAACTGTTATTGATGTAGGGTGGCCAGCAACATCATCAATTGCCTGGGCATCTGTAGTAGCAGCTTTTATCATCCCACTTGGTCTCGTTGTAAACGTTGTTATGCTTTTAACAAAAACAACGAAAACAATGAACGTGGATATTTGGAACTTTTGGCATTATACGTTTATGGCTGCAATGGTATACGCGATTTCAGGAAGTATTGTTCAAGGTCTAATCGCAGCGGTATTGTTCCAGATTGTCTGTCTTAAAGTCGCTGACTGGACAGCACCGATGATGAGTGAATTTTATGAATTACCAGGTGTTTCAATTGCAACAGGTAGTACAATTTCTTACGCACCAGGTATCTTCCTTGTAAAAGGACTTCAAAAAATTCCTGGACTTAGAAACTGGAATGCGGACCCTGATACAATTCAAAAACGTTTCGGTATTTTTGGAGAATCCATATTCATCGGACTTTTCCTCGGTGCAGCAATTGGTGCATTAGCAGGATACAGTGTCGGTGACATTATTGAAATTGGAATGGCAATGGCCGCCGTTATGGTACTAATGCCACGTATGGTGAAGATACTGATGGAAGGACTAATGCCTGTATCAGAATCTGCTCGTGAGTGGTTAAACAAACGATTTGGTGACAAAGAGATTTATATCGGACTTGATGCAGCGGTTGCGTTGGGACATCCTGCTGTAATTTCAACAGCACTAATCCTTGTTCCAATTACAGTAGTAATGGCGGTAATTTTACCGGGTAATGCTGTGCTTCCATTTGGTGACTTGGCAACGATTCCGTTTATTGTCGCATTCATCGTTGGTGCTGCACGTGGTAACATTGTTCACTCCGTTATTGTTGGTACGATTATGATTGCAATTTCATTGTATATCGCAACAGATGTTGCACCATTGTTCACACAAATGGCTGAAGCAACGAACTTCGATATGCCTGAAGGATCTGCTCAAATCTCAAGTATTGACCAAGGTGGTAATATCGTTAACTGGGTGATTTATAAATTCTTTGATTTATTTAATTAATCATTAAATGGTTTAGGGTTTTAGACCCCCATCTCTAAGCGAAGCGTAGGTGGGGATTTCCAATCAGGTGGAGTTGAGACTCCATCTGATCCCCCGATATTTCAGCTTGCTGAAATGAGTTCGCTTGTATTTCCTCTATAACACAAAAATAGGAACTGTCATACAGGAGGAGTTCAAATGAAAGCATTAGTTAAAACTGCACATGGATTTGGGAATTTAGAAATTCAAGATAAAGAAGAACCACAGGTCGGGAAAGGCCAGGTTAAAATTGAAGTGAAATATGCAGGAATTTGCGGTTCTGATATTCATACGTATGAGGGGCATTACAAAGTAGGTGTACCAGTGACATTAGGTCATGAATTTTCTGGTGAAGTGGTTACGGTTGGTGAAGGTGTAACTGAATTTAAACCAGGTGACCGCGTTACATCCGAAACGACTTTCTATATTTGCGGTGAATGTGAGTACTGTCAATCAGGAGATTACAATCTTTGTAACCATCGTAAGGGTCTCGGAACACAGCAGGACGGTGGTTTTGCGAAATATTTAATTGCGCGTAAAGAAAGTGTTCATAAGCTTCCGGAAAATGTGGATTACCAATCTGCTGCAATGACAGAACCATTAGCGTGTACCCATCATGCTGTGGTCAAAACAGACATTAACGAAGGCGACGTTGTGGTTGTCATTGGTCCAGGGCCAATTGGTTTGTTTACGGCACAGGTTGCGAAAAGCCGCGGTGCAAAAGTTCTAATCACTGGTTTAACAAATGATAAAGTTCGTTTGGATAAAGCAAAAGAATTAGGTGTTGACTATGCAGTAAATACACAGGAAGAAGATATCAAGGAAATCGTAAACGGTTTGACAAATGGCTATGGAGCAGATGTTATATTTGAATGCTCAGGTGCGGTTCCAGCAGCCAAACAAGGACTTGATCTTTTGCGTAAAAAAGGACAATACTGTCAGGTTGGACTTTTCGCTGAGCCGCAAGTACAATTCGACCTCGAAAAAATTATTCAAAAAGAAATCCAGGTTGTCGGCACCAGAAGTCAAAAGCCTGCTGACTGGGAACCATCACTTGCACTTATGAACGATGGACGTGTAAATGCAAAAGCTATGGTAACACATGAATTTGATATAACCCAATGGGATAAAGCATACCAGGAAATTAAAAGTGGGGAAGCGATTAAAGTACTTTTAACGCCGGCTAAATAATAATGGGAATTTCTATTGGTATAGACTACAGATAAGTTGGTATTGGACACAGCTAGTCATGTTCTAAATTAATAGAATTTCCAGGCAATACAAAAACTTCATTGAAGCTGTGAAAATGCAAAAACAAGAATTTGACGTTGTAGAAAAATATTTGCGAAGTTGTAAAAGCATCGGGTGGTATTCGGATATTTGGGGATGCGGTGAATATCGTAGATACCGGAGACAACCGTAATCGGTACGAGTGGTTCATTGGCGAAAATTAGTTATTATTGAGGTCTGTCCCCTGAGGACAGCCCCCCAATAGAAATGAGGGATATAAAATGGTAGAAACGTTAATAGATTTTATGCTTGGCCCCTTCAGATCTATAAGTCAATTTTATTTTGAGTATCAATTAATTTTCAATTCTATCGTCATCGGGGTGGGTTTGGTGAAAATGTTTAGTAAGAAAAAAGAATCAACAAACTAACAAGATATTACGACACAGAAAGGGTGAAAGAGATGAAATCCCTTAAGTTTTATGGTAAACAGAATTTAAGCTTTGAGGAATCAAAAAAGCCATTTGTAAAGAAAAAAGATGATGTAATTATAAAGGTGAAAGCTGTAGGGATTTGCGGCTCGGATATTTCCAGATATGCAAAGCTTGGACCGTACGTTGAAGGAACTATTTTTGGGCATGAATTTTCGGGGGAAGTAGTCGATGTTGGGTCAGAAGTAACCAATGTTAAAGTTGGCGACCGTGTAGCCGGTTGTCCTACATTTTATTGTGGTACATGTGAAAGCTGTAGAAATGGCGATTTGGCACGTTGTGAAAAACTCCATGTCATGGGTGCCTATCACCCTGGAGCATATGCAGAATATGCAAAATTACCAGCAGAGAATGTCATTCCAATTCCAGATAGTGTTGATTTTGACACTGCAGCAATGGTTGAACCGTCATCAGTTGTTGTGCATGGATTTTACCGTACCAGAATGCAACCAGGCGCAGAAGTAGCTGTTATGGGGTGTGGTAACATTGGACTACTTGCTATTCAATGGGCAAAAATTTTTGGAGCAAAAAAAGTCTTTGCGATTGATATAGATGATGAAAAGCTAGCAATTGCTAAAGAAGTTGGTGCAGACGTATTAGTTAATTCGATAGAAAAACCTGCTCACGAACAGATTTTGGAGCATACAAACGGGTCTGGTGTTGATGTTGCGGTTGAATCTGCTGGATCACCAATTACATCTGCACAAGTTTTAGCATTGTCTAAAAAAGGTGGAGAAGTAGTCTTTATGGGGATACCGTATGCTGATATTAACATTCAACGGTTTTACTTTGAGAAGATAGTGCGTAATGAGTTGACCGTTTTAGGTTCGTGGAACGCCATCTCCGCATCATTCCCAGGTAAAGAATGGAGCACATCTGTTCATTACATGAGTACTGGACAAATTAATGTCAAACCAATTATTTCCCATCGTTTACAATTGCGTGAAGGCCCAGAAACGTTTGACAAAATCATTAATAAGGATGGCTTTTTTGGAAAGGTACTGTTTTATCCGGAGTTGGGGTGAGTGGAATAGAAATTGGTAGAGTTCTCATATTCTAATGTTGGCAACTAGAAGTTTGTTGTCAATATAATTTTGTAAAAATTTTCAAATAAACAATTTTTTCAAAAGTAGATAGGTAGAGTGTCATATTATAATGGGTCTACCTTTACTTTTTTTATGGTTCGTCTCAGTTTTGCGTGAGTACAATCGGTCAAAACCAGATATCATCAATCAAACAATGAGTTGCAGGTTTTCTAAAATATATCAGGATATACCTACCTATTTCGGTCTGTGAAAGTTGAGTAATCATAACAAATTTGTTGTGGTAATGAAAGACTTATTGTCTTCTTTATGTGTGCTAGTTATGAAAAAAGATTTTGACAGGTCTCTCTTTTTTCTTTCCAAAAACTATGAGAAAGTTTATAATATTACTGAAAGAGAGGTAATATTAATGGAACAATCGGGAATAAAGGAAATTTTAAATGCGTTACAACTTCATTCCGAACACATGGATAAAAAGTTAACAGACGCGCTACAACTTCATTCCGAACACATGGATAAAAAGTTAGACAAAGTAAAGGGGGAACTGGAGACCAAAATGGATGCTGGTTTTGATCGCCTTGGAAAAAAGGTTGACGGTTTGCGGATAGATTTGACTGAGACTCAAGAGACGGTTGATTTTTTATCCAGTAAAAGTGTTCAGCACGAACGAAAACTTCGAAAAGTATCCGAACAAATATAAAACTCCAAAGTAACCCACCAAAACAGAAAAATCTTTTCCCATTTTTAATTTTTTGCTAAAAGCATCCCTAACCCAACGCCACGTGGACATTATTAGATGTCGACACGAGTGAAAGCCTTCTCATGTATTTGTATTTCTATAATGGTAAATTACGACAACGTAAATAAAGAGGAACCAAACAGTATCTACATGAATTTTCCGTTTTTGGACGTACTAAGTTTTAACACAAGGGGTCAGTCATCACAAATGGACATATGTCTTTTTGCGGTACCTGACCCCTTTATAAGAAAGATGTACTTTTTGGTATACTTATGTTGGATTTTATTGGTTATCAACACTCAGAAGTAAATTAAATCAATAGCAAAGTACTTTCATAATGTAGTGATGTTCTTGCGGATAAATCGACCTTATTCCGTTGTGCGGAGGAAGTTTAACAGTCTAGTAATCCACAACTTTTCACTCTAGAAAAAAATAAAGCGAGAATGAGGTTATTAATCTTGGAACAAACAGAGATGATTAAAATATTTGATGACAATAAAAAAGAAATTGGCGTGGCAACAAGGGAAGAGGCACATAGTAAAGGGTTTTGGCATAAAACGTTTCACTGTTGGTTTTATAACAAAGACAATGGAAGAGTATCTATGTATCTACAAAAACGGAGTAATAAGAAACAGGATTATCCTGGTCTTCTTGATATTACAGCAGCCGGACATATTTTATCTAATGAAACAGTAAGCGATGGGGTTAGAGAGGTAACCGAAGAAACAGGGATTCGTGTTTCCTTTTCGGATCTAATACCATTGGGAGTTATTAACTATTGTGTCACTAATGAAGATATTGGATTTATTGATAAGGAAATCGCACATGTATTTCTTTATGAAGCTAATCATAGCTTTGATGATTTTAGACTTTCATTGGAAGAAGTATCAGGAATTGTAAAAGTGGACTTCAATGACTTTTCTAGCCTTTGGTTAGGAAAGACAAATGAAATTAAAATTGAGGGTTTTGATACAGATCAATCAGGGGAAAGATTATATGTCTGTAAAAATGTAGGGAAAGAAGCATTTGTCCCCCATGAACTTGAATATTACAAACGTGTTATTTATTTGATGGGAAAAGCAATTTAGGGGTCCGCTCCACCTAGTTTTTTCTAATCGTTCAGTCGCTTCTTTCAGTGCTTTTTTTCTATGTAACCGATAAACCCAACGTACATCATACCTCATCACGGCAGCTATTTCTTCCCATTTACTACCACTATATTAGCGAAGCTCCCATAAATGGTACTAGGTACCGAGAAAAACGCAAATAAAAAAGCCCAACACCTATTAAGTGATGAGCCAAGTAAGTCAGTTTTTATCTATAATATTTAACAAAGTACGATCAAAATTCTAAAAATTAGTCTTCTTCTTTAATTACAGATATAGATTTCAATGTCCAAGAAACCTTTTCTTTAGAACTACTCTTAGTTGTAACCTTCAACAATATAGCTTTACATTGTTTATCAAGTACAAATGAGGCAACCTTAGGAAGAGCATCTTTACTAATTCTTCCTGTAATCTTTTCACCATCATTTGTATTTATCTCGAATGTTTTTGTTCTAATATTCGCCCCCATTAGCTTTCCATTTAAGTTAACCTCTTCTTCTGAGGTCTCAGAAAATTCACTTAGTATTTTATAAATATTTTCTGCTTTTTCAGGGTTAATAGATACTTTTGAGTATCCTTTATAAGAGGATGCCCATTCAACTTCTACTGCAGTATCTAAATCTCTTAATGTCTTTGTCCATTCAGAATAATTTTTTAAAGCACGAGGTCCCAAGAATGAGATTGATTCACTTAGTGTTTCTTCTCCTTCAGAAGAAAACAGAAGTTCAAACAACTCCGATAATGTTTGAGACTGCACTGGTTCATCAAACAAATTTTTGGAAGAATGTTTTAATTCTAAAACAGCTTTAAATGACCCAGCTTTTGCTTCCTTAAATATCATTTCGTTAAAGTCTAAAATTTCTTGTGGTATTTTCCCTTTTTCACTTGGCTGATTATATAGTGTATTTGCAATACTATCTGAAAGATTTTGAAAACCACCTAAAATTGTTGTTAAAGATCGTACAGATATTTGGCCTGATGGTAAATCTCTAGGATGTAATGTTAAGATTAACTCTTCAGACTCGCTTGTACGTTCAATCTCTTCACACTCTTCTTTTAGATTATTCAACCTTCTGTTAAATGAATTTAATTGAATTTCTTTTGCGAAATCAGGTAATTCCAATTTATTAAGTATCTCATTGGTTTCCTTTATAATCGTTTCTGTTTCTTGGATTTTTTCATTAGCTCTTTCTTGAGGCGACATCATTTTTAACACCTCCTAACATCTTTTCAATTACTTCTTTTTTAAATTCAATGATACCTTTAGGCTTTCTACTGCGATCAAAACAAAACTGCCCCATCCAATATGTTTGCATTATTTTCTCTTGCCCTTTAAAATTTGCTGCTACCACCTCTTGTGATAAATGGTCTAACGTATAACAAAAATAGGCGTCACAGTTATAATTTATCGATAATTGATTTATAAGCATTCCCAATTGTTTTGTTTTATCTTGTCCCAGGGTCACAATGTCCTCAGGTCTATAAAAAACGACTAAATCAATATCGTTAGGATCCATCTTAGTTGTTAAATAACTTCCATCTAACCAAATGTACCTGGGCGGTAAGATATCCACTAACAATTTCAGCCATTCTTTGAGACTTTTATAAATTCTACTTCTTGTAGATGAAGTTGTAAACATAGTAACAAATTGTTCTTCAAACTCTTCACAAGAATAAGTATGTATTCCAGGAAAAAGGTTTCCATCTTCCATAAATTCTTGCATATGACCACATCCATCCGATCAAAATCTTAATTTAATTTTATACTAATGATGTTTAAAAAACAATTAAGAATATACTGCATATCAAGTATTTTTTCTGAGTTTGTCTTCTTTATCCTGAACACTCTCCTATCAAATCATAATCAACGTTGTGATGTAATATTCGCCATAGCCGTGTGTCATGTTCGCCCACTAAACGGCTAACAGCACTCATAGGCATGTCTTTCACTAGTAGCGTAATCCGTGCGTCAAACAGTTTGGTGAAGGTAGCGCGTGGTTTATTCGCCCAAGGGATATCGATACGGTTTTTCCACAATTCTTGCAATCTGTTCGGGGATGCTCCGCATGAATGTAGCATGGGTATTCTAATAAAATTAAATGGCGCCATTTCTGATCATAATCGCCAATATCAAAGAATGGCAATTGTTCAGTTCTACACTGTGAACTTGTGAATGTTGCCTGTCGATCAACTTTCAAATAAACATCAAGCTGTTCTTTGTTTTCATCAAAAATGCGCTTATTAATGTACCACGGTTCTGGGATATGAAACACATTATCTAGGTCTTTAATTTCTACTAACATTGAAAACCACCTATCATTTTTAATTGGTAGTTTCCAGTATGCCCAAGTTATTTCATTAATCAGCGAAGAAGCAATTATTTATTATGCTTTTACCAGTTAATTCTTCATAAAAAGAGAAAGAAATTGTTATTGATTATTACTAGGAGTTGATAATTTAGGAACAGCCAACATGTACTCGGTTTGTCAATATGATTAGAAAATTTTACCTCCTATTAGAAAAATGATAATATTAGTACTATCTTCGAGAAGGGGGCCAACAATTAAAAATGTCCTTACCATATTTAAAAGAGGCTATAAAGAATGGTGACAATGAAAAACTGATCCGGTATGTACGATTGCACTTTGGTGATGGAAATGAGGATGATGGTCGTAAAGAGATTGATAAATCCTGGATTGAAGCACTCAAGTTGCTATTAGATTCTCCTGATACGGACCGCGCGTTTATTTTTGATACACTTGAGAATAATGATGCAGAAACATTAGCACATTTATATTTTCATCTACACTTCTACTTTTTAAAAAGATCGGGGGAATGGATTCATGACGGAAACCTCTAAACACGAACAGCTACGTCCTGGTATTTGGCAAACAGTTAACGAACGATATCCTGGATCGATGATTATGAAAGATGAATATGTTCCATTAGCACAAGTGAAAAAACCTTTATCAGAGTTGAAACTAACCTTTGTTAGCTCTGCAGGTGTACAGCCTATTGGAACGATGCCTTTTGACACAGTGCACCCTGTTGGTGATTATACATATCGTACTGTACCATCTGATTCAAAGCCTGAAGATTTGGAAATCCATCAGTTGAAATACCTTACTGTTGGAGCAAATGAAGATTTAAATGTCATTTTTCCGATTGAGCGACTCCATGAGCTAGCAGAAGAGGGCATCATTGGCGGTTTAACGGATAACTTTTTCACGTTCATCGGGTACAATATGGATCCGGAACAATTGGAGCTAAAGCTAGCAGAAGATATTGCTGATGCAGTAGTAAAGGATCATGCTGATATTACCTTATTATGCCCTGCATGACACTTCATCACCCACATGAATGTCACCTTTTTTTATCACGGAAGCATAAACACCAAATATATTGTTATTTTCTTTAATAATCGTTTTATGTAGACCCGAATCTCGTTCGGCATTATCAGGATTAACAGTAATAATCATGCACCTTTTACAATGTCCTACGAACTCCATTTCTACTTCATTTCCTATTTTAATCCGTCGGCCAATCCATTCTTCTTCAATAAAAGGTTTCTTTTCTATTAATGAAAGAATTAAATTAGGACGAAAACGCCTCGAATCAACTTCATCTTCCCCCCATAGTTCATTCAACTTTTCTAATGAAGCATCTGTTGCAAGTAGAACGTGTTCTACTGCAATTGGCCCAATAGGTACATGTGAAGGGGTGTATTCTGTGGTAGAAATTTTTCGTTTCGATTTGTTTTTCAATTCTTTAATTAGTTCCTGATCTTTCCAATCAAAATCCTTACCCTCAGGCGTGGTTACTTCGACTTTAGGATATTTGTTCATTGATTCTTCCCCTGCAAATCTTGCTTTATAGCGAACCATTTCTTGAAATTGAGTAATCGTTAAGAAATCGCCTTTTTTTGTTTCATCTAAATACGCATGACTACGATCTCCATATAAGCCATAGTCCATTATTTTCGTTTGTTGTACACTTTCTCCACGGAAAGATTTTACTGGATGACGAACAATTTCTTTAATATGACCGATTAACATTTCATTCCCTCCAATACTAATTTTAAAATGGTTTAGAGCTTTAGAGCCCCTACCTCACTGCGAAGCGTAGATGGGAATTTCCAATCAGATGGAGTCGAGTTTCCATCTGATTCCCCGATGTTGAAGCTTGCTGACACGAGTTCGCTTCCTTTGGTGTTGGGGATAATTGTCTCTTAATGGTTGTCTTTTTATTGTATCGTAGAACTGTATTCTTATATATCAAACAGGCTTACGTTAGAAAAAGCAGTATTTTTGGATGAAAATTTCAGTTCAACTTATGATAATGAAAAATTTGTGAATATAGGTTTCTTCTATTAGACATGTTTAAAAAGTGCCAAATGATAAGCTGTGCATCAGGGCGATGAAGACGCATTCGGAGCCAAAAACCAGCCAAACGCGCTCTCATTAGGGCGATGAAGACGCATTCGGAGCCAAAAACCAGCCAAATGCGCTCTCATTAGGGCGATGAAGACGCATTCGGAGCCAAAAACCAGCCAAACGCGCACTCATCCAGGCGATGAAGACGCATACGGGGCTAAAAGCCAGCCAAACGCGCTCTCATTAGGGCGATGAAGACGCATACGGGGCTAAAAACCAGCCAAACGCGCTCTCATCAGGGCGATGAAGACGCATACGGGTCGAAAAACCAGCCAAACGCGCTCTCATCAGGGCGATGAAGACGCATACGGGGCGAAAAACCGGTCAAACGCGCTCTCATCAGGGCGATGAAGACGCATACGGGGCGAAAAACCGGTCAAACGCGCTCTCATCAAGGCGATGAAGACGCATTCGGACCCAAAAACCAGCCAAACGCGCTCTCATTAGGGCGATGAAGACGCATACGGGGCCAAAAACCAGCCAAACGCGCTCTCATCAGGGCGATGAAGACGCAAACGGGTCGAAAAACCGGTCAAACGCGCACTCATCAAGGCGATGAAGACGCATACGGGGCTAAAAACCAGCCAAACGCGCTCTCATTAGGGCGATGAAGACGCATACGGGGCTAAAAACCAGCCAAACGCGCTCTCATTAGGGCGATGAAGACGCATACGGGGCGAAAAACCGGTCAAACGCGCTCTCATCAAGGCGATGAAGACGCATTCGGACCCAAAAACCAGCCAAACGCGCTCTCATCAGGGCGATGAAGACGCATTCGGACCCAAAAACCAGCCAAACGCGCTCTCATCAAGGCGATGAAGACGCATTCGGACCCAAAAACCAGCCAAACGCGCTCTCATTAGGGCGATGAAGGCGGATACGGGGTCGAAAACCAGCCAAACGCGCTCTCGATCCACCATCTGGAAGCAGTGGTGCCTGTCCCTTTAGGTGCAAAAATCATTTTCTACATTAAATTGTTATAGACGATGTAGAACAGATTTGTTATATTGTATATAGAACAATTTTGTTATAGTCCGCGTATAACAACCTTGAAAATAAGATCGATTGGAGGAGATTTTGTTGATTATCGTGGATACTGAATCGGATATACCTTTATATAGACAGCTCAGCACCCAAATCATGGAGGCGATTGTCCGTGGACAGTTATCACCTGGTGATACTTTGCCTTCCGTTCGTGCATTTGCTGGAGATTTGGGAGTTAACATGCACACCGTAAACAAAAGCTATCACGAGCTTGAGGAAAAGGGGATCATTGAAATTGTTCCGAAAAAAGGAGCTGTTATTATTGCCGATATAAAGAGTCAAGTTTCCTCTGACCACATTGATAACATAGGGAAACAATTCAGACCACTGATCGTGGAAGCTCTAGTGAATGGTATGAATAAAGAAGAAATATATGATGTTATCACAAACGTTATATCGAAAATATACGAGGAGGACTAATGGTGGAACTTGCTATTTTTTTAAGTACAGTATTGTTTGTTAGTTTGATTCAGATTGCTATCCCTTTTTTGGTGAAGCGAACAGTAGCTTTTGGAGTTACCATTCCATATGAACAAACTCGGAACCCTAAGGTTTTGAAGTATAAAAAGTGGTATGCATTTGTGACCACCGTTGTTGCATTAGCTGTCATTATTGGATTAATTGTTTTAAGTACTATACTAGATGAAACAAAGCTTGTCCTAGTAGGTAGCCTATTTCCGTTTTTTGTCCTATTCAGCGGTCTATCACTCTATTTTTATTTTCATTATAAAATAACAAAGCTTAAAAAGGTACACGAGTGGTATAGTGGAATAAAACAGGTACATTATGCAGACTTGGATGCTCGGTCTAAGGATGAAATGCTCGCTTCATTTGTTCATTTTATTCCTATGATTATTACAGTCACTCTCATTATTTTGACAGTCAACTTATTCGAGCAATTACCAAACCAAATTCCTACCCATTGGGGACCTGATGGAAAGCCGGATGCTTTCACTGATAAAAGTTGGATGTCCGTGTTAAACTTACCAATTGTATTATTCGTATTACAGTTGATGTTTTTTGGTATTAATTTTTTTACGAAACACTCTGGAATTAAAATTAATGCAGGTAATGTGACGTCATCCAAGTTACGCCAATTACGTTTGCGAAAATATTCGAGCTGGTTCTTATTTGTGACAAACATTATCATGACATTATTGTTTGCTGGTTTACAATTAAACTTGCTTTACGAACAACTCTTTAGTGACTCATTTTTGCTTCTTCTTCCATTTGTTTTTTTACTCGTCGTATTAGTTGGAGCGCTTTGGTTGGCTGTGAAGGTTGGCAGGGTGGATTCAGACCTTGAAGGAAAGCTTGCAACTGGTGAGTCAAGCAAAATAGAAAGTGTTGATGAGGATAGCTATTGGAAAGGGGGGCTATTTTACTTTAACCCTAATGACCCTTCCATTTTTGTCGAAAAAAGGTTTGGTATTGGTTGGACACTGAACCTCGCAAATCCGATTGGCTATTTTGTAATCCTCTTCCCTATTGCGATAATCCTTATTTTGTCATTCTTAATCTTTAAATGGTTTTAGGGTTTTAGACCCCCACCTCTAAGCGAAGCGTAGGTGGGAATTTCCAATCAGGTGGAGTCGAGACTCCATCTGATTCACCGATGTTTCAGCTTGCTGAAACGAGTTCGCTTTAATGCAATTTGGGGCAGTTCCATTGTTGTCACAACATAAAAGGTAGGTGTGCAATAGAGGGTTTTTTTACAGGCAACAGGCGAAAATTGAAGGGCTTAGCACGGATCAAATCAATTTTGAGGAAACATTATTCGAGCTAGATGGTTATATCGAGATACTTAAAATATCTTTCTATGTGGAAGAAGGGGATTAGATGAGTGTATTACAAGTTAATAATTTAGCAAAAAGTTTTGGCAAGGTTACGGCGTTAAATGGGGTTAATATGGAAGTGAATGAAGGAGAAGTTTTTGGTTTTATTGGGCCTAACGGTGCTGGAAAGTCAACAACTATTCGTGTACTGCTTGGTATTTTGAAGGCAACGGAAGGCGAGGCGAAAATTTTCGGCAAGGATGCTTGGTCAGAAGCAGTTGAGATTCATAAGCGCATTGCCTATGTCCCAGGAGATGTTAATTTATGGCCTAATTTAACTGGGGGCGAAGTAATTGATTTATTTGTAAAGTTGCGTGGTGGAAATAAAAAAAGTAGACGTGAAGAATTGCTTAAGAAATTTGATTTAGATCCATCGAAAAAATGTGGTGCTTATTCAAAGGGAAATCGGCAAAAGGTTGCACTTGTTGCTGCTTTTTCATTAGATGCAGACCTTTATATACTCGATGAACCAACATCCGGTCTTGATCCGTTAATGGAACAGGTTTTCCAACAATGTGTGATGGAAGCAAAACGAGCTGGAAAAAGTGTGTTATTATCCAGTCATATTTTATCTGAGGTAGAGAAGTTATGTGACCGAGTTGGAATTATTCGTCAAGGAAAAATCATTGAAACGGGTACATTAGAAGAGCTGCGTCATTTGACACGCACGAATTTGCTAGTGGAAACAAAAGAGCCAATTACTCACTTGCATGAATTAAAAGGGATTCATGACATGGAAGAGAAGGGTAGGGCACTGTCTTTTCAAGTGGATATGGAAGAATTGGGTGCGGTAATGAAACGTGTAAGTCAATTTGGAATTGTAAAATTAGAGAGTACTCCACCAACATTGGAAGATTTATTCATGCGTCACTATGAGGGAAAAGGGCAAACGGGGACAGAAGCAGGGGGAGATCCTAATGGCTTTTACAATTAACAAAGGGACTGGACACCTTTCCAGATTAATTATTCGACGTGATCGAATTCGTATTCCTTTATGGGTAATTGGAATCTGTTCCTTTACATTTATGGTACCTATAGCATTTAAGGAATTATATGGTTCACAAGAGCAAAGAGACGTCATGGCACAAACAATGGAAAATCCTGCAATGATTGCTATGGTAGGGCCAGCTGATTTAAGTAACTATAACCTTGGTGTCATGACCGCGCACCAGATGTTACTTTTAACAGCTGTTGTCGTTGGATTAATGAGTGTTTTACTTGTAACACGCCATACGCGTGGGGATGAAGAAAATGGTCGCGTTGAAATGATTCGTTCCTTGCCAGTCAGACGAATATCCACTTTAAATGCAGTGTTACTTGTTAATGCCTCTACAAATATCCTTCTTGCATTCTTAGTTGGACTAGGATTATATACACTTAACATAGAAAGCATGAATATAGAAGGTTCCTTATTATATGGAGCATCTTTAGGGGCAACTGGTATTTTCTTTGTAGGTATAACAGCAGTTTTTGGCCAGCTTTTTGAAAGTTCTCGTGGGGTGACGGGCTTTTCTATTACAGTTCTTCTAATTGTCTACATTGTACGGGGGATTGGGGACATAAGCAATGAAGTACTAAGTTGGATTTCCCCACTAGGTTGGGTGACGAAAACCGGGGTCTACGATGAGAATAATTGGTGGCCAATTGTAGGATTGATCGGTGTCTCTATTATTCTGTTTATCATTGCCAACTATTTACATGCGATTAGAGATTTAGAGGCTGGTATATTACCTTCAAGACCTGGTAGAAAAAGTGCATCCGTTATTTTGCAAAACCCAATTGGTTTAGAATTTAGACTACAGCGAACGGGAATGATATCTTGGGCAATTGGAATGTTTGCAATAGGTGCATCATACGGATCTGTTTTAGGAGATTTGGATTCCTTTTTTGCAGGGAATGACATGATGAAGCAGTTGTTCACAGCTAAGGAAGGTTATTCAGTTACTATGCAATTTGTATCTATGATTATGATGGTTATGGCAATATTGGCGACGGTTCCAGCGGTGATGGCAATGAATAAATTGTATGGTGAAGAAAAAAAGGGACGTTCAGAACATTTGCTAGGGAGAGCTGTTTCTCGCACACGACTTATGGGAAGTTTCCTCATCATTTCTGTTATCAACGGATTTGTTATGCTCTCTCTTGCTGCTATTGGACTATGGACGGCGAGTGTATCCGTTATGGAAGAGCCTTATAGTCTTGGAACCGTTTATGGAATGGGGTTAATTTATTATCCAGCAATGCTTGTTATGATTGGCGTAGCCGTTCTGTTGATTGGATATAGACCAAGAATAACTAGTTTCATATGGTTATATGTAGTTTATTCCTTCATCGTACTATACATGGGTGGTTTATTTCAGTTCTCAGAGTGGATTGGTAAGCTTTCTCCATTTGGACATATTCCACAGATTCCATTAGAGGATATGACATGGATGCCGATTATTATGTTAATTAGTATTGCAGCCGCAGTAACAGTCGTTGGTTTTATTGGATATAACAGACGGGATATGGGAAGATAAAAGGAATTCCATTATAACAAGCGATGCAGGATAATAGAATAAGTAATCGGTAATAGGCTAGGAAGTTTAAGGATGTGGTTTCAATTATTTATGCAATCATTTTATTCATACTTGCTGGATTAGCTGAAATTGGTGGTGGATATTTAATATGGTTGTGGTTAAGAGAAGGTAAACCATACTATTGGGGGAATCGGTGGAGGACTTGCCTTAGTTCTTTATGGTGTAATTGCTACATTTCAAACCTTTCCTTCGTTCGGTAGAGTTTATGCAGCATACGGCGGTGTGTTTATTGTTCTATCTGTTCTATGGGGATGGGGCATTGATAAAAAAAACACCCGATTTATATGATTGGATAGGCGCAGGGATCTGTTTAATTGGTGTTTCAGTAATGCTATTTGCACCACGCCAATGAGGACTTCTTATGCAGTTAACAAGCTGGTTCGATTGTAACAGTTATAAGAGGTTGTTCAAAACCACCATGGCTTTATCAGCCGCCACAATGAATGAAAACAGGATTTAAAGTCATTAGTTTAGTATAAAAAGTAATTTTTTCAGCCACAAGAATCTTCACAAGCAAACAATATTGTGAGTGGTTTTGAAGTCGAAAAGAGTACATCGATCTATTCTAGTATTTTGCGGTTAAACGACTTGTCACTTTCGATTGGAGATGACGTGAATTTTTACTTAGTAGCACCAGAAAAAAAGAAAAAGAAATCAAAGCACAGCTGTTAAGACCATCTTTTAAAACATTGGATTCCTTATCTATTTGGATGCAGCAGAGTTAAGTTGGGACACGTGGACGGGACGGCACGGCACTGTGTCCCAGTTAATTATCATTTAGCTTTTAGCTTTTTCAATAGATATAAAAAATACGGTGCACCTAATACTGCGGTGAAAATCCCAGCAGGAATTTCAACAGGTGGGGCGACTCCTCGGCCTAGTGCGTCTGCTAGCAAAAGCAACAACATCCCCATCACAGCAGAGGTTGGCAATAACAATTGGTTCTTGTTGCCAACAAGCTGTCGTGCGATATGTGGTGCAATCAAACCAAGGAATCCGAGTGAACCAACAACTGCTACAGATGAACCGGCAAGTGCGACTGCCACTGCCAGTAAAATAACACGCGTACGTTCGGTTGGTTCGCCAAGTCCCTCGGCCACATCATCCCCCAAATTAAGAACGTCCAGTCTTTTGGCTAACAAGATACTAAATGGCACCAAGATAACAATCCATGGTAGTAAGAGCACGACATCATTCCAGCTTTTTCCCCAAACACTGCCGGTAAGCCAAACAAGGGCTGCGTTAATTTGTACAGGGAATTTAACCATTAAAAGCTGAATCCCTGCCTGACAAATAGCCCCTAATGCAATACCAACTAATGCTAATGTCGACGAGTTTACCCCCTTTTTATAAGCAAAAAGATATAAAATAATGGTGATTATTGCAGCGCCTGCTAGTGCAGCGATTGGCAGCATAATTATGGGAGCACTTGGGAACAGCAAGACAACAATGACAGCAGCAAGCCCAGCGCCCTTTGTAATGCCGATGACATCTGGAGATGCTAAGGGGTTGCGGATAATCCCTTGCAAAATTGCACCCGAAACACCTAATCCAGCTCCAACAAGTAGCGCCATGACAATTCTCGGAAGGCGATAATTCATGATAATAAATACGGATCCATCATCACCGTTTCCAACCAACGACTGGAAAAGCTCCACAGGACTAATAAATACTGCTCCAACACCAACTGCAATGATGGCAACGATGATGGTCAATAGGAAAAGTAGAACTAATTTAGCCTTCGGGGATGATCGTTTTTTATTACTCATGCTTCCCTACCCCCTTTTCGAGCTAAGTACAAGAAATAAGGCGCACCTAGCATTGCCGTAACAATGCCGACTGGTGATTCAGCTGGGAATGCAATAAAGCGTGACAACACATCGGCACTTACCAACAGCAATGCACCGAAAAGCCCAGAAAGTGGAATGATCACACGATAGTCAACACCAACCAATTTGCGAACGATGTGGGGGATGATTAAGCCGATAAATCCGATTGGTCCTGCTACGGCAACTGACGCCCCAGCAAGGATGACAACAAGAAGACTGAAGCATAAGCGGATCGCTGTTACATTTTGCCCAAGCCCCTGTGCAGTATCATCACCCATCCCGAGGATTGTGAGTTGTCGTGCCAATAGAATGGCAAGCAAAATTCCAACCGTTGCCCATGGCCAGATTGTTTTCACGTCAGCCCAACTTGTTGCATCGATTGCTCCAGCAAGCCAAAAGAGAACACTCTCCGTCGAGTCCTCATTGAATAGGACAATTCCCTCAATAATGGCTGATAAAAACAAATGAACGGTGATCCCCGCCAGTGCTAATTTAATCGGCGAGGTTCCACCGCCAGTGGACGCCATATAATATACAATGGAGCCTCCAAGGACGGAACCAATAAAAGCAAAATAGACGAGCGAGCTTGGCGAGATGCTTGGTAATAAAACGGTGCTGATAACGACTACTAATGACGCACCTGCATTAACCCCAAATATTTGCGGTGATGCAAGCGGATTTAAGGTAATCGCCTGCATAATTGCCCCGGCAATAGCTAGGCTTGCACCGATGATAACAGCGATTAAAGTACGGGGTACTCGCAGATTTTGAATGATCAACATATCCTTTGTTTCTTCACTCGAAAAAAACGATAGAAAGATAGTTTCAAAATCAATGGACGCCGTACCAATGCGAAGACTAGCCAATATGCTTAGAAGTAATAATAACAGTATTCCGATTGTAAAAAAGATTATTTTTGTTCTAGCATTTTTGGCTTCCATTATTGATTTTCCCCTTTTAATACGTTCTGAATATCCAAACAGTCATAACAGAGTTTTTACAATAGAAATGAAGAAAGAGTGAGAAAATGTCTCTCACTCAATAATAGCCCATAAAGTGAAACTTCAATAAGTGGGGGTTTTCGCTCTTCCCCCACTTATCTTACTTGTTAACTTCCTCGAAATCTTGAAGTTGGGTATTACTGCCCGTTAAGGCGGGATATATCAATCGCCATACAACTGACTAACAGCTTCCTCTAGAATTGCTTCTGAAGAGATTAACCCACGGAACCGTGACCACGTGTTCCTATCAACCGTATACAAGTTATCATTTTTTACGGCACTTACGTCTTTCCATAATGGACTTTTAGCCCACTCATCAATAATTGTTTTGTCGCCTGCTTGCATTAAGAATAAAACATCTGGGTTAAACTCGACGACTTGCTCTAAATTAATTTTATTATACCGGTCACTGCCATCCTGGATTGCATTTTTTAAACCAATGGATTCCAGTAATGAACCAGTGTAAGAATCCATGTTATGTGCAAAGAAACCATCTGGTGTTACAACACCTGGGAGCACAATCCGATCCTCATTCTCAGGAACCTGTGTTTTAATTTCCTCAATTCTCTGTTTATGCTGAGTCAATATTTCCTTGCCTTCTTCCTCTTTACCAACCGCAACAGAAATTTTTTCAAAGTCAGCAAGTATTTGGTCGTAGTCAGCAGCTAAGGAATTTAGGACAATGGTTGGTGCAATATCGGACAGCTGCTCATAAATGTCTTTGTGACGTTGTAAGTCCGCAATGATTAGATCAGGTTTTAGTGAACTAATAATCTCCAAGCTTGGCTGTTTTCTTGTCCCAACAGAAGTATAATCACCAATTTTTTCTTGGATCGGCTTAATGATTCGAGATGGATCATTATCATCAGCAATGCCTACTGGTGAAATGCCTAACGCTGCTAGCGCGTCAACATATGAAAATTCCAATGCAACAATTTTCTTTGGATTTTTAGGTACTTCTGTCTCGTCTAACTCGTGCTCTACTGTAATCGTCTCCGAGCTGGTTGACTCTTGTTCATCACCTGTTGCTTTTTCCTTCTCGTCACCAACAGTTCCACAGCCAGCCAATCCAATGATGGCAATCAGCAATATGAATAAAAATGTAATCTTTTTGTGCATGTGTTAGCCTCCTATACTTTTTGTATATGTATGATTGCATTTCTATCTAACAATGATAATCATTATCACTAAGAATGTCTACCCCTGTTCACAAAAAAGTATAAATTTTGATGCTTAAAAGATCAGGATGGTGTTTGTAAGAAGAACACCTTAAATGACAAGCAGCAACAAAGACTTTGTATCCGCTACGGATTTTAAAGTTATAGGAACTTTATTTTAAAAAGCCGAAGTACACAGTTTTTTCACATTTATGAGGTAGGATAAAAGAGGAAAATATAAGAGGAGTGATTCTGATGAAGAAATCGGCTATCTTTGCGTTACTAGGTATAGTAATACTTATTAGTGGCTATTACATTGGTTCTATAAAGGTTGAGTCACGTTCACCTTCTGAAATTCGTGTGTTAGATACAGAAGGAATAGAGTTTACGAATCAAGACAATAAGACGATAGTAAGCTTTACAACGGAACAACCAGAATTTTGCCAAGTGTTAATAGGGACTGAGGAAGGGCAGTTTGATCGAGTCGCCGTTGAAAGTATGCCAGAGGGGCCCCATAAAGAGCATTATAATGTAGTGGAGGGATTAGAACAAAACACGCAATATACGTACAAAATTAATTTTACAAACAGTAATGGTGAGCCATCACAAAGTAAGGTAGCAACCTTTAACACGGCTAAAAACGAAAATGTAGAAACTGACAATATGCAGGGCATGGAGCCAGATGGCCAAAATATTGCACTACTTGCTAACGGAGGACAAGTGTTAGGGGTTAGCTCTAATTTTGGTGGAGCTTCTAATGATCAAACGTGGGGAGCAGAAAAAGCGATAGACGGGGATCCATCCTCTGAATGGTCATCTGCTGGAGATGGAAATGAAGCGTGGATAGAGGTGGGCTTTAATCAATCGTATCGCATAAATACTATTGGATTTTGGACCCGAACAATGGAAAATAGTGCTGAGATCAAACAAATCAAGGTAGCAACACTAGACGGTAAAGAGGTTGGTACCTATACATTAAACGGGCCAGATCAGATCCAATATTTTGAATTTGATACGCCTGTAGAAGCAGATGGACTTCGTTTTGAAGTAGTGGACAGTAGTGGTGGAAATACTGGAGCAGTAGAAATTGAAATCTATAGCAACGAATAAAGTGACACTTTCATCAGAGGTGGGTATTACTTTTATATTATATTGGAGCCAATTCGAGTCATACAGGATGTTTTGATTATTTTTGATGGATTGAAGTGGGCCGGGTTAACGTTTGTTTTGAGTGTTTTTTGGATCATTTATTCACATCAACAAATTGATCAAGAGGTGGCTTCACTATAAGAGGTTGTTCAAAAAGTCACCAAATGTTAAGCGGCGCATCTCGGGCCCACACGATGTGGGTCATGCAGGCGTTGCCACAGGACGTGGCGGTCTTAGCCTGTATTCCTTAAATGGCTTGTTTTTCCGTTACTCACGTATTAAAAGCATACGTTCCGTTACTCAAAACTACGCCGCCTCGGCCTGCTTGCTTCTAATTTGCCGAGTTTTGAACACGCACTATAAGAGTATCTTTTTTTACAGAAAGAGAAAGGATGATGCACTTTGAATCCTGCAGATGTATCGATTTGGCTTGCTTTTTTCGCGGGGGTGTTATCATTTGTTTCACCTTGTATGCTACCGTTGTACCCCTCTTACTTATCCTATATAACAGGGGTATCTGTTCAGGATATAAAACAAAAGGGTGGAAAGCTTTGGTGGAAAAACAATGCAGTAGCACATACTCTGTTTTTTATAATTGGGTTTTCGATTATTTTTATTGCATTAGGTCTTTCTGCTAGCTTAGTCGGTCGCCTGTTCTATCAGTATAAAATGTTTATACAGGTTGTTGGTGGGACCGTTATTTTTATTATGGGACTTTTTATGATAGGTATCATAAAAAGTAAGTGGCTCATGATGGAAAAGCGATATCAATTTCGGAATCGACCTACTGGTTACTTGGGCTCGATATTGATTGGAATTGTGTTCGCAGCTGGATGGACACCATGTATCGGGCCAATACTGACAGGTATTCTGATGTTGAGTGCAACAAATCCAACTTCGGGCTTGTGGATGACTATTTTTTATATTTTAGGATTTTCTATTCCGTTCTTCCTCATGTCGTTTTTTATTGGAAGGTTGAAATGGGTTCAACGGCATTCTGTTTCTATCATGAAAGTAGGCGGAGTTATTATGCTGCTTGTAGGAATCCTATTAATGACCAATCAAATGACAAAAATAACGGTATGGTTGATTAATCTTTATGGAGGTTTTACTGGGTTTTAACTAGTAGATGGTATTCCCGCCTAAAGCGAATCCATCACCATCACCTACTCTAAATACTTTGTTAGATAGTCTTACAACATTGTTGTTTGATTATTTAGACACTGGTAAATTTGATATTAACGAATGATGTTAAATTATATTACATTTGATGGGAGATGGGAAGATGAAATTAGCATTAATGGATAACCTGTGGGTTGTTGTCAGTACAGTTTTAGTTTTCTTCATGCTTGGAGGATTTATCTTACTTGAGGCAGGTTCAACAAGAATGAAGAATGCAGGTCATATTGCTGGGAAAACGATTATTACAGCAGGTATTGGATCGTTAGTATTTTGGGCAGTCGGTTATGGATTTATTTACGGAGAGGGAAACGCTATTATTGGATTATCAAACTTCTTTTATGGTGACTTTTCGTTTAGTGGAGAAGGATTATCGCCTGCAACAGATTTTATGTTTCAAATGATGTTTGCTTTAGTTTCCTTAACAATTGCTTTTGGTGGGTTTGCTGAACGTGCTAAATTATCTGCATATGTTATTTTTGCAATTTTATTTTCGGCATTCATTTATCCTGTTATAGCGCATTGGATTTGGGGTGGAGGCTGGTTAGGTGAAGACGGTAGTCAAGATTTTGCTGGGTCAACTGTTGTTCACTTAACAGGCGCGATGGCTGCATTGGCAGCAACGATTGTCTTAAAGCCGCGTATTGGTAAATACAATAAAGACGGTTCTTCTAACGAAATTGCGGGTCACAACCAAGTTTTCACTGCATTAGGTGTACTTATTCTATGGGTAGGTTGGTTTGGATTTAACGCTGGTAGTACATTTGGAGTAGCGGATGCATTCTTAGGATTTGTAGCGCTTAACACTCAATTAGCTGCAGCAGCTGGTGCTATAGCGGCAATGTTTATTGCATGGGCAGTCACAGGAAAAGCAGATGTTCCAACAACATTAAATGGAGCGCTCGCTGGTTTAGTTGCAATCACTGCGTCTAGTGGATTTGTTGAACCTTGGGCTGCAGTTGTGATCGGTATTGTTGGTGGACTGATGGTATTCTATAGTATGAAGTTTTTTGACAAAGCTAGAATCGATGATCCGATTTTCGCATTATCTGTTCATGGTACAGTTGGGGTATGGGGTACCCTTTCAAACGGTTTGTTCGCAGTACCGGAATTATCTACTGACATTGGTTGGGGGCAAGCTGGTTTATTTTATGGTGGGGGATTTACTCAATTAGGGGTTCAAATCCTGAGTGTGGTTGCTAGTGGTATCTATGCATTCGTAGTATCATTTATTATCTTGAAGGTTATGGATAAGGTTATGGGAGGAATACGTGTTACGGAAGAAGAAGAAATTATTGGTCTTGACTTAAGTGAGCACGGTGGATATGGTTATCCAGAAAATATTCCGCATCCGACAGAAAAGAATAAAGCAGGTGCTTAAATCCTGTTGATACGATTATAAAGGGATTGGTTCTAATTTGAATAGTTATGCTGAAATAAGAAAATGGCGAGAACAAAAGATAACAAACGTATCAACAAATCATGAGGCATTAAATACTTTTCATGATGAACTAATTAAGCAATCGGTTAAATTGGCAATGAAGAATGTGCAAAGTGAGTGGGGGGATCCTCCTGCTCCCTTTGCGTTCTTTTTAATGGGTAGTGCAGGTAGGTTCGAGCAATCTGTATGGAGTGATCAGGACCACGGGATTGTTTTTGAGGGGGGAGATACTCTCAAACCCTACTTTTTAAAATTAGGAGAAGAAATAGTGGATGGTTTAGTTCGGGTTGGTTACGAGCTGTGTGATGGAAAAGTAATGTCCTCAAACCCACTTTGGTGTCAATCTGTAACAAAATGGAAAGAGCAAATTACTACTTGGTTACATCAAGATCGCTGGGATTCCCTTCGTCATTTTTCGACATTTTTTGATTCAAGAGTTTTAATTGGTGAATCATCTTTATTAAAAGAAATGAAGCAAGAATCTTTTTATGTGCTAGAAGAGAATCCGAGATTATTTACGAGATTGGCAGAGAATGTAGGATTTATTAAGAAAGGTATTGGCTTCTTCGGTCAATTGTTGCCAGAGCAGCATGGGGAATATTCGGGTGGTATTCATTTAAAACAGACGGTGTTTTTTCCGTATGTCAATTCATTAAGGTTGTTAGCATTACATGAAAGGATTTATGTGCCTTCAACGCTTTCTAGGTTTAAAGGACTTCCTGATAAATATCAAAACATAAAATCTTATGAAAAAAACTTTATCGAGCTACTAGACTTTCGCCTTCATTTAAAAAAGGATGCACATAACTATCAAGAAGTTCATCATATTGCGAAAAAAGCACTATCAAAAGAGGAAAGACAGGAATTAAAATGGATGATGAAAAAGGGCTATAAGCTTTTTTCAGAAACGAAAAAAATAATAGAAAATGAGTGTTCAACATGGTCATGAATCAAATGTTTCAATTGATGAAGCAACTAACAGCTATCTCAGACCCTCAAAAGATTGCTTATATGAGGCAATTACAACGGGAAATGAAAAAAAGGGATGTCCTTTCCGTTCCGTTTAATGATCTTCATGTAGTGGTAATGGATGTAGAAACAACAGGTTTTTTTCCATATAAAGGGGACAGATTATTATCGATTGGAGCAGTCAAGATGAAGGGAGATCAAGTACTACAGGGAGAAACCTTTTACTCTCTTATTTATTATGAGGAAGGTCCATCAGTGGCTATTGAAGAATTGACTGGTATCACTAAGGAAGCGTTATTGGAAGCCCCGCCACTTAACAAGGTTTTAAGAGACTTTTTCCGATTTGTAAAAAGTGATACACTTGTTGCGCACCATGCCAATCATGAAAAACAATTTATGCAGCATGCTGCTTGGTCTTCTCTGAAAACGAATTTTCAACATCGTATTATTGATACTTCTTTTTTAACTAAGATTGTAGAACCTGAAAGTATACTAGTTACCTTGGATGAATGTTGTGAGCACTACGGTATCACAATTGAGCAAAGGCACCACGCTTTCTACGATGCCCTTGCAACGGCTAAACTTTGGGCCGCTAGTGTACGTGCAATTCAAGATAAGGGGTTTTCTAATCTGCAAGAGGTGTATACACATATAGCTACTTCTTCATAAGTTTGGTTACACACCCCGATATTAGTAGTCGGGTTAAATGGTGGGAGAGGTCGACTAATCTATTAATGATTTGATTCGTCTCCTACTCGTTTGTTACGAACCAAACAATCCATTCCATAATAGTGTTACAATTTGTTCAGCTGTCTCGTCAACGGAGGGGAAGATACCTTCGTTTTTGGCATTTCGATAGTTCCCGACTTTTAATAAAGAAATGTAAGCATGAGCGGCAAATTTTGAATTGATTTGACTAATATCTCCGGATTTTATTGCTTCAGAGAATGCAGCTTCAATTGCGAAAAACATTTTTTCTTCAGCTTGTTGTATTTTGATCACTTGTTCTTCTGTTAAGCTACTTCTTGTTTCACGCATAAATCCTTCTAGATCAATATCAACCGTTGCCTGCAAATGTGCCTTTGCAATTTTCAACAAGCGCTCACGTAACGGTTTACTTTCCATCAACATTGCATTCATGTAATCACGAATTTGCCCCATCATTTGAATCATTGCTTCTGTAAATAATTCTGCTTTCGTCGGATAGTAGTAATAGACGGTAGCCTTCGTGACATCACATTGCTTAGCAACATCATCAACCGAAACCTGTTTATATCCATGATTTAGAAACAATTGTGTTGCAGCATTAATGATTATTTCGTTCGTTGGTTGTTTAAGTTCGCCCGAACGTGGTCGGCCGAGTGAACGGCTTTTTTTGTCTTTCAAACCAATTCTCTCCTTATCCATTCATTCAACCGTATTATATCACAGAAAAAAATTCAAATAGATTATTTAGTTATTGAAAATTAACTAACCAGTATATATAATTAATTAGAGATAATTGGCGTAATATATAATAATGGAGGGTTTCTAGTGCATAATTGGTTAAGTCAGTGGGGGAAAATTGTTGCGAGTTCTAAAAGTAGATGGATAACAGTGCTGGTTTGGGTAGCTGTAATTGCTGTCATATCCATTGTATGGCCTCAAGTTAACGATGAAGAAAGTGGCTCGAACAATTTATTACCAGAAGATGCGATGTCAGTCGAAGCATCAAAAATAATGGAAGAACAATTTCCAAATGATTCAGGTGTTCCGCTACTATTGGTTTGGTATCGAGATGGTGGATTAGTGGAAAGAGATTTTGAAATAGTTCAAGCTTTATACGAAGATTTGGCTAAGCAACCACTCGGTTACCAGTCGCTGATTCCTAGATTCGATCAAATGCCTATGCAAGCTCTTGCACAGGCAGCTTCTGGAGACAGTGAGGCATTAACTACACCTGTCTTTTTTAATGAAGCTGCTACAGCAGATGAGCTCCAACAATCATTAGAAACTTTGAAGGAAAAGGTTGTCACACTAACTAAGCCTGAAGTGTTAGAAAACGACCTCGAAGTAGAAGGATTACACGTTCGTTTCACTGGTCCGGTAGGGATACAAACCGACGCGACGGAATTATTCAGCCAAGCTGATTTGACTTTGCTATTTGCAACAGTGTTACTTGTATTGGTACTTCTTATTGTCTTGTATCGATCACCGATTTTAGCGATTGTGCCTTTAGTTGGTGTTGGGTTTGCTTATGGGTTAATTAGCCCGTTGCTTGGTTTTATGGCAGGAAACGGTTGGATTGTCGTGGATGCACAAGCGATTTCAATTATGACGGTACTATTATTCGGAGCAGGGACAGATTATTGTTTGTTTCTTGTCTCAAGATATCGAGACGAATTACAGTTAGAGGTCAATAAATATAAAGCCTTACAGTTAGCGATTGCTAATTCTGGCAGTGCGATTATGATGAGTGCTCTGACCACAGTATTAGGTCTTTTAACGTTATCCCTAGCGCAATATGCATCTTACGACCGGTTTGCAGTACCTTTTAGTCTCGCGATTTTCGTAATGGCCATAGCTGTGTTGACATTGTTACCAGCCATGCTTGCACTATTTGGTAGAGTAGCGTTTTTCCCTTTTATCCCAAGAACACCAGAAATGTTGGAGCAATTGCAAGATAAAAGGGGAAGACGAGTTCGTCAATTGAAACAACGTACCAGGTTTAGTAAGGCTGCCGGACGTTTGGTAACGGAAAGGCCTTGGCAGATAATCGTAATTAGTTTGATTTTTTTAGGTGGATTAGCATTCGTTGTACCAAGAATCGATTACACGTATGGAGTTTTACAATCATTCCCTGATGACATGCCATCCCGTGAAGGTTTTACCATTATATCCGAGCATTATCCACCAGGTGAGATTGCACCGGTTAACATTGTTGTAGATACTGATGGAAAAGAGCTTAATTTGCAGAAGGACCTTATTTCCTTGCCTATTGTGGAAAGTGTAAGTGATGCTAAACAAGGAGAAAGTAATCGATACTATCTGGAATATACGGTAACATTCGGTGTTGATCCATACTCTTCCGACGCAGTGGAACAAATTGAAAACTTAAAGATAGCAGCAATAAATGGATTAGAAAACGCAGGAATTTCTAATGCTAATGAACGTGTTTGGATTGGCGGTGAAACAGCAACCCTTTATGATACGGAAAACATAACAAGAAGTGATCAAAACATCATTATACCAGTAGTCTTGCTTATTATCGCTTTGCTGTTGTTGGTGTACTTGAAGTCCGTTGTAGCAATGGTTTATTTACTACTTACGGTAGTCATTTCATTTTTATCTGCCCTAGGCCTTGGATGGTTGATTATTCATTACGGAATGGGCGCCCCCGCGATGCAAGGCTTAATTCCGCTCTATGCTTTTGTATTCTTAGTTGCTCTTGGTGAGGATTATAATATATTTATGATCTCAAGTATATGGAACAAAAGGAAACGGATGTCGATGAAGCAAGCTATTGCGGAGGGGGTGGGGGAAACAAGCAGTGTTATTTCCTCTGCAGGTTTGATTTTAGCCGGAACATTTTCCGTCTTGGCTGTAATGCCGATGCAAGTGCTCGTCCAGTTTGGTATCGTAACTGCTATCGGTGTTATATTAGATACGTTTATTGTGAGACCATTACTTGTTCCAGCAATAACTACAGTCCTTGGTCGATTCGCTTTTTGGCCAGGAGCACTTTGGAAAAAGAAATAGGGAAAGCGAACTCGTTTCAGCAAGCTGAAACATCGGGGAATCAGATGGAGTCTCGACTCCACCTGATTGGAAATTCCCACCTACGCTTCGCTTAGAGGTGGGGGTCTAAAACCCTAAAACCATTTAAAGATTAAATTTGGGATCAGACCCTTCATATGGACAGTTGTCCTCGAACAGAGTCTGACCCCTAACTTCTTGAAATTGGAGTTAAGAAACGAGATTCCTAGAGCCTATTAAAAAGTCTTGACAGTTCTAACAGATTCCTATACTATTTTCTTATTGCTATGAAACAGGATATAGAACTTAATTTTTTCTTCTTATCGAGAGAGGTGGAGGGGAATGGCCCTAAGAAACCTCGGCAGCGGATTTCAATTAATTTGAAATACTGTGCTAATTCCATCAAGTGATGATTATTCACTTGAAAGATAAGAAGAGTAGGCATACATAGATCGTTTATTAATGCCCTCTCTTCTTATCACAGAAGAGAGGGCATTTTTATCGTTATTACTGTTAACATACAGCAAGAGAAAGGGAGGTTGCCATGATTCGATTTGAGGGTGTTAGCAAGCAATTCCAAATTAATGATCAGGTCATCCAGGCTATCGATAATGTGGATTTAACAGTAGAAAAGGGAGAAATTTATGGTGTTATTGGATTTAGTGGGGCGGGAAAAAGCACACTAATCCGATGTGTGAATCTACTAGAAACCCCATCATCTGGAAAGGTGTGGGTGAATGATCAAGATATTCAAAGTCTTTCTAAGGAGAACCTGAGGGAAATGAGACGAAAGATCGGAATGATTTTTCAACATTTTCATCTACTGGAATCTAAAACGGTTTTTGATAATATTGGGTTCCCGTTGTCACTCGCTGGTGAACCTAAATCAAAAATTAACAAGAAAGTGAAAGAGCTGTTAGATTTTGTTGGGTTATCTGATAAGGCAAACCATTATCCAGACCAGCTTTCTGGTGGTCAAAAACAGCGTGTAGGTATCGCAAGAGCATTGTCTACATCGCCTGAGATTCTATTATGCGACGAGGCAACGTCTGCCCTTGATCCACAAACTACTCAATCTATCTTGGATTTGTTGAAAAGAATTCAAAAAGAGTACAACATTACAATTCTAATGATTACCCATGAGATGCAAGTTATACGAGAAATCTGTGATCGCGTAGCAGTTATGGAACTTGGCAAAATTATTGAAGAAGGGACAATATTTGATGTCTTTTCAAATCCTCAACATGTAACAACAAGGAATTTTGTCAAAACAGTAATGAACGATGAGATACCAAGTTCGATAATACGAATGATAGAATCGAAGGAAGGTACCAAACATATCTACCGGTTACTATTTGAAGGCAACTTTGCTGGAGATCCAATTTTGTCTATGGCTTCTAAAAACCATGATGTTCATACAAATATTTTATTTGGTCAAATTACAGAGCTACAAGGAAAACCTTTTGGAAATCTGATTGTCGAATTTCGGGGGGAAGATTCAGACATTCATAAGGCTCTAGAATATATTCGGGAAACAGTTGGTGTAAAGGAGCTGAATATAGATGGATGTTAAATTAACGGAATTTTGGCCGCGAATTCTAGAAGCTACAATCGATACGTTAGCAATGGTTGGTTTCTCCCTATTATTCGCACTGATCTTAGGTCTACCACTTGGCATTATTTTAGTTGTAACACGACCAGGGAACTTGATGGAAAATAAATTACTTTTTCCGGTGTTAAATGCAATTATTAATTTCTTTAGGTCCATTCCTTTTATTATTTTACTAGTTGCAATCTTACCTTTTACACGGGTAATTGTTGGGACATCCATAGGAACAGCAGCTGCAACTGTACCACTTGTTGTTTTTGCAGCACCATACATTGCAAGATTAGTAGAAAGCAGTTTGCTAGAAGTTTCACCTGGAGTTGTAGAAGCAACAGAAGCAATGGGTGCAAGACCTTGGCAAATTGTCTTTCGTGTACTTGTACCAGAGGCACTTAGCTCGTTGATTTTAAATATTACGATTGCTGTTATAGGTTTAATTGGTGCCTCAGCAATGGCTGGATTTGTTGGTGGCGGTGGTCTAGGTGATCTAGCAATCGCATATGGTTACCAGCGCTTTGAAACAGACATTATGATTGTAACAGTCCTTTTACTCGTGCTTTTAGTTCAGTTGGTCCAAACGTTTGGAAATAAATTTTCAAAGATAATTAGAAGAAGATAGGAGAAAAAACATGAAGAAAAAATTACTCGTTTTATTAACCCTTATCATAAGTCTCGGAGCTATATTAGCTGGATGTGGAAGTAGTCAATCATCTGATAGTGGTGACGCAACAGAAGGAACAGACAAACAAGAAGAGGTTACGTTAAAAGTAGGTCTAAATGGATCAGGTGTTCCAATCTGGGAATTTGTTAAAGAAAAAGCTGCTAAAGAAGGTATTAACTTAGAGCTAGTGGAATTCTCTGATTATGTCCGTCCGAATGTTGCTTTAGCGGATGGTGACATTGATTTAAATGCTTTCCAAACTGTTTCTTACTTTGATTCGTTTATTAAAGAAAGAGATCTAGACCTTGCTCCGATCAGTACAACTCTAATTGCGCCAATGGGTATTTATTCAGAAAAGATTGAGGACATAAGTGATTTCCCTGAAAATGGATCAATTGCCCTTCCACAAGAAGCGACGAACATGGGAAGAGCCTTAGGTTTATTGGAACAAGCTGGATTGATCACATTAACGGATGAATTTAATGGTAATGGTGATTTATCGTTAATTGAAGAAAATCCAAAAAATATTAAGTTCACACCGATTGTTGCTGCTCAGACTCCACGGGTTTTACCAGATGTTACGGCATCTATCATTAATAATGGAGTAGCAGTTGAAGCTGGTTTTACACCTGTTGAAGATGCCATTTTTATTGAAGATAATACGGCGACACCTTACATCAATATTATTGCAGTACGTGCAGATGAAACGGATAAGGAAGTATTTAAGAGATTAGTTGAAATTTACCAAACAGATGAAGTTGCCCAACACATTAAAGACGTATTTGACAACTCCCTAATTCCAATATTCGTACCACTTGAAGATATTGGTTGGTAAACAGAATGTATAAACGCTAGATACAATGGGAGGAAAGTTAACTCTGGTCTAAGGACTGCTAACAGGTTAACTTGTCTTCCTTTATTTAATTTTTCGAGGGGGATACGAATGAACACTTTCCAAAACGTGCTTGAGGAAAAAGTATTAAAGAACATTAAAGATCAGGAAAAATTATATGTTCACACAAGTCATCAAATACATAGCCGGCCTGAAATTGGAAATCAAGAATATTTTGCTTCTGATTTATTGATTTCTTTATTAAAAGATGCTGGTTTCACTGTTCAAAAAGGGATCCCAGAACATGAGACAGCGTTTATTGCTAGATTAGAATCAGGAAAACCAGGTCCCAAAATTGGATTTCTCGCAGAATATGATGCACTTCCAGGTCTTGGGCATGCTTGTGGCCACAATATCATTGGAACATCAAGTGTTGCAGCAGCGATTGGACTCAGCCAAGTTTTAGATGAAACTGGCGGGGAAGTAGTGGTGCTTGGAACACCAGCGGAGGAGGGTGGTCCAAACGGCAGTGCAAAAGGGACATTTGTTCGCCATCAATTGGTGCAAGACCTAGATGTATGTATGATGGCACATCCATTTGGCAAGACTGCAGAAACGGCTCCAACACTAGCAGTTGATCCAATGGACTATGCGTTTTTTGGTAAACCCGCGCATGCAGCTGCTAACCCTGAAAACGGGATCAATGCATTAGACGCTGTGGTTCAATTGTATAATGGGGTTAATGCACTCCGTCAACATGTAACGGATGATGTACGTATACATGGAATTATTTTGGATGGAGGAGATGCACCGAATATTGTTCCTGAATATGCACGAGCTAGATTCTTTATTCGGGCTAAAAGCAGATCCGCGTGTGATGAGATTACCGCTAAAGTAAATGATATTGCAGAAGGCTCTGCTTTAATGACAGGTGCAACAGTAAAAATCACACGAATTCAAAACGGTGTAGATGACTTTAAAATAAATAGAAAGTTTGATCAAATTTTTAAGGAAAAAGTGACCAGTCTTGGTGAAACGTATTCCGACAGAGTTGGTGGCATAGGCTCGACAGATGCTGGTAACATCAGTAAGGTAGTTCCAACGATTCACCCTTTTATTAAAATAGGAGCAGAGGATCTTGTTCCACACACAGTAGCATTTCGCGAAGCCGCGATATCTAAAACAGGTGATCATGCATTGATAACAGGTGCCAAGGCACTTTCGCTAACAGGACTTGATTTATTGATTCATAATGAACACCTTCAAGCAGTAAAAGATGAGTTTCAGGTGCCTGTATTTTAGGGTGCTGTCACTGCCCGAAAAACCCTGTTACACAGACGGAGTGGCGGGTGTTAAACACTCACTTTAAGCTAAATGAATGAAAAAATCTATGAAATATATATCTTTTATGCTACGATTTATAGAGGATGTTCAAAAAGTCACCAAATGATAAGCGGCGCATCTCAGGCCCACACGATGTGGGTCATGCAGGTGTTGCCACAGGACGTGGCGGTCTTAGCCTGTATTCCTTAAATGGCTTGTTTCTCCGTTCCTTGGAAAAGAAACCCGCTTTTCCTGCGTGCGAAGTATATTCGGGGGAGCATTCCTTTTGCTCACGTATTAAAAGCATATCCTTAGAAAAAGAAGGACACTTTTTCTTCGTGCGAGGTAATGCTTTCGAAGCAACAAGCTTTCGCTGCGCTACTCAAAACTACGCCGCCTCGACCTGCTTGCTTCTAATTTGTTTACTTTTTGAACACGCACTAATAGTGAATATAAATAGTTGAGGTTCTAGCACCCCTCGTTAAAAAAACTAAGGAGAAGCAGTACTTCGTCTTGGGGTACGGCTTTTTTTAATGGAAAGGAAGTTTGATGAAGTGTTGAAAGATGAGAAAGCGGTTGTTGTGTTTAGTGGTGGACAAGATAGTACAACCTGCTTGTTTTGGGCTTTAAAAACCTTCAAAGAAGTAGAGGCTGTTACTTTTAATTATAATCAGCGACACAAGCAAGAAATCGATTGTGCCAAGGATATTGCATCAGAATTAGGCGTTAAACATCACATACTTGATATGCAGCTTTTAAATCAGTTAGCCCCAAATGCGCTAACTAGAAGTGATATAGATGTAGAAGAAGGTTCAGATGGGGATTTACCCACAACATTTGTGCCAGGACGCAATTTACTCTTTCTGTCTTTTGCTGGTGTTCTTGCAAGCCAAGTTGATGCGAAACATATTATTACCGGTGTCTGTGAGACAGACTTTAGCGGGTATCCTGATTGTAGAGATGCTTTCATAAAGTCGCTAAACGTCACGATCAATTTATCGATGGATACAAATTTTGTGATCCATACACCGCTGATGTGGTTGGATAAAGCAGAAACATGGAAACTTGCAGACGAGCTAAGTGTGTTAGATTTTGTTAATGAAAAGACGTTAACCTGTTATGAAGGAATAGTTGGAACGGGTTGTGGCACATGTCCAGCCTGCAAATTGAGAAATGCTGGACTCGAAAAGTATAAAAAAATGATGCAAAAGGTTGATTTTAATGGCGAATGATTTCTTTGGTTTTCGAATTGTTGAAGGTCTGCAAAAAATGGGTGAAGATATTAAAAAGAATGAGCTGAGATATCATCAGAAGCGTGTACTTGTCAGTAAAGAGTTTACCTTTGATGCTGCTCACCACCTCCATTGTTATGAAGGAAAGTGCACAAACCTTCACGGACATACTTATCGTGTCGTGTTTGGCATCAGTGGACCTCCCAATGATATTGGTATAGTGATCGATTTTAAAGATATGAAGGAAATATGGAAAGAGCATATTGAAATTCACCTTGATCATCGCTATCTAAACGAAACCCTACCGAAGATGAATACTTCAGCTGAAAATATGGTTGTTTGGCTGTATGAAAAAATGCAAGAAGCCCTAGAAAGTAAACCTGGTCATTATTCGGCTGCTAGAGTCGAATTTGTTCGCTTATTTGAGACACCGACAAGCTATGCTGAAGTCAGAAGGGAATGGATGGAAGTTGAGTAAAATACCCGTATTAGAGATATTTGGTCCAACCATTCAAGGTGAAGGCATGGTTGTAGGTAGAAAAACAATGTTTGTCCGGACTGCGGGTTGCGATTATCAATGCTCCTGGTGTGATTCGTCTTTTACCTGGGATGGATCAGCAAAGAACGAAATCAAACAGATGACTGCAGATGAAATATGGGAGCAGCTCTATTCCATCGGTGGAGACTATTTTGATCATGTGACGATTTCTGGAGGCAACCCTGCACTCCTTTCCTCTTTAGGATTACTAACGAGCTTGTTAAACAGGAAGAACATTGCAATTGCACTTGAGACGCAGGGAAGTAAGTGGCAACCTTGGTTTTATGAAATTGATGATTTGACCATTTCACCTAAACCGCCAAGTTCCAATATGGTGACGAATTTTGATACTTTAGATGAAATTGTTGATAACCTGATAAAAAGTAGAAGTAATTTTAGCTTAAAAGTTGTTGTTTTTGATGAGGAAGATTTTCATTATGCAAAAAAAGTTCATAATCGATATCGTGGCGTTCCGTTTTATTTGCAGGTAGGAAATGATGATATACATTCCGATGATCATGAACAATTAGCAAATAAACTATTAAAAAAATATGAATGGCTAGTTGATGAAACGATGCAATCATGTGAAATGAATAGCGTAAGGGTATTGCCGCAACTACATACGCTAGTCTGGGGAAATAAAAGAGGGGTTTAGTATGGATGCCTGTCACCGCCCGATGGGGTGGTCACAGGCACACCTGCCTATTTGTTATCAAATCCCTTTAATGGAACGATAGCGTCCTCTGGCACGCCTCCTTCACGCTCCATTAGATGATTAACAGTAAGACTTTGTTTCTCAGGATGAAGAATTTCAGCCGATAATACATTCCCTATCACAATCAGGAAATCCCTATTATCGATAATTTGGGCGACCTCACAATCAAAATAGGCTTGTGCATTTTTTAAAATGGGACATGCTGTTTCTTTATAAATAAACTCGTCCTCACCCATGGACTCAATACTCTGATCTCCTGCAAAAAAACGATCCATTAACTCTTCTTGATCTTCAGCAGTCATGCTAAGGGCAAAAACCCCTCCACGTTTAATAATCTCTGTGCTCTCCATCTCTTTCGGGAAACAAACGAGCATTTGTGGTGGCTCATGCGAACATTGTGTCACCCAACACCCGTTATGGAAATGAGTCCTTTTTCCATCGGTTGTAGAGATAAAGAACCCGCCTCGTAGTCGTTTATTATATACCTCTTCTACTGGATCAAGTTTTGATTTCGTATCCATCGATGAAGCACCTCGCTTTAATAGATTTCCTTTATCTTATCGCAAAAAAGGACGATCGTAATAACAAGTTGCTTATACAATGACCATGTTCGTTGTTATCTCACCGAAAACTGAAACTAATTTCTAGTCAAATCACCCGCCGTCACCTGTACAAGTTGACCAGGCTCATATGACAATTCTTCAGCAATATCTTTTGTTTGTAAAAATCCAACAGCGCCATTTGGTATTTGCGTTAGAATACCGTGAATTTCTTCACCGTTATTTCCTTCTGCACAAACAGTCGCGATTGTATAAGCCTGACCATTTGTATCGGAATCATAAACAGGAAGTTCATTTTCACTAATTCCTGAAAGCATGTAATTGCCCAATTCTCCATCACCTGCTGTTCCTTTTACGTCTTTTGCAATTGTGCCTTCAGTTACCGTTATGGAGTCACCTTGTTTAAAACTGTTTTCTTGTCCTTCATCAGCTACAGGAATATAGGCAATGGGACCATCTTTCATTTGCACCATAACCATGTGTGTGCCTTCAAGTGTACAAATACCATTTAACACAACCGCATCACCATTGACAGTTTCATCGGCTTCTGGAAATTTTTCGCTAGCACCAACCATCATAAAACCATACGGCATGATATTTTCTTCATCAGTCTTCATTTGTTCCTGATCTGTTGTTATCGATTTCTCCATAGCAGGTACTTCCTTAACTTCCTGTTTATTTACGACTAAGGTTTCATCTGTAGGCTGTTTTTCAGCACCTGTTTCTGAGTCATTTGCACATCCCGAAAGTAAAATCCCCCCTGCAACGATTCCTCCAACAATAAGTGCTAATTGTCTATTTTTCTGTACCATAACAACATCCCCTTTTTGTGATTTTTTTCACATAACCTTTACACATTGATCATACTATTTCATTCTTCACTGTGTATGTGATATAAGTCACATATCTTATTTAATTTTATAAATGGTAAGGTCACAGCGATGTCCCGAGTTTTGTGGAATATTACTAATTGGTCGTTTTAAAGTGCAGCAGTTGGGAATGACCCGGTGTTTCAGCTTACTGAAAAGAGTTCACTTTGTTTTTTGATCCATTAAACTTGAAAAGTGTAGGATCATTGATCTTATCCAAGCGATAGGCTACACTTTGGTTGAATAATTAAAGTAGGTGCAGCTATGAATGATAGACAGAAAGTACTACTAAGACTTCTGTTATTAAAAAATAAAAAAACTATAAACATTCAAGACCTTTCTAACCAATTAGGATGCTCGGAAAAAACGGTGCGAAATGATTTGAATCAGGTAGAAGGACTACTGGTCGATTATCCGAGTGCTCGTTTAAAGCGGAAACCTGGGGTAGGAATTTTATTTGATATTGATGAAATCGATCGCTCGGCACTCTCTGATTGGTTATATTCCAACGAACCAAAGACATCAGCGGATCGCTTTGTCGAAATTGCTTACCAATTGTTAGTTAGTGACAAGCCAATAACGCTTAAAATGTTGGCTGAACGATATTATGTCCCAAAAGGTGCAATCAAAAAAGACATGGAAACGATTGGGGAATGGTTGAAAGGATATTATCTTGATTTAGAGTCTAAGCCACGTCTTGGGAATGTAGTTATAGGGACAGAATTAAATAAACGTAGTGCATTGGCACATTTATCCGAACTGACCTCATCCATAACACAAGATAAAAACGATGTCTTGGACTTATTTTTACCATATGAGATAACTACTGTACAAAAGGTTTTAATAGAATTACAACATCGGTATTCTATTGCTTTTACAGATGGTGCGGTGGAAAGCCTACTTGTACATGCATTAATTATGATGAAACGAACAAGACAAAAGTCATCTATTCAAATTCCAGAAACTGAAAAGGAAACGATAAACCGTTACAAAGAGTATGAATATGCTTCCTATTTTTTTGAACAACTAGAATCTATTTTTCGGATTACTTTTCCAGAAGATGAACGTATTTATTTTACATGGCATTTAATCAGTAGCAAGAAGATGGAGGACTCCGACCAGGAAACGTTTTTAAAAGATGCATTTTTACAAGAGGTTGTTACAGAAATTATTGCAAGGTTGGAAAAATTGACGTTAGTAACTTTTGAAGAAGATACAGTACTCTTAAGAGGGCTTACTGTTCACGTCCATTCCGTTATCAATCGGATAAAATATGGATTTCCGATCACCAATCCACTTTTAACTGATATTAAAAAAATGTATCCTTATATGTTTAACATGGTCATGCTTGCTGTAAGTGAGATCAACGAGATGTATAAACTGGAGATTCCAGAGGATGAAGCAGCATATCTTGTTCTTCATTTTCAAGCATCTATCGAAAGGTTAGAGGACAATAGACGGAAACAAAAGAAAACACTGATTGTTTGTCATATGGGAGTTGGTACATCCCATCTCTTAGAAGCAAAAATAAAACAGCATTATCAAGATATACAGGTAGTAGCATGTATTGGGAAAGCGGAAGTGCATGACGTTTTGAAAAAGAATCCTGTTGATTTTATTATTACTACCGTTCCGCTTGAAAAGATCCAGATACCCCATGTTGTCATTTCGCCGCTTTTGGAGGTGAAGGATAAAGAAAAACTGCATTACTTTATGGAGGAACTAGAGTACAAAAATGAAGAAAATCAGAAAAAGAAAGATCTTGTTCCGCTGATTAGGGGTGACTTAGTAAATTTTGATGTAGCATTCGAACACCCTTTTGAAGTAGTTGAAATGCTTGGGAATATCCTTTTTAACAAAGGGTTTATTAATGAGACCTTCACATCAAATGCATTGGCTAGAGAAAGGGAATCCTCTACGTCTATTGGTGGAGGGATCGCTATACCTCATGGAAGTCCAACTATGGTTCACCAATCAGCTATTGCGGTTGCGGTATTAAAGGAACCAATGGAATGGGGAAGTGAGTTCGTCTCCATTGTTTTTATGTTAGCTATTTCGAATCAACAACAAGCACTAAATCGTGGAGCAGTGGCTCAAATTGCAACCATTAGTAGTGATCTGTCCCTTGTTCAAGCGTTAATCGATGCGGATAGTGTCGAAACATTTTTAAATAAGCTTCGGTAGTTAAAGAGTAGGAGACAGTTCTACTCTATTTATATGGATAAATTTATTTTTACCACAAGCTTAGGTAACAATTAGAATTATTTAAATGCAAATAAGAAGCTACAATAAATGTAAGCAATTATATTAAAACATTTATTGTAGGAGGGAAATATAATGAAAGTATTAGCGGTTACGGCATGTCCAGTTGGGATTGCCCATACGTATATGGCAGCTGAAAACTTACAACAAGCTGGTCAGGAGATGGGCATTGACATTAAAGTTGAAACACAAGGTTCCATTGGAGTTGAAAATGCTTTAACGGAACAGGAAATTGCAGAAGCTGACGGTATTATTATTGCCGCAGATAAAGAAATTTCTAAGGAACGATTTGCAGGAAAAAAATTAATTGTAACTGGTGTTCAGGAAGGAATTCGTAAACCAAAAGAGTTAATCCAAAAAATTCAAATTGGTGATGTTTCGGTTTATCAACCGGAATTAAAGTCTTCAGAAGAAATAAAGCAATCGCGCAAGAAAAAAGAAAACCCAATCTATAAGCACCTTATGAACGGTGTATCCTATATGGTTCCATTTATCGTTGTAGGTGGATTGTTAATTGCGCTTGCATTAACAATTGGTGGGGAACAAACACCAGGTGGAATCGTTATACCAGAAGATTCTATTTGGAAGAAGATTGAAAGTCTAGGCGGAACAGCATTTATGTTCATGGTTCCGATATTGGCAGGTTTTATTGCCGTAAGTATTGCAGATCGACCAGGTTTAGTACCAGGCATGATAGGTGGATATATTGCTGCAAATGGCAGTTTTTATGGAAGTGATGCTGGTGCAGGATTTATTGGTGGGATTATTGCTGGTTTCCTAGCGGGTTATGTTGCGTTGGCAATAAAAAAACTAAAAGTACCAAAAGCAATACAGCCAGTTATGCCAATTATCTTTATTCCAATTATATCATCTGTCATTACAGGTTTATTATTTATTTTTGTTATTGGTGCTCCTATTGCACAAGTGTTCGAAGGTTTAACGGCTATGCTTGCAGGAATGCAAGGGGCAAGTTCCATTCTTTTAGCGGTTATTTTAGGTGCAATGATCGCGTTTGACATGGGTGGACCATTCAACAAAGTTGCATTCTTATTCGGTTCAGCAATGATTGCAGAAGGTAACTATGAAATTATGGGGCCAATTGCGGTTGCCATCTGTATTCCACCAATCGGAATGGGGCTTGCAACCTTTATGAACAAGAAAAAGTACCTTCCAAATGAAAGAGAAGCTGGGAAGGCATCCTTTACAATGGGATTTTTTGGAATTACAGAAGGTGCGATTCCATTCGCTGCACAAGATCCTTTACGAGTTATTCCAAGTATTATGGTTGGATCAATGGTTGGATCTGTAATTGCTATGTTAGGTAATGTTGGGGATAAAGTAGCACATGGTGGCCCAATCGTTGCTGTACTCGGTGCAGTTGACAATGTCGTGTTCTTCTTTATTGCGGCCACTGCAGGTATTCTCGTTACAGCTTTTATGGTTAATATGTTGAAAAAAGATGTGTATCCGAATACTACAACAAATGGTAAGGAAATATCAAATGTTACTGTGAAATCAATTGAAGAAAGAGAAGAAGGGAAAGACGAAGCAGTTACAGATGAATTGAATAAGTTAACGGATATTACAAATAAAGATTTAATCAAAACGAATTTGACTGGATCTACACGTGATCAGGTTATCGATGAGTTAATTGAGAAGTTTGATACGGCAGGCATTTTGGAATCAAAGGAAACATATAAACAAGCGATACTGGATCGTGAAGCGCAAAGCTCTACAGGACTGGGGATGAATATTGCTATCCCGCATGGAAAATCGAACGCTGTTAAACGTCCTGCAGTAGCCTTTGGAATCAAGCGTGACGGGGTAGATTGGAATAGTCTAGATGGTACAGAAGCAAAGCTGATCTTTATGATTGCTGTACCAGAAAATGGGGCAGGAAATGAGCATCTAAAAATTTTACAAATGCTATCTCGTAAATTAATGGATGAAAGTTTTAGGGAGAAATTAATACAAGTAAGCTCTAAGCAAGAAGCATTGATGTTATTAGAAGAAATAAGGTAAGATGTAAGAGGAATTGTTAGCTATTGGAGGTAACCACATTGTACAAGGAACCAATTTTCTTGCAACCTGTTTTCCAAGATCGTATTTGGGGCGGGCAAAAGCTTTCGACAGAATTTGATTATGCTATTCCTTATAAAAGAACGGGTGAAGCGTGGGTGATTTCCGCACACCCAAACGGTCCAAGTGTTATAAAGAATGGACCACTTGAGGGTAAAACACTCGCAGATGCGTGGAAGGGACACGGTGGACTTTTTAATAAAAGTGCCAAACAAAATGAAGAATATCCTTTATTAGTAAAAATACTAGATGCAAATGATGATTTATCTGTACAAGTACATCCTGATGATGCATTTGCGCGGAAGGTTGAAGGCGTACCATATGGCAAAACGGAGTGCTGGTATGTGCTTAGTGCAGAAGAGGGTGCTGAACTTGTTTTAGGTCATCATGCACAAACACCTGAAGAATTGGAAGAAATGGTGGAAAACCAGGTGTGGGACTCGTTTTTACGAAGAGTTAAAGTCAAAGCAGGCGACTTTGTTTACGTTCCGAGTGGCACCATTCATGCGATTGGTAAGGGAATCGTCATCTTGGAAACGCAACAAAGCTCGGACATAACGTATCGTGTATACGACTACGATCGAACGGATTCTAATGGAAACAAGCGGGAATTACATCTGGACAGAGCAATTCAAGTAACGACAGTGCCACATCGAGATGTGGTAAGAGAGCAGGAAATTACTAAAGTCGATGATTTAACGGTCAAACAGTTGGTAGAAGCAGAGTATTTTTCCGTATATCATTGGGAGTTAAATGGAAACGCGACATTGCAGTTAGAACAGGATTTTTTACAAGTGAGTGTTATAGAAGGAAATGCGACAATTAGCGTAAAGGAGAACGACTTTCCTATTGCAAAAGGAAGTCAGTTCATTTTGCCGTATGGGATTACAGAGTACAAACTTTCGGGAGAGGCAGAGTTTATTGTTTCCCATGTGTAGGTGGTGCCGGGACGTCACGAATATTGTCAATGACAAATTCTTGGTTATAGTGACGGTCTGAATGAAATTGGTAATATTACTTATGGTTGGCAATGATGCCAATCTAAGACATGCAAAGTCTGCTCATGAAAAGGAAGATAGTATGAATAAAAAAGATATAGCAAATTTTAGAAAACAATTCAAAGTAGGTAATGATTTATTGAAAGTCTCCGAAATTTTTAATGTTTATATCATGAAAGAATCGAGTGACATTTATCATCATCAAAGTCAACCGTTTGAAATGTTAGACGAGGATCAACAAGAGTTATTTATAAATAACTTTAAAAAAGTACTGACGGGACAATTAGATGAAAAATTATTTGAATTAAAATTTCAGTCTGATGTTGAGAATACTAGTCAACTTATTCTTCACAAAGGGCTACTAGGAAATTCGGAAGACTGGAAAGAGCAAATGATTCGAATCGTAGAGAAAATGCTGAAAGACAAACAATATGAAATGGATATTGTTGTAACCTTCATTCGTGGAGAGTATTTAAAGCCAATGAAACGCCGCAAGGAAGAGGCAGAGGAAAGTGAACGTGATGCGGTTTATTCACATTCCTTCATTTTATGTAGTATAAACAAAACACAAGATCCGAAAAAAGAATTGCTTTTTGACTATGTTGAGAAGGAGTTTAGGTACAATGTTGTAGTAGATCCTATTATTAACCTCAACACTCCAATAGCAGGATTCTTATTTCCTTGTTTTACCGATAATGCTGCTGATGTCAACCACATTCTCTATTCGTCAGGCAAAGCACATGAGCCTGACTATCCATTCATAGAGGAAGTATTAAACGGTGAAGAAATGATGACCGCTAAAGAGGATAAAGCCGTTTTCGAGGAAATTGTAAAAAGTGTAGTAGGGGATCAATTGAATACATCAAAACTTGCCAATGTTTATGATGAAATCAACCGTGTAATGGAAGAAAATGAAGAGGAAGAGACACCGAAATTAGATTATAAAGACGTAGAAAAAGTGTTGAAAATGAGTGGACTAGAAGAAACAACGCCAGAAAAGGTAGAAATGGCTTTCAAAGATGTTATGGATGACGAAAAATATGAACTAAAAGCAAGTAGCATCTTACCAAAGTATCATTCAAAGTCTATCAAAATCAATACGAAAGTAGCCAATATTGCCATTAGCCCACAGGATTTAAGATATGTGAGACAAGTCCATTCCCAAGGGAAACGTTTTATCATGATTGAAGTGGAAGAAGATACCGTAATCGAGGGATTTACTATGCTGCCAGAAGCTTACATCAGTAAAGAAAGTAAGTTGAATGAAAAGTAAATGATCCTTTCTGAAGCGGGGGATATGGTCCTCTTCCTAGCTAGGGCTGGGATATGTCCCCTCGAATCAAAAAATGAGGAATGTTTACCTTTTCAAGTTATGTGAAGTGTTAGTAAACATGTTAAAACTATCTTCAGTATTTGCTTAGTACAGGCTTTTACATAGGAAGTAGTTCAAATTTCATTAGGTAAAAGTGGTGGTCAAATCCAAACACTTTTGTTATACCACTAAGATTCATCATTGACATACTTACTGCATCTACGTATGACAGCTTTTGATCATGAAAATCTAATAACAGTTGTTCCGCGTGTTCTAATAGAGCATCTTCATCTTTCATTAATGTAATCGTGTTCATTGAACATGCCTCACGTATGATGGATAGAAACTGAGAAGCATATGAGAATCCCAATTGGTAACGTAGCCAAGTATAGGTTTCTGAGATGACATAGGTAGAAGAAAACTTTTGAACAGATGAATTAAGGTGTTGGTAATACGAAACAGCATGATCATGATAATTGTCATTTTCATCAATTAATGCAATCCAAGCACCTGTATCTATAAATATTTTATCTTTCTTCATCGAAATTCTCTTTCTGTTCTAAGTATATATATTGGTCATGCTTAAGGGAACCATCTTTAACCTGAGATTTTGCCATGCCTAACAGCTTGTGAAGAGGGTCGCTTAGATCGCTTTTTCCACTTACTAAATAATGTTCAATCGCCTCTCTAATAATTTCAGCTTCCGTTTTCCCTTGTCCAGTAGCCAATTTTTTTATAAATTTATCCTGCTTGGGTTCTAGATATATCTGTTTTCTAACCATCTTTTCTTTATTCAAGAACCATCACCTCATATACATTATAACATGAATCGTGTAATGTATGTAATTCAAACCTAACTTTTTACTTTTAGAAAAAATTAGCGAACAGCTCATAGACTGTTCGCTAACGGTTTGGTTATATTCTGAAAGTACCTTCAAAAACAGTTTCTTCTATTGGTTTACGGTCAGATGGCTGTTCTCTTTCTTGTAAATCATTAGGCAATTCCTCTTTGTCTCCTTGATACCCAAGTGCCACAATCGCATGGATAGCATAGTCGTCGGGTATGTTCAATACTTCGCGCGCCTTTTCTTTATCAAATCCACCCATTGCATGTGCAGCTAATCCCTTTTGGGCTGCTTGTAAGGCCAAATAGCCCCATGCTGTACCAGTATCAAACGCGTGTGATCCAGTTGATTTTTCCGATAGAATGGCTATTAAGACAGGAGCCTTTTTGCACCATTTTAAGTTGCCTTCCATTATGAACGTGTAAAAAAGTTCTTGATCATTCTTAGTCCGAGCAAGAATAAAACGCCATGGTTGTTTGTTCATGGCAGATGGAGCCCAGCGTGCTGCTTCCAAAATGCTCTTTAGCGTGTCTTCAGGTACATCCTTTTCCTGGAAAGCGCGAGGAGACCATCGATTCACAAACATAGAGTCAATGGTGTAGGCAGGCTGGCGGAATTCCTTAATGTGTTCTTTCATATCTGTTGCCTGCATCTCTGTCGATCCCTCCTTTATCTTGATAGTTACCTTATCAGTATAATGAGCGAAAATGACCGATTTCAAACAACTTGCTTAGAGAGGTTGTTCAAAAAGTCACCAAATGATAAGCGGCGCATCTCTTCGTTGGCTTGTTTTTCCGTTACTCACGTATTAAAAGCATATCCTTAGAAAAAGAAGAACACTTTTTCTTCGTGCGAGGTAATGCTTTCGAAGCAACAAGCTTTCGCTCCGTTACTCAAAACAGCGCCGCCTCGACCTGCTTGCTTCTAATTTGTCGACTTTTTGATACGCACTTAGAGTGAAAAAAATTAAATACACCTCGATAGATACTTGCAAATTTTGTAGAATAATAGATAATGAAAGTGTGAGGTTTTTTCTAAAATCATTCCTATTTACATATCTAAAAAGGATTCATTTTTATCAATACATCAGTCTTGAGGAGAAGTCATTTGAAACATATCCTTTCTTTTTTGTTTTTTTTCTTGCTTGTATTTACTCAAAATCATTTAGTACAAGCCGAACAAATGGATTACACCCGTGTTGTTGTTACATTTAATAACGAAGTAAACGAGTCTGTAATTGAAAATCAAGGTGGGTACATAGAGGAACAATTCCGATTTTTGCCGGCAGTAATTGCGATGATTCCATCTATTAAAGTGACAGGTATTGAAAAAGCTCCTTCTGTATTGCAAGTGCAAAAAGACTCAACGGCGTCTGTCACCGGTCAGTTAACAGACTGGGGGATTAATAGCATTAATACACCGATTCTGTGGAATGAAGGTTACACGGGAAAGGGAGTGAAAGTAGCGATTATTGACACTGGAATTTCTAATGATCATCCTGACTTAAACATTTCAGGAGGGAAGTCATTTGTCAGTTACACATCCAGTTATGATGATGACAACGGCCATGGTACACACATAGCTGGAACCATTGCGGCATTGGATAACAATTATGGATATGTAGGAGTTGCCCCTGATGCACAGATCTACGCTTTAAAAGCAATGGATTCAAATGGAAAAGGTTCAACGATTGACCTTGCCCTTGCGATCGACTGGGCAATCCAAAATAATATGGACATCATCAATTTAAGCTTTGAATTCCGAGAATCCGTTGATTATATAGAAGAGCTTATCAATGAAGCATATGAAAAAGGAATATTAGTAGTTGCGGCCGCAGGTAATAATGGGCAACAAGACGGAACAATTGCATACCCTGCAAAATACCCTTCCGTTATTGCGGTGGGCGCTGTAAATTCAAACTATAAACTTCCTACCTTTTCAAAAACAGGAGCAACGTTAGAAATTGTCGCACCAGGTGTTAATATTAATAGTACTTACGTAAATAATGGGTTTGCAGAGATGAGTGGGACGTCCATGGCAACAGCTTATGGATCAGGATATTTAGCGTTATTAAAAGAAGCGTACCCAACATTACAAGCAACCAACATCCGAAACATTATGCAGGAAAAGGCCTTAGATTTAGGCGTTCCTGGAAAAGACCCTCTGTACGGGTACGGTTTCATTCAAAGTTTTTCTTTAGTTGATCGGCCATTTAACGTAGAAGATCGTTTCTTTAGGGTGGTTGAGCAAGCAGTTCCTGTTTACGATAATCGTACTGGTGAACTTGTCAAGGTGGGGACACTAAAGAAAGGACAAGTATACTCACGAGTGAGTGATTATGGGAATTGGCATCGAATTCAATTTGGAAAATACTACGGATATGTGTACAAAGGTTCCACTCAACCCGTTAACCAACATAATTTAAGTAACCTAAACAACAGTCAGTTCAAACAAAGTAATCAGCTCTTTACCCCTTTAAAAGATGTGGAAGTCTATGACAATACATCTGGTTCTCTAGTTCCATTTGCAACAATTGCAAAGGGCAAAACGTATCCGATTGTATCCGATTATGGGAACTGGTGGAGAGTGGATGCATCTGGCAGAATTGGCTATGTGCAAAAGAGCCAAGTACAACAACAATTTACGGAAAACACATCTTATTTTAAAGTGAACGTAAACCGCCTGCCAGTATACGACAATCGCTCTGGCAGTCTTGTGCAGGTTGGGTCATTAGAAAAAGGACAAGTCTATCCTCGGGTCAGTGACTATGGAAACTGGCATCGAATTCAATTTGGCAAGTATTACGGGTATGTATTGAAATCGTCAACTAGTCCCGTTTCAAAACCGAACTTGAAAAGTTTAAACACAGGCTATAAACAAACGAGTAAGCTTTTTACAACAGCACAGGATGTAACGGTTTATGACAATACATCTGGATCTCTAGTTCCATTTGCAACAATTTCAAAAGGCAAAACGTATCCGATTGTATCCGATTATGGCAACTGGTGGAGAGTGGATGCATCTGGCAGAATCGGCTATGTGCAAAAGAGCCAAGTCCGACAACAATTTACGGAAAACACATCTTATTTTAAAGTCAATGTAAACAACCTGCCAGTATACGACAATCGTTCTGGCAGTCTTGTGCAGGTTGGGTCATTAGAAAAAGGACAAATCTATCCTCGGGTCAGTGACTATGGAAACTGGCATCGAATTCAATTTGGCAAGTATTATGGGTATGTACTGAAATCGTCAACTAGTCCCGTTTCACAACCGAACTTGAAAAGTTTAAACACAGGCTATAAACAAACGAGTAAACTTTTTACAGCAGCACAGGATGTGGCGGTTTATGACAATACATCTGGATCTCTAGTTCCATTTGCAACAATTGCAAATGGCAAAACGTATCCGATTGTATCCGATTATGGCAACTGGTGGAGAGTGGATGCATCTGGCAGAATCGGCTATGTGCAAAAAGATAATGTTACGATTCATAAGTTAAATTAAAGCTCTAATCCCACTTGGGTTAGGGTTTTTTGTGGATTTTCGTTTTAAGTGATTTTATAGTGTCCAAACTAGTTGGCTATAGTATAAAAAGATTTCTTCTGCTATGAAAGTAATTGTTTTATGTGAATTTAAACTTTGGTTTTTGTATGAACACATGTTATAATACTAATAGGGGTATATATATTATGGTGTAAATAAAGAAATTATTTGGACATAAATGAATGGATAAAATAATCGATAAAATGGAGGTTTTAAAATGGAATACAATGACCAAATCAAAAACAGAATGAAACGAATTGAAGGACAAGTAAGAGGTGTTTTAAAAATGATGGAAGAGGGAAAAGAATGTAAAGATCTCGTTGGACAAATGTCAGCTGTCCGTTCTGCGTTAGATCGTGCAATAGGTGTGGTTGTAAGTTCAAACCTAGAGGAATGTGTTCGTCTCCAAATGGAACGAGGCGAAGATACAGAAGAACTTATTCAAGAAGCCGTTAATTTATTAGTAAAGAGTAGATAAGTAAAGATGGCTGTTTTGCTAAAGAGACAGCCTTCATCCTTTTTATTAAGGAAAACAGCGTAATGAAATTTATACGTCTTGACAGTTATTTTTTTGTTTGTTAACATACCTGTACGGGTATTTAGGGCGCATTTAAAATAAACTTCATAAAAACAGTTTATATTTTTTTAAATTTTAATATACATATAGGGGTAAACGTATAAAAATGAAAGATATTATGGAAGAACTGAAAGAAAAAACAACCATTGTCTTATTTAGTGGGGAGGCCCCCATCTGATTCCCCGATGTTTCAGCTTGCTGAAACGAGTTCGCTTAGAAAAAAATATTGACAATATAATTTATATTTGTTTTAATTATTTTAAAATTAAAATTAGTTAAATTCTTATCAAGAGAGGTTGAGGGACTGACCCTGTGACACCTCGGCAACCGCATGTTTAATGTATGGTGCCAATTTCAGTGCGAATGCTTGTGCATTCCAAAGATAAGAAGGGTATTCTCGTTCTGTTTTTGCAAAAATCCCTTCTTTTTAGAAGGGATTTTTTTGTTAGGTAACTTTAAAAAACAAGGAGGAAATTGTTATGAGTGAGGAACAGATAGTAAAAGTATCAACGAAAGGTAAATGGGAAGAGGGAGTTCGAACAAAAGTTTATGTTCGAGATTTTGATCCAATTGTTTTAGATGAGCCTGAAGAATTGGGAGGGTCAGATCAAGGTCCAAATCCAGTTGAATATGTGTTAGCCTCGTTGTCTGGGTGTACTTTAGTCTTGATTGAAATGATTGCCAAGGAACTTAACTTTAGCTATACAGGTATAGAATTTGAAAACGAAGGGTTGTTAGATTTAAGAGGTATGAATGGTGTAGAGGGAGTATCGCCACATTTTCAGAAAGTCACATTTAAAGTAATTATAGATACAGATGAAAGCGATAACCGTTTAAAGCAATTGAATGAAGAAGTAATTCGGAGATGCCCTGTATATAACTTGTTAAAAGATGCAGGTATTGAGCTAGAATCACCATGGATAAAAAAGGAAACTGTTGCTACAACAAAATAGTCCAATCATTAAAAGATAAACTTCAACACTTCAAACAGTTGAGTAAATGAATAACAAGACATTGGGCCTCACTTGTTAGGAGGTCTTTGTCTTGTAATGAGGTGATCATATGGGGAAATTGTTCCCAACATTTTATGACTTGGCAATGAAACCTCTCGAACAGGGCAAATTCAAAGCCATAAGAAAAGAGCTTCTTGAACAAGCTACTGGTAGGGTTCTGGAAATAGGTTCTGGAACTGGTGTAAATTTTCCTTATTATAAAAAGGCCAGTAAAGTAGATGCTATTGAACCAAATCAATTGATGCGGGATAGATCAAGATCAAGAGAGTTAAACGCGAATGTCCCAATTCAAATATATACAGCAGGTGCAGAGAAACTGCCCTTTGCAGATAATACATATGACTCTGTTGTCTCAACACTAGTCTTTTGTACAATACCTGATCCGGTAGAGGCGTTAAAGGAGATTGCAAGAGTTTGTAAACCTGGCGGGACAGTATTGTTCTTTGAACATGTAAAAATGGAAAACGCTATCCTAGCAAAGACCCAAGACATTCTAACACCTTTGTGGAAAAGGATTTGTGATGGTTGTCATCTTAATCGTGAGACAGTGAATGTAATAGAACAGTCAGAGCTTTCGATTAACGATTTAAAATATTATTATAAAGGTCTTTTTTTTGTTGTAAAAGCAAAAAACAATAAATGAGATGTTTTTTCTCACGTGTATAGAAACATTGTAGTTAGTCGATTATTCCCGGATAAAAATAAGAACAATTTCAGCCACACTTACCTTAAACAAAGGATGGATTAAGAATTTAATCATTTTAGTTTTATTCCATAATAGACTTATATAAGAAACTAAATGGAGGGGGTTTCTATGTCGCGAATAGGTTTAATCTCAATTCTTTTAGTCATGCTTTTGCTACTTAGCGGCTGTCATTAGAAAAAGATTTAGGCTAGCGCCACAATAGTAATGGTGCTAGCCATTTGTTTGTAAACTGACCTTTTGTCTATCCCGCCTCCTAATACCCTCGGTTTTTCCTGCAGTCGGACTCCATCTGATTCCCCGATGTTTCAGCTTGTTGAAACGAGTTCGTTTAATCTTAACAATTTCTTAACATTCTCCTGATAAGTTCTGAAAATTTGTCGGTTATATTGTTAATAAGAGGTTGTTCAAAAAGTCACCAAATGATAGGCTGCGCATCTCGGACCCACACGATGTGGGTCATGCAGGCATTGCCACAGGACGTGGCGGCCTTAGCCTGTATTCCTTAAATGGCTTGTTTTTCCGTGGCTCATCACAACAGAGCAACAAAACGAGATGTTGCTTTCCATGAGTGGACAACATTGAAATGATGGTGAATAATACGGGAATGTTTGCTTGTAACGGGGCTTTCGATTATTCTAAATGAATAGGATGATAAAGGAGCTGTTCGTATGATGTGGAACAATGGAACGGAATGTCTTGGAGGTGGTTTCCCAATGATGATGGTTGGTGGGATTTTTATGTTAGTTTTCTGGGGTCTTGTTATTTGGTTAATTGTATTAGCGATACAGAAATTGTCATCTGAAAATAAAGATAAATCAAATCAAACCGACAAAGCAGTTGAAATACTAAGACAGCGATATTCCCGAGGAGAAATCGATACTGAGGAGTACAGACAACGACTACATGAACTAGAGAATAAACCTTGATAAATTTTTATCAAGGTTTATGTCGTCTTTAACAACAAATAATACAAGTGGATATGAAAGGAACATTTTTGATGGAAAAAACTGTTATGGTCGTCGAAGATCAAGATGAATTAAGAGTATCCATTTCAACTTTTCTACAAAACGAAGGTTATCAAACATTGAGTGCTCGCAATGGTAATGAAGCGTTACGTCTCCTTGAGGAAAATCAAAAAGTAGACATCATTTTACTTGATGTTATGATGCCTGAAAAGGATGGATATGAAACATTGCACGAATTGCGAATGGCTAAAAACAGCATACCCATCATTATGCTAACAGCTAAAACAGATGAGGTCGATAAGCTACTTGGACTTGAAATGGGTGCAGATGACTATATTACAAAACCATTTAGTTTACGCGAAGTTGTCGCTAGAATGAAGGCAGTCCTAAGGAGAACGACTAATGAACAAGCAGAAGATGAGTGGATTCAGCAAGCAGATATTAAAATTAACCTCAATACATACGAGGTTTATGTCCATGGCACAAAGGCTAATTTAACCCCAACAGAATTCAAAATTTTAACTACACTGGCTGAAAAACCTGGGCGGGTTTACAGCAGATTACAATTGATGAACATTGCCATCGGTGAAGCGTTTGTTAATTATGAACGCTCTATCGATACCCATGTTAGCAATTTAAGAAGAAAACTATCAGAGCTCGGGTCTTCTGCATCCATTCAAACAGTTTACGGAATAGGTTACCGTTTTGGGGTGGAAGCATGAAACTGAGAGGTAAGATCCTCATCTCATTGACTACTGTCATTATATTTATGGGGCTATTTCAATCTCTATTTTTTCAAACCCGTGTTGAGAAGATATTTGAAAATTATCTATCGGAAAATGACGAAATGAAGATTGACATGATGAAGCAAACAGTCATCTCTTATTATAATTCCACGGGCTCCCTAAAAGGTGTGGATCAATTTCTGGAAAGTTCAAATCGAATAATGATGAATATGGGAAAAATGATGGGTAATCAGGATGAAACTATTGGAATCATCATAGCAGATACCGCTGGGGAAATAGTTGCAAATACAACACCGAAAAACATGGAGAACAATGCTTCTTCAGTAACGGAACCTATAGTCATCGAAGGAAAAACGATTGGGACTTTTAAAGCGTATCCAATTAAAAGTGCTTCTGTTTCTCGTATTGAACAGCAATTTGTCCAATCGGTTAATTTAACAATTCTACTCGGTTTTCTATTTGCAGGCATAATAACTTTAATCATTGGATTCTTTCTGTCTAAGAAAATAACTAGCCCTCTTTCACAGCTCGTATCAGGCATTGAACATGTTTCAAAAGGCAATACTAAATACCAGGTAAAGATTGATTCAAAAGATGAATTCAAACAGCTTGGTGATGCTTTTAATCAGATGACAGAGACATTAGAGAAAACAGAACATATACGCAAATCTCTTGTGGCGGATGTTGCCCATGAGCTAAGAACTCCTCTTGCTATTATTCGAGCAAAATTAGAGTCAATCCAAGCTGGTGCCCTTGAAGCAACAGAAGAAGTCATTTTAAACGTAAGTGATGAAGTATATCGTCTTTCAAGACTGGTCAATGACTTGCAGCAACTTAGTCTTGCAGAGTCTAAAACATTGTCACTTCACAAAAAACGAACAGAAATTAATGGTTTTATGGAATCTATTCTTTCCCAGTTTGAATGGTTTGCAGACGAAAAAGGTATTAAGCTTCAGTTAAATAAAAGTTCTAATGATCTATTTATCGAAATTGACCAAGACCGTATGACCCAAGTCGTTGTTAATCTTCTTGGCAACGCACTTCGTTATACTCCTGATAACGGAACAGTTACGGTTCATGTAAAAGTGGAAGGTGAATCAGTAGTTCTAAGTTTTAAAGATACAGGACCTGGTATTGATGAGCAAAAACTCCCCTTTATTTTTGAGCGTTTTTATCGTATAGATGATTCTCGTAAACGTGATGAGGGTGGTGCAGGACTTGGACTTTCTATTGCTAAAGGTTTTGTTGAAATACATGGTGGGAATATCAATGTGACAAGTACAAAAGGAGAAGGAACAGAGTTTAAAGTCTCATTGCCTATACAGTGAGTGGAAAAGTCTAATGAAGATGTTAGCGAGCTTATGCGTTTCTTCGAGAAATTTTGAAAGGGATTGTGCGTGAAACTGGTGCATATTTCTTTCGGAAAAGTATGTTAGAAAACAAGAAAACCACCCTAAGCCGTCGAAAGTTTAAGGGTGGTTTTCAGAACAAAAAGTAAATATTGACAACCCCTACCCTGACGGTGAGGTCGCTGGGAGAAGCATATTTAAAATGCCTCTCTCTTTTTATTATATGGTTAATTTGCGCTAGTTCCCACCTCAATCGCTCAATTATCCAAGATAATCGTTCAAGCTATAAGGGACTAATTGCTTAAGTGCCATTCGTAAAACCCTTTTCAAAAACGACCTTATCTTAATAGACAAAAGCCTATCACACGAACCACGCAGAAACAAAGTTTTAAAAAAGGCTCACTGAACGTCACTGATGATTACTGACGTTCACTGAAGGAGCTAAATGCTACTCAAGGCTACTCAGTGACTTTGAGGATTTTTTTGCCTCTATGCTATGATAATCAACATATTGCCCACGATAATCTAAAAAATATACCCTGTGAAACAAGAATATTCGGGTGGTGACAGGCACCCACAAGGAGGAATTTCAATGAGTACAACGCAAACTCAAACGGAAACAAAAAAGTCCAAACAAAAATTAGCCATCATTGATACAGACATCCACGAACGTGTTCTTTATAAGGACCTATTACCATACTTGGATAACCCGTGGAGACATTATATTGAAAATTGTGGGTGGATTCAGGAAAAGCACTTGCCATACGTACAGCCGACAGTAGCTGGTGTGGACCGTGCTGACGCCGTGCCACCAAATGGCGGACTCCCGGGAACTGATTTGAAATTTATGCAGGAACAGCTACTTGATGACATCGGTCATGAATTCGGCATCCTAACAGGTGCCCTCGATCCGTCACCATCTTCCATGCACGGGTGGCCAGAAATGGCAACGGCACTTGCTTCTGCCTATAATGATTGGCAAATCGAAAACTGGCTAGAAAAAGATGAACGCCTATATGGTTCTATACAAATTGCAGCTCAAGAAGTGGAGTCAGCGGTAAAAGAGATTGAGAGAGTTGGGAACCATCCGAAAATGGTGCAAGTCCTACTACCAATCGACGATATCATGTGGGGCGACCCGCAATATCACCCGATTTTTGAAGCGGCAGAACGTCATAACCTAATGATCGGAATGCACCACAACGAGCCGCCAAGCTATTACGGAAAATGGCCGCGTTACTTCATCGAATGGCACACGTTGATCCCGACGGCACACATTATGATGATTACGAATCTAGTATTCAACGGTGTTTTTGAAAAATACCCGAACCTTAAATGTATGATGATTGAAGGTGGATTCACACACGTACCACACATCATGAGAAAAATGGATCAGCAGTATAAAGACCTTCGTCACGAAGTACCATGGTTAAAGCGTAAGCCAAGCCAGGTAATTAAGGAAAACTTCTGCTTCACGACACAGCCAGTGGAAGAGTTAAGCAAAAAAGAATTTATGCAGTTACTTGATCAATTGGGATCTGAAGACATTATTTCGTTCTCAACTGACTACCCGCACTGGGACTATGATTCACCGTACCGTGCGCTGCCAAATTTGGATAAAGAATTAAGCAAGAAAATTTTCTCAGAAAACGCAAGGAACTTCTATCCGAAGCTTCCAAAGAAAGAAGGAGGCGAGCAATAATGAAACAAGTAGTTTGTAAAAAAGAAGACATTATGCCTGGGGAAATGATGCAGTCGAACCTTGGTCGAATCGAAATTGTCGTGTGCCGTACCCTTGACGGAGAGTTTTATGCCTACACAAATAAGTGTATCCACCAAGGTGCCTCCCTGTCGAAGGGGAAGCTTTGCGGTACGTCTACCCAAACGGACACTGTTGGGGAATACAATTACTGTCATGAAGGTGAAATTCTTCGCTGTCCATGGCACGGTCGTGAATTCGATATTAAAAATGACGGAAAAATGCTAGCAGACCCTAAAGTGAAGCTACCAAGCTTTCAAGTAGATATTGAGGGCGATGACGTCGTCGTCTCCAAATAGAATATAGAAGGGGATACCACAATGAACGAAGAAAACGTTGTTGATGTGATCATTTTAGGTGGCGGACCTACTGGATTGTTCACCGCCTTTTACGGTGGAATGAGGCAAATGAGCGTCAAAATCATCGACAGTATGCCCCAGCTTGGTGGGCAACTGTCAGCCTTATATCCAGAAAAATATATTTACGATGTCGCAGGTTGTCCAAAAATATTGGCACAGGACCTTGTTGACGACTTAACCGAACAAGCGAATCAATTTGACCCAGAAGTGGCCCTTGAGGAGTCCGTAAAAAACGTGGAAAAACTAGATGACCAGTTATTCTGCGTAACGACTGACAAGGATGTTCACTATTCCAAAACTGTGATTATTACAGCGGGTATTGGTGCGTTCCAACCACGCCGATTAAAAATGGATCAAGCAGCTCAGTACGAGGGCAAGAACCTACACTATTTTGTGCAAGACCTACGCCAATTTAAAGGACAACGTGTATTATTAGCTGGTGGCGGGGACTCTGCAGTTGACTGGGCATTAACACTTGAGGATATCGCAGAGGAGGTCACACTAGTACATCGCCGCGATAAATTCCGTGCCCACGAAACAAGTGTCGAGCAGTTAAATAATTCTAGTGTTAAGGTTAGAACACCTTACAACATTAAAGATTTCGTAGGTGACGAAGAGGCGATCCATCAGGTCATTCTCCAAGAAACAAAAGGTGACCTAGAGGAAGTTGTTGATGTCGATTCCGTTATCGTCAATTATGGCTTCATCTCTGCCTTAGGCCCAATTAAAGACTGGGGCTTAGAGATTGAGAAAAATTCGATCGTGGTCAACTCCAGAATGGAAACGAACATTGAAGGTATCTATGCAGCAGGTGACATTACGACCTATGACGGAAAAGTGAAGCTCATTGTTACTGGATTTGGGGAAGCACCTGTTGCGATCAGCCATGCGAAAGCACGAATCAATCCGAAGTCTAGAGTTCAACCCGCGCATAGTACGAGTTTGTTTTAAAAGAACGTTTAATCTTTAAATAGTTTAAGGGTTTTATACCCCCACCTCAAAGCAAAACGTAGGTGGGAGTTTCCAATCAGATGGAGTCAAGACTCCATCTGATTCCCCGATGTTTCAGCTTGCTGAAACGATTTCGCTTAAGAAAAAAGTAAGTTAGCTTAGGGCGGTTGACATCAGTAAGCCCTTAGGAAGGAGAGGTAAGATGAAGCACGGCATGTATATTGATGGCCAGTGGGTGTCGGCACAGACCGCCGAAACACGGGACATCATCAATCCCTATAATCAAGAAATAATTGCCACCGTCGCGGAGGGCAACGAAGAAGATGCAAAACTTGCAATTGCAGCTGCGAGAAGAGCGTTCGATCAAGGCGACTGGGCAACCACTCCCGCAACAGAACGAGGACGAATCGTCGGGGAGATTGCAAGACTAATAGAGCGTGACAAACAGGAACTAGCAGAACTAGAATCACTCGATACGGGTAAAACAGTCGAGGAAAGCGTAGTAGACATGGACGACATCGCTGGCGTATTTCGCTACTATGCGGAGCTAGCGGACAAGGACGGTGGAGAGATTATCGAGTCTCCAATTCCAAACACCGTAAGTAAAGTAGTCCATGAACCAGTTGGCGTCTGCGGGCAAATCACGCCCTGGAACTATCCATTACTACAAGCATCCTGGAAACTTGCGCCTGCATTAGTAGCAGGAAACACTTTGGTGATCAAGCCAAGTGAAATTACCCCATTAACGACAATGAAAGTAATGGAACTAATGGAAGAAGCGGGTGTGCCAGCTGGCGTGGCTAACCTAGTGCTTGGTGCAGGAGGCACAGTCGGAGCCGTATTATCCGAACATGATGACGTTGACCTAATATCCTTCACTGGTGGCATTCATACCGGGAAAAAGATTATGCAGGCAGCGAGCGGAAATGTGAAGAAACTCGCACTAGAGCTTGGTGGAAAAAATCCAAACGTCGTATTCGCTGACAGTGACTTCGAATTAGCTGTTGACCAAGCAATGAACGCCGTCTTTTTCCACGCTGGACAAATTTGTTCAGCAGGTACAAGGTTGATCATAGAAGAAAGTATTCACGATGATTTTGTGGAAGAGCTCGTAAAGCGGGTAGGCAAAATTAAACTCGGAAGCGGCTTTGCAGAAGACACACAAATGGGGCCACTCATTTCTGCGGAACATTTGGCTAAAGTTGAAGCCTATGTAGAAGCGGGCAAAAAGGAAGGCGCCTATGTAGCAGTAGGAGGACAACGCCCAGAAGGCCCAGAGCTACAAAAAGGATTCTTCTATCTACCAACTGTCTTAATTGGCTGCACAACGGACATGCAGGTCGTACAAGAGGAAGGATTTGGACCTGTCATCACCGTAGAAAAATTCAGTAGTGAAGCAGAGGCGGTGAAACTTGCCAACGACTCCATCTACGGATTAGCAGGTGGCGTGTTTACAACCGACATTTCTAAAGCAGAACGATGCGCTGCCAAGATGCGCATGGGCACCGTATGGATCAACGAATTCAACGTCTACTTCCCACACGCTCCATGGGGAGGATTCAAACAATCCGGAATTGGTCGCGAACTAGGCAAAACCGGACTAGAAGAATACACCGAACAAAAGCACATCTTGCGTAACGTCGACCCACAACCAATTCATTGGTTTGGGAAGTAGATTTATACAATAGCTTAACAAACAATACCCCCAGGTCATTCAGTAACAGATCTGGGGTATTGTGATGATTTGATAAGAGTTCAAACAATTGTTCCATCTTCCGTTAATGGACCTGGATAGTCTTCGTCTGCAGTACTATCTAGGTAATTTGTCGTGTTGAAGAATGGATTCAATATCCAAATTGTAAGGAAGATTGCTAAAATTACTTTTTTCATGATTTTCTCCACCTTTTCTAATAAATAGCTTAGTACTAGCTTCTAGGGCTAACTTATACATAGAATTAGCCTTTTTATAATGAGAATGCTCTTCATATAGATGAGCAAACACTTTTGTATATTCATAAACCAGTTTCCACATGTGATTATTAAGAAAGTACTGGATACTGTCTGTCTGTATTGTAGTAATATCCTGAAAATCAACTTCTTTTGATTGTAGTAAAAGTTTATATATTTGTAATTGATAGTGATATCTTAAGGGAGAGCTTTTATCAACAGTGTCTAATCCTAACCGAAGCCAATTTTCTGCAGCTTTCTTATCACCAAGGGCATTTGTAGAACGGATTAAGTTAATGAAAGTTCGCAGTTTATGGCTAGGGTTTTTCTTGAGTTCTAAGCTTTTCTTGTAATATACGATAGCATCATTATATTTTCCTTGATTTTCAAAACAATACCCTATATTATTATAGATCATCCCTTTGTAACGAAATTGATCTTGATTAGGGAGAAAGGAAATTAGTTTTTCCGTTAAATGATAAGAATGTATTGACTTCGTCCAAAAGCCTAACCTGTTATAGGATATGCCTAGTAGAAGATGACAATCAATAGCCCTATCAAAAAAATAATTGTTATTGAATATAGCTAAAGCTATATTACAATAATGTATACACCTTTCATTTTGATACACCTTACTATAATTTAATGCCAAATTATAATAAAGAATTCCTACTTCCAACTTACTTCCTAAATCATCGTAATTTTGGATTTTTGTTAGTATTAATCCTTTTTTTAATGCACTATCATAATCTTCTTTTAGATGGTAATATCCCATGATTATGCTCGTGTAGAGAAAGTAGTTTCTACTGTACTCTGGTTTAATGATATTCCCCACACTGTGAAGAATTTCACCAGCTTTGTTCAAGTCACCAATTTCGAGTAGATACCTGCTATATACGATGTTATATTTTATCATAGATTCATTGTTTGTTACTTCCGCTAACTGCATTAATTCATAGACGTTTTCTTGGTGATTCTTTCTTTCAATCATGCTTTTATACCATATTTCAATTCTTTTATTGATATCAGACTTTGTCCAATCCTTATTCGTTAATGAAATGGCTAATCGGCTGAATAAGAGATTAATGATTGATTTATCTGGGTGTACGTGATTATTTTCAATTCTGCTTAAATAGGAAGGGGTGCAAATTCCATAACATAATTCTTCTTGCGTCATTTCTTTTTGAATTCGCTTCAATTTTATAATACTCCCTAAGTCCTTCTCCATATAATTTATCCCCCCTTACTCTTTTAATTATAACAAACATTTTACTACATGAATCTGTGAAACTAGTATTACAAAATGTAACCTCACAGACAACTTCTAGGAAATATTTCATAAAAGTTGTTGGAAGGTTCTAGAGGTATATTAACTTGTGTAATATGCAGTTATCATAACCACTTCAAACTAGAGCTATGGATTCATCTTGTTCAGTGTAGGAATGATAGATTTCTGCTATTATTTAATTAAGTTTAGCGCTAAACGTTATATTTTACCCTAGTCCTCTTTGGGCTAGGGTACTACCAACTTTTTTTGGGGGGATGTAAGATGATCTCAGTAAAAAATGTAAGTAAATCATTTCAGCACCTATCGCTTTCGCAGAAGACAGTGATTCTTCAAAACGTTGATTTATCGATACCTAAAGGATCGTGGATTTCGATTGTAGGACCATCTGGTTCAGGGAAATCAACATTATTGAATATCATTTCTGGACTACTAAAGCCAGATACGGGGGAAATATACTACAATGACGTTGATTTATACCAATTACATAATAAAGCTAAGAGTGACTTTCGTCGCAAAACAATTGGATTTGTATTTCAGGATTTTAAACTTTTGCCATATTATTCGGTAGTAGACAACGTTATGCTGCCATTACTTTATGATCGTAAAAAGAAAGAATTATATGATAAGGCAGTCACACTGTTACAGTCGATAGGAATAAAAAAGGAGTTGTTTTCTCGTTTACCAGAGGGTTTGTCTGGAGGAGAGAAACAGCGAGTGGCGATCGCTCGTTCTCTTATTGCAGATCCAGACGTTATGGTATGTGACGAACCTACAGGAAACCTTGATCGAGAAAATCGTGATAGAATAATTGATTTGTTAGGCCAGTTAAGGGAGGATGGTAAAACGATTATTCTCGTTACCCATGACCTAGACGTTGCTGACCATGGCGATAAATTATATTTCTTAAAGGACGGATCCCTTACCCTCGGCGGGGTGAGTGTATGATTCGAATTGCTTGGAATCGCATCCTACACCGCAAAATTGCATCAATTACGATACTCATTGCTCTCATTTGTTTATATGTTTTCATTCCTTTTGGTTTGCAACAGTCAAAAGAAACGAAATCAACAGTAACAGAAACAATCGAAGAATTTGGAAGGGGAAGCTATGATATGCTAGTCCGTCCCCCTTCTTCGAGAACCGAGGTAGAACAAACTTTAGGGGTGGTAGAAGAAAATTATATTGGGGATAGTAAAGGTGGCATATCCATAGAGGAATGGAATGAAATAAAATCGAACCCAACGATAGAAGTGGCGGCTCCGGTTGCTTCCCTTGGTTATTTTAGGGGAAAGCAATTTTCTATCGAATTGCCTATATTAGATAATCCTACCCGATTTACCTATCAATTTTACACCTCAGATGGACAAAAAAAATATCCGATAAAAGAACAAAAGTCTATCATGTTTTTTGAACAGTCCAGACCTGGAATGGTTCAGTATTTAACAAGAGTAGAGAGTGAAGCACAATATTCAAGTCCAGCTATGTTGATTATAATCCCAGCTAGTTACTACCTTTTAGTGGCAATTGATCAAGAGAGTGAACAAAAGCTAACTGGGATTGATTTTTCAGATTTAAACAAAAAACAAGAATCGGCAATGCTTAAAACAATGTTAGATAATTACGGGGATCCCCCTGTTGTAAAAGTTCTTCAGCGAAGTGACTTAACGATCCCCTTGTCTATAAAATTAAGGACGGAAACTTTAGATGTAGAGTTAGAAGAATATTTGAATAAGCTAGATCTTAAACAAGATGATTGGATAATGCAGGGGAATTCTTCTGTGAATATTGAGTCTGTTTTAAAGGACTTGAGGAGCGAACCAATCGTCGAATCTAATACAACTCGGGTTGACTTGTCAAAATTCCAAAAACCCTTTAATGGAACTGCCCTGAAATTAACCAAAGATTTAAAACCTACAACAGCAAAAAGGTATTCAGCGGAGTTTAACACATCCGTCTATTATACTGCTTCAAGAATTGAATATAAAAACCTTGATACCATTCCACAGGTTAACCTAGTGGAAAATGGAGACCCCCCGTCTTATAAGAAAGTCGAAAAAAAGGGGGAATCTATGTTGGATTCCTTTGACATTCCTTTCTTTATAGAGCAAGTTGGAACCTTTTCACCGTTAACAGACCCACAAAACAAACTTGCTGGAAGTCCACTAGGGATTTATGGAGGAATGCAAGCAAAAACAGTAGACGGGGAGGTACTGACTCCAACTACGATTCCTGGTAGCTTTATTCCAGCTCCAGCTAGTGGTGTAACAACACTAGAAGCCGCAGAGTTGATAAAAGGAGACAAGCCGATTGATGCTATACGTGTAAAAGTAGCAGGTATTAAAAAGTATGATGAAGCTGCCCAACAAAAAATAAGTAAGGTAGCTACGAATCTATTAAAAAAGGGTTATGAGGTAGATGTTGTAGCAGGTTCTTCATTTAAAGAGTTGACATTAGATGTAGAGGGTATTGGCAAGGTGGTTGAGCCATGGACAACACTAGGAGTAGCACAAGAGCTAACAAGCACATGGAATTATGTCACACTTTTAACAACGGGTTTATTTATTTTGTTTAGTGTACTATGGCTAATTGTTCGATTCAATTATGAAAAAAACATTCTACATAATGAGAACACCTTACTATATACCATCGGTTGGAAAAAAAGCACCATCCATTTTCGTAATTGCGTGGAACAATATTTGCTTATAACTGTCTCTTTTCTCGTGTCATTATTCCTTTTATATGGGTTGGAAGCCACAAAACCTATGTATTGGATAACAGCCTGTCTCTGGGGATTATCTTTGCTAATCGTAACCTACTTGTTAACAAGAAAAGCAAAAGGAAAGAATAGATCAGAGGCATATAAACGCTTTGCTTCTATCCTTTATTATAAAAGGTTGATTTTTCCTGCTATGATGATTTTGCTACTATCAAGTTTATTAATCGGGATACAAGTCTCTACGCTTGGTCATTCTTTCCAAAAGGCATCTGTTACCTTTTTAGGAGAATTTACAAATAATCAAACATTATGGCTTCAACTATCTATTTTGGTAGTTACCTTTGTATTAGGAGTGATTAGTGTAACCGAAAGCTTAAATGCATTATTCTTGGAAAGAAAAAGTGAGTTTACTATGTATCGAACGATTGGGTGGACAAGGGGAGCAGTTATCAAGCATTTAATAAAAGAAGTATCTACCTGGACTCTATCAGCGATCATTGCAGGGGTTGTTTTAGGAGCAACCATTCTACATTTTTTAAATGTTTCTTTCGGATGGATAGGAATAGGAATGGGTACTACTTTCATTCTTCTAACGATTACGATATATATTATTGTGTTAACTCGAAAATTATGAGTTTTTTAGCATGAGAAAACATGCCGAACAGAGTTTACCCGAACTTGACATTTGGTAGGGGCGAATCGCTCAAGTTCGGTAAGGTAATGCTCGAGTGGAGATTGACTATTACACATTAGGATAGTGTTAGTGACTTTTCCGATTGATAATACTCATCATAAACCTTACCGCAAATAATGATTATTTCCGGGGAAATATATGAAGAATCGTGGGCATGTATCATTTTTCGATATATATTGGCAAAAGCCCTTTTTTACACTTTATGGACTGTTTTTTAGATTTATAGTCTTGATATTATTGTGAATTATAGTAATAATAAATAAGGGTGATGACAATGGACATGTGTGATGTGTGTAAGAAAAATGAGGCGAATATAACTTTAACCAACAATGATGATTCGCAGGAAATAATATGTAGAAATTGTTTTAATGATAGGATTTCCGAAGAGGTTGGTGTTGAGTTAGAGTCGCAACCACAGGAGATATCTGTATACGACGTTAATGGGATCAGGCGGGACTTCAAGGTAGAGCAGCGTATTTTTCCAAATGGTATCTTCATAGAAGCAACTGAAAATATACAGTATGGATACAGCTTTGCCGTACACGGCGATTTGGGCTGTAATCAAACGGAACTATTTCAACAATTAGTGGATAAAGTAAAACTAGGTATTTCTATACAGTATACAAAGGTTGGAACATTTGCGAATGGTCAGAAGTATCATTCGATCGTGAATGACCATGTTGTTGGTCTAATTGATTATGATGAAAGATCTGAGTCTTGTCCAATGGTTGTGATCGATGGAAAGCCATATACATGGGAACAGTTAGGTAAGATGGCAATGAGCTATGAAGGTTTTCAGTTCCAGTTGAAGTTCTTTGATAAGACAGAGGATGTAGAATGAAGGGAAGGGAGTAAGATTGATCCTCTCCCTCTGTGAGATACTCCCACTTTATCGAACCGCTTTTTGATGATCGTAACAATAAATCTTTCCATTAAACTTTTTATTTGATAAACAGTACGTCTTTACTTTGTCTAAGACTGGCTTCTTGCAGATTGTACAAATAGTGGGACTACCAGAGTTTTCCGTCGATTTACTTGTTTCTATAAATATGAAAAAACTATCACCATCCGAGAATGAAATATCGTAGTTTAAAAAGAAAAGGGAGAGCAGGTTATAAGAAAAAAACCTGCTCTCCTATGGTATTTTTATAGATTTATTTCTTTGGAATTGCTACAATCAACATAGCAACTACATAAAGCGGGTGGGCAGTTGGCACTCCCTGTTAGAAAGGGGGTGTTGCAGATGGTGACATACGAAGCAATGAACATGCTATTTCAATTTGGCATTTTCTTGGCTACACTTTTAACAGCTGTTGTAGCTATTATCGCACTTGTCACCAATAGAAAAAAGAAGTAACCTCTTCCACCGCTCTTGGCTAAAGAATGTGGAGTAGCTACTTCTTTTTTTGCAAAAAACTACCTACATTAAGGCTAGCCGCTCTTCATGCGGCATGTATGTTGCAACTCGACTGGGCGTTCGCAGCGTCCAGTCTTTTTATTATAGTTACATTATACACAAAATTATACCTGTTTAAAAGATATATGTGCCATTATACATTATAGGGAGTTAGACTTGCCCTCTCCCTCTGTGAGATACTCCACTTTATCGAACACCTATATCATTTTAATTAAGGATACTTCACTGATATCTGTTATTACAGTAACTGAATTGCTACAGATGTCTACGCTCATCATTACGAAAACGTTTGAGCCTTTAACGATTTATTTATTGGCAGCAGCTCTTTATTGGATAGTTATCACATTCTTTACAGTAGTTTTAGATAACCTTGAAAAAAGAACCTCCAAACACGTCGTATAGGATACCATTATTCGCAACTGCCGTTCGGATTCAATAACCGTATCCTAATAATGGGTACAAGGGGAGAAAAATGTGGAGATCATAAAGCTTGAAAATATAAGTAAACGTTTCGATGATAATCCTGTTCTAAAAGGGATTGATATGCGTGTAAATAAAAGCGAGGTAGTGGTCATCATGGGACCAAGCGGATCAGGAAAATCTACCCTTCTACGTTGTATCACTTTTTTGGAGGAACCAAATGCTGGTGTTGTATCACTTGGGGGAAATAAAGTGGAAGCCAGCCATGAAAAGAGAAAAACGGACATTAGGTTGCTCCGTCAAAATACAGGCTTTGTTTTTCAACAATTTAATTTATTCCCCCACAAAACGGCTCTTGAAAATGTTATGGAAGGGCCGATTGTCATCAAGAAAATGGATCGACATAAGGCGAAAGAATTAGCCGTGTCCTTACTAGATAAGGTCGGTTTAGCGAATCGTATGGACCATTACCCAGCCCAACTCTCGGGCGGTCAACAGCAACGAGTCGCCATTACGCGCGCTCTATCCATGGAACCTAAGGTGATGTTATACGACGAACCAACGTCTGCCTTAGACCCTGAGCTAGTCCGAGAAGTACTTCAAGTCATGAAGGATCTGGCAAAAGAGGGAATGACAATGGTAGTCGTAACGCATGAAGTAGCATTTGCACGCGATGTTGCGGATAGGGTGATCTTTATGGATGACGGTGTAATTGTTGAAGAAGGAAGTCCACAAGAAATATTTTTTAATCCTAAAGAGGAAAGAACAAAACATTTCTTACAAGATGTGAGTGAAGAGGTTTAAATTCTGTTAGGTGAAAAGGTGCTTGTTGTTATATACAAACAAGGCACCTTTTTTTGCAAGGGTTCGTCTCTCCTTCTCCTTCAAAGACCACCAATATAAGGGGTAAGGGAATAATATTTTCTATCTTGTAGAATTACCAATACACCAGTGACCACTGTCATAACCATTTCTTCTCGATTATTCTAGGGTGTCTGGACTAAAAAACGTGATGATTATGCCTTATTATTGAATCAATTTGGCATAAGGAGTTCTCATTATCTAGATCGTGTACTCCTTGGTATTTTTGATTCCAATTAATCTTTTACCGTTTCTTCTTGCCATATGTATCACATTCTTTATAATACGTATACGTCGGTGTACCCACGTATCAAAGGCAGATGGAGTCAGCTCGTATTCTTTGATAATTTTACTTCTGAGTTTACCTGAAAGGTGCAGCAAGACAATTTGTTCTTTAAACTATTTTGAGAATGTTCTTCTTTCCCTTTTGTATGACCACTAGTATCAGATAGATCTAGTATGAAATTTATATTGGAACTACCAAACATACACACCTCCCACCTTCTTCCTTTCGATTATAAAAGTGATAGGGGGTGAGAGATATGGCGGTAGAAACAAAGGTTGATTCCGGTTGCAGCTTGTATTGCAGGATGGTGTGGATTCAACACGATCCTCAAGACAAAGTCATTTAACAATGTCAAAACAGCTGCAACAGCAATCCAGCTTTTTGTAATTACTAACGCACTAGTTCCATTGCAGCAACGTCCGCTTCAGTCTATTGAGCGTGACAACGACTCTGTAATCACATAGGTGTAAGAAGTTTATCAAACGTTTGAACAAGAGGGGGTGTAAAGCAACTGAAAACCTTGGAGCTTAAATTCTTTAATCAGGACAACAAGCGGTAACCATTTCATTGGAAAGTTCAGTAGAACTAGCGGAACCAGTGGCAGTTAACCAAGCAATCGATGCCATCATCACACAAAATGCATCTTTCTCAGCAGGTGGTGACATCGTTGCAAAAAACAAGCACGCATCGTAGAGCGAAGCGTGTTCGACATTCAATTATAATCTAACTAAGGAGCGGCGGCATACGCCCTCCTTTTCTTGTTAAATGTGCTACCGTACTTTCATAAATGATCATAAATGAGCAAAAAAGGGGAAGGAGAGGTGGGATTTGGATGTCTTTTCTGACGGATGTTGGATTTCCTTCACTTGCTCATGATTTAGCATCCTTATTTTAAAAATCATAAACAGTCATTGACAATGCGCTTATAATCATATAAAATCATAATTAATCATAAACAATCACAAATAATCAATAGATCATCAAAGTAGAAAATCTAGCAGGGTGTGATCAACGTGTTATATGGAGAAGAGCGGCAGCAAAAAATAGTGAGTTATGTAGAAGAAAACGGGAGAGCATCCGTTCTAGAACTATGCCAGAAATTCGAAGTCTCAGAATCTACTATTCGCCGGGATCTGAAGGAATTAGAAGAAATGAAAATGCTGAGAAGACAGCATGGGGGCGCCATTGCAAAGGAAAGTGTTACCTTTGAACCGACTTTCTCAGAGAAATCCATTCGTTTTTTGAGCGAAAAGAAAGCGATTGCAAAGTATGCTGTTCAATTCATTCAAGAAGGGGATTCGATTCTGATCGATTCAGGAACGACGACAAAACCACTTGTTGATGAGATTAAAAAATTATCTCAATTAACAGTTGTTACGAATTCCGTTGTTTTTGCAAAAGAATTAGAAAATTACCCGAACTTAGAAGTCATTGTTCCTGGGGGAAAGCTTCGGACAGAAACGCTCGCACTTGTTGGGCCATTGACTGAGCTTTGTTTAAGTAACCTTCATTTTGATAAAGCATTTATCGCGACAAATGGTTTGGATCTTAACGAGGGGTTAACGACACCTAATTTAACGGAAGCTGCAACGAAACGGAAAATGATCGAACAATCAAAACAGGTAATTGTGATGACAGATCATAGCAAGTTTCAGCGTATTAGCTTTGCTAAGTTTGGTATGATCGATCAAATAGATCATTGCATTACAACGGAAGGAGCACCAACCGATATTTTAGTAGAATTACAAAAACGAGGGGTAGAAGTGCACACTGTAACCGCACAGGAGGACGATTAAATGCAACCAGTCATTACCATCACATTAAATCCTGCCATGGATAAAACGGTTATGTTACCCAATTTTCAATTAGGGGCGTTAAATAGAATTACAAATGCAGTTCAAGTAGATCCAGGTGGAAAAGGGATCAACGTAGCGAAAGTACTTCAACAATTCAATACGAAGGTCATTGCTTCAGGGTTGATTGGAGGGGATCTAGGGAAAAAATTACAGAAACAAGTCGAGAAACTTGGAATTGCTACCGACTTTGTAGAAGTGGATGGTGAAGTACGAACAAACCTGAAAATCGTTGATGAGCAAACGAAACAAACGACCGAAATTAATGAACCTGGATTTACCGTATCGATAGAAGATAAACAACAAATTAAAGAAAAAATATCCAACCTAATGGACAATGCATCTTTTCTTATTTTAAGTGGCAGTATTCCAAACGAGATGGAAGCGGAGGTCTATTCTAATTACATTCATTTGGCAAAAGAAAAAGGAGTTAAGACGATCTTAGATGCAGATGGTCTAGTTCTAAAACATGGCATAGATGCTAAGCCCTTTGCAATCAAACCCAACCTCTATGAATTAGAGAAATATATTGGCAAGAAGCTACCCAATGTAGAAGCTGTCGTGGAGGCTGGGAAAAGGTTGATCGGTCGCGGTATCGAACTCGTTATTGTCTCGATGGGTGAGGCAGGAGCAATCTTTTTAACGGAAAATGATGGCTGTCATGTGAAACCATTTTCGATCACACCTAAAAGTACAGTTGGTGCTGGAGATTCGATGGTAGCAGCCATTGCCTATGCGTATGGTAATCATTTTTCATTTTCAGAAATGGCGGCTTGGGCGACAACTGCGGGCACGATCACCGCGTCAAAATCAGGTACTAACGTCTGTTCTTTGAAAGAAGTAAGAGATGCTTTATCAAAAGTGCAGACGTCGCAATTATATTAATTTATCTCAATAAGGGAGGTTTTCAAGATGGAAAAAAAGATCTTGGCAGTAACAGCTTGTCCAACAGGAATTGCACATACGTATATGGCAGCGGAAGCGATCGAAAAAGCTGCGGGTGAAAAAGGTGTCGATATAAAAGTAGAAACGAGAGGCAGCGTAGGGGTAGAAAATGAATTAACGGAAACGGAAATCCGTGACGCTCATGCCATTATTCTAGCTGCAGACACCGATGCTGGTGAGAGTCGTTTTGCAGGAAAAGCTGTGGTGTATGCGTCGGTTGGAGAAGCGATCAAAGGTGCTGCTGATTTAATCGATCAAGCTTTGGCAAAAAAAGCTACTTCTGCTGAAGATTATGTGGAGCAAGTACAGCAAGCGAAAAAAGAGCGCAGTGCTCAGCGAAAAGGGCCATATAAACATTTGATGAATGGTGTTTCTGCGATGATCCCACTTGTTGTTGCTGGTGGAATTGCGATTGCATTATCATTTATGTTTGGTATTAATGCAGCCGAAGAAGAGGGAAGTTTAGCTGCAGCTCTCATGCAAATTGGTGGTAGCTCCGCATTTGCGTTAATGGTTCCAATTTTATCTGGTTTCATCGCCTATTCGATTGCAGATAAGCCTGGCTTAGCTCCTGGCTTAGTTGGTGGTATGCTTGCCTCAAGTGGTGGATCTGGATTTTTAGGCGGAATTGCTGCTGGTTTCTTAGCAGGTTATGTCGCGAAATTTTTCAAAGATAAAATTCAACTTCCGAAAAATTTAGAAGGCTTAAAGCCAATATTAATTATTCCGGTCTTGGCAACATTAGTTACTGGTCTATTAATGATTTACGTAATTGGAACACCAATTGAATCAATCATGACTGGACTAGAAAATTGGCTAAAAGGGTTAAACTCTGGAAATGCCATTTTCCTTGGGTTGATCCTGGGTGCAATGATGGCGTTTGATATGGGTGGTCCAGTAAACAAAGCAGCATATGCATTTGCAACAGGACTACTTGCAAGTGATTTGTATGCACCAATGGCAGCAGTTATGGCTGCTGGAATGACACCGCCACTCGGCTTGTGGTTGGCAACATTAATTCGTAAAAACAAATTTACGAAAGAAGAGCGAGATGCAGGGAAGGCAGCAGGTGTACTTGGAATTTCCTTTATCACAGAAGGAGCCATTCCATTTGCAGCAGCAGATCCATTTCGTGTGATCCCATCCTTAATGGTTGGTTCAGCCGTTACCGGAGCGCTTTCCATGTTATTTGGAGCTGGTTTAAAAGCTCCACATGGTGGTGTTTTCGTCCTTGCTATTCCGAATGCAGTAACCAATTTACTACCTTATGCTCTAGCCATCCTTGTCGGTACGATTGTGACAGCGATAATGGTTGTATCATTGAAGAAGACGGTAGAATCAAAAGTTAATACAAACTCCTCTAATTCAAATGACGTTGCAAGCTAACGGGTATGTGACAAAATGTTGCGGTGTTTTGAGGTAGCATCTTGTCCTTTATAGAACACAGAATGACCAAAACATCTAAGGGGTGATTTCTAATGGCACTAACAGATTTATTAAAAACAGAACACGTACTACTTGATATTGAAGCAGTATCAAAAGAAGCATGTATCGATCAGCTCACTTCTGCAATGGAGCAAACGGGCGTTGTCCATGATGCAGATGCATACAAGCGAGCAGTGTTAAAAAGGGAAGAGGAAGGAACGACTGGGATTGGATTTGGAGTAGCGATTCCACATGGTAAATCAAGCGGCGTATCTCAACCAGGCCTTGCATTTGCCCGTGTAACAAGCGATGTCGACTGGGAATCTCTTGACGGTACCCCAGTTAGACACGTTTTCCTTATTGCGGTACCTGAAGAACAGGCTGGGAACGAACACCTTCAAATTCTTTCTCAGCTATCGAGAAAATTAATGCATGAAGACTTTCGTGAAAAACTACAGTCAGCCACAACAATTGAAGAATTGATTGGTGCATTAGAATAAAGATCAAGTTTGCCCTCTGATTTCGATCAGAGGGCAATTTTGATTTGACGTCATTTTTAACACATATTTAAAATAACTTTGGAATACCAGTTATTAAAGCATAGATCCCCATATAAGTCATCATGATCACTATGATTATTCCAAATATTGTCATCCAAACCCGAAACTTGCTGCAAGTTGTTCGGTAAAAACCGTTGTCTGTGTTAAAAAGCCTGGACCAATAGCTGAAGTCGCCATTAAGAATGCAGCACCCATCAGTACCCTGGCATTATTCGTCTTCATTTGTTTGCCTCCTCGTAGATGTATGAATTAATTCAGGTAATCACTAATCTTTGCCACGTTTATATTTGCATTCCTCAATGCTTTAGATATGTATTTAGCAAAATCTAAAGCACTAGGTCCGTCTCCGTGTATGCATATGGTATTAGCTTTTATGGATACGTCACCTCCCTGAGTTGATTTAACTTTTCCTTCTTTAACCATGCGAATTACTTGATTAACTGCCATTTCATGATCCTTAATCAATGCATTCGGTTCGCGTCTTGATGTCAATGTGCCGTCCTCTTGATAAGTCCGATCCGAAAAAACTTCACTTGCAGAACGAAGACCGACTTTTTCTCCTGCTTTGAACAGCTCTCCTCCAGCCAGTCCGAAAAGAACTAACTCGGGATCAACTTTATATATTGCCTCTGCTATTGCTTCAGATAATCGTTCGTTTTTAGCGGCCATGTTATATAAAGCGCCATGTGGTTTAACATGTTGCAGTTTTCCGCCTTCCGATTTTACAAAAGCGTCTAATGCACCAATTTGATATACAACAAGGTCATAAGCTTCTTGAGGAGAAATATCCATGTTTCTTCTTCCGAATCCTGTTAAATCCTGGAATCCTGGGTGTGCGCCAATCCCTACGTTTTTTTCGAGTGCCAAACGTACTGTCTTACGCATTGTTGAAGGATCCCCTGCGTGAAACCCGCAAGCTATATTTGCAGAGGTAATATAATCCAGAATCTCTTCATCTCTCCCCATTTTGTATGCTCCAAAGCTTTCTCCCATATCACAATTTAAGTCTACCGTGTACATCTGAATTCCTCCTACCTTAATTTAAGTAATATGCCTTGCATTAACTGTTGGATTTTCATTTCTCTTTCCAAATAAAGATGTTGGGCTTCTTCATGGGAAACTTCAACAAAACGGACTAGGTCTCCAGGTTTTAGCTGTGCCATCAGTGGTAAATCGACAGTTGCGATTTGTCCAATCTTTGGATAGCCTCCTGTAGTTTGCCGGTCTGCTAAGAGAACGATGGGATTCCCGTCTGAGGGGACTTGGATGGTTCCGAAATTTACTGCTTCAGACAACATTTCTGATGCTTCTTCTAAAGACAGTGAGGGACCTTTCAAGCGATATCCCATACGGTCTGATTGGGGTGTAATTTCAAACGGTTGTGAAAAAAATGTATCCTGACTCTCTTTTGAAAATAAATGGTATTGTCTTCCCTTCATCACACGAATCGAGGGAATTTTTTCGTAACTAGGGAATAGGTCAGAAGCGACAGACCAATCTGCTTCTGCAAAATTTTCATCACCTGAACATTTAGACAGTTCGTCGATCATTCTAGCTGAAACATCATTTATAGGCTTGGTTTCCAATTTGTCACCCACATTAAGTGCGCGCCCTTTGAAACCGCCTAAACCCGCCCTAAGATAAGTAGATTTACTATCCATAACATTTGGAACGCCTATTCCTCCAGCTATTGCCAAATATGCTCGGCAACCACTTATACATTGACCAAAGCGTAATTGACTTCCTTCTTTTACAAGAATAGGGCGCCATAATCTTACAGGCTCTCCATTAATCGATGGAGATAAATTTCCGCCACAAATTGAGATGAGTTTGTCTTCTTCAAAATCAATGACAGGCCCAAGTAATGTTAGTTCTATGGTTGCTTCATTTTCTTCATTACCTACGAGTAGATTAGATGTGCGATGTGCAAGTTGGTCCATAACACCACTTGTGATTACTCCATATTTTTGAAAGCCATATCTTCCTAAATCTTGAACACTAGTCAGGAGGCCTGGCTTGGTTAGTGAAATCATCCTTCCTCCTCCAATTCCTTGTATCTCTCATTGGATATAGGTGTAAATTTTATCTTATCTCCTGCCTTCAATAGACTTGGAGTAGCCTCATTAGGGAGAAAGAGCTTTATTGGGGTTCTGCCGATAAGTTGCCAACCTCCTGGTGTTTCTATAGGATAGACACCAGTCTGCTTTCCAGCGATACCAACTGTTCCTGCAGGTATTTTTAATCGTGGAGACGTGCGTCTAGGTGTTGCAATCTTGTCTGACATACCACCAATGTATGGAAATCCAGGAGCAAAACCGATCATATGCACCAAATAATCCCCTTTTGAATGAATATCCATAACTTCTTTAGTAGTTATTCCGTTATAGGAAGCAACATGTTCTATATCTGGTCCTAGTTCGCCACCATAACAAACGGGTATTTCAACGATCCTAGGTTCTGTTGTTTCGTTCAGCTGCAATTCTACCAATATTTTGTTTAATGCATCACATGCATAGTCGTAGGGAAACTTTAAGAAGTCGCTCTTATGTTTCTTTTGAATTTTGACTGGATCGTAAAATACAGCTACTGTAGTAAACGCAGGTATATACTCAATTATCCAATCAAATGGTTGTGTATCAAAAAAGGAGCATAATATTTCGACGTTTTTTTGGGATTCTATATTCATCTCTTCGCCAACTTCAATAATGACCGCGTTATCACCTAATGGATGCAAACGAAACTCCATTACTACACCCCTTTTTTAAGTCTATCAAACTTCCCATTCGTTCAAATCAATAAGCTTATTCTTAAATAGGCAAGATAGATTTTCATAGCCTAAACATAGTTGTCTAAATTATAGTATACTATAAATGAAGGGACAACATGCTTACGAAAAAGTACTATCTTATTTAAATAGAAATGGGTGGTTTTTTTGAGAAAACATTCGATTAATAACGATGATCAAGCACAAGGACAGTTGTCGTTTGATAGTTTGTTGGACGACTATAGCCACAATGGCATTTCAAAAACAATAAAGAATAACTGGATCGTCAAACAAGACAGAAAAACGTTTCCTATCAATCTGGTAATAGATTTCAACAGATTTATAGATTACATAGCACATCATACAATTGAACTTACAAATTCAACAGGATCTATTCCTGAAGAACATCTATCCTTGATCAAAGAACAGATGACAATTGAAAAAAAGAATGTACCATTTCACACTCAGCAGGAGCACGATCATTACATGCACCTTTTTTACCATATTGCACTTGCTGGTCAATTAATTGAGAAGGTTTCAGTTGACTTGAATAACACTGAATTAAGAGTTGCGAATAGATGGAACTTGTACAGCAAATTGATGGACACAGAAAAATACCTTTTTTTGCTGGAAACGTTTTGGGTCGACGTAAATTGGGCGGAACTTCTAAATAAAAGTTTTAATTCCGTTCATTATATACTTCCTGATGTTTTCAAAAAGTTAATTAGTGAAAAGTCAGGACCGCGATTGGTAATGGATAAGGAACTTTTGCTAGCTAATCTTACTTTTGATTGGAATTACTTCTTTCTTTATCTGGAGTGGTTTGGCATATGGATTTGTGAAAATGATCAGGAGAAAGTGGATCAATACGCTAACGAAAGTCGTTTCGTCCCAACAACCATAACTGTTACTTCATTTGGTAAAAAGATGGTTCCTATTCTATTGGATGAAAGAAATCTCTTATCATGGAACATACCATTGCGACGCGAATACGGAGAGGCAAATCCGATTCCAGGATCAAGATTTTCTGAGGATGCTGGGAATTTGCCGAAAAAACGTAAAGCCCAAGCCCATAGAAAAGATAGTGTCCCAGAACCTTTTTATCAAGCTTTTGCACCTCTTTTTTACAAAAGAGACTTGGCAGGCACCTTACCCAGAGTTACTACTGCTTCTAATCAATACTCATGAAGATTTGGTGCTGATAAGTATGAAAAGCCTATGAAAATTATTGAGCTCGAGTTAGAACTAGAACAGGAAAACCACTGTAGGGAGCGTTTTAGTTGTAAGTACTTTAGTTTCCTTAATCAATCGAAAAGGAGCTTTGAAGTTTTCAATTCAAAGCTCCTACATCTTTTTTTCGGTGATTAAGGGGGAATTTCTGCTGCCATCTGTTTTCAAGCCGACTCTTTCACTCTCAGTTTTCTTGCTTCTCTTGCTTCAAGAATCCATTTCATCGTTGGGGTTACAATTAAGAGGATAAAGAGAACTCTAAATAACTGAAAGGTTACGACATAGGCAGTGTCTGCATGGATGGTAAGTGCTGTGACACTCATTTCTGCAATACCACCGGGTGCAACTGCTAAAAATAGGTCTTTAAAGGGTGTTGCCCAAAGAAGACTAAACAATTCACTAATACCGAAACTAAAAGCAAGCAGTATCACATTTGAGCCAAGGGCAACAGATACCATTCGTGCCGTAAAAAGGGTTCGATCTATTTTCATATTATAGCCAAGGTGTGCGCCTAAACTTAGCTGAGCACCATTTAATAGCCAAGTTGGTAGTCCAACAGTTGTGTCAGGGATGATGGTTGTCTGAGCAACTGCTACGATTAGTAAAGGGATTAGCATGAATGGAATGGGCATATTTATTTTCTTTCCAAGCCAAATTCCAATTGGGCACAACGCAAGCAATAAAAGGAACAATTCGGGTTCCATTGAAAAAACGTTGTTCGTTATTTGGGAAATTGAATTTGAACTACTACTATCCCCATAAAGAACGTTCGCAACGAGCGGAACCAGTATTAATACGAGAAGTATCCGTAACGTTTGCATGAACATAATAACCGACTCGTTCGCTCGCTCCATCTCTTCCCCGACAATCACCATCTGACTTAGACCACCCGGAAAACTTCCTAATAAAGCGGTAGTTGAAGAAATTCCAGTTAACTTCATTACAAAAAAAGCGAGAAGTAGTGTGAAACCTATTAACAAAACTGTGGTCAATGCCATATAGGGTAAATATGTTGCCATTTTATTCGCGGCTTCACTCGTAAACGATGCCCCTAGTTGAATTCCTAAAAGCAAAAGAGCGAGGCTGCGTAGCTGTATCGGCCAATAAAATAAAAAACGTTTTGGGAATGTAATTTTTAATACAATAACCGCTAAAAGTGGACCGAGTAGCCATGGGAGAACCATCCCTGTCACGTAGAGGAGTGCACCTGCTAAAATAGCGACAACAAGGGTAAATAGAAATGGAATCACTTTATCTTTTGGGTTCATGTAAATCCTTCTTTATCATAGAGATCCTTTTATTATAACACTTTTTATGAATTGCCCACTACATAAGGGATTTGTTAGAAGAACCGAAAAAGCCTAAACCGCTATGATTTAGGCCATTGATCGATATGTTATTGTAATGTTTCTATTTAATGCTTTTTCACAGCGTTGGTACTCCTTGCTACTTGGTCTTTTAATTTTACATTCCTTGATTCATCATTATTGCAATGGCAACTGATTCATATATCCAGAAAACTGTTGGTATGCTTGTTGGATTTTTTGTTGATCTGCAGCTTCCATACTGTACCATCCATTTTTAAACATTAAGTTGTATAAATTGCGTTGGCTATCTTGTGATTCCTGAAATATAGTCAGTATGTCTTGATAGATGGCCTGGTTACTTGCTTCGTTTAAAGCGGTGCTATAGGAATCGGTTATATATTTTTCTGTTGTTAGCATATCATTTACGAAATCCCTATCATTCATTTGTGGTGTTTTTGGGACTTGTGTTTCTGGGTTTTGTATTTTTTGATTTTGATTTTGTTGTTGACTCAATTTTAGCGCTCCTTTCCTACATCATGGTTTGAGGATTTTGATTTAAGTGTTGAAGTAATGTATTGTAATGGTTTTGATGCATTTGGCACACTTGTTCTAATGCTGTTTTTATCTCGGGTATGGTACATTGTTCCGCATAAAAATGTGCTTTTTTGATAGCATTTAGATTCCAAGACAACATATCTGTAAGGTATAGTAAATCCTTTGAACTTACCACATTAGGTGGTTGTGGCATGGGTTGTGCTTGGTTTTGCCCCATTGGTTGATTTTGTTGTTGCATAAGAATGCCCCCTACCTGAATTTTTTCTACTTTAATTTTCCCAAGTGATTCAAATATATGTGTGAAGTTTTCTAGATAATTTTATCGATGGGGTAGATGAAACCGTGGCTTTAAAATAAGCTATTAAAAGGTCGTGCTTATTTAACAAACATCTATTATAATAATCGTAGGGGTGATGATACTGTGGATAAGCAAATTATTGATCTGCTAACAGAAATGAATAAAGAAATGAAAGGTATTAAATCAGATATGCATTCTTTAAAAACAGATATGCATAATCGAATTGATACTATAAATACAGATATGCATTCTTTAAAAACAGATATGCATAATCGAATTGATACTATAAATACAGACATGCATTCTTTGAAATCAGATATGCATAATCGAATGGATACTATAAAAACAGATATGCACACTTTAAATTCAGACATGCAAAACCGATTTGATACTATGAAAACAGATATGCAAAATCGATTTGGTACTATACAAACAGACATGCATAATCGATTTGATACTATTGAAGCAAAACTTGATGGTGTTGGTGGGCAGTTTGAATTAACGAATGAGTCAAGAATTAATGAAATGGATTTTATTGTTGATAAGGTAATTAAAATGGAAAAAGAACTTTATATTTTAAAAAACCAAAATAGTAATTAAGAGTACTTAATAAATATAAGTAGTTCGATTCAGAGATAGAAAATTTTAAATAACAATTGTATTAACAAGCGAATTGACAGACAAATTCGCTTTTTTGATATAAACAAATTTCAGTAAATGATATAATGGATTTAAAGTATTTAAGAATGTGAGTGATGTGTTGTGATTAATGATGTTCTTCAAGAAAAACGTGACATAATATTAAAATCAGCAGGTCAACACGGTATTCATAATGTTCGTATTTTTGGCTCGGTTTCAAGATTAGAAGATGGACCTTCAAGTGATCTAGATTTACTAGTGGATTTCGAGGAAGGAAGAAGTTTATTTGATTTGATTCGCTTTAAACAAGAAGTTGAAGACATAATAAATACTAGAGTAGATGTCGTGACAGAAAACTCGATTCATTGGAGTATGAAGGAAGAAGTTTTAAGTGGAGCCATTCAACTATGAAAAGTGACAAGCTCTATTTGAGGCATATTATGGAGTGTATAACTAATATTGAATCGTATCTTCCAAATGGAGAAGATGACTTTTTCAGTTCAAAATTAATCCAGGATGCAGTCATTCGTAATCTTGAGATTATTGGAGAAGCTACAAAGCGAATATCAAAAGTATATAGAGAACAACACTTGCATGTACCTTGGCGAGAAATGGCTGGACTTAGGGACGTGTTAATTCACGATTACTTTGGTGTAGATAATGGGATCGTTTGGAACGTTGTAGAAAAAGAAATACCACCATTAAAAGAAAAAATTAATGATTTGTTAGAACAATCGTAGGAATTTAAAACGCTTGGGCGATAAAAGTAATCCAAGCGTTTTAATTTTGAGGAAAATAATACTACATTGAAAATGATACATTGTGAACTAATACACTTAAAGTAACAGATGGCTTTAGTTGAAGAACAAGTCATTAAATTATAAAAAAACGCAGAGGATGCTAACTCTGCGTTTTTCTGTGTGATTTTGTTGTCTAAAAGTATGCGATTTACCTTGATATTAACCTTGCGAATTCAGTTTTTCTACTTCACAACCAAACTACTTATAATAAATACGCACTCTTTTTTGTTAGTTTATTTTCTTGTGTTAGTTACCTGTAGATTCTTATTCTATGACAGGATAGTGGATCATATAATTTAGAAAGCGGTCAAGCTATATAAATAAGGGAAATGTAATTCATAGAAGTTTGCACTTTTTTGGATCTATTCATATTCTATTTTCTGCTATAGGAGGAGTGTCAACTTGAAAGATTTAAAGGAACTAGACAAAAAGCATTTCATTCACCCAACTTCTTCGATACAACAACAGCAAGACAAAGGAGCAAAACTAATTGTAGAAAAAGGGGAAGGCATATATTTAACAGACACGGATGGCAGAGTATTCATTGATGCGATGTCTTCTTTGTGGAATGTCAACATTGGACATGGTAGAAAGGAATTAGCAGAAGCAGCCGCACAACAAATGGCAAAACTTTCATTTAGTTCGACCTTTTCAACGTTTAGTCATGAGCCTGCCATTTTGTTGGCAGAAAAAATTGCTTCGATTGCGCCAAGCCATTTAAATGCAGTCTTTTTTACTTCAGGTGGTTCAGAGTCTAATGATTCTGCGATCAAGTTAGTTCGTCATTACTGGAAAATACAAGGTCAGCCGAATCGTCGTAAAATCATTACTCTGAAGCGTGGTTATCATGGGGTTGCAGCGGCTTCGACGAGTGCGACTGGAATTCCTGAGTTTTGGGATATGGCAGGTCATTTAATGAACGATTTTCTCCATGCTGAATCTCCATATGAAAAAACTACAGAGCAAGCAATCACGTCTTTGCGTCAGTTAATTGAGTTAGAAGGTCGAGAAACAGTAGCTGCCGTATTAGTCGAGCCAGTTCAAGGAGCTGGTGGTGTGTTAATTCCTCCTTCCGATTATTTACAAGAGGTTCGTGATCTTTGTAATGAAATAGGTGTTTTATTTGTTGCTGATGAGGTTATCACTGGGTTTGGGAGAACCGGAAAAATGTTTGGTACAGAAAATTGGGGAGTAGTTCCAGACATGATGACGTTTGCTAAGGGTGTTACGAGTGGCTATCTACCGCTTGGAGGTGTCCTTGTGTCAGACCAGGTGCACGATGTATTAAAAGGCAAATCAAAAGGCACGTTATTTCATGGGTTTACGTATAGTGGCCACCCGACAGCAGCTGCGGTAGCAATGAAAAATATTGAAATTATTGAACAAGAAGGATTGGTTGAGAATTCTCGTGAAATGGGAGAGGTAATGCTACAAGGATTCAAAAAGGTGAGAAAAAATGTAGATATTGTTGGAGACGTTCGTGCTGTTGGACTGCTTGGAGCAGTGGAGCTTGTTCAAGATCCTGACACAAATAAGCATTTTTCTCCAAATTTGCAGGTTGCGTCAAAAGTGATTGAGGCTTTACACCAAAGAGGAGTAATATGCCGTTCTGTAACATATGACAGTACAGACATTATCTGTTTTGCACCTCCATTAATTATAAGTCAGTCAGAAGTGCATACGATGGTCGAAAGACTGCATGATGCGATTTTGTCTGTCCAAAAAGAGCTCTAATTTCGAATGAATGCTATTTTACTTTAAGTGCGTGTTCAAAAATTCCTCGAATTTTATACAAGCCAACGAAAGCCGGCGGACGTTTGACACGTCCTGTGTCAAACGTCCGATCAGCCCGTCGTGGGCAAGCAGATGCGGACTTATCATGGGATGATTTTTTGAACAACTTCTTTAGGTATGTGTTCCATTGCGTCAATAATTTTCGGAAATATCTAATTTCTATTAATATAGAGGAGGTTATTGAATGAGCAATCAACAGTTAAAGAAAATATTAGGTAATCGGGACGTTCTAGCGCTTGCGTTTGGTGCAATGATTGGCTGGGGTTGGGTCGTAACAGCAGGAATATGGATTACAGAAGCGGGGTCAATGGGGGCAGTTCTTGCTTTTGCTATTGGTGGGTTGCTAGTAGTTTTAGTGGGTCTTACCTACGCTGAACTGGCTTCAGCACTTCCACTTGCAGGAGGGGAGCATGTATACAGTTATAAGGCAATAGGAAGGGTTGCCTCTTTTATTACAACCTGGGCAGTTATTTTAGGGTATGTGTCGGTTGTAGCGTTTGAAGCTGTAGCACTGCCAACTGTTTTTGAATATTTGGTTCCAAATTATAGTAAGGGATATTTGTACACGATAGCGAGCTGGGATGTGACGTTTACATGGGCTGCGGTTGGAATATTAGGTTCCATTTTTATTACGTGGATAAACTATCGTGGAATTAAGTTGTCTACTGCAATAACGTTTATTCTTACGATCGTAATTATTTTAGCGGGAGTATTATTGATCACTGGAAGTACAGTCTCAGGAAACACTCAAAATATGCAGCCCTTATTTGACAAAGGAATGACTGGTTTACTAACGGTTGTCATTATGACACCGTTCATGTTCGTTGGATTTGATGTTATTCCTCAAGCGGCTGAAGAGATTAACCTACCACAAAAAAAGATTGGTCAATTATTGATTGTTTCTGTAGTACTTGCCGTTGTTTGGTATATTGCTATTATTCTAGGGGTGTCACGCGTACTTTCACCATCCGAAATTAGTAATTCAAGCCTGGTGACAGCTGATGCAATGGCAAAAGCTTTTGGGAATAGTAATCTGATGGGGAACATACTTGTTCTCGGTGGCATTGGAGGAATATTGACAAGTTGGATCGGTTTCTACGTTGGCGGAAGTCGAGCAATATACGCACTTGCTAACGCGGGGATGTTGCCTAAATCATTAGGAGACCTACACCCTAAGCACAACACACCTTACAAAGCTATTTTATTAATCGGTTTCATTAGCTCCATTGCACCACTCTTAGGTCGACCTGCACTTGTTTGGTTAGTGGATGCGGGTGGACTTGGGTTAACGGTAGCATGGTTCATGGTAGGAATATCGTTTATTATTTTACGCAAAAAGGCACCACATATGAATCGACCTTTTAAGCTTAAAGGTGGTACTACTATCGGGTGGTTAGCTGCATGTATGTCAGGTGGCGTTGCATTACTTTATATGCCAGGGATGCCATCCGCATTAATTTGGCCGTATGAGTGGTTGATCGTCGGATTGTGGACTATTTTGGGTATAATCCTTTACAAAGTTTCAATGGCGAAGTATGGAAAGGAATCTGTAGATAAGCATATGAAGGATGAAATTAATAGAGTAGCATAAATGTAAAAAGTCCCACATTAATGGAACGAGTTTACTAGTTAGGTGCAAACAATAGAATAACAAAGCTATGTACCCAAACAGGATCGGAAAACAACCAAACTGGAGGAAAGTTTGATAAATTAACTTGTTGACAAAATATAAAAACGTGTTATGCTATCATTTATAAATTAAATATTTGTAACATTGTAATTCTTCTTATCAAGAGAGGTGGAGGGACTGACCCTACGAAACCTCGGCAACCAGCATATTGTTATGCCCCGGTGCCAAATTCAGAGGGATGAAATCATTCCGAAGATGAGAAGAGAAATTGGACCAATACATATTTAGTCCCTTCTCTCTTCTTAGAGTGAAGGGACTTTTTCATGGAAATTTTTAAGGAGGAATAAAGATGGGAAAAAAACGCATCTACTTGAACGCATTTGATATGAATTGTGTGGGACATCAGTCGCCAGGGGTTTGGAGCCATCCAGAAGATCAGTCATACCGCTATGATGATTTGGATTACTGGGTAAACTTAGCTAAGTTATTAGAAAAAGGTAAATTTGATGGCATTTTCTTAGCTGATGTACTTGGCGTTTATGATGTTTATAAAGGGAACAAAGATGCAGCGGTTGAACAGGCGGTGCAGGTTCCTGCAAATGATCCGCTTTTATTAATTTCGGCTATGGCACATGCAACCGAGCATTTAGGCTTTGGGCTCACCTACTCTCTAACATACGAACAGCCGTATATGCTGGCAAGAAGATTTTCTACGTTGGACCATTTGACTAAAGGCAGAATTGCATGGAATATCGTTTCTTCCTATCTAGAAAGTGCAGCTAAAAATTTCGGCTTGGAGGGCCAAATACCGCACGATGAGCGTTACGAGATTGCGGAAGAATTTTTGGAAGTCTCCTATAAACTATGGGAAGGCAGCTGGGAAGATGATGCTGTAATACGTGACAAAGAGAAAAAGGTATACACAGATCCTACCAAAGTTCATGATATTCATCATGATGGAAAATACTTTCAGGTTCCCGGAGCTCATTTGTGCGAACCTTCTCCACAACGTACGCCTGTACTATACCAAGCAGGTGCCTCTCCACGGGGGAGAGAGTTTGCCGCCAAGCACGCTGAATGTGTATTCACCGCAGGACCGACGGCTGAAGTCGTTAAAAAAGGCGTGAAAGACCTGCGAGAAAAAACAAGAAATTACGGGCGGAATCCGGAAGATGTTGTTGTTTATACTGTTTTCACGCCAATTGTCGGTAAAACGGAAGAAGAAGCAAGAAAAAAATATGAAGAACTGAAGAGTTATGTTAGCTATGAAGGCGCACTAGCGTTACTAGGAGGATGGACGGGAATAGATTTCTCCGAATATGACCCAGAACAAACGCTGGAATACATCGAAAGCAATGCGATTCAATCTGCTGTAGAAGTATTTACAAAAGCAGATCCCGATCACAAATGGACGATTCGTGAACTTGCCACATTTGTCGGAATCGGCGGAAGAGGGCCTGTTGCTGTTGGATCACCTGAACAAATTGCTGATGAATTAGAGTATTGGGTAAATGAGACAGGTGTAGATGGGTTTAATCTAGCATATACACTTGCTCCTGGTAGTTTTGAAGATTTTGTTGAGCTTGTGATCCCAATTTTACAGGAACGTGGACTCGTTCAGACAGATTATGAAGATGGAACGTACCGAGAGAAATTATTTGGTAAAGGACAAAATCGTTTGAAAGACAGCCATCCAGGCACATCATATCAAAATCTTTCTCTATCATATTAAAAAGGTTCGAAAAGTAGCTCGTTTCAGCAAGCTGAAACATCGGGGAATCAGATGGAGTTTCGACTCCACCTGATTGGAAATTCCCACCTACGCTTCGCTTAGAGGTGGGGATCTAAAACCCTAAAACCATTTTAAGATAAAGGATGGATGAAAATGTTCACTTTTTACTGGGTTAGTATTGCAGTGTTTTGGCTTGTAGGTTTATTTGTATGGAACAAACTCTATCCTAAACAGAAGGGGGGAGACTAACGATGGGCGAAGAAACGAACTCATTTGTATGGATCATCGGTATCGTATTGTTTGGATATTTTGTCCTAACCACCTGGCTAGGGAAAAAAGGTTCTGTGCATAGTCGGTCAATGAGGGGGTTTGCGATCGCGAAAGGAAAGGTAAAACCTTGGATTGTCGGGGTTAGTTTCGGAGCTTCTTTTGCAAGTGCAAACTTGTTTCTAGGTGTGCCAGGCTGGGCTTACACATACGGTGCCTCAACATTATGGTGGGCATTGGGATGTTTTGGCTTGACTTGGATTGGCTTACTTTTGTTTGCCAAAACTTTTTGGAAACAAGGTCAGAAAAACGGCGGTAGTTTAACATTGCCGCAGTGGCTTGGGGTTCGATATCAGAGTAAAGCGCTCCAGGTTATTGTTGCTTTGCTCGTTCTATTTAATATCTATTATATAGTTGGTCAAAATGTCGGACTAGCAACGATGTTTGAAACGATTATCGGAATCCCCTATATTTGGGGTATTATTATTGGTGTCGGCATTACGATCGTTTATGTAAGTTTAGGAGGAGCTTTTGCACAGCTCATTAGCGATGGTATTCAAGGAATAATCATGTCAGTTATCTCGGTTTTGCTGTTTATCTCGCTACTTTGGACGATAGGTGGTGGGTGGAACGTTTTAGGTAACTTACACACTCAGCTGAGTAACATCGATGAAAGCTTAGTTGCATCTACCTCAGAAGGTGGGCCATTTTATAGCGGCTTTGCTATTTTAAGCATTCAGTGGCTCTTGTTTACGTTTGCTCTACTTCCTCATTTGATGAACAAAGTGTTGACGATCGAAAAAGAAGAAGACTTGCGCACATTTACGCTATCTTCTGGGATCACCTTGTTTTTGCTATCTGCCTTTTCCGTTTTTGCTGGCATGGCTGCAAGACTTCTGGCACCAGGATTAGAGTCTGCTGATGGTGCGATACCAGCATATATCGTAGAAGCATTTCCACCGATTATTGTAGCTCTTATGGTTACAGGTATTATTTCGGCTATTTTGTCAACTACAGATAGCTTATATCTTGGTTTGACGACAAGCATCGGGAATGACTTGTATAAAATTTTAGTTGTTCCATTCCTTTATAAAAATAAAAATATCTCTGAAAAGAAACTCGATCAAAAGGTGGTCAGAGTATCAAAAATTTCGCTTATTGTTCTAGGGGTATTGTCGTTATATATGTCGATTGACCGCCCTGATTCCTTGGCCCTACTGACACAATTTGGTATATCGGCGATTATTAGTGGGATCATTGCACCTGTTAGCTTGGGCTATTTCTGGAAACGCGCGAATAGACCTGGAGCCATCAACTCAGTTATTTTTGGATCTGGTTGTTATATGATTTTAACTGGTACCGGAATTGTCGAAAACGTATTTCAAGCGTTATTTTTTAGTTCGATTGTAGGATTTGTAGTGATGATTTCGGTTAGTATCGTCGTAGAAAACGTTGTAAAGGAAAAGAAAGCAGTCAGTGCTTAACAGTTAGAAAAAATCAATTCATCAGTTTCAATCATTGCAAATAGTTAGCAGTTCTCCTGTCCACAGCAACAAACCATCAGGATGATTTATCAAGCCCGGTAGTAGCTCTCATTTGCCCTTCTAGCTGCTGCAGGGCGTTTTTTTATGCTACTAACTTTTATTACTGACCTCCACAGCAAATCCTTTTTAATAATGTCATCAATTCTTTTGACAAATCCCCCTTTAGAAACAGTTGAATAGGTTACTGAAACCGCTTTATGATGGAAGTAAGGAAATTATATTTTAGTTTTTACCTTACGAAAGGAGAAATTTATATGGCGGAAAAAGGTATTCGTGCAAAGATACAACGCTTTGGTAGTTATTTAAGTGGTATGATTATGCCAAATATTGGAGCATTTATCGCATGGGGTATTATAACTGCATTATTTATACCAACAGGTTATTGGCCAAATGAACAATTGGCTACATTAGTAGATCCCATGATTACGTATCTGCTGCCCTTACTGATTGGTTTTACAGGTGGTCGCTTAGTACATGACTTTCGGGGTGGAGTTGTTGGTGCTACTGCAACGATGGGTGTAATCGTTGGAGCGGAAATCCCGATGTTCCTTGGTGCAATGATCATGGGGCCATTGAGTGGTTATTGTATTAAGAAAGTCGACCAACTGTTTGAAGGCAAAGTTCGTTCTGGTTTTGAAATGCTTTACAACAACTTTTCTGCAGGTATTGTGGCGTCCATTCTAGCGGGTGTTGCAGTTAAAGCAATCGGACCAATTGTTGAAGGAGGAACAAATGTATTAGCAGCAGGGGTAGAAGCAATTATTAATGCTGGATTACTACCATTAGCAAATGTTCTGATTGAACCAGCAAAAGTATTGTTCTTGAACAATGCGATTAACCACGGTGTTTTAAGTCCAATCGCGGTTGAGCAAGCATCTGAAGCAGGAAAATCTATTCTATTCTTACTTGAGACAAACCCAGGACCAGGATTAGGGATATTACTTGCATTCATGTTCTTTGGAAAAGGTGCATCTAAAAGTTCTGCACCGGGTGCAGCGATTATCCAGTTCTTTGGTGGAATACATGAAATTTACTTCCCTTATATTTTAATGAAACCAACTTTAATTCTCGCTGCAATTGCAGGTGGAGTTAGTGGTGTATTCACTTTTTCAATCTTTAATGCGGGATTAGTTGCAACACCTTCTCCAGGAAGTATTGTTGCTTTAATGGCAATGACACCAAAAGGAGGCTATCTCGGCGTTATTCTAGGGGTGCTTGTAGCAACGGCAGTATCATTCTTAGTAGCTGCATTTATTTTAAAAACAAGTAAAGATAAAGATCGTGAAGAAGATATTTCAACTGCTACTAGCAAAATGGAAGCAATGAAAGGGAAGAAAAGCACTGTTTCAGATCAGTTGAAAGAACAGGCTAGTGGACAACCGTCAACAGTCGAGGAAAGCTTGGACTCCCTTCAAAGCGTAAACAAAGTCGTGTTTGCCTGCGATGCTGGAATGGGGTCAAGTGCAATGGGAGCATCATTGCTCAAAGACAAATTTAAAAAAGCGGACATTGATGTAGAAGTGACGAACACAGCCATCAATCAGCTTCCAAACGACGCAGACATTGTCATCACACACAAAGATTTAACCGATCGTGCAAAAGTAAAATTACCAAATGCGCGTCATATTTCGGTAGAAAATTTCTTGAACAGTCCAAAATATGCAGAGTTAATAGACCAGTTGAAAAAATAAGCAAAGCCCTTCTAATGGAAGCCATCCATCAGAAGGGTTTTGCATTGGGTATTCAATAATGTCAACAGCTATGCGCTTGATTTCTACATTACGAATGAAGTTGTTTTGCATTAGGTATTAAATAATGTCAACAACTACCTTGACGAAAATAAAAGAACTTCATGTTGTATAGTAGATAGCAAACAACTTAAACTAGATATAAGGAAGTTCAATCTAAATTTAATTTTGTCATGAATGTAAAAGGGGGTGAGAACGAGTGTATATTTCTGGAAGAGAAAGAAAGTTACTAGAACTCCTATTACTGGCACAAGATGAAGTTACAATGAAAGATTTGGCTGATACTTTGGAAGTTAGTACACGCACTGTCCATCGGGATCTTAAACATGTAGAGGAAATTTTAAATACGTACAATTTGACTCTACATAAAAAGTCAGGCGTTGGCATTCACATTTCTGGAACAGACCAGAATAAAGAAAATCTAGAGGTAGAGCTCTTTCATGTGACACATACGGATTATACCCAGGAAGAAAGACAAGCTATCATTTTAATGACGCTGTTAGAATCAAATGAACCGATTAAATTATTCAGCCTTGCAAGTGAACTGCAAGTAACAATTGCAACTATTAGCAATGATCTAGATAAGATGGAGGAACAGATAAAAGATGATCATCTGACCCTTATTCGAAAAAGGGGATATGGGGTAAAAATAGAGGGGAAAGAAGAAAATAAACGAGCAACACTTAGCAATTTAATCACCCAATATGTGGATGAATACGATTTTATCTCCATGGTTCGAGAAAACATACAAAAAAAATCAAAGCAACAGTTTGATACGATTTCGAATCGATTACTAGGCTTAGTTGATCCAGCGAAATTGCATGTGATCGAAAAAAGGGTTGAACATATTCGTAAACAACTTCCCTATGGACTAGCAGACAGCGCACATATTGGTCTAGTCGTCCATCTTGCGTTAGCGGTAGAACGCCTGCAACAAGGCGAACTTATTCATTTTGATCAGGAATATTTGGAGCAAATCAAAGAAACAAAAGAATATGAACTAGCAGAAAGGCTGGTTCACGACCTAGAAACAACATTAAAAATGAATATTCCAAGTGACGAAATTGGCTATATTACGATGCATTTAATGGGGGCAAAATTACGTTTTGATCGACATTATCATATTGAAGATTCAAGTCTGAACATTGCATATAAAGCAAAAGAACTGATTAGCTATATTGGTGAACATCTAGGTGAAGATTTGTCACATCAAGATCAGTTGTTAAACGATTTGGTTGGGCACTTGAAACCGACAATTTATCGATTAAAACAAAATATGAAAATAAAAAATCCGATGATTGATGACATCATAAAAGATTATCATGATCTTTTTTCGTTAATTGAGGATGGTGTTCATCGGTTATTTCCTGAAATTACATTCCCAAAAGAGGAGATCGGCTTTCTCGTACTCCATTTTGCTGCTGCATTAATGCAAGAGGAGGAGCAGTTAGAGCTAAAAGCACTCGTTGTTTGCTCAAGTGGCATTGGTACAGCTAAAATGCTGGCAACAAGACTAATGCAAAAGATCCCAGAAATAAAAGAAGTCGATAAACAATCATTGTTTGACCTGGAACAAACCGATGTATCAAATTACGATATCGTAGTTTCAACCATTCCACTAAAAGAAATAGAGAAGGAGTACATGTTGACTTCACCCGTTCTTACACCTTCTGAGATTAAAAATATTCAGCTGATGATCAAGCGGATAAAAGTGAATAAGAGAATGGGGAGGAAGCAACAAATACATGCTGAACAACCTAAAAAGACAGAGCAATCATCAGATACCATTGGACAACTTCAAACGATAAGAAATTATTCCAATGTCATTTGGGATTTAATTGATGGCTTTTGTGTTTTAGAGATTAAAGATAAAAAACCAATTGAGCATATTTTAAGTGTTGCTTGTGACCAGTTAGAGAAGGAAGAAGTTTTATCAGATAAAGCTGAAGTGTTCGAAAAATTGATCAAACGTGAGAAAATGGGTGGACTGGGTATACCTAATACGAAGCTGGCCCTGTATCATACACGAAGTAATTCCATCAGAAAGCCTACCTTTCAAATCTACCGACTCGCTCATCCTGTCCCCGTTCAAGGGATGGATAATCAACAAGTAAGCATTGACCATGTGTTGCTCATGCTTGCTGCAGAACAAACAGATCAAGAGGTACTGGAAGTGTTGAGCTTTTTGAGTGGTTTAATCATTCGCGAACAGGACGTATTTCAATCAGGCGATGAAAATGAAATAAGACAATTTTTATCTTATCATTTGCAACAATTTTTAAATGAAAAACTATCTTATTTGGAAAAAGGTTAAGTGTATCGTTAAAACCGTCATGTATGTAATAGCAATTTATTTAATAATCTTTAAAAGCTTGAAGGAGTGTTCAACTATGACAAAAGCAATATTGACAGAAGATAATATTATTTTAAATCAATCATTAGGTGGAAAAGAAGAAGCAATTCGTTTTACAGGTGATATCCTTGTGAAAAATGGATATGTGGAGAAGTTATACGTAGATAAAATGCTGGAGAGAGAAGAGGTTACATCCACTTATATCGGGAACCATGTGGCGATCCCTCATGGAACGGAGGATGCAAAAAGCAAAGTGAAAGAAACAGGACTTTCGATCGTTACTGTACCTGAGGGCATTGATTTTGGTAATGGAAATGTGGCGAAAATCCTTGTAGGAATTGCTGGAAAAGGGAATGAACATTTAGAGATTTTGTCTAAGATAGCACTTGTCGTTTCAGAAGAAGCAAACATTCAAAAAATATTGGAAGCAAAATCCAAAGATGAAATTCTAAATATGTTCAATGAGGTGAACTAGTATGTTAGCTGTACATTTTGGGGCTGGCAACATCGGTAGAGGTTTTATCGGATCCTTATTATACAAAGCGGGTTACCACACAACGTTTGTAGATGTGAACGATCAAGTGATTAAAGAATTAAATGAAAAACAACAGTATCGTGTCGTTTTAGCTGATGAAAACGAGGATGAATTAACTGTCTCCAACGTTTCTGGATTGAATAGTACGACGAGTCCAGAAGAGGTTATTCAAGCAATTGTCAAGGCAGATATCGTTACAACGGCTGTCGGTCCAACTATATTACCGATCATATCAGATCTTTTAACGAAAGGGTTACGTGAAAGACTGAAGAAGACAGGGCATCCTTTGAATATAATCGCTTGCGAAAATATGATTGGTGGCAGCTCTCTATTGAATGAAGAAGTTTTGAAGCAGGTTACAGAAGCAGAAAAGGAGCAATTTAACCGTGTTTATGGATTCCCAAACGCTGCTGTCGATCGAATTGTTCCGAATCAAACAAATGACGATCTTCTACAAGTTTCTGTGGAACCGTATTATGAGTGGGTTGTAGAGGAAACAGACGTTAAGGGAGAAAAGCCGGACATCCAAGGAATTACCTATGTCAGTGATTTAACACCTTATATCGAGCGAAAATTGTTCACGGTAAACACAGGTCATGCTGTAGCAGCGTACATTGGTCATTCGATGGGATACAAGACCATTGAGGAAGCGATGAGTCATGAGCCAATTCAGGAGATTACACTTGGAGCTCTTAGCGAATCTGGCGAAGTGCTAATCCGAAAATATGGTTTTGATCACAATGAACACCTCAATTATATAAACAAGATCATCCATCGGTTTCAAAACCCATACATTTCAGACGATGTAACACGAGTCGGACGTGGCCCGATTCGAAAACTTGGATCAAATGATAGGCTTATCCGTCCTGCGACTCTTTATTTAAAATTAACGGGAAAAGATCCAGTAAATCTGGCAAAGACGATCGCAGCAGCACTGACCTACCAAAACAAACAAGACCCTGAAGCTGTTGAATTACAGGAAATGATTGAACGAGAAGGTTATCAAACAGTATTAGAGAAGGTTTCTGGATTGGAGAAAAATCATCCGTTCATTGCAATTGTTCAGAATCAATTGGATATCAACTAGGTTAAAAATAAGATAAGTTAGGGATTGTCATGTCACAGAGTGGTATCTCTTTTGAGTGGTGCAAGAATTAGGACTGCCCCCACACGTCTTTGTGAGGACAGTCCCGTTAAAGAAGGGTACTAAATTTGCGGTTCAAAAGTCTGGCAATCGGTTTCTTCTTGATTTGCCGCCTTCTTACCGCGGTGGCTAACGACATAGATGGCATTGGCGGAACATTTGTTACCTTCCGCCCAATACTTACAGTTGTTTACTTCGCATAATACGTCTTGAGCCATTGTGGTACACCTCCTGTATGCATAGTTGTCCCGATTAAGCATAATATAATACTTACATTTCACAGCTAAGTTTTTCCAACACTTTTGTCAGGGATCTGTTCCAACAGAGTGAGCTAGTTACTATTTCCAGTCATGTTTGGATATCAAAACCAGCCTTTTCGTTTGAACCAGGTATACATTAAAACAGCAATGGTTCCCATGATGCCAAGGATAATAAAATAGCCATAGTCCCATGTCAGTTCTGGCATATAGCGAAAATTCATTCCATAAATTCCTGCGATAAATGTGATCGGAGCGAATATCGAAGTAATGATCGTTAAAATTTTCATCACCTGATTGGTTTGATGTGAGGTGAGCGACAAATAACTATCACGAATGTCGTTTGTGATCTCACGGTTTGACTCAACCATTTCCGACAGCTTTAACAGGTGGTCATAAATATCCGAAAAATACTCCCGTCGATCTCGTATTCCCTCTAAGTGATGTGAGTTTAACATACGGTACAGAAGATCACGTGCCGGATTGATGGTATGTCTCAACGTTAACAGCTTGTGACGAATATCAAACAAACGCTCCATCAGAATATTCATGGAACGTATATCTGAGTTATTTTCAATTGCATTCAACTCATCTTCAATTTCGTAAATAAGTGGAAAGTAATTGTCTACAATTTTATCCAATATTTGATAAAAAACGTGGTGTGGGTCCCATTGCTCTATTTTTCCTAGCGTGATCAATCGATTCCATACATGATTTAATTCTTTAGAGTCTTCCATATGAAAGCTAACAATATAATTTTCTCCAATGAAAAAATCAATTTCTTCTGTATGAAGTCCTTTTTGTTTGATTGCGTGTGTCGTATAGAATGTGTAATCATCATAATAATCTAACTTCGGGCGTTGAAGCCCATGAATGCAGTCCTCAATTGCAAGTGGGTGAAACTTTAGAGTCTGATCGAGTTCCTGTATTTCTTTTTCAGTTGGATGATTAAAATCAATCCAAAACCACAAATAGTTTTCATTGTTTATTACTTCTGGAAGCTGGATTTGATGATGTTTTTTATATTGTTGATCGATAGCAATGACTTGGATCATTTTCTTTCCCCTTTAACCCTCTTTAAAATTGATTTAACATAAACTACCATAAAATTGAAGGGGTAGCCAATATTTCAAGGTGTTCACAAGATCACTTTCTCACGTTTTTATTTCTTCAGGCTGCCCGACTAATTCCTTATCCTTGTCTTCTAATCCAATAAGCCAGTAGTTCACAAGCGTCTCTCCATCAATCAATTCAATATTTAAATCTTGCGCATATTGCCGCGCTTTATCTGTGAAATTCCCAGTAGTAACGACGAACCCACCTTTGGCATTCTCTTTTACCATATTGGAGTGGATCAATGCGATCGGTAAATAGTTCATATCTTCTTTAAATGCCTTTACTTGTCCAAGGTATAACCCATCATCACGGAAGTGTCGAATATCTACACCATGATCACCAGATCCTACCGTCACCTCTGCCTCACCACCATAATAGTCCTCGATCACATCTGAAACAAAGTCTTCAAACTCGTGTGCTGTTTGCTTGATAAATAAGTCTGACGTCTTTTCTAGAATTTTACCTGTCTCTGGATCTCGCTTAAAATTAAACCTGGTGTGCAGTCCCATTGCCATCGTCCGTTTCATGTCCCTGCTTTTGTTTAACTGGCGAATAATTTCACGCGCCGTATAGTCATTACGACGCTTTACGATCCATAGATGAACCAAACCAATAATGACCATTATTACAAGTGCTATTTGAATCATGTTGTAACACCCTCCTTTTTGCAACCATTTTTGCCTAAAGGAGAATGGTGTATACGAGGTTACGACAGATTTTAATGGAGTAACACCACCCAATTGCGCTTCCTATTTACAGAATATTGTGATAGGTTTAGAATATTGTGGTAGGTTTAATGTAGAGAAGTTACAAGTAGGAAGGACTGGCCAACACTATGAGAAGGATCTCGCTTCAAACGAAGATTTTGACATTGATTATTTCATTGGTTCTATTTGTAACCATCGTTTTGACAGGGATTATTGCATATATTCAATCACAGCAAACAGAAAGAAATATAGGCCAGCGGGCGCTTCAAGTTGCAACGACTGTCTCTTTTATGCCGACCATAAAAAATGCATTTGAGTTGGAGGATCCTGCAGTAGTGATCCAACCAATTGCTGAGAAGATTCGAGAAATGGTAGGAGCGGAATTTATCGTTGTCGGAAATGCCCAAAGTATTCGTTATTCCCATCCTGACTCATACAAGTTAGGGAAACGAATGGTTGGTGGAGACAATGGTAAAGCGCTAATTGATGGACAATACTATACTTCCAAAGCTGTAGGGAGTCTTGGTCCTTCGCTTCGAGGGAAGGCACCTATTTTTAATGACGAGGGGGAAATCATTGGCCTCGTTTCGGTAGGCTTTATGATAGAAGATATTAAGACGATTGTATTTGATAAACTATTAAAAATAAGCGGATTCTCTCTTCTTGTGATTCTATTAGGGGTGATAGGTGGGATTGCACTAACCCGCAATATAAGAAAAGATACATTAGGGTTAGAGCCACATCAAATTGCATCACTTTATCGGGACCGGAATGCAATCTTACTTTCTATTAAAGAAGGGATTACAGCGATTGATAAAAATGGGAACATTACGATGATGAATGATGCTGCTCAAGAAATTCTTGGTCTATCAGAGGACTGGACAGATAGAAAGATAGAAGACATTTTACCAAATACAAAAATGTATGATGTCTTGAAAACTGGTAAAAAGGAAAAAGATACGGAAATGATTTTGCGTGATCGAGTAGTCATCGTAAATCGGACACCGATCATTGAAAACGGTGAGGTGGTAGGTGTTGTAGCTAGTTTCAGAGATAAAACAGAAATCAAAGAAATGCTTGACACGTTGTCAGAGGTCCGAAGATATTCCGAGGACTTACGTGCCCAAACACATGAATATACGAATAAATTATACGTTTTATCTGGTTTACTTCAGCTTGGTCATTACAGCGAGGCAATCGCGCTAATCCAAACAGAATCCGAAATCAACCAGCATCAAAACAGAGTCCTAATTGGGCAGATCAAGGATCGAACGGTACAAGCTATTTTATTAGGTAAGATAGGCAAAGCTTCAGAAAAAAAGGTAAAATTTGAAATTGACCAAAACAGTTCGTTGAGTGCATTACCAAAGCGGATAGATATGTCCAGTCTCATTACGATACTTGGTAATTTACTAGATAATGCGATTGAAGCGGTGGAATACCAAGAAGAGAAGCGGGTTGTTTTTTTTGCAACCGATGTTGGTAAGGACATTGTTTTTGACATATCAGACAATGGCCCTGGAATAAAAGAAGAACACGCGAAGTTCATTTTTAACAAAGGATTTTCGACAAAAAAGAATAAAGAAGATAGGGGTTATGGGTTGTCGATCGTGCAAGAAGTTGTAGAGGAGCTTCAAGGAGAAATGGAAGTGCATAACCAAAAGGACGGTGGTGCAGTTTTCTCCATTTTTATACCTAAGGAACTAACAATAAAAGAAAGTCGATATGCGTGACGTGATAGGAGGTTTCTTTGATTTATGATACACATTTTGATTATTGAAGATTATTTTAGGGTGGCTGGAATACATGAAAAGTTTCTTGCGAAAATGTCTGGTGTAAAAGTGGTCGGGAAAGCACTTACAGGCAAAGAGGCTATTCAGTTCATGAAGGATCGGGAGGTAGATCTCGTACTCCTAGATATTTTCATGCCTGATATACTTGGTACTACACTGATTGAAGATATTAGGAAGATAAATCCAAATGTGGACATCATTATGATTTCTGCAGCAACGGAAAAGCATCTGGTTGAGGAAACGATTCGACATGGAGTGTTTGACTACATTATTAAGCCAGTTGAAATGAAGCGGTTCATCGCAACGATTGAAAAGTATAAACGAACAAAAAAAGTACTGGATGTTATGGAGGATGTCGATCAATCTTTTCTTGATGACTATTTTGGTCATACAGGGTCTAATGCCTCTAGTGTTGTTAAGCAAACTCCTAAAGGAATTGACCCGTTAACACTTAAAAAAGTAAAGGGGATTATGTATGAAGTCGATGCAGGTATTACAGCAGAAGAAATGGGAACTAAGATAGGTGCTTCAAGAACAACAGCAAGAAGATATTTGGAATATTTGATTTCGATAGGTGAGGGAACTGCAGAACTTGAATACGGAATTGTAGGTAGACCAGAACGAAAATATCGCATGACGAATAAAACATTTTGATAAATAAACGAAAATAACGTATCTTCCCCTTTGATGAACAACCTTTTCCCGTGAACAAAATGAACAAAATGCACACAAAAAATTTATCGATCATTATTTTGAAAACGGTTACTTTTTTGGGTGAGTCATTTATAGTTTTCTTCAGGGACGTAATTCCGTATCCTGTTTAAGTAAAATCAAAAGGGGGAGTCAAGTAATGAAGAAAGCGTTATCCATTTTAGTATTTGCCTTTTTACTATTGTTCCTTGCCGCATGTTCGAGTGGTTCATCTGGTGAAGATGAGAATGCAGGTGGATCTAACTCTGATTCGGGATCTGATGCAGAAGAAAAGGACAATTCATCAGAAGATAATCAAGCTGATTCCGGTGAGTGGTCACCTGAAAAACCGATCGAAATCGTAGCACCAGCGGGAGCAGGTGGTGGATGGGATACAACCGCACGAATGGCTGCAAAAGTATTCAATGAAGCGGGCATTATTGATCAGGACATTGGTGTTGTCAATAAGCCAGGTGGAGGTGGAGCAGTTGGCTGGTCTTACATTGCTGAGAAAGATGGAAGTCCATACAACTTATTCGTTTCTTCTTCTCCAATTTTGTTAGTGCCGCTTAATGGACAATCACAGTATGGTCACGAAGATTTCACACCAATTGCCAACGTCATTGCTGATTACGCTGCATTTGCAGTTAAAGCGGATTCGAAATGGGATAATTTGAACGATTTATTTGATGACATGAAAGAAGACCCATCTAGTGTTACCGTTGTTGGCGCATCTTCACCAGGGAGCATGGATCATATTCAATTTGTGAAAATAGCAAAAGCAGCTGGAGTAGACATTACAAAAATTAAATATGTATCTGATCAGGATGGGGGCGCACTAACTTCATTATTAAATGGTAGTGTCGACGTGTACTCTACAGGTATTGCAGAAACAGTGGAACAGGTGAAAGCAGGTAAAATTAAAGTTTTAGGTATCACAGCTGAAGAGAGGGTCGAAGGAGAAGTGCTATCTGATTTTCCAACAGCTAAAGAACAGGGAATTGATGCTACATTTGTGAACTGGCGTGGATTCTTTGGACCGCCAAACATGGATCAAGCAGCACTTGACTATTATGAGAAAAAGTTTAAAGAGTTAAGTGATTCACCTGAGTTTGCCGATGTCCGAGCAAAGTATGGATGGAATGAAATGTATATGAATAGCCAAGATTATACAGAGTTTCTTAACAACGAAAAGGAATCAATCAAAGGCCTTTTGGATGAATTAGGTCTCGGAAAATAAAAATTTGGTGTTCATAACCTCGAAAAGAAGTGGAGAAGTCAATGATTACGATCATTGGCTTCACTCCTTTTTAACCAGGACTACAGGAGAGCTGAACGGTAACTTTTTTGATGATGGTCTTCATTTGTGGATGCCAATATTGTGTCTTTTGAAACATACGAAACAGGGTGGTGATCGAGTGTTAAAAACAATTAACCAAAAAATTAGCATTGTTCTAATTCTACTAGCAATAGGGTATTTGATCATGAGCTATAGACTTCCATCCTATCCGTACACTCCTGTTGATGCGGATGTGGTACCGAAAGGGTTAGGTTGGTTGCTTATTATTCTATCAATCTTTTTATTTTTCTCAAAAAACACAGAAACAAAAGAGCAAAGAGCTCGTAGGAATATCCCTAAAAAAGAGTTTGCTGTGTTAGGTGCGGTATTTTTGTTTATTTTTCTATATATTTGGTTGCTCGAAATTGTAGGGTTTGTCATTATGACTGGTGTATTCATATTCTTTTGTTCCTGGTTCCTTGGATACAAAAAATATAAAACGAATATAATCGTTTCTGTTCTTTTCCCATTTTTTATGTATGTGACGTTTTCTTATTTTCTTAAGATTAGTTTGCCACAAGGTATATTACCGTTTTAAAGGAGGTAGCATATGGGTTCTATAGAAGGTATTTTGACTGGATTTGAAATTGCCCTCAGCGTAGAAGGCATCTTATTTGTATTAATTGGCGTTTTTGTTGGAACATTTATCGGTATGCTACCAGGTTTAGGTCCTATTAGTGCAATTGCCGTGATGATCCCGATCACATACGGAATGGATCCCGCTCCAGCTTTAGTGATGATGGCAGGGGTTTATTATGGTGCTGTCTTTGGAGGATCGACATCATCCATATTGCTAAACGCACCGGGAATATCGGGTACAGTAGCAACGGCCTTTGATGGATACCCAATGGCACAGCAAGGAAAAGCAGGTAAGGCATTGGCCATCGCAGCAATATCTTCTTTTACAGGGGGAACGGTAAGTGTCATTCTATTAATGTTACTTGCTCCTGCTCTTGCAAGTGTAGCGGTTGCTTTTGGCCCGCCAGCATATTTTGCGTTAATGTTAATGGGATTAACGGCAATTTCTAGTCTATCAGAAGGATCGACCATCAAAGCATTGCTTTCGGCAGTTGTTGGGTTCATGGTAGTGACAATCGGGATTGATGGTCAAACAGGGACACAGCGTTTTACTTTTGGTAATGTAAATCTTTTGGAAGGTCTTGATTTTCTAGTGATTGCACTAGGCCTATTTGCTTTAGCTGAGGTGTGCACTCTCATTCTTAACAGGAAGGATGATTCGGTTAGTAATAGTCACAAGCTCGGAAGTTTGCGGCTTGGAAAAAGTGACTTTAAGGAAATGAAAGGACCGATGGCAAGGCAATCTATTTTAGGATTCTTACTTGGCGTTTTACCGGGTGCAGGTGCAACGATCGCCTCATTTATAGGATATATTACGGAAAAACGTATCGCAAAGAAACCTGAAGAATTTGGTAAAGGCTCGATTAAAGGTCTTGCGGGCCCAGAAACAGCAAACAATGCTGCTACTGGTGGTGCTTTTGTTCCGTTATTAAGTCTTGGAATTCCTGGATCTGGAACGACAGCAGTTATGCTAGGAGCGTTTATGGTGCTGGGTATTCAGCCAGGCCCTTTATTGATGACCGACCGTCCAGAAGTATTTTGGGGAATTATTGCAAGTATGTATATTGGGAACGTGTTTCTATTAATTTTGAATTTGCCTTTAATTCCTTATATTGCACGAATATTACGTATTCCTCGACCATTGCTTATTTCGCTCGTCATTATGTTTAGTATCATTGGTGTGTATGCCATCAGTTTTAACACGTTTGATCTCTACATGCTATTACTATTCGGTGTTATTGGATTTTTAATGAGATTGTTCGCTTTTCCAGCACCCTCATTCATATTGGCGTTTATTCTAGGAGGGATGATGGAACAAGCATTTAGACAGTCTTTAACAATATCAAATGGGAGCCTCATGATATTTATTGAAAAACCAATTTCGCTTTCATTGCTTATTGTATCTGTACTCTCCTTCGTCATTCCGATTGTTCAACAATGGCGTAGACAAAAAAAGGTTAATGAATGAAAGGCATTCAAAAGGTTAATTGGATCAAAGGCAATCAAAAGTTCGTCCTACACGTTGGCTTTTGGTCCCTTTTCATCTTGCTTACTCTGTTCATCGAGACAACCTTTTTATCAGATTTTTCAACTGAACAACAGCTAACCCTGGGCTTACTAGCATTTGCTGTTTACCTATGGATCGCGGCTCCACTTCCATCAGGTGCAACGAGTATTTTACTGTTAGCCTGTATGCTGCTGTTTCAGCTGGTCGATAGAGTAGAAGATGCAGTAGTTGGCTTTTTGTCACCTGCACTTTACTTTATATTTATGCTTTCTATTATTAGTCACGCTCTTGTAAAAGTAAGGATTGATCGTGTTATTGCTCGACTTCTGATCAAAATTAGTAAGGGCGGCCCCCACATAATAGTGGTAGGACTACCTTTGTTCATCTTCATATTTCCGATCCTGCTACCGTCAGCAATTGCTCGTTATAAAATTCTTTTTCCATTGATCCAAAGGCTTAATCAATACTATGGGTATGGAGAAAAAAGTTTATTTAAAAAATATTGCTTGTACGTTATTGGGATGATGAATCAAAAGTCGACGATGATTATTTTCACAGGTGGAGGATTTCCAATTCTAGCTTCTCAGCTGTTCAGGGACTATGGTGTAGCTGATTTAGGATGGTTAGATTGGTTTGTTCGAATTGCGCCACCACTTTGGATTGGGATGCTTATCATCATTTTTTTCGTTTGGCAGTTTTTAAAATGGACCACTCCAAATGATGATTGGCATAACAAGAACCCGTCGATAAGCTTACCCGAACAAGAATCGACAAACCTGCCTCCTATGTTTTGGATAGTTACCGGTAGTTTTGGATTGATGATTTTGACTTGGATTGTGACAGACCAGCAGAGAGTACCGTTAGTTTTGCCACCAATGCTACTCGTTGTTTTTTTTGCTTTGCCAAAGATAGGTCTCATAAATAATGAAGTTATTCGAAACTACGATTGGGAAAATTTTTTGTTACTAGGGTCCTCTTTTTCGATCGGAATGTTAATGGAATCAAATGGAACGGCACAAGCACTAGCAGGAGAATTGATCGGGATTGTCCCGCAAGATGCGAATTTAATTTTTAACGTACTTGCTATCGCTTTATTCGTCTTTATATTAAGATTTTTGTTTGTCGTGCCATCTTCCGCTATGATCGTTATTTTTCCAATTGTTATTTCCTATGCAGAGCTGATCGGCATTCCGCCAGTAGGTTTGGCTTTTTTAGTTGTCATGGTGATCGGCGGGGTAATGATTTTGCCAATTCATTCGCCAACTACGTTTTATGCATTTGAAACAGGAATTTTCACAAAAAAAGAGCAGTATACAATCGGTATTTTTTCAAGTTGTACCGTGATCATTATGGCAATATTAGCTGCACTTTACTATTGGTAAATGGGAGGGAAATGAATGAGTCAAATAAACAAAACAGATGGATTACTTGAAGAAATTGCAGATTATGTATTACATACGGAAATTTCAAGTGATGAAGCAATCCAAACTGCTAACAACGTTTTACTAGATTCACTAGGCTGTGGCTTCTTAGCTCTTAGATATCCAGAGTGTACCAAGCATTTAGGGCCAATTGTACCAAACACTGTTGTCCCAAACGGAAGTAGGGTACCAGGTACGTCTTTTGAATTGGATCCAATTCAAGGAGCGTTTAATATTGGAACAATCATTCGTTGGCTTGATTATAATGACACATGGCTAGCAGCCGAATGGGGGCATCCTTCTGATAATTTAGGGGGAATATTGGCAGCAGCAGACTATATCAGCCGGAAAAATGTATCAGAAGGAAAGGCTCCTCTTATGATGGAGGCTGTATTAGTAGCGACGGTAAAGGCTCATGAAATTCAAGGTGTTTTGGCACTTGATAACAGCCTGAATCGACAAGGACTTGATCACGTATTATTTGTTAAAGTGGCGACGGCTGCTGTTGTAACGGCAATGTTTGGGGGGTCAAGAGAGGAAGTGATAAACGCAGTCTCAAATGCATGGATTGATAGTGCAAGTCTGCGGACATACCGTCATTTTCCGAACGCAGGCTCCCGTAAGTCATGGGCTGCAGGTGATGCAACTAGCCGTGGTGTACGCTTGGCAATGATGGCTGTGAACGGTGAAATGGGATATAGAACAGCGCTTTCTGCACCTAGGTGGGGTTTCCAAGAAGTACTGTTTGGTGGAATGGAACTTACTTTAGCGAGACCACTTGCATCGTATGTTATGGAGAATATCCTGTTTAAAATAGCATATCCCGCTGAATTCCATGCACAAACCGCAGCTGAATGTGCGGTAGAACTTCACCCATTTGTTGCCAATCGTTTGGATGAAATTCGTAACATTACCATTACGACACATGAATCGGCGATACGGATCATTGATAAGCAGGGTACACTCCACAATCCAGCAGATCGAGATCATTGTATACAGTATATTACTGCCATCGGTTTGTTGTTCGGCACAGTTACTGCTGACCATTATGAAGAGGAAGTAGCAAGAGACCCACGAATCGATGAGCTACGAAACAAAATGGATGTGGTGGAGGATAAACAGTACAGTCTCGATTACCTGGATCCTGACAAACGATCAATCGCAAATGCGGTGCAAGTTCATTTCCATGATGGAACATCTACTGATAAGATAGCTCAAGAGTACCCACTGGGACATCGATTCCGTCGAAAGGAAGGGATTCCAAAGCTAAGGGAAAAGTTTAAGTACAATCTAGAAACGCGCTTTCCAATGAAACAAGCAAAAGATATTTATAATTGTTTTGAAGACTTGGATCAATTAAAGAAAATGCCAGTACACAACTTCATGGCTAGGATAGTTATTTCGTTTTGAAAAAGGGGTGAGGAACATTGAGTTGGTTAATACAGGAACAATCGACACAGGAAGAGCTTGCTAGTACATTTCGCACTTTGATGCTAGACGAATCTATTTTAAAGCTACCAGGTGCACATGATGGAATGGCAGCATTGATTGCAAAAAAAGTTGGATTTAGCGCATTATACTTATCTGGTGCATCCTACACAGCAAGCAAGGGAATGCCAGACCTTGGGATGATAACAACAGAGGAAATATCAAGTCGAGCAAAAGACTTGATTAGGGCTACAAATCTGCCACTACTCGTTGACATCGATACTGGTTATGGTGGTGTTTTAAATACGGCAAGAACGGCTAGGGAAATGGTAGAAGCAAAGGTGGCTGCTGTTCAATTGGAAGATCAAGACCTTCCAAAAAAATGCGGTCATTTGAATGGTAAAAGGCTCGTCACCACAGATGAAATGGTTCAAAAAATACGGATTATAAAGGAAGTAGCGCCAAGCCTTGTTGTTGTTGCGCGCACAGATGCGAGTGCGGTGGAAGGCGTTGAGTCTGCAATTTCACGTGCGAATGATTACATTGCTGCGGGTGCCGATGCAATTTTTCCTGAAGCACTAACAGATAAAGCACAATTTGAGCAATTTAAGCAAAAAGTAGCAACACCACTGTTAGCCAACATGACGGAGTTCGGTAAAACGCCATATTACACTGCTCAAGAGTTTCAGGAATTTGGCTACAGCATGGTCATTTACCCAGTCACGTCACTACGTGTGGCAGCAAAGGCTTACGAGCGTGTATTTACAGAAATAGCTGAAAAAGGTACACAAAAAGATATGCTTGCTGACATGCAATCAAGGAAGGAACTCTATGACACAATTGACTATTACAATTACGAATCATTAGATAGTAAAATCGCGAAAACTGTTTTGTAGGTAGGCTTTTGAAAAAATTAGTGGATGCAGGATAAAGATAGAAAGATTTTAACCCCCATTTATACATGGGGGGTTCTGAGTTCTTAGATAATGGTGCGTGGCCATTCTGGAGCATTTCCTATATTTTGATCAATCCCCATTAATTATTGTTGCACATAAGTGCTATATACCAATGTGATTCATTGAGACAAACGCGCAACCTTTTATTTTAACGAACAGTAACTAGATTTAAGTGCAAATTATGCTATAATAAGACAAGATAGGAGGTGAGAATAATGGAAGAACTTCTCAAACAGTTCATGGAACAAATGCATCACCGCTTTGAAAAAGTAGACGCTCGCTTTGACAAGATGGATGAACGCTTTGATAATGTGGATCACCGCTTCGAAAAGGTAGACGAGCGTTTTGATAATGTGGATCAACGCTTCGAAAGGGTAGATGAACGCTTTGATAATGTGGATCACCGCTTCGAAAAGGTAGACGAGCGCTTTGATAATGTGGATCACCGTTTCGAAAAGGTAGACGAGCGTTTTGATAATGTGGATCACCGCTTCGAAAAGGTAGATGAACGCTTTGATAATGTGGATCACCGTTTCGGAATGGTAGATGAACGCTTTGACAATGTGGATCACCGCTTCGAAAAGGTAGACGAGCGCTTTGACAATGTGGATCACCGTTTCGGAATGGTAGACGAGCGCTTTGACAATGTGGATCACCGCTTCGAAAAGGTAGACGAGCGTTTTGATAATGTGGATCAACGCTTCGAAAAGGTAGATGAACGCTTTGACAATGTGGATCAACGCTTCGGAATGGTAGACGAGCGCTTTGACAATGTGGATCACCGTTTCGGAATGGTAGACGAGCGCTTTGACAATGTGGATCACCGCTTCGGAATGGTAGACGAGCGCTTTGACAATGTGGATCACCGCTTCGAAAAGGTAGATGAACGCTTTGATAAGGTGGATCACCGTTTCGGAATGGTAGACGAGCGCTTTGACACGTTAGAAAACGACACTAAGGATTTGAAGTCTGGACAACAAGAATTAAAAGACATACTCAAACATAACATGACATTGCATGCTGAAAGCTATACGAATCTTCATAAAGAAATCCGAGAGCATCGTACAGAAACAAATTCAAAGTTGAAAGAGCTCGAAAGCCTAAACAATCATTAAAAGATAACGCATTCTTCATTTGAACCTCCCTTTTAAATATCTCCAACGACAAAACCTCTATGCCTCAATTCATCTCAGGAGATCACGAACTTTGGAATAAAATTTTTTGTAAAGCCTGAGTGTTGACTCAGGCTTTTTAATGTTATGGTGGATTATAGTGCGGTAGAATGCGTCGTCATCGGTGTTATGAGAACGCATGCGAGTCGAAAAACCGAAAGAACGGGTCGTCATCGGTGTTATGAGGACGGATGCGGGTCGAAAAATCGAAAGAACGGGTCGTCATCGGTGTTATGAGAACGCATGCGAGTCGAAAAACCGAAAGAACGGGTCGTCATCGGTGTTATGAGGACGGATGCGGGTCGAAAAATCGAAAGAATGCGTCGTCATCGGTGATATGAGGACGGATGCGGGTCGAAAAATCGAAAGAATGCGTCGTCATCGGTGATATGAGGACGGATGCGGGTCGAAAAATCGAAAGAATGCGTCGTCATCGGTGTTATGAGGACGGATGAGAGTCAAAAAAACAAGAAAGAACATCCCAGGCATCCAGTTTTCTGAATTATATCAGGCTGACTTGCTTCTGCTTTATATTCTTCTTGATCAACCATTTTAATATGCTATAGTGATGAAGTGTAGTATATTAATAGATATCACTTATTTTAAAATGTGTAATCTCATCTGTTATTCTTCCACTTCTCCCTTTTCCCTTACCAATCAAATTCAATCGTTAGATAGACAACTAGGTGGTGTAAGTATGTTTAAAAATAACTTGTTTCAGAGGTTTTATTATGGATGGGTCATTGTTTTTATTGCAGCATTAGGGGCGTTTTTCTCTGGGCCAGGGCAAACGTATTCTAATTCTATATTTGTTGACGAATACATAAATGACTTTGGTTGGTCTCGTTCTGAAGTATCAGGATTATATTCAATTGCTACACTAATAGCAGGTTTCACCATGATTGTTGTGGGGCGATTTATTGACCGGTTTGGGCAACGGACCATGATGGTTGTCGTCGGTGTATCCTTAGCAGCAGCAACCTTTTTTAATAGTGTAGTATCATCAATGTGGATGTTTGTTGTGGGGATTTTTTTCATACGTTTATTGGGGCAAGGCAGTATGATGTTAATCCCAAATACGTTAGTTGCTCAATGGTTTATTAAGAAAAGGGGGCGTGCGGTCAGTTTTGTCTCGTTAGGAAGCTTTGCTAGTGCAGCGGCGTTTCCAGTTATTAATACTTGGTTAATTCAAACGTGGGATTGGCAGTTTGCTTGGAGATTCTGGGGGGTTATGCTACTTGTACTATTTGTTCCGATAGCATTGTTTGGTGTTCGAAATCGACCAGAAGATATCGGACTTGTTCCAGATGGGAAGGCTGATAAGAACACGAAAGTTTCTATGGGAAAAATGGGCAAATATATTCCGGAAACAGAAGAAAATTGGAGGTTAAATGAGGCCGCGAAAACGAGGGCATTTTGGATGATCTTAATTTGTGTGGGGATTCCATCTATGATTAATACGGGCATTACATTTCATATCATTTCCATTTTCGGTTCCAACCAGCTTCAGCCAGAAGTGGCTGCAATGGTGTTAAGCTTAATGGCAATTGTCGGAATCCCAATGTCATTTGTTTCTGGGTTTATTACAGAAAAAATAAAAACGAATTATCTACTGTTTCTGGTTTTTTTGATTGAAATTGTTTTACTTTTACTGCTGCTAATTATGAGCAATTACCTAATTGCTATTATAGTGGGAATATTGTGGGGAGTAGCGAATGGACTAGGGCGTATTGCTACCAATGTGATTTGGCCGAATTATTTTGGGCGTAGACATATAGGAAGTATCAATGGAGTTGGAGTAACGATGGGTGTTGCAGGTTCAGCATTCGGTCCACTTCCGTTTGGTATTGGATTTGATATTTTCCAAAGTTACACACCCGTTTTGCTATTATCACTCATTTTTCCGTTGATTGGCGTTACTTGCTCGCTCCTTGCAACAAAACCTGTCAAAGCACACGCAGATGGATAGTCTCGTTTGAATGTAAGGATACTGCTAAAATAATAGTTTTGTAAAATGGGGTAACTTTTTGTAATATTCTATTAGTGCGTGTTCAAAAAGTCGGCAAATTAGAAGCAAGCAGGTCGAGGCAGCGTAGTTTTGAGTAGCGCAGCGAAAGCTTGTTGCTTCGAAAGCATTACCTCGCACGAAGAAAAAGTGTTCTTCTTTTTCTGAGGATATGCTTTTAATACGTGAGCAAAAGGAATGCTTCCCTGAATATACTTCGCACGCAGGAAAAGCTGGTTTCTTTTCCAAGCAACGGAAAAACAAGCCATTTAAGGAATACAAGCTAAGACCGCCACGTCCTGTGGCAACGCCTGCATGACCCACATCGTGTGGCCCCGAGATGCGCCGCTTATCATTTGGTGACTTTTTGAACATCCTCTATTATAAAAATTTAAAGAAAGCGGTTGCAACATTGAATTTTATGATAGAATAATATCGTAACTAACATCTAGGAGGGGAAACTATGGGGGATAAGCGAAACGAAGAACTGAATGTTGATGAAGCTATTGGAGAAAAAACGGTAAAGAAACTAGAATTTCGGGGAGGAGTGTTTGTAGCCGCAGTACCACTCGTATTTTTTATTGTATGGGCAATCACATTAAGTGTTGCAGGTCTAGTAACGGAGGAAGCATTAGTACTAGGAATGGTTATGGGTGTTGCAATCGGTTTATTATTTTGTAAATCCAAATGGTCCGATTACGCTCAAAGTTTGTTTTCAGGAATGGCTCAGCCTATAGGCGTTATTGCTGTTATTGCTTGGTTTTGGGCAGGAATGTTTGCAAAACTTTTATCAGCAGGGGGGCTTGTTGACGGATTAATATGGTTTGGATTCCAAACAAACTTACAAGGTGGAACCTTTGTTGGACTGACATTTATACTATCTGCTTTATTTGCAACAGCGGTAGGAACAGGATATGGGACGGTTGCGACCTTTGGTATTTTAATGTATCCAGCTGGAGTTATTTTAGGTGCTGATCCAGTTATTCTGTTAGCTGCAATATTGAGTGGTGCCGTGTTTGGGGATAACCTTGCTCCAGTTTCTGATACAACAATTGTTTCAGCGACCACACAAGATGCGGATGTACCTGGTGTCGTTCGTTCACGATTTAAATATTCGATCACAGCAGCAATTCCAGCATTGATTTTATTTGTTATTGTTGGTGGTGGAGGAGATATTGGAAACACTCAGGTGATTAATGATTTACAGGGACAGGTTTCACCAAATGGCTTATTATTGCTCATTCCTTTTGTACTTGTACTATATCTAGCTTTGTCAGGACATCATTTATTAACTTCATTAACGTGGGGTATTGTTGCTTCAATCGTAATGATTTTCTTATCTGGAACACCGTTAACGGAAGTATTAGCTATTTACAAAGATGATGCAGGTAACGCAGTTGTAGAGGGTGCGTTAATGAGCGGAATTGGTGGCTACTTTAACATGGCAATCTTAATTTTATTTATATTAGCTGCTGCTCATTTAATGGAAGTAGCAGGCACAATGGAAGTAATAAAAAATTATTTCTTGAAAAAGATTAATAATGTCGTTCGACGCGCTGAACTCTCTATTTTTGGAATTGTAGCGTTCTTGAATGTATTTATTACAATTAACACTGCAGCAGAAATTGCAGCAGCACCGTTTGTCCGAAAAATAGGGGAAGAAATGAAACTTCATTCCTATCGAAGAGCAAACTTTTTGGATACGGTATCATCGTCCTTAGGCTATATTTTCCCTTGGAGTGGTGGAGTGTTGTTAGCTTGGGCAACGATTCAAGGTGCAGCAGAAGAATACAACTTCTTACCTGTTATCAATCCAACAGAGGTATTTCCTTTTGTGTTCCAAGGTTGGGGATTATTAATTGTAATGTTGATCGCTGCGATCACCGGCTGGGGACTGCGGTATGAAGGAAAAAATGGCGAAGAAGTAAAACCACAAGATTATACAGGCAAATAGATTATTGCCAATTGAGCCCAAAAGAGAGAAGTGTCTTAACACTTCTCTCTTTTGATTGTATAGAAGTAAAATTTAGAAAAATTAAAAACGCCTTTTGAGTTATACCCAAAAGGCGTAATGAAATCTGATTCCATCACGTGGAGTCAGGGGATAATTAACTTTATTTCTACCGTTTGCCAAACGCTAAAACAGTAGGCTGTTCTGGTTCAACGCTTAATTCTGCTTTTTTATTCTTTCGTGTAGCAAGACGTTCTACAGCAGACAAAATTAAAAAAGTTGCCAAAATAGCTAATGACAGAATGTAAAGAGAAGTTACCATACTCCACATCCCCTTTCCAAATACTTAAATTTCTTCATTTATTAATGAATCTTACTATATAGTATCAAATTTTCCGAATAAGTAAAGCATAAAATTAAAATTCTTTGAAATACCGTCAAATACTTTTCAATGTTGTCATTTTCTCCGAATTTGTTGTGTAGTTCATGTATCGTCGGTGGATCTGCATATCTGGAAGGAGCGGCATATTAGGTTAGGGAGTTCGCGTATCGTTAGTGGATCTGTATAATTGAAAGGAGGAACCGATATAGCCAGAAGGAACGCGCATATTAAGCAAGCTAGGGAATCTGCATATCGTAGATGGAACTGCATATTCGCAGGAGAAACCGCATAATGAACAACAGATGCCCATACCGAACGACAGCCATTTGGTATTTTTTGAACAATCCTTGCAATAATCAATCGAATTGTTAGACGTTTACAAAGCGATTTGTTAACATAAAATGGTCTTGATACAAAGGCTTTCAAAATTGTGAAATACTAAACATACTTACTTAGAAAATGGAAATTAATTATGAGGTTTAGCAATTCTTTAATGATAGCAATCAGAGGAAGGGTGGATGAATTTGAGCACGAACAAACCAAAAATTGTCGTTCTCGGTGCTGGATATGCAGGAATGATGACGACAAAAAGACTTACACAAAAGCTTGGTCCTGAGGAAGCAGAGATTGTATTAGTTAACAAACACAATTATCACTATCAAACAACCTGGCTTCATGAAGTTGCAGCTGGAACCATTAACCCTAATCGCTCAAGAATCATGATTAAAGATGTAATTGACACAAAAAGAGTGGCACTAATACAGGATTCAGTTGTTGAAGTCAAACAGGATGAGCAACGTGTTGTGTTAGAAAATGACGAAATAGGCTATGATTTTTTAGTGATTGGGCTCGGTTTTGAAAAAGCAACATTTGGCATACCAGGAATGGAAGAAAATGCATTTTCAATTGAAAGTGTTGATAAAAGTCGATTGATTCGGGATCATATTGAATATCAATTTTCCCGTTACAAGAATGAACCAGGTGAAAAGGATCATTTATTAACAATCGTTGTAGGTGGTGCAGGATTTACTGGTATCGAATTTGTTGGTGAGCTTGCAGAACGTGTTCCAGAACTTTGTAAAAAATATGATATAGATAAACGTAAGGTTCGCATTATTAACATTGAAGCTGCTCCCTCTATTTTGCCAGGTTTTGATGAAGAGCTCGCAGATTATGCGCGAAAATCGCTTGCATTTAGAGACATTGAATTTAAGTTAGGTGTAATGATAAAAGAGTGCAAACCAGACAGTGTTGTCATAGGCGAAGAGGAAGAAGAAATTAAGGCAGGGACGATTGTATGGACAGGTGGAGTTCAAGCAAATGGAGTGATTGGAAAATCAGGGTTTGAACTAACAAAGGGTAAAGTAACGGTTAACAGTGACTTACGTGCTCCAGGTTATGAAAATATCTTCATCCTTGGTGATTGTTCATGGGTGATGGATGAAGAAAAAGGTCGACCGTTCCCTCCGACAGCACAGCTTGCAATCCAAGAAGCCGATACTTGTGCAAATAATATTTACGCATTACTTTACGGTGGTGAACTGGAAAGCTTTATCTATGATAATAAAGGTACCGTTGCATCACTAGGAGGCCAACATGCAATGGGTACGGTATTCGATCAGAAGAAGTTGTATGGTGTCACTGCAAAGGCGATGAAAAATGTAATTGATGATCGTTACTTATTTTTACTTGGCGGACCGAAGCTCGTTCTAAAAAAAGGCAAGTTTCGTCCATTTTAGAAAAGTAAGGAAGAAGATGTTTCGATGAGGGAGGGAATAATCGTAATGAAAAACTCACTTATTTTCACATTGCTGACGATCATATCTACAGTCGCTTATGTAGTTTTTTCGCGTAGTTTAGAAAACACTAGGGACTTTCGTTAGAAGAATAATGAGTACCACCCTGAGAATGTGTCTTACTTATATGAAGACATTATCAGGGTGGTATTTTTTATTCGTATAGAACAACCGAATGAGCGCGCGAATACAAGCACGCTAGCGTTGCATGGGTGCTTATAGCTTGTTTTTAATCCCTAGGCAAGTGAACACGCACTTAAACACTTATGAATTTCTTCATATTCCTTATTTTTGCCGATTGCTCTAGTTTTTTCATACGGGACGCAAAATAGGTGGTAAGAAACAAGATAAAAATACAGCCAAGAACGACTCCCTGCCAGTTTAGCAGCTTCCAAAAAGGATCTAAATAAAATGGACCGAGACTCCCCCCAATATAATAAAAAATTAAATACAGTCCAGATGCACTTGCTTTGGCATATTGAGCATTTCCACTTACACTCGAACTCGCCACTGAATGTGAAAAAAAGAAGCCAAAACAATTCAATAGCAGCCCACCAATAATGGCAAAAATACTCGGGATAAGGGTAACTAAAAACCCGATCATCATGATAAATATCCCAATCTTAATACAAGAGGATTGTGAAAGGTGATTTGATAGATTACCTGCAACAGGGGAACTAATCGTACCCGCAATATACGTCAAAAATAAGATTCCGATAATACTAGTTGGCAATTCATAAGGAGGGCTGCTCAGCAAATAGGTAACATAATTAAACTGACCGACAAAAATCAAAAAGTGAAGCCCTCCGATGAGATAGGCGAGTCTTAATTTAGTGTTTTTGATATGACTTTTATAATGATTCAAGGCTTCTTTCCAATGAAACGATTTTGGAGTAAAATGCTGTGAGGGACGTAAAAGCAAAATAAAACCAATAAAGAGTATCAAGCTTATGAATCCCATGGTGATAAAGGCGATACGCCAGTTAAATAGATCGGTCATTATTCCGCTGAGGATCCGACCAAACATTCCACCAATTGTGTTCCCACTGATGTATACCCCAATCGCTAGTGCCAATGCATGAGGAGAATACTCTTCTCCGATATACGCAACCGCTAAAGAAGGAAGACCAGCCAATAAGATCCCTTGTATAATACGAATGATGATTAAGACCTCAAAGGTTGGGGCAAAAGCAGCAGAAAAAGTTGCAACCGTTGCAAGGGCCATTGTTATAATCATAATGCCGCGCCTTCCGATACTATCCGAAACAGGCCCATAGAAAAACAACGAAATTCCTAGAGACAGAATGACAAGCGATACAGACATACTCGACATCAGAGGGGATATGTTAAATTCTTTCGTAAGAACAGGTAAAATCGGCTGTGTAAAATATACATTAGCAAAAATGATAAGGGAACCAATGCTTAGACCTATCGTCGTTTTCCAAAACGTTTTTGTACGAGCTTCTATCATATAAACTACCCCTATTCTCTGAAACGTAATTTATCTTCAAATTAATGGGAAAAACCTCTGATTAAATCAGAGGTCTCTATTGTTCTATTATAGTTGCATTCCTATTTTCTGTCGCCCAAGCGAACTCGTTTCAGCGAGCTGAAGCATCGGGGAATCAGGTGGAGTCTCGACCCCACCTGATTGGAATTTCCCACCTACGCTTCGCTAAGAGGTGGGGGTCTAAAACCATTTAAAGATTAACGTAAGTTATAGATTAAGTCAGGTAGCCATAGGCTAATAGCTGGAACATAAGTGATTAGTATCAACCCTATCACTACAGCAATCAACCACGGAAACGCTGCTTTTGTTACATCAATTAACGGCATTTTCGTTATCCCACTAGCCACATATAGGTTCAAACCTACTGGTGGAGTAATCATTCCGATTTCCATATTAACAACCATGATAATTCCAAAATGAATAGGGTCGACACCAAGTGCAATAGCAACTGGGAACAAAATAGGAGCTAAAATGGTGATAATCGCTGTTGGTTCCATGAATTGTCCTGCTATAAACAACAAAATATTAACAATTAAAAGGAAAGTGATTACATCCACATTCCAACCAGTAATGATTCCTGCCAATGCTTGTGGAATCCGTTCTAATGTGAGAATAAACGCGAAAGTCTTAGCCATTGTAATAATAAAAAATAGCATAGCTGTTGTCTTTGCAGAGGCAACTAAAATCCTTGGAAAGTCTTTTAATTGCAAATCCTTATGAATGAATAAACCTACAACAACACCTAAAATAACTGCTATTGCTGCCGATTCCGTTGGCGTAAAGACTCCTGCATAGATTCCACCTATAACTACGATTGGTAAGGACAAACTCCAGATTGCTTTTCTAAATGCTGTCATCCGTTCACCAAATGTCGCTTTTTCGGACTTTGCATAGTTGTTCTTTTTAGCAATAAAAAAGCTAACTGCGGATAATAATAACACCAACAAAATTCCTGGGATAATCCCCGCTAGAAATAGTTTTCCTACTGATTGATCAACTGTAACTGCATATATGATCATCGGTATACTCGGTGGAATAAGAATGCCGAGAGAGCCTGCTGTTGAAATCGAGCCAACTGCATATTTTTTGTCGTAGCCGTGCTTCTCCATCGCGGGGATCATAATCCCGCCAATCGCTACAACTGTTGCAGGCGAAGATCCAGAAATTGCTGCAAAAAGCGCACATGAAATGACTCCAGCAATGGAAAGCCCCCCTGGAATGTGGCCAACCCACACATTCGTAAGGTTAATGAGCCGTTTCGCTACTCCCCCCGTTGTAAAGATATTTCCTGCTAAAACAAAAAACGGGATTGCCATAAGCGGAAATGAATTCAAGCCTGAAAATATTTTTCCTGCTAAGTCCGGCAATGGATCTGTTGTGAAATAAAAAATGGATAAAAACGACGCTAACCCTAAAGCGATGGCGATGGGAAGCCCCATTAACATTAAGAGGAATAGCAAAGAAAATAGAGCTAATCCCATATTGCCTGTTTGAATGGAATAAATAACACCAATGATTAAAGCACCAATTAATAGTATCGATGTGATTCTTTTCGAAATGGAAGGGGGCTTTTCCTGTGTTTGGTTCACTTCATAATTATTATTTCTCATTGAGAGATCCATTAATAAGCACCTTCTTCCTGCTGCAAAATTTCATTAGCTGGTGTTTTGAATACGTGTATGAGTTCTTGGATAAAGCGAATGGTCATTAGTCCAAACGCTAATGGGACAATTAACAGAGGGACATAGAGTGGGATTTCCATTTCAGGTGTAACCTGCCCAAATAATGCGATGTTAATGACTTGTTGAATCCCAAGGATGGTGATGATCGTCGTAAATAAAACACACAACATGGTCGTTATAATTACAAATCCCTTTTGCCATTTCACAGGAAATTGCTTTATCGCAAGATCTACTCCAAGGTGCACCTTTTCACGAACACCGATTGCTGCACCAATTAATCCTGTATAAATAAGAAGGTAAACAACCAATTCTTGTGTAAATCCAAGACTTGATCCAAAAAATTTTCTTAATACAACTTCTATAAACGTTAAAGTAACCGCAACAATTAAAGCAATTCCAACGGTGACTTCTTCAAAACGATTTAATAGCTTATTTAATGTTTTCAATTTACTCACTTCCTTCTCTAAGAAAGGCTATTTTCCTACATTAATTGTTTACCCTATCTTTGGCGGCTTCCCTTATTTTTATTGTCTTAACTTGCCCTATCTCTCAACGAGGATAAAAAGAGGGCCCTCGAGGAAACCCTCTTTTTACAAATCTTAATCCCGAAGTGCTTTTACTGCGTCGATTAAGTCTTTCCCAATTTCGTCTTCAAACTCTTTATAAACCGGATTCATTGCATCGATCCAAGCTTGTTTTTCTTCATCGGACAATTCATAAATCTCTTCAAGTGTGCCATCTTCTTTGATTTTTTCTAAGTTTTCTTCATTTAGGCGCTGACCGTTTTCGCGAACCCACTGTGTTGTTTCATCCAATGCTTTTTTAACGTTTTTACGAATATCATCTGGGAGTCCATTCCAAAATTCTTCGTTCGTGATGACTGCATATCCCAAGTAACCATGATTACTGATCGTCATATAGTTTTGTACTTCATGAAACTTTTTAGAGTAAATATTAGATAAAGTATTTTCTTGGCCATCGATTACGCCTTGTTCAAGCGCACTGTACACTTCACTAAATGGCATTGGTGTTGGGTTTGCGCCAACTGCTTCGAACTGTGATTCAAGAACTTTACTAGACATTACGCGAAATTTCTGTCCTTCAAAATCGGATGGTTTAATAAGTGGCTTTTCGTCTAGCGTCATTTGCTTAAATCCGTTATCCCACATTGAAAGACCTAATAGTTGTTCGCTTTTTAGCATAGAAAACAACTTCCCGCCGATTTCTTCGCTTTCCATTGCTTCCTGAACAGCCTCTGTATTTAGGAATGCAAATGGCAAATCAAATATTTGCCATTCTGGAAATAGCTTCGAAACCTTCGACGTTGCTGGAGCCGCCATTTGAACGTTATTTTGCTGAACAGCAGCTAGTACTTCGTCATCGTTATATAGTTGGGAGTTCGGGAATACTTGTACATCCACTTTATCATCGGTATATTTTTCTGCTAATTCTTCAAACATTGCTGCAGCTTTTCCTTTTGGCGTGTTTTCTGCCACAACGTGAGAAAACTTAATGACTATTTTATCTTCTGATTCCCCTTTTCCTTCTGAACCTGAACCATTGTCGCTTGTGCTCTCTTCAGAACGAGCACCGCAACCAGCTAATAATCCAACGATCACTGCAATCGCTGTAAACCATGTTAAAAATCGCTTCATAAATAGAACCTCCTGTTTTTTTAAAATAATTAAAATATTATGCATTGAACTCATGGTAGCGTTTTCAACAAACGAAGGGAACGTTATGATCATATTGAACATATAGGTCTTTTTGGTCTAAATGAAAAAGCACCCATTGTTTGGGTGCAAAAGTTGTGATTTAGCTATTTAATGTGGTTTGTTAAGTACATAAAAGAATTTCGCTGTCTAAATATAAATAGGCGTTTTCCCAGTATTAGAACAAAAAGAACAAAACTATTTTTTAGTCGTATACCTATTAACTGGTCTTCCAACACCGCCGTATTGAATCGATAAATCAATCTGTCCCGTTTCTTTTAGAAATTCTAGATATCGCCTCGCTGTAACACGGGCAATTCCAACTCCCTCAGCGACTTCCTCCGCTGACAAGGGATTTTTTTGTTGGTGTATGTAAGCATTAATTTGCTGGAGAGTAGTCTTGTTTAAGCCTTTTGGTAATTCCTGTTGGTTGTTATTGTGTGGAACTGCAACTGAATTACCTTTTAATATAAGGTGATCAAGCTCCTCTTGTGACACCGTGTTTTGATTCGTTAATTTGTTGCGATAGTCCTGGTATCTTTCAAGTGCTTGTTTGATACGGTCAAATTTAAATGGTTTGATAATGTAATCCGTTGCTCCATTTTGAAGGATGGTTCGAATGGTTTCATTATCAGACGCAGCTGTTACTGCGATGACATCCACTTTAAGCTGTTCCTTCCGAATTTGATAGAGCACTTCTACGCCGTCCTTACTGGGCATATAAACATCCAAAATGACAAGATCAGGATGCATTTCTCTCATTTTTTTTAATCCTTCTGCTCCATTTGATGCTTTTTCTACAACCTGAAAACCATTCACCTTATCGATAAATTGTTTGTTCACTTCTTGGACCATCGGATCATCTTCAATCAACAATACCTTTATTACCCCACTATCCATATCGATTGCCCCTTTTTTATTAAGATCTATGCATTGGAAAGGTAAGAATAAAGCTTGTCCCTTCGTTTGGATCAGAATCAACGACAACCTTTCCATGTCCTTTTTCAACAATATTTTTAACGAGATATAGTCCTAATCCGTGTCCAGTTTGGTTCTTTGTTGTAAAACCTTCGTTAAAAATACGATTTTTGTCACTTTCGGCTATTCCGTTACCGTTGTCTTCCACAATAACGGTACATTCGTTTTGATCCTGGTGAACACTCACAAAAATTCGTTTTTTCTCTTTTTTTGTTTCGCTAAGTGCAGTAAAAGCATTTTCGATCAAGTTTCCAAGTATAAGAACAAAGTTGTGTTGATCAATGTGGGGAGGGAGATCTTCAAGAATGCTTGTCTGGTCAATGCTCACTTTTATTCCTAGCTCTTTCCCACGACTCACTTTACTTAATAGTAGGCCAATGATACTGTCACTTTTTATATTTTTGCTTAAGGTGCGCATTAATTTTTCATTTTCTTCAGATATCTGGAAGACAAAGTTTAACGCATTCTCCAGATTCCCAAGTTGTATTAACCCTGCAATAGTGTGGAGTTTATTCATATGTTCATGATTTTGTACTCGTAAAGCTTCAACAAACGCTTTGACGCCCGTTAATTCTTCTGCTAGTTTGGTTACTTCAGTTCGATCCTGAAAGATGGCGAGTGCTCCAACTTTTTCATTATTAACAGTAATAGGCACCCTGTTGCTCATAATGTTTGTATTTTTCACCCGTATTTCTTGATTAAACACTGGTTTTTGTTGATGCAATACTTCAGGAAGCCTTGTGTCGTTAATGACTTCTCGAATGGGCTTACCAATAACCTTGCCGGTTACCCCTAGCATTTCTTTAGCCTTTTCGTTAAATACAGTAATGATTTCTTTTTTATCAATGGCAATTACCCCTTCACGCATTGCATTGAATGTTGCCGTTCTTTCCACCAATATACGAACAATTTCGTGAGGCTCCAGATTAAACATTTGATCTTTCATATGTCTGGCGAGAAGTGATGAGCTAATGATCCCAAAGGATAACGTTAGAAGCATAATGATCCCAATTTGTCCTTTCATCGACTCTAGCATTGCAAAAAAACCTGGTTTTAGGTTCCCTGCAATAACGACACCAACTTGTTCATAGTTTTCGTTCATTATCGGAACAAATGCTCGAATAGCCACACCTGCCTCGCCCTTTGCAAGTGAGGTATATGTGTGTTCTGCGAAGGCCGCACCTTCATCTTCTCCTTTTGATATTGTACCGAGCCTTGATTGAATCGGGTGAGAATATCGCCTGCGTTCCATATTTAAAACAACGATATAGTCTGTATTATTAATGATTCGCACTTCTTCCACAATCGGGTTAATGGTATCCCAGCCCGCTGGTTCAGTTATATAACGTTGTATTTCTGGTATTTGTGCCACTGTTCTTGCCGTAATCATGGTGCGTTTGCTAAGCTCTTCTTCTTGAATATTTTCAAGGTTTCCAATAATAATAAAGCCGCCTAACAATAAAGAAAACAGCACGATACCGAACGACAGGATTGTGATTTTCCATTGTATTGGCAATGGTCTAACTTTCATATCGATGCAATTCCTTTCCAATTGTATATCGATATTGTAGCACTATTAAGTATGATACAATAACCCCAAAATACTATTTTAAAGGTGTGCACATATGAAAAAAGTAATGTGGGTTCTTTTGGTCTCCATGTTTTTAGGTTTATTGCTATACACCACTTTTAACTTGCTATCAAATGATAAAGATATCGTGTACGATGATGAACAAGAGGGGCTTAATGATCAAATTATTATTAAATTTAGCTACGTCGTTGCAGAAAACACACCAAAAGCGTTAACCGCTCAAAAGTTTGCGGAGTTAGCTCAAGAAAAAACAAATGGGCGGGTAAAAGTCGAAGTTTTTCCAAACGGAATTCTTTATTCGGACGAAGAAGAGATAGAAGCAATAAAAAATGGAAACGTTCAAATGATCGCGCCTGCTTCTTCAAAAGTAACGAGCATATTTCCAGAGCTGAACCTTCTAGATTTGCCTTTTGCATTTCCTACGTATGAATCAATTGATGAAGCATTGACTGGAGAAATTGGGAAATCATTACTGAAGGCAACCAACACGGATCGTCTTATTGGCTTCTCCCTTTGGAACAATGGATTTAAACAGGTTACCAGTAACAGGGGATCATTGACCCAGCCAGAAGATTTTCAAGGACAGTATTTTCGTGTTATGCCAGGAGATGTGATTGAAAAGCAATTTGATTTACTAAATGTACAAACGAGCCAAATCCCATTTAATTTAACATACCTTAACCTGGAAAACGGTACAATCACAGGACAGGAAAATACCCTTTCCAACATATACTCTAAAAAGTTTTACGAGGTACAAGACCATATGACAATAAGCAACCACGGTTTGCTTAGCTATGTTGTGCTAATGAACAAAGACTTCTGGAATGGGCTTCCGCAAGATATCCAAAAGAGTTTGAACGAGGCAATGGAAGAAGCAACAGATTGGAATCTCCAAAACGCTTTAACGATGAATAAGAATGCTTTAGAAAAAATAAAAAAGAAATCCGATATACACATTCATGAGTTAACTCGTGAGGAAAAGGAAAGTTGGATGAAAGAACTGAACCCAGTGTATGAACAATTTGAACCGGTTATTGGAAAAGAATTATTATCTAAGCTTCAATCGTTAAGAAAAGCTAATGGAATGCGTGTTTCGGACGATTAATACGGCTAGACAAAATATGACCCTAACACATTAGTAAAAATGATTGATTGGAGTTATTTACAATTGATCATTTCCCGGGAAATATGTCGATAAAAATGGATTTTTACACGTATATGTATGGAGCTGTCATAGGGAATCCATAATTGACCCTGCTTATGAGAAAGTGCAATTAGGACACAAATCGGGAAATGAGATAAAGCTTAATGTGAATATTCAAGAATGCTTTGCTGTTCTAGATCCATTTTATACTTTCTTATCTTGTAAAAAAGGAGGGAAACTTTTCCCTCCTAAATCATCCGTTATTTATTCTTCCCTGTTATCATCTTTTCGAATATCATGTCCTTCATGTTCCTCAGCAAATTCCGTTGCTAAATTTTTATCCTGTACCAATCGACGATCTTTTTGACGTTTATCGTCTAACACATGATCTTTCATATAACGATGGAAGAACACTTCCCCAACTGCAATAGCAATTGCCGAAATGAACGAAGCGGAAATTAGAGGAATCCTAGCTTCTATAAATAAGGCTCCTAGTATCCAAGTACCAAAAAATGCAAGTCCAAAATCAGCAAGCGTAGCAGATACGTTCCCCAATGCGGGCAAGGTAAGTAAATCCCCAATAAGATAAGCTGCAATAGTTAAAATCAACCCAATTGCTACAATGTCTCCGAACCCAACTCCATAAAACAATCCCAATACAATAGCTAACATAGCAGTAATCATAACAAACTTAATCGTCAATGCTTTAACGTGCTCCATTTATTTTACCTCCTATTAAGTGCTTTACTTATTTTCGCCAGGATTTAAAATAATATGTGAACCTCGTTTTTGCAATCTTGTGTTTGTTCGCAATGGTGATAAATGTTTAGGTAGCTAGTGGAAGTATGGATTTGCGAAATGGAAATATAAAAGCATGATGGATTCATTTTAGAAAATTGCGGGCACCTTGATGAAAATATACGTAATCTATAATAGGACAGGAACTTCCTATCTGCCCTTAATGCCTCAGAAATAGAAAAGCTTAAGAAAGAACATGAAGCCAAAAAAGGAGGAGCTCATCAATCAAAATTTAATATATTTAATCACTTTTGTAGGTACACCAGCTACGACTGCATTATCTGGTATATCCTTGGTAACAACGGAACCAGAAGCTATCACAACATTATTTCCCACTGTTACACCAGGGTTGATTACGGAACGTCCGCCAATCCACACATTATCCCCGATGACAACAGGCTTTGTGTATTCTATTCCTGTAGATCTCTCTGTAGGATCCATTGGGTGCCCAGCGGTATAAATATGTACTCCCGGTGCTAGCATACAATTGTCCCCGATCGTAATCGTCCCCCCATCTAAAATAACGCAATCATAATTGGCATAAAAATTTTCACCAATATGGATGTTATAGCCATAATCACAATGAAAATTGGACTCCATGTAAAGATTGTTTCCTGTCGAGCCAAATAGAGACTTTATTATTTCCTCGCGCTTTTTTAATTTTGATTCCGGTGTTTCATTAAATGCACGTGTCAGTTTCCTTGCACGAGCCTTTTCCTCTACAAGTTGTGGGTCTGATGGATGATAGAGGTCACCATCTAACATTTTTTGTTTTTCTGATTTAGTAGATTCTGTGGTCATGATATTTCGTCCTTTCTTTTTCATTATTGTTATTGAGCAGATTTTTTAGTGAACATAGTTTCTAATTTCTATCCATTATTTTAAGTTAAATTAACTTCCTAAGGCAATTGCGGACATTCGGAGTTCTCATAGGCCGAATGAGAGCACGATATGAAGAATATTGCCCCTAAATGTGTTTTCATAACTCGAATGAGAGCGCGTTAAGCAGAATTTCGCCCCTGAATGTGTTCTCATAGCTCGAATGAGAGCGCGTTGAGAAGAAATACTCCCCTGAATGTGTTCTTATAGCTCGAATGAGAGCGCGTTAAGAAGAATATTGCCCCTAAATGTGTTCTCATAACTCGAATGAGAGCGCGTTAAGAAGAATATTGCCCCTGAATGTGTTCTCATAGCTCGAATGAGAGCGCGTTGAGAAGAAATACTTCCCTGAATGTGTTCTCATAGCTCGAATGAGAGCGCGTTGAGAAGAAATACTCCCCTCAATGTGTTCTCATAGCTCGAATGAGAACACGTTAAGAAGAAATACGCCCTTGAATGTGTTCTCATAACCCGAATGAGAGCGCGATAATCAGAAATTTGCCCCAGAATGTGTTCTCATAACAGCGCGTAATTTAGAATATTTTTTGAGTAGCGTAGCGAATGCTTTTTTAAAAACTATTGACACGTCATTGTAAACGTTTTATTATTCTATGTAACGGGTTACACACAATAGAGTTGCTTTTTTATTTTTATACATATGTAACGGGTTACATATGTAGTGATCATATATATATTTACAAGACAAAATAAACGATGGATGTGGAGAAATGGCAACGATTAAGGATGTTGCAAAGCTTGCTCAAGTGTCAGTTGCTACGGTTTCTCGTGTGTTGAACAGCAATGGTTATGTAAATCCGACAACGAAAGAACGAGTAAACAAAGCAATTAGTGATTTGAATTATCGTCCAAACGATGTGGCGCGAAGTCTTTTCAAAGGGCGTTCAAAAATGATCGCATTGTTTGTTCCAGATATTATGAACCCTTACTTTCCAGAGCTTGCACGTGCAGTTGAGGACGTTACGAATCAACATGATTATACATTTGTATTGTGTAATACAGATGATGATATTGAAAAAGAAATAACATATTTAAATGCACTTCAGCAGAAGTCTGTTGATGGAATTATTATTGTTTCAAGTACGATAAACAAAGAACATATCCAACATATAAATGTTCCTATTATTGCACTTGATCGAATTTTAAGTTCTGATTTATCGTCTGTAACGGTAACGAATCGTGAAGGTGCAAAAGAAGCTACCGAATATTTAAAGGAAATAGGATGTGAACGGATTGCTCATATTTGTGGTCCGGAAAACGCTAGTAATACTGTACAACGGTTGCGGGGTTACTTGGATGTTGTCAAGGATGAGGATTGGTTTTTGTCAAGCTATGTTGTGTCTGGAGGGTATAACTTTGACAAAGCGGTGGAGGTTACGATCAATCTACTAAAAGATCATCCAGAGGTAGATGGTATTTTTGCGGCGAACGATGTAATGGGTGTTGGTGTAATGAAAGCAGCACAATCACTGGGGTTACGTGTTCCAGAGGATTTATCGATTATTGGCTTTGATGGTATTGCCCTAGGTAAAACAACTAGTCCATCTCTAACAACGATGGCACAACCAATCTATGATATTGGAGCACGTGCTGCCGAAATACTTATCGAACACATTAACGATAAAGAACTTCTAAGAAAAAGAGAAGAGTTCACTGTAAAACTAATCGAACGTGAATCAACAAAAGTAAGGAGATAACGTTATGAGTAAGAAACCAATCGTTAGTATTGTAGGAAGTATCAACATGGATCTAACGATTACAACGAATAAGATGCCTATGCAAGGTGAAACGGTTCTTGGAAATGATTTCGCAACCTATCCAGGTGGAAAGGGCGCGAATCAGGCTGTTGCTGCGGCAAGACTTGGTGCGAATGTAAATATGATCGGTGCTGTTGGAAGTGATTCTTTCGGCAAGACACTCTTAAACTATCTAGAGACGGAAGGAATAAATATAGAAGGTGTCCATACAGCTACCAATAAGCCAACGGGTATAGCAAATATTATTCTATCAGAGGATGACAACCGTATCATTGTTGCATCTGGAGCAAATAAACTTGTGTTGCCGGAATTAGTAGAAAAGCATGTTGACCTTATTAAACACAGTGATGTTTTGTTACTTCAACTGGAAATACCGATAGAAACCGTGATGTATACATTAAAGGTCGCTAGTAAATATAATGTTCCAATTATTGTAAATCCTGCACCCTATCAACCATTACCAGATGCGTTATTTAAAGCAACAACTTATTTAACACCAAATGAAATAGAAGCCGAGTCGATCAAAAATGACCTACTTTTTGAATCTATCAAAGAGAAGCTTATTGTAACAACAGGTGATAAAGGAGTTCAGTATTTTGAGAATGGTACGAAGCAGTTTTTACCGAGTTATCAAGTGGAGGTGAAAGACACAACTGGAGCAGGAGATACTTTTAATGGTGCATTTGCCACAAAATTAGGCATTGGTGCTTCGATAACGGAAGCGGTTCAATTTGCGAATGCAGCTGCAGCCCTGTCCGTAACAAAGGTTGGTGCGCAAAGTGGTATGCCAAAAAAGCAAGAAGTGGAACAATTTTTGAAAGAAAGGTCTGGTACCAAGTGAAAAAGTCAGGAATGTTAAATCGAGACATTACAACAGTACTTGCAAAACTAGGCCATACAGATACGATAATCATCGCTGATTGTGGCCTGCCAATTCCAGAAGAGACGATGTGTATTGATGTGTCAATTGCACTTGGAACACCGAGTTTGACATCCGTTCTAAGAGCAATCGTCGATGACATGAAAATTGAAGAAATGACATTGGCAAATGAAATAAAAGAAAAGAATGGCATGTTACATGAAGAATTGATAGATACATATGCGGATATCCCAAAACAGTATATTTCCCATGATGCATTGAAGCAAAAAACAAAACAAGCAAAAGCAGTGATTCGGACGGGTGAGGCAACACCATATGCAAACGTGATTTTACAAGCAGGTGTCATTTTTTAACCGAAAGAAGTGAGGAACGTGAATAGAAGCCCTATTGTCGAGATGAAAAATATAAATAAAGCATTCTCTGGGAACCAAGTGTTACAAAATGTTCAGTTAGAAGTAAGACGTGGAGAGATTCATGCATTAATGGGTGAAAATGGCGCGGGTAAATCTACCTTAGTGAAAGTTTTGACTGGTATTCACCAGCGTGATAACGGTGTCATTAAAATAAATGGGCAAGAAGTTATTTTTTCCAACCCAAAACAAGCAGAAGAAAAAGGGATTATTGTCATACACCAAGAGCTAAACATTATTCCATATTTAACGGTTACACAAAATATGTTTCTCGGTAAAGATTTAACCTATGGCAAGACAGGAATCTTAAACAAGAAAGAAATGAGAAATAAAACCGAACAAAATTTGCGTCGTTTGGGAGTAAAAAATATTCATCCTGATGACATAGCTGGAGATTTGTCGGTTGGGAAACAGCAAATGATAGAGATTGCCCGTGCATTAGCAACAAATGCTGAATTGATTGTAATGGATGAGCCAACTGCTGCATTAACGGATCGAGAAATTAAAAGTCTTTTTGAAGTGGTAGACTCTCTCAAAGAGCAAGGAGTTAGCATTATTTACATCTCCCATCGAATGGAAGAAATTTTTGAAATTTGTGATCGTATAACAGTATTACGCGACGGACAATATATCGGAACGGAAAACATTGCGGATACGTCATTTCAGGCCATTGTGAAAATGATGGTTGGTAGAGAACTTGGTGAGCGTTTTCCAGAGAGAGATACAATGATAGGCGATATTGTTCTCGAAATAGAGAACCTTGAAAAAACGGGACTTTTCAAAAACATTGGTTTTCATGTGAAAGAAGGCGAAATTTTAGGTGTTGCAGGATTAATGGGTGCAGGTCGAACGGAAATCATGGAAACGATTTTTGGTTTTCGAAAAAAAGATAATGGAATGATCAAAATGCATGGAGAACCACTATCTATTAACCATCCAAGTGACGCCGTGAAAGCAGGAATTGGTTTTATTTCAGAAGATCGAAAAACGAAAGGTCTGGTAATTGATACATCTATTAGAAAAAACATAGCTTTGACAAATCTAAAAACGATTTCTAATAAAGGTATGATTACTCAATCAAAAGAAAAGAAGCTAGTGGATGAATTAATTCAGCGACTCCACATTCGAACAACTGGTGGAGAACAAGAAGTGAAATCGCTAAGTGGTGGGAATCAACAAAAAGTTGTCATAGCAAAATGGCTAGGCATTCAACCAAAAGTTCTTATTTTAGATGAGCCAACAAGAGGTGTTGATGTTGGTGCGAAAAAAGAAATCTATACGATTATGAATCAACTTACGAAAAGTGGAGTTGCCATTATCATGATTTCATCTGAACTTCCAGAGGTTCTTGGTGTAAGTGATCGGATCATGGTCATTCATGAAGGGAAAATCTCAGATGTTTTCAAACGAAGTGAGGCTGACCAAGAAAAAATTATGACAGCAGCGACGGGAGGAGTGAAATCATGAAGCAATTTGTGTTCCATAACTTAGCAAAAATTGGCCCACTTGTAGGTCTCATTTTCATCGCGATTATTTTAGGAATATTAAGTGAAAACTTTTTTACGTTAAGTAATATATTGAATTTATTTAGACAGGTCTCTGTCAATGCACTAATTGCATTTGGAATGACATTTGTAATATTAACGGCAGGGATTGATCTTTCCGTGGGTTCGATATTGGCGCTAGGTAGTGCTCTGACAGCGGGATTATTAACAAGTGGTATGGATCCTGTCTTAGCCGTAGTTGTAGGATTGCTGATCGGATTCGTATTGGGTGCAGTAAATGGCCTAATTATTACAAAAGGAAAAGTTGCCCCATTTATTGCAACACTAGCTACGATGACTGTGTACCGTGGTGCAACTTTAGTTTACACAGATGGAAGACCGATTACTGGGCTATCCGATAGCTTTACCTTTGAAATGATTGGTAAAGGATACGTATTTGGGGTTCCATTTCCAGCCGTATTAATGTTACTAATTTTTGTTCTATTGTTTTTCTTACTTCACAATACTGTGTTTGGCCGTCAAGTATACGCTGTAGGTGGGAATGAAGAAGCATCCACCTTATCAGGGATTAAAGCAGACCGTGTAAAAATCTGGGTGTATTCCCTTACCGGAATGCTATCCGTGTTAGCTGGCATTATTATCACCAGTCGTTTAAACTCTGCGCAGCCAACTGCAGGTAGTATGTATGAACTTGATGCAATTGCTGCAGTTGTGATTGGCGGAACGAGCTTAGCAGGTGGTCGCGGAAGAATTGTTGGAACATTGATTGGCGCATTAATTATTGGAGTTATTGATAATGGTCTTAACCTGTTAAATGTTTCATCATTCTATCAACAAATTGTAAAAGGCGGCGTTATTTTATTAGCTGTATTGCTTGATCGCAAGTCCAAATAGGGAGTTCTGGTGTTCCATATGTGCACCATTCCATAGAATTACAATTTTAAAACGCATTTTAAGGGGGAAATGAAAATGAAAAAATGGTTAACATCTTTTGGGTTACTAGCAGTACTGTTACTTGTAATGGCAGGGTGTTCTACCAATGCACCAGGGTCTGATGATGCAGACGGTGGCGACGATAACGCTTCAGACAACGATGGAGTGAAAATTGGTCTGTCTATTTCAACTTTGAACAATCCGTTTTTCGTTACATTACGTGATGGTGCTGAAAATTCTGCAGAAGAAAAAGGATATGAAATCGTTACTGCTGATGCACAAAACGATGCATCAACACAGCTAAGTGATATTGAAGATTTGTTGCAACAAGATATTGATGTACTTTTAGTTAACCCAGTAGATTCAGAAGCGGTTTCATCCGCAATTGAATTAGCTAATGATGCAGGCGTTCCAGTTATTACAGTAGACAGAAGTGCAGAAGGTGGCGAAGTTGTTACACATATCGCTTCTGACAACGTTGCCGGTGGTGAAATGGCTGGTAAGTTCATCGCAGAACAGCTAGGTGAAGAAGGAAATATTGTTGAATTGGAAGGGATCGCAGGTGCTTCTGCAACACGTGAGCGCGGTGAAGGATTCAACAATATCGTTAATGAAATCGATGGTATGGAAGTCGTTGCGAATCAATCCGCTGACTTTGATCGTACAAAAGGATTATCTGTAATGGAAAACATTATCCAAAGTGTAGATGGAATTGATGCAGTTTTCGCTCATAATGATGAAATGGCGCTTGGTGCACTTGAAGCACTAGAAGCACAAAATATGTTAAAAGATGTTATTGTAGTTGGATTTGACGCAACAGATGACGCAGTTACAGCTGTCAAAGAAGGCAGAATGAATGCAACCATCGCACAACAACCTGAAGTAATTGGTCAAAGTGCAGTGGAAGCAGCAGGAAAGATAGTAAATGGCGAATCGGTTGAAGAATTTATCCCTGTAGAATTACAGCTAGTAACAGAGTAAATGCATTTTTATTGAAGGATCAGGTCATCCCAGGGGTGGCCTGATTTTTGCGCTAGTCTATGTAATCGATGAAGTATTATGCTGTCGCCTTAAAAGAAAGCGCGGTAATCGCAGAGTTTCTTTAACATGTAAAAATGGCTCACCCATTTATATAAAAACATGTTCTCAGACAAGATACTACGGTAATATAGTACACTATAAAGGAAGGGGGATTGCTTTGAAGCATCTAGATTGGCAAATGATATTATTTGTAGGCACTTCCCTAGCTCACGACTACTGGGTATACTGGGGACTTCCAAAGGTGTATTTCTGGGATGCAAAACGAGACCATTTTAAAAAAATGAACACGGATCATGACGATGACAATAAGGCGGCATGAGTCGATGGGCTCGCTATAATCTGGATGAATATGAAAAAAGATTCTTGGGGTCAAGAATCTTTTTTCAAGATAAGAAAGACTATTCAAAACGTCACTGTCTCGGCTTGAATGTAGATACTTTGCTTATTTGTTGTGAACTTAATTAATTTAATACAACTTCCCTTGTCTGTATAAAATAGTAGATAATTTCATCACGGCATGGATGTAACAATTTTGGCGTAATGGGAATGGGTCGCCAAAAAACTGTGGTAGGATTGTATCCATTGTTGACTTCATTTTATCAAAGAGGAGTTTAAACACTTCTTCTTCGCTATAAAATTGGGTTTCACGTCCTTGTAGCCATTCGAAGTAAGAAACAATAACCCCACCTGCGTTTGCTAAAATATCTGGTACAATAATGACGCCTTTATCACTAAGAATTCTATCCGCATCACCAGTAACGGGAGCATTCGCACCTTCGACAATGATCTGGGCTTTCACTTTATCCACATTTTCCTTGTGTACCTGATCCTCTAATGCTGCTAAAATTAAAACATCTACATCAAGGTACAGAACTTCATCTCGGTTTAGAATCTTCGCTTTTAAATCAAATTCAGACAGCTGTTCCTCTGTCGTTGGGAGATCACCATCGTTCATTGAAGTGAAACCAATTAGTGAAGGTATATCTAAACCATCTGAGTTATAGAGGGTTACATTGCGGTCACTAACAGCAACGATTTTGTTCTGTAATTTGGTGCAGTTGTAGGATTCCAAAGCTGCAACTGATCCCACATTACCAAAACCTTGAACAGCGACTTTGAGTGAACGATCGGCAGAGGATAAAGCCGTTTTCGCGAATATATTTTCACTCTTGGACAGTAAATTTTTTTGTTCTTTTACGAAGTCATAGAGCATATAACGAAAGGTGAAATATACGCCTTTTCCTGTTGCTTCCCTTCTTCCTAATGACCCTCCGTTTACGACGCTTTTACCAGTGAAGCTTCCTCTATATGGTTGGCCTGGTCGAATACTTTTGTATTCAGCCATCATCCAGTCCATTTCGCGGTCGCCCGTTCCCATATCAGGTGCAGGTATATCTTTATCTGGGCCTAAAATATCGCTAAAATAGTGAACATACTTTTGCGATATTAAATGCAGTTCTTTTATCGTAAAATCTCTTGGGTTAATGCTGACCCCACCTTTTCCTCCGCCAAAAGGAACTTCGTGGAGAGCGTTCTTTAATGTCATTAAAGCTGCGAGGTTCATCACATCTTCTTCACCAACGGATTCATGAAAACGGATTCCGCCTTTGTACGGTCCGAGTGTGTTGTTGTGTTGTACCCGAAAGGCAGGGATGCGGACAACTTCTCCATTTTCTAAAGCTATTCGCAAAAAAGATTTAAGAATATGGTTCGGGGTAGAAAGAATAGAAGCTAGCGATGTAAATGCTTTTTCTCTCGTGCTGTCTTTTAGAGTGGGTAAAAAAGATGTGTCTTCCATTAATGCGTCCAATGAATGCTGGACGATGGATCCTGTTTGACTTGCCATAGCAATAAAACCTCCATTTTCAATATATGATTTTGTTACTTATTTCCTTTATACTAAAGTGTACCAACTTTTATTTGATGTGTCACATTATTAGGTGAGGGTGCTTTTTCAATTAAAATCGTAATAAACTTACCAGTTCAGCTGAATTTGGGGATGACAACCATATATTATTGGTAATACCGACGATAAATTGTATAGAATTTATGATAGAATAGGAAAAAATAGATGAATTGGCAAGGGGTGTTTGTTTCCATGAATATGTATAAAACAATTGATTTATTTGCGGGGATTGGTGGTATTCGATTAGGTTTTGAAATGACAAATAGAACTCAAAATATTTTCAGCGTTGAAATGGACAAGTATGCTTGTCAAACATATGAAGCGAATTTTGGTGATAACCCATTGGGAGATGTTACTAAAATCAAAGTAAATGATTTAGATAACTTTGACATATTGTTGGCTGGATTCCCGTGCCAAGCGTTTTCTATAGCTGGGAGAAGATTAGGCTTTGAAGACACTAGGGGCACATTATTCTTCGATGTAGCAAGGATCATTAAACATAAGAGACCTAAGGCATTCCTGTTGGAGAATGTAAAAGGATTAGTCAACCATAAAGGTGGAAAAACTTTAGAGACGATCTTGCGCGTGTTAGAAAATGATTTGAATTATAAAGTTTCAGTAAAAGTGTTAAACGCAAAAAATTATGGACTTCCTCAAAATAGAGAAAGAATTTATATTGTTGGTTTTGAGGATGAGAATGTTGATTTTAAATTTCCAGAATATGTAGGCGACCAACAAACGCTTAGACATATTATTGAAGAAAAAGAAGTTTCTAGTAAATATTACTTATCAGATACTTATTTGCAAACTCTAAAAGCACATAGAGAACGACATGAAACGAAAGGGAATGGATTTGGCTATCAAATATTAAGTTATGATGGAATCTCCAATGCTGTAGTAGTTGGTGGAATGGGAAGAGAGAGAAATTTAATCATAGATGACCGCCTATCCGACTTCACACCTAAAACAAGAATAAAAGGTGAAATAAATAAAGAAAGTGTCCGAAGTTTGACCCCAAGAGAATGGGCAAGATTGCAAGGTTTCCCAGATACATTTGAAATCCCTGTTTCAGATACACAAGCATATAAGCAGTTTGGAAATTCTGTTGCGGTTAATGTTATCCATCATATCGCCAAAGAGATGATTTCGGCTTTGGACAAAGCGGAGGGCAAACAATGTCGATTAAAGCCTGCATTAGTAATTTAATTGATTTTAAAAATGTTTTACTTGAGAATTATAGTATTTATAATCGGACTAATGGAAGTAGAACTCAATATTATTTGGATTTACTTACATCAAGTGAAATACTTCGCATAGCTCCCGACCTATCCAACTGTGAACAGAAAAATAAAAGTTATTTAAATAGTTATTTTCATGCTTGTCTGATCGCTGTTTTTTTGGAAAAAGAAGGTGATTCTTTGTGGAATTGGGAAAAGTACGCTAGAGAAATTGCGCCCGTATTAAAGATACATGGATTTTATGGACAATATCTCCCCAAGTTTACAGAAAGTGATATTTTGGAGTATTTTATCTTGCATACCGTGAATAATACATTTGGTTTGTACAATATAAAAGCTCTCACCACTAATAGTGATAGTAATCCAACAAAATTTTATGATGATTATTTGAACGAAATAGTACCTGAAATTACTACAAATAAAATATTAGAAAAAGTGCAAGTAACAATGAAAATTAGAGGACAAGCAGAAAAGAAAGTTTGGGGAGACAATGATATCTTGATTGTAGCTTATCCTGATTTTGTATTAGATGCGGAAGCTATATGCATTATTAGTTGTAAAACGAGCCTCCGTGAAAGGGTCTATCAATCTATCTTTTGGGCAACGCATTCAAGAGTTGAAGGAATTGCGAGACACACCTTTGCTACTTTAGATAAAGGAGATAGTGGTAGGAATTCTGAGATTGGATACCGTGGTACAGATAATGCGGCAAGAAAAACAAGAGATGTATTGGAGTCAACCATGGATAGAGTTTATGTCTTTAGAGGTGCTGAAGAAGTGAACAGGTCCTATGTTATAAAAGACTTCGAATATTTAAAAAAGGATTTAGAAAGATGGCGAGAAGACTATTTTGGTCTTTAGCGTAAAATACCGAACCATCCACCTTCGATTTGTCAAATTAACTGTTGACATTTTTCACGGGGTGGTATATTTTATAGATAGTTAGAACAAATGTTCTAGATCGTGTTGGGAGGGATATTCTATTGGCGACAGTTGTATCAAGTATAGGTTTAAAAGGGATGGAAGGATACAAAGTAAAAGTGGAAGTGCAATTACAATTACTTCATGGTGTAGAGGGTGTTCGTATTGTTGGATTAAAGGAAAGAAAGTCATCATCAACTTGTCACCATCAGAGCAGCGAAAGAACAGTCCGATTTTTGATTTAGCTATGGCAATTGGTGTCATGAAAGAGGTAGGTGTAATTCGCGATCCGATACCAGTTGATGCAGCTTTTCTTGGCGTTCTATCTCTTGATGGAACAATAAAACCTGTTAGTGGCATGCTTCCGGCGGTTTTTGGGGCAAAGAAAGAACAAACCAGAATTCTATACCTGCCTTGGATGGATGACTTTCCAATTGAACATATTGAGGGCATGGAACTCCGCTTTGTACGTTCGCTTCGTGAAGTGATCGATTCGTTTTCAGATCAACATATTTTTGTTTCTCCGCCTTTTTCAAAGCAATTCACCTCACCTAGCGCCACCTACGATAAAGATTTCAAACATATTATTGGACACAAACAAGCTAAAAGAGCCTTAGAAATTTCGGCTGCAGGAGGACATAATGTCTTTATGTCGGGGCCTCCAGGTTGTGGGGAAAGTCTACTTGCCGAATCATTTCCATCTATTTTACCCTTCTTAACCAATGAGGCGCAATTGGAAGTCATGAGCATTTACCAATTATCTGGAGTATTCTATGATACCTTTCATTTGCCACCTTTTCGTAATCCACATCATTCTTCATCAGCAGTATCACTAATTGGCGGGGGGTCTCATCCAAAGCCTGGAGAAATATCACTTGCTCATCATGGTGTGTTATTTTTGGATGAGATGGCGGAGTTGTTTCCAAAGCGAACTTTAGACATGTTGCGTCAACCTATTGAAACAGGAAAGGTAACAATTAGTCGTGCTGCTTCGACGGTCACTTATCCATCCCGATTTATTCTGATTAGTGCAATGAACCCTTGTCCGTGTGGTTATCTAGGGTCTAGACATTTCTATTGCACATGTACACCAAAACAAATAACATCTTATACGAACCGTGTTTCTGGTCCAATCCAAGACTGGATGGATCTGTCACTGTCTCTCCAAGCTGTTTCTTTAAACAAAGATTCACTTGGACAAAATGAATCATCGGCAACAATTCGATGTAGAGTGGTAGCTGCACGTCAAAGACAATATGACAGATATGGAAGTGCAAATTCAAATGCTGTTGTACCGTCAGAGGTTATTTTAGAAAGTTGTCAACTAGATTTTGACCAACAGAAGATGTTGCAACAATGGTCAAGTAATCAAAACTGGAGTACGAGGGTTCAAATGAAGGTCATTCGAATAGCCCGTACCATTTCCGACTTGAATGGAGAGGTGGATGTAACGAATGAAGCCTTGTGGGAAGCAATGGCGATGAGGCGCCACCATATAGGAAAAATAAAAAAGTAACGATTAGATGAAGAAGCGAGTACAGAAGGAGACTAACAGTTGATTGATGTGGATTTATGCAACGCACAATGGAATAACTTTGTTGAATTGCATCATCTTGAGATTGCACGACTAAAACAATCACCAAGTAAAACATTGCGTTGGTTTGTCGCATAAACACAAACCTGATTGGTCGTGACAACGCCCAATAGAAGTCGGAACGAAAAGCACATCAAGAGTCTTTCTAGGCTTGTTGAGAGAAGTGCCTTGCTACACGCAATACGTCCGTTAATGATTTAGGGGAACGCAAGTCAGTGCTTTGGTGGAAACTCTTTCTGCAGGAAAGATAAGGACACCATTGAGAAGCTTGCAAGTACCCTAGAACCCCACTGCTTTAGCCATGGGAGTTGTCAGGCCCCACCTTATCTAGCTTCTTAAAAATGCTCCTTCCGAGTCAATAACTTGCCCGGTCACCCATCCAGCATCCTCACTCGCTAAAAAAGAGACAAGTTTAGCAGCATCTTCTGGTACTCCAACTCGACCTGACAAAAACTTAGGCTTTAGTTCTTTTTTCACCTCTTCAGTCATCCACCCTGTATCCGTTGGACCAGGATTTACTGCGTTTACAGTTATACCAAGATGGGCAACCTCAGCAGACAACGACAAAGTAAATGCAGAAACAGCCCCTTTTGTTGCGCCATACGCAAGCTCTTCCAGCATTGGACCTTTTGCTTGCCCTGAAGTCAAGTTAATGATTCGACCAAATGAGAGAGGTGATTGTTCGAATCGTCTTGTGAATTCCACGCTTAGAAGCAATGTGGCTCTCATATTTACAGCATAATGGTCATCCAACAGTTGTGCATTTAATTGCTTGTAGCCGTCCCGAAGTGAGTGCGCAGCATTATTAACTAGAATAGTAGGTTTCCCGAGTTTTTCGTTAACCTGATCAAGTAATACAGTGGATGAATCTCGCATAGATAAATCAATTTCCATGTCATCAACACGTACACCGATTTCAATGAGCTCTTTCTTGAATGACAGAACCCAATCTGAATCCGCTTTCCAATGCGAAAAGAAAATATCAAGCCCATCAGCAGCAAACCTTCTACAAACGGCCGCACCAATCCCCTTGTCATGACTAACACCTGTAACAACGGCAAGTTTATCTTGTAACATTTTCATAAAACCTCTCCTGTGTAGTCAGTATCTTTGTTTATTATTCTACTTCTATGTAGTAATTCCCTTTAAAATAAGAAGATTCAATTGACATAATTTCAAATGAATACTATGATAAAATATGTAATCGTTTACAAAATATTAGCGGAGAGAAGGAAAATTCCGTGGCAAATATCCAAGATGTTGCAAAAAAAGCAGGTGTCTCAGTTGCGACTGTTTCGCGTGTCTTAAATAATCACAGCAGTGTTACTGAAAAAACAAGGATAAAGGTAGAAAAGGTAATAAGCGAGTTAAGCTATGAGCCAAGCATGCTCGGACGTAATTTGAGAACCTCTGAGAGTAAACTTTTGCTCGTTTTACTTCCTAGTGTCTCAAACCCTTATTATACGGAGATTATTAATGGGATTGAGGAGACCGCAATAAGGAACGGGTACAACATTTTACTATGCGAAACGGATTCTAATCCGGAAAGGGAGTCGAGATACTTTAGCCTCGTTAAGAATCGGATGGCAGATGGGATAATTTCAATGGATCCAGCCGTAAACAAAGAAAGGTTATTTGAGCTTGCTAAAACCTATCCAATCGTACAGTGTAGTGAATACGATAAAGGTGCTGACATTCCTTTTGTGACCATTAATAGTGAGCTGGCAGCTTATCACGCTGTCAAACATCTCATAAAACTCGGACACAAAAAAATTGCTTTACTAACATCAGACGAACAATTTTTGTATGCAAGAGAACGCAGGCTAGGGTATGAGCGAGCATTACGTGAATTTGATATTGAAGTGAACAAGCAACGGATTTATTATGCTGGTAATATTGGTTTTGAAAATGGACAACAAGGAATGAGAAGTCTGCTAGAATTAGACGATCGCCCGACAGCGGTATTTGCCGTGTCTGACATTCTTGCGATTGGAGCTCTCAAAGAAATTAATTCGAATGGACTTAGAGTGCCAAATGATATAGCTATTGTTGGCTTTGATAAAATAAGTTTCTCCAACATGACTTATCCCACACTGACGACGATAGCGCAGCCGATGTATCGGATGGGGAGTATGTCAGCAACCATGTTGATTAACAAAATCCAAGGGAAGCATGTAGAAAGTATCGTGATGGACCATGAGCTGGTAATTCGCGAGTCTACTTAATCTTTAAATGGTGTTAGGGTTTTAGACCCCCCTCTAAGCGAAGCGTAGGTGGGAATTTCCAATCAGGTGGAGTCTGGGACTCCACCTGATTCCCCGATGTTTCAACTTGCTGAAACGAGTTCACTTAAATAAGGTGGAAATGCACCGATAGAAAACTTTATCGGTTATTTTGTTAAGTAATGTTGAAATCGATTTCACATTTTTACTTGGATTTCAAACTATTTGTCTAAAAATTTATTTTTTTACTTCTGTAATGTGTGGAGAACACAAACATTAACAGGATAAGTTAGTTGAAAATAGCAGAATAACTATTGTTTTCAAGGGGTTAGTTGAGAAGGGATAGGGTGAGGGGAGATAATAGAAAACTAAAAAACAAAAAAATTCATTTCGTGTTGACAACGCTTTCACATATTGTATAATAGTTTACGAGATGTAATCGATTTCATGTAATCGCTTCATTCTAATGGTGAGGTAATCATGACATCAATAAAAACAAGGGGGTTTTATTGTTGAAGTTCTGGAAAAGTGCAATAGGAAGCTTATTGATTTTAATGTTCGTGTTTTTTCTTGTAGCATGTAGCAGTGGTGACTCTTCTTCAGAGGAAGGCGGAGGGTCTGAGGATGCAACAACGGAGGATACTGAAACATCAACGGAAACAGAAGAAGCAGGAGAAGAACCAGTTACGATTGTATATGCTAGAGGTGTTGACACAACTGGAGCTACCCAATTAGTTATTGATGCGTTTGAAGAACAAAATCCAAACATAAAAGTAGATTTTCGTGAAATGCCATCTGATACAGGACAATCACATGACCAATACGTAACGATGTTCAGCTCACAAAGTTCTGAAGTCGATGTGTTTGATGCGGATGTCATTTGGCCTGCAGAATTTGCTCAAGCAAACTATGCTTTAGAGTTAGATCGTTTTATCCAAAAAGATGGCGTAGATATGTCTAAGTATTTCCCAGGTACTGTTGCAGCAGCCAACTTTAATGGAAAGCAGTGGGCGATGCCTAAGTTTACAGATGCGGGAATCCTTTACTATCGTACAGATATCGTTGACACTCCTCCGAAAACTTGGGATGAATTAATTGAAATGGCAAGCTCGCTAAAAGGTGAAGCAGGAACAGAGTTTGGCTACTTAATGCAAGCAGCACAATACGAAGGTTTAATTACGAATGCGATTGAATTTATTGCTTCCTACGGTGGGCAAGTAATTGATGAAGAAAACAATGTAGTAGTAAATAGCCCTGAAACAATTAAAGCAATTGAAAAAATGAAAGAAATTGTAGGTTCTGATTTTGTACCAGAAAATATTTTAAACTTTAAAGAAACAGAAACAGAAAATGCTTGGATCCAAGGTAAATCGGTATTTGCAAGAAACTGGCCATATCTTCAGGCATCTTCTAACGATGAAGAAAGATCTAGTATAGTTGGAAATGTAGATATTACAACACTACCAACTGGTGATGCAGGAAGCGCAGCTGCTCTTGGCGGTTGGATGGCTATGATTAACCGTTATTCTGAGTACCCAGAAGAAGCATGGGAATTCGTGAAATTTATGACAGGAGAAGAGGGTCAGAAAATTATTGCTGTTGATGGTGGTCGTGCTCCTACTATTAAAGCCCTTTATGATGATCCAGAAGTACAGCAATCTGGTCCACTATTCTCTAACCCAGAATTCGTTAAAGTATTAGAATCTGCTGTTCCAAGACCGGTAACACCGATTTATCCAGTTATTTCAGACATTATGCAAATTGAGCTATCTAAGGCACTTACTGGTGATCAAACTCCGGAAGAAGCGGCAGCTAATATGCAAACAAAAATTGAAGAAGCGATCAGTGAGTAACGGTTCTTGAAATGAAACAATTAAAGCAAGGTGGGCATCAAATCTCATCTTGCTTTTTGTTTCAAGAGGCCTATATGACGAATGAGCGTTAGAAGAGAAAAGTGAGGGGGGGACATAATGAAAAATCAAATGGATTCCAAAGAAAAGTCAGTAAAGGCTAGCAAAAAATCTTTTTTTCAATTAAATGAAAAACAATTGGGTTATGCTTTTGTTTTACCTTCTTTATTATTAGTTTTTATTGTAACTTTGTGGCCAGTCGCACAATCTTTTTATAATAGTATGTTTGATTACCGGTTAAATGACCCAACGCGGTCGCAAAGAATGTTGGGGTCAAATATTGATTTAGAAAATTATGTTGATAACTATTTTTATTTGGAAGGTCAACTTGATAATTTGGAAAATACAGTTCAGAGTGAGGAAGCGACAAAGACTGTTACAGATATAGATGAGGGAGTAGAAAACTACCATAGTCAACTGTTAAGCAATGATACCATCAAACAAAAAGTTGCTAAAGTTGACGAGCTCCTAATGAATTATAAACCAGTTACGGATAATGAATTAAAGTACAATAAACTCGATAATGATTTTGCTGAGGACTATCGTGAAGCGCTGGGTACCTATCAGCAACAGCTGGCAGAGCTTTCACAAGCAACAGATGACGAAGTGCTTAGTAAAAGCTTAATCCAGACTTCGGAATTACTTGGTTCTATGCAAAAAAATATCCTTGAGTCTAATTTCGTTGGGTTTAAAAACTATGTTAAGTATTTTAAAGATCAACGTATGTGGAAATCGTTGTGGAACACAACCTTTTTTACAGCAATATCTATTGCATTTGAACTCGTTTTGGGTTTAGGTATTGCGTTATTAATTAATCGAGCATTTAAAGGAAGAGGGTTAGTCCGTGCATCTGTTTTAATCCCATGGGCAATTCCAACCGCTGTATCAGCGATGATGTGGGGATTCTTATATGACGGACAATCAGGAATCGTTGGTTACTACTTGGAAATGTTCAACTTAATCCCTGGTGCTTCCTGGTTACTATCAACTTCTAACGGTGCGATGTTTTCAGTAATATTAGCTGATATTTGGAAAACGACACCGTATATGGCCTTGCTGTTGCTTGCGGGATTACAAACGATTCCGAATTCACTTTATGAAGCATCAAATGTGGACGGCGCTAACAAATTTCAGCAGTTTTTAAACATTACTTTGCCGTTGTTAAAGTCCTCCATGCTAGTGGCGCTTTTATTTAGAACACTCGATGCATTCCGTGTATTTGACTTGATTTACGTATTAACAGGCGGGGGTCCAGCAAATGGTACAGAATCGATATCCATTTACGCTTATGAAACTTTATTTTCACAACAAAACTTCGGTGCAGGATCCGTGCTATCTGTAATCGTATTTTTGTGTGTTGCATTAATAAGTTTTATTTATGTCAAACTTATCGGTTCCGATTTATTTGCAGGACGGACGAAATAGGAGGTGCCAAATGAATAAGCGAGCAGGATTTGGATTTTATACGTTTTTAGCAGTTTTTGTTTTTCTAGTTATGTTTCCGTTTATATGGGTATTCTTAACATCAATAAAACCACCTGGGGAAATATTTTCATCATTCCGTTGGTTTACGGGGAACCCTACGCTTGATTCCTATGATGCAGCATTAACAAATCGCCCATTACTCCGATATATGTGGAATAGTTTCGTTGTTTCAACGTTGACGACTGCCTTGTCTTTAACATTTGCATCCTTTGCATCTTATGCTGTGACAAGATTACCGATTAAAGGTAAAGGGCTTATTTTAGGTATTGTATTAGCGGCATCCATGTTTCCGCAAATTGCAATCATTTCACCTATGTTTAACCTAATTACAGGTTTAGGCCTAAGAAATAGTTATATTGGATTAGTAATTCCGTACATTACGATTAGTTTACCGTTATCAATATGGATATTATCAACATTTTTTCAAAAAATACCATATGAATTGGAAGAGTCAGCAAAGCTAGATGGGGCAAGTCCATTTCAGACCTTTCGAAAGATTATATTTCCATTAGCCACGCCAGGAGTTTTTACAACAGGAATACTTGTCTTTATCGCGGCATGGAATGAGTATCTATTTTCTTTAACCATCAATAGTTCTGACAAGTGGAGAACCGTGCCAGTTGGTATTTCGATGTATCAAAGCGAATTCTCCATTCCTTGGGGAGATATATCAGCGGCAACGGTTCTTGTAACGATTCCGATTGTGATTATTGTTCTTTTATTCCAACGCCGAATTGTTTCTGGTTTAACCTCGGGATCGGTTAAAGAGTAGAAAATAACTTATTGTTAAGGAGGATTTTACATGAAAGTCACTGTATGGAATGAAAATCGACATGAACAAAAAAATCCAGTAGTTGCGGACATTTATCCGGAAGGTATTCATGGTGCAATTGCTAGCTTCTTACGCGCCGAGGGATTAGAGGTTGGTACAGCTACGTTAGATGAGGAAAACCATGGATTAACAGATGAAGTGCTTGATCAAACAGATGTCCTTGTTTGGTGGGGGCACTTAGCACACGACGAAGTAGCAGACGAGGTTGTAGAGAAAGTGCATAAACGTGTATTACAAGGAATGGGGCTCATTATTCTTCACTCAGGTCATTTCTCCAAAATTTTCAAGAAATTAATGGGAACATCTTGTGATTTGAAATGGCGTGAAGCAGATGACCGTGAACGCTTATGGGTAGTTGATCCATCCCATCCAATCGCAGAAGGAATTGGCCAATATATTGAACTTCAAAAAGAAGAGATGTATGGAGAGCATTTTGACATCCCTGCACCTGATGAGCTTGTATTTGTTAGTTGGTTTGAAGGTGGAGAAGTGTTCCGTTCCGGTTGTACGTATCGCCGAGGAAATGGAAGAATCTTTTATTTTAGACCTGGTCATGAAACATATCCAACGTACCATAATAAAGAGGTTCAACAAGTTATCAGCAACGCGGTGAACTACGTAAGTCCAGTTAATAGAGACTATCCAACCTATGGAAATCACAAGCCAATTGAGAAAATTTCAGAAAAGTAATGAGAGAGGAGCACAATAGAAATGACTAAGTTAAAAATCGGAGTAATTGGCTGTGGGAGCATTGCTACCCACCGCCATTTACCAGAATATGCCCAAAACAAGGAAGTAGAAATCGTTGCTGTCTGTGATGTTGTCGAAAAACGCGCACAAGCAGCAGCTACAACTTTTGGAGGAACTGCCTATACCGATTATAAACAGTTGTTGGCCGATAGTGATGCGGATGCGGTTAGTGTATGTTTACCGAATTATCTGCATGCACCAGTTTCCATTGCTGCACTAGAAGCTGGCAAGCATGTCCTTTGTGAAAAGCCAATGGCCACTTCAAGGGAAGAAGCTGACCAAATGATTCAAGCAGCAGAAAAAGCAGGTAAAAAATTAATGATTGGCCATAACCAACGCTTTGTTGCCTCGCATCAAAAGGCAAAAGAACTAATTGCAAACGGGGAACTTGGAAGAATATATAGCTTCCGAACGGCTTTCGGCCATGGCGGGCCAGAAGGGTGGAGTGTCGATGGGGCATCTAGCTGGTTCTTTAAGAAAGATGAAGCGTTCATCGGTGCACTAGGTGACTTGGGGGTTCATAAGGCTGACTTGATTCGCTATATTTTAGGAGAAGAAGTAAAAGAAGTATCCGCTTTTGTTGAATCAAATGCGAAACAAAATAGTAATGTTGATGATAACGCTGTTTGTTTGTTGCGAACAGAATCAGGAATCATTGGCACACTTGTGGCAAGCTGGGCTTATGTTAGTGCAGAAGATAATTCAACTGTTATATACGGGGAAAAAGGAGTACTCCGTCTGGTGGATGACCCGACATACTCTCTAATTGCCCAATACAAAGATGGTTCAACCGTAAATTACGAGTTAGGACAAATTCAATCGAATGACGAAGGTGGACAATCCAACACAGGAGTTATTGACCATTTTGTCGAAAGCATCCTAAATAACGAAGTACCCTTGATTGATGGAAAGCAAGGGAAACGCTCATTAGAGGTAATTCTAGCTGCATTAGAATCGCATCAAGAAAAGAAAAATATTCAATTATAGAAAGAGGAAAGGGGAGGTTGGATGAAGTTAGGCGTTTTTACCGTATTATTTGCAGACAAAAGTTTTGAAGAAATGCTTGATCACGTTAAAAATGCAGGACTGGATTCAGTGGAGATAGGAACGGGTGGTTATCCCGGAAATACCCATTGTGATCTTGAAAAATTGCTGGATAGTGAAGAAGCCCGTAAAAGCTACTTAGAGGCAGTTGAGTCTAGAGGCTTATCGATTAGCGCATTTAGTTGTCATGGAAATCCTCTTTCACCTGATAAGGAATTTGCAAAAGAAAGCCACGAAGTTTTATTGAAAACAATTGAACTAGCAAATCTGTTAAATGTGCCAGTCGTTAACTGCTTTTCAGGAACAGCTGGTGATCATGAAGGAGCAAAATATCCGAACTGGCCAGTTTCGCCATGGCCGAATGAGTATTCCGATGTTTTAAAGTGGCAATGGGAAGAAAAGCTCATTCCGTACTGGAAAGAGGTAGGTAAAGTTGCGGAGTCCAAACATGTGAAAATTGGGCTGGAGCTTCATGCAGGCTTTTTAGTGCATACACCTTATACGATGCTAAAGCTTCGTGAAGCAACGTGTGATGCAATTGGAGCAAACCTTGATCCGAGTCATCTTTGGTGGCAAGGGATTGACCCAGTAGCCGCAATCAAAATTTTAGGAAAGGCGAATGCGATTCATCACTTCCATGCAAAGGATACATTTATTGATCAAGATAATGTAAACATGTACGGATTAACGGACATGCAGCCATACGGGAATGTTCAAACACGGGCTTGGAGTTTCCGCTCCGTTGGTTGTGGGCATGGCTTGGAAGAGTGGTCTAACATGATGAGTGCCCTAAGAACGTTTGGCTATGATCATGTAGTAAGTATTGAGCATGAAGATCCGATTATGTCGATTGACGAAGGGTTTGATCGCGCTGTCCAAAATTTAAAAGCTGTACTAATTCGAGAACAACCTGCAGATATGTGGTGGGTATAATCTTTAAATGGTTTTAGGGTTTTAGACCCCCACCTCTAAGCGAAGCGTAGGTGGGAATCTCCAATCAGGTGGAGTCGAGACTCCACCTGATTCCCCCGATGTTTCAGCTTGCTGAAACGAGTTCGCTTAGATATGTCCCCTTTTGATTTTAATCAAGAGGGGTTTTCGGCTAGTCTCATGAATATCATATATGATACATGTTCAAAAAGGAAGATTTTTGAACACGCACTATTAACAAAGAATCAGAGAGGAATGATACCATGACAAAACTAAAAGTTGGTATTATCGGTGCAGGTGGAATTGCATCAGAAGTACATATTCCGAATTATTTAAAACAAGAGCAGGTAGAAATAGTAGCTATAGCTGATGTCAACGCAGAAAGAGCTCAAAAGGTTGCTGATCAATTTGAGATTGCAAATGCTTTTGGCTCCTATGAAGAAATGTTAGCTCAAACTACGTTGGATGCCGTAAGCATTTGTGTTCCAAATAAATTTCATAAGGAAGCAACCGTTGCTGCATTAAAAGCCGGATGTCACGTATTATGCGAAAAACCGCCAGCAATGAGTGAGGAAGAAGCGAATGAAATGCTTGCCACTGCTAAAGGCGCTGGAAAAATATTGACTTACGGTTTTCACTATCGCCATACACCAGATGTGCAAGCAGCCAAACGTTTCATTGACGCCGGGGAGCTAGGCGATATTTATTCTGCTAGGGTCCAAGCGATTCGCCGTCGCGGAATCCCAGGCTGGGGCGTTTTTACGAACAAAGAATTACAAGGTGGAGGTCCATTAATTGATATCGGTGTGCATATGCTTGATACCGCTTTATATTTAATGGGCTACCCAGAGCCAGATGTTGTACTTGGTAAAACGCACCAACAAATTGGTACAAAAAAAGGTATTGGACTATTAGGTGATTGGGACTGGGAAAACTATACAATAGAGGACATGGCTGTTGGCATGATTACATTCAAAAATGGTGCATCCTTAGTGTTAGAAACTGCGTTTGCCGCTAACGTGGAGGAGAGAGAAACCATGCAGGTATCATTAATGGGTAACAAAGGTGGGGCAGATATTTTTCCACTAAAAATCTTTCAGGAAAAGCACCAGTCTTTAATAGATATTACACCAGCATATTTGCCACAAGTGGGTGGTCATGAGCAGGAAATCAAGCATTTTGTCGAGAGCTGCCTAGCTGGTAAACAACCAATTAGTACACCAAAACAAGGAGCCGTTATTCAACGGATTGTCGATGCACTTTACCGTTCTGCAGAAACAGGGAAGGCAGTGCAATTTTAAAAAGGAGAGGGTGATTTGGTGAGTAAATTAGGGATTCAATTGTATTCTGTCCGTGATAAAACCAAAGACAACTTTCTAAACACAATACGTAGACTTGGTGACATGGGCTATGATGCTGTTCAATTTGCAGGTTTTTTTGATACATCCGCTCAAGATGTAAAGCGGGTGATGGATGAGTCAGGGATTGGAAGTGCAGGAAGTCATATGCCGTATGATCAATTGCTAGGCGGTAGGCTTGAAGAGACGTTAACGTATAATCATGCGATAGATAATGATTTAATTATTTGTCCTTCGCTTCCTAAAGAATTTCATGGCAGTGTGGACGGTTTTAAGGAAGCTGCCGAAAGTCTGAATGAGATTGGCAGAAAGTGTGTGGAACAAGGGTTTCAGTTTGGTTACCATAATCATAACTTTGAATTTCATGACCTTGAAGCAGGGGAATATGGTTTTAATATTTTGTGTAGCGAGACAGATTCGAATTACGTGAAGATAGAGCTTGACTGCTACTGGGCACTTCATGGAGGATATAATCCGGTAGACATCATGGAAAAGTACCAGGGCCGATGTGTTTCCTTACACTTAAAAGATATGTCACATGATGGGAACGGGAATAAAATTAGTACGGAAATTGGCCAAGGGAAGTTAGACCTCCAATCGATATTAACGAAGGCCAAGAAAATGAGCATTCCATGGTTAATAGTGGAACAAGAACACTTTGACAAAGATACACTAGAAAGCGCGCAAATAAATATTACAAACCTGAGAAAATTAGTAGGGTAGTGTAGTTAATGAGGCCAGAACCTTGCATTTATGCAGTATTATCCCTTCTAAACAACTGATTACCCAATAACGACGACTCAAATAAATCCTCTAGGTACTTGTATTTAGGGGATTTGCTAAAGGATTGGATATCAATGGTTCCAGATTCGGAAATGTCTGTAATAACAACGTCTACACATCCCACCGTTTATCTTCTCATCTTGAAGTACATGTCAATAAGGTATCCAATCAATATCAAAACGAGTAGAATCACCGTTGTTTTTAGCCCGATCATTGGTGTGACAAAGATGAGCCATATGACAAAGAGTATAAAACCAATAACAAAGGTGAAAAAGAAAAAAGCCATATTGGATAGTTTACGGATGAATCGTTGCATAATAACACACCCCTTTTAATAAGGATATGTTGATTTTGGGCGGGTGTGATTGGTGGCTATTTATCTAAGCGCGCTTGTTTCATCTGTTGGGATGTGGGTGTTAAAAAATGATTTGGATTTCCATTCATTATTTGGGCATACGACTTTTGCATCTAAAGAGGCAGTATACGATGTCGTTCCAGTGTGGCGTAAGGGTGGATTTATTCGAGGTTAGGTAGAATGAACTTAATTATCTAACCCCAGAATCCCTTGACCACTACTAAAATATTTTGTAATAAAAGAAATAAAAGATTCACTAGGAAGGGTGATGTTCATCTCATCATATACGAAGTAAAAATAGCGAGTTAGCTTTATACCTTCGATTGAAATAGCGCGTAACGTCTTTAGCTTTAGTTCCTTACGAATGGCGGACTTGGATATAATGGATACGCCCATCCCAGATTCAACTGCAGATTTTATGGACTCGGTATTTTCTAACTCTAGGATCACATTTAGTCTGTCAGGATCCATACCGTTTTTTCGCAAATGCTCTTCTACGACCTGACGTGTACCAGAGCCTTTCTCTCTCAGTATGATCGGAAGGGAGAAAACATCATTTGGTTCGATGACATCATTTTCTCCAATAAGAATATCTGCATAGGAGCTAGGGGCAATGATGACGAGTTCATCTTCTAGAAATGGTTTCTGCGTAAGGTCAGGGTAGGAAATCATCGATTCGATGAAACCTAGATTGATAATACCGTTTTTTAAATGTTCAATGATCTGCTCGGAGTTTAAGATTTTTAGTTTTATATCGACATTAGGGAATTCCTTAATATATTCACCTAACACATATGGCAATACATGCTCCCCAACCGTGAGACTGGCACCAACGTGCAGTTCTCCGTGGATGGATTCTGACAAAATTTCAATTTCCTTCTCCGTTTTATGGACAAGCCTGATTATTTTCTCCGCATATTGGTACAGCAATTCTCCTGCAGGGGTCAAAGCAATTTTTTTCGTCGTCCGTTCAAATAATTTGATATTGAGGTGTTCCTCTAGCTGTCGAATTTGTAAGCTGACGGATGGTTGCGATAGATGTAGTATTTTAGCTGTTTCTGAAAAATTTCTTTTCGTTGCAGCCGTGTAAAAAACTTTCAGATGCTCTAGGTTCACCTCGTAACCTCCTTAATAGTCTAAAGTAATAATAGCAACAACGGGCCAATTCCTGCAAGTGCAACAAACCCAATAACACCAACTAATATAGGTTTCATTCCTACTTGCTTAAAGTCGCTGAAATTAATACCTAGACCAAGTCCAGCCATTGCCATCGCTAATAGATACACACTTGTCTCAACAAGGAAATCGCTTAAGTCCGTTGGAAGTAACGCAAAGGTATTCACCATACTCATCCCTAAAAAACCTAAAATAAACCATGGAATTGGTAGGCCTTTTAATTTGTTTAGAAGAGAGTCACTTTTGTCACTATCTTTTTCCGAAAAAAGATAACCAAACACGAGTGCCACCGGGATCAGTAAGGCAACCCTGCCTAATTTCGTCATGATGGCAGCATCCATACCTTCCACACCTCCTGGTACAGCAGCAGCGATGACATGGGCAATTTCCTGTAAGGTTGCTCCAACTAAAACGCCATAAGTTTCGGGGTTTATATCTAGAAATGGAAAAATAAGTATATAGGCTAATGCTCCAACTGTACCCAATATGGCGATACATGCAACAGCGAGTGCAGTGTGTTGCTTTTTCCCTTTAATAACAGATGAAACAGCAACAATCGCAGCTGCTCCACAAACTGCTGTTCCAACAGCGATGAGAGTAGACATATGTCTATCCAGTTTTAAAACGCGTCCTAAATAGATCATGACAACTAATGTGAACACAATGACTATGGAGTCGATCAAAATAATAGATACGCCCGCATCTAGAATTTGTTGAAGGTTTAACCTAAGCCCCATGAGGATGATTCCAAGCCTTAATAAGTATTTACTACTTACTCCGATTCCGATATCTGCCCCTACTTGAACCCCCATTAAGCTTTTCCAACACATACCTAACAGGATAGATATAATCATGATCCCCATTATGGAAAAGAAAGGTAGTTTTATAATCTGGCTCGCAATAATTGTTAGAAGTAAAGTCAACACGAGTCCTCTTGCTAAGCCTTTCATATATTTCTTTGAAACGTTTGTAAATAAAGGTATCGGTTGATTTGTTCTAATTTCCCTTTTCGCTTCCTCCAACCTGTTTCCTCCTCTGTGGTCTGATATTTCCACCTTACCACAGAAAAAGGGGTTAAAATTATAAGCGTTTTTTATATGGTTTATTAGGAATGTTGATATGTGAGTTTAATTCCTATTTTTGATTTGGGGGAGTGATGATGTTTGGGTGAATACTGTAGTAATTATTAGCAATTATGCTAATAATGTGTGTGTATAAGTGATGTACTTATAAATAGGAGTATGAAAAAGAGATCTTACAGGGATCCTTGCAAACCTTATTATGCTTTAGAGTACGACAAAGAAAGTAATAAGTTATGATGTTGATGAAAATATTGAAAAGGTAATTCGCTGGAATAATATACGCAAAAAAGGAAGTAAGATTTAGCTCATTTGACAATCCTTACTTCCTTTTTTTGCTTATACGCCAGAATACGCCATAAATCCACCATCGATAGGTATGGTAATACCAGTTATAAACTCTGACATGTTATCGTCTACAAGCCATAATAGGGTTCCTAGCAAATCTTCTGGATTACCAAATCGTTTCATCGGTGTTTGAGAGATTATTTTATGGGAACGTTCAGTAAGAGAGCCATCCTCGTTAGTTAACAGGCCTCTGTTTTGTTCCGTTAGAAAGAATCCAGGAGCGATTGCATTCACTCTAATCCCGACTTCGGCCATGTGGACTGCTAGCCACTGGGTAAAGTTATTAATGCCTGATTTTGCTGCACTATATGCAGGAACTTTTGTCATCGGAGAGTAGGCGCTCATTGAAGAGATGTTAATCACAGTTGCTCCTTTTTTATTTACCATATGTTTTGAAAAAACTTGTGTCGGTATGATCGTACCAATTAAGTTTAAATTAAACACGTGCTGAAATCCTTCTTTCGTTAAATCAAAGAAAGTGTTTAGATCGCCGTTTTGTAGGTCTTCTTGCTGAAGTATCTCGTTAGTAGTAGAGCCATTCGGATGGTTTCCGCCAGCACCATTAATCAAAATGTCACAAGCGCCGAGCTTTACCATAATCTCTCTTTCAGCAGCTTCTACACTTTCTTTATCTAATACATCACATGAAATGGCTAATGCTTCTCCACCTGCCTCTATAATGTCCTGTTCAACTTTTTTACCCGATTTAATCGTTCTATTTAAGATGGCCACTTTCACCTTTTGTTTCCCAAGTTCTCTAGCCATTGCCCCACATAATACGCCACTACCACCTGTTATGATCGCTACTTTACCGGCTAAATTAGGATTTGTCGATAACATTTTTTATGCCTCCACTTTCTTTGATCTTTCTAATGAATCCCAGATTCCCCATAAGTACATAATTCCAAGCGCACGGTCATAGAGGCCGTATCCAGGACGGCATTTTTCATCCCATATATGACGTCCATGATCTGGTCGTGCATATCCGGTAAATCCGTTTTCATGATAAGCTTTTACTACATCGCATATATCAACAGAACCATCTGAGGCACGATGGGATGTTTCTATAAAACTTTTATTCCCTTTGTTTTTTACGTTGCGAATGTGTGCAAAATGAATTCTATCGATAAACTCATTAACCATGTCTGGCACATTATTTTTTGGATCTGCACCAAAGGCGCCACTACACATGGTAAGTCCGTTGTATGGGTTAGATACCAAATTTAATAATCGTTCAACGTCATCTCTATTTTTCATGATTCTGGGGAGCCCAAACACAGACCATGGTGGATCATCCGGATGAATCGCAAGTTTCACATCGTGCTGTTCTGCAACAGGTATAACTTTTTCTAAAAAGTACTGTAGATTACTCCATAAATTTTCTTCGGTTACATGTTCATATTGTTCAAACAGTTTCGCTAAAGATTTTAATCTTTCTGGTTCCCAACCAGGCATTGTAACAGAAGTATTGCTCGAAATTTTTTCTACTAATTCCATAGGATCAATGTCTTTTATTTTTTCGTTATCAAAAAATAGGGCTGTTGATCCGTCCCCAAGCTTTTCAAAAAGTTCTGTACGAGTCCAATCAAAAACGGGCATGAAATTATAGCAAACTACTTTTACACCTACTTCAGCCAATCTCTTAATAGTTGTTATGTAATGTTTAATATACTTGTCCCTGGTAGGTAAACCTAATTTTATATCCTCGTGGATGTTTACGCTTTCTACTACATCGATATGGAATCCAAATTGATCCGCTTGTTGCTTTACTTCTTTAATTCTATCTGTTGGCCACGGTTCACCCGCAGGTATGTCATGTAAAGCCCAAACAATCCCTTCAACACCTGGAATTTGTTTAATGTGCTGTAATGGTACTTGGTCATTTCCTTCACCAAACCATCTAAAAACCATTCTCATAAATTCGTTTCCTCCCTATGCTTATTTAAAATAAGTTGGATATTGCTTAATTAACACTTCTTTTTCAACAACTGCTAAATTTAAATGTTCTGCCACTACCTCATCAACACTCTGTTCATCTTTATTTTTTAACAATTGAAGTATCTTTCTGTGCTGGATTATCAGTACATCTAATGTTAAGTCTGAAGTAAGACGTAATAACCTAAGTCTATTAAAGTGTGTACTCATTTGCTGGAGCATATGCCATGTTCTTTTTTTATTCGTTCCTACAAACAGGATTTGATGAAAGGTATCATCTAATTTATAAAAATTTTCATAATCTTGCTTGTTTTCATAGAATTCTTGCATTGTGATATTGGTTTCTAATTGCATAGTGTACTCATCAGGAAAAACATGGCAGGCCAGTCTAACGATCCCTCTTTCAATATTTTCTCGAACAAATCTTGCTTCCTCGACATGTTCAAGGTCAATTTTTGAAACTTCTGATCTAACCTGCGGATACACCTCTATTAGTTCGTCACTGGCTAACTTTAAAAAAGCTTCTCTAACCGGTGTTCTACTTACATTCAGATTTTCCGCAATATTTTTTTCAGAAAGTTTTGTACCTGGAGGTAGTGTAAGGTCGAGTATTTGTTGTTTAAGTGTCTTGTATGTGGATTCTCCTACAGACCTTTTCCTATCAGAATGATCAAAAACGGTCATTCACTCACCACCTTCTAGTTACACAATACTAATCATACTAATATGGTAGTTAAATAATAATGGAAAATCTCAAATAGTTCAATCTATTTAACTAAACCTTTTAACTAAATTAAACTTAATCTTTAAAAGTAAATCATTACGGGAAGTAAGTATCCGCTTTCTTTCGGATAATAAAAAATCTAAATAATTTTAAAAAGGTGTTGTAAACCGCTTACACATGTACTATACTCTTACTAAATCGATTTACTAAACCGATTTAGTCATAAGGAGAAGGTCATGACACTGAGAATAACAATTGCAGATGTAGCAAAAAAAGCAGAAGTATCTAAAAGTACAGTATCGCAATTTTTAAATGGACGGTTTGAGTACATGGGGATAAAAACCCGAACCAGAATTGAAAAAGCGATAAAGGAATTAGATTATCAACCTAACGTAGTGGCCAGAAGCTTAAAGAAAAAGACCACTTCGACAATCGGGATTATTGTAGCGAACATTTTACATGAGTTCTCCACACAAGTAATCAGAGCGATCGAAAATGTTTGTCACAAAAATGGAATATCTACCATTATCTGCAATGCAGATGACAATCCTGAGAAAGAACGAATATATATTGAAACCTTACTAGCAAAACAAGTAGATGGTCTTATAGTCGTTCCAATAAGGAGGAACTCAGACATTTATGAAAAACTAGTTGATGAAAATTTTCCAATCGTTTTTTTGGATAGGTTGGTAGAAGGCTTACCAATTGATACCGTTTTACTAGATAATGAAACGGCTTCTAGAATTGCAGTTAATCACTTAATAGAAAATGGATATGAGCGAATATCCATTGTTACTACATCTATAATAGAAAATATTACTCCGAGAGTAGAACGTATAAATGGTTATAAAAAAGCGTTAGAATCAAATGGTTTACCTATTCATTTGGATTATATAAAAGCAATGGACATTACACAGCTTGGAGAAGGTATTAATGAAATTTTCTCATTAAGGGAACCTCCGGATGCCATTATTTCAGGGAATGACCTTACGTTAATGGAAATTTTGAAGTATACCTTTGAGAACAATATTGAGATTGGGAAGGATGTTGGGCTAATTACTATTGATGAGGTGTCTTTTAGTCAGATTCATAACCCTCCACTGACGACAGTAGCGCAGCCAACGTTTCAAATGGGAAAAGAAACAGCTACTATACTTTTAAACAAGATTAATAATAAAGTAGATAATCAACATTCATTTATACATCGTTATAAACCAACATTAATTGTCCGTAATTCAACACAGAAAGAAGGTGTTACAAATGAATGATGTCGTAACAATAGGCGATGCTATGATCACGTTTGATCCAAGTAGCACAGGGCCAATGCGCTTTGTAGACTCCTTTACAAGAAAGGTAGGAGGGGCCGAATTCAATGTAGCAATTGGTTGTGCCAGGCTAGGATTGAAAACAGGCTGGATAACTCGATTAGGACAAGACGAATTTGGAAGGTTCATTTACAACTTTGCCCGTGGTGAAGGGATAGATATAAGTGAAGTGGAGTTAATAGAAGACTTTCCAACTTCCATTAACTTTAAGGAAATACATGCTGATGGATCTTCGAAAACTTTTTATTATCGACAAAAGTCACCTACATTGAAACTAACTGCTGAATCACTAGAAGAAAACTTTTTTGAGCAGGCACGGTTACTTCATGTTACTGGAGTATTCCCCGCTGTTAATGATCAAAATATCGAAACAGTAGATAGAGCGATTCAATTAGCAAAGAAACATAACGTAAAGATTTCGCTGGATCCAAATATACGATTAAAGCTTTGGTCTGAGGAAAAGGCAAAAACAACCCTTTTAAGATGGATGAGACATGTAGATTATCTATTAACTGGGATGGAAGAAGCTGAGCTATTATTTGGCACAACGGATTTAAATGAAGTCATTGATCTCGCTAAGAAATATTCTATTTCTCACCTGTTTATAAAAAAGGGTGAGGAAGGTGCAACGTTATGGACGAATAGTCATCTGTATAATGAACCAGCAAGAGAGAACGTTAAAGCGGTTGATACAGTGGGTGCTGGTGATGGCTTTGATGTGGGTGCAATTTATGGTTTATTGCAAGACTGGAGTCCTGAAAAAATTCTTAAATTTGCAAATGTAATCGGTTCAATGGTTGTAGAAGTGGTTGGGGATAACGAAGGATTACCATATTTGAGTGAAGCATTAAACAAATTAGAAGATAAAAAGATAGTGGAAAGGTAGGGGATGTCAGGTGTTACAAGTGGCTCTTGACCGCATGAAAAATGATGATTGTGTTCAACTAGTATCCGATTGTCATCCCTATATTGACATTGTCGAAGTTGGGACGGGTGTAATTAAAGAATATGGAATGGAAATTGTTCGAGAAATGAAGAAGCGCTTCCCGGATAAGTGCATTTTAGCTGACATGAAAACATGCGATGCTGGTAAGCATGAAGCCCTTCAAGCATTTGAAGCAGGTGCAGACTATACAACCGTAATGGGATTCTCAGCAGATAAAACGATTTTGGACACATTACGTGTTTCAGAGGACTTTCAAAAAGAAGTTGTCATTGATTTACTTGGAATTACTTCCGCGGATCGAATTCACGAACTGAAGCATCTTGGGGTTACAGCTGTTTCTGTCCACATTGGAAAAGATATGCAAGCTGACGAAGGTTCCTTTGACGTTTTAACTACTTTTATTAACGCTTTAGAGGGATTGAAGATATCTGTAGCAGGGGGAATTAACCCAGACAATATTGCTTCCTTTTCAAAGATAAAGCCTGATATCTACATTGTTGGTAGTTTTATTACAGGCTCAAAAGTACCTAGCGAAGCGGCAAAAGAAATAAGGGGTCAAATGAAAAAATGAAACAAGTTTATTATGAAATATTAAATGAGTTAAAAGAAGTGGCAAAAAAAATTGATGATAAACAAATTGAAGCATTTGTTCAAGATATTCAGCCCGAGAAGAGAATCTTTGTTACTGGTGACGGACGCTCTGGTCTAATGGGCAAGGCGTTTGCAATGAGATTAATGCATGCTGGCTATCAGGTGTTTGTTGTTGGTGAAACGATTACTCCTAGTTTTAACAAAGACGATGTTCTTGTCGTTATCAGTGGTTCTGGGAATACAAAATCTTCGTTAGTTTCAGCAGAACAGGCACATAAACTTGGCACGAAACTATTATTGGTTACGGCAGCAAGTAAATCTCAATTAGGTGAACTAGCGGACTCAGTAGTACGTCTTCCTGCAGCAACAAAGCAAAGACTTCTTGAGGAACCAAATACGATTCAGCCTTTAGGAAATCAATTTGACCAAAGTGTTCATCTCTTTTTAGATTCCGTTGTTATTTTGCTAACAAAAGATAAAGCAAACATCAATGATTATATGAAAAACCAACACGCAAATTACTAACTGAAGGGAAGAAAAGAAATGGCAGAAGAAGTTATTTTACAAAAGGAAGAGTTAAAAAATCTTGTTGTGAAGAAACTTACGGAGGCTAATGTAAGTGAAAAGCATGCGGTAATTGTTGCAGATGTGTTAGTGCATGCTGATGCAAGAGGCGTAAGCTCCCACGGTGTACTTCGAACAGAGCATTATGTGAAGAGGATGAACGAAGGTGGTATGAACCGAAACCCACAGTTTAAGGTGGAAGATAAGGGTAAATCTGCAGTATTATTTGATGGTGATAACGGCATGGGCCATGTAATTACAAAACATGCAATGGAAAAAGCAATTGATTTAGCTAAGGAAAATGGAATTGGAATGGTTGGAATTATCAATAGTAGTCATTGTGGTGCACTATCTTACTTTGCAGAACAGGCTGCTGAACAAGATGTGGTTAGTATGGTGATGACTCAAACAGACAGTGCAGTTGTTCCATTCGGTGGGGCTGAGCCTTACTTTGGCACAAACCCTATCGCATATGGATTTCCAGCTAAGAAACACAAACCAATTATTGTAGATATGGCTACCAGTAATGTTGCACTAGGTAAGGTACTCCATGCTAGAGAAACGGGTAAATCTATTCCGAACAACTGGGGTGTTGATGCATTCGGAAACCCAGTAACTGATCCAAACTTAGTGAAGAACCTTTTACCAATTGGTGGACCAAAGGGATACGGATTAGCACTAACCGTTGATGTTCTTTCTGGGATCTTAACAGGCTCCGCATTTGGTACAAGTATAGCAACTATGTATGGGGATTACAAAAACTATCGACGTTTGGGACATATTATCCTAACAGTTGACCCAGGTCTTTTCATAACAAAAGAAGAGTTTTTAAGTAATATTGATCAAATTATTGAGGAGTTACATGGATTAAAACCCGCTGAAGGATTTAGTTCTGTCATGGTTCCAGGAGAACCAGAACAATTGAAAGAAGAAGAAAGATTGAAAAGCGGTATTCCTGTTCCACAAAGTATTTATGAATACTTAACTTCATAATAATTTTGATTATCTCAAGGGGGGTGGGAGTCTTTCGGCCAAATCTTAGAATACTAGCAAGGCAAATAGGATAAAAAAATTTAAAAACTAGGGAGGAAGAACGAAGATGAAAAAGATTTATGGTCTACTTATGGGGGTATTACTTATTTTTCTTTTAGCCGCTTGTGGAGGAAATGAAACTACAGGTGAAAATGCTGAAAGTGGAGAAGGTGACAATGGAGAGACAATTACATGGAAGTTGGGTAACTTAGCTAATGAAGATCACCCATGGAATAAAACCGCTGAAAAATTTGCTGAGCTTGTTAACGAGAAGACAGATGGAAAGTTACAAATTGAAATTTATCCGAATGAACAATTAGGTAGTGAGACAGAAGTATTGAATGGTATTAAAGCTGGAACAGTTGATATGACTATTTCAGGTGAAACCATGCAGAACTGGGCTCCAGAAGCAGCTCTTATGGCAGTTCCGTATTTATTTCAAAGTGAAGAGCAGGTAAAGAGTGTGGTAGAGGGCGAAATTGGTAAAGAGATTGAAAGCGCAATCAAAGAAAAGGTTGGTGTTACACCACTTTACTATCACTTGAGAGCTCCACGTAACCTAACATCTAAAGAGCCAATCAAGACTCCTGCTGATTTAGAAGGTTTCAAGATGCGTGTACCGAACGTACCATTGTTCATGGATGCTTGGGAATCTGCAGGTGCTAGCCCACAAGTAATGGATTTTAGTGAAGTATTTACTGCTATTCAACAAGGTGTTATTGATGGACAAGAAAACCCAGTTGACTTAATTAATAGTGCTAGCTTCTTTGAAGTACAAAATAATGTGAATTTAACTGAACACGTTCGTAGCTGGATCTATGTTGTAGTTGGTAACGAACAATTCAACTCTTTAAGCGGTGACATGCAAACTGCAGTAAAGGAATCTGCTAAAGAAGCACAAGAATTCGGCATGAAGTTATATGAAGAAGAAACAGAAAAATACGTTCAGCTGTTGAAAGATGAAGGTATGGAATTTGTTGAAGTAGATCAAGAAGCTTTTGCGGAAGCTATGCAACCTGCTGTTGAAAATAGTTTAAATGAAGAACAACTAGCTCTATATGAAAAAATTAAAAATTTGGCAAAATAATGGCTGTTGGGGGCATCTTTTGGGTGTTCCCCATTATCTTTAAAAGGGGTGTAATCATGCAGGTGGTTAATGGGTTGATAAGGATATTAAAGTTTTTAACAACTATTACCTTTTCAATGATGGCAATTGTTGTGCTAATTCAGATTTTAGGTAGATATTTACCATTTACTTTTGTATGGACAGAAGAATTAACAAGATACTTGTTTGTTTATGCGATCGCATTTGGTGCGCCAGTTGCAATGGAACGAAGAGGGTATATGAGAGTAGATATATTAGTTAATTTATTACCGCTAAAAATACAAAAATACTACGATGCTTTCATTTATTTAGTTCTAGGTGTTTTCTCAACAATGTTAGTATTATATTCTTATGATTTCGCAATGTTGGGTCAGGGACAGACCTCTGCCACCCTTAAAATAAATATGGTTTACATCTTTGCTAGTATGATTGTTGCTTTTACATTTACAGCTTTTTATAGTTTTATTAATATATACAACATTCTTACTGGTAAAGTAGCAGTGAAGGAAGAAGGTATTGAAATATGATGGCTCTCATTTTGTTTTTATCCTTTCTAGTAATGATCTTTATTGGAGTTCCAATTGCATTTAGTTTAGGGTTATCATCCTTTATCTATCTTTTGATTGCAGATATCCCAATGAATATCATTCCGCAAAAGATGTTTGGTGGTATTAACTCCTTTACACTACTAAGTATTCCTGGATTCATTTTAGCTGGTAATTTAATGAACGCTGGCGGAATAACAGAAAGAATAATTAAATTTACAAATAATATAGTTGGTCACATTCGTGGTGGGCTTGGTTTAGCGAACGTCGGTGCATCCATGGGATTTGCAGGAATTTCAGGTACGGCATTAGCTGATACTGCAAGTTTAGGTTCCGTATTAATACCTGCAATGAAAAAAGAAGGGTATGATGCTCCTTTCTCAGTTGCTGTAACATCATCATCTTCTACCATAGGTCCAATTATTCCACCATCCCTTCCGATGATTATTTTAGGAACGTTAGCAACAGTCTCTATCGGGGACCTATTTATCGCTGGGGTTATTCCAGGGGTATTACTTGGCGCTGGATTGATGATTGTAACGTATATTATTTCTGTTAAACGTAAGTATCCACGAGGGGAAAGACAAAGCTTTTCTGTCATTTTTAAATCATTTTGGGGTGCCTTTTGGGCCTTAATGATGACAATAGTTATACTATATGGAATTCTAGGTGGTATCTTTACACCAACGGAAGCTTCCATTATTGCAGTTGTATACGCATTAATTGTTGGCCTATTCATATATAGAGATTTGAAGATCGTACAATTACCAAATATCATTTTAAATTCGGTTGTGGATGCTGCAGCAATCATGATCCTCGTAGGATTTGCGAATCTGTTTGGGTGGATTCTCATTAGTGAGCAAATTCCTCAGCTAATTGCTGATGCGATTCTCTCTATATCTGAAAATCCAATTGTAATCATTCTATTAATTAACTTGTTACTCCTTTTTGTAGGCATGTTTATGGAAACTATAGCGGCGATCGTTATCTTATTCCCAGTACTTTTACCGATTGGGATTGAAATTGGAATGGATCCCATTCATTTTGGTGTCATGTTGGTATTGAATTTAATGATTGGGTTATCTACACCTCCACTTGGGGTATGTTTATTTGTTGCTTCGAGTATAGGAAAGGTATCAATCGGACGTTCTTCAGTAGCCTTGTTACCATTTTTAGGGGTAAGTATTCTAGTGCTTTTACTAGTTGCCTTTATCCCTGAACTTACCTTGTTTTTACCAAGTCTTTTTGATTAAATAGATTGGGGGAATTTTTTATGAAAGCAATACGCGTCATGGAACCTTATGACTTACAAGTTGTTGAGGTGGAGGAGCCAAGTATCACAGAATCAAATGAAGTGAAAATTCGTATGAAGGCTATGGGGATATGTGGTTCTGACATGCATATTCTCCATGGTCAAAACCCATTTGCTACTTACCCACGGATAATAGGGCATGAGGTTGCGGGAGAAGTAATAGAATTAGGAGACTCCGTTACAGGTTTAAATGTCGGAGATAAAGTAGTCATAGAGCCAATGACATCGTGTGGTGAATGTTACGCATGTAAACAAGGACGTAGGAATGTTTGTGAACATGTGGAGGTTTATGGCGTTCATCAGGACGGTGGTGGAAGAGAGGTTGCTGTGTTTCCAGAGGATTTGGTTCACCGTGTAAATTCAAACTTAAATTGGTCAGAGGTAGCTTTAATTGAACCTTTTTCAATTGGTGCACAGGCCATCTATCGTGGACAAGTGCAAAAGAATGACATGGTTTACATCATCGGTGCAGGACCGATTGGATTATGTTGCTTGAAAATGGTAAAACATGCTGGAGCTAAGGTTGCTATTTCTGACTTTAATCAGGAAAGACTTGATTTTGCTAAAAAATGGGGAGCAGATGTTACGATTAATCCGCAGCAACAACAAGTGGAAGATGAACTCTTAATCTGGACTAATGGAATGGGGGCAAACGTTGTTATTGATGCGGTTGGAACACCAAAAACTGTAGAACAAGCGGTTGAGGTTACATCGGTTGCCGCAAGAGTTGTATTACTAGGATTTAATGTCGAATCTTCACGCATTGCACAGGTGAACATCACGAAAAAGGAATTAACGATTTGTGGCTCTAGATTACAAACAGAGAGATTCCCTGTAGTTGTAGACCTATTTAATTCGGATGACTTTGATGTAGAAGATTTAATTAGCCATGAATTTCCCATAGATGATGCTAAGAAAGCATTCAAATTAATGGAGGCAATGCCTCCTGCACTGAGGAAGGTAATAATTAAGATGTAAGATGTTGAAAACGAAAAGGCGAAATCCAATAAAGATGCTTCTATTTATATGATAGAAGTATATGATAGAAGCATCTTTATTAATGTAAAAATTAGTACTGTATTTATCCTTAATTCTTTTTCTATCAGCATCCTGCAAAACCTTCCATGGAGCATATTCAAATCCTTATCTAATCTAGCTTAATTAATATATCCAGAAAAGTTTGTAAATACCCTTTTTAATTAATCTCTTCTGATAAACTGCTTGCCTCGTTTGCCTTGTCAGGAAATAGAAGACTAAATACTATTCCAAAGAACGCTGCAATGAAAAACGTTGTGAATCTAGAAGTAATAATGCTATCAAGTGGTGTACTAACCCAAATGATTGTAAACACAAACCCAGAGATGATGGTAGCTACTACGCCGATTCCTGAATATCGTTTCCAAAAGAATGCCAGTATGATTGCCGGAGATAACGTACTACCTACACCTGCCCATGCCCAACTAACAACTAGGTAAACTAACGAATCAGAAACCAAGGCAATTGTCATGCCGATGAGTCCAAAAATAACGACGGAGATTCTTGATACCCATACCAGTTGTTGATCTGTCATTTTTATCCCAAGTGCTTTGTGGATAATATCTTCGCTCACAGAACTAGTTATAACCATTAATTGAGAGTCTGCAGTGGTAATGATAGCGGCTATTATTCCTGCGAGTAAAACACCGGCAATCCACGGCGGCATTAGTTCAAGAATCATAGTTGGTAAAATGATTTCTACATCGGCAAAAGAGCCTTGGTTATACATCGTTATGGCGGCTATTCCGATTAAAAAGGCCCCCGAATATGCAAGAATCGTCCAAGCAATGGCGACAAAACTTCCTTGATTTGCCTCCTTTTCATTTTTAAGAGCCATGAACCTTGAACTTAATTGGGGTTGGCCACCTAAGAACCCAAAAAACCAGGAGAAGTTGTTAAAGAATAAAACGCCAATAGCAAACCCTGTCATTCCACCAAACCAAGAATTAAACGAGTCTCCAGCATCGGCTATTGATTGTGTCACAGACAGATCATTATTCCCGATGTAAACAAAAGCAACAATCGGCAGTACAACCAAGGTGATTAACATCATGACACTTTGGATCATGTCTGTCCATACAACGGAAACGAAACCTCCTGAAAAAGCAATGACGATGATGACAATCGTTGCTAAAACAATTCCGACTGTATGCCCCAATCCAAATGTGGTAAATAACATTTTACCGGCACCAGCCATCTGAGCACCTACATAGAACATGAGGAAACTTGCAATTAGAATACTTGCTAACCACCGAATAACATTTGCTTGTTTTGCGAAACGTGCAGCAAGGTAATCGGGTAGTGTTAATACACCGTATTTATTCGTTTCATGCATAAACTTTTTCGCCAAAAATACCCACGCAAAAATGATACCAACTGCTATTCCTACAGCTACCCACATACCTGAAAGTCCAGTTGCAAACACAAATCCAGTATAACCTAAGAGTAGCCATGCAGATTCACCGGTTGCTCGTTCCGAAAAGGCAAGTGCCCACCCGGGTAATTTTTTGCCGCCTAATAAAAAGACAGAATGATTCATTTTCTTTCGACTAAAGTAAAAACCAATCCCCAAAATAACTAGACAGTAAAGAAAAAATTCAACAATTATAATTGTATTCATAAATTCCCTCCATCCCCCTTATTGTGCAATCGCTTACAAAATATGGGGTGAATTAAATTTCAAGTTTTGTTCCGATTGCCTTTAACAAACTGTTTTCATAGATCTTTTGCGCTGCAACTGCATCAAATAAGGCCATTCCAGTAGACTTAAAAATAATCGTGTCACCTAAATTTATCTGAGACTTTCCTGTAACAATACTGGACATAGGGATAATGTTTTCTTTGATTATCCAATTTTGTTCAACAGGATCATTTACATCACCAGACTCACTGATTGCGTCAATGCCGTCTACTAAGATGTGGTTGGTAAGGGAGTAAAGGGCATCTGGAAATTCCCGCATAGTAGGCTGGAAGGATCCGATACCAATATAAAGTTTCCCTTCTAACAGCGTTTTGTTGTTAGGTAAGACAGGCTTTGATGAGGTCGTCGCTGTTATGACGATACTAGCATGTTCTATTGCTTGTTCTGCTGAATGCATGGAGTAGATGTTAACAGCGGGACTTAATCTTGCTTTTAATCTCTCAATAAATGATGGAAGTTTCTCAGGAGTTCGGTTATAAACGTATAGATTCTTAATGCTTCTTTATGTGCAAGCTGCTACCGCTTGATACAGCCCTTGTATGCCTGCCCCAATAATGGCAAGACTGTCTGCGTCTGTAGTGGATAAATGTCTAACGGCAGAGCCACCAATAGCTCCCGTCCTTATACCAGTTATGGTTGTACCATTTAATAGTGCAGCTGGTTCACCTGTATCGCGATCATTTACGACTACTAGGCCTTGGATAACAGTTTTATCCTTATTATTTGGATAAGAAGTTACGAGTTTGGTACCGATGTTTTTGTTTGTGATACAAGGCATTAAGAGAAGTGTGTTTTCTTCAAAATTGTATTTTTGTTCTTGTGGGCATTAGATAGGGCTGTTCTTCATATATTCTATAAGATTCATCAACGGTGTCAATCATGTCTTTCATAGATACAGTTTGAAGAATTTCCTGTTCATTTAAAAAAAGCAATCTTGTCAATCCCCTTTCCTCATAGCTATTAAACTAAACGACAGCACCTTCCAGAACAAAATTTTTCTCTGCAAATCGTTCAAATCTTAATGGAGATAAATCAATGGTTTCATACCTCCCTTTTTGAATTAATTCTGCTAAACCTCTTCCTACTGCAGGTGCCTGCTGCATTCCATGTCCGCTAAATCCACAAGCAAGGTAATAGCCTCTTAATTTAGGGTGCTCACCGATGACCGCATTTTGGTCAATGGTGTTATGGCTATACATACCAGCCCAGCCTGTTGCTATTTTTGCCAGCTCAAAGTTCTTGACACGGTGACCAAGTATCGGCCAGAGTTGTTCTAGGAAGAAGGAGCGCTTCCATGTAAAATCAATACCAGGTTTAACTTTTTCAGAAAATCCAGAAATAAGTGAATGACCTTCGTGTCGAAAATAAACCCCAGTAGGATCAACAGTTAAAGGTAAGTCGTAAGTCAAAGGCTTTGCGATATCAAACTGAATAATTTGCCTTTTCAACGGGACTATTGGTATGGGATTTCCTAACATCTCGCTCAATTCTGGTGCCCATGGTCCCGCACAATTAATGACAATTGGTGCTTCGCAGGTTAATCCGCTATCTAACTTAACACCTTTAATACCGCTTTCATTTTTAAGGATACTTTTGACTGGTTCATATATATAATTTGCTCCTAGCTGCTTTGCTTTTTTTGCATAACCTTGCATAACCGAATAGGGATCTAAATATCCATCTTCGGCACAATACAAGCCACCATCTAGGTCCTTTATGTTTAATTCAGGGATAACTTGTAATAATTCGTTGCTACCTAATAATTCAGAAGGCACGCCATGTTGTTGCTGTAATTTGTTTTGTTTCCGTAATTGATCGAGCATTCCTTGCTGTGCAAGAAAAAGATATCCACGTTGTTTAAAGTCTATTTCTGCCAGTTCTCCTTTGATAGCCATATCTTGTGGAAACGTTTTATAGACTTGAAGACTGAATCGGCTAATCTTAATATTAATGTCTGTCGTAAATAATTGTCTGATTCCACCAGCACTTCTAGGGGTAGAGGAGTATTCATAGATTCTGTCTTTCTCAAAAACAGTAATTTCCCCTTCATAACCATCAAGCAAAAGATTATAGGCAATACTAGATCCTATTACGCCGCCTCCTACTATAATAATATCTGTCTTCATCTTTCCTTTCACCACCCATGGAAGATTTTGTTACAAGTGTGATTACTGATAACGATAAATGAATGTGGCATGGGATTCTATGTGTATTTTCACTAAAAAAACCATACTATTTTAATTAATTTTTATAATTATCTGAAAATATGCTATAGTTATGTTACATAAAATTGAGTAAAGTGAAGGTGGGATGGCAATTGGAGGATTTAGTGCAAATTGCACAAAGGGTAGTGAAAAAAACTTCCGAAATCTTATCTTTTCCAATTAGTGTATCAGACGACAAAGGATATATCATTGGCTGTACGAATCGAAGTCGTATTGGAATGCATCATCAACCTTCCATTGAAGTAATTAAGAAAAACGCCGCAATCGTATTTGAGCCTGAAATGGTAAGACACATGGAAAATGTCCTTCCAGGAATTGCAGTTCCGTTGGTATTTGATGAGAAAACTATTGGTGTCCTTGGTATTATTGGTCAACCAAATGAGGTGAAGCCCTATGCAAAATTAGTGAAACGCTATGTAGAAATGACTTGGCAGGAGTCCTTTCGAAGTGAAATAGAAGATTTAAAGGCGAAAACGCATGAAAATTTCTTGCAGTTTCTACTATTTGAACAACACATTGACTGGAAAAGACTCCAGCACTATTGTAATATCCTTGGCATCGATTGTAACATAAACCGAATTTGTATCGTGATAGATCTTCAAGTCAATATGCTGTTCGGTAATAGACTTTTAACACGCGATATTAGGCAGAAGCTCCTTGACTGTGTTGGTGAAGTCTTTCTAATAGATGCCGTTCAAGACATTTGCTCCTATTTTAAAGCAGAACAAATAATTGTAGTAAAAGCGATTGATAATAATAACATGTATAGTGATTTTATTGATAAATATGAGTCGCGGGCAAAGGACTTATTACGTTTGTTTTCATCGTACCAAATAGAAGATGCTGCGATTGCAGTCGGCGACTTAAAACCAACTATTATGGATATAGGAGATTCCTATCGCCAAGCATTAAGATTATTTGAAGTTGGAGAAAAAGCTGCAATGTCCCCAAAGGTTTATAGCTATAGAAATTGGGAATTACTAACTAGTTTAGTGCCACATTGTATAGATAAAGAAATCCATGAGAAATTAATGGAGTGTTTAAAACCTTTATTCCTTCATGAGGATTTTGAAGTTTTAGTAAGGGACTTTATTCATTACTGCCAAAACAATTTGAATATAAGCAAGGCTGCTCGCGAACTGTTCATTCACCGAAATACGCTCATTTATCGTTTGAAAAAAATAGAATCCATTACGTCCTTAAATTTAGATACCTTTGAACATTGCATGGTGCTTTTTCTCACTTTGAGAAGTTTAACATGTAATATACCTAGTCAGTTAAATGAGAATCTGAATTATTCATAGAAACAAGCAAATAATGAGGGCAAAAACCTATATGCCAAAAGGAGGATTATAGTTTGAAAGATTTAACTGAGTTACAAGGAATGTGGGAGCGGTTCGTTCTTCAAGATTCCATGGATGTCCGAGTGGCTGAATTTATTCAACAATCATGGTTACGATCAAAGTCATATAAGGTCAACCCACATCAAAAAACTGGAAAAGTCTACCCTCATAAAAGAAATAAAAGTCTTCAGGTACATGCCAATCTTATTTATCATTCAGAGTCATTAATGAAGGATTTATATGAGTTAGTCAAAGGATCTGATTTTACTGTCATACTATGTGACCGTAATGGAATCATTCTAAAACAAATTGGAGATGAAACAACCTTGTCATATGCAAAAGAAATTCAATTTGTAGAAGGTGCTGATTGGAGTGAAGAGGCTGTAGGTACAAACGCAATTGGGACCTGCATTTTTGAAAAAAGGCCGTTACAAATTTTTGCGCATGAGCATTACAGCAAAATTTGTCAGCAATGGACTTGTTCGGCTTCACCTATTTTAAGCGAAGACGGAGAAGTGTTAGGTGTGTTAAACATGTCAGGACCTTCGGATAAGGTTCACCCCCATACACTTGGAATGGTGGTATCAGCAGTCAAAGCAATTGAAAATAAAATAAGATTACAAGAAAAAATGAATAACCTAGAGCTCATGAAAGGGTATCTTGAAGCTACTACCAACACGTTAAACTCTGGTATTATGATTTTGAACAATGAAGGCCGCATTATTAAAATCAATGACAAACTACAACACATCATTGGTCTAACCGAAAACGAATGGGTTGGAAAGAAAAGTGAGGAGCTTTTTACTAACAGATTGTTTGAAGATATTCATCTGTCTGACAAAAAAGTGGATGATGTAGAAATTCGTATTAAATTGAAAGCGTATTCAAAAGAGATTAATGTATTCCTAACTAAAAGACCTATTATTAAAAACGGAAAGCGGATAGGGTCTTTAATATTATTTGAAGAAGTAAATAAGGTTCACAAGTTTGTTAATAAAGTTACTGGTAATAGAGCTAAAGTAACCTTTAATGATATTATCGGCAATAATAAATTGTTAACAGCTAGAATTCAAGAGGCAAAGTTGGCTTCACAATCCGTTTCAAATGTATTGTTACTGGGTGAAAGTGGTACTGGCAAAGACTTGTTCGCCCAAGCCATACATAATCATAGTAATCGAAAAGATAAACCGTTTATTGCAATAAACTGTGGGGCGATTCCTAAGGATTTGTTAGGCAGTGAATTGTTCGGTTATGCCGATGGAGCTTTTACTGGCGCCAAAAGAGGTGGAAATTCGGGGAAATTTGAATTGGCTGACGGTGGTACCATATTTTTAGATGAAATTGGTGAAATGCCTCTTGATATGCAAGTGCTATTACTACGACTGTTGGAAAATAGAGAGCTAGTTAGGATAGGGGGAAGCAAGGCCATTCATGTTGATGTACGAATTATTTCAGCCACAAACAAAGATTTGTATGAAGAAGTGCAAAAAGGAAGCTTTCGAGAAGACTTATTTTTTCGCCTAAACGTTTTACCTATTAAAATACCACCACTAAGAGAACGCAAAGATGATATTGAGTTATTAACAAATCATTTCGTAAGTGAGATTAATCATAAACTATTTAAGAAAATAGAAACAATTTCACCAGATTTTATTAGAGCATTACGGGAGTATGAATGGCCTGGAAATGTTCGAGAACTCCATAATATTACCGAGAGAATGGTTAGTAAATCGCAAGGTAACAAGTTAGAACAGCTACCAACAGAACTAGTTGAACCATTAACAAAAAATCTAAGTTTTCCATCTAGTGAGATTTTACCGAAAAAAAACCATGTAAAAAAGTTAACGTTAATCAACACGATAAAGCAGTGTAATTACAACTACAGTAAAGCTGCCAAGAAATTAGGTATATCCAGAAGTACGTTGTACCGGCAGTTAGATCGGTTCGGTTTAAAATCATAGTGTTCCATATTGTATCAGTGTCCCAAACTGTCGCGGATTTGTGCTACAGTTTGGGACACTTTTTTGTGAGCGAGGATAAGCATAATAGTGGCCAAGTTCTATCGAGCCTTATTTGAAGAAATAATGGCTTAGTTGGAATGAAATTTGCAATAAGAAAGGTGAGGTTAACTATTTAAAAGAAAGGGATGACAAAAGATGACGATTTCAAAAGAAAAGCTACTTTGGATGTATGAGACCATGTACAAGATTCGTTACTATGAAGACAGTATGGTTGAAGCATACTCTGAGGGAAAAAAGCCTGTCTTTAATATTGGCGCTGGGACCGTTCCTGGCGAAATGCACTTGGCTACTGGACAAGAGCCAGCTGCCGTTGGGATATGTGCGCATTTAACGAAAGACGATACTGTTACAGCGCCACACCGTCCACACCACCATGCGATTGCTAAAGGGATAGATTTAGATAGAATGACCGCTGAAATTTTTGGTAAAGAGACAGGCCTTGGTAAGGGTAAAGGTGGGCACATGCATTTGTTTGATCCAAATGTGAAATTTTCTTGTGGTGGGATCGTGGCTGCAGGGATACCCCAAGCTGTTGGGGCAGCACTAGTCGCGAAGCAAAAGAAAAAGGATTGGGTAGCTGTAGCATTTATTGGGGAAGGTGCAGCAAATGCTGGTGCGTTTCACGAATCATTGAATCTAGCCTCTTTGTGGAAACTACCATTAATTATTGTTGTTGAAAATAATAGTTATGGTATTTCGGTTCCTAAAGAATCTTCCACATCTATTTCGTCTAATGATAAACGTGCAGCTGCTTATGAACATGCAGAAGGATATTACGTCAAGGATAACGATCCACTGGAAATGTATAAAACTTCTGAACAGGCGGTAGAAAGAGCTCGCCGAGGGGAAGGGCCATCAATCATTGAAATTGAAACATACCGTTATTTAGGGCATTTCCAAGGCGATCCAGAGTTATATCGTGATAAAGAGGAAGTGCCAAGTTTAAGAGAAAAGGATCCGATTGAACGATTAAAACAGCAGTTTGTTTCAGAAGGAATTGCCTCTGAAGAAGAGATCAGTGATCTAGAATCCAACGGCAAAAATGAGGTTGATAAAGCTTACCATTTTGCTAGGGAAAGTGCGTACCCTCGAACAGAAGCGGCATTAGAAGATTTGTATTGCTAAAAACGGAAGGAGTGTCTTAAATGAAAACGACTAATAAGCGAATATTAACAGGAAATAAGGCTATGGCAGAAGCAATTGCACAGGAAATGGAGAGAGATTCCGATGTATTTGTTCTAGGTGAGGATGTTGGTAAATATGGGGGTATATTTGGTTCTACACAAGGGTTAATAGACCAGTTTGGCTCAGATAGAATAATAGACACGCCTATTTCTGAAACAGCATTCATTGGGGCTGCTATTGGAGCGGCGGCTGATGGAATGCGCCCAATTGCAGAGTTAATGTTTGTTGATTTCTTTGGTGTTTGTATGGATCAGATCTATAACCATATGGCCAAAATTCCATACATGTCAGGTGGCAATGTAAAGCTACCAATGGTTTTGATGACAGCAGTTGGTGGTGGCTATAGTGATGCGGCTCAGCATTCCCAAACTCTATATGCGACGTTTGCACATATTCCAGGTATGAAAGTGGTTGCTCCGTCAACCCCTCATGACCTAAAAGGAATGATGACGTCTGCAATCCGAGACGACAATCCAGTCTTATTTATGTTTCATAAATCATTACAAGGACTTGGATGGATGGATCAATTGGACGTTTCCGTTGGGGACGTTCCAGAAGAGTCGTATACGGTATCTTTAGATAAAGCAAACGTTGTTCGAGAGGGTAAAGATGTTACGATTGTTGGCGTTCAAATGATGACGCATTATGCAGTCGAGGCAGCCGAGAAGCTAGCAGACGAGGGTATTGATGCAGAGGTTATTGACTTAAGATCTCTTGCACCAATTGATAAAGAAACAATTATTGAATCGGTACAAAAAACACATCGACTACTGGTTGTCGATGAAGACTATCTTTCCTATGGACTTACTGCTGAAATTAGTGCCATCGTCGCTGAAAGCGCCCTCTATGATTTAGAGGCCCCGGTTAGAAGGCTAGCTATTCCTGATGTGCCTATTCCCTATAGTCGTCCATTAGAAAAATATGTTATCCCAAGTACAGAATCTATCATAAAGGAAATACGTAGTTTAATGGAACAATAACCTCTAAGGAGTGTCATAACATGGTCGATACAAAGAGCACAGTTCAGGTTATACTTCCACGCTTATCAGACTCAGATGATGAAAGTGTTGTTGTCTTTTGGCACAAATCAGTAGGGGATACTGTAGCTACAGGGGAAACATTAGTGGAAGTACAAACAGAAAAAGCAGTTTCTGAAATTGAGGCGGAAAATTCTGGGACATTAGTAGAAATAAAAGTTGACCGTGGGGGTGTGGCAAGTGTTGGAGATGTCATTGCCTTGATTGATCCAGAAGGTAATAAGCAAAAAAAAGAAAGTTTGCATCAGCCAAATGGTCACTCATCAAAGCGAGGTCCAGGTGATCGTTCTTTCGTAAAGGTATCACCTAGGGTTAGAAAAATTGCTAAGGAAAAAGGAGTAGATTTATCCTCTATAGTTGGAACAGGTCCAAATGGGAGACCAACAGTAGAGGATATAGAGAAAGCAGCTTTCCTAGAGAAGGAGAAAGTTTCTGTACAAGAACTGAAAAAACAAACGGATGTACCTGAGGAAAAACAACAAGCTGGTAAACGTGTCATTGCAACACCTTCTGTTCGTAAATTTGCCCGAAAGCAGGGGGTTGACTTACAGCAGCTTCCAACTGAGGATGGTAGAATCACAAAAGATGATGTTGAAAGTTATTTAAATAATAAGGCAATACTTCCTTTACAAACAGATGCTGATCCCCAAGTTGTTCGTCAAAAATTGAAAGGGGTTAGAAAGGCGATTGCTAAAGCAATGAGTGAATCTAAATCAACGATTCCTCATGTTACCCATTTTGATGAAGTGGAGGTTACGAAATTAGTTTCCATCCGTGAAAGTGTAAAAGTAGTAGCTGCAGAAAAGGATATCAAGTTAACGTATTTACCTTATATTATCCAAGCCTTAGTAAAGACGTTGAAACAGTTTCCAGAACTTAATGCTTCCTTCGATGATTCCAACCAAGAAATTTTATTGAAAAATAATTACCATATTGGAATTGCCACTCAAACCGAAAACGGACTTATGGTACCAGTTATTAAACATGCCGACAATAAGAGTATTTTTGACTTGGCTCAAGAAATTTCAATCCTGTCTCAGAAAGCCGCCGAAAACAAATTAACCAACAACGAAATCCAAGGTGGGACATGTACCATTTCTAATCTCGGAACTGCGAATGGCCAATGGTTTACACCAATCATAAACGGACCAGAAACAGCTATCTTGGGAATCGGAAAAATAACAAAGAAGCCAATTATAAAAGACGATGCATTTGCTATTGGATCTATGATATCATTGTCCCTTAGCTATGATCATCGCGTCATTGATGGAATCCTTGCACAAAATGCGATTAATTATCTGAAAAAACTGCTTTTTGAAGCTAATGGTTTTCGAACTATTTAGCAAGATAGGTTAGGTTACTGAAAAGTTATTTGTAAGGAAAAAGTTGCTATTTCAAAGATAGCAACTTTTTATGTTTTCCAAAATTAAAAAGTGGAGAGGTATTTTTTAGAACAGATCATTAATACCATTGAAAATAATAAAGAAACCATACATTTCTGTTCCATGTTCGGTATTGGATGGGATATGGGAATATTTCGAATATCCAAGTCCGCAAGAGGAATTAGTTCTTAAGTTTCGCACCCCAAAATTCAGGGGATGTCAGCGATAAGATATGCAGACTTCCCTTGTCCCTATTGTATTGTTTCATAATTCCATTTTGTACAATTGAGCAGCATGATCCCTTCCAAACAACTGATTTCCTATCACCCTATTTTGGTTGTTTTATAGGACTCTTTTCCTATGCTAATATTTCTTTTCCAAGTTTGGGTAAGTGCACTTCTTTTTTAGGATAGATGCTTAATTTTGTTTCTTATCACGGGTAACCTCCAATAACATATTGTAATAATGAGGACTTTGACAATGAACAGGAGGAGGAAGTATGTATCATCATCAGCAAAACACACAATATCCTTTTGGGGGATACCCTTATCAGCCTCAAGCCTATTACCCACCTAATAGAGGGCATTTTCCACATTTATTCCATATGTGGCGTCAACAGCCTATTCGGGGACAAGCGACGTGGACAGAGGGAGGGCCTGTTACACAGTGTGGAATTCCGTGGTCAGAAAATTCCTATATGACGGTTGCTGTAGGAGGTAATGCACCCTATGAGTGCGGGGAAGCGATCAAAGTTAGATATCCTACTACAGGTAGGGAGCTTATCGTAACTGTAGTAGATCGTGTTCCGGGTTATCCAGCTAATCAAATTAACCTACATCGACAAGCCTTTGAAGCACTTGGAGCCAATTTAGATGCAGGTGTCATTAACGTAGAGATCATCCCATCCCCTAATCTTGAAGAAGAAAAGTGGGGAAAGTATTTATTAGAGGTTACAAAAATTGCCTATCCAGGTTATAACGTTGTCGATTATAGCTTTGTGAATAAGACCGAACTATCCCCTACAAAAGTAAGGGAAGTGTATGATTTCGTTTTGCAATCCCCGACAGAGAAGATAAAGATAAGAGGAAGAGTAACCTATAATCCGAATACAGATCGGGTTCTATCGTTTAATTTAGAGGAGGCATGACAGGTATTGGGCGCTATCATAAAGGGTGGCGTCTTTTTTTCGATGGTGCCTGTGGAGTAGTGTTTTTATGCATGAAATTATGCGAAACATATAACCTAACCCTAATTGTCTATAGTTTATAGCAATGCTATAATTAATGACAATAAATGAGATAGGAGGTGTTTTAAAATGACTAAAATTCGTCCAATAAAAGACTTAAGAAATACTACTGAGATCGCTGAACTATGCCATCAAATCAAAGAGCCACTCTTTATAACGAAGGATGGTTGCAGAGACTTAGTGGTCATGAGTATGGATACTTATGAAAAATCATTGGGCAAACTAGAGTTATATCAAAAATTAGAAGAAGTAGAAATACAAATTAAAGATAGGGAAAATCTCTTAGATGGGGAAGCAGTCTTTAAAGATATAAGGAAAAAGTATGAAGGAAAATAAATATACAGTTAAAGTAACACCAAAGGCTTATGAAGATATGGATAGGATATATGGTTATATTACAAATGAACTACACAATCAAAGTGCAGCTGATGACCTTTTGATGAAAATTGAAACAGGCATTTTGAGGCTAAGGATTTTTCCGTTTTCCTGTAGTTTTGTAAAGGATGAAATGTTAAAAGAAAAAGGGTACCGCAAGCTCACCGTTGAAAATTACATTGTTTTTCACTTAGTTAGAAAGGATGAAAAGGAAGTTATTGTCATGCGTGTTCTGTACGGCAAGCAAAAGTTCCAAGACCTAATATAAGGATGCCCTCATAAAATTATCTCAGATCCCCTAATGTTTTATTTTAGGACGGGTTACCACTCTTTATCCATAAAAATTGTAAAAAACCTCTTGTTGTAATTAACAGAAAGCCCCTAACCAATTACTTATTATAAAATTGATACACTTAAAGAGGATGTTCAAAAATCCCGGTGAAAATCGCTTTGAACCTTTTCGTTGGCTTGCTTTTCGGAGACCGGTGCACCTGTGTCTTCTAGTAATTCAAAGAAGCTAGATTCCACGGTGCAAGACTTCAAGGAAGCAATTTCATTGAAATTGCCTTCCTCATGTAAAAGCATACATTCCGCTCCTTGAAAAAGAAAACCACTTTTTCGGCGTGCGATGCTAATGCTTACGGAGCGAGCTTATACCCAAAGCTACGCCGCCCCCTTGAATTTCTTTGCGCTTTTCATCCTCCTTTTTGAACACGTGCTTAAAGAAAATATCTTTGTAAATTCTGAATAGCAGCTTAAAAGAGTTAGAAATAAGATCTGCCCCAATTCAATAGGAAACAAATGTTAAAAAGGTATATAGTATGCTGAACAAAAAATATTTACACTCGGATGGAATGAGGTTAGAAATGGTTGAAGGGTGAATTCCTGACCACCTTCATGCTAAAGTGGGAAATAGAAAATTAACAGAAATTATTGAAAAGAGCACGCCGAGTGCTCTTTTTTGGTATATCCCTAGCTTCGTCCTAACACGATCAACAGTCTAAAAGATCCTGTATAAATGGTGAAGCATCTAGATTATAATAGAATATATCTATTCAACGGGAAGGGATTCTTATGAAATCAAAGTTACCTGAATCAGAAATTCTGGCGATATTAAGAGCGGCTGATGAAATGATAGCAGAGGGTGGACGAACACTTCTTGCTAAAACTTTAAAGGGATCACGCGAGAAAAAGGTTTTGGAGTTAGGATTAGATGAATGCCCCACCTATGGAGATTTCAAATCAGAAAAATTAGAGACTGTGATGGAAAAGATTGATTGGATGATTGATAACGATTTCCTGGATATCCAATACAATGGGAAACTACCGATGATCGTTTATACAGAACGAGGGTGGGATATTGAAAAAAATCAGCGGGTGGATGAATTTTTGTGTGAATGGGATCAATGGATTGCGAAAGGTAGAATCGACCAAGACATGACCTATCTAAAGGACCGGAATCGTGGCATGATTCTGTTATTACTTGAAAGAATCAGAGAAACGGGGAATAAGAAATACATCCCTTTACTAGAGAGATGGGAAAGTGTGGATTACAAAAAGGTACGAGCTGCGATTCGAGAAACGATAAAGGCAATTGAAACAGGAGAAAGAGTAGATGAGCAACGGATCACAGAGAGAGAACAATTACTGCATGAGGCACTCGAGGGATCACCACCTGAGGATTTAGTATTAAAATGCTGGGATTGCGGTGATCGGTTTACTTTTTCAGTAGGAGAGCAGCGTTTTTTTAAACAAAAAGGATTTACCCTGCCTAAAAGATGCGAAGAGTGTCGGATGGAGAGAAAGTTTGGATGGGATTGCTAGAATAAGTTTTTGTCAGAACATATAAAGATGTTTTCTGCAGTGCCTGACACTTTTGGAGTAGTGTCGTTTACAAGATTCTTTTCAACGCGTTCTGTGGGCTATAGTGCAGGAAAGCCAGTACAAAGAGAGTCATGTCGTTTATGAGATAGCTAAGAGCCTCTGCCAAAATTGTAGTTTTGGTCAGGGCTCTTTAAAAATGGGGTTCACCTTTTTCATCAATGTTACCTGTATTAGCAAAGTTGTTTATTCTGGCATTGGCACCTAATTTTCTAGCTGTTTATTACTCTTCATATTGCTGTAAACGCCATATATCATGGATAGCGCTGCAAGAACTAGCAATACAGCTGAGATTGGTCTAGTGAAAAAGGTTGTTACAGGTTCTAATGAAATAGACTGACGTAAATTCGATTCGATCATTGGTCCTAAAATTATTCCCAATATAAAGGGGGGTAACGGAAACTGGTTCCTTTTCATCCAATATCCGATTAGACCAAATAATAGGAGAACCCAAACATCAAAAATTCGATTGTTGACGGCATAACTCCCAAGAACACACAATAGAAGTATAACGGGAACTAGGTAATGAAAAGGGATCTGATTAATTTTTAGAAAAAGTTTAATACCAAAGCTTTGGACAAGTAACATCAAAAATGCAGCAAGGAAAAAGGAAATGAACACACCATTCACTAATATAGGCTGACTTTCCATTAGCAATGGTCCAGGCTGGATGCCATGAATTAGCAAAGCGCCAAGCATCATAGCAGTTACTGCATCACCAGGAATTCCAAAGGCAAGCATCGGTACGAGTGCTCCTCCAACAGATGAATTGTTTGCTGATTCTGCTGCTATAATGCCTTCTTTTGTCCCTTTTCCAAATGTAAAGGGCTTTTTGGAAAACTTTTTTGCGACGTCATAACTCAAAATATTTGCTATGCTGCCACCTGCAGCAGGCAAAATCCCTACAAAAGTACCAATTAAACTGGACCTTATTACATTGCCGGTTGAATTCCACATATCCTTGATTGCTTTTTTAAATGGATAGGTTATGTTTGTGTGTTGATCAATGTTGAAGGATTGAGGCGGATTCTTAATGTCACCTAATAATTGGGAGAAAGCGAACAGTCCAATTAAAACAGGTAAGAAGTTAAATCCTGCCGACAGTTGACTAAATCCAAATGTAAATCTTGGGATAGCGGTTAATGGATCTGAACCAACAAGTGCAAATAGAATACCTAAACTACCAGACATTAATCCTTTTATTAAGGAGCCCTCACTTAAGCTTGCTATAGCACTTAGTCCAAACATCATTAATGCGAACATTTCCCACGGTCCAAATTCAAGTGCCCATTCAGCGAGTAACGGTGCCATGAAAATTAATATGACCCCCGAAATAATGGAACCAATAAAGGATGCCCACAAGCCGATCGCTAATGCTTTGCCAGGTTCACCATTTTTAGCCATAGGAAACCCATCAAACGTCGTCGCCATTGCCGATGGGGTTCCAGGGATACCAAGGAGACACGCCGTAATGAGTCCCCCAGAACTTCCGCCTACTTGAACACCCATCATGAGTGCAATCCCATTTACTGGATCCATACTAAAACTAAATGGTAACGTTAGTGCGACCCCCATAGTAATGGTGAACCCCGGAATACTACCTACAATAATACCCGCAACGACCCCAATTAATAGAATCGTCATCGTTTGAACGTTCAAAATCGTTTCAAAGCTTAATAGTACATTTTCCATAAGTAGTTACTCCCCTTTAAAAAAATACCCCTGTTGGAAGGAAAACAGATAGTGCATTTTGAAAAACGATATAAAGTACCAGTGTTAAAGCAATAAACCCTAGGCAAACAATCCACATTTTTTGCTTGTTCGTTGCGAGCACGAGGTATAGTGTTATTAAAAACAGAATAGATGATGGGAAATAACCAATATATCCGAGTAGAAGTACATACAGTCCAAACAAAATAAAGGTTAAAATCACTTTTTTATTTTCTTGGAGTAGCTTCCTGATGGAAATATTTAAGTGCGAATCTTTCTCTTTCTTCATTCTAACGATGCTATTTGCTAATAAACATAAGCTTAAAAAGGCTATTACCCCAATCATTATATTCGGGAAGAAGTCAGCCTCTGTCTTACCAAGATTGCGTTCTGAGATTAAGGAGGACCCATAATATGCAAAACCGCTAAAAGCTAGAATTACCACAGAATTTATTAGGTCTCGTTTTGCTTTCACCATATTAAAACTTCCTTTCTATTCTGCGAGCAAACCACTTTTCTTAAGGGACTTTTTCATATCCTTTTCATTTTTCTTTAAGAATTCGTTATACGCTTCTGTTGCTTTGAAATTAACGTCGGTACTGAGTTCTTCCATTTTAGATGTGAATGCTTCACTTGTAGCAACTTCTTCAAGTGCGTTGCTTAGTTTTTCTATGATCTCTTTTGGAGTACCTTTTGGTGCTACAAGTCCTCTGTTCGTTGCTGATACAACATCAATTCCTTGTTCTTTAAGTGTCGGCAGATCTGGAAGTACAGGACTTCTTTCTTCACCTGTATAACCAAGAAGCTTCATTCGGTTGTCATCCAAGTAATCCTTTCCTGCTACGACAGAAACACCACCTAAGTCGACGTCTTTACCCACAACTGCCTTCATTCTTTTAGCGGTTCCATCATAACCAACAATATTGAAGTCAATACCAGCGGCTGTTTCTATTAATGCTGGTTCTAGTTGTGAAGTGGAACCAATAGAAGCGGCATAGGATATTTCTCCAGGGTTTTCTTTTGCATATTCCACAACATCTTCCATGGAATCCCAGGGGCTATCTGGATTTGTGGCAACTGCATCGTAAGTGGAAGTCATTAATGCAATTGGTTCAAAATCAAAATAGCCAAAATCAGATTGCCCAGTAAGTTGGGACATTGCAACAGAGTCGTGGATGGAGAGGAGGGTGTACCCATCATTATCTGCGTTTAAAACCTGTTGTGCTCCAACTACACCACTTCCACCAGATACATTCTTTACAACAACGTCAGTGTCGAGAATATTTTCAAGTTCTTTCGCAACTAGACGATTAATCGCATCGGTATCTCCTCCAGCACCCCAAGGTACCACGATCTGAATAGCTTTATTTGGATAATCACTTGTTTTTGCTTCGTTACTAGCTTTAGATCCACAGGCAGATAAGGTTAAAATCACCATTAAGCCGATTAACGATATGAAAGTAAATTTTTTCAATTTTGTTCCCCCTAATTCTTAATTGGTTAAACTTGTCCTAGAAATCTACCCTCCTTTTCAAAGTATTTTTAAATCAAAATGATGTTAAAAGATTCTGAAGTATAAGTGAATGTTGCTTTAAAACAAAAGTAAACCCTTTTCATTGTTTTACTTTCATTTTTTTAATATTTTGATTAATTCTATTACACTTTGTATGAAAAAATGCAGAAAATTTAATATTTTGAATATACATGATTTGACAAAAGGATGATGGGATTGGATCATTCCAAATCTCTAAAGCAAAAGGCCATTGAATAATTTTTGATTGTCATTATAACTGTTAAAAATCGGAAATAGAGCCGTGGCGATTTTTAAGCTGATATGTGGAAGAGAGTGGGACTAGCACCTCCAGTTGTTGTACCATAATTATAATCTTCCTAATTTTTTCATTTTTAGTTTAAGTAAATGCTATTCTCGTTTATACTTTAAGATAGTACATTGAAAATCTAAGGGTCTAGCTAATGAAATGTGTCGACCAGTTAGATTTGTCCATAAGTGGTTGTTCAAAAAGTCATTGAACACGAACTATAAAAAATGAGAGGGGTAATTAATAATGAGAAAAAGGTGGTTCCTTATTTTGTCATTGATTCTTTCCGTTGTACTAGCTCTTTCTGCTTGTGGCAGTGGGAATGATGACGGCGAAAATGCTGGTTCAAATGGAGAAGATGAAACGAATGCAGGAGAAGATGAATCTTCCAGTGGAGAGGGAGAAAGCGAATCTGCTGGGGGGGAGTTTACTTTAGTTGAGGATGGAGCATTTACTTTTGCTGCATCGGGAGAGTTTAAGCCATTCAGTTATATGGAAGGCAGCGAGATGATTGGATACGATATTGCTGTCGCCGAAGCAATTGCTGAGAAACTTGGCTTAGAACCGAACCAGCAAAAGGCGAAGTTTTCTGGTATCGTAAGTGGAGTAAACAGTGGTCGCTACGATGCGGCAGTTGCTAGCCATACGATTACGGAAGAAAGGCTAAAAGAAGTGGATTTTTCGGAACCTTATTATTACTCTGGACCGGTTATCTTCACGAGAGCTGATAGCGATATTGAAACGGCTGAGGACTTGGAAGGTAAAGAGGTTTCTGTATCAAGGGGTTCAACCTATGTGAGTATTGCGGAAAAGTATACGGATAACATACCACAGGTGGATAGTGATGTTGTTGCTCTTCAGTCATTAGCACAAGGTCGCCATGATGCGGTAATTACGGATTCGATCACTGGAAAGACAGCGATTGAAAATGGGCTTGAAATAGAAGCAAAGGTACAATTGGATGTAAGTAAACAAGCGGTTGCAGTCAACAAGGAAAATAAGGCCCTGCTAGAAGCGATCAATAAAGCATTACAAGAATTAAAGTCAAGTGGCGAGTTGAAAAAGATTAGTATGGAGTGGGTTGGTGCGGATATCACTCAGGAACCTTAAAGTTACGTTAAATAAGCAAGAAAAGTAGGTAGTCTGTGGTAAATGTGCGCAAACATACTGCGCGCATTTACCTTTCATAAGGAGTTGAGTAGTTTGCTAGCAATTATTGATTTTTTTAAAACATTTTTTAGTAGTTCCGATTTATTTCTACAAGGCTTATGGCTGACAGTACAGTTGACCGCAGCCTCGTTAATAATAGCATTCTTTATAGGGTTACTATTTGCCCTTTTTAAAATATCTAATATTAAGATTCTTGATGGTATTGCAGATGTTTATATTTGGGTTGTTCGTGGCACACCCCTAATTGTACAGATTTTCGTACTTTTTTATGGTTTGTATGAAATTGTCGAGTTGAACGCTTTCTGGGCGGGTACTGCAGGACTTGCCTTCCACAACGGGGCATATATAGCTGAAATTATTCGGGGGTCTATTCAATCGATTGATAAAGGGCAGCATGAAGCGGGGCGGTCGCTTGGCATGAAACGTGGCCTCATGATGCGCCGCATTGTTTTACCCCAGGCATTTCGTCGTGCCATTCCATCGCTTGGAAACCAATTCATTATTGGCTTAAAAGACTCCTCACTTGTCTCATTTATTGGGATGCAAGAATTGTTTGGCGTCTCCAACACGCAGGGCTCCAACAACTATGATTTTTTGACTTATTATCTTATTGTAGCTATTTATTACTTAGTTATTGTGTTGATCCTTACATTGATTGTGCGAAAAGTGGAGCGAAAATTAGCTGAAAGTGATTAAGTGGGAGGACTAGTATGAGCGAAAAACAGGATATGATCAGGATTGAAAAATTGAATAAATTTTTCGGGGATCTACATGTATTGAAAGATATTGATATAACTGTAAAAGAGAGTGATGTTGTTGTTTTGGTTGGTGCGAGTGGATCAGGGAAAAGCACGTTGTTACGCTGCTTGAATTTTCTTGAATTGAAAAATAGTGGGACAATTACGATTGAAGGTGAGCAAATTGAGCCACAAACACACGATTTAAATAAAGTACGTGAGCGCGTAGGCATGGTGTTTCAGCATTTTAATTTGTTCCCCCACAAAAGTGTACTTGAGAATGTAATTGAAGCACCGATACATGTCAAAGGGATCAACAAAGCTCAAGCGGTAAAAGAAGGGAAAGAACTACTTGATAAAGTTGGGTTGGGTGATAAATATGACGTATACCCTTCCAAGCTGTCAGGTGGACAAAAACAACGAGTCGCAATCGCGCGTTCCTTGGCGATGAAACCGGACATAATGTTGTTTGATGAACCAACATCGGCACTTGATCCTGAGCTTGTTGGTGAGGTGCTTGCAACGATGAAACAGCTCGCTGAGGAAGGAATGACGATGGTTGTTGTTACACATGAAATGGGATTTGCAAGAGAAGTTGGTGATTGGCTTGTTTATATGCATGAAGGACGTATCGTTGAACGAGGCAATCCAGGCGAGGTTTTTGAAAATCCAAAGGAAAAACGCACACAAGAATTTTTGAAGTCAATTTTGTAATGTGCTTGGCACCTTTTTCCGAAAATAACGGCCTCTGAGTCCGCATCGAATTTTTCGCGGACTGAGAGGCTCTTATTTGGCAAAAAACTGTTGTTTTGGAGGGTTTAGCGGACAGAGAGGCCGTTAATTGCTAAAAAGCCAGCCAACAAAAGCCCTTTTAGAGCAAATAACGGTCTGTGAGTCCGCTTAACCAAGGAAACGAGGCCGTTTACTGAAAATAAGGGCCTCTGAGTCCGCATCTTTTTTTTCGCGGACTGAGAGGCTCTTATTTGGCAAAAAACTGTTGTTTTGGAGGGTTTAGCGGACTGAGGGGACGTTAATTGCCAAAAAGCCAGCCAACAAAAGCCCATTTAGAGCAAATAACGGTCTGTGAGTCCGCTTAACCATGAAAACAAGGCCTTTTACTGAAAATAACGGCCTCTGAGTCCGCATCGAATTTTTCGCGGACTGAGAGGCTCTTATTTGGCAAAAAACCGTTGTTTTGGAGGGTTTAGCGGACTGAGAGGCCGTTAATTGCCAAAAAGCCAGCCAACAAAAGCCCATTTAGAGCAAATAACGGTCTGTGAGTCCGCTTAACCATGAAAACAAGGCCTTTTACTGAAAATAAGGGCCTCTGAGTCCGCATCGAATTTTTCGCGGACTGAGAGGCTCTTATTTGGTAAAAAAACGGGGTTTTAGCGGACTGATTAATAACATAGGATTTAGAACTTTTAAAATTAAAAATACATTCGAATGCCAATAATAATCAATAATGCAGACAGCATTTGCATCACGATTTTTCCTGGTATTTTTTTGGACAAATAAACCCCGAGTTGTGCCCCAATGAAAACGCCAATTCCACCCCAAATAACTGCCGGCCAATCGATCGAGCCATATAACAATTGAGAGATAACCCCGACTGTTGTGTACAAGCTTAAGGTAAAAATGGATGTTGCTGTTGCCTGATGTGTAGGTAGATAGAATAAATAAATCAAAATAGGAACGAGTAACCAACCACCACCAATACCAAGATAACTAGACAGCACTCCCATTAGTAATCCAAGGGGGACAAACCATTTACTCTTTAAAATAGGAGGGATGTCTTTTTCGGGTGTCTCCGAGTCCGTTTTTAGGAAAATTTTCAACTGAATTGGGGAATTTTTGATGAGCAAGAATATCCCTAATGCTAGTAAGATCGTGGCAAAAATCCAATAAAATATTTTTGAATCAGAGGGTTGCAGCTGTAATAGCCAGACACCTAAAAGTGATCCTGGAACCGCTCCAATCACAATGTTCATCCCTATTCGATAATTAATTTTCTTTTGTTTCGCATATCCGTATACACCAGAAAGAGAATTAATGAGGACGATTACCAATCCAGAACCAGCAGCATATGCGGGCTCCATATCAAAAAAAAGTAGTAGTGCTGGAACAAAAATAAATCCACCGCCAGCCCCGACAATTGTTCCGTATCCACCAGCGATGAGACCGACTATAAGTAGAAGCAGTCCTGATGAAAGATCCATTACGTTTCCTCCCCAAATAGATTGACTATTTATAATAGTAGCAGTTAATGATTACAGCGTATACCCATATGTAAGCCTGCTTTGGAACAGGTGAATGTTTCTACACGCACTACTATAATTCGGAAATTAGTGTAATAACAAATCGTTGTTGTTATTATCTGCTAGGACCGATCACCCCTCATGGAAAACTGAACGGCCAAATCGAATGATCCATTTCAAGACAGAATATGATCTAAATGCTAGGTTTATTCTGAAACACTTTTTGAACACGCATTCTTATATATTTTCAGTTATGGATTGTCTGTTCAAGTTCCTATCGCTACAATGAAAGTAGTCGAACATGGAGGTGAAACACTTGTTCATTCGTAAATATATGACTGCCATTTTAGTTGCGCTGCTTTTGCTATCCTTATTTTTTTCTATTTACTATATTGTGAAAGCGATGCAAATTGATACAAAGCCTAAACAGCTAACCAGTTTTACCAAGCCGCAATACCATTTTGTTCTCATTCCAGAAGAAATGGACAACCCCTACTGGCAAATGATTGAACAAGGTGCAAAGGAGGCTGCAACGAAATATGATGCTGCTGTTGAATACACTGGCCCCGAGCAAACGGATATGGATCAGCATATTAAGGTGATGGAAATGGCTATTGCCTCAAAAGCAGACGGCATTTTAACGCAAGGCTTGACAGAAGAAATGATACCAGTAATTAATGAAGCCATTCAACAAGGTATTCCTGTTGTGACACTTGATACCGATGCAACGGACAGTCGTCGTTTAGCATATGTAGGCACGGATAATTATGCTGCCGGCTTTCTTGCAGGGCAAACGCTAGCTAAGGCGACAAATGGTAGTGCTAAAGTCGGCATTATTACGGGGAGCTTGCAGTCGACGAGTCAGCAGGAGCGGGTAAATGGCTTTCGTGATGCTGTGAAACAAAATACCGAAATAGAAATTGTTGCAGTAGAGCCGTCTAACATTTCCCGTGTACAGGCAGCAGATAAGACATATCAAATTTTTACAAAATACCCTGATGTGACCGCTTTTTTTGGGACAAGTGCGCTTGATGGCCCAGGGATTTCTGCAACTGTCCAAAGCCTCGGGCGAACAAAGGATGTATACATACTTGCGTTTGATACGCTCCCAGAAACTTTGAAGTTGATCAAACAAGGGACGATTGATGCAACCGTTGCACAACAGCCCTATGAAATGGGTTACAAAGGATTAGAGCTCATGGTTGACATTGCTAATGGAGAAAATGTGCAGGAGATAAATTACTTGGAAGCTCAAATAGTCCGTTCCTCCGATCTTCCACTTGAAAATTCTCTGAAAGGTGAGGAGCGTGTGAAGCGTTGATCCGTATTCGTACGAAGCTACTTGTCTTTTTAATGATACTTGTCGTCTTACTAAACGGTGTTGCTTATTTTTTGTATCAAAACAGTAAGCAATCTATTAACGAATATAACAGGATTTTGAACAGACTTTATTTGTTAAACGAAATTTCACAGAAGACAGATGATGTATATGATCGATTAAATGCCTATTTGGTGGAGCAAACACCTGAATATTATCAGCCCTATTTGGACGCTCGACTTGCTTTAAAAGAACAGCAATCCAGGTTGCGGATGATTGAAAACAAGGACAATTATTTGACGATCGAGAACTATGACAATATGATTACTAGTTTTCTGGAGAAAGGTGCCATTGTTTCTGGTGCGTTCCAAGAGGGAAAAATAAATCAGTATGCTACCCATTTATCGCAGGCGGAAAATATAGCTCAGTTTATTCGTGAAACAACACTTGAATTATTGAATGAGGAATTAACGCGGTACCAAGCATTTTATCGGGATGTGAATCAGAAAAGTGCCTATTTTCAATCGATGGGGATATTTGTTTTCATCACAACGTTCCTGCTGTGTGCCTTGTTTGTCATCTGGTTTTCGCGGGGAATTACAAGGCCAATTGGACGTTTGATAACAGTTGCTAAAGAAATTTCCAAGGGGAAGTTTGATGGTAAACCAGTGGAAATATCGACAAAGGATGAATTCCGTTTTTTAACCAATACATTCAACGATATGAGAGCTAATATTCATCGTCTCGTAGAAGAAGTGAAACAAAAATCGGAGCTTGATCGGTTGTTAAAGGAAATGGAATTGAAAAGTCTACAAAATCAAATCAATCCACACTTTTTGTTTAACATCTTAAATACAGTGTCACGAACAGCATATTTGGAAGGTGCAAATCGAACGAACGAATTGATCGAATCGACGGCATCCTTACTTCGACATAATTTAAGCAATTTGGATCGACCGACGACACTTGGCAAGGAAGTGGATATTGTTCGGGATTATTTTTTTCTGCAAAAAGCACGCTTTGGTGATCGAATCGAATTTGTAACGGAAATGGAAGAATCGTGTTTGTCCGTGTCGGTTCCTAATATGACACTCCAACCGATCGTGGAGAATGCGTTCATTCATGGAATTGAGTCGATTGAAGAGGGAGGTAAAATTAAACTTTCAATTAAATGGAAAAAGTCTGATGTGATTGTTGAGATAACAGATAATGGTGCTGGAATGGAGGATGAAATTAAAAACCGTTTATTACGTGATGAAGAAAAGGAAGAGGGGATTACAGAAGGACATGGGCACTCTACAGGGATCGGTGTAAGGAATGTAATAAAGAGACTGCAATTATTTTATCAACAGGATGGACTTTTTGATATTGAATCAGCAGTCGGACAAGGCACAACGGTTACGTTAAAATTGCCATCTAAAAGCAAAGGGGAGAAATAGATGTTTCGCATTTTAGTCGTTGATGATGAGGGTATTGAACGCCAGGCTATGCGACAAATCCTTACGCAAGGTCTTCAAAAGGTAGAAGTGATCGGGGAAGCGACTAATGGTCGTGAAGCAATTCGACTTGCATCGGAACAGAAACCTGACATTGTTTTAATGGATATAAAAATGCCAGGAATTGATGGTGTGCAAGCTGTCAAAATGATAAAAAAAGCACAACCCGACACGAAATTTATTATGGTTTCAGCTTACGATACGTTTGAGTACGCTCGAGAAGTCATGCGTGAGGGGGTCAAGGAATATTTGTTGAAACCAACCAAGAAAAAGGAAATTATGGATACGGTCGGTCGAGTAATAAGGGAAATTCGAAATGAAAGAATGGGACAACAGGACCTGTTTTACCTAAATGATGAAAAAAGTATTACTCAAAGCTTGTTGCAAGATGCTGTACAGTACATTCATGAGCATTATGGGAACGGTTTAACACTTGAAGCAACAGCAACTCATGTAGACCTAAGTCCATATTATTTTAGTAAATATTTTAAAGAACAAATGGGGAAAACGTTCATTGATTATGTAACAGATATCCGAATGGACAAGGCAAAAAAGCTATTAAGAAAAACACATTTATCTCAAAAGGAAATTTGCTTTGAAGTAGGGTATCATGATCCAAATTACTTTAGTAGGGCCTTTAAAAAGGTGGTAGGAAGCTCCCCTAGTAAGTATCGTGAAGATGTTCGACACGATAGAACATTAGAGGAATGATCGTTGTTAGGTAAAATGCATGTTTAAAAAGGCGCAGTTGTAGTACAAGAAGAAGTTATGTTAAAAATAGTCAAATTTTGAAAAGGGGAATAATTATGGGAGACACTTTAACAATTAAAGAACTGCATTCACAAAACGAGATTTTAGAAGCATTTCCAGTTATGAAACAACTACGTAAACATCTTGATAAAGAAGCATATCTGGATTTAGTTATAGAAGCAAAAGACAAAGATAGATATAAGATGTTGGCTTTAATTGATGGAGGAAAGATAGTTGCAGTTACTGGTTTTAAACCAATGATAACACTATACTACGGCAGATTCGTTTGGGTTTGTGATTTAGTGACTGATACAACTAAGCGTTCAAAAGGGTACGGTGAAAAGCTACTTTCATATGTCCATGAATGGGCAAAAGAAAACAATTATGAAAGTGTTGCATTGTCTTCAGGGTTACAGAGAACGGACGCACATCGTTTTTATGAAGATAGAATGGATTATGACAAAGTAAGTTATGTGTTCAAAACGTCTTTAAAATAAGAGGGATAGTTATTGCATTTACGGGTCCTTATGTTGAACAAGGTCAATTGTTTTTTATTTTACATTTTAATAGCTATTTGAAGGATAGATCTCTTCAGTTAGTAACCATTAATTGTTATAATGGAGGCAAGAATTTAATGAGGGGAATGATACCATTGGCTATGGGGGAATCAAAAGCAAAAGTTGGAATTAATCCTGAATTCTTGCCTTTTTTAAAAGGGGCACATGTAAATTCAGTTGATGAAGATGTTAATATATCACTAGCCATGTATTTGTTTACTGCAAGCAAAATAACACTTGCACGAGCAGCTGAGCTAGGTGGTAAAAGCATATCAGATTTTATTCAAATATTAATTGATCATAATATTCATTGGGCTGAGTATACAGAGGAACATAAAAAGCAAGATGATGAAACGATTGAGTTTATTCTAAAAGAAGATGGTAAACAAGATGAAAGCAATCTGTAATACTAGTCCTATTATTGAGCTATCTATCATTGGTAGACTTGATTTGCTGTGGGAACTGTTTGATACAATAGGGAAGCTAAAATCTTTACTGTATTTTCCATTGTTTTTAGCTTACCTTGTGAATTTTATCACTAAAGCAACGAGGACTTTAGTATATGAAGCCAATAAAAAAGAAACTCCCATAAAATTGGGGGTTTCTTTTTGCGTACCATAATCAACACTGAACTTCAACAAAGCCTTCACTTTAGGGGGAACACAAAAAATGAAAGATAATAACAAAAAAGTGCTGGATGTTATTCGTTCATAAGTTAATTTGATGGTTTATGATGTAAACGGTTCCAGTTGAAAATGTGAAGGGGGAAAATAAAATCATGAAAAAGGAACTTGGTATTTTTTTAGGATTATTACTTGCTTTAACTATGGTTTTGGCAGCTTGTAGCTCTGGCAATTCAGGAGAAAGTGAAAATGGATCTGGATCCTCAGATAATGCAGAGGGATCGGATAACGGTGACACGACACTTGAAATTTTCAGCTGGTGGACAGCTGGTGGGGAAGCAAATGCCCTTCAAGCTTTACTAGACGGTTTTGAAAGCGCTAATTCGGACATTAAAGTTGAGAATGCGGCGGTAGCTGGCGGTGGAGGTTCGAACGCAAAAGCAGTCCTGGCTACTCGTATGCAAGGGGAAGACCCACCTTCGACTTTCCAGGTTCACGGGGGCGCGGAATTATTCCAGTGGCTTGAAGCGGATAGCATGGAACCACTTGATGATTTATATGAGGAAAACGGTTGGACAGATATTTTTCCACAAAAAGTGATCGACATGAATACGACAGATGGCAGTGTTTACGGTGTGCCGATTGACATCCATCGTGGGAACGTTCTATTTTACAACAAGCAAATCTTTGATGAGTATGGCATAGAGCCACCAAAAACTTTTGAGGACTTCTTTGCAGCAGCTGATACATTGCAAGAAAATGGTGTGACACCATTAGCACTTGGTGATAAAGATCCATTCGGCTCATCCTCTTTATTCGAAACGGTTTTATTAGGAGTATTGGGACCAGAGGATTACAGTAAGTTGTGGACAGGTGAGCTTGCGTTTGATAGTGACGGTGTTCGTGAAGCGGCGGAGACATTTAAGAAGATGCTTGGCTACATTAATGACAACCATAGTTCACTTGCATGGCAAGATGCAGATCAGCTTCTTGTTGATGGTGAAGCTGCAATGAATGTGATGGGTGATTGGGCAGAAGCATATTTTGTAAGTAAAGGATGGGAGCCAAATAAAGAATTTGGTTGGACAGCAACACCAGGAAGCCAAGGTAGCTTTATGATTGTGAATGACTCATTTGGACTTCCAAAAGGCGTTGAAAATCCTGATGATGTAAAAACGTTTTTAACATACCTCGGCTCCAAAGAAGGGCAGAAAGCATTTAACAAGTTAAAAGGTGCTATTCCAGCGAGAACAGATGTGGATATGTCAGAGTTTAACGAGTATAGCCAATCTGCAATGGATGATTTCAAAGCATCAGACTCAGATGGCACTTTAACACTGAGCCTAGCAAACGGATCAGCTGCATCTCCAGGATTCTTAAATAAATTTAATGATGCGGTTAATATCTTTGTGACGCAACAAGACGTAGATCAATTTATTAATGCATTGACAAAAGCAAGCTCGCAGATAAAGTAATTTCTTGTGCAAAGGGGGGGCGTCTCCCCTTTTTGCTTTGTAAGATTAGAAGTACAAGTGAAACTACGGTGCTGTCGATACGAAAAGGTACGGCAATTGGCTTTTTTATGGGTTTACTTTTATCTATACACACGATTATAAGTGCGTGTTCAAAAAGTCGCAGAATTAGAAGCAAGCAGGTCGAGGCGGCGTAGTTTTGAGTAGCGCAGCGAAAGCTTGTTGCTTCGAAAGCATTACCTCGCACGAAGAAAAAGTGTTCTTCTTTTTCTAAGGATATGCTTTTAATACGTGAGCATAAGGAATGCTTCCCCGAATATACTTCGCACGCAGGAAAAGCGGGTTTCTTTTCCAAGGAACGGAAATACAAGCCAACGAAGAGATGCACCGCTTATCATTTGGTGACTTTTTGAACATCCTCTATAAATACTTCGCTTGCTCGTACGAAAAATCTACTGCGACTTAAAGGAGGGGTACTTGTGGAAGCGACAAATACACAGAAGAGAGACACATTAAGGCAAAAGAAGAAGCCGGTATCCAAGGACAAAGTTTTGGCATTCCTGTTCTTGCTTCCATCGCTCATTTTAATTGCTGTGTTTGTGTACGGCTTTATCGGTTGGACTGGGTACGTGTCTGTTAGCAATTGGAATCAGCTTATCCCTGATATGTCATTTGTTGGTCTTGATAATTTTTCTTCTATTTTTCAGACATTTCGATTCCAATCTGATTTAAGAAATATGTTGTTTTTTACTGTGTTTTTTATTGCGGGGGTTGTCATTTTAGGGCAATTTTTGGCTGTCCTAATTGACCAGAAGTTAAAAGGCGAATCTATTTTTAGAAACATCTTTTTATTTCCAATGGCGTTATCCTTCGTTGTAACAGGAGTTGTTTGGCGTTGGGTGTTGAATCCGGATACAGGAATGAATATTATTTTGGACGGATTATTTGGTTGGACGCCTGGATGGTATACAGATACAACGATTGTTCCGACTTTGCAAATTGGACAAATTGATTTTGGAATTCCGCTTGCGTTAATTGCCGTTATGATTGCAGCAATTTGGCAAATGACTGGATTCTCACTTGCGATGTATTTGGCTGGTTTACGAGGAATCCCAGAAGAATTGCGTGAAGCAGCTCGAATGGATGGTGCTACAGAGCGCCAAATTTATTTTAAGGTAATATTACCGCAGTTACAGCCGATTACATTTGGTGTAATCGTCATGATGCTTCATATTTCATTGAAGATATTTGATTTGATTTATACGATGACAGGACCTGGCGCAAACTTTGTTACCGATATGCCTGCTGTAAACATGTTCGAAACGACGTTTAGAGGGAACTATTACGCAGAAGGAGCGGCAATTGCAATCGTGTTACTTGTACTGGTCGCCATTTTCATCGTGCCATATTTGATCAAAAGTAGAAAGGGTGAGGCGTAAATGACAAAATCATTATCAAAAGGTATCTTTTACGCATTGCTGGTCTTGTTTAGTTTATTCTTCCTCATCCCATTTTACGTCATGGTCGTTACGAGCTTAAAACCGTTCGACGAGGTGTCGATTGCAACTATGTGGCAGTTGCCAAGTGCGATTAATTTGTCTAGCTATGCTCAGGCATTTGCTAAACTCGTACCCAATTTTTTAAACAGTTTATACATTGTTATTCCAGCAACACTAATATCTGCTCTGCTCGGATCATTAAATGGGTACGTACTGTCGAAGTGGAAATTTAAAGGGTCGGAATGGGTGTTCACTGCCCTGTTATTTGGAATGTTTATTCCATATCAAAGTGTTTTGATTCCTTTGATTAAAACGATACAGGTGTTAGGACTTTATAATACAATTCCTGGCTTGGTGTTAACGAATGTTGTTTACGGTATTCCATTAACAACGTTGATGTTCCGAAATTTTTATGCCAGCATTCCAGATTCCATGATCGAATCAGCGCAAATTGATGGAGCTGGATTCATTCGGATTTTTCGATTTATTATCATCCCGCTTTCGATCACGGGCTTTGTTGTAGTCTCCATCTGGCAATTCACCAATATATGGAATGAATTTTTGTTCGCAATTACGATCACAGGTAGTGAACAACAACCAATTATGGTGGCATTACAAAATTTGGCGGGTAGTCAGATCGTTGAGTGGAATGTTCAGATGGCTGGTGCTATTCTTGCAGCCCTACCGACCATGATCGTCTACATTTTTGCAGGTCGTTATTTTATCCAGGGGCTTTTAGCTGGATCGGTGAAGGGTTAGTACTCTTTTATGATAGTCTTAGTATAGAGTGTTTAATAGTTAGTATGAAAATCCATGTGTTACTTGCACATGGATTTTATTGCTTATCCAAAATAGACGAAATCGCTATAATTTCATTCGATATGAGAAGAAAAAAACATCCCTTTAAAATACCACACTTTTGTAAATAAAGTGTAAAAAACGTCCATGGAGCTTGTCATAGTGCTTTTTTGCTAAAAATGAATGAAATTGACTGGTTTGCAACCAATAAATATGTGTGGTTAAATAGGTGAAAGCCTAGAAGGAAATGAGGAAATCACATGAAAAAACTCACTATTTTATTATTTGCACTAGCAATTAGTGTTCTACTAGCAGCCTGCAGTAGTGGTGAAGACAACAGTTCAGACAGTGCTGGAAGTGAAGAGGAACAGGAAAGCCAAGGGGATCAAACAGAAGCAGCTGAAGGAACTCAAGCAGCCCAAGAGGACGTAGAAGTGTCGGATGAAGAAAAGGTTGACGAAGGTAAAGTGGTAGCAACAGTCAATGGAACAGAAATTGTAGGGGAAGAGTATAATAGCCTTTATGTTCAAACGAAGATCATGCTACAGCAATATCAACAAGACACTAGCGATACGGATTTAATAAAAACACAAACATTAGACACGTTAATTAGCCAAGAATTGATTAAACAGGAAGCAGAAGCTAAAGGGATTACAGTAGAGGATCAAGAAGTTGCTGACAATATTGAACAAATAAAATCACAGTATGAAGATGACCAACAGTTTAAAGATGAATTTTTAGATAAGCTTCAGTTGTCAGAGGACGGTTTAAAGGAGCAAGTGGCTTATGAACTTAGACTCCAAAAATACATGGACGAAGAATTGCCTGAAGTTGAAATTACCGACAAACAAGTAGAGGATTATTATGCACAACTAGAAAGCCAAAGTGAAAATGTCCCTAAACTGGAAGATATACAGAGTGATCTTAAGGACCAACTTGCACAACAAGAAAAGCAACAAAAGCTAAACGAGGTCATTCAGGAACTAAAAGATAATGGAGAAGTCGAAAAGCTAATTTAATAGTCCCCCAAGATATACCGAGTGGTTTCGCCATTCGGTATATTTGTTTTCGCGAGAAGAGAATTACCAAGATATAGGTACCAAATGGAGAATCGATCGAGATGATATGTATGCGGAAACGTTCACATAATGGTCTTGATTATATTAGAATGGTATTATGAGAAGTAGAAATTTAAAATAGTACAGTGTTAATGTTAAGTGTAGGTTTCAGCAGTGAAGATCATACGGAATGTTTCACTGAATACTTTTTTATCTAGAAGAGGATGTTCAAAAAGTCACCAAATGATAAGCGGTGCATCTCGGGCCCACACGATGTGGGTCATGCAGGCGTTGCCACAGGACGTGGCGGTCTTAGCCTGTATTCCTTAAATGGCTTGTTTCTCCGTTCCTTGGAAAAGAAACCCGCTTTTCCTGCGTGCGAAGTATATTCGGGGAAGCATTCCTTATGCTCACGTATTAAAAGCATATCCTTAGAAAAAGAAGAACACTTTTTCTTCGTGCGAGGTAATGCTTTCGAAGCAACAAGCTTTCGCTGCGCTACTCAAAACTACGCCGCCTCGACCTGCTTGCTTCTAATTTGTCAACTTTTTGAACACGCACTAGAAGAGAATAAAATAATTATTTTCAGTACTACATTCAATGTACGAGGAGTGATGGACATGAGTGAAAACAACAAGGCTAATTTGCAAATCAGGGACAATGGCCCGATACGTGTGACTGGAGATGTAGAACTAATGGACTCACAAGGTAATGTGTTTACAACAAAAAAGGCATTCTCATTGTGCAGATGTGGTGCTTCTAGCAACAAGCCATTTTGTGATGGAACGCATAAAAAGATTGAATTTGACAGTGAACCTAGGGCGGATTGATTACTGCTTAATCTTTCAAGATAAGAAAGTATAATATCCTTTCTTATTTTTATAAGTGCAACTAAGATTCTGCTGTCGCCTTAAAGGCTTTGCAATTGCCGATTTTTCTTTTCTTTAAATGTTTGTATGAGTTATTTCCCCAAATGATCGTTGAAAGGAAGCCCCGTACCTGTTAATTGTACGGGGCTTCACTTGTCTTCAGCATATTTCCACCAGGGCGTCACTGATTTCTTGCAATTTGCGACGGTCCCCCATAGGATAAGAGTATTAATAGAAAGGGAATGAAAGGTTGATGGATGGTTTCCTGTTTTTTTCTTTGCTTATGTTTCTAAGTTTATTTTTACCGTTAATCGCTTTTGTCCTATTAATTGCGCTCAACTTAATCGAAAAAGAATTTGATTATTTACAATTAGAAAACAAACGTGTTCATTTAGAAAAACAGCTTCATCAAATGGAATACATGCAGCTTAGTCAGCAAATTAAACCACATTTCTTATTTAATAGCTTAAATGCCATGACTTCTCTTGCAAGACTTGAAAGAAATGAAGATTTAATCCGAGCGATGGAACGATTTTCTTTATTCTTGAGGTATCAGAACAAAGGCAAAGAATCCCTTGTACTATTTGAAACGGAGTTGGAACATACAAGAAATTATTTATACATACAGAGTATGCGTTATGGTAAAAAACTTGAAATCCAGTACAATATTGATCCAAAAGCTGAGAATACACTACTCCCTCCATATACTCTTCAAACGTTCGTGGAAAATGCCTTTAAGCACGGTCTGGATCATAAGCGTGGTGAAAAACGGTTGGATATTCAACTTAGGCGCCATGGTGATTGGGTTATTTTAAAGGTATTAGATAACGGTGAACCGCGGCTTATCACTTCTAATAGTGGAACGGGGTTGGACAATATTCGAAAAAGGCTACAATTAGTATTTGAGATGTATACCGAGGTTACCATTACTAGGAAAGAACATGTCTCAGAAGTTAAAGCAATCTGGCCATACACACCAAAGGGGGTGGATTAGATGAATTTGTTAGTTGTTGACGATGAGCCGTTAGAGATAGAGCAGCTTACGTTTATAGTGAAAAAAGAATATCCCGAATGGAATATTTATGAAGCAGAGGATGTGGTAGAGGCAAAACGTTTGTTAACCCAACATTTTTTTCCTTTAGCCTTTATTGATATAAACTTGCCAGGTGACTCTGGGCTGGACTTATGCAAACATATTAGCGAAAGAGAGTATGCAACGGCGGTCGTTCTTATTACTGCGCATCAAGAATTTTCTTATGCACATCAGGCAATTCGTTTGGACGTGATGGATTACCTTGTTAAACCTGTAATTGAAAGGGAGTTATACCAGGTCATCCACCATTTCCTTGATAAACATTCCTACATAGATACAAAGTCAGATTTAGTAAACAGTGTACTGACGATAGTACGAAAAGAATATAGTCAAAAGCTTCAGTTGCCAGAAATAGCGAAGCAGGTGTATGTTACCCCTGTCTACTTGAGTAAAAAGTTTACAGAAGAAGTTGGGGTAAACTTTACCGAATACGTCATGAACTTTCGGATTCAAAAGGCCAAACAACTAATAAAGGAAAAACCATATAGTAGTATTGCACAGATTTCAGAAGAAGTTGGTTTTTCTAGTCAACACCATTTTAGTAATTCCTTTAAAAAAGTCGAGGGAATGACGCCAAGCAAATTTAAGGAGAACTGTCTATGATCGATTGGTATCTTGTAATGTTTGTTGCCGCTACGATCTTGCTTGTCTACATAGAGAAGTTAGGGGAACATAAAATCGTCTTTCAGTATATGGCACATAGTGGAGAAATAGGTCTAAGTGGTGGTACCTATGCCGTACTTATTCAGTTTATGTCTGGCGCCACACTCTTTTTACCTATTTATGTGACAGTTCAAATGAAACTTTATAGTGTTTTTATGTTTGTTCTAGGAGTGTTGGCAATTTATATTTTGTTAGCTAGAGTTATTTCAAACATAAAAGTAACGGAGGAAGGCCCATTTTCTGTTTTATTCAAAAAAAGGGCGAATGTGGGGGACAAACGGTATTTTTTTATCATTGCTGCTCTTTCTAGCTTTTTAAGCTTTTTATTACATACTTTTCTAGTGGCAACACTGTTTTTTAATATATACGAGCAGTCATTAACGATTGGGCTTTCTCTGTTTCTTTTCTTTTGCTTTACGTTTTTTGGCCTTGGGGGCTATTTTGGGGTGACTAAAATTGGATCAAAGCTCGTGTTTGGTATTTTTTTATCATCGGTGATCTTGTCGCTCTCATTGTTTTTAAAGGTAGGTATTAATTCTGTTTATAAGCAATTTACGGAAATCTTTCCATCCTTAATGGACGGAAGCATACTAGAGAATGGCTTGATAGTAGTAACATTTGTTTTTGTAATGTTTGGGCAAACATGTATGAATTATTATTTTTGGCAAAGCCTTCATCTGATCAAGGTTAATCACCGTTTGACCGTTTTAAGGGTTTCTTTGTTTTCTTGGGTGGCACTTTTATTGGCTTACTCTGCCTTATCCATTTATATTCTTGTTCAAGGGACCAGTAGTGCGAGTTTATCACGAGTGCTAAAGACAGTTGTCGAACTTGAAAGCCCGTTTTTTCCATTTGTCATTAGTTTGATTTGGTTTTCGAGTTTGTTAGTTGGGGCTGGGACATCACTTTATTCGCTTGTTAGCCTCTACTTATGGATGCAAAATAACAACAAAAAAGTATTGACTACCAAACAATTGTTGCGAAAAGGGTATCTAGTTGCCATGACAGTCTGTCTTGTTACAGGATTCCTTTCTGTTTATATACTTTCTTATACAAAAGAAGTGCTAATGGTATTAGCTGCTTTTTTTTCTTCTATTGGTTTTCCTTTTTGGTTCCAGTCAATTTTTAAAAAGTTTAACAGTAAACATTATTTTTTTGGGGTATCTCTGGTGTTCCCTATAAGTATTATTGGAGTTGTTCTGGGGTTCGAACTTTGGCTTATTACCGCAGTAGCGGTACTGTTTCCATGCATTATTTATCTTTTTTTACAAAACGTATGTAAATTATCTGAAAATGGCTAAAACTTTGCAAATACATATTAAATAATTGCAAACATTCCATACTTAAAAAGGCTAAAATGAAGGAAAATCATAAGGGAGGAATTTGTTATGGCAGAAACATTATCTGAGCAACATTACATCTATGCAATGGACAAAAACAATAAGCCTGCAAAGACCGTCAATTCTGGAGCTCAAGTGGAAATTGATACGTTTGATTGCTTTCAAAATCAGATCCAATCAGAGAAGACAACTTTTAATGCGATTGATTGGAATCAAATCAATCCTGCTACTGGTCCAATTTATGTGGAGGAGGCGCAACCTGGAGACATTTTACAGGTCAAAATTGATTCCATCGATTTAGGAAATCAAGGGGTAATGGTTGTTGGTCCTGATCTTGGTGTAATGGGGCATCGCATGAACGATTTCTTAGTGAAAATTGTTCCCATTAAAGATAATAAAGCTATTTTTAATGAAAAAATTGAATTGCCTTTAAATCCGATGATTGGAGTTATCGGAGTTGCACCAGAAGGGGAGGCAGTGAATAATGGGACTCCTGGAGCACACGGGGGAAACATGGACACCAAACTAATTACAACAGGTGCTACATTATATTTCCCAGTTTTCCAAAAGGGGGCACTATTCGCGTTGGGCGATTTGCATGCAGCAATGGGGGATGGCGAAATTGGCGTATCTGGGATCGAAATTCCCGCGCGTAAAGGTAACTCTTAATGTTATAAAAGGGAGCAGCTTGAATTACCCGCTCATTGAAAATGAAGAGGGAATTGCAGCTCTTGTATCCAAAGAATCTTTGGACGATGCAGCAAATCAAGCGGTCGAGGAAATGATCGATCTATTACAACCACATACAGATCTTTCTGTACCTGAATTTACAATGCTAATGAGTGCAGCAGGTCAATCACAAATTAGTCAAATAGTAGATCCGTTAAAAACAGCGCGATTTTTTGTGCCAAAATCGATTCTAGAAGCCTATGATATTCAATTGTTTAAAAAGGGAGCTGAATAGAGGTGGCAATACCAAATAAACAAGAAACAAATACGCCATTGTACAAACAAGAATTAAAACGTTCGCTAACCTTTTGGGACTTATTGATTTATGGACTTGTTTTTATGGTTCCTATTGCCCCTTTTGGAATTTATGGTGCTGTTGCACAAGGATCGAATGGAATGGTCGCGCTTGCTTACTTAATTGGTATGATCGGAATGATTTTTACTGCTTTAAGCTATGCAAGAATGTCAGAGGCATTTCCGATTGCTGGTTCTGTTTATTCCTATGCTCAGCGGGGGATTAATGAATCTGCTGGTTTTATCGCAGGCTGGTTGATTTTACTTGACTATATTTTCGTGCCTGCTTTGTTATATCTAGTTAGTGCTGCAGCATTAAATGATATCGTGCCTGAAATTCCGCTATTATTCTGGCTGGTCATTTTCATCGGTATAAACACAGTGATAAACGTTTTGGGGATCGAATTTACAGCGAAAGCGAACAAAATTATTGTCGTATTGGAACTTATTGTATTAGCTATTTTTGTTGCAGTAGGTGTTGCGGCGATTATTCAAGGCGTGAATGGAGCGGAATTTACATTTAAGCCAATCTATGATGCCGAAAATTTTAGTATGGGCATGGTAATGGGTGCTGTTTCGATAGCTGTATTGAGTTTTCTAGGCTTTGATGCCATTTCAACGCTTGCCGAAGAATCAAAAGGTGGAAGCAAGGCTGTTGGTAAAGCCATTATTTTCTCTTTAATAGTTGTTGGGATACTGTTCATTATCCAAACTTGGGTTGCTGCATTAATTTGGCCAGATTATACGACATTTGAAAATGCAGATGTGGCCTTTTATCAAATTGCTGAAATCGCAGGTGGTGCTTGGTTGAAGTGGTTGACTATTTTAGCTACAGCACTTGCTTGGGGTATAGCGGATGCACTTGTTGCTCAAGCAGCCATTTCTAGAATCTTGTACAGCATGGCTCGTGATCGAAAGCTACCTAAATATCTATCAAAAATCCATCCGAAATTCCAGACGCCATACACAAGTACGATTGTAGTAGCAATTATATCTTTAATCGTTACCGCATTTTTCGCATCTAGAATTGGTGCTTTGGCTTCCGTAGTAAACTTTGGTGCATTATCTGCATTTTTATTCTTGCACGTGTCGGTTGTCGTCTATTTCCTAAAAAAACAAAAAAGCAAACAGTATTTTAAACATTTAGTCCTTCCTGTTATCGGATTCCTTATTATTGGTTATGTTTGGATCAACCTAGATCCGCTTTCTAAACAATTAGGATTTATCTGGCTTGGGATCGGAATTATCTACCTCGTATTTTTAAAGGTATTTAAAAAAGATACTTCTTTGGATGTGGATTAAAGATTTAATGCTGAGAACATTCCTGCTAGGGATGTTCTCTTTTTTGATTTGTGCCTTTCCAACTGCTGTTTCCTCAAAACCTAATGCTTCTTTACTAGTTCAAATGAATCATTTTATATAAAACACCGAAAACTTTGTTTATTTGGTATACAAACAAAGTTGAAAGTAATAAAATGAAGATATTCACAGATTAGAATGTATTTGGCATGTCCAGAACAGCAAGAAGATTGGAAAGCAACTAGGTTGACATCACATAAAATGAAAACGGTTTCTAATTTTCTTACATATGTAGGCGATAACATATTCACTCTTTTTGGTGAATTGTTATAAATAGTATAGGAGAGGGAGTTGTTAAAATGGCCAATGCATCGGTCAGAAAGTTTTTAAGTACGATCTTAATCTTCGTTCTAGTAGTTAGTTCACTACCAACGGGGGAGGCAACTGCACAAGAAAATCCAATTAGCAGTACGATCTATTTGGATGATATTCGTCAGGAGATTGATGGATTTGGAGCATCTGGAGCATTTCAGCAGGCAAGAAATTTAATGAACTTTCCTGAGAAAGAAAGATCTGAGATTCTAGACTTATTGTTTTCAACTACAGATGGTGCAGGTTTTTCGATGGTTAGAAACATGGTTGGTGATGGCGGAACATGGGGGAATGAGATAGATGGCCCGACACCAACAATCTGGCCGGAAGAAGATGGTGGTTTTGTCTGGACTGGTGATGAAGACCAAATCTGGTTGATGAATCAGGCCAAAGAATATGGTGTGGATAAGTTTATGAGTACTGTTTGGAGCCCACCGGCATGGATGAAAACAAACAACAGTGTTACTAATGGAGGAGAGCTGAAAGAGGATATGTATCAAGAGTATGCCGATTATCTATCTGCATATATAAGGGGATACAAGGAACAGCACGGCATAGAGATTGATGCCATATCATTAGCTAATGAACCGAACTTAAGTGTAGGGTACTCATCTTCAAGGTGGACAGGTGACCAATTTAAAAGATTCATTGCCGATTATCTTACACCAACATTTGAAGAAGATGAGATTACAGCGCAGGTTATTCTAGGGGAAAACTCTAGTTTTATTGAAGAACCAGCAATTCCAGTTTTGAAAGATCCAGAAACTCGAGACGGAATAGATATCGTTGCAGCGCATGCTTATGGAGGCGATCGCGGTGCATACAATACATTTCCGCTTGCAAAAAAATATGATAAAAGAATATGGCAAACGGAGACATCTAATTTAGGTAAGAATGACCCTTCAATTGATGATGGTGTCTATTGGGCCAAGCTTATTCAAAATCAAATGACAAATGCGGAAGTCAATGCATGGTTTTACTGGTGGTTTGTTGCTTATAAACTAGATAAAGGTGAGCCATTAATCAACTTAGACACTCAAAACAATGAATACTTTGTAAATAAGAGATTGTATACAATTGGTAACTATAGCCGTTTTGTTAGACCAGGTTTTAATCGGGTCAGCACAAGTGAAGCAGGATCAGGTGTATATGTTTCCGCGTACAAAAATACAGATACTGGTGAATATGTCATCGTGACTGTTAATGATAATGACACCGCATCTAATTTGAATCTTGACTTTGCTGGATTTAATGCAAGCTATGTTACGGATTCCGTTACGCCATATCGAACATCTGAAACGGAGAATTTAGCTCAGCTGACTGATATCTCTGTTAAAAATGGTGAATTTAAGACGGAACTTCCAGCCAAGAGTGTTACCACTTTTGTTGGAAAAGCACAAGACGTTTCAAGTAACGTTTTAAAACCTGTTAACCAAGATGAAGTGACTAACGTTAAACTTGGAAGAACTCTCCCTGTCAAATTTGAGTTAACTACTGCAGGTGAACCTATTACAAATGCAAACGCAGAGCTTTATGTAGCAGAAGTAACTGATGGAGTAGTGGGACCAAAGGTTGAGGTAACATCCAAAGGAGAAGCAAACGAGGGGAATATTTTTCGCTATGCAGGAAATAAGTATAATTACAATTTCAATACTAAGTCATTGTCAGAAGGAACCTATCAACTGATAATCGATGTGAATGGCTATACAGTAGAAACAGTTGAAATTAATCTGGAATAGTTAAGAACCACGGTTAATAATTTGCGGACTTTTTATACGAAAACTAGAGACTTTAGTCCTGTTTTCATTCATTGTGGTGGCTGATAAGCAACGGGGGTTTTGAACACGCACTATAAGAGGTTATGCAAATAAAACAGAGGTTGACCAAAAGAGTAGGTCAACCTCTGTTTTATTATATTTCTAGTACTTTTTTTTCCAAATCAACATTAAGAAATTTTTCAACTGTAAGTGCAGAAACTCCTAAAGCAGAGGAATGAGTGGATAGTTCGGAAAAATTTATATTCATATCTTCGTGTTGATACCATAGTGTATGAGTAATCATTCTTTGTTCTAAGGTTTTTTTGAGCCACTTTCCAGAGGCGGCCATTCGATTGCCAATTATAATTTGTTCGGGATTGAAGATATTAATAATGTTATTAACACCAACACCCAAATAATCCCCAATTTTCTCAAATAGACGAATGATCTTGTTATCCCCGTTTTCTGCTAGTTTGATAAGGTCTTCGAGAGTAACTTCTTCATTTTGAGCAGTTTTAATCTTTAACTTTTCCGCCTCATTTAATAACGCCTGTTCAGAAGCGTATAGTTCCCAACAGCCTTCGTTTCCACAACGACATTTAATACCGTTTACCTGAATCGTCATGTGTCCCAATTCACCCGAAAATCCATTACTCCCTTTATATAGTTTTCCGTTTAAAATCAGTCCAACTCCGATACCAATTCCAGCACTAATGTAAATGATATTGTCAAATTCCTTTCCTACTCCAAACTTTTTTTCCCCATAAGCACCTGCATTCGCCTCATTTTCAATTGTTACGGGGATGTCGTATTTTTTTTCTATACTAGACTGTAACTGTACGTTTTTCCACTCCAAATTTGGTGCTAATAGAATCTCCCCACTGATGCTCACTGTCCCTGGTACACCAACACCAATTCCAACAATGCCATATGGACTTGGTGGCGCTGAAGAAATTAAAAAGTCGATAACCTGAAAAAGTTTTTTTTCGATTTCCTCATAGGATAATTTTTTGTAGCTCACCTTTTTCTCAAAGCAAATATTGCCCTCAAGATCGGTTAACACCCCAAGTAAATAATTAACACCAAGATCAATGCCAATTGAGTATCCAGCTACCTTGTTAAAATGCAACATCACTGGTCTCCTACCACCACTAGATTCCCCAGGGCCAGATTCACTAATTAACTGTTCTTGAAGCAATTCATTAACTAATGAAGACACTGTACCTTTGTTTAATCCTGTCTGCTGGGCTATATCTGCACGGGAAATTGGAAAACATTCTTTAATTGTTTCAAGTACCAGTGATTTGTTGCCTTTTTTTACGACGAATTGATTCCATGTTTGATTTATCCCTATATTCATTATGGTCTCCTTTATTTTCATTATATAATTTTATATTAAGTATAACTACAAAAAGCCTTTCATTGTACATACAAAAAATTTCTTTTGTAATGCATCATAAAGTTTAATCAGATAGTTTGTCATTTTGCCGTAATCATATCTACTGTAAGTTTCATTGTTTTTTTATTAGTATACCCTATTTCGTTGTCATTATAAACTTAGTTCGTCCAGTAGACAAACACAAAACAATCTGCTATTCTATTAATGTGAATTAAATAAAGCGTTTACAAAAATAAGGGGGTAGTAATATGTTAAGAAAGAAAGCATTTTCGATTTGGTTAGTTGTTCTAGCTTCTTTGTTGGTTGTTCTTGCTGGATGTTCTGGTGGTGAGGGTTCAGAAAATTCTAGTGGTGGCTCTGGTGAAGGAGAAACAGCACAGAAAACAATAAAATTCATGCATCTATGGCCAGAAGGTAGTTCAAATGCTCAATACACAATTGTAGAAAATATTATTGATCAATTTGAAAATGAAAATCCTAATGTAAAAGTAGAGGTAGAACCTTTAGGAAATGAGCAATACAAACAAAAAATGAAGGTGCTGTCATCTTCTGGTGAACTACCTGACGTTGGAATGACTTGGGCGGCAGGCTTCTTAACACCTTATGTCGAAGGTAATTTGTTTGCACCACTAAATGACGTATTAGAAGGCGGATTACAAGAAAAATTCGTTTCTGGAACAACAGAAGCATACGCAATTGATGGTAAAACATATGGACTTCCATTGGAATTGAATATCGCACCTATTTTCTACAACAAGGCTATTTTTGAGGAGAATGGTTTAGAAGTTCCTAAAACGTATGAAGAGTTCAAAAATGTAGTTAAAACATTAAAGGGAAATGGTGTGACGCCAATCGCTTTAGGAAATAAAGATCGATGGACAGGGTCTTTATGGTACATGTATCTTGCCGATAGAATTGGTGGAGCAGAAACTCTAACAAATGCTATAAACCGTTCTGGTTCTTTTGAAGACCCAGCACTAGTCAAAGCTGCAACTGAAATTCAAAACCTTGTAGATTTAGGTGCATTTTCTGAAGGTTACAATGCCCTTTCAGACCAGGAAGCTAAAGGCTTATTTATGAATGGCCAAGCAGCTATGTACTTAATTGGTTCTTGGGATTTACCTAACTATACAACAAGTAAAGATGTTCCACAAGAATTCAAGGATTCTATTGGTTTCTTTAATTTCCCAACTGTAAATGGGAAGGGTGATCTAAATAGTTGGGTTGGAGGACCGGGAGTCGGTTTATTTGTTGCTGAGAACTCAGATGTAAAAAAAGAAGCTAAAGATTTTGTTACTTTCTTTGCTGAACAATGGGGAGAACAAGCGGTCACAGATGCAGGTGTTATTCCTGCTACAAAAGTAGATACTGGGGCTGTAGAACTACCGGATATGTATATTGATGTGTTGGATGAACTGAACCAAGCAAGCAATATAACTTTATTTGCAGATGTTCAGATGAATCCAGATGTTGCTCAAGTGCATTTAGATGCGATTCAATCATTGTTCGGTGACGAAATCACACCTGAAGAGTTTACAAAAATGCAGGAAGATGCACTTGCTGAAACAGAATAAATAGATAACTTTTTCAGACTAGAGTAAAAAGGGACAATTCATTACATAGTGAATTGTTCCTTTTGCTTTTCTTTTAAATCGGTGCACATTTACTTTGTTTGTCCACTAGACAAACAAGGAGATGTTTGGTATTCTAAATATATAATTAGATGAAATAAAGGTAAACATGATAACTATTTTTTTAAGGGGGTTCATCGATAGAAAAAAGTAAACGGTTACAATGTCGTGGTAGTTATCATTATTCTTTTTATGTTAGTTGTTAGATTATGTTTAACGAAAGGTTAAATATTAGCTTTATATTTTATGAATCAGTTGGAGGTGGATGCTATGAACAAAGTTATGTCCAATAAGTGGTTCATTGCTTTGTATATTCTTCCCGCACTTTTATTGATTGCTGTACTAATCTATATACCACTAGTCCTTACTGGATATTATGGATTAATGGATTGGGATGGAATCGGTGCAATGAAATTTATTGGTTTAGAAAATTATATTAATGCATTGCAGGATGAAAAATTCTGGGTTAGTGCCAAGAATTCTTTTTTGCTAGCATTTTATTCAACACTTAGTCTAGCTATCTACTTGGCAATTTCTCTTATATTAGCATCAAAAATAAAGGGAGCGGATTTGCTTAGAAAAATCTATTTAATCCCGATGCTTCTATCTTCCGTAGCGATTGCTCAGCTTTGGATCAAAGTGTACAACCCTGCAAATGGTATACTGAATAGCTTGTTGAGAGGAATTGGGGTTGAAAATCCTCCTGTCTGGTTAGGAGATACGAATATTGTGTTGTATGCCATTTTTATTCCAATTTTATGGCAATATGCTGGTTTTTACATTTTGATCTACTATGCTGCTTTAAAAAATATTCCTGACTCATTAATAGAAGCTGCAAAAATTGATGGTGCATCTGCTCTACAAATAGCTTATAAAATAAAGCTTCCTCTCATTATAGGAGTTGTAAAAGTTACGATTGTATTGGCAATCGTTGGTTCATTGAAATACTTTGACTTGATTTATGTCATGACTGGTGGAGGGCCTAGTGGAGCTAGTGAGGTTATGGCCTCCTATATGTACAAAAAAGCCTTTACAAGCTATGACTTTGGTTATGGAAGTGCGATTGGCTTTTTGCTATTAATTATCACATTGATTGTCACCGTTTTCATTCGTAAGTTAACAGCTACTGATGATGAAGTGCAATATTAAAGGAGGCTACTATTATGAATCGAATTGGCTATGTCATTCTATATGTGTGTCTTTCGCTTGTTGCGGTTTTTCAAATTTTTCCGTTAGTTTGGCTCGTTATTTTTTCGCTGAAAGGCAGTAGAGAAATTTTTGCATCCCCGCCACTATCTTTGCCTGAAGAACTGAAATGGGAAAACTATGTAAAGGTGTGGGAAGGTGACATTGGCGTTTACTTTTTAAACAGTGTTTGGTATACACTTGCTGCAATTATTATAACTGTGTTGTTAGCAAGTATGGCCACATTTGCTATTACACGGATGCGGTGGAAGCTAAGTTCCCTTGTGTTAGGTTTGTTTATGGTTGGGTTAATGATTCCAATTCATTCGGCATTAATACCTCTCTTTAAAATGTACTTGAGTGTGAATTTAATTGATAATCCATTGTCGATTATTATTACTTATACTGCTTATAACCTGCCAATTACGATGATGATTTTACTTGGTTTTTATTACACGCTGCCAAGGGAAGTGGAAGAAGCAGCAATCATTGATGGATGTTCGATCAATCGTTTATTTTTCGGAATTATCATGCCAATGACTATCCCAGTGATGTCTACTACGGTCATTATTAACATGATTTATAACTGGAATGAATTTGTATTCGTCAATACATTCATTAGTTCTAATGAATACAAGACACTGACAGTGGGTATTCAAAATTTTATTGGTCAATATATGACTGACTGGGGAGCAATTGGAGCAACATTAGTAATTAGTATTTTGCCTATTTTAATTGCGTTTTTCTTCTTTAGTAATAAAATAGTCGAAGGGATTTCTGCAAGTGCAGTTAAAGGATGATAGAGCATGATTGCATAGTCGATGAGAAGTGAATTTGAATACAAGCACGATAAAAGATTAATAGATGAATTTATGTATAGAGATGAAGAGGTGAATGAAATGACAATGATTCAAAACCCGATATTAACAGGCTTCAATCCAGACCCAAGTATTTGTCGTGCAGGAGACGACTATTACATTGCAGTTTCAACGTTTGAATGGTTTCCAGGTGTTGGAATATATCACTCGAAGGATTTGAAAAACTGGCGTTTAGCTTCAAGACCCCTAAATCGGTTAAGTCAATTAAACATGATAGGTAATCCAGATTCAGGTGGGATATGGGCGCCTGCACTTTCCTTTAGTGATGGAAAGTTCTGGTTAATTTATACCGACGTAAAAGTTACAGATGGGCAATGGAAGGACAGTCACAATTATCTTGTTACGTGCGATACAATCGATGGCGAATGGTCTGATCCAATCCATTTAAATAGTTCAGGCTTTGACCCATCTTTATTCCATGATGATGATGGGAAAAAATATTTAGTTAATATGGTATGGGATCATCGTGTAAGTAATCATCATTTTTATGGTATTGTACTTCAAGAATATAGTGTTAAGGAGCAAAAGCTTGTTGGAAAAAAAGAAGTGATCTTTAAAGGAACGGATATTAAATTAACCGAAGCTCCTCATCTCTACAAGATAAATGGTTATTACTATTTACTCACAGCAGAAGGCGGTACGAAATACGATCATCAGGCAACTATTGCTCGCTCTAAAAAGCTTTGGGGATCATATGAAGTACATCCTGAGAATCCGTTAATTACATCTATGCCTTATCCAAGAAATCCATTGCAAAAGGCTGGGCATGCTTCTATTGTTAAGACACATACGAATGAGTGGTTTTTAGTCCATTTAACAGGACGCCCATTACCAAAGGGTGGGCATCCACTTTTGGATCCTCGTGGATACTGTCCTCTTGGGAGAGAAACGGCCATCCAAAGAATGGAATGGAAAAACGATTGGCCTTATATTGTCGGTGGAAATCAACCGTCTTTTGAAATAGAAGGGCCAGCGATTGAAGAAGTAACCTGGGAACAGGATTATGTAGAAAAAGATGATTTTGATGCTAATACCTTAAATCCTCATTTTCAAACATTACGTATCCCATTAGGTGAAGATATTGTTTCACTAAAAGACAATCCTGGACATTTGCGTTTGTATGGTAAGGAATCTTTAACATCGAGGTTTACCCAAGCACATGTAGCAAGACGTTGGCAACACTTTTCTTTCACTGCCGAAACTAGAGTTGCATTTGAACCAGAAACGTTCCAGCAATCTGCGGGCTTAGTGAATTACTATAACACACAAAACTGGACATCTCTTCAAATTTCCTGGAATGAACAAAAGGGTAAAATACTTGAACTGATGACCTGTGATAATTTTACATTTGATCAGCCTCTTAAGGGTGAAGAAATTGTTATCCCTGATCATGTGAAGTACGTCTATTTGCGTGTGGATGTAAAGACGACCATTTACGAGTTTTCTTATTCCTTTGATGGCACTATTTGGACAACTATTCCAGTGCAATTTGACTCTTATAAGCTGTCAGACGATTATATTCAAGGTGGCGGTTTCTTTACAGGTGCCTTTGTTGGTATGCAGTGTCAGGACACATCAGGGCAGAGAAAATTCGCTGACTTTGATTACTTTATGTATAAAGAAAACCAAGAATAACGTGTTATAGTTGTAGAAACTAATGGAAAAATCCACCCTACTCTTAGTAAAAGAGAAAGGTGGATTTACCCTTAGATGTTCATCTTTTTTTCCACTTTTCTAAAAGCGTTTAAACAGAGCCACATCGTGATGAAAGTGTAGACGCTGCCGCCGAATATAAAGGCTAGCGCAGGTATTGCATTCATTACAAAATAGGTTGAAATAAGGCATATGATTATGAATGCGCTTTGAATTGGGCTAACTAGCATGATTAGGAACGCGTTCTTCATTACCTGTGTTAACTTGACATCATAGTGGACAAAAGCAGGAAAAATGAAAAATAGAAACAAAGAATATAACACCATAAACACAAATAGAGGTATATAAGTGATCTTTAGAAGTTCGTTTAAATTTATTTGCATAAAATAAATATTAGTTGCCATAAGCGTACTAATCCCAACTATAAACAGCCCAAGCAAATTACCTTTGAGGAATTCTTTTTTAAAGAAGTACCAAAAAGAAGATAAAACAGAATGATCAACATCTCCATTCAACCATTTTCGAACGATTGCAAACATGGCTATTGTAGCAGGGAAAAAACCGAAAACAATGCCACCTATGAAAGTGAAGATGACCCATAGCACATTCACATAAGCAAACTTTGTTATCCATTCTAATATACGGTAAATGGGTCCACCATTTGGATTCATGAGGAACACTCCCTTGTATAAAAAAAGACTAAGAACGTACCAACTTGACGTTATTATACTAGATATTAAGATTAATGATATTAAAATAGGCCAAATGAGACTTAAAAAACAGGAAGAATTGACAGTATATATTTTAACATAAACTTAGTTTATTTAATAGACAAACTAATAGACTGTTGATATAATTGCTTTGAAAACCATTAAAATTACGATGAGCACACTAAAAATAGGTTACTACATTTAAGGTTATGATTTTACAAAAAGTTAAATTATAAAGTGGGAGGCTAAAACAATGACTTATTTCGAAAACATCAGCAAAATTAATTATGAAGGCCCTAAATCAACGAATCCGTATGCGTTTAAATTCTATAATCCAGAAGAAAAGATCGGTGATCAAACACTTGAAGAATACCTTCGTTTTGGTGTTGCATATTGGCATACCTTTACCCAAGATCTTTCTGATCCATTTGGTGCAGGTACTGCCGTACGTCCTTGGGATAAATTTAGCGGGCTTGATTTGGCAAAAGCACGTGTTGAAGCATCCTTTGATTTTTTTGAAAAACTAGGCGTTCCTTACTTCTGTTTCCACGATGTTGACATTGCTCCAGAAGGTAATAGCCTAAGAGAAACCTATCAAAACCTCGATATTATTGTTAGCATGTTGAAGGATTATATGAAGGATAGTAAAGTAAAGTTGCTTTGGAACACTGCAAATAACTTTACAAACCCAAGATTTCTTCATGGAGCAGCTTCTTCTAATAATGCAGACATTTTTGCTTATTCTGCCGCTAAAGTAAAAAAAGGATTGGAAATCGGTAAAGAATTAGGCGGTGAGAACTATGTGTTCTGGGGAGGCCGAGAAGGATACGAGACACTTCTTAATACAGATATGAAGCTCGAAATGGACAATTTGGGTCGCTTCTTTCATATGGCTGTTGATTATGCCAAAGAAATAGGGTTTGATGCTCAGTTCTTAATCGAACCAAAACCAAAAGAGCCTACTACTCACCAATATGATTTTGATGTAGCAACCGGTTACGCCTTTTTACAACATTATGGCTTACAAGATCATTTTAAGTTTAATATTGAAGCAAATCACGCAACACTTGCTGGGCATACATTCGAACACGAGCTTCGCTATGCAAGAGTAAATGGTATGCTTGGATCTGTTGATGCAAATCAGGGTGATCCATTGCTCGGTTGGGATACAGATGAATTTCCGACAGATTTATATTCAACAACACTTGCCATGTACGAGATTATCAAAAACGGTGGACTTGGTAAAGGTGGCTTGAATTTTGACGCGAAAGCGAGAAGAGGTTCATTCGAGCCAGAAGATTTGTTCCATGCACACATTGCTGGAATGGATAGCTTTGCAGTAGGTTACAAAGTTGCACAAAAATTAATTGACGACAATGTTCTTGATGGCATATTAGATGTTCGATACAAGAGCTACACAGAAGGAATTGGCTTAGATGTTGTACAAGGTAAGACAAACTTTCATAAGTTAGAAGAACATGCCTTAGGATTGACAGAAATCAAGCATCAGTCTGGTCGTCTTGAAAAAATAAAGGCAACACTTAATCAATACCTTCTACAAGCATATGCAGGAGAATAAATCTTTGATGTAAGGCAGAGGAGGGTAATGAATGAAATATGTCATTGGGATTGACTTAGGTACTAGTGCAGTTAAAATATTGCTCGTGAATCAACAGGGGAACGTAATGCATGTGATCTCAAAGCCTTACCCACTAATCCAAATAAAAGCAGGTTATAGTGAACAGGATCCGAAAGTATGGGTGAATCAGACGGTTGCAGGATTGTCAGACTTACTACAGGACTTCAGTGGGGACGTTAAGGATATTGAAGGCATTAGTTTTTCTGGGCAAATGCATGGGCTTGTCTTATTAGACGAAAATGACGAAGTATTACGTAATGCTATTCTTTGGAATGATACAAGGACAACAGAGCAATGCAAACAAATTTATGAAGCAGTCGGGGAAGATCGGTTATTAGAAATCACAAAGAATCCTGCATTAGAAGGGTTTACTTTACCAAAATTACTATGGGTGAAGCAGTATGAACCTGATCTGTATAGTAAAGCGAACAAGTTTGTATTACCAAAAGATTACCTTCGCCTTGCATTAACAGATATGCTGCAAATGGAGTATTCCGATGCTGCGGGAACCTTACTATTAGATGTTGGGCAACAGGAATGGAGCAAGGAAATATGTGACCTTTTGGATATTGACATAAATATTTGCCCGCCACTAGTGGCATCACATGACCAAGTAGGGACATTGACATCTGACATAGCTGAGAGAACTGGACTATCTAAAGAAACGCGTGTTTTTGCTGGTAGTGCAGATAATGCATGTGGAGCAATTGGTTCGGGCATTTTGGAAGAAGGAAAAACCCTTTGTAGTATCGGTACATCTGGTGTGGTTCTTTCCTATGAAGAAAATAATGATCAAAACTTTCAAGGGAAGGTTCATTATTTTAACCATGGTCTAGCAGATGCATACTATACAATGGGTGTGACCCTTTCGGCTGGATACAGTTTAAGTTGGTTTAAAGATGTTTTTGCTAAAGATGAGGATTTTGAGCAATTGTTAGGTGATGTGGGCACGGTTCCACCAGGAGCAAACGGTTTAATATTTACTCCTTACCTGGTAGGGGAACGGACACCTCATGCAAATGCTTCCATACGGGCAAGCTTTATCGGGATGGATAGCTCCCATGAACAAAAACACTTTGTACGAGCAGTGCTTGAGGGAATCACGTTTTCGTTATATGAATCCATTGAAATTTTCAGGAAAAATGGTAAAAAGATTGATTCAGTAGTTTCGATTGGTGGAGGAGCGAAAAATGAAGAGTGGCTCCAAATACAAGCAGACATTTTTAATGCTGAAGTAGTGAAACTAACGAGTGAACAAGGACCTGGAATGGGTGCGGCAATGTTAGCTGCCTATGGATGTGGCTGGTTTGATTCGTTACAAGAATGTGCCAATGCATTTTTGCAGGAGGAAAAAAAGTTTCAGCCAAAGTCGGAAAATGTAGAAATGTACCAGAAGCTATTTTCGGTTTATCAGCAAGTTTACCCACAAACAAAAGAATTGAACGAGCTGCTTGTTACTTATCGAAAATAACAGCTAATAGCACCTACGCAAGTTTGAAATGAAAAACATAATAGGGTTAAGGGAAGAGGAGAGCACTCGACAGGGTGTTCTTTTCTTTAGGAGTAGTGAACAAAATATTGACTGTTCTTGATTTTTGCTGCAAAATTAGGCTGTATCCTTACGTGAAAAAAAGCGTAAATGTAGATTGTCCAATCAAGTTGTTTGTACGAACTAAGTAATATGTATCCATTAATATACTAGCTCTAAAATGAAGAGCAAGATCAACTGTTTGCATAATTAACGGTTAACTTTAGTCGTCAAAAGAAAAGAAATTTTGACTAGTGGTGTACGGTGTGATCGTTAGGAGTTTGTTGATTTGAAAGAGGAGAGTACATGAAGATAACCAGTCAATTTCTTGTTTTTATGATCGGATTAACTGTATTTAGTTATGGGATTGCAGCAACGATTCAAGTGCAGTATTTAGGTATTCACCCCTGGGATGTGTTGAATGTAGCCTTATTTGATTTATTTGGATTAACCATTGGAACGTGGGCTGTCATTGTTGGATTCTTATTGGTGATCGTCTCTTTTTTCTTGGACCGGACATATTTAAGTGTGGGCACATTTTTAAATGCGCTACTCATTGGCCCGATGGTTGATTTGTTTATGTACCTTGATTATTTTCCTAAGTCATCTACCACCATAACGGATGTTTTCGTTTTGTTGTTCGGTATTTTATTGATGGGGATCGGCGGTGGTGTGTACTCGGCTGCTGGTCTTGGTGCTGGTCCTCGTGATGGTTTTATGCTATCCATTTCAGATAAACTAGGTTTTTCGATCAGTAGAGTAAGAATAATTACAGAAAGTGCGATACTTGTTATTGGATGGTTACTCGGTGGACCTGTTTTTGTGTTCACATTTATCTTTACGTTTCTCCAAAGTCCCGTCTATCAATTTTTCTTTTTGACAACTAGGAAACGTTTGGAAAAGCTATACAATCACTGGAATCCTAAGAAGGAAAAAAAGTATAAAAAAGCTACAGGTTGATCGTTTCCCCGTAGCTTCTTTTAGAGGAAAGTAAGAGTTATAGGTAAACCCTTTGTTCTAGTTATTTAGACACCTTTTCTTTAAATACAGTTAATTTGTCATATGTTGCCTTGATCAGCGGTTTTATTTTTTTTACATCAGGTGTGTCTTTTTTTGCATAGTTAATTAAAGGGTACAGACTTTCTTCAATGTTTTTATAGTCCTCAGGGTAACGCTCTCTTACCTGTTTCTCAATAATGTCCCAATTTTCTTGCAATGCATCTCCAAACTTGTTGATTTTTGCACCATCATTTGGCGATTTTTTCACTGTTTCCTTCAGCTTTTCAACGGTTGCGATGACTATTTCCGTTCCTTCTGCTATGCTGGTTTCTTTTTTCTCCCCATTCTCTTTATAGGGTGCGGATACTTCTTTTGATTCGGTTTCACCTGTTCCGTTAACGTCCTTGCTTTTGTCAGATTCATCTTGGGCTGAGCTGCAGCTTGCTAGGACGCTAAGGATGAGTATGCATCCTAAAGTAAAAATATTTTTTTTCATGAAACTACGCCTCCTTTTGAGCAGTAGCTTTCCCTAGAATGCATCAGTTATACACGAATTTCTTCCAGTTAATCATGAACATAAGTGAGATCTCTAGTTACTTTTCTGTTTCAGAAAGTCCTAATTTTTTTATAAGTGGTTTAATCGTTAATCCTTGAACTAATAGGGAAAATAAAACGACTGTAAATGTGAGTAGCAGTATCGTTTCTCTTCCTGCAAAGTCGATTGGCAAGCTTAGGGCAAGGGCGATCGATAAACTTCCCTTTAAGCCTCCCCAATTTAACAATGCTCGTTCTTTTCGATTTAAATCTTCTGTATGGAGGGTACTGACGTATAGTGCAATGATCCTTGCCAAAATGACGATAAATACTGCGGCAATCATAATCCCCCATTTATCTGAAAAATTGATTTGTTTAATTTCAAGGCCAATAAGTAAAAATATGATGGAGTTTGCGATCAGGCCAATCACATCCCAAAAGGTATTAATATTCACTTTTGTTGTTTTAGACATGCCAATTTTTGCACCGTAATCACCGAAAACGAAGCCACCTGAAACAACAGCAATTACCCCAGAGACTTCAATGTGTTCCGCAATAAAGTAGCTTCCAAAAAACAGTAAAGCTGAAACGGCAATTTCAAATGGGTAGTCATCATAAAATCGAATGATCTGTGAACTGATAAAGCCTAAAACAATACCTAAAATGGCACCGCCAATACTAAATTTTAAAAATAGGAGAATCCCATTGCCCAATCCTTCCCAGCCTAATTCGATATAAGATAGCAAATAAACGGAGGAGATCGTAAATAAGACAACGGCGATTCCGTCATTAAAAAGGGATTCACCTTCCATGATCGTCGAAACTTTTTGTGAAACACCAACCGACTTAAAGATGGATAAGACACTAATGGGATCCGTGGCGCTCATTAATGCTGCAAAGGTAAAGGCTGTAGCAAGAGGTAGACCAATGAAGTAGTACACAGAAAATCCAATGATGATAAAGGAAAGAAATGTGCCACCAAAAGCCATGCCTACAACCGCTCTTCTTTGTGCGAATAAATGATGGAATGGCAACTTTAGGGTAGCGTCGCCTAGTAAAATTGGGAGAAACAAGGAAATGATGATCGCTTGAAACACTTCCGATTGAGTCACAAACGCAGCTGCTTCATCAAGCATTGGGAACGGCAAGTCTACAGTTCCTAAAAAAAGTCCAACCAACACAAGAGCAATCGTATACGGTTGACCAAGTTTTTTGGCAACTCCTATGACGGTAATGGATATAGCGAGCAAGATTAAAATTTGAATAAAAATTTCATTAAAATCATACATGGAATCCCTCCAAGCATATGTATGCCCTAATTTAAAGTGAGTCATTCTATTAAATAGTTTACAGTGCGACTTCCACATATTACTACTAATTCGCATTTTCGATACATAAAGCCATACCGTCTCCCTGATCACGGGGAAACGGTATGGCTTTATACGATGTTTATTAGTCTAAAAAGCGAGCTCGTTTCAGCAAGCTGAAACATCAGGGGTCTCGACTCCACCTGATTGGAAACTCCCACCTACGCTTCGCTTAGAGGAGGGGGTCTAAAACCCTAAAACCATTTAAAAATTAATAATAAAAAGGGAGTTGGGTAGAAGCTGGTCTTTTCGTTCATATCCTAACTTCGTACATCAGTGTTGTAATTTTCAAAAGAACTTCAGGCAATTCTGAGGAGATCGATCCAACCTTTATGCGTTCACTTCCATTTCAAGATCTTCTATACCTTTTTCTGTGTTAGCAATGGATCGCTTTTAACATGTTTCTGGTAATAGACTCTACTGTTTGAATTTCTTTTCTAAATTATCATCAAATACAAAGATGGACATTCCAAAGTCTTTATCAATGTCGATATCTACATACAAATCTAAGTATTTTGCTCCGAGAAACTCTTCCATTTCAACAGGGTGATGTTTTTTGTAAATGTTCTTGGCCATTTTTGTTCTGGCCGAGCGCAACATTTCTTTTCCGTCATCATCTGTTGCTATAAACTGCTCAACAGGGGATAGATTACCTTCCATTTCACAGATCGCCCAGTTTTTACAAAAAGTAGTGCGAACCGAACTTGGGCCTTTTCCCATATGTTTTTTTCGAAATGCCCTTACTAGATTACTAAACTCCGCTTCGTAATTTGTCATCCGCAAGTCAGTCCTCTATTGTGATTTTTCGGTTAGTTTGATTACTTTAATTCGCTTGCCACTCCAGAAAGATTGGATGCACCTTGCTCGTTTCTTAATTTATTAATATCCGCCCGAATCCAGAGTGAGATAATGAACGCAACTATAAACAATACTCCAAAGATGATCATTGTCATATTGTAACTATTTGTAGAATCATAAATTAATGATAAAAGAATTGGTCCAACGACGCCTGCTGCCGCCCAAGCAGTTAAGATATAGCCGTGAATCGCACCGAGCTGTTTCGTACCAAAAATGTCCCCAATATAAGCGGGGACAGATGCAAATCCTCCGCCATAACAGGTTAAAATTGCAAAAACGAGCAGTTGGAATAAGAAGGCGCTTACCGCTATTGGAAGTGTAAAAAAAGCGATGATTTGAATAACAAAGAATGTCGTGTACACATTTGGTCTTCCGATGTAATCGGAGAAAGAGGCCCATCCAATTCTTCCCGCACCATTAAACAGACCCATGAGGCCAACCATTGTAGCTGCTGCAATTGGTGTCATGCTAGCTATTTCTTGTGCCATTGGCGATGCGACGGAAATAACTGCAATACCACATGTTACGTTAAGGAACAGCATTGTCCACAGCATCCAAAAGCGTCTCGTTTTAACTGCTTCGTTTGCCGTAAGTTGGGCAAGATCAGGTTTGATTTTCTTATTTCCAGATTGTGCGCTTGCGTCAAATCCCTTTGGCACCCATCCCTCTGGTGGTGGAGACAAATATTGAGAAGAAAGCGTCATTACAACAAAATAGGCAACCCCTAAAATATAAAAAGTAGCGGAAATACCAACGGATTCTATTAATGATGCTGCAGCTGGTCCGCTCAAAAGTGCGGCAAATCCAAACCCCATAATAGCTAAACCAGTCGCAAGTCCTCGTCTGTCCGGGAACCATTTAACGAGCGTTGACACAGGTGCGATGTACCCTATCCCTAAGCCAATCCCACCGATAATACCATAAAAAAGATACAATAAGTATAATGACTCTACAGCTGTTGCTAGTCCTGAGCCAGCGACACCAACACCGAAAAACGCTGCTGCCAACATCCCTGATTTTCTAGGACCGTGTTTTTCGACAAACCTTCCCATAAAAGCGGCTGACATTCCTAACATAAAAATAGCAATACTGAAGGCTAACGAAATTTGGGTTGTGTCCCAACCAAATGTATCAACCATAGGATTCGTAAAAACACTCCAAGCATAAGCAGAACCTATGGAAATGTGAATACCAACGGCAGATGCAGCAATTAACCAACGATTCTTTACATTGTCCATCCAATTCCTCCTTTTTTTAAGATATTTATAGAAAAACCGCCGTCATTTCAAAGAAGTACAACGATAATGCACAACAAAGAAATGCGGCGGTTAGTCTCTGACAGGAACGCTGTCATGCACGAACGGCACGCTTTTTTTCGGATCATAGAGCTTTAACTGGGGGCAGTTAGCACTACTCCATATCAAAAACGCTCTAGTTTCCAATTAAATTTGTTAAATTTAAAATATTATGAATTAAATATATAATATCATGTAGGCGCATTCAAATCAATAAATAACAGCCATTAACTTATGAGGCGATTTTATCTTTTTCGACATAGTGGTTGATGGAGGTTTTATGTTTTGAATTCAAAATATTTATTGACCTTTTTGGAATATCTATTATAATTAAACATAGAATGATAGCGCTTACATTTTTACACCAAATCTATTAAATGGGGAGTGGTTTTTGTTGGCGAATAATCGTGCGGTAGTCTATGTCAAACCAGGGGAAGTTGAAGTACGGGATATTAGTTATCCAGACTTGATTCTTCGAGATGGTCCAGGAGTCAATCCGCTTAATGTGGGAAGAAAGTGTAATCACGGTGTTATTGTAAAAGTAGTGACGACGAACATATGTGGTAGTGATCAGCACATGGTAAGGGGACGGACAACTGCTCCAAGTGGATTAGTGTTAGGTCACGAAATTACTGGAGAGGTTGTTGAGGTCGGAAGTGATGTAGAGTTTATTCAGAAGGGTGATTTAGTCTCTGTACCATTTAATATTGCTTGTGGACGTTGTCGAAGCTGTAAGGAACAGAAAACACACATTTGTGAAAATGTAAATCCAGATCGCCCGGGTTCGGCGTATGGATACGTGGACATGGGCGGCTGGGTTGGTGGTCAGTCTGAGTACGTAATGGTGCCTTATGCGGATTTCCAACTGCTAAAGTTCCCTGACAAAGACCAGGCGATGGAGAAGATTCTTGATTTAACGATGCTTTCTGATATTTTTCCAACAGGTTATCACGGTGCAGTAAGTGCTGGTGTTCGAACTGGAGCGACAGTTTACGTTGCTGGGGCTGGCCCTGTTGGACTAGCTGCTGCACATTCAGCACAACTATTAGGGGCATCGGTTGTGATCGTTGGTGACTTAAACGAAGAGCGTTTAGCCCAGGCGAGGAGCTTTGGATGTGAAACGGTTAATTTAAGAAAGCATGCTAATCTAGAGGAACAAATAGAGCAAATATTAGGAGTACCTGAAGTAGATTGTGCGATTGATGCGGTAGGCTTTGAGGCAAGTGGACACGGTGAAGGCGCAGGAGAAGCACCAGCTACAGTCTTGAATTCTATTATGGGGGTTACGAAAGCGGGAGGTAGACTCGGAATTCCTGGATTATATGTAACAGGAGATCCTGGTGCAAGTGACGATGATGCCAAAGAAGGTACTCTGAAAATCCGTCTCGGTTTAGGCTGGGCAAAAGCACATACATTTGTGACAGGACAAACTCCAGTAATGAAGTATCATCGTGATTTAATGATGTCCATACTAAGTGGTAAAGCTCAAATTGCGAAAGCAGTCAACGCGACACTAATTTCTCTTGATGAGGCACCAAGCGGTTATAAACAATTTGATGGCGGCGCATCGAAAAAATTTGTCATTGATCCACATGGGTTGGTTAGAAGCTAAAAGGCGTGCACCGCAAAAATGCAATTTAAAGATTATTCGTTACATAGACTTGATTGCTCGCTTTGTCTATACACGAACCAAGGATATGTAGCAAAAGCAAAAAGACCCCTCTACTATGTGAAAGGAAGGGGTCTCTTTGTTTTACTGATAGGACAAAAGCTATGGATTTGAGCGTAGAAAAGTGGTTCATAGAGGAGATGAAGGACAAAAGCTATGGATTTGAGCGTAGAAAAGAGGTTCATAAAGGAGATGAAGGACAAAAGCGATGGATTTGAGCGCAGAAAAGAGGTTCATAAGGGAGATGAAGGACAAAAACAGTGATTTTGAACGAAGAAAAGCCCTTCATAAAGGAAATGAAGGACTTTTTGTTCTTGACCTAGTTCTCTGGTACCGATGTCGCCTATAGTACCTTTCGTTCTTCAACCTGCTTTTTTCTAATTTGGTGATTTTTGTACACTTGCACTCTAATTAATTTCTTCCCCTTCGCCAGAAATTAATTTCTTCTGATCATTTTCATAACCAACTATACTATATAGGTTACTTTATATTTATTGTAGCTATTCTCCACAATGATGACAAAACATACATTTATCCTCCTAATCTAGCATACGATACATAGAAATACTTCAACCTAATCATACAATATTCTACAAAAAATTTGTTAAAATAACTGTATTTGAATTGAAATTTTTTTGGAAGCGTGAGGGTTAGTTAGATATGGACGAAAAAGTATGATAGGGGAGAAATAAGAATGATTATGAATAAAAAATCAGAACGTTTGGAATCGAGGGTAAACCATTATATAGTTGAATAATAACATCTGGGCGGGAGGATCCGTAATGTTTCGTAGCAATAAAAAAAGCAATGTATGGGTACTCATTGTACTGATTACCCTGATCTGGGGGTATGCTTGGGTATTGATGAAAGAATCCCTTCAGTTTATGGGTCCGTTTTCTTTTTCTTCCCTTCGATTTGGGACTGGATCTATCATGATGCTAATGCTCGTTTTTGTGATGCGGGTTGGGATCCCCCCAAAGACGCAGTGGCGGCATCTGATAATGGTCGGACTCTTACAAACAACGATTGTGTTTTCACTTGTCATGTATGGCTTGCGATTTGTTGATGCGGGAAAATCATCTGTTCTTTTATATTCTATGCCAATTTGGAGTAGTTTGCTCGCTGCAAAAGTGTTAAAAGAACCATTAACAAAGGTTAAGCTATTAGGACTTGGAATGGGAATGGTGGGGCTCTTAACAATTCTAGGCTGGGACATTTGGGTCGAGCAAAATTTAAAAGCTATCTTCGGGGAGTTATTGATCATATTGGCCGCTATCTCATGGGGAGTATCCAATGTGTATTATCGGTTGAAACTTCAGAACGTTCCTAGGCTTCAGGTTTCCGCATATCAGATGCTATTTGGGACATTGGGACTTATTATCGCGACCATTATGATGGAATGGGGAAAGCCAATCAGCATCACGTCAATGAGTATGTACTATATTTTGTTCACTGGTATACTCGCCTCCGCACTTTGTTTTACAGTTTGGTTTTACATTCTAAGCATAATCGACATGGTTACCGCTACATTGTCAACGCTACTCGTTCCAATATTCGCTATGCTTTTTGGATCGGTATTTTTGGATGAAAAATTGACGATTGGTATTATCATAGGAACGGTTCTTATACTTGGCGGAATCTTTGTAGCACAAATGTTTAAGGGGGATGTTGAGTATAAGGGGTTAGATGAAACGTAGATGAAACACTGTTTGAAAAAGGTTACTCGATCCAGATTAACGATACGAGTAACCTTTTTTCGAGTCTAAAGAAACAACAGCCCAATTGAAATTGGAATGAAGCTCCAGAATAGAATGACGACACAAAATCCCATGATGTCTCTTATCTTTAATCCTGCAATTGCCAGTAATGGAAGCGCCCAAAAAGGTTGGATCATGTTTGTCCATGCATCGCCCCATGCAACTGCCATGGCTGTTTTGGCGGTACCAATCCCAAGCTCCATAGCTGCTGGGATCATAATCGGTCCTTGAATGGCCCATTGACCACCACCAGAGGGAACAAAAAAATTAACAATTCCTGCACTGATAAAGGTGAATAATGGGAAGGTGAAGTCATTTGAAATGTTCACAAACCATAATGACATTTGCTCGGATAAACCTGAAGCCACCATCATCCCCATAATTCCTGCATAGAAAGGGAACTGTACAATAATTCCACTTATATTTTTGACTGCATCTGTTGCAGTGTCTAAGAAGCGACGTGGTGTTTTATGAAAAATAATACCGAGGAATAGGAAAATAAAATTGACAATATTGATATTTAAATCAAAGCCGTTTTGGTTAAAGTAATATAATATGAAAATGAAACCTAACAATCCGATTAAGAATGAAATCGTCTTACTATTTTCCATTCGAACAGCGGGCGTACTATTTTTCTCGTCTGTTGGTTTAGTTTCACGCCCCATAGTTGCTGTCGATTGAGCGTTCAATAATTCTGAATCAATGTTGTTATCCAAGCTGCCACTAGATTTTTGCAAAAGTCTGTTTAAGAGTGGGAGTGTTATCAGCAAAACGATCACGATAAATAGGTTGAAATTGCTAAACAATGTTTCGGTTATTGGGGTAATGCCCATTGTATCCTCTAAAAAGTGTCCTTTTGTGGCGATTGTTAATGGAATAGATCCTGACAGTCCTCCGTGCCAAAGTAAAAATCCACTATATGCACTTGCCATTAAAAGCCGATAATCCACTGTTGGCACTCGTTTGGCTACATGGATCGCAAGTAGTGCACCAACAACCAACCCGAAACCATAGTTAATCAAATTAGCGATACCAGCAACAAAGGTGACTAGTAAAATAGCTTGTTTAGGCGTGTTAGCAAATTGACTTATTTTTGTTAGTAGGTCCTTTATTACTGGTGTATTTGCTAGGATATACCCTGTTACAACAATAAGGGACATTTGCATAGCAAAGGCCAATAGATCCCAAAAACCGTCTCCCCAATACTGTACCATTTCTACTGGTGAACTTCCTGTAAAGGTAACTCCCAACACATAAACGATGAATGTTAAAATAACTGCAAACAAAAAAGCGTCTGGTAGAAAACGTTGTACCATTCGATCAAAAAACAATGTGACCGATTTCAGCATGCATAAACCTCCTTCTTTTTTTGATAACGCTTGCTAAATCGTTTGTCCTTGTACTTCATCATTATTTGTAAAAAAACAAAAATATTCATCGTTTTAATTATGAGTTATGAATGAATAGGGAAAAGGAAAGGATATGAATGTATACAATTACAGAGGTTGAAAAAACACGAAATAATTGGGATGGTGTTATAGTAGAATGAAAAAAATACAGGCATACTTTACGAATGAAAACGATGCAGAGTCTGTTAGGGCAAAGCTTCAAACACTGAATGTCGAAAATGTGACCGTGGAGGAAATACCTGAAAATAGCAACATTATAAGAGACTTAATACATCCTGAAGAGGGAGATCAACAATTGCCACAAGTACTGCAGTTGGAAGTCGTCGAGGAGGATTACCAGGAAGCAACAGCTATTCTAAAGGAGAGCAGCGGTCACATGATTGTTGAAAATAAATAAAAAGGAACCGTTTTAATAAACGGTTCCTTTTTGACGTGAAGTATTGTTTCTTTGTATAAAACTAGTAGCTTTAGCGACTGTTTCCATCTATTGTTCAACAGTCTATTTAGTAGAGTGTACGATACTGCACTATTATATGGTTTGGTTCTTTTCTTCTTTCAAAAATGTTTTGCCATCCTTTTGTATTACTTTTCCTTCTTTCATTAATTTACCTAAGGCACGCTTAAAGGAAGCTTTACTTATATGAAAGGTTTTGTCTATATCCTCAGGATCACTTTTGTCACTAAACGGTATTACGCCGCTATTTTTTTCAATATGCTTCAAGATCATGTCGGCATCCTTGACCATGCCTTCTCGTTTTAGTGGTCGCAATGACACATTAATTGTGCCATCCTCTTTCACTGCAATCACTCTACCTTCCACCCATTGACCGAGTCGTGGTTCTGCTTTGCGCTCGGTGTGATGAATGAATCCTCTATAACCTTCTTCCGTTAATATAACAGATCCCTCTTTATTTGTTCGATACACTCTTCCATTAATTGGAGTGTTATTAATGGAAGAGGGTGCCGTTTCCCACTCTCCTTCGAAAACACCTTCCGTTATCGGTATAGCGAGTAATCGTCCTTGTTTATCCGTACTTAATGTCACGTATAACATATCTCCAACTTGTGGCCAGACGCGTTCTATTAGTGGTAAATCATCTTTTGATACGAGGATCTCTTTTGCAATCCCTATAGATACAAACACACCTAGATCTTTAACAACCTCAACAACTTCAGCCCAATCATATGTATCGACCCGTATATTTGGTAGGGACATAGTGGCCACCACTTGTCCTTTTTTATCATGATAAAGAAAAACCTCGATTTCTTGATCAACCTCGAGTTCGCCTTTCGTTTCTTTTTTGTGCAATAGAACCTCATTTGTTCCGTTCTTTAATACGTATCCAGTGTCAATCTTTCTTAGAACAATGAGTTTATGTATTGCGCCAACTTCTAATGCCATTGTGTACCCCTTCTTTCTGTGTTCAATCCTAATTTTATCTTACCACTTGTCTGGTTGGAATACTCAACATGAACGCGTGTTTTTGAACAACCTCTATAAGTTTGTCGATATTCCCCAGGAAATATCAAACGCTTATAGTTGATGTCAAGATGCACTTGCAGTCGATAAAGGGGATATTAATGGATTATTATTCTTTGTGTATCATTCGGTTCAAATTGAATAAACGTCAAAATCCCCTGACAGAAAATAAAACATTACTCTGTCAGGGGATTTACCTTCTGATAGCCCTTATTTTATTTCACTTTAACTACAATTTTCCCTTTTGCATGATGGGTCTCGCTTAATTCATGTGCTTTCTGGAGCTGTTCTTCTGAGAAATCAAATACATGACCAACTTGTGGTTTGATGATTTCTTTGTTTAATAAATCAGCTAGTTTTTGTAGTTGAGTGCCATCTGGCTCTAACCAGTGAAACTTAGCAGTTATCCCATATTTCGCTGCGGCATCATCATTAGGCTGTCCAGCGATCGTAACTAACTTGCCTCCGCGTTTCAAAACAGTATAACTCTTTTCAAGGATGTCTCCGCCCATAGTATCCAGCACAATATCAAAATCGCTTAGTTCTTCTTCAAAATTTTGTGTTTTGTAGTTAATAAACTGATCAGCACCTAATTCTTTAACGTATGCCTCATTTTGTTCACTTGCTGTTGTCGCTACGAAGGCTCCGAAATGTTTCGCGAGTTGAATGGCAATACTGCCAACGCCACCTGAACCAGCATGTATTAAAACGGTATCGCCTTTTTTTATATTGGTAATGTCGACCAAGCATTGCCAAGCAGTTAAACCGACTAAAGGAATGGAGGCAGCCTCTTCAAAAGTTACGTTTTCTGGTTTTTTTGCCAACAGATTCTCGTCTACGGCTGTAAATTCAGCATATGTTCCATTAGGAGTGGTTGCTGGTCTGGCGAATACTTCATCACCAATTTGATAGTCAGTTACTTTGTCTCCAACTTCAACAATTGTTCCCGCAACGTCCCAACCTAAGATAATGGGAAAAGAAAAATCAAGCTTCTCTTGTAAATACCCTGCTCTTGTTTTCCAATCAATCGGATTTATAGAAGTTGCGTGAACCTCCACTAACACTTGATCGTCCGTAATGTCTGGCTTCGGAATCTCTGTTTCCTTTAAAACTTCTTTACTACCGTATTCATTAATGACGATTGCTTTCATGTTGTAATTGCTCCTTTTATATATATTTGATGGAATGTATGGACTAGATTAAATGCGTGTTCAAAAAGTCGGCAAATTAGAAGCAAGAAGGTCGAGACGGCGTAGTTTTGAGTAGCGCAGCGAAAGCTTGTTGCTTCGAAAGCATTACCTCGCACGAAGAAAAAGTGTTTTTCTTTTTTAAGGATATGCTTTTAATACGTGAGCAAAAGGAATGCTTCCCTGAATATACTTCGCACGCAGGAAAAGCGGGTTTCTTTTCCAAGGAACGGAAAAACAAGCCATTTAAGGAATACAGGCTAAGACCGCCACGTCCTGTGGCAACGCCTGCATGACCCACATCGTGTGAGCCTGAGATGCGCAGCTTATCATTTGGTGACTTTTTGAACAACCTCTTTAAGAAAATATTTTTGAAACGAGGGTTTCGAGCTAGAAAGAAAAAATGTGATTAGATTGGGTGTGGAAAGCCTCCAACGATTAGTGGGGACTTTCCATTTTAAAATCATGGTTCTAGAAATTAAAGTTTTCCAATTTTTTACCTTGGGATTCGTACCCTTTCATGTAATGAATCCGGCGTTGTGCTGATGTTGCATTTACCTGCTCATCTGCATGGTAGGATGAGCGGACAAGTGGTCCTGCTTCGCAATGTTTGAAACCTTTTTCAAGGGCAATTTGTTTCAGCTCTTCAAACTCATCCGGATGGTAGTATCGTTCCACTTTTAAGTGTTTTTTGGTTGGTTGTAAATATTGCCCAATCGCCATGATGTCCACTTTATGTGCTAGCAAATCGTCCATGGCTTGAATAATTTCTTCCTTCGTTTCGCCAAGACCTACCATAATACTTGACTTAGTAGGTGTGTTCGGAGCAATTTCTTTCACTCGCTCTAACAGTTGTAAGGAACGATCATACATAGCAATTGCACGAACCCGTTTTGTTAAGCGGCGGACGGTTTCGATATTGTGGTTGAAGATGTCAGGTCCGCTATCCATTAACGTATGTAGGCTTTCGTAGTCACCTTTCATATCGGAAGGAAGAATTTCAACAGTACAACCTGGTACTTTACGACGAATCGCGCGTACTGTTTCTGCAAAGACTGCGGCACCACCGTCATTTAAATCATCCCTTGCGACCGCAGTGACAACGACGTGTTTTAGCCCCATAATTTCAACGGATTCAGCTACGCGTTCTGGCTCACCCCAATCTAACTCGTTTGGAAGACCAGTTTTTACTGCACAAAATCGGCAGCCACGTGTGCAAGTATCTCCTAAAATCATAAATGTAGCAGTTTTTCGCTCACTCCAGCACTCATGGATATTGGGGCAACGCGCTTCCTCACAAACAGTATTCAATTTTTTTTCGCGCATTAGATTTTTTAACTTATTGTATGATTTATTTGTATTTAATTTAATTTTGAGCCAATCAGGTTTTCTTACATGTTCTTCTTTTTCGGTCATTTTGTAAAACACTCCTTATTTTGCAATTAGTTAAAGGGCTTGCCAATCGGTAGGTGTTCTTAGCGTGAATAATTCCATTCTTTGCTCATATATTTGCTCTTGGCTAGCTCATTTACTTGTTCGAGCTGTTCTTGAGATAAATCAAAAGGTTCTAATTCAATGTTTAGTCCTTTTTCAAAGCCTTTTTTAAATGCATCTTTAGCAATGGAAAAGGTAACTGGTTTATTGGCTACTTCATTAATAGAAACAGCTTTATCACCAAATTTTTTCCTTGCTCTTTCTTTTACACGCTCATTAGGATATAGGAACATATCAAACAGTTTCGTCTGATCTATATCTATCGGAATCGATCCGTGCTGGAGAATAACACCTTTTTTTCTGGTCTGCGCACTACCAGCAATTTTTTTTCCTTCTACGATCAATTCATACCAAGATGGTTCTTCAAAGCAGACCGCTGAATCCGTGGTTTGTAATTTTTTTTCGGGTATGGAAAAATCAGCATTCACCTCTAACTCTCTGAATCCTTCCAATAGCCCTTTGGAAATTACCATGTAGGCATCTTTCACAGAACGCGGCATTGCTTCGTGTTGTTCTGAAACGAGAACACTGTATGTAAGCTCTTGGTCGTGTAATACTGCACGTCCTCCAGTTTGCCTGCGAACAATTTCAGCCCCGTACTTTTGCACCCCGTCTACATCAATCTTTCCCTTAATCTTTTGGAAGTAACCAACTGAAAGCCCTGCAGGTTTCCAACCATAAAATCTTAAGACAGGGGGGATTTTACCCTCACTATGCCAATTCAAAAGCATTTCATCTAATGCCATATTATAAGCTGGTGTGCAATGCCCTGAGTCGACAAAGTACCATTTTTCCTTCATTGTGCTCCTCTTTTCTAGATTAAATCCTTTTTTAGCTTAGAATAGATGATTTATTACTAACTGTACCAATTTATAAATGTATTATCAAAGAATTGATATTTCTTTCGTTAATTTAAATGGTTTGGAAATTATCCATCTGGAAGAATAAATCTTTCATATGACGGACGGTCGAGATAACTGAATATTTCGCTATTTATTATGAGCAATAAACATATATTTAGAGGAAAAGGAGGGTTGTATGATGAGTAATATCGAAAATCAAAATTGGAATATAGTTGAACTGCATCAAGCATATACGAATAAAATTGTTTCACCAGTAGAAATGATAGAGTTATTCTATGAGCGAATAGATCAACAAAATAAACAATTAAATGCTTATATAACAGTTTGCTATGAACAGGCAATGATGGAGGCAATTCGTTTAGAAAAACAAATAATGAATGGATGTCAAATAGGCCTTTTAAGTGGGATACCGATCAGCGTTAAGGATTTGATTTTTACAAAAAATATTAAAACAACAATGGGTTCAGGTGTCTTTAAAGACTTTGTTCCTTCCTTTGATGCAGAAGTTATAAAAACGCTAAAACAACATGGAGTCATTATAATGGGCAAGACAAATATGCATGAACTCGCATATGGCACGACGAGTGATGACTCTTATTTTGGTCCGTGTAAAAACCCCTATGATCTAACTAAGATTTCTGGTGGATCAAGTGGGGGTTCGGCAGTTGCCGTTTCGTCTGGATTGTGTGTTGGTGCGTTGGGTACTGATACGAGTGGTTCTATTCGAATTCCTGCATCATGTTGTGGCGTTGTCGGCATGAAACCGACCTACGGAAGAATTAATGTGGATGGTATCTATCCTCTCAGTTGGTCAATGGATCATGTTGGCCCTATGACAAGAAATGTAACGGATAATGCGATCATTTATTCTGTCTTAGTTGGAGATCCGACATTTTCTCAGGTGGAAAAATTAGACCTAAAAGACGTTGTGCTTGGTTTGCCTACAGCTTATTTCTTTGATGATCTAGAGGGTGATGTAAGAGAGTCCATTACGAAAGCTATTCAATTAATGGAAAGCCTTGGGGTTGCAATTGAAAGTGTTCACACACCTGAAATGAAAAAGGTGATGGAGATTAGCAGTGCAATTGATCGAAGTGAAGCGTATTTTATAAACCAAGAAGTAGCATTAGATGAGCACAATTCTTTGGGAAACGAGACGAGAAGTAGAATTTTGAAGGGCGCCGACATCCGTGCTTACGAATTTTTATATGCACAAAAAGTGAAAGAAGAGCTCTCACTATCGTTTAATAAAATTTTTGAAACCGTTCCTTTCATTGTAACACCAACTATTCCCATATTACCGACCAATATTGGTGAAGCATTCGTTACGATTGATCAACGAAAAGTAGAGGTCCGTTCAGAACTTATGAAGTTTACGTTTCTAGCAAACTATCTCGGTAATCCAGCTATCACTTTCCCGTGTGGATTTTCCAAAACAGGACTTCCAGTAGGCATCCAAATTATGGGGCAAAAAAATGATGAAGCGGGTTTATATAAAGTGGCGTATATGTTGGAACAGGAGTTAGATTTGTGAATTTAAGAATATCATATGAACGGAGAGAAGTGTCCCATTTTTCAACTGGACACTTCTCTAGTTGCAAAAGTTCGTTTTCGTGAACAACTCCCTATGATACATCGCAGAAAAAATTTTCAAATTCATAAAGAGGATTTCTTGAAATAATATAGAATAGTAGGAATAGTCAGAAATGTAATCACCTTGTGTTAAGGGGGTGAAAATCAAAAATACAGTAATGAAAGGTTGGGTGTTGGATGGACTTTAGGAACATTTTTATTAAAACGGGAGGTTAGATGCATGGAAAATACGATTTTTTCATTAATTCCGCCATTGTTAGCTATTTTTATGGTTTTATGGACAAAACGAGTGTTGCTTTCATTAATAGTGGGAATTGTTGCAGGTGCAATTTTGTTAGCTAATTTTCAAATTTGGGAAACGATTCTTATTACCTGGGAAGCTTTTATAGGTGTGTTCATTGCTGACGGTGCAATTAATACGTGGAATGTGTATATTTTATTGTTCCCTTTAATGCTTGGCGTGATAACCGCTTTTATGAGTATGATGGGGGGTACACGTGCATTTGGTGAGTGGATGGTGACGAGGGTTAAGACAAGGGCTGGGGTTCAAATCATGACTATGATTCTTGGTGTTATTATTTTCATCGACGATTATTTCAACAGTTTAGCTGTTGGTCAAGTTGCCCGTCCAATTGCGGATCGTCATCGCGTTTCTCGAGCCAAGCTAGCCTATATCGTGGATTCGACAGCAGCACCTGTTTGTGTTGTGTCACCAGTGTCTAGCTGGGGGGCGTACATTATTGGACTTTTAGGGACGATACTTGCGGCAGAAGGTGTCACGGAATACAATGCGTTTGGGGCTTTTATACAAATGATTCCGATGAACCTCTACGTTTTTGCTGCTCTTGGCGTGGTGCTAGTCATTGCGTTAAAAGGTGTTGATTTTGGGCCAATGAAAGTGCATGAAAACAGAGCGCGGGAAACAGGGGAAGTACTAAATCCTGAACATAAAGAACAGATCGATACCGAAAGTAAACTACCAGTAAGTCATCGTGGGACAGTGAAAGATTTGTTATTACCGATTGTAGTTCTTTTCCTTGCAACTGTAGGCGCAATGATGTGGACTGGTCTAAAAGCAATTGATGGAGAGACTACACTAATAAACATTTTTGGAAGTGCTGATGTATCTTTATCACTAGTATATGGCGGTCTAGCGGGGTTGATTATGACATTCATTTTATATTTTGCTCAAGTTTCTAAAACTGGAAAATTAGACACAAATCAAGTTGTCCTTGGATTAAAAGAAGGGATTAAATCCATGCTGCCAAGTGTATATATTTTAATTTTGGCATGGACGATTGTTACTTTAATTGGACAATTGGGAACAGGCACATATCTTGCGGGAATTGTAGAGCAAACAAATTTAAGTGTCGGGTTGTTACCAGCCATTTTGTTCCTCATTGCTGGTTTTATGGCGTTTTCAACTGGAACATCATGGGGATCATTTGGTATTTTGTTACCAATTGCCGGTCAAATTGCATCTGCGACAGATATCTCTCTTATTTTACCAATGATGGCAGCCGTTCTTGCTGGTTCCGTATTTGGTGATCATTGCTCACCGATTTCAGATACGACGATTCTTTCCTCGACGGGATCCAGTTGTCATCATATCGACCATGTCGTTACCCAGATTCCTTATGCGCTTGTTGCTGCAGTAATATCAGCGTTAGGATATATCATATTAGGTACAACAAATAGTACAGTACTAGGATTTGCTTTTGTTTTAGCATCTTTATTAGCTTTTTATTTTCTTCTTAAAAACAATGTAGCAGTTGAGGTGGAAGAAGATGTAGCTAACTAAATAGTGGTAGATCGTTTTTTGGGAAAAATGAGTATTGAAAAAATTACAAATGGTGTGTATACTATTAGTATGTTAATGAAATGACGTTTCACATAATGAAATAATATGAGGGGGAAGGAAATGTCTTTTGGTTCTGAGAAGGTCAACAGCCTGCCACCATATTTGTTTTCTGTGTTTCAAAAGAAAAAGAAACAGCTGCAAGCAGAAGGAGTCGATGTTATTGACTTAGGTATTGGTGCGCCAGACTTACCTACGCCGCCATTTATCGTAAATCGATTAGTGGAGGAAGTGCAAAAGCCTGAAAACCATAGATATTCTAATTATGCTGGTTGTCAGGAGTATCGAGAAGCTGTTGCACAGTTTTATAATAGAAATTACGATGTGGATTTGGATCCTGATACGGAAATATTGACGTTAGTTGGGTCAAAGGAAGGAATTGCGCATTTGATTTCAGCTGTAATAAACCCTGGGGAGGCTGTGTTAATACCAGATCCAGGTTATCCAGTATATAAGTCAGCCGTTCATCTCGCAGGTGGAGAAAGTATTTATTTGCCACTTGATGAGGAACAGGGTTACAAACCGAATTTTGATAGGATTTCGCGTTTGGATGTGAAGAAAGCAAAACTTATGTTTCTAAATTATCCAAGTAATCCAACGTCTGCAACAGTTCATTTAAACACTTTTATGGAAGCGATTACATTTGCTAAAAAACATGAATTGGCAGTTGTACATGACTCTGCATATGGTCTTGTCACGTTTGATGGATACAAAGCGCCAAGTATATTACAAGCGCCAGGTGCAAAAGATTTAGCAGTGGAATTCGGTTCCTTGTCCAAAAGTTTTAACATGACTGGGTGGCGGATTGGTTATGTGGTAGGTAACAAAGAAATGATCAAGGCACTTTCGGTCGTAAAAAGCAATATCGATACAAGTCAATTCCTTCCTATACAAAAAGCAGCTGCAGAAGCTTTATCTAGTAATCTAGTTTCTGTTGATGAAAACAACAACGTTTATAAAAAACGGATGATGAACATGCTAGAAGCTTTAAAAAAGATGGGATTAGAAGTGGAGGAGCCTAAAGGAACGTTTTTCATTTGGGCTCCTGTCCCAAAAGGGTATCGTTCAGAAGAGTTTGCCGAAAAAATGCTAGAGGAAGCGGGAGTAATTGTTACACCAGGGTCTGCTTTTGGACCATCAGGTGAAGGTTATTTCAGGATTTCTTTGTCAGTCGATTCAGAAAGATTAAAAGAGGCAGCAGCAAGAATGGTTCGGCTGGAATTAGGAGGAAGGAAATAATGCAAAACGACGGATTACCTACTACGAATAAAACGGTCATGACAGGTGCGCGGGCAATCATTAGATGCATGAGAACAGAAGGTGTTCAGAAGATATTTTGTGTGCCTGGGGAGAGTTATTTACCTGTTCTTGATGCAATTTATGATGAATCTTCTATTGATCTCATTTCGGCAAGGCATGAGAGTGGGGCTGCTTTTATGGCAGAAGGATATGCGAAATCCAGTGGCAATCCAGGAGTGGTTATGGCAACAAGAGGCGTAGGGGCTGCTAATCTATCAATTGGGGTGCACACTGCATACCAGGATTCAACTCCAATGGTCGTCTTACTTGGCCAAGTGCATAGTAAGTTCCGTGGTAGAGAGGGTTTTCAAGAAGTAGATTTGGATCAATATTTCAAACACATTGCCAAGTGGGCGGTAGAAATAAAAGATGCGGAAAGAGTTCCCGAAACGATGCACAGAGCTTTTCGAATCGCTCAAAGCGGTAGGCCAGGACCTGTTGTGATCGCATTACCAGAGGATATGTTGATTAAAGAAGAAAAAATGCAGTTCGGTACACCGTTTAAAAAGTCACGGCCTAGGCCATCTCAACATGAAATAGCAGAGGTAGAGAAACGTTTGCGTCACGCACAGAGGCCAGTCATTATTGCTGGTGGTGGAGTAAAGCTAGCGCAGGCTGAGGACGTTTTAGTGCAATTTGCTGAACGCTATCATTTGCCTGTTATGGCGGCGTTTCGTCGCCATGACGTTTTCCCGAATGACCATCCTGCTTACATTGGTCACTTAGGCTTGGGAACCCACCGTAATCTAATCGAATCCATTCGGCAATCTGACTTCATTTTGGCGCTAGGTACGAGACTGTCTGAGGTGACGACACAGGATTATTCCATTATCTCCCCTGACCAGACGCTGATTCACATCGATATTGATAGTGAAACACTTGGAAAAGTATATACCCCAGATGTAGGAATTGTCTCTGATAGTAGAGAGGCCTTGCAAGATCTACTAAAGATGAATATAAAAAGCGAGTGGGATAACTGGGTTTATGAACGAAGGCAATCTTATTTGGAATCATCTTCCCTGCCTGTGGGAGATGGGATTATCAATACAGATGTTATGGACGTTTTACAAAAGACCCTTCCAAGTAACGCCATTATTACGAATGATGCGGGTAATTTTGCTGGATGGCTTCATGCCTATTATCAATTCAAAGAAAAAAATACGTATATTGGACCGACATCAGGGGCTATGGGCTACGGGATGCCTGCAGCTATTGGTGCAAAGTTAGCCAATCCGACTAGAACGGTTCTTTCATTATCTGGTGATGGCGGGTTCATGATGACGCTTCAGGAATTAGAAACAGCAGTAAGGTATCAAATCCCAATCATTAGCATTGTATTTAACAATCAAATGTATGGCACGATTCGTATGCATCAAGAATTGCATTATCCTAATAATGTGATTGGAACAGACCTAGGGCAAGTTCGCTTTGGGGATCTCGCAAAAAGTATGCAAGCGGTTGGTAATACGGTCAATAGTAAGGGAGAATTTGAATATGCTTTATTAGAAGCAATCAAAAACAACCAACCAACTGTCTTGGAAGTAAATACCGATCCAAACAGGATTTCCGTTACTTCTACGATAGAGGAATTACGATCACGATTTTAACGAATCTCGTAAAAAACAGGAGGCAATGTGAGTGAGTCAAGCAATCGCTTGCTCCATCTTTTTTGGCAAACACCGAGAGTCTATTGTATGAATGAGTGCTTAAATAAGAGCATTTTGAAGATAATTTAACTTTTTAGAGGGAGGGTTTTTACAGTATGTCTAGCATAACAATAAGTGAAGAAAAATTGTCTAATTATATTAACGGTGAGTGGGTCAATGGGGAAGGGAAGCGCTATACCCCCGTAATCAATCCAGCGAACAGTGAAACGATTGTTGAGGTTCCGCTTTCTACTGTCAACGATGTGGACAATGCGGTAAAGTCTGCCAAAACAGCCCAAAAGGAATGGGCATTAGTTCCTGCACCGCAACGCGCAGAGATTTTATACCATGTTGGCTATTTAATGAAAGAGAGAAAAGAAAGACTTTCACAACTATTAACAATGGAAAATGGAAAAGTGATTGAGGAGGCTCGAGGCGAAGTTCAGGAAGGGATTGATATGGCTTTTTACATGGCTGGGGAAGGGCGCCGTCTTTTCGGACAAACGACACCGTCTGAATTGAAGGACAAATTTGCGATGAGTGTCCGTGCACCTGTTGGAGTTGTTGGAATTATTACACCGTGGAATTTTCCGATTGCAATCGCAACATGGAAATCATTCCCAGCTATCGTTGCTGGAAACACGGTTGTCTGGAAACCAGCGACAGAAACTCCATTAATGGCATTTGAGTTGGCGAAAATATTTGAAGAAGCCGGCTTACCGAAAGGCGTACTGAATGTCGTATTTGGTTCTGGTTCAGAAGTAGGGGAAGCGATGGTCCATCATCATGATATTCGTGTCATTTCTTTTACAGGTTCAAATGATGTCGGTCGAAATATTGCTGGAGAGTGTGGAAAGCAACTGAAAAAGGTTTCCCTTGAAATGGGTGGGAAAAATGCTGTGATCGTGATGGATGATGCGGATCTAGGTCTAGCTGTTGAAGGCATTTTGTGGAGTGCTTTTGGTACAAGTGGGCAAAGATGCACTGCATGTAGTCGGGTGATTGTTCACAAAAATGTTAAAGAGCAGCTAGAAGAAAGATTACTTGTGGAAATGGAAAAACTTACGATTGGGAATGGATTGGATGAAACGATCAAAGTAGGACCGATTATTAATGCAGGTGCAATCGAAAAAATAAAACAATACATTGAAATTGGTAAAGAAGAAGGTGCAAATTTACTTGCTGGGGGCTATGTTCTTGATGAAGGAGAAAAAGCAAACGGTAATTATTTTGCACCGACTTTGTTCACAGATGTGACACCTAGTATGCGTATCGCTCAAGAGGAGATTTTTGGCCCTGTTGTGTCCCTTATTCCAGTTAAGAGCTTTGATGAGGCAATTGAAGTAAACAACAATGTTGAATACGGTTTATCGAGTTCTATTTTTACAAGAGACGTAAACCGAGTATTTGCTGCACAACGAGATTTAGATACAGGTATTGTTTATGTAAATGCAGGAACAACTGGCGCCGAAATTCATTTACCTTTTGGTGGAACAAAAGGAACAGGAAACGGTCATAGAGATTCAGGTTTAGCAGCTCTTGACGTATTTACAGAATGGAAGAGTGTGTATGTTGATTATAGTGGAAAGCTTCAGCGTGCACAGATTGATGTAGAGTGACGTAAACAATAGCAGTAGGTTAAAAGGGGATCTAATGTTATGGCGCGATAGGAAGGAATGTTTTAAACAGAGGGGGAAAGAATTCATGAAAATAGGTGTATTAGGATCTGGCCTGATGGGGAAGGAAGCTGCGCGTGATCTAGCAAAAAGTGATGGTGTTACACGTGTCGTCTTAGCTGATATTGATTTATCGAGAGCGGAAGTGGTATGTCAGCAGCTGAATTCAGAAAAAGTATCACCCGCACGTGTTGATGCTAGTAAACAGGAAGAACTAGCAGCGTTCATGAGACAGTTTGATGTGATCATTAATGCTCTTTTCTATTCATTTAATGAAATTGTAGCAAAAACAGCGATCGAGGTCGGAGTCAATAGTGTTGATCTTGGTGGACACATCGGACACGTAACCGATAAAGTATTAACAATGGATGATGATGCAAAAGTAGCAGGAGTCACTTTAATACCTGATTTAGGGGTGGCGCCGGGCATGATCAATATTTTGTCTGGATATGGAGCAAGTAAACTTGACAAGTTAGAGTCAATTAAACTGTATGTTGGAGGAATTCCAGTAAAGCCGGAGCCACCACTAGAGTACAATCATGTTTTTTCAATGGAAGGTGTATTTGATCACTACACGGATCCAGCTTTAATTATGCGAAATGGGATGAAACAAGAAGTACCATCATTATCAGAAGTGGAAAGAATTCATTTTGAAAAATTTGGACCATTGGAGGCATTTCACACTTCAGGAGGAACGTCTACTTTATCCCGTTCTTTCCCAAGCTTAGAAACATTGGAGTATAAAACGATTCGTTATCCTGGCCATGCGGATAAGTTTAAATTATTAGTTGATTTGAATTTAACAAAAAAAGGCCACGAAGTTGAGGTTAATGGGCATAAAGTAAGCCCTAGGGAAGTTCTATTAAAAGTGCTGGATCCAATTGTTGACTTAAAGGATAAGGATGATGCGGTTCTTTTAAGGGTACTTGTTGAAGGTGAAAAAGACGGAGAGCACACGATATTCAAATATGAGATGATCACTACAAAGGATCGAAAAAATAATGTTACAGCTATGGCTCGCGCAACAGCAAACTCCATATCGGTAGTTGCTCAAATGATCGGAAGTGGAACAATTAATAAAAAGGGCGTTTATCCTCCTGAACAAATCGTACCTGGAAAGAAATATATAGAAGAGATGGCTAAACGAGGTGTCCATATAAATGAAACTTCAATAGCCGCGGGGGCTCACTCAAATAAATGAGACGTTAATAATCACGGAGGCTCACTATAAATAAAAGCGGTTATCCAGAGTCTAGCAGCCAGTCAAATCAAACCAAGCAGAGCTCACTCAAAAGCTAGTATCATAGGGTCAGGCCACGGTAGGTCTGACCTCATGTTATACTTTAGTCAAGACTGTAGATAAAGGAGCATCGCCAACATGAATCAGAGTGTGATTAAGGCCTTACAACTATTAAACTTATTTACAGAAGATACTCCTGAGCTTTCACTAAAGCAAATTGCAGAAGAAGCAAAAATGCCGAAACCAACTGCGTATCGATTGTTGTCTGCGCTCGAACAGTGTCACTTTTTAATCAAAACGAAGGAAACAGAACACGATAGTCGGTACCGGTTAGGTTTAAAGCTCCTTGAACTAGGAAATCTTGTTTCGGAACAATTGGAGCTGAGACATATTGCTTTACCTTACATGCAACGTCTAGCAGAGGATATTAATGAGGTCGTTCACTTAGTCATTACAAACCAAAACGAAGCTACGTATATTGAAAAAGTGGACAGTCCACGGGCGTTAAGACTCTACACCAGAATTGGGAAAAGTTCACCATTGTATTTGGGCTCTGGTCCTAAGCTCTTACTTGCTTATTTACCTGAAGAAAGACAGGAACAAGTACTTGAAGAAACAACTTTTTATAAGTTAACCGACAATTCTCCATCTGATAAGCGTGAACTAAAAAAAGAACTGGAAGTAATAAGAGAACAGGGATATGCATATAGTGTCGGGGAACAGGATCTAGACACAACCGGCATTTCCTATCCCATTTATGATTTTAGTCGAACAGTGGTTGCGGCACTAGCAGTGAGTGGCTTGTCTAGTCATTTTGAAAAGGGTAACCTCCAAACAATAAAAGAAAAGGCGGAGGCAACTGCGAATGGAATTTCTAGAAAATTGGGATACAAATCGTAAAGTGCGTGTTCAAAAACATGCACTAAATTGAAACGGAGCAAGAGTATTTTTAAGAATATGAAACTTCATTGAGGGAGGCTTAAATGATGAATACGTTTTTTGTTGCAGGTCATGCAAAACTACCGTCGGGAATGGCGGCACAAAATATGTACGAGACACTGACGATCACCGCAGAAGTGGACAAAAAATATGGTGTTATTGTGACGGCAAGCTGTACGCTTGCCACAGAGCATGGAAGAGACTTTATTCGTCAACTATTACGAGGATATAGTCTTTATGATGGAATTGAGCAACCATTAGCAGAAATAAAAAAACATTACTTAGGCAAAGCAGGGAATGCGTTAGCTTCTGCTTTAAAGGATTTATCGAAACAATATGCTCAACACAACGAGCTGACCTTAAGAAAGGCTGTAGATTGACGGTACTACAGCCTTTTCCATCCCGTTAAAAAGGATGTACATAACCCCTTGAATTACTAGACACCAAAATCGCCTTTTCTGTGCTTCGCGGGAATAAAACCCAAATACTAGGTTGAATGGAATCAAGATTCAAGCCACATATTTTCGTATTAAAAATCATCAAAACAACAGTCTGCTATCGCCCTAATAATGCTAAACAAACGTTGAGCTTCTCTATGTCTTATCGTTCAATTCCCATTGAAACATATTTCATTTCTACAAATTCGTTTATCCCATGATGACCACCCTCTTTGCCAATTCCAGATTGTTTTATCCCGCCAAATGGTGCTTCCGCTAGTGCTGGAAATACATCATTGATGCCTACGATTCCATATTGTAATTTTTCCATTACCCGAACAGATCGATCAAGATTTTTAGTGAACATATACGCTGCCAATCCATAGTTTGTATCATTTGCTTTTGTTATCGCTTCATCTTCTTCATCAAAAGGTTGTATCGGAATAATTGGGCCGAACGTCTCTTCATACATCACCCTCATGTCATCTGTTACATTCGTTAGAATAGTTGGGGAATAGAAGTGCCCTTTCAAACCACTTGTTTCTTTATTGTCTATTTTTATCACTTTCGCTCCTTTTGCGACAGCATCATCTAGGTGGCGTTGCACTTTTTCTTTTGCGGAAAGGTTAATGAGTGGACCGATATCGGTACCATCTTCAAGCCCATCTCCCAGTTTCATCTCTTTCACCTTGGCTATTAGTTTGTCCGTGAATTGTTGGAAGATGGATCGCTGTACATAAACACGGTTTGCGCAAATACAAGTTTGGCCAGCATTGCGGAATTTGCTTGCTAGCGTTAAATCTACTGCTTGATCAATTTGTGCATCGTCAAAAACAAGAATTGGGGCATGGCCACCTAATTCTAATGATAGTTTTTTAACCGTGTGTGAGCTTTCCTTTATTAGATATTTTCCAACCTCTGTTGAACCTGTAAATGTAATGAGTCGGACTATTTCGCTGTTTAGCAGGGAACTGCCAATTGCCTTTGCATCCCCTGTTACTAGATTCACTACTCCTCGCGGCAGGCCAGCTTCTTCAAGGATCTTTACAATTTTAATTGCTGTCAGTGGTGTTTCAGGGGCTGGTTTTAGGATAACAGTACAACCCGCCGCTAGTGCCGGAGCTAGCTTTCTTGTAATCATAGAGGCGGGAAAGTTCCAAGGAGTAATTGCCCCAACTACTCCAATAGCTTGAGGGATCACCATTAATCGTTTGGAAGGCATCGAAGAAGGAATCGTTTCACCATATAGACGGTTCGCTTCCTCTGCATACCATAACAAAAAGCTAGCTGCCGATTTTATTTCTCCCCGAGATTCCTGCAAAGGCTTTCCTTGTTCGGACGTTAATGTGATGGCCAACTCTTCCGCTTGCTCTAACATAAGCTGGTTTGCCTTATATAAGAGGCCCGAACGTTCTCTAGCAGTCATGGAAGACCATTGTGGGAAAGCTTGATGTGCTGCTTGAATCGCATCTTCTGTATCTTTTGTTCCACCATAGGAGACATCAACGATTTTTTCCAGTGTTGCCGGGTTGTAGATAACTTCCGTTTGCATGGAATGCGCTTCTTTCCAAGCACCATCAATAAAAATACTTTTCAATTTGACATACCTCCAAATGGGTAAAGAACTACTAGAATGGGACTTTACCCAAATTTTTTAACAGACGAATAAAAAATTTCTGAACAGCGGGAGTGACCCACATTTGTTCGGCGTTACAGTTAATCAGAGAAATTTTCGAGCTTTTCCGTTAATCTTGCTCCTGTGGCTTCCATGCGGGCAGCATGTTATTTAGCTTTTTGTCCTTCCGGTAGCCCAACACATATTCTGCTTGCATGATCGTATGAATTTCTCTAGTCCCCTCGTAAATGACGGGTGCTTTTGAGTTTCTGAGATAACGCTCTACAGGGTATTCATTGGAATAACCGTATGCACCGTGAATTTGTACGGCATCATCTGCTGCACTATTGGCAAAATCACAGGCCTGCCACTTAGCGAGGGACGTTTCTCTTGTATTTCGTTTTCCTTGATTTTTAAGTTCACCTGCCCGATATACGAGTAGGCGACTCATTTGCAGTCCAGCCTCCATTTTGGCAAGCATTTGTTGGACCAATTGGTGTTTTCCAATCGGCTTACCGAATGTATCACGTTCATGACAGTACGCAACACTTGCTTCTAAACATGCCATGATTTGCCCACACGCACCAGCCGCAACAGTGAAACGACCATTATCAAGTGCTGCCATCGCAATTTTAAAACCTTCCCCCTCTTCTCCGAGTAAGTTTTCTTTCGGCACTTTTACATTGTCGAAAAATAGTTCTCCTGTATTTCCAGCTCGTATTCCGAGTTTTCCTTTTGTTGCTTTTGATGAAAATCCCGTGAATGTGCGTTCTACGATAAATGCAGATATGCCATGATGTTTCTTTGTTTTATCTGTATATGCAAACACTAAAAAGTGGTCTGCTATATCGCAAAGAGAAATCCAGTTTTTTTGTCCATTTAAAATATAGTAATCACCGTCTTTTTTTGCAGTTGTCTGAATAGACGCTACATCTGATCCAGCGCTTGGTTCAGTCAATCCAAACGCGCCAATTTTTTCTCCCTTTGCTTGTGGGATAAGGTACTTTTGTTTTTGTTCTTCTGTACCCCATTGCAATAGGGTCATACTATTTAGCCCTGTGTGAACCGAAACTGCTGTTCGAAAGGCGGTATCGCCTCGTTCCAATTCCTCACATACAATGGCAAGCGAATTATAGTCCATACCACTTCCGCCGTATTGTTCAGGAATACAAACACCCATCAACCCAAGATCAGCTAGCTCTTGTGTTACCTTAGGATCGAATGTACCTTTTTCATCCCAATCCGCGATATATGGCATAATTTCTTTATCGACAAAATTCCGAGTCGTTTCTCGTAACATCTTTTGTTCATCAGTAAATTCAAAATTCATTATTAGGCTCTCCTTTTATATGGTTTTGTTGGCTTTCATAGCATGGACTTCCGTTTCTTGGTAACCAAGTTCCTTCAAGATTTGTTCCGTATGCTCACCAGGATCTGGTGGATGCGTGTTGTAGTTAATAGGTGTTCTTGATAGATGTAAAGGACTACCAATCATGTTGATATCTCCTGCTGTAGGGTGGGAGGTGGAAACAAACATATTCCTTTCTTTTAATTGCGGGTCATTGACTAACTGCGCCAAATTTTGGATTGGCCCACACGGAATGCTATTTTCTTGGCATTTAGATTGCCAGTAAGCGGTGTTCTTTTTTGAGAATTCCTGTTGTAAAATTGGAATTAAATCCTGTCGATGTTGCACGCGATCCGGATTTGTTTGAAATCGGCAATCTTTGGCAAGTGAAGATTGATTGATGATTGTACATAAGCGAGCAAATTGCTGGTCATTTCCTACTGCAATCACCATTTCCCCATCCAGAGTTTCAAACGTTTGATAGGGAACAATGTTGGCATGATGGTTCCCTAATCGTTCGGGAATTGCCCCTGACATTAAATAATTACTAGCAATATTCACGAGTGAGCTAACTGCTGTATCATATAATGATATATCTAGCTTTTGCCCTTCGCCTGAAATCTGGCGTTCTAAAAGTGCCGCTTGTATTCCAATGCAAGCATAGAGCCCTGTCAGGATATCTGTAATGGCTATTCCAACCTTTTGCGGCCCGGATGACGCATCGCCTGTGATACTCATTAATCCACTCATCGCTTGAATAATAAAATCATAGCCAGGAAAATCCTTGTATGGACCGTTTTCACCAAACCCAGTAATGGAGCAATAGATGATCCTTGGATTCAGCTTCTTTAGTGTGGAATAATCAAGCCCCAACCGCTCCATAGTCCCAGTTTTAAAATTGTTTAGGATAATATCACTTTCAGAAACGAGTTTTTTAATTAGCTCCTTTCCTTCAAGGCTTTTTAAGTTAACAGTCATGCTTCTCTTGTTCCTATTTGCGCAAATGTAATAGGCGCTAACTCCATTTTTAAAGGGAGGCCCCCACTTTCTCGTTTCGTCACTGCCACCTGGAGCCTCTACCTTTATTACTTCTGCACCAAGGTCACCCAATATCATGGAACAATAGGGCCCAGCTAGAACTCTTGATAAATCAAGCACTTTTAATCCCTGCAATGCTCCCGTCAGTTTCATTCACTCCTTTCTACATTGGTAGAAGAAAAATGTGCGATAATGCATTTTTTCTAACATTAGCGCAGTTCCTTCTACTCATCGTTTAAATTTTATGTTTCAAAAGATAAAAAAAGCCAGTTTTCTTCCTGTTACGCATGATTAGCGTGAGGAAGTAAACTGGCTTCGTGACTGCTGGAACAATTTTGGCGTAAATTGTGAACAGGCTTAACAGTTATGTTCTTCTTTATCAAACTCGGAAGGGCATATACTTGAGTAAACTTGGAGTTCGTTTTAAAGCATATTCTTTCCCTTACTTATAGTATAGTTTATTCTGAAAAGTTTGTAAATATGTTGTTTCTGTTTCTTTTAATTTTTAAACTTAAATGTAGCGGATGAAAAGTCCTTATTAATGATTAAAAATTATGATTTATGATCAAAATCAATGATAATAGGATAAAAAACGTTTAAAAATCACTAGAAGATCGTTGGGAGTGCTTTCTGTGTGAGCCCAGTTTATTATATTATTTTAGCTTTTTTGTTGACGAAGCTTCCGATTGTCGGAACATACTTTCGATTGGTGAACACCATTATTCACGAGGTATTCCATGTATTTGTCTCAAAAATTACAGGTGGTAAGGCTCATAACATAGCATTAAATACGGATACATCGGGCCATGCAGTTACAAGTACTACCTCATGGCTTAGTCGTGTTCTGACTGCTTATGCAGGATACACAGGGTCATCACTTACTGCATTTGGATTTTATTACCTTTTGTATAACGAAAAGGAAACAACGGTTGCAATCCTCATTTTAGCGGTTACAGTTTTAGCAACTATTTTATGGGTTCGGAACCTATTTGGCATAATTTGGTCTATTTCTTTTACTACTTCACTCGGCTATCTTGTCTATAAACAAATGGACGTAATACTGGTGAACATCAGCTTTTTTCTGTCTGCAGTTCTGCTTGTGGAGTCGATAAGGAGTGCAATACATATTATGGTTATAAGCATAAAACGTCCAAACGAAGCAGGCGATGCGAAACTTTTACAGCGTTGTACCTTAATTCCTGCGGTTGTATGGGGGGTTGTATTTTTTGTGCAGTCGATTTATGTAGGGTATAAAATTGCCATTACATTTCTTATTTAAGGGCTGTTTACATATGCAATCATTCCAGTTTTTTGAACATGGAACTATTAGAAACATTACGATCCACACAGTAATCGAGGTATACCTAGTGAATGTGATGGTACAGTAAAAAGGTGCCCACAAAGTAAGGGGCACCTTTCATCCAATACTATGAATCTAACAACGATTTTCTCGGAATGCTTGGTTGGTGTGCGCCTACTGCTTCCCGATTCAATCGATCGTGAAACGTCACCACTGTTTCACCAAGTTCTTTCAATCTAGTAATGATTTCTTTGTCGACTAATTGCTTGTTTTCAAAGTGCTGATTATGTGCGTAAACATTTCCTGGAATCACATGTGCTTTAAAATATCCTGCAAGTGGCTTTAATTGGTGTTCAATTGCTAGGTAATGATGGTAGGTTCCGCCTGTTGCGATAAATCCGATTACTTTTCCGCGAAGTGAATCATTAGGAATGAGATCAAACACATTTTTTAATGCCCCACTTATGGACCCTCTATAAATCGGGGAGCCGACTATGAGCGCGTCGGCTTCTACAATTTTGTCGATGAGCTGTTTGGTATCCCCTTCGTAAGTGGATGGATCCCTACCATCACAAAACTGGAGATGATAATCTCTTAAATTAATTAGTTCTGTCTCAACGTTATGTTCGGATTTTTCAGCAAAATTCAATGCTTTCTCTACCGTGATAAACGTTTTTGAACGAGGGGTTAGACTTCCAGATATACCTACTATTTTCATACAGTCACACCCTCTTCTTTTAATTGTTTTTCCTTTTGTTTAACAAGTGGAATAACCTGCTCTCCGAAGCGCTGAAGATCTTCTTCATAATGGAAATGACCAGTAAGAACGAGATCAATCCCAATTTTTTTCAACTCAATGATTTGATCTGCAACTTGTTCAGGAGTTCCGATTAACCCTGTCTTGAAGCCATCATTGTATTGAACTAAATCTTTAAAGGAAGAGTTTGCCCACATGCCATCTTTGTCTCTTGTGGATTGCCCTGCCTCCTTTACTGCACCTCTAAATCCTTCTACTGCTTCGACGTCTGCATCCGACACAATATCCCGTAGTAACTGTACTGCCTCTTCTTCTGTATCCCTAACGATTGCAAAGCCATTTGCGGCAAACTTCACGGTTCTACCTTCTTTCGCTGCTAGTGCACGAACTTCATCGATTTGTTTTTTAAATCCTTCTAATGTGTTCCCGTTCATGAAGTAGTAATCTGAGACACGCGCAGCCATTTCTTTGGCAGCTTTAGAATTTCCACCTTGGAAGATTGGCAAGTTGCCTTTTTGGACTGGTTTTGGCTTCATTGGAGCATCATTAATTCGGTAGAAGTCACCTTTATGATTTGTTGTTTCCTCCGTGAACATAGATCGTAATACTTGGATGAATTCTTCTGATCTGCGATAACGCTCGTCATGTTCAAGCCAATGTTCGCCATAACCGATAAATTCTTGCTTAAACCATCCACTAACGACGTTAACTGCTGCGCGACCATTACTTATTTGATCTAGTGTTGAGAGCATTTTTGCATACACACCTGGATGCCATAATCCTGGATGTACTGCAGAAATAAGTTTCAATTTGTTGGTTACAGCGGCAAGAGCTGAGGCAAGTGTTATAGCTTCAAGCTGATATTCTGCACCATAACTTGCAAAAAAGCGCGTCTGTAAAAGTGCGTAGTCAAATCCGAATTCCTCGGCAGTTTGTGCATATCGTTTATTTGCTTCAAAATTCCAATCCGTCTTTTGTGGCAGTTTAGAAACTACTAAACCTCCGCTGACATTTGGTACCCAATAAGCAAATTGTAAATCTCCCATTTTGTCATCTCCTTTAATCTGATCAAAAATAAAAAACCCTTCACTCGATAAGAGAGAAGGGTTCGGTATACAACAAATATTTTGTTCTATAGTCGAATCTTCTCATCTTTGGAATAATACTATTCCTCTGAAATTGGCACCGGGCATAAAATGCTGGTTGCCGAGGTTTCGTAGGGTCAGTCCCTCCACCTCTCTGGATAAGAAAATCATTCATATTTAAATTTGTAAGGCAAGTATAAAACAGAATTGTGGCACTAGTCAAATGTTTTTTGAAAATTTTTTTAAATACTACGTTGCATTCATTAAGTCTGATGTTCCAACCGTATTGGAAAAAGAACAGCATATGAAAAAACTGCGTCGCTCGACCTGCTTGCTTCTAGTTTGTAGACTTTTTTTAATACGCACTTAACATAGTAATTTCCAGAATTGCTGCAGATTTTCTCACTCTTTTATGAATAAGCAGGACTTTCTCAAAAACGATCTAATTATGTAGTAAAGGTGAGAATGGTGCTGGTGTCGATGAAGTTGTTAACCGAGCTTGCGAATAAGATTCTCCGTCTGATTCCCCGATGTTTCAGCTTGCCGAATCGAGTTCGCTTTACCACGAAGAATGACAGAGCTTATGAGAGTCTTATCATAGTAAGCATTTTTTTTGTTACAATGAAGTTTGTATCATCAAAATAAAATTAGATGATCAGTCTAGCGATTACATACAACAGTGAGAAAATTGATACAAGGGGGAAATGAGCATGTCATCTGCGGAACAACCTAGTAAGTCTTATTCTTGGGGACCAGAAAAGGGTAGCATGAAATTCGAAGGTCAGGACGTTCTTATATTTTGGATTGAATCTGCAATGAAATCTTTTTTAGATACAATTGAAGAGGTATCAGGAGATGATGCCGCAAATGTAGTGATGGAAACAGCTGGTTTTCGAATGGGACAGATTGTTAGTGACTTTTTTAAAGGGGATCATTCGGAAACAGTAGTACATAATTTACCAGCTATTTATGCGTCAGCAGGATGGATGGAAATGGAGGTTGTAGCTGTTTCTGAAAAAGAAAAAACAGCTACAATTCGATTTAAAAACAGTTGGGAATATAAAATTAATGCATTGCAAGGGAAAACAACGATTGGGGCGTTTATCCCTGGTCATCTTGCAGGAACACTGACAGACTTATTTGATGAAAATGTCGGGTATCGTATAGATAAAAGTCAATTGCAAGGAGATGAATACGATGAGGTAAGCTATTTTCCATCAAACAAGTCTCCGATAGAGAACATTCACGAATATACTCGGTTACAGGAGCAAAAACAAATCCAGAGATTAGAAGCGATGGTAAATGAACGCACGAAAAAGCTAGCCAATATGGTGAAGGAGATTTCCTCTCCGATTATTCCTGTGTTAGAAGACATTGTGGTAGTTCCTCTTTTGGGAAAATACGATGAAGTTAGAGCGAATGACATGTTTTATCGCACCATGCAAAATCTACCAGCCTACCAATCAAATTACCTGATTCTTGATTTAACAGGCTTAGACGAAATAATTGACGAATATACGATTTCCCTGATCCATCGGTTCACAAGTACAACGAGTTTGTTAGGTACCAAATGCATCATTGTTGGTATTTCTCCACAATTAGGGATGAAAATAACAGATGCTAATTTTGATTTGAAAGGGATTGATTGTTTTTCTACGTTAAAGCATGCGATTCATTTTGCTTTGGCACAAGAAGGAAAACAGATTATTGGTTAGGTTAACGGGTTGTATTGTGGGGTGCAAAACAGTGATTATCAAATCATTTTTTTGATTCACACTACACAGTTCATGGCAAAAATCACCTCCATTATGGTTAGAGATTGTTCGTTTCCTTTACAACATTAAGATAATAATAGACAATAACTGACAAAATAGTATAATAGACAAGAACGATTCAATAGAATTATTTCGATCAAGAAGAGGTGTCTAAATATTGTCTGGTGATAAACGATCAAATAAACATAAAAAATCAAAGAAGCGATGGATCAAATATGTATTAGCTGTTATCCTTGCTTTATTGATAGGTGGAGGCGTTTATGCGTATTCTATATATGACAACGCGAAACAAACGGTACAGGAAAAAATCCATCAACCTGTACAATCGATAGAAACCAATGTTGGAAAAAAGAAAATGAAAGAGGAAAAACCACTTAATATTCTACTACTTGGTGTGGATGAAAGAGCAAATGATAGTGGACGATCTGATGCATTAATGGTTTTGTCACTTCATCCTGAAGATAATAGCATGCAAATCGTTAGTATACCTCGTGATACGAGAACAGAAATCATTGGGAATAATACGGTCGATAAGATCAATCATGCGTATGCTTTTGGTGGAGCTGATATGTCGATTGCAACGGTTGAGAATTTGCTAGATATAGAATTAGACTATTATGTAGAAATGAACATGCAAGGGCTATCTGCCATGGTAGATGCAGTTGGAGGAATTACTGTCCAGAATGAGTTGGAATGGGAAGATACTGGATATTATGAAAAAGGCTTCCTTTATAAAAAGGGTGAGCTAGACCTAAATGGAGAGCAAACAATGGGATTCGTTCGAATGAGATATCAAGATCCAGATGGGGACTTTGGTAGAACGAAACGGCAACGTAAGGTTATCCAAGCGCTTATTGACAAAGGTTCAAGCTTTCGTTCAGCAAATAAAATTAACGGAATGATAGATGTGCTTGGAAATAACATGTCAACCAATCTTGATTTTGAAGATATGCAAAACTTGCTATTCAATTACCGTGAAACAACACAAAACGTAAATAATTATCAATTAAAAGGGAAAGGAACCTTAATAGCGAATGAATCAGGGCAAGACATTTATTACATGATCGTTTCAGACGATGAAATTAATAAGGTTCATAATATGCTCGTCAAAGAAAATTAAACTAAGTAAAGCAGACCGAGGGAGACTCGTGTCTGCTTTGTTTATTTTTTCTTCATTTCACCAAGAACAATCGACAAACAATGGTTCTCCTACTATAATTTAAATAAGATGTGAACGTTTTCATTATGGTAAGGCACTTTTATGTCATGGAGAAAAGGCAGGGGATTGCGATTGATGATGATTACCGAAAGAATTTGGGAGTTCCATTAAAGGCTGGGCCAATTATTTCTAAAAATAGGATCTAGGCATTAATCGAATTACAATCGATTGATTATAAAGAAGCTAATTTAACCGATATTGGCAGGCCAGAGGGATGTTAGGATCGTCACGTTAATGGGTAGATGAAACGTAAAACTAACTGAAATTGAAGGGCTCAGTCGAACTACATAATCCAAGGGGGTAAACAAATGAAAAATGTTTATTTAATAGATGGAGCTCGTACCGCTTTTACTAAGTTCGGTGGTTCTTTTGCTAATACAAGCGCCACTCAATTAGGCACAGCAACAGCTATTGAAGCTTTAAAACGTTCTAATGTGAAGCCGGAACAGGTAGATCATGTGATTTATGGGAATGTCATTCATACAGAAAAAAATGCTTCTTATCTAAACAAGGAAAAAACGAATGTGCATGGAGGGGCGATTGCACTCGGACATCCAGTGGGTGTTAGTGGAGCAAGGATTTTGCTTTCAGTTGCCCGCGAATTAAGACGTCGACAAGGTAAGTATGCTATCGCCAGTCTATGTATTTGGGGCGGTCAAGGGATTGCGACGGTGATTGAACGTGTCTAAATTACCTTTAATTGTTGCACCGATGTTTTTAGTCTCAACACCAGAGATGGTAATTGAAGCTGGAAAAGCAGATGTGATTGGGTCTTTTCCGCTTCTCAATGCCCGGCCTGTAGAAGAGTGTGCCAAATGGTTGAAGCAGGTTAAAGAAAATTTACCCGACACACCATGGGCTGTTAATTTTATTTGTCATCGAAAATCAAATAAAAGGTATGAAGAAGATCTAAAGTTGATTGAGCAATATCAACCACCAATCGTTATTACTTCATTAGGAAATCCTAGTGAAGCTATTGATATTGTTCATGACTATGGTGGTCTTGTGTATTCCGATGTTGCTACTGTTAACCATGCTAAGAAAGCTACTCAAACTGGGGTGGATGGGTTGATACTCGTTTGTGCCGGTGCAGGTGGACACGGGGGGACATTGAATCCATTTTCCTTTATTCGTGCCGTGAAACAATTTTATGATGGAGCGATTATTTTATCCGGTGGTATGTCTACTGGTGCAGATATCGCAGCTGCCAAATTGATGGGAGCTGACTATGCCTATATGGGAACTAGATTTTTAGCTGCAGAGGAAAGTAATGCACAAGAGGAGTACAAACAAATGGTGATTGACACTACAATCAACGACATTATATATACGAATGCGTTTAGTGGTATTCATGCTAATATTTTAATCCCAAGTTTGCTGAAACAGGGAATCGACCCGAAAACATTAAAATCGAGGGAGGATGTCGATCTATCTCATTTAGTTAATGTGAAGGCATGGCGGGATATCTGGTCGGCAGGGCATGGAGTAACAACAGTCGAGAAAAGGGAAACGATGAAGGAAATTATTGACCAATTGACTAAGGAATATGAGTTAGGAGTGTCTAGCTTTGTGTGAAACGCCTTACCTTCTCCAGTTACTACGATGACACGAACATCATCATTATTGTTCGCATCCCGATAGACTTGAATAAGTTCTTGACCCATTTCATGTGTATAGGAATTCTGTTTATCTGGTCTATAGGGTTCATTTTTATGAATCGAATTCTAGAAAGGAAGATGAAAGGTAGTATTTCCGTGTCTTCAAGTTCCCTGAATACTCTAAGTTTAGTCCAACCAGAAGCTTAGTAGCGATGGAGATCGAGGAGAGGTTCGTAAAATGACGGAACTGTTGATTTGTAATGGTGTTATCGATTAGTAAATAGTAATCACCTAATGTGTGAATATGAGCGTGTTGAGATTTGTGGCCACAACCTTGACATAGCCAGTAACCACGCATTCTTTTCATTGGTAATTTGAAACACTTTGGGCAATGAACACCTGTTAATATGTCATGTTTAGGAATGTTGAATTGTTTAAGAATCGAAGTGTTTAGCGGCGTGTGTTGTTTGAGTAGCAGACGGGACATTCTATTCATATCTTTATTTGATAAATATTCCTTTTGATGTTTACTTTCTATCTTTTCTACTTTAAATGGTAGGGATTCAGTGTGGAAAACAGTTTCGTAGACTTCGTTGTGATGGGGTTCTGTTTTGATGATAGCCGACGGGTTACTTATGCTGACCATTTTAATGATTGGAAGAGAGGGGAATTTATGCTTTTTTAACCATGATGCCAACTGCAACCTTTGTCGTTTCACTTGTAAAATAGGATCTCCTAAATGTTCTTCTTTTCCATCTAGAGTTCTTATAAGTTGATTGAATGATTGATCAAAAAATAGAGTCCCTTTTATATTTTTCGCTTCAATTATGATCAAAAATCTAAGGGAGATAATAAGTGTATCCATTTGAAAATAGCGTCCTTCACTATCAGGAATCCTTAGGTCATGAAATATAAGATTTCTTTTATCAATATAGCCTAAATAATAGTCAAGAGCCTTCTCGCCGCGATAACCCGCATGAATTTTGGCGTATTCATTCTCAATTTCGCTTCTGAAGGGGTAATTTAGTGGGAGTCTACGTTTAACAGCTCCTAATTTGAGCAACTTTGGTGGTTTTTGGAGACCCTTTTTCATCATAATATCACTTCTTTCGTAGATTTTTATTGTAATGGTGACTGTCGAGGTTGCTAGGGGAACTGCTATTATCTGATTGGTGTGATTTATTATCCGAAGTAGCGGTGGTACTATCCAAAATTATATATTTATTATCCAAAATCTGCACCTTACTATCCTAGCAATATACTTCGTGGATTAACCGATGTAGAATGGATTACTCGTATGAAGAGGGATATAAGGGTTGTTAAATAGTGGGATAAGATACCAGAACGGACGTCAACAAAATCCTGATTGGAATCAACAACAACCAATCAGGATTTTTGTGAACGCCTATGCAGATTTTCGATCATCATCGCTTTCTATTTCTTTTTCTTGCTGTTTCCTGAAAATCGTAGCGATAATTGGCCCGGAAATATTGTGCCACACACTAAATATGGCACTAGGTACTGCGGCAAGAGGACTAAAGTGGATGGCGGCTAGTGATGCACCAAGCCCAGAGTTTTGCATGCCGACTTCGATTGAAACAGCTCGTTTTTTCGTTGGCGACATACCGAATGCTTTACCTAGCAAATATCCAAATAGGTATCCAAGGCAATTATGTAGTACAACGATTGCAAAGATTATTAGACCTGTTTCGGCTATTTTTTCTTGGTTCACACCTACGACAGCTGCAACAATCGCGACAATTGCAACAACCGACACTAGCGGCAATGCTTTCACACCAGCCTCGATTTTTCTGCCAAATAGGTACTTAACAACTAATCCAAGTATAATTGGAACAAGCACAATTTTAACAATGGATAAGAATAAATCTCCTGCTGATACTGGAAGCCACCTGCTTGCAAACAACAAGATAAGTGCAGGGGTCAAAATTGGTGCAAGTAAAGTGGATACAGCTGTGATTGATACAGATAATGCGGTATCACCTTTTGATAGGTAAGTCATTACATTTGATGATGTTCCACCAGGACAACTACCAACTAGAATCACCCCAACGGCAACTTCAGGTGAAACAGGTAAAAGGGTTGCTAATGCAAATGCGAGTAGTGGCATGATTGTAAATTGTGCACCAACACCAATTGCGACATCCTTTGGTCGCCGGAATACCTCTTTGAAATCATTTGCAGATAATGTTAACCCCATGCCGAACATGATGATTCCTAGTAATGGGACGATGTATGGAGCAATCCACGTAAAGCCAGTAGGGATAACAAAGGATAAAATTGCAAAAAGCAAAACCCAAACGGCAAACGTGCTACCAACAAAGGAACTTATTTTTTCTAAAGTTTTCAAATTATCTCACTCCTTTTTATAATAATATCTATGATAAACTATTATCTGATAATTCTAAACCCCATTTAAAAAATTATACTAATTAATTCAGGTTCAAGGATAGTTAGCCCAGTTTTAATGAGATAAATTTTCCGTTAACTCTTCAAAGGTCCAGCTCACGAAGCAAAAGCAGTATAATATATATAAAAAAACAGGCAAACATCTAAGTCCGATGCTTGCCTGTTTTTACGCTTCACTGTGATGACCGTCAGTTATTTCCTTGCCATTCGGAAAAAAGGCCACTTCCATTACAGCTTGGACAGTCATAAGTTGTGTAGAAGTGTTCATTAGCAAATGTGCTAAAGCCTTGTCCACCACAGTCAGGGCAAAACCCGTTTTCTTCTGCGTTTGCTACTTTTTGTTGGTATTTTGCAGCTCTCCAATTAGAAAAAGATTGAAATAACCCCATCCTATCACCTCACTGGTTTTTTTTAGTATGAGTCGATAGGAGGTACATTATTCCAATCTTATTAAAGTTTCTTATAGAGGATATTCAAAAAGTCACCAAATGATAAGCTGCGCATCTGCTTGCCCACGACGGCTGATCCGGCGTTTGACACAGGACGTGTCAGACGTTAGCTGGGCTTCGTTGGCTTGTTTTTCCGTTACTCACGTATTAAAAGCATACGTTCCGTTACTCAAAACTACGCCGCTTCGACCTGCTTGCGACGCACAGGACGTGCTAGTGTCGACGTTGCCACAGGACGTGGCGACATTAGTCGACCTTCTAATTCGGCGACTTTTTGAACACGCACTTATAGGATGTTTTCAATTATTCTATGTTTTGTGGGTGGTCATCCGAGACTAATTCCGTTGCTTCAGCATTTAATCGTACTTGTTCGGGATTCTTGCATCCGGGAATGACACTTGTTACTGCTGGATGTTTTAAACACCACGCTAATGCCCAAGCTGCCATCGGGACATCTTTTGGTACTTCTTCTTGCTGTATTTCTTCTACTAATTTTAATTTTTTACTAGTTTCCTGTTGATCATGCTTGGATCGAACATCATTTTTGGCAAAAACAGCGCCTGGCTTGTATTTGCCGCTTAAGTAACCACTTGCTAATGGCACTCGAGCAAGCACACCAAGATTTTGTTGTTTACTGGAAGGTAGCACTTCTTCTTCTGGCGTTTGATCTAAACGATTGTATACAACCTGGATGACCTTTGCATTTACTTCCGTAGCTTTGTCGGTTTGATAAATGTTATCATTTTTTCCGATTGAGATACCAAGGTTTCGTATCTTTCCTGCTTGCATCTGTTTATCTAAAAGTGTCCACAATGCATCGTTGTCAAATTCCTCGTCGTTACCAGAGTGAAATTGGTAAAGATCGACGTACTCAATATGAAGTGCACGAAGGGAATCATCTAGCTGCTTTAATACTTCATCTGGATTCCATCGTCTTGAACGCTCGAAGTTTTCATGGAATTGATGACCGAATTTAGTTGCAATAATCCAATCTTCTCGATTTCTTCTTTTTACATAATCTCCAATAAAGGCCTCAGAAAGATGGTCTCCATAGCATTCAGCAGTATCAATCAAATTTATTCCAAGTTCATTTGCTTGATCTAAAATCTCATCCACTTCTCTTTGAGAATAATTTTTGCCCCATTCACCACCAAATTGCCATGTACCAACACCAACAACCGAAACGTTTAATTCTGTTTTACCTAATGTTCTATACTTCATTGTCATCACCTCTCCTAAACAATTCGATAAATCCCCTTAAAAATCCTGCTACACAAAGTGAATGATCACTAAATGAACGACCAACTACAAGTAGTACATATTGGTTTTGAATTTCTTTAGCATATGCACGATTCGTGTTTGTTTAGAAAGCTACTAAAAGTTGAATGGATCGTTCCATTATTTTTTGTTTTATATCTTGTTTCGTTTTTGTGTATGTATTTTTAAACTCAATTGCGTTGTTTTTTTGATAGCCATTTTCTTCGAGTTTCTGTTCAAGTGAAGTGTAAACACGTTCAAAAGATGTGTTCGTTTTTTGCTCCAATTGTTGTGCTAAAGCGGAATATTTCGTGTAAAAATTTATATATGAGATGTCCTCACCAGCCTGTTTTTTTTGCTTATATTCTTTTCGAGCCTTATCGATTAATTGATTTAGTTTTTTTCTTGTTTGTTTTTCTAGACGTTCAAAAGATGATCTGTATTGTTCTTTGATCTCAATTACAGTTGGTTTTTCCGTATTTTTACTTTTTGTTAAAGGAGTGAGGGCTTGCGCATTGTTTTTTGCAAGTTCATCTTTGAGCAAGTGAGATGACATTTGTTCTTGCTTTATATCGAGTGTAACAGCTTTTTTTTCATTATTTTCAGTTGCAAGTAATTGGGTGTCGGTTACGTTGACCGAGCTACCAGCAATAATAATAAGCGTCATTGTCCAAACAATTATGTATTTCATTTGTAATCACCTCCATTAATAGCCTAACCATTGTGATGGAACGCATACAATGGTTGAGGATATGAATGACCTCATGTGCTGATGAAGACTAACTTATTCCGCTTATGTAAAAAATACATTATACTTATCTTAGAGAAACGGACATGTATAAATAGTACTGAACATTAAACGATACATAAAATAAATCCAAAAATGGAGGGATTGGTATGTCTGAATTGAAAGGGGTTATACCAGCTATTCGAAATTACAAGGATTTTGAAAGAGCCTTGGAAAGTAATCATAAGTATATTATTTTTTTGGAGACGAGGATCTCACAAATTGGTAATTTGGTAAGATACGCGAAACAAAAGAATAAAAAAGTGCTGGTACATACGGACTTGATTCAAGGTCTGAAAGCAGATGAATTTGGCATGGAATATTTACTTCATGAGTTAAAAGTGGATGGAATTATTTCCACTAGAGGTAACGTCATTTCAATTGCAAAGAAACATGGGATTTTAGCTGTGCAACGCCTGTTTGTATTAGATAGCCATGCCCTTGATCATAATATAAAAATAATGAACAATGTGAAACCAGATTACATCGAAGTGCTGCCAGGATTAGTACCGAAAATGATAAAAGAAATAAATGAGCGTACTGGACTACCCATCGTTGCAGGAGGGCTCATTCGAACAAAGGAAGATATACAAAATGCTTATGATGGTGGTGCTATGGCGGTTACAACATCTAGAACGGATTTATGGTAAAATCACAAAAATAAAATAAAAAAATGATTGACAGCGTTTTCTAAATCGGTTAAATTAAATGTAACAAGTTAAGAAATGTGATGGAGAATTGGAGACCCACACTACAAACAATGCTTTTACAAAAAGTATGTCTGTTTGGAGTGTGGGTTTTCTGTATGTTTTGTGAAAGGGTTTGCATTTTTTAACTTGAATTCGAGAATTCTTAATTTAAGGGGGAAGTTCGTCATGTCGGAATTTTTAGCTGAACTAATTGGTACTATGATTCTTATCATCTTTGGTGGCGGCGTTGTTGGTGGTGTTGTTTTGAAAAAGTCAAAAGCAGAAGGTGCTGGCTGGGTTCTCATTACAATCGGCTGGGGGCTTGCCGTTACAATGGCAGTATATGCGGTTGGTAGTATTTCAGGGGCACATATTAATCCTGCCGTTACTTTGGGATTAGCTACAGTTGGTGATTTTCCATGGGCTAAGGTTCCAATGTATATAACAGCTCAAATTATCGGTGCATTTATTGGTGCAGTTATTGTTTTCTTCCAATACCTTCCGCATTGGAGAGAAACAGAAGATAAGGGCGCAAAATTAGCAGTTTTCTCAACGGACCCTGCTGTACGTAGCCCACTTTCAAACCTAGTAAGTGAACTTATCGGTACTTTTGTTCTTGTAATGGGATTGTTATTCATTGGTGCAAACCAATTTACAGAAGGATTGAATCCATTAATCGTTGGTGCGCTAATCGTTGCAATTGGTATGTCCCTTGGTGGAACAACTGGTTATGCAATTAACATAGCGCGTGACCTTGGCCCTAGAATTGCTCATGCAGTTTTGCCTATTCCGGGTAAAGGAAGTTCTGATTGGGGATATGCGTGGATTCCGATTGTTGGTCCTGCACTAGGCGGTATTTATGGAGGGCTATTCTATCAGGCGATTTTCACAGGTGAATTCACAGGTGCATTTTGGGGAGTAAGCGTACTTGTTGCGGTGATTTTAATAGGAGCTGCAAATGCTGAATTAAAAAAGGGTGATGCCACTCCCTCGGAAAAAGTAGAAAAAGCTAGCTAGACAATATAAGGAGGAGAATTCGTAATGAGTGAAAAATTTATTTTATCTTTAGACCAAGGTACAACAAGTTCACGTGCGATTTTGTTTAACCACAAAGGGGAAATTGTGGAAACGGCTCAAAAGGAATTTGAACAATTTTTTCCAAAGCCAGGCTGGGTAGAGCACGACGCAAATGAAATTTGGACTTCTGTTTCTTCCTGTATGGCAGAAGTTTTGAGAAAGGCTGATGTTGATCCTGATCAAGTAGAGGCAATCGGGATTACAAACCAACGAGAAACAACGGTAGTTTGGGATAAAAATACTGGAAAGCCCGTATATAAAGCACTTGTTTGGCAATCTCGTCAAACGGATGATATTTGTAAGGAACTACGTGAAAAGGGTTATAATGATACATTTAGAGAAAAAACAGGTCTATTAATCGATGCATATTTCTCTGGAACAAAAGTAAAATGGATTCTTGACAATGTAGAAGGTGCAAGAGAAAAAGCAGATAATGGTGATTTGCTTTTCGGTACGATTGATACATGGCTCGTTTACAAGTTATCTGGTGGAAAAGCTCACGTTACGGATTACTCTAATGCTTCACGTACGTTAATGTTTAACATTTATGATCTCAAATGGGATGATGAATTATTAGATATTTTAGAAGTACCAAAATCTATGCTTCCAGAAGTCCATCAATCTTCTGAAGTATATGCGAAAACAGTCGATTACCACTTCTTCGGTCATGAAGTGCCAATAGCTGGTATTGCAGGTGATCAGCAGGCAGCATTGTTTGGGCAGGCTTGTTTTGACAAAGGGATGGCTAAGAACACATATGGAACTGGTTGCTTCATGTTGATGAACACTGGCGAAAAAGGTGTCCCTTCTAAGAATGGATTACTTACAACTTTAGCCTGGGGTGTGGATGGAAAAGTAGAATATGCGCTTGAGGGTAGTATCTTTGTAGCTGGTTCTGCTATCCAGTGGCTGCGTGACGGTTTGAAGCTAATTGAAAGCGCGCCAGAAAGTGAAGATTTAGCGATTAAAGTAGACTCTACTGACGGTGTCTATTTAGTACCAGCTTTCGTTGGACTCGGAACACCATACTGGGATAGTGATGCACGTGGTGCTGTATTTGGGCTAACTCGTGGTACAACAAAAGAACACTTTGTTCGTGCAACACTTGAGTCTCTAGCATATCAAACAAAAGACGTTCTTGATGCAATGATTGCAGATTCTGGAATCGATCTTAAGACATTACGTGTTGATGGTGGAGCGGTTAAAAACAATTTCTTAATGCAATTCCAAAGCGACATTTTGGGTGTTCCAGTTGATCGCCCAGTAGTTCAAGAAACAACTGCACTAGGTGCGGCATATCTTGCTGGCTTGGCTGTTGGTTATTGGAAGGATAAAGAAGAAATTGCGCAACAATGGCAAATTGACCGCACATTTACAGATGATTTAGACGAATCTAAGCGCAATGAACTATATGATGGTTGGAAAAAAGCGGTTGATGCAACAAGAGCATTTAAATAATCTTGAATAAACCTTTCTATCCTATCGTGTTCGTGGTACACTTAACACAAAGTTAATAGTATGGGCGGAGAATTCGAGAGACCACAAACCTCTATAGATGATTCATAGGGTGTAATTGTGGTCTCTTTTGTTCTACTCAAAGTGCTTGTTTTGACACTAAAAGTAAATAGAGTAGAGTGTTCTCCATACGGGAATACAAACAATGAATCAATGCATGTTTTTCTTTGAGAGAAATGGAGATCAGAGAGGAAATACATCGTTGCGAACTGATAAAAAAAGGAGCGATGGTTATGGTGTTTTCCAGCTTGCAAAGAGCCGAAACCTACACAAAAATGGAAAATGCATCTCTTGATGTACTCGTGATTGGTGGGGGTATCACAGGTGCAGGAATTGCGCTTGATGCTGCGACTAGAGGAATGAAAGTGGCTGTAGTAGAAATGCAAGACTTTGCTGCAGGAACGTCTAGTCGATCCACGAAGCTTGTTCATGGTGGACTACGATATTTAAAGCAGTTTGAAGTGAAAATGGTTGCAGAAGTAGGGAAGGAACGTGCGATTGTTTATGAAAATGGCCCACACGTTACGACACCTGAATGGATGATGCTCCCATTTTATAAAGGTGGAACATTTGGTCCTTTTTCCACAAATATTGGTCTGAGAGTTTACGATTTTCTTGCTGGGGTCAAAAAAAGTGAGCGGAGAAAAATGTTTAGCGTACAAGAAGCGGTAAAACGTGAGCCTTTATTAAATAAACAAGACCTACGGGGTGCTGGTTACTACGTAGAATACAAAACCGATGATGCACGCTTAACGATGGAGGTAATGAAAAAAGCTGTTGAAAAAGGTGCATTATCTATTAACTATGCAAAGGTTGTCGAATTACTTTATAAAGATAATAAAGTGGTAGGAGTAGAGGTAGAAGATCAAATAAATGGTTCTAGACATAACATTTACGCGAAGAAAATCGTAAATGCTGCTGGACCATGGGTTGATACCATTAGGGAAAAAGATAACTCGAAAAAAGGAAAAACGCTTCAGTTAACAAAGGGAATCCACCTTGTATTTGATGGGGAACGTTTCCCATTAAAACAAGCAATTTATTTTGATACACCAGATGGTCGAATGGTTTTCGCTATACCGCGTGAAGGCAAAACGTACGTTGGTACGACGGATACGGTATATAAAGGGGATATATCCCATCCTACGATGACAGAGAAAGATAGGGATTATGTGATTGATGCAATAAACTACATGTTCCCTGATGCAGGAATAAATTCAGAAGATGTAGAATCTAGTTGGGCGGGGTTACGTCCACTTATCCATGAAGAGGGAAAAGATCCATCTGAAATTTCTCGTAAGGATGAGATTTTTGTTTCTGAATCCAATCTTATTTCGATTGCAGGTGGAAAGCTTACGGGTTATCGAAAAATGGCCGAAAGCGTTCTAGATATTGTTGCTGAACAGTTGGAAAAAGATGGTGGACAAAGCTACCCTGGAACGCAAACAGAACACCTTCCGATTTCGGGAGGAGACGTTGGTGGATCGCAGGGATTTCCAGCTTTTTTACAAAAAAAGACACAAGAAGGTATGGCACTTGGCTTATCTGAAGCAACGGCCAAACAGCTTGTCCAACGATATGGTTCAAACGTGGATGTTTTATTTCATCTGTTCGACACGGATAAGAATAAAGCGGAACAAGTAAATTTAGAACCTGTTGTTTATGCGATGCTGCGCTATGCGATTGAGCATGAACTGGCGTATAAGCCGGTCGATTTCTTCATTAGAAGAACCGGTGCCATTTTCTTTCATATCGAATGGGTTCGCACACACAAAGAATCGGTTATCAACTATATGGGAGAACTGTTTAACTGGACTGAAGAACGTATAAACGAATACACAGAGGAGCTTGATCAGCTACTTCATGAAGCGACACACCCTGTTGTTTCATGATCCATGTAAGTGGGTATACTTCTAATTTGTTTTAGCAAATCAAATTTATGTACAATTAAAATAACAACTTGGCTACTTTTTCACCATGAATCGTATTAAAAAAATCGTTTTTTAAAACATTTTCCTTGGAGGGATACAGATGAAAAAGATTATGAACGATCCAAACCAGGTTGTCCAAGACATGCTGAAAGGGTTTGTTGCAGCTTTTCCAAATGATGTCAAGCAATTACCTAATACGACAGTTATAGCTCGTAAAAATGCTCCTGTTTCAAACAAAGTCGGACTAGTAAGTGGTGGTGGAAGTGGTCATGAGCCAGCACATGCCGGCTATGTAGGAAAAGGAATGCTTGATGCTGCCGTTGCAGGAGAAGTTTTTACTTCCCCAACTCCAGATCAAGTGTACGAGGCAATTAAAGCAGTTGATGGTGGTGCTGGTGTATTCCTTGTCATCAAAAACTATACTGGCGATGTGATGAACTTTGAAATGGCAGCAGAGCTGGCTGCAGCTGAAGGAATCGATGTTGAGCAAGTAATTGTTAATGATGACGTTGCAGTGGAGGATAGTTCCTTTACTACTGGACGCCGTGGGATTGCTGGAACCGTTTTTGTTCATAAAATTGCTGGAGCAAAGGCAGAGCAAGGTGGATCATTGCAGGATGTCAAGGCAGTTGCTGAAAAAGTTGTAGCAAATGTGCGATCTATGGGAATGGCGTTAACACCATGTACGGTTCCTGCTGCAGGTAAGCCTAGTTTTGAAATTGATGACAACGAAATGGAAATCGGTATGGGAATCCACGGTGAACCAGGAATCGAGCGTAAAGAAATTGCCTCTGCAAATGAAATTGCCGAGGAATTAACACAAAAAGTATTAGAAGACATTGACTATAGCGGATCAGAAGTTGCTGTTATGGTGAATGGATTAGGATCCACTCCTGAAATGGAGCTCTTTATCGTTAATGCTCGTGTTCATGAAATTTTGGCTGAAAAAGGAATAAAAGTATATAAAACGTTCGTTGGCGAATATATGACATCCCTCGAAATGGCTGGCTGTTCTGTTACATTACTAAAGCTTGACGATGAGCTTAAAGAATTACTGGAAGCAGAAGCAGTAACACCAGCATTCAGCAGTTAACAAGGAGGGATTTAAGTGGAACTTAACGTACAATCGGTTTTGAAGTGGATTGAAAAACTAAACGATAAAATTCAAAATAATAAGGAATATCTCACATCTCTTGATCAGGCAATTGGAGATGGTGACCACGGGATTAATATGGCGCGTGGTTTCCAAGAGGTAATAAACAAAACAACTACTTCACAATATGATACGGTTTCTGATCTAACGAAGGATGTAGCCATGACACTAATGTCAAAGGTCGGAGGCGCATCTGGTCCATTATACGGAACAGCATTTTTGAAACTATCTATGTCTGTTAAAGGGAAGGATCCTGTTGATCACGATGCTTTTACAGCTGGGGTGCAGGAAGCATTGAATGGTATTCAGCAAAGGGGTAAAGCAAACGAAGGAGAAAAGACGTTAGTAGATGTTTGGGCACCAGTGCTACGATTTTTACAGGAAAACAGCGAGTTTGAACCTGGAAAATTGGAAGAGACAGCCAAAGTTGCAATGGAATCAACCAAGGATATTATAGCGATTAGAGGTCGTGCAGCATATTTAAAAGAAAGGTCTAAAGGACATTTAGATCCAGGCTCCGTTTCGTCGTTTTACTTGTTTCAGTCACTAGCAGAGGTACTGCAGGAAGGGGAATAATATCTATGGCATACGTTGGAATCGTACTAATCTCACATAGCCCCAAAGTGGCAGAAGGAATCAAAGATATCATTCGCCAAGTAATGAAGGAAGTCCCTGTGGAAACAGCTGGTGGAACAGATGATCATGAGATCGGAACAAGTGTTGAAAAAATTCAAGCTGCAATTGAACGTGCTGATGGTGGAAAAGGCGTATTGCTTTTTTACGACCTAGGGAGTGCGATGATGAATGCAGAAGTAGCAGTTGAATTATCTGAATCAGAAGATGTGAAAGTTGCAGTAGACCTACCATTGTTAGAGGGATCCTACGTTGGAGCCGTGGAATCCGGCATGGGTAAATCACTGGATGAGGTACTAGCTGCAGTTAAGAAGGCATTTAAGTAGAAACGAACCAATCCCCCGAATATATTTTGGGAGATTGGTTTCTTAGTATGTGATTTTGTGGGAAATCCGCATACTGTCCTAAAGTCTGCATAAAGTGTTCATAACAACCGACTATTTTCCTATTCGATCATTTCATTTTTGCAAAAATATCCTCTTTATGCCATGTAAAGATCATTCAACAAATTCTATCAAACCCCTGCAAAATAACAAAATTATTGACTTTATAGTCAGAATTTTATATATTTTAATTGGCTGTACATTTTGGTATTCTGCGTGTTTCCAAGCAAACGAATTATAATTGTCTGGATGAAATTAGGAGGTGAAGAGGGGTCAAAATTCACGCTCAGCACGAACTGGTTTGACATTGCTACAGACAGAATTTTAGTAAATTCACTTACAAAACTAAGACTTTTATTCATTGCGAGGGTTAAGTTTTAATAAGTGACAGGAGGATTTTGAACAACCTCTTAAAGAAGTAATATTTTTCATATAGATATTACAAATGATAAGGAGGCTTAAAAATGGAAGAGTTTACACTTACTGGTTGGACAATGTTTTGGTTTGCCGTTCCAATGCCGTTGCTAGTGGTTTGGGTAATCATCACATATTTTAAAGAGGGGAAGGATGAAAGCTAATGACTGCAACAGCGATCACTTTTATTGTTTATTTAGCTGTTATGATGGCAATTGGAATTATAACGTATAAAATGACGAATACTTTATCTGATTATGTACTTGGCGGTCGTCAACTTGGCAGCTGGGTTACTGCGTTTTCAGCAGCAGCCAGTGATTTTAGTGGATGGTTATTAATTGGTTTACCAGGTGCTGCATATGCTTCAGGCATGGGGCAATGGAGTTTATGGATTGCAGTAGGTCTTGCTGTTGGTGCTACCATTAACTGGACCTATGTTGCGAAGCGTCTCCGTGTATATACAGAGTACTCCAAAGACTCTATTACACTACCAGAATTTTTTGAAAACCGTTTTCGTGATCATTCAAATTCATTACGAGTAATTTCAGCACTTTTTATCTTGGTATTTTTCTTGTTTTATACTGCTTCAGGACTTGTTGCAGGGGCAAAGCTATTCCAAGGTACATTTGGAATGGGTTACCAAGTTGCCTTAGTTGTCGGTGCACTTATTATTGTTAGCTACACATTCCTCGGTGGCTTTTTGGCGGTTAGTTATACGGACTTTATACAAGGGTTCCTCATGTTTTTAGCATTATTGTTTACTTCAATCTATGGATTAATCGAAATTGGTGGATTTGGCGGGTTATTTAATGCATTGGGTTCAATTGACGAAAGTCTCTTAAATGCATTCCAGGGTACTTCCTATGATCAACCCGGAGGTGTTTTATGGGAAGCCGCTGGTCCGATTGGTTTTATTGGTATTATTTCTGCGGTTGCGTGGGGACTTGGTTACTTTGGTCAGCCACACATTCTTGCACGTTTTATGGCAATTCGTTCCCATAAAGAAATTCGCAAAGCAAGGTTAATCAGCGTATCACTGGGCCTTGTACTTCCGCTTTATTCAGCACTTATCGTTGGTATGTTAGGGATCGTTACCTTTGACACACCATTAGAGGATCCGGAACAGGTGTTCATTCAGCTTGTACAATTTGTATATAACCCATGGATAGCAGGTGCTTTATTAGCAGCAGTACTTGCGGCAATCATGAGTACAGTTGACTCCCAATTACTCGTGTCATCAAGTGCTCTTTCTGAAGACTTTTACAGAAAGTATTTACGAAAAGATGCATCGGAAAATGAATTAGTATGGGTAGGGCGTATATCTGTATTAGTAATTGCGATTATTGCACTCTTCCTTGCTTGGAATGAGAATAGTTCAGTTCTAGATCTTGTGTCTTATGCATGGGCTGGTTTTGGTGCAACATTCGGACCAGCGATTCTATTCTCTTTATTTTGGAAAAAGACATCCCGTAACGGCATTCTTGCAGGAATTATCGTCGGTGGGATTACCATTTTCACTTGGCAGTACACAGGTTCAGCGCTATATGAAATGGTACCAGGATTCCTTTTTTCTAGTATTGCAATCATACTGTTTAGCCTTATCGGTCAAGGTCCTTCCGATGAAGTGAAAGAAGAATATGATAAAGTTGCTGGTGTAAAATAAATCGTTTAATGGGAACCTTTTTTATACGAAAACTAGTAACTTTACATTCATCGCATGCACTAGTAAGCGATGAGCATCAATTATAGGTTATGAGCCTTTTCTAACACGGTGTCCGTGACACTTCCAAATTAAAATGGAGTGTACGGACACTTTCTACGCGTAAAACTTTGAAAGTAGCAAAAGATTAGATAATATAGAATAATAAGCAGATCCATTTAAAGGAGAGATACACCATGAGTAATGAAAAAATTTATGGAAATACGCCATGTTTTCTAGGTGGTAAAAAGGTTTCATTTCAGGATGAAAATATAGACGAGCAAGATGTCTTAATTTATGGTGTTCCGTGGGAAGGTTCTGTAACTTGGGGTGACTACACTGGCTGTGAGCTTGGACCAAAGGTTATTCGACTAAACTCTGCTCGCTATTCGGGCTATTTGCCTGAGCTTAACCATATGGATGTGTTAAGTCACTATAAAATAGGTGATTTGGGCGATATTGATGTCGTTCCAGCTGACACGATTGAAACGATGAGACGTATCGAAAATTTTTCCAAAAAAGTTTGGAAGACTGGAAAATTTCCTGTAGCATTTGGCGGCGACCATGGTGTTACGTATCCGATTGTGAAGGCTTTAAGTGAAGAAGTGGATGGTAAAGTTGGCATTATTCATTTGGATGCGCATTATGATAATCACCCTGATTATGAAGGTGATTTGTATGCAAGAAGTACTCCTTTTGCACGTATTTATGAAAGTGAAAGCGTTCGAAATGAAAGCATCGTACACATGGGCATCCACGGTCCGAGAAACAAGCCGGAAACCGGAAAGTATGCTGATGAGGTAGGGGCAACCACGATTTCATCACGAGAAGTCAGACAGAGTAATGATTTAGTCGCACTAGCAAAACGCGCTTATGATATTGCAAGTCAAGGAACAGAAGCTGTTTATCTAAGTATTTGTAGTGATGTGCTTGATTTTGCATTTAATCCAGGTGGTCCAGTTGACGGAAATGGCCTTACTTCCTATGAGTTAGTGGAGTTGGTACACGAATTTTCCAAGCTAGGTATACGTGGTATGGATTATGTTGAAGTTTACCCACAAAACGATCCAAATGACAATTCCTCACATTTCGTTTCAACGGTCGTACTGTATGCACTGGCGGGTAAAATTCTAAAAGAGCAAGCATAAGTTTGTCAATACGAAATGTATCTGATCAAGAAAGGCTGTAACTAAACGCTACAGCCGTTCCACTTTAACTCAATGCAAGGTTAACGGCGGTCTGAACGTGAATTTCCAATGTATTAAAAATGGGAAGGGGACTATCCTCATCTTTTATAATCAATGGAATTTCGGTACAGCCAAGAACAATTCCTTCTGCACCCTGTTCTTTTAATGACTGGAGCATTTTTATTATCTTCTCTTTTGAATCATCTACAAAAATACCTTTGCAAAGCTCGTCAAAAATGATCCGATTCAACTCGCTTCTGTTTTCGTTATTAGGGGTAATCACCTTGACACCGTGTTTATTCAGTCTATCGTGGTAAAAGTCTTCCTCCATCGTATAGGTTGTGCCTAGTAATCCCACCTTGGATATACCTGCAGAAGTAATTTCTTTAGCGGTCGCATCTCCAATGTGAACAAGTGGTATCGATAAGTCCCGCTCAATAGTATCAGCTACTTTATGCATGGTATTGGTACATAATAATAGCAACTCTGCCCCTGCATTCTCCAACTTTTTTGCGATAGTAGCAATTTTTTGCCCAGCTTTTTCCCATTCTCCTTGACGTTGAAGTAGATCGATTTCATTGAAATCAATACTATATAGGATACACTCGGCAGAATGGAGTCCACCCAATTTTTGGGCAATTGCCTGATTCAATTTACGATAATATTCGGAAGAGGATTCCCAACTCATTCCACCAATTAGTCCAAGTACCTTCATTACTACGCCCCCTTATAAATTCTGTGTATCAATTATAGAGGATGATCAAAAAGTCACCAAATGATAAGCTACGCATCTGCATGCTTCTGATTTGTCGACTCTTTGAACACACACTTAAAGCGTTTAATACTTGGGATTGAAATAGAGATGCACCTCAAAAGCAGAGGAAAAATCCAAATTTTGCTTAACCAGTACTAATCGAAACCAAAATAGTGTATAATAGAAGTAATGGAATTAGAAAGGGGATAGTGATATGGCCTATTTTCATGGCAAAAAAGAACCTGCCCCGGAAGTGGAAACATCTATTTGGACATGTACTGATGACGAATGTTCAGGTTGGATGAGAGAATCTTTCACTTTTGATGAAACACCGACGTGCCCTTTATGCCATTCAACAATGGCAAAGGAAATAAAGGTGCTACCTAAAATTGATTAAAGTGTGTGCTCAATAAGTCGGTAAATTAGAAGGTCGACTAAGAACGCCACGTCCTGTGTCAAACGCTGGACCAGCCCGTCGTGGGTGAGCAGATGCACCACTTATCACATTTGGTGACTTTTTTAACATCCTTTTAAAGGGAGCCATAGATCGGTTTGTTTAAAAAAAAGAGGCTACGGCCTCTTTTTTTAATGCGATTGAAAGTTAAACATTAAGCAATTAAAGATAAGCATTTACAGTAGGAATGGTACTCTCAGGAAAATAACGCCCAAACAAAAGACAGAATATTTGTAATAAAACTACTCAATTTGCTATACTATAATTATAAGGATAACAACTATGAATCTTTCACCAAACCAAATGAAAACGCTTTCAAAGGGAGGAAATACAATGAAGTATGATTCGCCAAACAGTCCAGGTGCCATCGTTCAGTTCAAGGAGAGGTATGGTAATTTTATCGGAGGAGAATGGAAAGAACCTGTAAATGGGGAGTATTTCGACAATGTAACACCAGTAACGGGTGAAGTGTTTTGTCAAATAGCACGTTCAACTGCAGATGATGTGGAACTTGCATTGGATGCAGCGCACGAGGCGAAGGATAGCTGGGGAAAAACTTCGCCGACTGAAAGGGCAAATATACTCAACAAAATCGCTGATCGAATGGAAGCAAATCTAGAAAAATTAGCAGTTGCTGAAACGTGGGATAATGGAAAAGCCGTACGTGAAACATTGGCTGCAGATATCCCACTTGCCATTGATCATTTCCGCTATTTTGCGGGCTCCATTCGGGCTCAAGAAGGAAGTTTGAGCCAGATTGATAATGACACGGTAGCCTATCATTTCCATGAACCCCTTGGCGTAGTTGGCCAAATCATCCCTTGGAACTTTCCGATTCTTATGGCTACTTGGAAACTTGCACCTGCACTTGCTGCTGGGAATGCTGTTGTTTTAAAACCTGCTGAACAAACTCCAGCATCTATTCATATATTACTTGAACTAATCCATGATCTTCTACCACCTGGTGTGGTCAATGTCGTGAATGGTTTCGGGGTAGAGGCTGGAAAACCATTAGCATCAAATAGCCGAATCGCTAAAATTGCCTTTACTGGTGAAACCACAACAGGCCGCTTAATCATGCAATACGCATCTGAAAATATTATTCCAGTTACACTTGAGCTTGGTGGAAAATCTCCCAATATCTTTTTTGCTGATGTCATGGAAAAAGACGATGCATTCTTAGATAAGGCAATCGAGGGACTTGTCATGTTTGCCTTAAATCAAGGGGAAGTGTGTACATGTCCATCCCGAGCGTTAATTCATGAATCCATATATGATCGCTTTATGGAACGGGCTCTAAAGCGGGTGGAAGCTATCCAGATTGGTCATCCACTAGATACAGAGACGATGATGGGTGCTCAAGCTTCGATGGAGCAAATGGAAAAAATCACATCATACCTCGATATCGGTAAGCAAGAGGGAGCAGACGTACTAGTAGGCGGGGAACGGAATACGCTTGAAGGGGAGCTTAAGAATGGTTATTATGTGAAACCTACCATCTTTAAAGGATCAAATGAGATGCGCATTTTCCAAGAAGAGATTTTTGGACCGGTACTTTCTGTGACTACTTTTAAGGATGATGAGGAAGCATTAGCTATTGCAAATGATACACTTTACGGGCTAGGTGCAGGTGTTTGGTCGAGAAACATGCATACTGCTTATCGTTTTGGACGAGAAATTGAAGCTGGGCGTGTATGGACAAATTGTTATCATGCATATCCTGCACATGCTGCCTTCGGTGGTTATAAGAAATCAGGAATCGGGCGAGAAAACCATAAGATGATGCTGTCCCATTATCAACAAACAAAAAATCTATTGGTTAGTTACAGCACCGATAAGCTTGGATTTTTTTAACGCGAATAGAGGTTGTTTGAAAATGAACACGCACTAATACTAGATTTCTAGGGATTAGGAGAGCTAGTTGAAATGCTTTGAAAAACAATAGCGAAAACCATTTTCAGTTTGAAAAAGGACAGTATTCCATTTGCGTTACTGTCCCTTTTGAAGGAGGTTAACACTTACAATGGTAGAGAAAGTAATAGCGACAGATGCGACGTTAGCCTTAATAGATCGGTTAAAGCAAAGACATGGACCGTTAATGTTTCATCAATCTGGTGGTTGTTGTGATGGAAGTTCGCCAATGTGCTACCCTCGCGAAGAATTTAGAGTAGGCAATTCGGATGTTTTGTTAGGCTCTGTAGGTGACACCCCTTTCTATATGTCTAAGGATCAATATGAATATTGGAAGCACACGCAGTTGATCATCGATGTAGTTGATGGAAGAGGAGGGATGTTCTCGGTAGAGGGTCCAGAGGGGAAACGGTTTTTGACTCGCTCACGAATGTTTACGGAAGAGGAGAAAAAAGAACTAATGGAAAAAGCGACAAATGATTAACGTGTAGCCGATAGCGCCATCGAGGTGCTATCGGCTATTATGTGTCTAGTGGGCTATATTGTTGTTGGTGGGTTCGAATATGCACCATAAAAGTTTGTGTAATAAAAACTAAGCGTCCAATTTAGTTGTTTATGTGTCAGTTGCTGATCAACTGCTAATTGATATAATTCTTTTTTGTGAGACTCAGGAATGACCCCAATACTACTAATCCGATTGACAAGCTGAGTGGTATGTGTTTGGATCGCCTTTTTCTTAAAATAGTCGGGCACATGCTCCTCAACTAAGTAAACAGAAATTTCTCTTTCGTTGATCTGAAGAAACGCAGCTATTTCCGATGGAGTTAGCTGGAATTTTTCGGTTAATTGTTTGATGAGTTTATATTTGAATTTCCAATTTGTCGCCTCACAGTGTGTGCCTTGCCATAATAAGTGTAAAAGGCGCTTCAATTCACTTCTTTTTTTTGTTAATACATAGCATGGTATAGGTTTGTTTTGTTCCGATCGCTTCATTGCATCCATAAACTTAAATCCGTTATATAAAAAGTAGGAACCATTTACTTCCTCGACGTAAAAAGGAATGGAGGAACGATTTTTTTCATATGCCTGAAGGCGGCCTTGTAAAAACTGTTCATTTACGTCATCTTGGAAATACGTTTCGATTTGTGATGGTGATAGAAATTTAACTTTTATCAAAGCATCACGTCCTTTCTACCGTTTGTATCTTATATATGATCCTATTGTTTGTCCTATGCGGATAAAGGTCACATAGTAGATCTGTCATCGAAAAAGTATTATGAACATTTCTAGTCATACACCCATACATTAGAATTATGGAGGTTCCTATTCAATGTTTAAGGAGAGTGAAACAATGGCTGGCAAGGAACTTAACTACTATGCTGGTGGTAACACGGCAAAAGGATTTTATGGAGTATTCGAATCCAACATGCAAGGTCTAGAACGTGTGTTTATTCTTAAAGGTGGGCCAGGAACAGGAAAATCAACACTTCTAAAAAAACTTGGAGAAGCATGGAAAGAAAAAGGATACGATATCGAGCGTATCCATTGTTCTTCTGATAACAACTCATTAGACGGATTAATCATTCCTGCTTTAAAGTTCGGTATGTTTGATGGTACTGCACCACATGTGCTGGAACCAAGTGTACCTGGTGCGATCGAAGAATATGTTAATCTAGGTGTTGCCTGGGACTCCAATCGTTTAGCTGAACAAAAAGATGTTATCCAAAAATATCAGGAAAAAATAAGTGATGCATTTCAAGCTGCATATGATTCTTTTGCAACTGGATTGCGTGTTCATGACGAGTTAGAAGAAATTTATATTTCAAATATGGACTTTGAAAAAGCGGACGACGTCACACGGAATTTAATCGAACGTCTTTATCAGGACAACAAAGTTGTTGGAAAAAATGCTAATGTAAAGCACCGCTTTTTTGGAGCGGCTACACCTGAAGGCTCAGTAGATTTCATTCCAAATATTACAGAAAATATTAAGAAACGTTTTTTTATTAAAGGTCGGGCTGGTACAGGGAAATCAACATTACTTAAAAAAATAGCTGCTGCTGCCGAAGAACGCGGGTTTGATGTAGAGGTGTATCATTGTGGATTTGACCCTGAAAGTTTAGATATGGTTATCGTACGGGAGCTGGATTTCTGTCTATTTGATAGTACGGATCCACACGAGTATTTTCCGGATCGTCCAAGTGATGAAGTAATTGACCTTTATGAGCTAACCGTCAATTCTGGAACAGATGAAAAATTTGAGAAGGATATTAAACAATTAACAGATGAATATAAATCGTTTATGAAAAAAGGTACCTCCTATTTGCAGGAAGCCAAACGGTTACATGATAAATTAGAAAATATCTATGTGGATTCAATCGATTTTTCGATTACGGATACGATTTATGAGGAGATTTCTGGGGAATTGGAACAGCTGGAAGCAATTGTAGGGTGACAAACGTGTAGCGCTATTTAGGTAATAGCGCTACACGTTTGATCCATACTTATTCGTCCAACAATCCATTTTCAACTAAGAAATTTTCTGCTACTTCATCCACACTTTTTTCTTCAATATCCACTTGATAATTGAGATCCATTAATGTTTCTCCATCTAGCATATCGGAAAGTGGTTTGAAGATTTCTTCAATTTCTGGGTACTTTTCATAGGTTTCATCTGTCATTGCAATTGCGGCATTGTAGGAAGGAAAGAAGGATTTGTCATCTTCAAGATTAACTAAATCAAATGCTTGAATTCGTGCATCAGTAGCAAATCCTACAGCTGTTTCAACTTCTTCATTTTTCAATGCATCATAATATAGACCGATCGACATTTCCTTTACATTTTCATCTGGGAATTCAAATTGATAGGTTTCTTCTACTCCTGGAAGCCCATCTGGACGATTAGCAAATTCAGCATCTGTCGCAAAGCGGAAATCTCCACTGTTGTTCATATAGTCTGCCAAATCACTAATAGATGTAATTCCTAATTCCTCAGATTGTTCCTTTCGCATCATAATCGTATACGTATTGTTCGCGTCGGCAAGATTTGTCCAGACAATTCCATTCTCTTCCTCATCTATTTGCTTTAACGTTTCATATGCCTTTTGTTTTTCAGCAATTGGATCTTGTCCGAGGTAAGTTACGAGACCTGTACCTGTATAATCCCATGTGAGATCAACTTGCTTGTTCTCTAATGCTTTTCTTAATGCACTGCTTCCCATATTACTTTTTTCATCTACTTCAAATCCATTGTCCTCAAGCATAAGTGCCGTCATTTTCGCCAACAAAAATTGTTCGGTAAAGCTCTTAGCACCAACTGTGATTTTTTTATCAGCACTTCCGCTACCTGAGCAAGCTGTTAACACGGTTATCAAAATAATAATAGTAAATAGTGATATGATTTTTTTCATTGTAAGCCCTCCGTTATATCATGATTTAATTGCCTCACGAGCTAGCCTTAACCCTTTTGGTACTAGTAAAAACTGTAACACCCTACACCCTAGATCCACTAAGATAGCAAGCAATGTGACGGGTATAGCACCTGACATAAGGTACGTATTATCAAATAATTGGATTCCTGTAAAAATCCATACACCTAACCCGCCTCCACCGATCAGGTAGGCTAGTGCAGCTGTGCCAATATTTATAACTAAAGCAGTTCTAACTCCAGCTATGATGGAAAAGGCGGCATTTGGCAACTCCACTCTCCACAAAATTTGCTTTGGTGTTAATCCCATTCCACGAGCCGCATCCTTTGTCTTTGAATCAACTGAGTCTATCCCAGCAATTGTGTTTTGTAAAATTGGGAGGAGGGAATAGACGTAAAGTGCGACAATGGCTGCTTTCATCCCGATGCCTAATACCCCCATTGCAAGTGCCAGTACAGCCAGGCTTGGGATGGTTTGACCTAGATTTGCTATATTGACTACCAGCCATTCCCCACGTCGAAACTTGGGCCGAGTAAGTAGAATACCAAGTGGAATCGATGTTAAAACTGCAATAAAACTAGACACGATGACGATTGTTATATGTTGGGTTAGTAATGTAAAGAATTTATTTGGATCTTCTATAATTCTAGAAAACATATTATTGGTAACAACCCAGTAGAAAAAAGCTAGAACAAGTATCCAGAAAAAAGCCTTTACGATAATTGCAATACGTTTCTGTTTGCTCATCTTTTCGCTCCTTTCCATTTATTTCTATGGTCACTTTATTTCAGTTCGCTTCACTTCTTTATGAAGGAATTGTTCGATGAGATCGAGCGTCAAGCTTCCTAAGTTGTTTCCAGCATCATCAAGAACGATAATTTGGTCTGCTTCTTGATTGAGAAGGATGGAGATAGCGATCCGTAGTGACGTATCTTCTTTAATGGTTTTGGTGTCATTTGATTCCACCTTCTGTTTTAAAGAAATGGCTTGAGAAAGGTCTTTGATCGAGTATAAACTCATGCTCTTCAACACTCGATCTTGTCCAACAAACTCAGAAACAAATGCATTTTTTGGATGGTTTAAAATTTCCGTTGGACGATCGAATTGCATTACTTCTCCCTTTCGTAATAAGGTAATCTTGTCCCCCATTTTGACCGCCTCATCAATGTCATGACTAACAAAAAGAATCGTTTTTTTCACCTCTCGCTGAATTTGCAAAAACTCTTCTTGTAAACGATTTCGGATAATAGGATCAAGCGCCCCAAAAGGTTCGTCCATCAGCATAACGGGTGGGTCTGCAGCAAGTGCACGAGCCACCCCGATTCGTTGTTGCTGTCCACCTGAAAGCTCATGAGGATACCTTGTTCTGTAATCATCGGGATGTAAACCGATTAATTCCATTAAATAATGAAACCGATCACGCTGTTTTTTTCTATCCCAACCAAGTAAATCGGGAACGATCATCACATTTTTTTCAATTGTCATGTTTGGGAACAATCCGTTACTTTGTATTACATAGCCGATATTCCGACGCATTTCGATTTTGTTCAACTCTTTTACGTTATTACCATGAAGTCTGATCTCTCCGTCTGTAATAGACTCTAGTTGATTTACCATTCGTAACAGAGTAGTCTTCCCACATCCAGAAGGACCAATTAAAATAACCACTTCACCGTTATCGACGTTAAAGGACACATTATTGATCGCTTGAACGTCTCCTTCATATATTTTCGAAACATTTTGAAATTGAATCATACGCTGTCACCTCTCTTTTTGAACATTCTTTTTTAGCTATTCAATCCCTTTGGAGTAAATCGTTTTTGCACATATTTCAGAAATAAATCCGCAATAATAGCTAATACCGATACAGCAATGGCTCCTGCTAATATCATCGTGCTATTGGATCGAGAAATCCCTTGATTTATTAATACACCAAGGCCACCTGATCCTATAAAAGCAGCGATAGCACCAATTCCAATGTTCAAGACGGTTGCCGTACGAATTCCAGCCATAATTAGAGGCATGGCATTGGGTATTTCCACCTTTCTTAACCTTTGGAAAGTGGTCATCCCAATTCCAATAGCGGCATCACGAATGTTTGGATCCACATCATTTATTGCCGTATATGTATTACGAATAATGGGTAATTGAGAATACAGAACAAGAGCAATAAGTGCGGGAAGAAAGCCAATTCCTTGATTAATAATAGAAAGGATAGGAATCATAATACCAAACAGTGCGATACTTGGAATGGTCATAATGATGGAAGTGATTTGAAGAATTGTTTCAGCAAGTTCTTCGTTCGTTGTAATGTAAATTCCTACTGGGACACCGATAAGAATTGCGATAATAATAGCAATTCCAACCAACTGAACATGTTCCGCAGTAAATCCGAATAAGATGTCGTAATTGTTTAAAAAGTAGTTAATTAGATCGCTAATTAGTTCCACCTCCTCATGTTATCAATATATAGTATTATATGATTTTTATCACTATATATCGATGGAAAACCAAAAATATATACAATATCTAGATAATATCAATAATTGTTCGTATGTTCAAATTGCAGATTGGGTAGTTATTTTAACGATTTCGCACATATTTGAAGTATTTAGAATATTTTTAAATGAGACAAGTATAATTGTTCACTTATGCTGAAATAGGAAGAAATATAATGGAAATTAATGAAACGGGACACGAAACGGAGGGTAGGTGGACAGACTGTGCGGCATCCTTCGTCATTAAATCAAGCTTTTAGTGGAACTAATTAAACAATTCCTATGTACCTTCCATTTTTTACACTGGAGTTTAAAAGAAGAAAGGAGATGGAGCGTATGGGATATATAGGTGAAGTAGTAAGTCCAGCCAGGGAGCAGTTTAGAAACTAAAGCAGTTAACACAACTAAAAAATGGTAAGTAAAGTTAATAAAGACGTTTTAAAGACTTGTTTATATCCTTAAAGTAATAAATAACAACAGCTTGATAGCTATGCTAAGAATGGGAGAGAGACTGATGAACCTAACCTCTAAAACTGAAGAAGTTGCTATTAAATTTATGTCTTATAACATTCACCATGGGGTAGGACTAGATGGTGAGTTAAGTTTAGAGAGAATTGCACAAGTCATGAGAGATGCTAATGTAGAAATTATTGGAGTTCAAGAGGTTGATAAATTTTATGGATCCCGAAGTAATTACAAAGATCAAGCAAAAGAATTATCTACGTTACTTGGCTATTATTATGTATATGGTGCTAATTTATCTCTTTATCCAGAAGGGGGTCATGATAAAGCCAGACAATATGGAATAGCTATTCTGAGTAAGTATCCAATCATCGAATCGGAGAATATCGAATTAAGCAGCTATGGGAATGAGCCACGTGGATTACTAAGAACGAAGATTGATGTCGGTGGAATTCTTGTGAGTGTGTTTAATACACATCTAGGTTTGGACACATCAGAACGATTGGCACAAATAAAAGAAATTACGAGAGTTACATCATCATTTGTTAGGCCAAGAATATTGCTAGGGGATTTCAACGCAGAACCTAATAGTGAAGAAATAAAGTGGTTATTACATGAAGGGGACTTTGTAGATTGTTTTAAAGAAATTGAGAATGCCGTAACATTTCCGGCTGATAACCCAAATAGAAGGATCGACTACATTCTAACCTCAAAGTCTATTAAATTTTCAAATCAAAACATGATGCATACACAGGTAACTGATCACTTACCAATTACGATAAAACTTTATCTTTAACCAAGATAGACGCACCAAATCCAAGATTGAATGCACCCAAACCAAGGGTGAGTGCACCAAACCCAAGATTGAATGCGTCCAAACCAAGGGTGAACGCACCAAACCCAAATCGAGCACAAAAAGGAGGTAATCCATTGAAATCTGTATTATATTACAGCAAGCATATTACGGTTTTATTTGCGGTTGAAGAATTAAGAAGGTTAATGGAGAAGGAGGATGCTTGTACGAATACATCCTTCGATGGTGATCATATTCACCTAATGCTAGAATCAGACTACAATGAATCTTCTTTCTGCATCAATAAACTTTATCTGAAACATGATGGGTTTGCTATTTTGGAAGATCATAGTGATGTGTGGATTGTTGGGAAGGAAGAGCGTTCTATTCTGTATGGTGTGTATCAATTTTGCGAGCAGCGGTTTGGCTATCGGTGGGTAGGATTCGAAGAGAAAATTGACCAGCAGTACAAAAATACCAACCAAATAGTTCAAATTCAAGAGCCTTTATTTTCCCGGCGTGGCAATATCATTGAAACCATTAACGACCCTTCCTACATAAACCAATTAATCGATTGGGGAGTGAAGAATGGCTTGAATGAGTTCTTCTTTACCTTCTTTCTCTGGGATGAGGTGCGGTCGTCTATCATAGATGCATTAGCCAAACGGGATTTGAAAGTAACATTAGGTGGGCATAGTCTCACCTTTTTAATAAATACATTACAAGTTGGCAATACCAAGACCCAAAATATAAGTTTTTTTGCCAAAGATAATTCTATCCAGGATCTAGTCATAGACAAGATCATCGAGATCTGTGAAGCGGATTCAATAATCAGTCGGATTTCGCTATGGCCGGAGGATGTTGGAGTAAGTGATTCCGGATTTATGCAAACCTACATCACATTTATGGAGAAACTAAAAACTAAAATAACTTCCCGAAAATTAGACGTAGAGGTGGAACATATCGTCTATAATGCTGGATTGGCATGGAATATGCTTGAACGTGATGATAAAACAAAACCTTCCTCCCATCTAGATGTGCTTTATGCCTATTGGGGCCGTGATTATTCACAAGCAATCGATCACTCAAACCAAGAACAGATCCGAGCTTACGATGCTTTAATTGATTGGAAAATGCAAACCGCGACAAAGAACAAAAAGATAACGGTTCTAGAATATTACAGCGATCATTTTATGTTGAGCGAAATTTTTCCGCCATTGATGAACATGATAAACCAGGATATACAGAGCTACAAAATCACAAACATTAACGGCCTATTAAATCTAATCGTGCCATATCACGCAAAAGATCCTAATTCAGAAATGACCCAAAAGTATCCTTGGAAGTGGGTACAACTAATTAATAACTATTTTTATGCCGGGCTTAGTTGGGGGAAGGACTATAATGAAGCATCACAGAAGTTCTTCTCCGCTTTTGGAGAAAATGGAGACCAATACCAGAAGTTACTGAAGGAATTGGAACCCATTCTATCCAAACATACAAGCTGGAATGTGCCATTATTTCCTGCTAGATTAGTAGATCCGGAAAAAGTTGATTATACAGGAGATATCGATTCCATTATTAATTATCTCGATAATGCCCTACAACACCTGAACAAACAAAATCTAAAATTCGATTACGAACTGCTAAAACGGCAACATAAAAATAATTTTTCATCCTTCTCAAATGAGGAGATGATAAACGTTTATCTGTATTATCTAATGCAAACGTTAAAAATGACAAAGGATAATTGGAGGGAAAAACAAGATGAGCTTCGAAAACCTTAATTATTATAGCGGAACAACCGAAAAAGCTAACCACCAGATTCAAGCAGCACTCGTTGTGTATGGTGCGACACCTGCGGGAATTACGGCTGCGATTCAAGCGAGGAAAATGGGACTTGAAGTTGTCATAGCCGAATTCAGTAAACACCTAGGTGGAATTACCGCTAACGGATTAGGTGCTACTGACTTTGGTGCAAAGGAAGCAATTGGCGGGTTATCTCGAGAGTTCTATAAAAGATTAGGAAATTACTACGGTAGGGATGAGCAGTGGACTTTTGAGCCAAAGGCAGCACAATATGTTTTCAAAAAATGGATTGAGGAATATAATATCCCTGTTTTCTTTCAGCAACATCTACAAAAAGTTTTAAAGAGCGGAAAAGCAATTCGAAAAATTACGATGGAAAATGGAAATACATTTATCGGGAAGTACTTCATCGACGCAAGCTATGAAGGTGACCTGATGGCGAAAGCGGGCATTACATATTATGTAGGACGAGAGTCAAATGCTACCTACAACGAAACGTATAATGGAATTCAATTTGGCCATCCACATCATAATTTTAAAACGGATGTCGATCCTTTTGTTAAGGAAGGAGAGGTGGATAGTGGCCTGCTGCCAGGCATTACAGAGATTACATCAGAAGTTAATGGAACAGGAGACAAGCGCATTCAGGCATATAACTTTCGAATTTGTTTAACAAAAGATCCTAAAAAGCGCATTCCATTCCCGAAACCACCTAACTACGATCCAAAACGTTTTACCTTATTATTACGCTATATACAAACTGGTGTATGGGATGCAATGAACTTACATATCGAACTACCAAATGGCAAAACAGATTTGAATAATTATGGCGGGTCATCCACGGACCATATTGGAATGAACTATGACTGGCCTGATGGAAGTTATGAAACTCGGGATAAAATATTCCAAGACCATCTAAACTATAACTTGGGTATGCTATACTTTTTAGCAAATGATGAACATGTTCCTGAAAACGTGCAAAAAGAGGTAGCGGAGTGGGGGCTTCCCAAGGATGAGTTTGCAGAAACAGGACATTGGCCACCACAGCTTTACATTCGTGAAAGCAGAAGAATGGTATCTGATTATGTGATGACAGATCGTAATTGTTTAGGGCAGGATACCGTGGAAGACGTTATTGGACTTGCTTCCTATCAAATGGATTCCCATCATTGTAGACGGGTATTAATTGATGGGAAAATCGTGAATGAAGGGGATGTGGAAATACCGATATCACCATATCCGATTTCGTATCGAGCGTTGAGACCTAAAGAAACAGAATGTACAAATCTCGTAGTGCCAGTGTGTTTATCTAGTTCTCATATTGCATTTGGTTCGATTCGAATGGAACCAGTGTTTATGATTCTTGGGCAGTCGGCTGGATCGGCTGTAGCATTAGCGTATCAAGAAAATATACCAGTCCAACAAGTTGATTATAATAAATTAAAACAAAGATTACTAGATGAAGATCAAGTACTGGAATGGGATCCGTCCATAGAAGATGATCCTGTTGAAAGAATGAAAGAGACATTTGGTCAGGAATTAAAAACGGGTGGGAGCTAATATGTTCCCGCCCGTTTTTCCACTATCACCACTACCCTTGTTCCTGAACACTCATACCCATTTTCTTCTCTAGTCTCAAAAACGCCCGTTTACTTAACAACGTCAGGCAAACAGCGAGCAAACTTCCGGTGAATAGCGGAATAATACCAGGTAGTAGATAAACCATCGCATAAAGAAGGAATGCTGACAGAATCATTCCGCTTACCTCAACAGGTGATGTAAGTGCGATTAAAAAAGATTGCTTCATATATTGAAAGAATTTCAATTTAAAATGAACAAATACCGGGAAGAAAAATAATAATGTGATTACATAAGAAATAGCAATTAACATGACAACCGGTATTAAAAATCGGAAGCTGCCACTATTCAACTGTAAAAAGCTCACATCGTAATACAAGAAATAACCGATTACAATAAAGATAAGTGCAAAACCGTTTAGTTTAAAAAAGTCTTGCCGATAGAAGGACCAAAAAGTTTGAAAAATCTTGAAGTCCCTTTCCTCTAAAATTATCCATTTACGTGTTATGGCAAACATTGCAGCAGTTGCTGGGAAAATTCCAAAAGCAATAAGCCCTATTACAGTAAAGAAGATCCATAACAGGTTGATGTAAGCTATTTTCAGCATCCAGTATACAATTTGGTTAAATTTTTCCCAGCCACCCATTTTATCACTCCACAAATCCATTATGTGTTCATTATACAGCAAATTGATAATAATCTTAGTAAACAGCATTTAAAGACAATTAATAGACTTGTCTCTTGTACAAAAAAAACATACTATAAAAGTAGTCATTAAGAATATTTCAACTAGTCAAACTCTTACAATCATCTATTGGCTATTGTTTCCGTCACAGCGTTTTTTTAAGAATATATTGCAATTTAGTGACAGGTTAAAGGTCTATAGGGAGGTGGATATTTTATTTAATCAAAATTTTCTTTTTATTTAAAAAAATGAAAGGGGTTTAATTATGAAGAAGATTAGTTTTCTTACTTTATTACTTGTGATTGGTCTTGTTGTAGCTGGCTGTTCTAATGACACAAGTGGAGGTGCTGAAGGAGAAGTCGGTGGAGAGATCACTGTTTGGGCGCATCCGTTTACTGGGGATGCTGAGAAAGAAGAAGAAATGTGGGATAAAATTAGTACATCATTTCAAGAAGAATATGATGCAGAGGTTAACATCGAAATCATTCCTTGGGCAAACCGTGATCAAAAGATTTTAACGGCCCTGGCAGCAAACAACGGTCCAGATGTGTTTTATGCAATTCCTGATCAAATGCCTCAATATGCCGACGTAGGAATGCTTTTGGAACTGGATCCATACTTAGAAGGATATGATATGGATGACTTTGTTGATTCCGCACTAGTATCAACAACGTGGAAAGATAAATTGTATGGTCTTCCAATATTGCAGTCTGTCGACACATTATTTTATAACAAATCGGTAATTGAAGCTATTGGGGAGGATCCTGAAAATCTACCTGAGACGTGGAAAGAGTTTGAGGCATGGGCTGTTAAAGCTAAAGAGCAAGGTTTCTATGCAACATCGTTCCAAGGTGGTGGATCCATGAATAATACATTGTATCCATACATTTGGCAAGCTGGTGGAGATATTGTTTCAGCGGATAATGAAGTTTTAATTAATGGTGAAGGTGGAGTAGAGGCATTTAGTTTCATTAATAAAATGTATAAAAATGGCTGGATTCCAGAAGACTCTGTTACTGCGATGGAACAAAATGCACTATGGGAAGATGGTCAAATGCTAGCAATATTAGGATCTGGTAATACATTAGCGAATTTGCAAAATAAAGGGAAAATAGACTTCGTAATTGGACCGCCATTAAAAAATAAAAAGCAAGCAGCATATGGTACAACTGGAATGTTTGTTGTACCGTCAAACACGGATAATCCTGCAACAGCAGCAGAATTTGTAAAGACACTAACGAATGCGGAAAATCAACGTACGTTTAACAAAGTAACACAATATATTCCTGCTAGAGAGTCTTCAAAAGATATTTTTGATGAGCAACCATTTTTGAGTCAGTTAGCGTCTTATACCCAGTATACGTTGCCAGGAGTCATCAATCCTAAAGGGCGTGACATTATGCCGATGATACAAGCACAACTTCAAGCGATGCTGGAAGGCGACGTAACACCACAAGAAGCTGCGGATGCAGCAGCGGAGGCAATTGAAGGAGCGGTAAGTCAATAGAGTATAATGGACAGAGGGGTGAGTAATCTCCCGCTCTGTCTTAAATTACATATGAATTAGGTGATGACACTGAAGAATAACAATAAGAGGTTTAACAAAACTAAAAGTAAATTACCTTTTAAAGAACGATTTAGGAAAAATGCGATTGTTTATATTTTTTTGTTTCCAATTTTAATCCATTTTGCTATTTTTCAAGTTTTCCCTTTCCTATTTAGTTTCGTTTTAACCTTTATGGATTGGAGAGTAATCGGTAATAGTGAATGGGTTGGATTAAAGCATTGGGTTAATTTTTTTAATGATAAGCTCGCATGGAAAGCACTTTGGAATACATTTATGTTCTCTGTTTATTATATTGTACCAACGATGGCACTTGGATTGATATTAGCTTTAATTATTAATTCAGGGGTTAAATTCGCTGGTTTTTTTAAAGGAATATTTTTCTTGCCTGTAGTAACCTCCTTTGTTATTATCGCAGGTTTATGGGGCTGGTTATTCCGTGGTACCGATAATGGCATGGTCAATTGGGTGTTAAATATTTTTGGTGTGGATTCTCAATTATTTTTATCGGATTCTGGTCAAGCGCTTATCGTATTGGCTGGATTAAGTATATTTAAAGTAGCTGGAAGTACGATGATTTATTATTTTGCTGGATTACAATCCATTCCTAATCAACTATACGAGGCTGCTAGAATTGATGGAGCATCACCTTTAAAAATATTTTGGAAAGTGACGTTTCCGTTGTTAAAACCGATCCATTTTTATGTAGCGATCATCACAACAATCGGTTCATTCCAAATCTTTGATTCGGCTTATCTCCTTACAGGTGGAGGACCAAACTATGCAACAACAACGATCGTTTTCTACCTCTATCAACAAGGGTTTAGTAGTCTTAATTTAAGCTATGCCGCTGTTTTATCCTATGCATTGTTCTTCGTTATCTTAGTTGTTTCATTGATTCAGAGAAAATATTTAGGCAAGGAATCATCATTCTATTAAGCTACAAGTTGTTTGGAAGGAGTGTAAAAACGTGAAAAAGTTTTTTACCTATATACTGTTATTCATATTGACGTTCAGTTTTTTACTCCCATTTCTCATTATGGTGCTAGGTTCATTTAAAGAGGTGGAATATGTGTTGTTAGATCCTTTCTTCTGGATACCAAATGACCCATCGATTGCAAACTATACTTATATCTTTCGGGATGGGATTTTTCTAAGGTGGATCCTTAACTCTGTTATTATTACCATCATTCCAGTATTTAGCCAAATGTTCCTATGTGCAGTTTTAGGATATATCTTTGCGAAAAAGAAATTTCCAGGAAGAGAAGCAATATTTTGGACCTTTATGGCTGTTATCATGATCCCACAGCAATTACTAATTATTCCGAAGTATATTATGTTTGCTCAGTTTGGATGGATCAATACGTATTGGGCACTTATTGTACCTGAATTATGGGGAATCATGGGCGTATTCCTCATACGTCAATATCTGCAAGGTATTCCGAATGACTTTGAAGAAGCAGCTTATATTGATGGGGCGAACGATATCCAGATTTTCTTTAAAATCATTTTACCGTTATCCATTCCAGTAGTTGCGACCGTAGGAACATTCTCATTTATTAGTAACTGGAATGATTTATTTCAGCCTTTGATTTACATGACAGAAGAAAAAATGTTCCCCGTAACAGTTGGTTTAGCATCGTTACTCGGTAAGGAAGGAAACTTTGGAGTTGAAATGACGGGATCGACTCTTTCGTTTATTCCAACTTTCTTAATATTCCTGTTCTTTCAACGATACTTTACTGAGGGTATCCAAATGTCTGGATTAAAATAGGATGGATGCAATAGGGGGAAACTAATGTGAAGGAACTTAATATTGGTATGATTGGACTCGATACTAGCCATGTCATTGCATTTACAAAATTACTTCATAATCAAAGCGGGAAGTACCATGTGAAAGGTGGAAAAGTGGTTGCTGCTTTTCCTGATGGCTCACCTGATTTTGCGTTAAGTATGTCTCGCTTAGATAAGTTTACCCTGGAGTTAAAACAAACTTATGGGGTAAAAATCGTTGATTCGATGAAAGCAGTTGTAGAAGAAAGCGATGCTATTTTAATAGAATCGGTTGATGGTGCTCAACATCTAGAACAGCTACAAAAAATTGCTTCATGTCGCAAACCAATCTTTATTGATAAACCGTTAAGCCTAAGTTCTCAGGAAGCGGATGTAATGATTCGTTTAGCTGATAAGTACGAAACACCAATAATGAGTTCCTCTGCATTGCGGTTTGCTGAAGGGCTACAGGCGGTTATTCATGCATTTCCCGATCGACATGTAGTTGGCGCAGATTGCTTTGGCCCAATGTATTTAGAAGAAGAACAGTCAGGGTTTTTTTGGTATGGAATTCATACAATTGAGATGCTGTATAGCCTTTTAGGTGCAGGGATAAAGGAGGTTACTACCGAATCAAATAGTGATTATGATGTCATTACGGGGGTATGGAAAGATGGAAGAATAGGGACAGTCAGAGGAAATCGTGTTGGAAATGAACAGTTTGGTGCAGTGATTCATTATGATGATGGTTCAGAATATGTTGCTATTAAAAGTAGTGATAAGCCGTTTTATGCGAGTTTATTAGAGGAAATCATATGTTTTTTCCGGGATGGGAATTCACGAGTGCATTTACAAGAAACGAGGGAAATGATTCTTTTTATTGAGGCGGCAAATAAGAGCAAGCAAACGGGAGAAAAGCAGTATGTGTAACAGAAGCGGGACTTTCCTCGTTCCTCTCCTGTTACACACTTAGCTGCTCTTCATTAATAAAACTAAGTCGATAAATCCGTCTTGGTCGGCCTTTGTACGTTACTTTTTCTTCGCCAATGATATCGACCAATTCAGCATCCATCCATTTTAATAAAATACGATGTGCACTTCGAATCGTGACATTAAGGGTGGAGGCTAATTCTTGTGCTGTATAGTCAATTTTATTATGACGTTTCACACGTGCCATCAGTTTGGCCATATAAGCAGCAGACATCCCAGCTTTCTCTGCTTTGTCAAATAGTTTCGCATCCGTAATGGATAGCTCATATTGTTCATAATGGGTCTGGCTTGTTATATCTACAGGGCCGATCACACTGCGATCTTCTCGAACAATATAACAAATATTTCCCCCTAATTCTTTAGATTGACGTAATGCGAGTCGTGCATGGTTACCTGCTTCAGCAGCAGATTGGCCAAAGCCAACACCAAGACTAAGCGTGATTCCGATCTCACTTTTCATATCTTTTAATAATGGAAGGAACTTATAGCCTCGTGTTTCCCGCTCGAATATTCCACGAGTGGTAATAAATAAGTACTCTTCTCCACCAAGGTTAACTAAATGGCCATCAAGCTGTTTAATGTAGTCGAGCAGTATTTGTTGAATTTGTAGTTTTAATAGCTGGACATCATGTTCGGACGTATATTTTTCCGTTACCTTTTGAAAGTTATCGATATCGATCAAGCCAAATACAATTTGCGATTCTTTATTTCGCCTTGTTTCCGTTGCAAGTAGTGCTCGTTCCAGTGAAACAATCATATCTTGATTTGTTGGTGTTACCAATTCATTTGGAATGTGTAATTCTGATAACTTTGTTGATACTTCTTGAACTCCTGTAAGGACAATTGACCCATTCTTACGATGATTGTCTTGATGAAATTGTACGATACCGTCAACCGAAAATGAATGGAATTGGTTCTTATAAACGTACATTTCACATTCCTCTTCTTCTAGCTCGTATAGAATTAGATTGACGTATTGTTGATCAATGGAATCGACGGATAAATTCGTTAGTCCATGGATGTTTTTGATTAAGAATAAGGATTTATATAAACCTGTGCCCATTAGTGGTACATGGTGGACGGGGATGTTGAAATCAACATGTTGTTTAACCATGTAGTATAAATGATATTCGGTAAACATGACAACATCTACCTTGGACATCAACGCAATGACGTCTTCCTTAAACTGATTATTCGAATTGACGATTAAATACATCGGTTTGAAGTTTGGGAACGATTTCAAAACAGTTTTTATTTGTTCATAAATTTCTGTGGGTCCAATAATACCAATGACAATTTCGGACATTTCTTTGATTGAATTCTTTAATTCCATAGATTAACATCCTCCTTTTAAGACAGAAGTATAGACATGTCCTTTAATATTGTTTTTATCATACTGCTAATTTGTAATATTGTCAAAATTCATACATTTATTTCTAGAACATTAGATTAAAAGACCATTTAAAGACTTGTCTTTTAATAATTGACTACATACAATAAATTAAACAATAGATTACTAGGAGTGACAAAATGAAAACGATTATAGAATTAGAAAATTTTATGACAACTCCATCAGAGTTATTAATAAAAGATATTCAATCCATTGATGGAGATATAATGATCCTTGGTGTTGGCGGAAAAATGGGGCCGACGTTAGCAAAGCTTATAAAAAGGGCGATCGATGAAGTTGGAATTAATAAACGAATAATTGGTGTATCTCGATTTTCTTCTGGAAATTTACGAGACGAATTAGAAGCAATGGGAATTGAAACAATCGCTGTTGATTTATTAAATGAAGATGCACTCCAATCGTTACCAAACGTTGAAAATATTATTTATATGGCAGGAAATAAGTTCGGAACGGTAGGAAATGAACATTTTACATGGGCGATGAATGCGTACCTTCCTGGTAGGCTAGCCGAAAAGTTCAAGGATTCACGAATTGTCGCGTTTTCAACAGGGAATGTTTATCCACTTACAAGCGTATTAACAAATGGATGCTCTGAAGATTCTCCAGTAAATCCAGTTGGAGAGTATGCACAATCATGTTTAGGACGTGAGCGAATGTTGACGTATTTTTCCTATAAAAATAAAACACCAATGCTAATCTTTCGTTTAAACTACGCAATTGATCTGCGCTATGGGGTGTTACTGGAAATTGCTAAACAAGTATATAAAGGAAAGGCCATTGATTTAACGATGGGAAATGTCAATGTTATTTGGCAAGGAGATGCCAATGAATATGCGGTACGTTCCCTCTTACATGTGGATCATCCACCAACTATTCTAAATGTCACGGGGCCAGAAACATTGTCTGTAAGATGGATAGCAACAGAGTTTGCAAAACGACTTGAGAAAGAAGCAATATTTGAAAATGTTGAACGAGAAAAAGCTCTACTTAACAATGCATCGAACGCCCATAAACTGTTTGGCTATCCAAAAGTATCGGTACAAGAAATGATGGATATGATTGCGGAATGGGTTGTACATGGTGGGGTAACCCATAATAAACCAACCCATTTTCAGGAGAGGGAAGGAGCATTCTAAATGTTGAGAGAGGAAGTCAAACAGCATTTACACGAAGGAACGGTCATACCAGCACATCCACTGGCACTGACAACTGAGCGAAAGCTGGATGTTACGAGGCAACGAGCACTAACTCGGTATTACATCGATGCTGGTGTTGGCGGATTAGCAGTTGGGGTTCATACAACCCAATTTGAAATACGTGATCCAAAGTTTAATCTGTTTGAAAAAGTCCTGACACTGGCAATCGATGAAATGAAACGCGCAAATGTTCCGCAAAGGTTTATTAAAATTGCTGGTATTTGTGGGCCAGTGGAACAAGCGCTTCAAGAGGCTGAATTTGCTAAAAGAATTGGGTATGATCTTGGGCTACTCAGTATGGGTGGTTTACAGAATCTATCAGAGGAAGCACTATTAGAACGTACACAGAAGGTCGCAGCAATCATTCCTGTCATTGGATTTTATTTGCAGCCAGCTGTTGGTGGAAGAAGATTAACCTATGATTTTTGGAAACAGCTAGCTGATATTTCGAATGTACACGCAATTAAAATTGCACCGTTTAACCGGTACTTGACGCATGATGTGGTTCGAGCAGTATGCCAATCAAGTCGAAATGAAGAAATTGCCTTATATACAGGTAATGACGATACCATCGTAAACGATTTACTGACAACATATCGAATCGACGTAGACGGTGTACAGGTGAAGAAGAAAATTGTTGGTGGTTTACTTGGACATTGGTCGGTATGGACAAAACGAGTAGTTGAAATTTTTGAAGAAATTAAAAAGGTACGGGACTATAACCAGGTCCCAAGTGAATTGCTTACATTGGGGCAAGAGATCACCGATGCCAATGCTGCCTTTTTTGACGTAGCTAATGACTTTAAAGGCTCTATCGCTGGGATAAATGAAGTATTGACCAGACAGGGAATTTTGCAGGGCAACTGGTGCCTGTTAGAAAATGAAAAACTGAGTCCGAATCAATTGGAAGAAATCGATCGGGTCTATTCCGCATACCCGCACTTACATGATGATGATTACGTAAAAGAAAACATAAATAGGTGGTTAGAATAGGAGGTGCTCGGTTTGCGAAAACTCATTGCTCAACAAAAACGGGCTCATATTGTGGAAGATGATATACCTATAGTGAAAGATTCATATATTCTAGTAAAAACAATGTATTCTGCTATTTCTGCAGGCACAGAGGTTACCATTTTAGAGAACAGCAAGGATACGGGAATTAACATGGGCTACAGTGCTATGGGTGTTGTGGAAGAATGCGGAAGTGGAATTACGGATGTACAAAAAGGTGATCTTGTAGCATGTTATGGTGCTCCATATGTACACCATCAAGAATACTTGCTCGTTCCGAAAACTCTATACGCCAAAGTTCCAAACCATGTTAAGCCACAGGAGGCATCACTTGCTGGTCTAGGAGCAATTGCCATTCATGCCTTACGCATTGCTGACTTACAGTTTGGGGAAACGGCTGTCGTTATCGGACTTGGGGTACTCGGACAAATGATCGCTAAAATTGCCAATGCTGCAGCATATAACGTCATTGCGTGTGACTTAAGTAAGGAAAGAACCAACATGTTGGATGAGCCAAATATTAAATCCTTCACCTCTATAGAAGAGATGGAAAATGAAATACAACATTCGACAAATGGCCAAGGGGCAGATGCTGTCTTACTTTGTACAAGTGGTAAGCGTTCTCAACTAACACATGAGAGCTTAAAATGGATTCGAAACAAAGGGAAAGTGGTCATTGTTGGGGATATTGAACCTGATTTTCCGAGAAACTTGATGTTTGCGAAAGAAGCACAACTATTTATTTCACGAGCGGGTGGGCCTGGACGCTATGACAACGTATATGAACAGCATGCGATTGACTATCCGTATGGTTTTATCCGCTGGACGGAAGGACGAAATATCGCGGAGTATATCCGACTAGTGAGTGAGAAGCGGATTAATGTGAAGCCATTTATTACAGAAGAAGTTGACTTTTCTGATGCCCCTGGAGCTTACGAGGAGTTACAAAACAAACAATCAACCACATTAACGAAATTAATTAACTATAACGAGCAAGGTGTTGATCTGGATGGAAAACGTACAGGTAGCAATTATCGGAATTGGTGCGATTGCTGAATCAGTTCATCTTAACTATTTACAGGAGAATGACCATGTAACCGTAAACGCATTAGTAGACATCGATCTAGAACGAGCAGCATCTGTTGCAAAAAAACATGATATTCCAAATGTATTTCAAACAATTGATGAATTGATTGAGCAAACACATACGGATGCCGTTCTTATTTGTACGCCAAATGCTACCCATATACCCATTGCAAAAAAAGCTGCACAACATGGAATTCATGTGTTTATCGAAAAACCAATTGGTATCGACTTGGAGGCAGTAAATGATTACTTAACACTAACGAAAGAAAAAAATGTGATCACGATGGTTGGAATGACCCATCGTTTTCGTCGTGATGTAGCCATTTTGAGGGAATATATAGATAATGGTACATTTGGCAACCTGTATCATGTTAAAGCAAAGTTGTTCCGAGGTCGGGGCACACCACAAGGATGGTTCACGAATAAGGAGCTTTCTGGTGGTGGAGCATTGATGGATATCGGTGTCCATGTGTTAGATCTCGCCTGGTGGTTAATGGGCAAACAAGAAGTACAATCGATCACCGGCCAGACGTTAACCACATTTGGTAACCACGAGACAAAGTATATATCTGCATGGACATCGAAAAATAAGAAGTTAAATGCCGACCATGTCGTCAATGTCGATGACTTTGCATCTGCATGGATTCGTTTCAAAAATGGTGCTGTAATTAATTTGGAAATTGCCTGGGCGATCAATGGAGAACAGGATGACGGTGTGCAATTGGAGCTGTTTGGTGATTAAGGTGGTGCTAAGTTGACTCCGTTAACCATTTATAAGGAAGAAAACGGGGTATTGACGGAAGTTTTTCCTAAGTATGTGGACGGGGACACATTCAAAGAGGAAATCGATCATTTTGTTGATTGTGTTCGAACGAAGCAACAGCCAGTAATTGATGGGGAACAGGGCTATGAAATGTTAAAAATGTTACTCGGTATCTATGAATCTTCGAAGAAACAAAAGGAGATTGTTTTTTAAAAGGCTCTCTTTTCGCACTGTTTGTTGTTATTTATATAAACTGCAACGTAGTGAAAATTCCCTTTCGTGTGGTTTTCGCTCGTTCTGATTACTGAAGCCGTGCCCCCGGAAAGAGAGCGTTTTTCCGCACGCTGGTTTAGCATCCATCTTCGAAGGATGGAAGGAAGTCATGCTAAAGTTATGTCGCAATTTATATCAACTTCTAGTTGAGATTCTATACTTGGAAAAGCAGTAAACTTTTAGATAATTGTCATTGAAAAATTACTTGGTTGAAAGGGGAATTTTCTATGTTAAAAGTAGGTGTAGTTGGAGTTGGGTCAATTTCACAGTTTCATATCGAACCATATTTAAGCAATGAACAGGTTGAATTAGTTGCGCTATGTGATTTGAATGAGGATCGTCTGCAAGAAAATGGGAAGCGCTATGATGTTGCTGAGTTGTATACTGACTATCATGATTTATTAAAGAATGAAGCCATTGATGCGGTTAGTATTTGTACGTGGAATAATTCCCATGCCGAAATTGCCATTGCCGCAATGGAAGCTGGAAAACATGTCTTAGTGGAAAAACCGTTATCGATGACCGTGGATGAAGCACTAGCTGTAGAAGCAACGCAAAGGAAAACAGGAAAGCTATTACAAGTTGGCTTTGTACGTCGTCACGGGGATAATGCAAAGCTATTGAAAACATTTATTGATCATGGTGAACTCGGTGAAATCTATTATGCGAAAACATCGTGTTTACGTAGACTTGGTAATCCTGGTGGTTGGTTCAGTGATATCACCAAATCTGGTGGAGGTCCTTTAATTGATTTAGGGGTACATATGATAGATATTTGCTGGTACTTCATGGGAAAACCACGTCCAGTGTCTGTTAGTGGAAACACGTATAAAAAGCTAGGAAATCGCAGTCATATTGGGAATTTATCATTCTATAAAGCTGCTGATTATGATCCGACATTAAATGATGTGGAAGATTTAACGAATGCCATGATTCGCTTTGAAAATGGGGCTTCAATCATGGTTGATGTAAGCTTTACCCTACAAGCGAAAAAAGATGAGTTATATGTAAAACTGTTCGGTGACAAAGGTGGGGCAGAAATTGAACCTGAATTAGCTATAGTAAACGAAAAACATAATACGATCTTGAATGTAACTCCGCAAATTGATAAGTTAGACTTTGATTTTAATCAAGCATTTGTGAATGAAATCAACCATTTTGTTGACTGTTGCCTAAATGGAACAGAGACGATCGCACCAGTTTCCGATGGGGTTCAAGTGATGAAAATGTTAAATGCAGTGTATGAATCCGCTAAAACAGGTAAGGAAGTTTATATGTAATGAAAGTAGATGTCGTCGTAGCAGGAGGTGGATTGGGAGGCTGTGCCGCAGCGATGTCAGCTTGTGCCAATGGGCTAACGGTTCTTCTAACGGAGGAAACGGAGTGGATCGGCGGCCAGGTGACTTCCCAAGGGGTTCCACCGGATGAACACCAATGGATTGAAGAATTTGGATGCACAAAACGGTATCGTACATACCGGGCCAAGGTACGAGAGACGTATATGCGGGCGATGGATGTAAGAGGGGAACCTGCCCCATTAAATCCCGGGAATGGGTTGGTCAGTAATATTTGTCATGATCCACGTGTTACGTTACATGTCTTGAATGAAATGTTGTTGCCTTATGTGTTAACGAATCAGCTAATCATTGCTTTAAACAGTGAAGTTTCCGATGTTAAAAAAAATGTTCGAGACATTAAGGAAGTTACGGTAAAAAATAAGAAAACTAGCAATGAACAGCAAGTTTTTGCACCGTATTATATAGATGCAACCGAGTCAGGTGATCTGTTGCCATTAGCAGGAATGAAGTATATAACTGGTGCAGAAGCAAAAAGTGAAACAGGTGAAATGCATGCTTTAGAGGAAACGGACCCGATTGATATCCAAGCATTCACCTATGTTCTTGGGATGGAATACCGGGAAGGAGAAGATCATACAATTGCCAAACCGGGAATGTACAATTTTTGGAAATATTTTCAACCGGACTTTTGGCCAGATAAGTATTTAAGCTTTTATGCACCACACCCGATTACAAAGGAAAAGCGAAAGTATACGTTGTTTCGTGAAGAATCGGGGTTCCCGTTATGGGAGTACCGTCGGATTTTCGATATAGGACAGTATAACCTTCCATTTACAGCGGGAGATATGACGTTATTAAATTGGCCGCAAAACGATTACTTTTTAGGCAATGTGTATGATGTTTCGGAAGCGGAAAAAGAAAAGCATCTGTATCAGGCAAAGCAGTTAAGCCTTTCTCTATTGTACTGGTTGCAAACTGAAGCACCACGACCAGATGGAGGTAAAGGATATCCAAGTTTAAAGCTGCGGAAGGATATTTTTGATACCGAAGATGGTCTAGCAAAAGCACCGTACATCCGTGAGTCGAGAAGGATTAAAGCAGAATATACCGTGACAGAACAAGATGTCTCGCCAGACTTTAATGAAGGTAAAACAGGCAAGGAATACGAAGACAGAGTAGGAATAGGATCCTATAGTATTGATTTGCACCCAAGTATGGCTGGAAAAAATTATTTGGATATTAAAGCACTGCCTTTTCATATTCCGTTAGGGACACTTATTCCAACAGATATGGACAATGTGTTAGCAGGCTGCAAAAATATCGGCACGACGCATATAACGAATGGCTGTTACCGGTTACACCCAGTGGAATGGAATATTGGTGAAGCTTGTGGGGCACTTGTTGCGTTTTGCATCAAAAATGGGACAGATCCAAAAAGCGTTAGAAATGATGCCAAGCTTTTGCAAGGATTCCAAGATAGCTTAAGGGAAGATGGTTTTGAGCTGGAGTGGCCGAAAGAATTTTACCAGTAATCGGAGTGATAAATGTGGGGAGAAAAGTTGGAGATTACCCGTTAAATGAACTGCGGAAATATCGTCCAGAATTAACGAATAAGCCAAGTGATTTTCAGATGTTTTGGGATAACGAAAAAAAAGAAATCAGTACGTTCACACCCGATGTTGCGGTCAACTGGCGAGACTATGCTGTTCCAACGGTTGACGTGGCAGATCTGACGTTCACTAGCTGGGATGAAACACCATTAAAAGGTCTTTTCGTAAAGCCAAAGGGTGTAACGGAATGTCCAGCTATCTTTTTCTTTCATGGGTATACCGGATCTCGTGGATTTGCTACTAATTTTTTGAAGTGGACGACACTAGGTATTGCAGTTGTTTCCTTTGACGTAAGAGGGCAAGGAGATTCACCTGATTATGGCAAGTACGAAAACGGCAGTCGAATACTTGGTTGGATGTTAAATGGGATTCATGATCCGAAGAACTATTATTTTACGAATGTGTATCGCGATATTTTGATGCAGTTGAATTGGGTTTGGTCTAACTCATTCCCCATTCAACCTACAAGATTTGGCGTGATAGGTGGGTCGCAAGGTGGTGGATTGGCACTGACCGCAGCAGGGCTGGATGGAAACGTAGATTTTGTTGCAGCAGATTGGCCATTTATTGCTCACTTTGAGCGAGCGTTAGAGGTAGCATTGTCAGGTCCGTATATGGAGATCGTGAACTATTTTAAATGGCATGACCCCCAATACGAAGCGTATGAAAATGTGTTGAAGACACTCGGATATATCGACAGTGTCCATTTTTGTGATAGGATCACTTGTCCGACCTTAATGGGAGTTGGTTTAGAAGATGCGATAACCCCCCCATCAACTGTGTTTGCAGCGTATAATCATCTCGCTGCCAAGGATAAAAACATAGAGGTTTATCCGCAATTTGTCCATGAAGCAAACATGTTTCATGAAGAAAAGAAAATCGCCTTTATTGCAAAACAAATTAACGGTTAAAGGGGGAGTTACTGTGAGGGTTAGTGTAAGTATGTATAGCGTGAATGCTAGGGTGCAAAAAGAAAATTGGACGACGGTCGACTTTTTAAACTATGCAAAGGAAATTGGTTTGGGTGGTGTCGAATTACTTGATATTTATTGGAAGGATAAGGAAAATGAAATTGCGGAAGTAGTGTCCAAATTGCGAGAGATGGAGTTGCAAGTTTCGGCCTATGACGTTACAAATAATTTCGTGAAAGAGTCAGCAGAAGAACGCACGCTTGAGGTAGAAAAAATTAATGATGGCATTGAAGTGGCTAAAAAACTAGGAACAAATATCGTTCGCGTGTTCTGTGGTGACCTGCATGGGAACTTAACTTATGAGGATGGCCAGGATTGGATTGTGGAAGGGTTGAAGCGATCTGCGGAAAAGGCAGAAAGAGAACAGGTTTATTTAGCGATTGAAAATCATGGTTTATTAGCAGGGAAAAGCGAACAGGTTGAAGAAATAATTGAGAAAGTAAATAGTCCGTATGTAAAATCAACGTTTGATACGGGAAACTTTCTATTAGTTCATGAAGAACCGGAAAAAGCGTTTGATAAACTACGTGAAAAAATTGTGCATGTTCATTTTAAGGATTTTCGTATAAAGGACCCTTCGGAACAGGTGAAAGGTTTTCGCTCGACACAGGGAGTGGAAGTAATTGGTACGATTCCTGGTGAAGGGCAAGTGAATTTATCCTATATCGTCAATGGCTTAAATGAAATCGGTTATGATGGGTGGTTATCGATTGAATATGAAGGAAAAGATGACCCGAAAGTAGCGAACGAAGAGGCAGTTCGTCGTCTGAGAAAACTATTAAAGTAGGAGGGATGCGCATGAGAAATGTAGTGATTGCTAATGTAAACAAGCTAGATTTTCAAACTGCTAGAAGTGAAGTGGAGGTAGTGGAAGGTACTGCACAATTAACGAATGCTACGAAGACTTATGTGATTGATTGGGGCAATTATAATGGGGAATCACTTGTTGGTCATACGGTTTTTATCCCATCTATATTACTTAGTGACAGCCTAACGGATGGAACGAAGGTATATTTTGATTTGGAATGTTATCCATTTTTCCAAAAAACAAAGGAAGTCATCCGCAGAAATACGAAAGGTATTTTTCGGTTACGAAGAATTGTTGAAAATGAGGATAATACATTAATTGCTAGTGATCTCTACGTTTTGTCGACAGTATTTGGTGACCCTGAGTCTGTTAGCGTAAAGCGTTCAAGTGCAGAAGTAAAGCCATCTCATGTCATTGTAATGATAAACTTTGGTGGAGGCACAATAGCGCATTTGGATTATACGTTTTCAGGCGAAGATTTTATCGAGTTGGAATGGAGTGGCATTAACACAATTATTGAGTTTAATAGTTGTGAGATGAACCCCTTTGAACCGAAAAGGTATACCTCACTTCCACTTTCCTATAGTGTGGAAGCTATTTTTGATTTGTCCCATACTGTGGACGATAGACTGGTAGAACGTCTTTCAAACTTCCACAATAAAGTTAATGGAGGTGTTCAGTCATGAAAATCGGGATGATGAGTTTTGCCCATATGCATGCATACAGCTATGCAGATAGCTTAATGAAACTTCCCAACGTAGAGTTAGTGGGAATTTATGATGATAATATGGAGCGAGGGAAAGAAGTAGCAGAAAAATACAGCACAAAGCATTACCCAGATCAAGGTTCTTTTCTAGAAGTGGATATGGATGCCGTGATTATTTGTAGTGAAAATAACCGTCATAAGGAAATGACAATCAACGCAGCGAAAGCAAAAAAACATATTCTCTGTGAAAAGCCGATTGCAACTACGGTTGAAGATGCCTGGGAAATGATCGGCGTTTGTAAAGGGCATGAAGTTATTTTACAAACTGCATTTCCAGTAAGGTTCAGTTCTCCAATTCAGCAGTTAAAAAGGTTGATTGATGCGGGAGAGCTTGGTGATATTGTTGCCTTTCGTACAACAAATCGTGGGCAAAACCCAGGTGGCTGGTTTATCGATGAGAAACTTTCTGGTGGTGGTGCGGTACTAGATCATACCGTACATATGGTAGATATTATGCGCTGGTATTTAGGAAAGGAAATAACCGAAGTCTATTCGATTGTTGATTCTTACTTCCACCAAATCGATATTGATGATGCGGGAATTCTTACACTTCAATTCGCAAATGGTGTCATTGCTTCACATGATGCGAGTTGGTCACGTTTTTCAGAATATCCGACATGGGGGGACGTGACCATCGAAGTAATTGGCACGAAACAAACGGTTAAGGTGGATGCGCTCAAAGAACATTTTCGTCTGTTTGCTAGCGGGAATCAATCATTGTCCAATGTTTTTTATGGAAATGATATGGACTTTGGACTGATCCAAGATTTTGTGGAATGTGTGGAACAGAAAAGAGAACCATCAATTTCTGGTTATGACGGGTTAAAAGCATTGGAAGTTGCCTTAGCGGCATATCAATCAAGTAATAGAAAATCAAAAGTGTATTTATAAAGGTAATGGGCATCTGTTTGCAAAAATAGATGCCCACTCTTTCAAGGGGGGGTAAGTGTGTATACTGTTGGGGTTGATATTGGTGGAACGAAGATTAGGTATGGGCTGTTTGACGCAAGAAAGCTTGTTCGTGTAGAGGAAATGAAAACACCGAAGGAAGCGATAACGGAAAGGTTAATCGATGACTTGAGGATCTTTGTTCAGGGGCGATCGATTCAAGGTATTGGGATTGCGTCTGCTGGGATTGTCGATTTTAAGAAAAGAAAGATTAAAAGGGCTGCTAATTTGAGGGCAATCGAAAATGTGCTACTTGGAGAGATACTGGAGAAGGAATTGCAGGTTCCAGTCGCCCTAGAGAATGATGCTAATTGCGCTGCCCTAGCAGAAGCGAAGAAAGGTGCAGCACGATCTGTTGATCATTCGATCTGTATTACGATTGGGACAGGAATTGGTGGGGGAATTATTCATGATGAAGAAGTTGTACATGGGAGGAATGGCTATGCTGGAGAGGTAGGCCATATGGTAGTTGTACCGAGCGGAAAACCATGTGGTTGTGGCCGCAAAGGATGTTGGGAAATGTATGCATCTGGGAAAGCATTGGAACGCATGATAGCTGAGGATTCCGTATTAGCAGGAGGAGGTTTCACGCCAAAAGACGTGTTAGAACGTGCTGGTTGTGATAATTGTCGACATGTTATCGATCGATTTGTTGAGGCATTGGCTAATGGTTTGATCAATTTACAGTATATATTTGATCCAGAAATGATTGTGGTTGGTGGTGGCGTGACTCATTCCAGTGAGGCTTGGTGGGACCAACTTGAAAAAAAAGTAGGTGAAGCCAATATCGAAGTGAATGTGCAGCGGGCACATTTTCAAAATGACGCCGGCATGATCGGGGCAAGTTTTTTGGTGAAGTGAGGGATAGAATGTATTATTTGCATGGAGATGTGATATTAGATGGAAAGATAGTCCGGGGGCAATTTGTTGAAATTGTGGATGGATTAATCACATATGTAGGGGAATTGAAGCGACAGGACTATCCAGTTGATGAAGTGGAGAACGGATATATTTGTCCAGGGTTTGTTGATATACATATCCATGGGGTTGACGGGGTTGATCTTTCTGATGATCAAATGGGTGTTTTTGAGGAAATCGCCGTTGGGTTACCAAAATATGGAGTAACAGCATTTCTTGCCACTTCACGGACATCATCTAAAAGGGATTTGGTTCGTTTTTTGGGTACTGCTTCAAGGTATCGGGATAAAAACGGGAGAGCCGCCCGAATGCTTGGGACACATATCGAGGGTCCCTGGATTAGTAAGAAATATAAAGGTGCACAGCCGGAGGAGTACATTCGACGATTATCATGGGAAGATGTGGATGAGATTATTGATCCCTACAAAGATGTTGTGAAGAAGGTTACGATCGCACCAGAGGAATTGGATGATTATACGATTATTTCTTGTTTAGCTCGATGTGGAATTCAGGTATCTGCAGGGCACACGAACGCTTCCTTGGATGATATCGGCCGTGCGATGGAGTATGGATTGAATCAGCTTACACATACCTTTAATGCCATGAGCATGTTGCATCACCGAGAACCAGGAGTTGTAGCTGCGGCACTATATTATTCGGAATTAATTTGTGAGTTGATTACCGATGGCCTGCACGTACATCCGAAAGTAATCGAATTATTGTATAGGGTTAAGGGGAAAAAGGGTGTTGCACTTATTTCCGACTGTACTGGTTATAATGACTTGGAAGATGGAGAGTACTTTTTGCGGAATAAGCATTTGGTCAAAAAAGAAAACAAAGTCACATTAAAAAGTGGAAACTTGGCGGGTAGTGCGTTAACACTGGATAAAGGGGTTGGGTATGTCGTGAATGAATGTGGTATTCCATTAGAGGATGCTGTGTACATGGCTACTCAAACCCCACTTGAGGCGATCCGGGAAAATGATAGATTAGGGCGAATTGATGTGGGTTATAAAGCAGATATCGTTATATTGGATGAAAAATTAGAGGTAGAGCGGACGATTATAAATGGGGAGATCGTCTTTGAAAGGGGCCAGTCTTTATGGGGATTAGAAGAATAAAACAAATGAAATAGAGCAAACAATTAAACTATCAGATCAAACATTTCGAGATTCAGGACACCGTTCGATGGGGATGCATTTCCGCTGATATTTACGAAATATGATAATCTATCATACGATGCATTTGATGGGGGAAAATCAGTCAGCTTTTTTGACCTTGTCCCTTTTGAAATCAAGATTGGGCATGCAGTTGTTTCGGCTTTCTCGATTGGTTGTTTGAATTGTTGGTGGAGCGCTCGTGACGAGGAGAGTAGCGATTAACCCAGGAATGGAGCGCTCATGACGAGGTGAGGTGCTTTTTACGAGGACATCAAATAGGTATTCTATCCTATTTGGTGTCCTTTTATGGTGTATAAATGTGATTGTGAAGGTATTGTGCGGGTCCAGGGTGTAATAGTTAAGTGTAGGGAAAATTATATTACGAGAGGAGAATTATATGACAAAGAAAAAGTATATGCGTACGTTGTCTATGTTTCTATCGCTCATCATTGTGTTATCGATGTTTCCAGGTGCTTCAGTTCAAACTATAGCAGCAGAAACAGGTGATACTGATTGGGTAGAAATGCAAGTGGAAAATGGGGATTTCGAGGAGGAACCTGCTTCAGAAAGTGATTTGCCATCTTGGGATTACTGGACAAGTGGTTACATGGAGGGTATGTCGATAACAGATGAGTTTGCTTATGAGGGAGATCGTAGTCTTCGTGTAGATAATGATGGCGTGGTTGGACTTTTTAGTCAACAGATCCAAGTCACAGAAGGCAATGATTATAAAGTGGAGGCAAAACTCTTTATTGAAGAAAAGATATCGGGAAATCCAGGTATTTGGTTACGCTGGATTAATGAAAACGGGTCAATTATAGGTAATGATGCAAAGTATTTTGATAGCGCATTAACTGGAGAGTGGCAAACTGTTCGTGTGGATGGAACCGCTCCTGCTGGGGCCGTTGGTGTGAAGGTGTTTATCTATCAAACATCTACAACCAAAACGAAAGGCTATTATGATAACGTCAAACTTTTTGAGAAGTCGGATGCGATTAGTTTGGACTTAGCAAATCCAGGATTTGAAATGGAACCAAGTGATGGGGAGATTCCGAAATGGAATAAGTACCCAGCATCACCACGTGAAAACACGTCAGTCGAATTAGATGAGAATCAGGTGTATTCAGGAGAAAGAAGTGTCAAGATAACGGATCAATCATCGGGGGCATCTGTAGGTCTATACAGTTCAGCTGTAGAAGTTGTCCCAGGAATGGTATATACCGTAGTTGGAAAAGCTTTTCTTGAATCTGGTAGTACTTCGGTATATTTAAAATACTACGATAGTGCTGGTTCAGAAGTAGGAAGCTATCGAACATCTTTTAGCACACCTGTAGGACAATGGGTAACCGTAAAGGCTGAAGGGGTGGCACCAGATAATGCTGTATCGGCGAAAATATTCCTTTATGCTGGGGTAGCGGGACAAAGTGTTTCCTACTATGACGATTTATCGATCACAACATCTAAGCAACTAGAGCTTCCATTTGAATTTGGAGAGCCAATTAATTTAGGTCCGGCAGCTCTTTCAGCAAAATCTCAAGGAGTAGAGATTGGTGATGGTGAAGTTTACTATGCAACAAATGGTTCACCAGCAACCTTTTTCGCAGCGGATTCGGAGACTGGGGAAATGATATTCTCAGAATCCCTACCAGGCAATGATGTGATTTGGGGGATGACAATAGGTACAGATGGAAATGTGTATTTTTCAGGAACGTATAATGGAATCCTATACAAATATGTTGTTGATGAACGTAGATTGGAGAAAGTTGGCAAGAACCCATCCGATGATTGGGTGTGGGAACTAGAAACAAGCTCTGATGGGAAAATTTATGGTGCAACCTATCCAAATGCAAAAGTTTTTGAATATGACATTAATACAGGTGAATTTACGGATCTTGGTTCATTTAATGAGGAACAAGATTATGCAAGAGGTATTGGTGTAACAGATGAAAGTCTTTATGTAGGTGTTGGAACGACAGCCCATCTGTACCGAATGGATCGTGAAACAGGTGAGCGGACAGAAATTGAACTTCCAATTACAGGGGAATCGACGTCTGTATCCAACATATGGGAATTTGGGAACAATCTATTTGTAGTATATGGAACTTCAATGCTCGTAGTCGATAAAGAAACAGGTGAAGTGTATAAGAGCCTAAATTGGCAAGACAAAAATACAATTGATGGGTTAATATCAGAACCATCTCCGTATGATGAAAACATTATTTACTATCGAAGCAAACAGTCAAGCGAGTTATACACATACAATATGGAAACATATGAAATTGCACCAGTAGAACCACGAATACAGTTACCAGCGTCACCAATTAAAGAAATTAAATGGATCAAAAATGACAGTGGTGAATTTGTACTTGCTATGTTAAATCAACAAATCGAGTATTCAGTATATAACCCACAAACAAATACACTAGAAGTGAGCTACCCAGAAGTAGATTTGCAAGGATTGAATATTCAAAGTCTAGAAATTGGTGAAGATCAACAAGTTTATATGGGGGGATATCAAGGTTCCTTTGGTGTATTTGATACTTCCAAGGAAGAGTATGTCCTTCGTGAAAGGGATCCACAGCAAATTGAAGGTATTGGATTTTTAAATGGTGATGCGTATTTAGGAACATATGGAGGAGCGATGATCTATAAATATGATCCAGAGCAACCATTCGCTTACTCAGGTGGTGTTCAAGGAGACAATCCAGAAATGGTTTACGATATTGGAGATGAACAAAGTAGGCCATTCACATTCGCATCAGGTGATGACAAACTATTTGTTGGTACCATTTCGGATTATGGTGAATTAGGCGGAGCATTAACTATTAACGATTCAGTCACAGGTGAATGGAAAACAATCCGCAACATCATTGAAGACCAAAGTATCATTGGCCTTGCCTACCAGGATGGAACTCTCTTTGGTGGCTCGACAATTGCCGGTGGACTTGGTATTGACCCTACGGAAGAACGAGCAAAAATGTTCACTTTCGACGTAGAAACAGAAGCTACGGAAGTGTTTGATTTGGAAGTCGAAGGAATCAAAACACCAGAAATGATCGGGGAATTATCATTTGGACCAGATGGTAACTTATGGGGTATTGCATACGGTAAGAATGAAGAAGGCCTTGCTAATTCGGCCGTATTTGCGATGGATCCAGAAACGCGAGAAATTGTTAAAAGTGTTGAGCTTTATGAAGGTGTTTCTGGTGGAAGCAGATGGAGACCATTCTTTATCCGCTGGGATAAGCAAGGTCTGATGTATACAACAGCTGGAAGAAAACTAACGGTCATTGATCCAGAAACACTTGCCAATAAGGAGCTACTTCCAGGTGCGGTACATCTAATGGATGTCGACCAGGAAGGTAATATTTATTACGCAGACGGAGCTGATTTGTACAAATTACCAGTACCGATTGAGGAAGCAAATCTATCCATGGAAGAAACTAAGATCGTTCAAGGGGATAAATCGGAGTTAGATTTATCGGTTACTCTAGCAAATGCACAAAAGGCTGATCTGAATGGAGCTGAGATTAAATGGCTGGTTACCGACTCAAATATAGCAGTTATAGAAAACGGAGAGCTTAGCGGAAAAAATGCTGGAAGTACCGAAATCCAAGCAGTCGTTACTTATAACGGTGAGGAAGTCACATCAAACACGATAACTGTCACTGTTGATGTTACTACGGATTCATTAACGAGCCAAATTGAAGAAATAGAAGCTAATGGCATGATGGAACTGTCGTTATCTAAACAGCTAGTTAATCGTCTACGTCAGGCTAAGCTTCATTACAGCCAAGGGCGAGTAAATCAAGCAGTAAAGCAGTTGGATGATTTCCTTAAACTTTTGGAAAATGGTAGTCTTGATCATGAATTAAAGGCTAAATTGGAAGGTAATTTGCAAGCAATCAAGGAGAATTATTTAGAAGATTAGGAAGTATGAGGAGTTCCTTTTTATGGAGCTCCTTTTTGTATTGAGTTAAGCAAATCCCATGGAATGCAAGCGAACAAAACTTTAACAAGCGCCCCCAAGTCACTTGAGTGAAGGAAAGGGTTCCTGACCATGTTCCCAGAAGAGAGGTGGTGCAAGCGAAAATGAAACACCACATCAAGAAGTAGTGGAGCAGAGCAGTTAAGTGCTCTTAAAGCAGACAATGTGATCAGGGCCTACAAAGATAAATGCGAGAACATCTCACGAGCCCTTAACAACATTGCTCACCGAATTTTATGGATCAATCCGTATCATTTTCACTAACACCCGAACTTTAATACCGCTTCCGACTACTGGAAGAAGGGATTCCTAATTCTTCCCGATATTTAGCTACTGTTCTGCGTGAAATAAGTATATTTTGATCTTTTAAAAGTGTCGTTATTTTTTGATCAGACAGCGGTTTGAAATGGTCTTCTTCTTGAATTAATTCCTTGATCATTAATTTTATTCTATGGGAAGAGGCATTTTCTCCTCTTTCGGTTCGGATACTGGAAGAAAAGAAATATTTTAATTCAAACAATCCGTGAGGCGTTTGCACATATTTGTTATTGGTTGCACGGCTGACGGTAGATTCATGTACATCACAATGTTCCGCTACTTCCTTTAAGGTCATTGGGCGCAAGTGTTGAGGCCCCTTTTTGAAAAACAGAGCCTGTTCTTGGGCGATCGTTTTCATTACATTGTAGAGTGTCCATTTTCGATGTTCGATGCTTTTATTTAACCAAGTGAACTGCTTATACTTACTTTGAAGGTACTTTGCTGTTTGTGAATCTTTATTGAAAGTAGAGCTTAATAACGGTTCGTAGTCTGCATTTATTTTTATGGTAGGAATCGTTTGATCATTTACCATAATGATGAGTTTGTCGTTTTCTAATTTTACTGTCATATCTGGGATGATGTAATTTGGAATAAAGTCCTCATCAATGCGCTCACCTGGTTTTGGATTTAACGTTTGGATTAAGTCGTAGATGTGTTGAACTTCTGGTAATGAGATGTTTAATTCCTTCGCTATAATACTCCACTTGTTGGAAGCTAATTCGTTTAAATAGTGGGTGACAACTTCTTCCGCTAATTCATTTTCTTTATAATAAAAATGAAGCTGAATCGATAGACATTCTTGTAAACTAGTTGCTCCAATACCGATTGGCTCCAGTTGTTGCACTTTTTTTAATGCATTTTTTACATCCTCAACGGACACCTTTAGATGAGCAGCTGTGTCGATTAAATCATCCTCGAAGTACCCGTTACGATTCAAAGCATAAATAATATAATTAATAATATCGCTTTCTTTTTTTGATACGTTTAGAAATATTGCTTGATTTATTAGATATTCATAAAGGGAAGTTTTCTTATTACTTACAAAGTCAATTGGGCTTTTCATATCTTTATTCCCTACTGATCCATTACTGCGGCTTTTCGTAAGCGGTTCCATTTGTTTGAATGAAGGTTCCTCTACATCGATTAAAGGGTTTTCTAGCGCTTGATTTTGAATATATTCAAACAATTCTAAAGTGGAATATTGTAATATAGAAATTGCTTGTTGCAGGTCGGTAGTCATGGTGAGTTTCATCTTTTGTTCTTGAAATAATCCTATTTCCACTTCCAATTCCCCCTTCTTCTTTCAAAAACCCCATTTATTCTATTTTACTATAAAAATACGAAAACAAGAACACTTAAAATGTAATAAGTAGGGGGAATTACTGTCTGTTCTTAAAGTGAAATGGAGAAAGAAAGACCGTTAAATATCTGGATCACACAAGGGAACGTATTGTCGCCTTTTGTGGCAAACTATGCTAAGCTAATAGAGGATGTTCAAAAAGTCACCAAATGATAAGCTTCGCATCTCTTCGTTGGCTTGTTTTTCCGTTACTCACGTATTAAAAGCATACGTTCCGTTACTCAAAACTACGCCGCCTCGACCTGCTTGCTTCTAATTCGGCGACTTTTTGAACACGCACTAATAGATGAAATAAAGTTCTTTTAGGGACGGGTCGGCTAGCCCTGCTTGTGAGATGGGGGTAATGCCTATGGGTATGTATGAGGTTCTGATGGTGCTATTTGCATTTGGTACCTTCTTACTCGCATTACTTGCCTTGGTCATGAAAATGATCAATAGAAAATAGACCTCCCTATTCACCCGAAAAGTTTTTAGGAAGAGGTCTATTCCAAAGGGATAGCCGCTCCCGTTGGGGGAACCGCTTATCTTAGACCACAGTGACGCCTGTGGTCTTTTTAGCATATTTTGTATTTATATAAATTATACCATGATTTGCTTGAAATGAAAATGAATTGTTTTTTTAGCTTTTTGCGATGTTAACTTTTTTAAAAAAGTTAACATCGCAAAAAGATCCAGGCAATGTAGTGTTGACAGGATAAACAGTAAAAGTTAAAATATAAATTAGCAATAATCCGTAAGATTAGTAATGGTGACCTCATGTTTAATTAAACTTTAGCAGGCAGTTAATATTTTTTATTGACTGTGTGAAAAAGCACTGAATGGATTGAGGTTATGATTAGAATAAGACGGTATATTTCATTTTCCCTTCTCAATGTTGGGAAAAGAAATATACCCTCTTTTTTTAGGAGGCAGAAATATTGGGGAATTCAAAATGGACTAAAGGATCATTGGAAGCTGAGATAAGTAAAGCTTTAACACAATGGGAAAAAGATTTTTTAGGACGAGGTTCCGTATCGGTTAAAACCGATATTCTTAGGGATATGGTCGTTGTTACTTTAAATGGAATTCTTACACCTGCCGAATACAAGCTTTGTGAAACAAAAGAAGGATTATTGTCCGTTAAAAGAATTCGCTCTGATCTAGTGGAATCTGGTCGAGAAAAACTGCACCAACTCATAAGGGATTTGACTGATGAAGAGTTGGTAAGTTTCCACACTGATATTAGTACACGCACCGGTGAACGAATCATGATTTTTAGACTAGCAAGTAATTTGCAAAAGAAATTGTTATAAAAACAATGGGAGATCTTCAAACCATGAAAAATGAGTTGAAGGTAAACCGGCATCATTCAAATCAATGGAAGCTAACCATTGGTAGTTGAATATGCCGGTTTTTTTATTGAAAAACTATACAGGGAAACACTAAAAAATCGTATGGCATAATTTGCTTTTATCCGTTGTTTGGATTATTGTTTTAGTGATTTTAGCTGCTACGGTAAAATCATTTAGATGGAGGGATGCTGGATGTTAGTTACGCTAGATTCTTTATCACTACCGACTGTATTTTTTGTATCACTTGCTGTCTCTGCTCTTAGCGCGTTATTACTATTACATCCGCGAATTCCCTTAAGTTTTGTTCGTATTCACGTAGGCATCATAACGTTGCCGGTATTGGTAGCCTTAATGGCCATCGTTACTACCGACGCGAATACCATTATTGGTCCATGGCGTCTTGATCCCCTAGCTTGGTTAATGGCGTTATTTGTCCTTACAATAGGTTTAGTTGTACAGCGTTATTCCATACGTTACTTGCTCGGTGATCGCTTTTATCGAAAATATTTTGCGCTCTTAACACTTACCACGGGTGCAGCTTCAGTTGCTTGGCTAAGTGATGACCTTCGTTGGTTGTTGGTTTGCTGGGGTGCTACACTCCTAGGACTGACATTGCTCTTAAGGTTAAATAGAGAGTGGCAAGCGGCTAGAATTTTGGCTGCACGTTCTGGTCGTGTGTTTGCACTAAGTTGGCTGATTTTGTTAGTAGCGATAATCTGGCTCACACAAGTCACGGGACACTGGCAGTTATCGTATGTGCTGACAAAAGACGGTTTGGCGCAATTTGGCTCATGGGAACGGACCGCGATAAACTTACTGTTGGTAGTGGCCATGGTAATTCCAGCCGCACAATGGCCTTTCCAACGCTGGTTGTTAGAGTCGGTGGTTGCTCCGACACCTGTTTCTGCAGTTATGCACGCAGGTTTGGTGAATGCTGGTGGAATTATGCTGACTCGATTTGCACCTCTTTTTAGTGGTGATGTAGCTCAGATTGTTTTGCTCGTTCTCGCTAGTATTTCAGTATTGCTGGGAACTGGAATCATTTTGGTTCAAGTTGACTATAAACGTCAATTGGTCGCCTCTACGATTGCACAGATGGGATTTATGCTGATCCAGATTGCATTAGGAGCTTATTTGGCAGCCATTATTCATCTCGTATTACATGGTCTATTTAAAGCCTCCCTTTTCTTACAGGCTGGCTCAGCAGTACGTCGCGACGGGCTAACGTCTCGAACGACCCAATCATCATCATTTTTATGGATAATCGCAGGAGGGGCTTTAGGTCTCTTAGTGGGGATCGGTTTTTGGCTAACTGCTCCCGAAGAGGGTTATCAATTGATAAGTGCCCTAATTTATGGGTGGTCAGTTTCGTTTGCTTGGACACAACTCGTCGCTTCTGGGGACGGTCGAATTGGACGCCTTACGGGATTTTCTCTTTTAGCAAGCATGGCAATCGTGTTCAGTATCATCCAAGAGGCTTTTGATGGGTTGTTGGATGAAGCCGTTCAGCAAGGAATACAACCGCCTACACCGGTGGTCATTTTGGCGCTGTTCATCTTGTTGTTTGGTAGTGCTCTAGGTGGATGGTTAACCCGCAATCGCTCTTCTGCTTCGTCCGCTGTAATCTATCTTTGGCTCGTAAGATTGGGTGAGCCTCATCGCGATTCGGTCGAAAGTCATCCAAAGTACCTTTCACAATACATGTCTCGAGGAGGTCATCAACAATGAATGGAACGTCAACAATGAATGGAACGTCAACATTACCCGAACAACGGAAGTTGCAAAAGGAGAATTTGACTCCTGATTCTCATAACCTCGATCTTAGCGATTTAGCTAAGTCAGCCAGTCGAGTCATTGCACCACTTTGGCCAATTGCAACGTTTGCGGCACGTAATCCATGGATGGGGCTCGAAAACCAATCATTTGAACAAGTGGCACGCTGGCTTAAAGATACCCGTGATGTGGAAATATATCCCAGTTCCTCCGTGATACACGCTGCTCAGAACCAAGGAGAGATTGATGAGGATTTACTCGAAATAGGGCTTCAACGTTGGCTTGATTTACAGTCTATTGATTTGCCACGCGAGGAGGCAGAGCGATACTGTCGGGCTGCACTTAGTCTAGATGAGCTGCCTTCCGACCTATTGGTAGCGTCTGAGATAAAGAGGGTGGCAGAGAAGCTAAGCGAACAGGAGCTACAGACTACGGAGAAACATTCACAGCAAACATTAAGTCTGCTTTTGGAGCAACAGGGCGGTGAGAGAGTTGCCCACGCTCTTGATCATCACTTAATCAAGTGGTGTAAGCTATTCTTGGATGAGTCCCAGGCAGCCTGGTCACTCCCGAACCGTGAGAAGGGTTTTTATGGTGCGTGGCGTAGACTTGTTCCGTATGATCCAGCACTTACTCACACGCAACGCAAGCGACTAAAAGATTGGCCGCAAGAGGCAAATTTTGCTCTAAAAGAAGCATTGTCGGCACTTGAAATCCCTCAGTCAAAGATACAAGACTATCTTGAGGCGCATTTGCTTTCCTTGCCAGGTTGGGCAGGAATGATGCTCTGGCGGTCTCAACAATCATCCCAAGAAAGTTCACTTTTAATCGAATATTTGGCTGTTCGGATTTCTCTCGAGTGGGTCTTGATCAAACCTCATTTCCCCTTGCCTGAGAAAAAAGTTAAGAATAAGGAGACTCTTGTTCCACTCATTGCGGCTTGGACCCATTGGGGTGACCTGCCAATCGAATCTTGGTCACAGTTGTCTTCCACAGAACAAAGAGCACGCTTGGATCTAGCCTATCGTTTTGATGAAATCGTTCGCAGGAAGATTTGGTTGGAAGCCTGGGAGCAAACCTACTCCGATCAATTAAGTGAGATCGTCCAATCGAAAAAGATTGAAACAGAAGAAGTCGAACCGACGCTGGCACAATTTACATTCTGTATTGATGTACGTTCAGAGCCTTTTCGTCGCCAACTAGAAAAAGCAGGTCCTTTTGAGACGTATGGAATGGCTGGTTTTTTCGGGTTGCCTATTGAGATAAGTGAACTTGGCAGTGGACATACCCATCCCTCCTTGCCGGTCATACTTAAACCGCAACAAAAAGTAAAAGAGTTTTCGCCTGAATTTGAATTCAAACAGTATCAACAACGTCGACAGGGGGCAAATTCACTTAGCTACACGTTCAAAACGATGAAACAAAACCTACTTACCAGCCTATTGTTGCCAGAGGTAAGTGGTCCTTGGCTTAGCCTGCAAATGTTGGCAAGGAGCTTTGTTCCCCGCAGCACAGGTCGTGCCTTCCGCAAATTCAGAGAAGCATGGTTACGTAAACCTTCGACGGAGCTCTCGCTCGACCACACGCATACCTTGGAAACGGAGTTGCCGGTTGGTTTTTCTGAGGAAGAGAAAGCGAACTATGTACGACAAGCTCTGAAATTGATGGGGCTCACAAGTGATTTCGCTCCATTAGTGGTGATTTGCGGACATGGAAGTCACAGTACGAATAATCCCTATGCCGCTTCGCTAGATTGTGGTGCTTGTGGAGGGGCATCGGGCGGATTCAATGCGCGGGTTTTAGCCACTTTGTGCAACCTACCAAAGGTAAGGGAGATCCTCGCAACTGAGGGAATTTTGATTCCAGAAGATACGGTTTTTGCTGCCGCCGAGCATGTAACGACGCTTGATGAATTACATTGGCTGTATGTTCCTGAGCTTTCAGAGACAGCTCAAGAGGCATTTGATCGTATCCAATCTACGATGCAAAAGGTGAGTCAAGATGCAAATGAAGCGCGATTATCGCAATTACCCAATCTCAACTCTCGTTCCAAAAATCCAAAGAGTGAGGCGCAACGCTTAGCGGAGGATTGGAGTGAGGTACGTCCGGAATGGGGACTTGCGGGTAACGCCGCATTTGTCGTCGGCCGTCGTGAACTAACGAAGGAGTGCAATCTGGGAGGAAGGGTCTTTCTGCATAACTACGACTGGCAAGACGATGAAGACGGTGCTATGCTTGCTAACATTATCGCTGGGCCGGGCACCGTTAGCCAATGGATTAATCTGCAGTATTACGCGTCTACCGTTGCACCACATTATTATGGAAGCGGAAATAAAGCTACCCAGACAGTTACTGCTGGTCTCGGTGTAATGCAGGGTAACGCCAGTGACTTGTTAGCCGGGCTTCCTTGGCAGTCCGTGATGCAATCGGATCAAGAGGTCTATCATGCTCCGCTGCGTTTACTGGTGGTAATCGAAGCACCACGGGAGTATGTGGAGCGATTGCTAAATCATGATCCCGCGTTACGCCAAAAAGTTCAAAACGGATGGCTTCGGCTGGCGACCATCGATCCAGAAGGATACTGGGAGAACTGGTCAAATGAAATTATTTGACCAGTTTAAACAGTAACATACATACACAAAGAAAAAAGAAAAATTTATTTCATTGTAAGCGTTGTCATATTTGGCGTTGTAAGGTATATTTATTTTGTATAGAAGTCTTATGTTTTTGTTCTGCAGTTTTCTTTAAATTTAAAAATGGTTGCAGTAATGAATAACTTTCTTTTCCATTGCTTCATAGAATAATATAAATAAATGCATATGGAAAGGTTTGACTGTGACATACGATCCAAGAAAACGGGGGTGAGGAGATGCTTTCAGTTAAAATGTTGAAGCCTTATTATGTAAAGGAAGATCGTGATTGTGTCCGTTTAGTGTTAGCGTATCAATATTTTTCACTATTACTAGATAACAAGTTATATCAATTTGTCCCCCTAGAGTCTCGTGAAATACGTATCAATAGAGAAACGCATAAGGTAGAAAACGAAGATGACATTTTTGTTTTTCAAAAAGGGAAGGACTACCACCGCGTATCGTTATCCGATCTTATTAAACAAACCGATTTTTTAACACATTTGCACTCCATCGTACAACCATATTTGGCTAAAACAAATCATCTTATTGAATTAGAGGAATCCGAAAAGATTGTAGAAGAATTAGAACGGTCAAATTTGTATCGTTTGATTGACAAGGCACTTGATGAACGAGATTATGATAGATTATCCACATTATATAAGTATTTATAGAGGTTGCTCAAAAAGCCTCCAAATGATTAGGGGCAACTTTCTGAACACGCACTTATAGAGATTGTTCAAAAAGTCACCAAATGATAAGCGGCGCATCTCGGACCCACACGATGTGGGTCATGCAGGCGTTGCCACAGGACGTGGCGGTCTTAGCCTGTATTCCTTAAATGGCTTGCTTTTCCGTTCCTTGGAAAAGAAACCCGCTTTTCCTGCGTGCGAAGTATATTCGGGGAAGCATTCCTTATGCTCACGTATTAAAAGCATACGCTGCGCTACTCAAAACTACGCCGCCTCGACCTGCTTGCTTCTAATTTGCCGACTTTCTGAACACGCACTTATAGATGATCGTAAGGAAAACTAGGAAATAACAAAGCCGTAGTTTCAGAATAAGAAAGAATGGTATATCTGGAAACAATTGAATGAATGAAATCATACACTCTTTGGAACGTTAAGTTCTGAAGAGTGTTTTTTTTACGTCTACATAAAAGTTAAGTCTTTAAAAGCAGCGAATAAATAAAATTTTTTTCATAAAATCTATTGCATAAAAAAATATTTATTATATAATTACGTTAGTAAGAAATTTTTTTCGCAATGATTGAAAGGGGTTACAGGGATGAAATTAGGAATGCTTGGTCTGGGTAAGATGGGTTATAATCTTACTTTGAATTTGCTAGACCATGGACATGAGGTTGTTGCCCATGATATTAGTACCGAGCAGGTGAAAGAGATTTCATCGAATGGTGCAATACCAGCGTACACAACGAATGAACTTATTCAACAATTAGATACACCCCGTATTATCTGGATTATGGTTCCAGCAGGAGAAGTTACAGAAAATATTGTAAAGGAATTGGGAACTTCGCTTCAGCCTGGTGACATCGTTATTGATGGAGGGAATTCCAACTATAAAGATTCCATTCAAAGAGGTGATTTTCTTAAGGAAAAAGGCATTCATTTTTTTGATGTTGGCACAAGTGGCGGGATTGATGGAGCACGAAACGGTGCATGTACAATGATCGGTGGAGATGAAAAAATTTTCAAAACGATTGAACCACTGTTTCGCGATGTTTCAGTTGACAAGGGGTATCACTATACTGGGTCGCTTGGAAGTGGTCACTTTTTAAAAATGATCCATAACGGGATTGAGTATGGCATGATGCAAGCTATTGGTGAAGGTTTTGATATTTTAAGTAAGAGTCCATTTGATTATGACTATGAAGGTGTAGCAAGAGTTTGGAATAATGGCTCTGTAATTCGTTCTTGGTTAATGGAGCTTATCGAAAACGCATTCTCCAAAGATCCTAATTTGGAAGCGATAAAAGGTGTAATGCATTCTTCTGGAGAAGGTAAATGGACGGTTGAAGCCGCACTTGAATTGCAAACTGCTGCTCCAGTTATAACACTCTCGCAATTAATGCGGTACCGTTCACTTGAAGAAGATACATTTTCAGGAAAGGTTGTTGCTGCATTACGTAATGAATTTGGCGGACATGCAGTTGAAAAAAACGAATAAATACAAGGGGGAATTTAAAATGAAAAAGATTTATGCACTTATATTAACAGCTTTATTGGTATTCGTTTTAGCAGCTTGTGGCTCAAATGAGGAAGGAACAAATGAAAGCGGATCAAATGGTACGGATGAAGATAATGGAGAAAAAACAACAGAAACAAAAACGATTCGTGCTGGAATTGGTTTAAACGAAGATCATCCTCAATACAAAGGGTTACTAAAGTTTAAAGAAATCGTAGAAGAAAAGACAGATGGTGCAATTAAAGTAGAAACATATGCTAGCGGTCAACTTGGAGATGACAGAACAATGACTGAAGCACTGCAACTTGGTACACAAGAAGTGACCATTCCTTCTACAGCACCACTTGCAAACTTTGTTCCTGAATTTAGTGTATTTGATTTTCCGTTCTTGTTTCCGAACGAAGAAGTAGCGGATGAAGTACTTGATGGTGAGGTTGGACAGAAATTCCTAGACAAACTAGAAGATCAGAACTTAGTAGGTTTGGCTTATTGGGAGAATGGTTTCCGTAACCTAACGAATAGTGAACGACCTGTTGCAACAGCAGCCGATTTTGACGGATTAAAAATTCGTACAATGGAGAACAATCTGCACTTAGAGGCTTTTCGTGCACTAGGAGCTAACCCAACTCCAATGGCATTTACGGAATTATTTACAGCTATGCAACAAGGGACAGTAGATGGACAGGAAAATCCATTTGCTACTATCTACCTTTCAAAATTTTATGAGGTTCAAGATTATGTATCAAACACAAATCATATCTATAGCCCGTTTGTATTCTTGATGAGCAAGTCTTTCTATGATGGCTTAACAGAAGAACAACAAACAATTGTGAAAGAAGCAGCTGTTGAAGCTGGTCAATATGAGCGTAAACTGAACAGAGAAGCAAATGATAAATACCTTGATAACCTAATTGAAGAAGGTATGACGTATACAGAAATCACTCCAGAAGCACGTCAAGAAATGATTGACTTAATCCAACCAGTTATTGATAAGTACGCTAAGGAAATCGGTGAAGATACAGTACAAGAAGTATACGATGCAATTGATGAGGCTTCAAAATAAGCACGATTTACAGGGGAGAGGCTTTGGGGAAAAGAATTTCTTCAAAGCCTCTTTCTTAATGACGATAAATGGTAACGAATAATCACACAAATATCTCGTAAAGGAGTGATAAACATGAAAATAATAAAGTGGTTAGATCAACACTTGGAAGAGGCGCTTCTCGTCTTATTTTCCACTATTATGGTTACTGTCATATTTTTGCAAGTAGTGATGCGCACCTTAGACAATTCCCTTTCCTGGTCAGAGGAGCTCGCTCGATATAGTTTTATTTGGCTAGTATATATAGGGATTAGTTATGGAGTTAAAAAACAAAGGCATATTAAAGTGGATGTGGCGTTACTACTGCTCAAAGAAAAAGGTAGGATTCTTCTAACGATCGTTGCGAACTTACTGTTTATAGGCTTTAGTATTTTTGTTATTTATTACGGTTACTCCATTGCGACACAACTTTTGTCTTTTGGTCAAAAGTCACCGGCTCTGCAAATACCAATGGGGCTTGTATATATGGCAACACCAATTGGAATGGGTCTAACCGTTATTCGTCTTGTTCAAAATTTAATTTTACTTATAAAATCTTTTTTTGAAGGTGAAGAAGATATAACGTTAACAGAGCGGGAAAAAGTTCAGGAGAATTATGATGACTAACGCTAGGAGGAGGTTTTAACCCATGGTATCTGCGGTATTATTTGGTAGTTTTGCATTATTTCTAATTTTAAGCGTTCCCATTGGGATTTCCTTAGGATTGGCAACACTTGTTACTATTTTTTACTCTGGTTCGCTGCCGATCGAATTTTTGATGAAAGAGCTTGTCACATCGGTTGATTCATTTCCTTTAATGGCTGTTCCTTTCTTTATTTTGGCTGGAGAAATCATGGGAAAAGGCGGCATATCCGAACGCCTTTTTAATGTAGCAAATGCACTGGTTGGTAATAAAACAGGTGGTTTTGCGATAGCAACCGTTATTACCTCGATGTTCTTTGCTGCGATTTCTGGTTCAGGTCCTGCAACTGTTGCGGCAATTGGTGGTATCATGATTCCTGCAATGGTACGTAACGGCTATGACAAGAAATTTTCAACAGCGGTTGTTGCGGCAGCAGGCTCAATCGGGGTTATTATCCCACCAAGTATTCCGATGGTTATTTACGGTGTAGTAGGGAACGTATCTATTGGTGATTTGTTTATAGCTGGGATCATTCCTGGATTGTTAGTCGGGTTAGGGCTGATCGTTTGGACCTACTACTATTCAAAGAAAAAAGGTTTTAAGGGGCTAGACGAACCGACTTCTCTCAAAAAAATTTGGACTGCTACTTGGGATGCAAAATGGGCATTATTAATTCCAGTTATCATTTTAGGCGGTATTTATGGAGGTATTTTTACTCCTACTGAAGCTGCGGTAATAGCGGTCGTATACGGTCTTATTGCAAGTTTATTCATTTATCGAGAACTTCCATTTAAAGAATTACCTAAAGTTCTGGCCGATTCTGCATTAACTACGGCTACCGTTTTGATCATTGTTGGAACAGCAACAGCATTCGGACGTTTTCTAACCATTGAACAGATTCCAAACAAAGTTGCTCAGGCGATGTTATCCATATCAGATAATTCGATTGTTATGATCTTGTTAATTACGGTACTTTTATTAATCGTTGGTTGTTTTATGGATACATTGGCAGCCATCATCATATTAACACCAATTTTACTTCCAATTGCGGTACAATTAGGTTATGATCCCATTCATTTCGGCATCATAATGGTAGTTAACCTTGCAATTGGATTCATTACACCACCACTCGGGGTAAACTTGTTTGTCGCTTCTGGCATTTCAGGACTATCGATTGAAGCGTTATCAAAAGCGGTTTTACCATTCTTTGTTGCGATGATCATCACGCTTTTGATTATTATTTTTATCCCACAGTTATCCTTATTTTTGTTAAGTTTTGGAGGTAATTAATTGAAAAAAGTTGATGTTGTAACCTTTGGTGAGACGATGGTTTTGTTTCAGTCTAATCAAAAAGTCCCGCTTGAATACGTGCATCAGTTTGACAAATTAATTGGTGGAGCCGAATCAAATGTTTCGATCGGTCTCCAACGATTAGGTCATTCGGTCGGATGGTTTAGTAAACTTGGGAATGATCCATTTGGCCGATTTATCCTACAGTTTGTGCGAGGAGAGGGCGTAGATACCTCTGCATGCCTTTTTACGGATGATGCTTCTACAGGTATTTTCTTTAAAGAAAAACGTTCCTTTGACAACACGAATGTTTATTATTATCGGAAAAATTCTGCTGCAAGTTTATTAAAACCGAGTGATTTGAATGAGGAATATATCGCAAATGCTAAGGTGCTACACCTTACTGGTATAACCCCAGCTCTAAGTGAGTCATGCTCGGAAACCGTCTTTAAAGCGATTGAAATTGCAAAACGTAATGACGTGCTTATCGTGTTCGACCCTAATCTACGTTTGAAACTGTGGGAAGAGCACCAGGCACGCAGCGTTTTTAATCAACTTGCAGAAAAAGCGGATGTTATTTTGCCTGGATTAGATGAAGGGGAATTTATGACAGGCGAAACAACCCCTGAAGCCATAGCAACAACACTGATTGGCAATGCAAAAAAGACGGTTATTATAAAATTAGGTAGCAAAGGGTCCTACTATCAAACAATGGACGGTGACGGGTATGTCCCAGGATTTCAAGTCGATAATGTTGTTGATCCAGTAGGGGCAGGCGATGGTTTTGCTGCGGGAATTATTAGCGGTATATTGGAAAACGAGCCGTTGAGGAAAATCGTGAGAAGAGCGAATGCGATTGGTGCTATGGTCGTTGGTGTGGATGGCGACGTTGAGGGATTACCTAGGCAGGAGGAAATAGAGCAATTTATGAATCGGGACCATGGGCATCGTGATGTAAACAGATAAAGTCTTGATCCTGCTGCACGCACAGCACGTATGATTGTTGACGGGTTGCCACAGGGCTTTGGCGTTTCCTTCTGAATTGTCGATTGTTTGAACACGTACTTTTAGAGGGGGATAAATGGAATGCGAAAATGGAACAAATTAAGTTTGTTAGAAGAAACAGGACTAGTCGCTGTCATTCGAAGACCTAGTAATGACCAAGTTGACTATATTGCAGAATCCTTAGTGAATGGTGGCATAGGAGCACTTGAGATAACCGTTGATACAATCGGTTCTTTTCAAATGATCGAAAGGCTTAAACGTCGGTATCGCAATACAGTTCTTGTTGGTGCTGGCACGGTGTTAGATGCTGTGACAGCCAAGACTGCAATCGATGCAGGGGCGGATTTTATTTTTGCTCCGATTGTAGATAGAGATACGATTCAAATCACGAATAAATACGGAAAAATTTCAATCCCTGGAGCGATGACGCCAACTGAAATAGTGACAGCATATGAAATGGGTGCTGATGTAATTAAAGTGTTTCCAGCAGATGCGATGGGTTTAGACTATATAAAAAACGTCCGAGGCCCATTAGAACATATCCCAATGATGCCAACTGGTGGGGTGTCATTGGATAATGTTCAGAAGTTTATTGAAAATGGAGCAATGGCCGTTGGTGCAGGTGGTGCTTTGGTTGATTCAGCAGCAATAAAAGCAGAAAAATATGAGGACTTAACAGCAAAAGCAAAGCAATTCGTAACAGCAATTCAATTAGGAAGAAGGCAAAGGGAGGATAAGCAATGAAAATCACCAAAATGGAAACCTTTGTCGTACCTCCGAGATGGCTATTTTTGAAAATAGAAACGGATGAAGGTATTTTCGGCTGGGGAGAACCAGTTGTAGAAGGAAAAGCAGAAACAGTAAAGGGAGCAGTTGAAGAATTAAGTGGCTATTTAATTGGTAAAGATCCGTTACGGATTGAAGATCATTGGCAGGTCATGTATCGTTCAGGTTTTTATCGTGGTGGCCCAATATTAATGAGTGCCATTGCGGGAATTGATCAGGCGTTGTGGGATATAAAAGGTAAATTTTATAACGCACCGATTGCTGAATTATTAGGTGGAGCATGTCGTGACTCGATTAAGGTCTATTCATGGATTGGTGGTGATCGGCCATCTGATGTTGGAAAAGCGGCTAAGGAAGTGGTGGACAAAGGGTTTACGGCTGTGAAAATGAATGGCACGGAAGAATTACAATACGTGGATTCCTATGAGAAAATTGATGCAGCAGTAGCAAGAATCGCAGCCGTTAGAGAAGCAGTAGGAGATAGAATAGGGATCGGGATTGATTTCCATGGAAGAGTACATAAGCCAATGGCAAAAATTTTGGCGAAGGAGCTAGAACCATACCGCCCTATGTTTATTGAAGAGCCGGTTCTCCCCGAAAACAATGAAGCACTAAGGGAAATCGCTAATGCAACCCACATTCCGATCGCTACTGGTGAGAGGATGTTTTCAAGGTGGGACTTTAAAAGTATTCTGTCTGATGGCTATGTGGATATTATTCAACCAGATTTATCTCATGCTGGAGGAATTACCGAATGTAAAAAAATCTTTGCAATGGCGGAGGCCTATGATGTTGCTGTTGCCCCACATTGTCCACTTGGGCCGATCGCTTTAGCTGCTTGCCTGCAGGTAGATGCAACAGCACATAACGTCTTTATTCAAGAACAAAGCTTAGGCATTCACTATAATCAAGGCAGTGATTTATTAGATTACGTAACGGATCCATCTGTTTTTGAATATAAAGATGGCTATGTAGATATGTTGAAAGGGCCTGGACTTGGCATTACAATAAATGAACCATTTGTACGAAAGCAAGCGGAAATTGGTCACAATTGGAAAAACCCGATTTGGCGTCACGACGATGGTTCTGTGGCAGAATGGTAAATAGTTAGAATGGATATTTTTTTACAAGTCGTCCTTCCTGTACTGGTCATTTTTATAACAGGATATGGTATTCAAAAATGGCGAAGTCTGGATATTAAGTCTATTTCTACAGTGGCTATTTACATTTTGACTCCTACGCTTGTTTTTCGAACATTTTATCGAGCAGACCTGGATCAGCAATATATCAAAATGGTTATTTTTTCGATTGTCTTACTGGTGGTCATTATTATGATAAATAAAATATATGCGAAAATAATGCACTATCCTTCATCAATCGAATCTGGTTTAATTTTGTCTACTGCATTTATGAATTCAGGTAATTATGGTGCTCCGATTGTATTGTTTGCTTTTGGTGATCGAGGATTTGCGTATTCTGTTTCGTTTTTAGTACTTCAAGCCATTATCATGAACTTTTTTGGCGTTTACTATGCGGCTAGAGGAGTAGCAGGTGTAAAAAAGGCAATGACATCCGTACTCCAAATGCCCGCAACATACGCAGTGATTATTGCACTGTTTTTACAGATATTCCAATTGCCAGTCTCAAATAATATTTTTTCGGCAATAGACCTTGTTGCTGAGGCAACGATTCCTGTTGTAATGCTTGTTCTAGGCATGCAGCTAGCTGAGATCAAAATTACAAACCTCCAATGGGGGAAAATATCCTACGGTTTAATCGTTCGTTTAATTGTTTCTCCAGTGATTGCTTTCCTTATTCTTTTGTTCTTACCGATGGATCCTTTGTTGGAAAAGCTTTCAGCAGCGATGCCATCCGCTGCAACGACAACGATGTATGCAGTACAATTTGATGCTGAACCCGAACTCGTTTCAAGTATTACCTTGATCACAACATTCGTTAGCATTTTTAGTATTACGTTGTTACTTGTCATTTTAGCTTAAGATATACCGCAGGAGTGTGAGAAATGAACAAATATAAAGTAGTTGTCACCGATTATGAATATGAAACATTAGCACTAGAAATTAAAGTTCTAGAAGCTGCAGGCGCACAATTGGTTGCTACACAGTGCCGTACAGAAAATGAGATAATCGAGGCAGTTAAAGATGCAGACGGAATTATTACACAATATGCACCCATTTCTCGAAAAGTAATTGAATCATTATCGAATTGCAAGGTTATTTCTAGATATGGAATCGGATTTGATGCAATAGATGTGAAAGCAGCGACGGAAAAGGGCATCCTTGTTAGTAACGTAACGGATTATTGCTTGGATGAGGTTGCTGATCACGCATTCGCTCTGCTGATGGCTTCTGCTCGGAAGGTTGTCCAACTGAATCAAGCAGTGAAAAATGGAAATTGGGATTTTAAAATTGGTGCACCTATTTATAGGCTAAAAGGTAGAACACTTGGGCTGATTGGTTTAGGTAATATTCCACAATCCCTCGCTAAAAAAGCACAAGCGTTTGGATTAGAAGTAATCGCCTTTGATCCCTTTGTGTCAGAAGCAGTCGCTCAAAAATGGAACGTTACGCTCGTAGATCTAGATACCCTTTGTGAACAATCCGATTTCGTCTCGGTTCATGCCCCATTAAATGAACATACTCAAGGAATGGTGAGTGATCAACAATTTAGCAAAATGAAACAAGAGGCGTTTATTATCAATACTGCACGCGGACCAATTATTGATCAGAACGCCTTAATAAGAGCATTGCAGCAACAAGAAATCGCTGGTGCAGCATTGGACGTTGTAGAAACGGAACCCATCGCTAAGGATAATCCACTCGTTACAATGGATAACGTTATCCTTAATCCACATACGGCTTGGTATTCGGAAGAGTCGATGTTGGAGTTGAAACAAAAAGTCGCACAAAATGTAGCAGATGTTTTGTCAGGGTTTTTTCCTTCATATGTCGTAAATAAGGACTTACTCGAAACGTTAAACTTGCAAACAAAATCATGATACAAAATCATGCTTGATTTTGAAACAAAAACGCTCCGTTCATGAACGGAGCGTTTTTAATCGTGTAAAGCATTTAATTTTGCATAACTACCTTTTAACTCAAAATAGATTTCTTTATATATTTGAAACATTTCTTGATAGTACTGATGATTGTCCATGTTTGGTTTTACTGGTTCCTTCATAGGAATGTAATTTTTAATTTCCTTTAACGATGAAACCTCTTGCAAACTATAAAGTGCTAACCAAGCCGCACCCCATGCTGAACTTTGATGACTAGTTGGTAGTTGGACGGTTTTTCCAAACATATCTGCTACAATTTCGACCCATAATGTAGAACGAGCAAAACCACCGTTGGCAAATAATGTTTTATGTTGCGTATTTTCTAATTTCTCTAAAGCATGTCCGATTTGATAGACATTAAAGATGACACCCTCCATTGCCGCTCTGATCATCTCGCCTTTTCGGTGGGTGGGGCTTAATCCGATATAGGTACCTTTTGCCTTCGAATCCCAAAACGGTGCTCTTTCTCCATTTAAATAAGGGAGAAAAAGAAGCTTATTTGCACCAGGTTTGACGGAAGAGGCTAAACGATTCATTTCATCAAATGACATTTTCCCTTCGTATACTGAGAAAACGTGCTGAAGCCAGGATAATACATTTCCTCCATTATTAGAAGGACCCCCTGTTATCCAGGAATTTTTGTCAAAACGATAAGTGAATACCGATTGTTGTTCATCCAGTAAGGGTCTGTCTGTAAACTGTCTTATTGCACTGCTTGTTCCGATCGTGATTGCAGTCTCCCCTGGTTCAATTGCTCCAACTCCGAGATTAGCAAGTGGACCGTCACTTGCTCCTATAACAAAAGGGGTGGTTGTGCTAATCCCAATTTTGGTAGCAATCGCTTTAGTTAAACCACGTAACAAATAGGTAGGAGGAACAGGTTGGAAAAGGTTTGTCTTATCGATTCCCGCCTTTTCCAATGCGAGCTCGTTCCAATCCAGTTTTTTTATGTCGAATAATCCAGTCGCAGCAGCAACAGAGTAATCAACCACTTCTTCCCCGAACCATCTTTTGATGATAAACTCCTTGATTGAAATGAATTTATCGGCTCTTTTATATGGTTCCCATTCATTTTCCTTCATCCACATTAGTTTCGTAAGGGGCTCCATCGGATGGATTGGGGTACCAGTGTATTCATACATTTCGGGGCTGTTTACTCTTAACCTTTCCGTCTGTGCTTCACTCCTAAAGTCTGCCCATGTGATGGAAGCGGATAGGGGATCCCCATCATTCGTGGTACATATGAGGGAGTGCATTGCTGATGAAATGCCGATACCTTTAATATCATTTTTATCGATCAAACGGTTTGAAACCAAGGCTTGCAAACAGTAAATTGCTGCATTTTCTATTTCAATTGGATCTTGCTCGACCCAGCCTTGATGTGGATATAGAAGTGGATAGTTTTTTTCTTGCTCTAATACAACGCTACCACTATAATCAAACAATACTGCTTTTAAACTGGTTGTGCCGATATCTAAACCGATTACATATGAAGGCATTTCGTGCTGAACCCCCTTTTCCTTTAAAGTCTTCTACGTGAGATGGCCTCTCTCATCTTGGTCAAAGCCTGCTTTGATTGTTCCTTTTTTCGAACACTATAATTCACATACAAGGCATCAATAATGGAAAGCTCGGCAATTCTTGATGCGAGAGCTTCTGAACGATACTCCGTTTCTTGTGCCGCTGTATATAAGCAAATATCTACTGTTTTACTCAGTGGTGACTTACCAAAGTTGGTTACGCCAATTGTAGTTGCCTCGTTTTCTTTTGCTACATCGATGATATCTAATAGATCTTTATTTGATCCAGAATGTGAAATAAAAACCGCTACCGAATGTTGATCCAATTGAGAGGCGGACATTATTTGTAAATGAGTGTCTGTGAACGCATGTGTCGGTAACCCAGTTCGCATAAACTTATGTTGTGCATCCAGTGCAACAATACCCGAACCACCATTACCATAAAAATTGATACTTTTTGCTTTTTCGATAGCCGTTAGTGCTTTTGAAATTGATTCATTGTTTTGCAGATCACGCGTATATTCTATTGCCTTCAAATTAGATTGAAATACTTTTTTTGTTATTTCAAGTTCGGAATCACTTTCGTTAATTGTTTCATGTATATCCTGAATCGGGTTCACAATTTCTGAAGCAAGGGCAATCTTAAGTGCTTGGTAACCTTTAAAGCCTAAGCGCTTACAAAAGCGGAATACGGTTGCATCCGCTATCATTAAATCGTCCGCAATTTGATTGATTGTTTGGTGTACAATTTTCTTCGGATTCTCTAAAATATAATCAGCAATTAACTTTTCTTTATCGCTAAAAGATCGATAGGATGACCGGATTCTGTTTAATACATTTTTAACGGGTGTTTCAATCATTTGATTGTTCCCTCCTTACCATTAGTTTATACGAAAAAAAATTTAAAATAAAGCTAAATCGTGAAATTTTTTTTCTTTTAAAGAATGCTATAGTGAAAAATGGTACTATGATGAAGACGGAGCATAAAGGCTTACCAGTTTAAAACGATTGAAACCATGGGACGATTATACTAAAAGTGCGTGTTCAACATCCTCTAAAATTCTTTCATGAAAAGAAAGAAATGAAGTATAATGGCTGAAAAGACTGAAATATTTCTGATAAAGGAGTAGATCATATGGATTTAAAATTAAAAGGAAAATCCGTTATTGTGATGGCAGCAAGTAAAGGCCTAGGTAAAGCTACGGCACTTGAGTTTGCCAAGGAAGGCGCTCATGTATTGATTTCAAGTAGGAGCGAGGATGAGCTTGCTAAAACCAAAAATGAAATTCAACAAGCAACAGGGAACGAGAATGTTACATATGTTGTCTGTAATATCAAAAAACAACAAGATATTAAACAGATGGTGCAAAAAGCGGTTGACTGGAACGGAACAGTTGATGTGTTAGTCAATAATGCTGGGGGACCACCTGCTGGGACATTCGATGCATTTAATGATGATGATTGGCAGCATGCATTTGAACTAAATTTGCTAAGCTATGTTCGCGCAATACGTGAGGTTTTGCCTTATATGAAGCAACAAAATAGTGGAAGGATCGTGAATTTTGCATCTTCTTCTATTAAACAATCCCTTGATAACTTGCTATTATCAAACACCTTCCGTCCAGGCATTGTTGGATTGTCAAAAAGCTTGGCACAAGAGCTAGGTGTAGATAACATCTTGATCAACACAGTGGGGCCAGGACGAATCCAAACAGACAGAATTATGGAGCTCGATCAAATAAAAGCTGGAGAATTAGGCATACCAATAGAGGAGTACCAGTTTAAAAATGCCAAATCAATTCCAATGCAACGCGTGGGACAACCAGAGGAATTTGCAAAAACAATTGTATTTCTCGGTTCAGGTGCAAATACATATCTCACTGGTCAATCATTAGTGGTTGATGGAGGATTGGTGAAAGCGTTGTAGGAAAGAAACCCCCAATAGATGAGTTATCTGTTGGGGGTTTCTTTTTTTCTTTTTATACAATAACGTTCGCGATAAGTAGTAGTATAAGGGATGTACCCCATGCAATTGTTGTTGGTACTGACCATGTGATTATTTGCTCCTTAGCTTCCCGTATACCCAACATACGGTTAAGAATCCAGAAAAAGCTATCATTGAAATAAGAGAATACCAATGAACCCGCTGAAGCAGCAATTGCAGCTAACCCCATATTTACATCAAGTCCACTTAAGATTGGTGCTGTAATGGATGCTGCGGTGATCATTGCTACTGTACCGCTTCCTTGTGCTAATCGTACAAGGCTTGATACAATAAATGGTAGCAAAATAAGTGGGATAGATAAATCTACAATACTACTAGCGATATAATCCCCAGCACCACTTTCTCGTAAAACATTTCCTAATGATCCCCCACCACCAGTAACTAACAAAATAATTCCAGCAGATTTAATTCCCTCTTCCATATATTCTAATGCTTCAGAACGTTGAAGGTGCCTAGTTAAGGCAATTATACTATAAAGAAGCCCAATACCTACAGCTATAACAGGATTTCCTAGGAATTTTAAGTATGAATATAATCCTCCTGATAACTCAAGTGCCGAAATTAGAGTATTAGCGAAAATTAAAATTATAGGTAATAGAATTGGCATGCTTGAATGAAATAGTGTAGGTAAATCTTTTTGTTCCTGTAGTTCAACATATTTATCAAATGTATCTGGTTGCTCAGGTCGTCTCCAGTTGACACCGTCTTCATCGGGTAATTGGTATATTTTTTTGCCTAACCACTTAGCATAGAGAACACCTACGATAATAATTGGTATGGAAAAAAGAAGACCCCAAAGAATCATTATACCAACATTAACTCCAAAGATACCTGCAACACCAAGGGGGCCAGGTGTTGGTGGAACAAGAGAGTGGGTTGTAACAAGCCCGATACCAAGTGCTACACCAAGAGCAAGTACTGACGTTCCGGTTTTTCTAGATACTGACTTAACTAAGGGTGTTAATATAACGAAGGCTGAATCAACAAATATAGGAATAGACACAATGTAACCAGTTAATGCCATTGCCCATTCTTCTCGCTTTTCACCCAACCATTTGATAAATGTATAAGCTAGCCGCTCTGAGGCACCGGCTACTTCTAGTACTCTACCTAGCATGACACCGAAACCAATTACAATACCGATCGAACCAAGCGTACCACCAAATCCTGATGTTATAGCATCAGCTACTGCTGGTGGTGTCATTCCTCCGAGAAGTCCAGTTATCGAACTAGCAATAATTAGAGCTAAAAATGCATGGATTCTTGTTTTGACTACAAGCAAAATTAATACAATTACACCTACAATAAGACCTAAAATTACTTGTGCACCTGGATTTTCCAAGTGAATCATCCTCCTTTTAATCTTTAAATGGTTTTAGGTTTTTTAGACCCCCACCTCTAAGCGAAGCGTAGATGGGAATTTCCAATCAGATGGAGTCGAGACTCCATCTGATTCCCGAATGTTTCAGCTTGATGAAACGAGTTCGCTTTAGTTTTAAAATGAACGGAAGAATTGATTGCAAGTTCTAGGGTTATTAGACATTTAAATGTACTTAATTTCTTCCATCTAATCTGGAAGTCAAAGATATTTATTTTTAAAGAAAGGGGTGTATTTTGCACCTGCTTTTATTGCCTCAACCATGCTTACGGAGCTAGCAATATTTTTGCCAGCAATATCATAGGCTGTTCCATGATCGACCGAGACTCTTAAGAATGGTAATCCATTTGTAATTGAAACAGTCCGTTCAAAATCTGTCATTTTTGCTGCGATGTGACCTTGATCATGGTAAAGAGATAGGACTGCATCGTATTTTCCGTTTAAGGCTTTATAAAATACGGAATCGGCTGGAATCGGACCATATACATCTACTTGTTCCTTTTTGGCTTTTTGGATACCTGGTGTTAATACATCCATTTCTTCGTTACCAAACAAACCATGTTCCCCTGCGTGAGGATTTAGTCCTGCTACTGCAATTCTTGGATCATTTATCCCTATAAGTCTAAGGGCTTCATCACATCGCACTAAATAATCATAGACAAGATCAATTGTAATTTGATTAATAGCCTCTTTAAGAGAAGCATGTCGCGTTAGGAAAAAGATTTTTAGTGTTCGAACCTCAAACATTGTCATCGGATCCTCTGTGTTTGTATAAGCAGATAACATTGCTGTATGATCGATGTATGGAACTTTACCAGCTTGTAAGGATTCCTTATTAATCGGAGGAGTACAAATGGAATCAGCTTCTCCATTTTGAACTATATTGATTGCATGCTTAATGTAATCATGAGAAGCTTGCCCGCACATACCAGAAATTTTTCCGAATTCAAATGATTCTAAATTAATATTATCAATGTGAATTAAATCGATTTTTCCTAATTCATAGATTGCGTCTTCAGAAGTATTAATTGTATTAATTTCTAAAGGAGCACCAGTAATTTTAATCGCATATTTTAAAATAGAATCATTTCCAATCACTAAGGGTTTGCATGATTCATAGATTTCCTTATTTTCTAAAGCTTTCACAACAATTTCTGGCCCGATACCTGCTGGATCACCCATTGGGATAACTATAACTGGTCTTATATTTGACATAATGATTCCACCTTTTCTACTTTTGTTCATTTTTCTTTTTAATCGTGTGAACGTTAACTCTTAGGAGCCAGAGGCTATTTTGGACTGTAAAAAGCGAATACAGTCACTAATTGCTTTTTTGTTGCCGATTAGACCACCCTTCGTTATGATTGGAATTCCATCTAAATAGCCTCCAATAAATTTTCCATAAGAAGCTAAAGGTAATACTTCGTCTTCAAGTTTGATCCCTTTAGCATGAGAAACAGCACATAACGAGGAAGTGACGTCCCCTCCACTTAGAAAACATCCGCCGAATTGATCTTTGTTTTTTCGTATAATTTCACGACTTATTGCAGCCAGACCGTCAGTGATTCGTTTAGCTAGCCCCTCTTCAGTAACGTTTTCTTTTTTTGCAATTGTTTTTAAGTCTAAACGGTTTTGAACTGAAGAGTAGGTTGTGACTAAGATTACTTTCCCAGTTTGAATTTGGTCTGAAGCTTCTTTAATAACTCGATTCACTTCTTTGTTCCAAGCATCAGTGAAAGTAGCAATACCTTCTGGTTGTACGAATAGTGTATTAACTGTACAATTACTTCTTAAATAATTTATTTGTTGCCCAGTTAAAGATGTGATACTTCCAATAGCTGCCAGCACTTTCTTTTCATGATATTGATGATGGAGGGTGTTTCTAGAATATGATGCCGTTAAAGGGCCTGGATCAACGGCTAAGACTGGACTGTTAATTTTAGTCATTACCATTGCAATTGTCTCAATCTGTTCCTCAGTTACCGCGTCGACAACAAATACTCTAGTTCCCAGATTCATTTTTTTTTGGAAAAGAGTTAATAAGTAATCACTTCCCATTAATACTTGATCCAAGTCAACTGTCTCAATTTTTTTCTCGGACTGCTTAGCAATTATTTCCGTTACTTTTGAGGAGGTTAAAGGAGTGATAGGGTCTTTGGCTACGTCTGTTTCCTGTAAAGGTATATTATCGACTAATAAAAAACCGCCAGAAGTAATTCTACCCGACTCAGGAAAGGATGCTACAACTATCGCAATAGAATTCTCTCCCAATGCATCAAGCATGACATCCATCTCTGCTCCGATATTCCCCCGAAGTGTACTGTCTATTCTTTTACTGTAAACGGCTGGAGTACCTTTTTCATGAACAAATTCTAAAGCTTTTCTAACTCTTTTTTTTGCTGTTTCAATTTTTACGTAACGACTGTCTGTATCAATGGAAAATGCCTGATAATTTTCTTCAGGGAGTGGTACCCCTCTTACAATGGTTGCTGTCTCAAATCCCTCTTTTGCAAGCTTTACTCCAGTTGCATTCGCACCAGTCAAGTCATCCGCGATTACAATAATTTGCATTGTCAAAACCCTTCCTTTGAAAATGTACAATGAATTATTTAAGCATAGGTTAGGTCTATTACTTTTTCATAGGTCTTACGATCGTTAGTGGATAGTCTGGAATCGGTAATAATTCCATCTATCTGATCAAAGCAACAAACATGTGCAAAAGCTCTTTGATTGAACTTGCTTTTATCTGCAACAACCCATTTGGTTGAAGCAGCTTTAATCATTAATTTTTTAGCATGGGATTTATCAAGTGTAGGAGCTGATATACCAGTTTCCAAATCAATGGCATGTGCTCCTAAGAATACTATGTCAACTTTTATTTGGCATAGTAAGTTTTCAACATGAGGCCCCAAACAAGCTCCGATTTCCGACTGTAGATTACCTCCTGTTAATATTATATTGGACTTGGAATTTAATAACTCCGTGGTAATTTTTATGTCGTTTGTTACGATGGTTAAATCTTCTCGGTGCTTTATTAGTTTTGCAATCTCTAATGTGGTAGTACCAGAGTCTAAAATAATTTGAGCGTTTTTTGGAATTAATGTTACTGCTTGTTTTGCAATGGCTTCTTTTTGTTTAGTGAATTTTGATTGTTTGGAATAGTAGGGAGTTTCTGATGTTAATGTTTCAATAGAAACTGCACCACCATGCGAACGAATTATACGTCCATCTAACTCAAGTGCATCCAAATCTCGTCGAATGGTCATCGCTGAAACATCAAATTCCTTTACTAGATTTTCTATTAAGATTTTCCCATCTCGATTTATTTTTGAATAAATTTTTTCCCTTCTTTCAATCTGTAACACATTAATTTCTCCTTTATTTATGATTTAAATGAACATAAATAGTGTTACTTTGTGATCGTTTATAATCTTTTACGTTATTTTATGCGATCATTTTAGTAATATTCTTAATGTTTGATTAATTACTAAACATCTAACATCTTTATTTTTTAGAAATTGCTCAATTAGAACTTCTAGGCTTTTTCGCCCCTGTGTGCAAAAGTATGGAAAAAGGAGTATGGGTCAGCCGAATTCAAAGGTAACTCGATGGAAAAGTAAGACGATCCCGCCTATACATTCGAATACATGCTGTGATTTGATAACGCTCATGCATTTAAAATTAATTCACAACGATATATGATAGAATAATAGAAGTTTAATGTAATCCTATTTTTTGAATGGAGGAATTAGATGGTGAAAATAAAATGGGGGATTTTAAGTACTGCTAGGATCGGGCAAAAACAGCTTATTCCAGCGATTCAACGGTCGGTAAACGGAGAGGTTGAGGCGATTGCTAGTCGTGGTGAAAAGGCAAAGGAAGTCGCGTCCAAATTTAATATCCCAAAGGCATATACTAGTTATGAGGACCTTTTGAACGATGATGACATTGATGCTGTCTATATTCCACTACCAAATAGTCTTCATAAGCAATGGGTAGTGGAGGCCGCAAAGCACAAGAAGCATGTTTTATGTGAAAAACCAGCTGCTTTACATACGAATGAACTAAAGGAAATGCTGACTGAATGTAGGGAGAATGGTGTGTATTTTATGGAAGCATTTATGTACCAATTTCATCCACAGCATGAAAAAGTGAAGCAAGTAATCGCTTCAGGAGTAATAGGCGATGTAAGCTTGATGAAAGGTAGTTTTTCATTTGTGTTAGAAAATGATCCAACAAACATTCGGTTAAATAAGGATCTCGGTGGCGGCTCACTTTTTGATGTTGGGTGCTACTGTATCCACTCCATTCGATCGATCCTAGATCAGGAGCCTGTCCGTGTTTTTGCTAGTGCAAAATTGAGTGATACAGGTGTTGATACGACAGCAATTGGCATGCTTGATATGGAAAATGGTGTAAAGGCTGTATTTGACAGTAGTTTTGAACTGTCGGCAAGGAGTATGTATGAAATTGTCGGCTCAAAAGGAACGATAAAAGTACCACAGGCCTATCGACCAGATAACAACAACCATATTGGGGTTGTCCAGGTGATCAAAGATGATGGAACAGTGGAAGAAATCGAGGTTCATGGAGATCAATATAAAAATCAAGTAGAGCATTTTGCGGCATGTATACTGGAAAATAAAGAGCCCCAGTACACCGATGATAAAATGCTGAACAATTTAAAGGTAATAGAGGCGTGTTATCAGTCAATTGAACAAAACGCAAGTATCGAGTTACAATAGCAACGCAGCGTCGTCATGTGAGAGATGAAGACGCAAACAGGGCCGAAAATCCGTTGAACGCGTCGTCATGCGGGGGATGAAGACGCAAACAGGGCCGAAAATCCGTTGAACGCGTCGTCATGCGGGAGATGAGGACGCAAACAGGGCGAAAAATCCGTCGAACGCGTCGTCATCCGAGAGATGAAGACGCAAACAGGGCGAAAAATCCGTCGAACGCGTCGTCATCCGAGAGATGAGGACGCAAACAGGGCCGGAAATCCGTCGAACGCGTCGTCATGCGAGTGATGAGGACGCAAACAGGGCTGAAAATCCGTCGAACGCGTCGTCATGCGGGAGATGAGGACGCAAACAGGGCCAGAAATCCGTTGAACGCGTCGTCATCCGAGAGATGAAGACGCAAACAGGGGCGGAAATCCGTTGAACGCGTCGTCATCCAAGTGATGAAGACGCAAACAGGGCGAAAAATCCGTCGAACGCGTCGTCATCCGAGAGATGAGGACGCAAACAGGGCGAAAAATCCGTTGAACGCGTCGTCATGCGGGGGATGAAGACGCAAACAGGGCGGAAATCCGTTGAACGCGTCGTCATCCAAGTGATGAGGACGCAAACAGGGCGAAAAATCCGTTGAACGCGTCGTCATCCGAGAGATGAGGACGCAAACAGGGGCGGAAATCCGTTGAACGCGTCGTCATGCGGGGGATGAAGACGCAAACAGGGCGGAAATCCGTTGAACGCGTCGTCATCCAAGTGATGAGGACGCAAACAGGGCGAAAAATCCGTTGAACGCGTCGTCATGCGAGAGATGAGGACGCAAACAGGGCCAGAAATCCGTGGAACGCGTCGTCATCCAAGTGATGAGGACGCAAACAGGGCGAAAAATCCGTCGAACGCGTCGTCATGCGGGAGATGAGGACGCAAACAGAGCCAGAACTAAGTCTAATATGGATTTTGTCAAAATTTAGGGTTTGCATTCACTTTTTATTAGGAGGTTGTTCAGTGTGAATAAGGAAGAAATGATAGTGCGCTTGTTACAGGCTAAAATTATCCCGGTGTTGCGAAAGGTCTCACCAGCGGTATTTATGGATGTTGTCGATGCGCTAAGCGCTGGAGGCGTAACTGCTGTAGAGATTACGATGGATAGCGAGGATGCTAGTTCGCTCATCCGTAATGTGAAAGAGAGGTATGGGGAAAAGATGGCTGTTGGTGCCGGCACGGTAATGGATCACGCCGACTTAAGCGAGGCATTGAAAGCTGGGGCGGAATTTATCGTGTCTCCCATCCTTGATGAGTCTGTCGTGAAAGGGGCAAATGCTGAGCAAGTTCCAGTTATTCCCGGTGTTTTAAGCCCTACGGAGGTAGTTCAGGCTATTCGATCTGGTGCAGATATGGTAAAAATTTTTCCTGCTGGGACGTTAGGACCTGCTTATGTGAAAAATATTAAAGGTCCTCTTGGGGATATCCCAATTATGTGTACAGGCGGGATCGATGCAGAAAATGCAGCAGATTACCTAAAAGCAGGAGCAAAAATAGTTGGCGCTGGTAGCTCATTAATTCGAAAAGATTTAATCGCGGAGCAGGACTGGTCTGGATTAACAAAAGAAGTTGAAAAGTGGTTTCTGCAATTAAATCATTTGTAAATATCAATTTTATAGGAGAGGTAATGCATTCGAAGCAACAAGTTTTCGCTCCGTTACTCATAACTGCGCTACCTCGACCTGCTTGCGATGCACATGACATGCTAGTGTCGACGTTGCCACAGGACGTGGCGACATTAGTCGACCTTCTAATTTGTCCATTTTTTGAACATGCACTTATATCAAAAAAAATAAAGCGGTGATGGTCTCCTGACACCGCTTAATCTTAAAATGGTTTTAGACCCCCACCTCTAAGCGAAGCGTAGGTGGGAACTTCTTATCAGATGTTTCAGCTTGCTGAAACGAATCCGCTTTTCGTAAGATCCCCACCCCTAACCAAAAGCGTATTTGGCACAGTTGAAACGAGTTCATTTTATTTGTTTGAAAATGTCAGTGACTTTATTGACGACGTATCCACTTCCGCCTTGTTCGTTTTCAATTTTTTCTACCATCATGGCGATTAAAATGTCCTGTTCATTGGTAGGATAGGCGACAAACCAACCGTTTTCCTGTCCTTTTTCTTCACCTGATTTTTTTAATTCAGCTGTTCCTGTTTTACCAGACAAAGTGAGGTCTTCCACATTCGCTCCTCTTGCAGTTCCATTCGGTGCAGAAACAACCTTTCGAAGCGCCTCTTGGATGAGCTGTGCTTGGTCAGTGGTTAATAAATCTTCACTCCAAACCTGACTTGTTTCTGCATCAAGCTCAAGTGTTGGTTTTATTAGATTTCCATCATTTAAAATTGGTGTGTAAGCTGTTGCCAAATGCAGGGCGCTTAGTTGGATTTGTCCTTGACCATAGCCTGTGTCTGCAAGCTGAACCTCACTACTAATGGAACCAGATGATGTGATAGAAGATGACTCTATTGGATATTCAAAAGGGAAATCCTCGCCAAAGCCAAATGACTTAAGTCCATTTGTTAATGTATCACTACCCATTTCAACCGCTTTTTTTGCAAAATAAATGTTATCAGAGCGGATTAATGCATCGGTAACATCTACAGGTTCATTTGATTCAGATACCCTCTTCACCTCGTAATTCCCCCAAGAGTTATCCTTTTTCCACGTTAACCCGTCGATTTCAATACCTTCACCTGGCTTTATTACTCCAGATTTAAGGCCAATCGACGCCGTAATGGGTTTAAAGGTTGATCCTGGAGAATATGTTGCTGCAAAGCGATTGATTAACGGTTTATTCGGATCCTCCTGTAATTTTGACCATTGTTCTTGACTAATTCCATAGGTTAAATCATTGGGATCAAACGCTGGGCTACTAACTAGCGCTAGTGTTTGGCCAGTCTTAGGGTTAATAGATGCTGCCGTTCCTGCATTCTCCTGGTATGAGGTATAGATTGCTTTCTGAATGTCTGCATTAATCGTTAACGTGATATCTTCACCATGTTTAACAGGTTTTTCCGCTAAAATGACATCTTCTTTATTCGCTTCTTCCTGTGTCACAACAACTTTTATCCCTTTTTCACCTTTTAAACGGCTTTCAAATAATTGCTCCAACCCCCGTTTTCCAATTACATCATTTTGAGAGTAAACTCCTGGCTCCATTTCATTTAACTCTTCTGCTGTAATTTTACCAATGTAACCTGTTAGGTGGGCGGTAGCTTTTCCATATGGATAGAGTCTTCCGGTTGTATCCTTTTTCATGACAGGTTCTAATTCCCAGAGTTTTTCTAAATTGGCATAAGTGGTTGGAACCTTTTTTAGTGGGACAAAAAGATCTGGTTGTACCCAACCTGCATTAAGAGCGGTTTCGATACTTTCAATGTCCATTGTCAGTAAACTAGCAATCTTTTCTTTCATTTGATCAGGGTCATCACCGAGTTTTGAAGGAACCACTCCAATTTCGTAAATGGGAGCATTGACTGCGAGTCCGTTACCGTTTCTGTCAAAAATTTCACCGCGTTTCGGGTACTCTGTTTCAAAACGAATGTCTCCACCATCTTTTAGCGCTGGAAAGATGAGTCCTGGATCCCATGTTACATTCCAACTTTTTTCATCTTCACTATCTTGTTGGACTAATGTTGTCTCATACTGAAACTCGATTGGCCCGGCAAGCGTAGTCATTTTAACATTGATTGGAATGGTTGCTTTTCCTTCTTCTAAGCTCGTTTTCTGTTCTTCTTCGGATAAGCCTTCGAATGAGATGTCTAAATTCTCCACTTGCAGATCATTGTAAATTTTTTGATATCGATCCACATACTTTTCTGTTGGATATAATTCACGGGATTCGTTTGAAAGCATATCGTACATTTCAGAGAATTTCTGTTCGTTCCAATTGTCTACGTATTCTTTCATGACGTCGTCGGGTGTCACTTCGTCTTCATTTGAGCATGCCGTTAGAACAAAAAGAAATAATATCATACCAACCCATCGTATAGACATTTTCAATAGGTACTCCCCCTTTTTGAATATCCTCTTTAGAATCCTTTCTCAATGAAATATGTGTAAGGGTGTTATTGTCCTCTTTGTTGAATTTCTGCACTGCTGTCTTTGAATGTTTTACCAATTACTATTATGAACATTTTAACATATGTATGCTGTATTGATGATGATTTGTATCTGTCGCCTACTACTTTACAGTGGCAGGAGAGTAAAGTGTTCATTTCATTTTTTGAAGAACCGTAAAAAATAGATCGATTGTATCGTATTATATAGTAAAGAAGGACAGACCCTGTTCTATTTTGCTATACTGGATGTTGTGGAAAGGATTTAGCGAATTTATAAATTTTACAAAAATCTACAAAAATACAGATAGGCGTGGTATAGTAGATACATTGAAAAAAACAAGACAAGCTAGACTTTCATATACTAATGTCAAGAAAGGCAATACTATTGGATAGGTTATGGGGTGATTGGATGAAAGAACAGGAAATATATAAAAATGTTTTGAAGCGTTTGATCGACCAAACAGAGAAATTACAAATAAAAAATACAGAAGAAATGATTCAAACTATAATCCGTGAGCTAGAATACTATGAATTGCCAAAAGCACAAAAACAACTTGTATTAAATAAGATGACAGCGAAATAGTGTGAAGGCCTCTATCATAAATGTATTTGCCCAGTTAAAGCATACATTTATGATAGAGCGCCTTCTCTTTACTTTCGATCCCTCGAAAAATATTTTACACATATGGCCACAATCACTTTTTTGTTTATAAAGTCATCATACGAGCCTGAACCCACTTCTCGCCTCAAATAACCCTCCACGCCGTTTTCACAATGTGTTGTACTTCATGTTCATACTCAGATTGATTAAAGGCATGTTCCAGTGAAATGAGTACACTTTCAACTAAGAAGGTTCGAGGAGCTTCTGCTTGTAATTCGGAGAGTAAGAACTTGAGATAATCCTGCCTTTTAGATGAATCTTTTCCTTCCGTTTTATTCAGAAGCTCCTCTAACGCGTTCCTTACCTCCCTTTTCAGATCTGCGGTGGAATTGTCACTCGTGAATGTAAGCCAATTTTCTGGTAAAAAGGCTTCCTCATTTTCTGCTTGCTCGTTTATCATAGATTTTACTCGCGTTAGCGCATATCGGATGACTTTCTCAGTTGCAATTTCTTCCTGTGACCCTAGCCTCCACACATGCATCATATGCTGCACGATTCCCACAAGCATTACTGCGTGGTCTAACGTATAGGCTTTTGCTTTGGGTGGATATAAATTACCAAGTCTTTTTGTAATCCATTGTAGTTCGGCGCGGTGTTGCTCTTTCATAAAGGACTTTAACTCCACATCATCAGAAAAGGACACCGTTTCAAACATTACCAATAAATGGTGCTGTCGATTCATATTCATTCGTACAGCCATTTGCTCGATGAAAACTTCTTCATCATCGTCTTCCTTACCGATGGCGATTTCCCTGCGTTTTCGATCTACCTCTTCTGTTACATACTTTAAAATTGCGCGTAAGCACTCATTTTTTGAATCAAAATAATTATAAAAGGTGCCCTTTGCTACCCCTGCCTTATCCAATATATCCTGAATCGATGTTAACGCGAACCCTTTCTCAATAAATAATTGGTGTGCAGCATCGATTATTTGTTTGCTTTTTGTATTCAATTCACTCATCCTTTGTACTTTGAGTATACTTTTATTATAGATTTATAATCCCTTTAAATCAACATTATATAGTGAAATTAAAAATTACCATTGATTTTATTGTACTATCGGTATAGACTATTGGAGTGTTCATTTCACATGGAAAGAAGGAATGATTGAAAATGTCGAAAACAAATTCAATCCAAAAGAAACCGCCATATGGCATGATTTTTATACTATTTATTGGGGCCTTTGTTGCTATTTTAAATGAGACACTATTAAATGTTGCACTTCCATCCATTATGGTCGAATTTGATGTCAATGCAACTGCGGTACAATGGCTCTCGACAGGTTATATGCTTATTAACGGAATTTTAATACCAGCGAGCGCGTTTTTCATTCAGCGCTTTTCTGACAGAAAATTATTTATTACTGCCATGTCGTTGTTTACAGTCGGAACATTCTTAGCTAGTATTGCTCCAGTGTTCGGTGTTTTACTAGTGGCACGTATGGTTCAAGCATCAGGGTCTGCGATTATGATGCCGTTATTAATGAATGTTATGCTCACCGCCTTCCCGGTGGAAAAAAGAGGGGCAGCAATGGGAACATTCGGACTTGTCATGATTACTGCACCTGCGATTGGACCAACGCTTTCTGGATGGTTAATCGAAAATTATAGCTGGAGAATGTTATTTGACATCGTTCTTCCGATTGCGGTATTAACGTTGGTACTTTCCATCTTTAAGTTAAAAGATGTGACAGCTCGACGTGCAATTAAACTCGATATCTTTTCTCTGATTTTATCAAGTATCGGATTCGGCGGATTGCTTTATGGCTTTAGTTCTGCGGGGGATAAAGGGTGGGATAATCTGTATGTGTACAGTACGATTATTGTTGGCGCGCTTGCATTAATCACCTTTATCCTCCGTCAACTTCGGATGGAGGATCCAATGCTAGAATTTCGTATTTATAAATATCCAATGTTCGCCTTGTCATCAGCAATTTCCATCGTTATTGCTGTTGCATTGTTTTCAGCGATGATCTTGATGCCGATCTATGTACAAACGATTCGAGGTATATCACCAATGGATTCAGGTTTGTTGATGCTTCCAGGTGCGATTGTAATGGGGGTTATGTCTCCAATTACAGGTAAACTTTTTGATAAGTACGGTGCGAAAACACTTGCTTTAATTGGGTTGACAATAACCGTTGTTACTTCCTACTACTTTAGCAAAATTAGTATGGAAACGGCATATTCTTCCCTTGTCCTTTTGTATACATTTCGAATGTTTGGAATGTCGATGGTAATGATGCCAGTAATAACAAATGGTTTGAATCAGCTACCAGCGAAAGAGTACCCACACGGAACGGCAATGAACAATACATTGCAGCAAATATCAGGTGCAATTGGTTCCGCATTATTGATCACCGTCATGAACAAACGAACGGAGACAAGTGCAGAGGACTTGGCAGCTGATCTGATGGCAAATATGGATCCAAGTGCAGCTCAGGCCACTCCTGAGGCTACAGCTGAAATGCAACAACAAATTCTGAATCAAGCGATGCTGGATGGCATCAATTTTACTTTTTTAATTTCAACATTAATTGCTGGTGTAGCATTAATCCTCGCATTCTTTATTAAAAGGGTAAAAACCAATAATGAAGAAAAGAAGAAGGATGAAGAGGCTATTGTTGGTACTTTACAGAACGCTACAGAGTAATTGGGTTTGATAAAAAAAGGGTGATGCCTTGCTTGGCGTCACCTGTTTGTGGGACAGTGGATCATGGTTTTTGCCCCTCTGTCCCACCTATATTTTCCCCTTTATTTCGTCATTAAATTTTTTCAGTAGTTGGCCAAAATTTTTTCGTTCTTCATCAGACCACTCACTTAGCAATTCTGAAATCTTGTCTAGTCTTGCTTGTTTGTACTTCATCCATTCCTTTTTTCCTGATTCTGTGATCTGATAGAAATAAGCCCTGAGGTCAAGAGGATTGGGTGATTTACTTACATATCCTTTTTGCTCTAGTGCTGCAGCTTGTCTGCTTACGGTGGATATATCCAACTGCAATTCAAAAGCAAGGGTTTTCACACCAGCAGTACCTTTAATAGATAATTGATGCAACAAAAGATAGGCAGCCCGATCTAAATTTCCGTTTGTTTTTTTGGAGGCTATCGTTGTGAGACGGCGAACAAGAACGGCCATTTCAAGCTCTATCAGTTGAAGAGATTCTTTATCCATATTTACCCACCTTTTTTCATACTATTATAATATGGTTGTGATTCTTCACCTTGACAAGGGATATAGTTGTATAATACAATAATTAAATTGCATTATACAACTTTTTTATTCTGGTTAGAAAGATTCAAGCTATCTTTCCCGCCTATTTATAGATTGTAAGACATTTTATGTAGAGGAAGCGATACGATGCAAGCACATCAAATAATGAAGAAACAAGTCATTAAAGTAAAAGAAACAAGTAGTGTACGATCCGTTATCGAAAAGTTCATTGAACACGGAATTAGTGGACTGCCAGTTGTTAATGACAACAATGAAATAGTCGGATATATAAGTGATGGGGATGTAATGCGTTTCATTGGGAAGCATAAGAGCTATGTGATTGACATGTTCGCTTTTGTGAATGTAATCGAAGGAGACGATGTCAATTTTGAAGAGAGGGCTAGAAAAATTCTGGATTTAAATGTTCTAGAAATAGCAAAGAAGAAAATTATTAAAGTTGCATGGAATGATGATATTGAAAATGTCGCAGCTGTTTTAGGAGAAAAACAAATTAAAAAATTACCAGTAGAACGTAACGGTGTTTTAGTTGGCATCATTAGTCGTGGGGATGTTATCCGCGATGCCTTTAAAACGCTATTGTAGACAAAAGCACCTGTTAGAGATTTATATAATTTAGTAAGTTTTAAAAGAAAGAAGGAAGAAACAGTATGGTTAATAGTCAGGGTCATCCGCAATCAGAGCAAACTTTTAATAAAGTTCCCTTGATGATTGTATTAATATCAGGGGCTTTTGCAGCTATTCTTAATCAGACGCTTTTAGCAACAGCATTGCCTAATATTATGAGAGATTTAAATTTAGATGCGAACACAGCCCAGTGGTTACAATCCATTTTTATGCTTGTTAATGGAATTATGATACCAATAACGGCTTTTTTGATTGAACGATTCACGACCCGTGGATTATTTCTTTCCGCGATGGGGTTGTTTGGTTTAGGTACGTTGATTGGTGCAATTGCGCCAAGTTTCTCCGTGCTAATGGTTGGGAGAATTCTTCAAGCTTCTGGTGCAGGTATTATTATGCCTCTAATGCAAACAATCCTTTTTCTTATTTTTCCAGTTGAAAGACGAGGAACCGCAATGGGGATGTTTGGACTGGTTATTGCTTTCGCACCAGCAATTGGACCAACGTTATCTGGTTATCTTGTAGAAAATTTTCCGTGGAGAAGCTTATTTTATGTGATTTTACCAATTATTATTGTTGATATCATTGTTGCTTATTTTATTCTTAAAAATGTAACAGAACAGAAATCTCCAAAGCTTGATATCCTATCGATTATTTTGTCTACACTCGGTTTTGGTGGTTTGTTATATGGATTTAGTACTGCAGGTGGTAGTGGTTGGGGTAGTACCGAAGTAATGATCTCCATGATTGTTGGTGCTATCAGTCTATTCTTGTTTATTACCCGACAGTCAAAGTTAGAACGACCTATTCTTCAATTTGGAGTATTTAAAAACAAAGTTTTTACTCTAACAACAATTCTTGGTATGGTTGTATTTATTGCGATGATCGGTGGGTCAGTGATTTTACCGTTACTGATGCAAAATATGCTAGGTTTTTCTCCATTTGAATCAGGTTTAATGCTAATGCCTGGTGCATTATTAATGGGAATAATGAACCCGATCACTGGAAGATTGTTTGATAAATTTGGCGCTCGATGGCTTGCGATTATTGGTTTGTCGATCTTGGTTATCACAACGTTCATGTTTACCGATTTAACGGAAGAAACAACATTTACTTATTTAACGGTAGTAAATGCAGTAAGAATGCTAGGGGTTGCGATGGTAATGATGCCAGTCACAACAGCTGGTTTAAATCAACTGCCAGTTCATTTAATACCGCACGGCACAGCGATGAACAATACGATGCGTCAGATAGCCGGTGCAGTTGGTACAGCATTACTTGTCACGGTCATGACAAACAATGCGTTGCCTGAGCAAGGCTTAAATGGACTTATACATGGTGTGAATGTATCGTTTATTGTTGCTGGAATTACTGCAATTGTTGGTCTTGTATTAGCGTTTTTCATTAAAAGTAAACCGAAAAATGGGGACGATGTGAACGGATCAAAACCAAGAAGCAACAAGGCAGTGACTGAAAACTAAGATTCTTAAACACTTAGTCCAGTGTGGACGTTTTGTTATATTTTAAGGAAATGTAATTTTCGTCGAATGAAAGTATAAAAAAAGACACCGAATTCCCCTGTTTTTGGGAGTTCGGTGTCTTTTCTAGCATTAGGGTTGACTTTTCCCGTACATACTTAGTTTATCCTTGGCATGCGGAGTTTTAATGCGTACTTATCTGCACGATAGGAGGATGTAACATATTCGAATGGTACGTCGTTTGAAAGATACGTTTGTCGTTGGATAAGCAGGATTGGATCACCCTTATTGATTCCTAAATAGTTTATTTCAAACTCATTCGCCAGGACTGCCTCCATTACTTGATCTCCATGGGTAATCTTCAAGTCAAGCTTCTTTTCGATGTAGTCATAAAATGAAAGATTTACGTCTTCCTCTGTCAAATCACCAACTAAATCCTTTGGTACATAATTCGTTTCTAATGCTACGGGTGCATCGTTTGCAAGACGAATTCTTTGGATAACGTAGATTGGATCCTTTGGGGCGATGTTTAATTTGCTGGCAACCTTTTCATCGGCTTGTTGTTCCTTAAAGCTTAACATCCGATTGGAAGGCTCCAAACCACGTGTACGCATATCCTCACTAAAACCAGTTAAACCTTGTAAACTTTGCTCGAATTTTTTCTCCGCAACAAACGTTCCTTTTCCTTTTAAACGAATTAACAGCCCATCACTCGCCAAATTGTTAATGGCTTGTCTCACAGTCATTCTACTAATGTCATATTTTTCGGCATATTCTCGCTCAGATGGCAAAAGTTCTCCAGGCTTCAATTGCTCACTATTGATTAAATGTCTGATTTTTTCTTCCAATTGATAGTAAATGGGTAATGGTGATTTTTTGTCTATCATGTTCACAGCCACCTTGCTTAGGAAATGAATTGGTAAGTATTTCTTTCTATAAATAGGAAATTGTTGGTGCAAATCTGTGGTTGATTTATCTTTATCGTACCAAAATCAGTGATAAAAGTACATACGTATACTAATGTATAGACAACTATATAGGAGTGTGTTATGTTACATGTAGAAGTCTGCAAGAAAATAAAGAGGGGAAAAGTCATGGTGCAATCCAATAGTTTATTGTTAAAAAACGTCACTATTTACGGTGAGAATACCGTTACAACGAACGGATTTATTTATATAAAAAACAGATTAATAGAAGCAATTGGAACAGAGGATGAGTGGAAAAGCTATGTTATAGCTGAAGAACAGATTAAAGTCATCAATGGAAAAGGCTTAAACGCGATACCAGGTTTTATTGATGGGCACATTCATGGTGCAAACGGTGCCGATGTCATGGACGCAACACCTCAAGCCTTGGATACGATGGCATCTGCTTTGCCAATGGAAGGTACGACTAGCTTTCTTGCTACCACGATTACAATGTCTAAGGAAAAAATTGAGAAGGCGCTTCAAAATGTAGCTTCCTATGTAAACAAACCAGGAAAAGCAGAGGTTGTAGGTGTTCATTTAGAGGGGCCATTTATAGAAGAAAAGAAAGCAGGAGCACAGCCTCGTGAACATATTATGAAGCCAGACGTGGCTCTTTTTGATCAATGGCAGAAGTTATCAGGGAACTCGATTAAAACGGTCACTTTAGCACCAGAAATAGATCAAGAAGGTGAAGTTATTCATTACCTTCACGAACAAGGAGTAAATGTATCGGCGGGGCATACAGATGCAGGTATCGAACAAATGAAACAGGCGGTCTCAAAAGGTGTCACCCAAGTTACCCATTTGTGTAATGCAATGTCAGGCTTGCACCATCGCGATATCGGCGTTGTCGGTGCCGCTTTTTTGTTAAAGGGATTGAGGAGTGAACTTATTGCGGATGGGATTCATGTTTCACCAGAGATGATCCAGTTGATTTATCAAAATATCGGAAGTTCTCGGTTACTTCTTATCACAGATGCATTACGAGCAAAATGTTTAGAACCCGGAACGTATGAGTTAGGTGGGCAGCAAGTATCTGTTACAGAGGATCGGGCAACACTTCCAGATGGAACACTAGCTGGTAGCACATTAAAGATGCTTGACGGAGTAAGAAATATGATGACATACACAGATGCATCCATAAAAGATATTATAAAAATGGCTGCCGTTAACCCAGCAAAACAGGTAGGGATCTTTGATAAAAAAGGGAGTATAGCAGTGAAGAAAGATGCAGATATTTTGCTTATTGATGATCATTGGACAATACGATATACGATTTGTCGTGGGGAAATTGCATACAAGGAGGAATAGCTCATGGATTTGATACAAGTTGACCACTATGACGAGATGAGTGCACGAGCAAGTCAATTCATCATAAATAAAATAAGAGCAACAAACAAATTCGTTCTAGGACTTGCTACAGGTTCTACCCCTGAAGGAATCTATCGTATTCTTCGTGAAAAAAACAAAAACGGAGTGTTTTCATTTCAAAATGTTACCACCTTTAACCTTGATGAATATGTCGGGTTGAGCGAAGAGGATTCAAACAGCTACCGCTATTATATGAACGATAAACTATTTAATCACGTTGATATTTCAAAGGATCAAACCTTTATTCCTAATGGAAATGCGGCTGATTTAAAGGCTGAGTGTCAACGCTATGATGAACGGATCGAACGTGTAGGTGGGATAGATCTGCAAGTTCTTGGGTTAGGTATGAATGGTCATATCGGATTTAACGAGCCAGGTACTTCATTTCATAGCAAAACACAGATTGTTGATTTGACAACGTCAACAAGAAAGGCAAATGCACGTTTTTTTGCAACGATGGAAGATGTCCCAAAACAAGCCATCACAATGGGAGTTGCTACGATTATGCAAAGCAAGGAGATCTTGTTACTTGTTTCAGGTGATCAAAAAGCAGATGCGTTAGAAAGGCTATTCAATGGAAAGGTTTCAAACGATTTTCCAGCATCTCGATTAAAAGAACACCCGAAAGTAACCGTTATTGCAGATCAAAAGGCTACTCATTGTGTGAGGGTGTAGAAGTTCTAGTTATCTTTCATTGAGTTTCACCCGTTGTCGATCATAGGCTATTAATCCTGCTCCATATATCGAACATCACCTATTTTTATCTCAGCATGATCGCTCGTAAGGTTTATGATCCATGACTGGAATGTGTCTTCTGTTCCGCTTTCAACATATATGGTCAGACTTACCTTTTCCAAGTAGTCGATCCGATCTAACAAGTAATCCGTATTGCGTATTTCATTTTCTAGTTTTCCAAGTAAGGAATAACCCACGGTGACGTTCATTTCTTGCATGAGCTGTCTTTTTACAATACCTGCCGCACTAATTGCGTGTGAAGTAGTACTAGAATATGCGCGAATTAAACCACCAGCACCAAGTTTGATTCCGCCAAAGTATCTTGTAACGACAACTGCCGTGTCCTTCAATTTTTTCATTTTTAAGACTTCTAAAATAGGAACACCTGCCGTACCGTTTGGCTCTCCGTCGTCGTTTGCTTTTTGGATTTGGTCATGTTCACCAATCATATATGCTGAGCAATTATGTGTGGCATCTCTATGTTTTCTTTTGATTTCCTGAATAAAGGCTTGTGCCTCTGCTTCGGTTTCCACGCGTCGAACATATCCAATAAATCGAGATTTCTGAATGGTGATCTCATCAGAGCCATCTCGTTTAACCGTCAAATAACTATTTAACATCTTGCATTTCCTCCCTTAAAACCTCATTATATAAAGTAAGTGATCAACTAGCAACGGAAATAGTTGGTATACCCCCACAAAAAGACAAGGGACTTTCGAATGATTTCAGGTAAGATTGGTGGAGACGAACATGGTAAGAAAGATTGAGGAAAAGGCGTTGGATCTTATTATTAATGAAATGGTGGAAGCGGTTGAGAATAGTAAGGACGAAATCTTTCATATTGGTGAAGAATCTCGTAAAGAATACGAACAGCTGCAAAATGAACTTGAAGTAACGAAGGCCAATGTAATTCAGACAATTGAAGCTGGTGATCAATTAGAACAAAAGGTTCGATTTTCGAGGATTCGCTTGTCTGAGGTAAGCCAACATTTTGATCAATACTCAGAGGTTGAAATTCGTGAAGTGTATGAATTAACCCACCAATTACAAACCGATCTAGCAATGGAAAGAGAAAAAGAAAGACTATTACGACAAAAGCGTGATGAATTGGAACGAAGACTTCTATCTCTGGATCAGACTATGAAACGGGCAGAGGGCTTGACGGGGAAAATTTCGGTTGTCCTAAATTATCTAAACGATGACTTCCAACAAATAACAGAAGTGTTACATGATGCACAGGAAAAACAGGAGTTTGGATTAAAAATTATCGAGGCACAAGAGGAAGAAAGACGTAGATTGTCTCGGGAGATGCACGATGGTCCAGCACAAATGCTGGCAAATATTCTCCTTCGTGCCGATTTAGTGGATCGCACCATTCGGGAGCGCAGTGTCGAGGAGGCGATTAAAGAAATAAAAAGTGTACGAAAAATGGTACGGAGCTCTTTGTATGAAGTAAGGCGAATTATTTACGATTTAAGACCAATGGCACTCGATGACCTAGGTCTTATTCCAACGATGAAAAAGTACTTAGAAAATGTAAAAGAATACAATGGCACAAATATCGAGTTTATTTCCATTGGGTATGAAAAAAGATTACCGACAAAATATGAAGTTGCCCTGTTTCGGCTTGTTCAGGAAGCCGTACAAAACGCAATTAAACATGCCAGCGCCAAAAAAATCACCGTAAAAGTGGAAATAATGAAAAATAAAGTTACTTTACTCATTAAAGATGATGGAAAGGGCTTTGACATTAAAACAAAAAAGGAAAAATCGTTTGGTATTGTCGGTATGAATGAACGAGTTGAGATGCTTGATGGTGAAATAAACTTCAATTCAAAAATCGGTGAAGGAACATTCGTTTTAATTAAAGTTCCGCTTAAGGACTTTTAGTGCATACAAGCTTGTAATAAAATAAGATATAATGGAATTGAAAATGGCAAGAGGGCAAAATCAAATAACGAACTACATAATTTAAACATACTAACAATTTTTGCCGTGAATCCAGGAATATAGGAGGAACAAATGATGACAACCAATATAGTATTAGTAGACGATCATAAACTATTTCGAGAAGGTGTACGCAGAATTTTAGAATTTGAACCCTCTTTCAATGTTTTGGCAGAGGGGGACGATGGGACTACTGTGCTAAATCTAGTTGAGCAATATGAACCAGATGTCGTGCTCATGGATATTAACATGCCTCACATTAATGGTGTGCAAGCAACAGCAGAGTTAATTCAGCATTACCCAGAAACACGGGTGATCATTTTGTCCATCCATGATGATGAGAATTATGTGACACATGCATTAAAAACCGGTGCACAAGGATATTTGCTAAAAGAAATGGACTCTGACGCCCTAATCGAAGCGATTAAAGTAGTAAGCGAAGGCGGTTCCTACCTTCATCCTAAAGTGACACACAACTTAGTCAAGGAATACCGAAGATTAGCAGAAGAAAATGTAATAAAAGTAAATGAAAAAATATCCGAATATCGAAAGCCACTTCATCTTCTTACACGACGCGAGTGTGAGGTCTTGCAACTTTTAGCAGAAGGAAAAAGTAACAGAGGAGTCGCAGAAGCACTATATATAAGTGAGAAAACAGTTAAGAATCACGTTAGTAACATATTACAAAAGATGAGTGTCAATGATCGCACCCAAGCCGTTGTAACTGCAATTCGAAATGGGTGGGTGGAAGTTTTATAGAATGATAGTCTTTTTAAAATAGAGAGCGTCCCCCCCTTTCGGTAAAATCACCAATAGGGGGTGATCGCGAGCTTAACAAGGTTAATCGCCGAAAGTGAGGCGTAATGACCTGGAAATGGCGATATTTTTTCATGTGAAGTAGTAGGAAACACAGGTAAAATAAAAGGAGATGACAAGTATTTGAATAGAAACCATTGGAAAATGAAATTACGAGGTCGTTCCCATGTAGAGGAATGGCTACCAGCCCCAACCGATCCCCAACAACTAGATTCCCCGTTAGAAGAAATAAAAGCGTTTGCTACGAACTTCTCTGGAAAACTTCTAGTACGCCATGAAATTCCCATCGACGACAAAATGCTTGCCAACCTTGTGTCAACACAATTTTTCACATGTATCCCATCGATCACCCAAAATCCGCATCAATGCCGCCGCTGTGGTAATCAATTGCAGCGACTATTTGCCAATATACCTTGTTCAAAGTGCGGACGAACACATGTATATTGCAGAAAATGCATTGAAATGGGAAGGATCATGCATTGTGAACCGTTATACGTATGGACAGGCCCTACCGTTAATTGGAAAAAGTATGATCAACCATGTAAATGGAGTGGTGAACTTACGGCACATCAGCAACAGGCTGCAGATCAAATTTCTCAGCTCATCGAAAAAGGGAGTGGAGAACTGTTAGTCTGGGCGGTTTGCGGGGCAGGAAAAACCGAAATGCTGTTCCCTGGGTTAACCAGAGCATTGCAGCAAGGGAAAAGAATTTGCATCGCTACGCCTCGATCCGATGTTGTTCGTGAGCTCCTGCCAAGGTTTCAGCGGGCATTCCCTACTGTATCAATCGAAGCATTATATGGTGGTAGTGAACACAAAGAAGGGAAAAGCCAACTTATCCTTTCCACTACCCATCAGCTACTTCGCTTTGCACGGGCGTTTGATGTAATGGTGATTGATGAAATCGATGCTTTTCCATTCCATCATGATCCTTCTTTAGCCTATGCCACCAGTCGTGCTGCACGTACAGATGCATCCAACATATATTTGACCGCCACACCACGCTCGAATCAAAAAAGAAGAATCAGTTCACAAAAGCTTCCAACTGTATTTGTTCCTGTTCGATTTCACGGAGAACCTCTCCCCGAACCTACAATGAAGCAAAGTTGGGACTTAAGATCCTCTCTAAAAAGGCACCTCCTTCCTTCCGCATTTATCCAATGGTTTTCGAAACGCTCCCGCCCTGATAGACAGTTATTAATTTTTGTTCCAACAATTGAACTAGCCAGTCAACTCGTTCCATCCATACAGGAGCTATGTTCTCAATACTCTACCAAAAAAATGGTTGATTTTGTGCACGCTGGAGATACGAATCGAAAAAAGAAGGTGGATGCATTTCGAGCAAAGAAAGTGTTTGTTTTAATAACAACAACGATCTTGGAACGAGGTGTCACCTTCCCATCCGTTGATGTTGCGATTTTAGATGCTGGTCATCACGTTTTTGATGAAGCAGCTCTCGTTCAGATAGCTGGTCGTGCCGGAAGAAGTCCTGATGATCCAACTGGAGAGGTCGTGTTCTTTCATAACGGTAAAACCGATGCGATGGTTCATGCAATTCAGTCCATTAAAAAAATGAATAAAAGAGGAAAGGAGTTTAACTGAGATGTTTTGTATTTGGTGCGATACAGAAATAATGATAGAAGTGAATTGGAATAACTTATTTTATCCTGATCACCCTAAGCCCTTATGTGATCAATGCGAGACGAAATTAGATTTTCTATCTGGAAACCAATGTACGTTGTGTGGACGCAATTGGGATTTCGGAAACAGATGTAGGGACTGTGCTAGGTGGGAGAAAGACCCTGAATGGCAAGGTGTGTTAACGTTTAATCGATCTGTTTTCTCCTACAGTAAAGCGATACAAGAGATGGTCGCTAAATGGAAATATAGGGGTGATTATGTTTTAGTAGAGTCGTTTCGCCAAGGATTTCAAGCAGCGTTTACGAAGCAATTTTCATTCCTAGAGGTTGCGGTAATCGTTCCTATTCCTCTAAGCTTGGAACGATTAAGTGAACGTGGATTTAATCAGGCAGAAGCCTTGGCGGATTTTCTTAACGCGACAACCATCCAAGCGTTAACAAGGATACATGGTGAAAAGCAGTCAAAGAAAACAAGGCGTGAACGCTTGGTATCGACCAATCCCTTTGAGGTAGTAACCCATATTAAAACACCGGTGATTCTTATTGATGACATCTACACTACTGGAATAACGATTCGTCATGCAGCCAAAAAGTTAAGAGACGCTGGTTGTCCTGAAGTTTATTCATTTACGTTAATAAGAGGGTAGTAGGTTCAATTAGCTATGAAACCGTGATGGTAGGTTTCGACAGGATATGCTATACTATACGAAAAAATAAGGGGGAGTTTCATGGGAGAGTTAGCTAATTGCCCTAGATGTAATGCCCTTTTCGTAAAGGATACCCGGCAGGTTTGTCATAATTGTTTTAAAGAAGAAGAAAAGGCGTTTGAAACCGTGTACCATTTTTTGCGTGAACAAAAGAATCGCCAGTCAACGATTCCACAAATTGTTGAGGCGACAGATGTGGAAGAGGATCTTATTGTAAAGTTTGTAAAAGAACGCCGACTTCGCACGACACATTTTCCGAATTTAGCATATCCTTGTGAAAAATGCGGTAACGATATTGTCGAAGGAAAGCTTTGTACTAGTTGTGCAACGGAATTAATATCGGAACTAGAAAGGCAAGAACAAATTGATCGACTCGCGGAGAACCGAAAAGAGAAGGAACGAGCTACAACATATTTTTCGATCCAAAAAGAAAAATAATTATTTTCTCCTATTTTACGGTTATAGACTAAACTTTCTCGTGATAATGACGATATAAGAACTAAGATAATAATCCGTGATTTAGGCGGAAGAGGTGAACGAGCTTGAAAATTGAAGGAACGAATTATGCGAATATAAATGCATACCAAAAGCAAACCCAAAAGCAAATAAACACTAAAAAAGAAACGAGTAAACAAGACCAGCTGCAAATATCTGACCAAGCAAAGCAAATGCAGGAAACGATGAAACCAGATGCGGCAAGGCGAAAGTATGTAGAGCAAATAAAAGAAGCCGTTTCAGCTGGAGAATACAAGGTTGATCCAAAGACAACCGCAAAGAAAATGATTGAATTTTGGACGAATCAGTCATAGAGGGAGGACGCTTTATGTCCGTTCAGCCTATAATAGAAATAATGGAAAACTTAACGAGATGTCACCAAAGCTTATATGAATTATCTAAGGAAAAAACAGAAACATTAAAAAGTGCGGAAACAGACAAACTGCAATCGCTTCTCGTAAAAGAAAGAAAACAGGTGCAAGCCATCACACAATTAGAAGAAAAGCGGCTCGAGTTCGTTCATAATTGGTGTGTTACCGAGGGGTTGGATGAAACGAATCCTACTGTCACCTTCCTTTTGGATAGGCTTGATGACGATAATGATGAAAAAATAAGGATGGAAACGGCTCTTTTCCAACTTACCGATACGCTCGTTCAGTTAAAACAGCAGGAGCAGCTCAATGCGAATCTTACCCAACAATCGCTTCAATTCATTGAACTATCAATGGATATGCTTGATCCATCGTTAAAAAACATGAATTATGGTAATAGAGCAAGACCAAACAACTATACTGCTCATTTAAATCGATCTGTATTTGATTCAAATGCATAACAAGGAGGTCGTTTCATGGGATCCACATTTAGTGGGCTAGAGGTTGCCAAACGTGCACTTAATACCCAACAATCAGCTTTATATACGACTGGGCAAAATATTGCGAATGCGAACACAGATGGGTATACAAGACAGCGGGTCAACTTTGAACAAACAGCCCCCTACCCTCCTGCATCAAGAAATCGTCCTGAGATTGCAGGACAGGTAGGAAGTGGCGTACAGGCTGGTTCAATTGAGCGTGTTCGTGATCAGTTTTTGGATCTGCAATTTCGCGGGGAAAATAGTAAACTAGGATACTATGAATCGAAGGCCGATGCATTGAATCAAATGGAAGAGATTATGAATGAACCATCTGAACAAGGGTTATCCAAAACGATGGATCGCTTTTGGCAGGCGTTACAGGATTTGTCTGTGAACCCAGAGGATTCAGGAACACGATCGGTTGTACGTCAAAGAGGGCTCGCAGTTGCTGAAACATTCGAATATTTGTCAAGTTCTTTGGAATCGATTCGAGGCAACTTACAAAACGAAACAAATGTAACGGTAAAAGAAATGAATTCTCTTTTAACACAAATCAACAATGTAAACAAACAAATAGGGAAGATTGAGCCAAACGGCTACTTACCAAATGACTTATATGATGAACGTGACAGATTAGTGGATCAGCTTTCAGGAATTGTCAACATCAAGGTATCTTATAGCCAAACTTCAGAACAATCGAATGCAGCTGCAACTGCAAAGGGACAAGCAACGATTGAGATGGTTAATGGAGAGGGTAAATCCTATAATCCCCCAGTAAAGCTTGTCGATGGAGTGGTTGGTGAAGCTCGTTTCGTTGAGGTTCGTTACGATGATACACTTGGACGAAATGTGATAAGTGAACTATCAATTGGTGGCACAACATTTACTGGTGCGGATTTCTCGTCAAAAGGAAAACTGCAAGGACTAGTAGAGTCATACGGATATGTTGATAATAGCGAAATTGCTGGAAAATATCCAGACATGCTTGGAGATTTAGACAAGATGGCGTTTGAATTTGCAAATACATTTAACCAAGCACATAAAGCAGGTTATGATTTAGAAGGAAATCCAGGACAAGACTTTTTTAAGGTAAATGGAGGAGAATTAGGAGCTGCAACTCGTTTGGATGTGACCGAAGCGATTAAAGAAAATGGCGATTTAATTGCTGCTAGTCAAGACGGTACAAGTGGTAATGGTAATAATGCCCAAAGTCTTGCGGAAGTCATGCGCACTCCGATTCAAAACCTTGGCAATAACACGTCTGTCAAAAGCTTTTATGAATCTGTCATCGGAGAAATGGCCGTGCTTTCACAAGAAGCGCGCCGCCTGCAGGACAACTCTAATGTGTTAACGAACCAGGTGGATGAGCGAAGACAGTCAGTAAGTTCTGTTTCGTTGGACGAAGAAATGACGAATATGATCAAATTTCAGCAAGCTTATAATGCTGCAGCTCGTAATATGACGGCAATTGATGAAATGTTGGATCGAATAATTAATAATATGGGATTAGTAGGAAGGTAGGTACAATCATGCGTATTACACAAGGTATGTTAAGTAATAATATGTTACGAAATTTGAGTAAGAGTTATGAAAACCTTGGTACATATATGGATCAGTTATCAACTGGTAAAAAAGTGAATCGACCTTCTGATGATCCCGTCGTAGCGATGAAAGGGATGAATTATCGTTCCCAGGTGACAGAAATTGAACAATATCAACGCAATACAGGAGAAGTTCGTAATTGGATGGATAATTCGGATGCCGCTATGGATAAAGCGACTCAAGCCCTACAGCGTCTACGTGAATTAGCGTTGCAAGCGAGTAATGATTCGTATGAGGAAGGACAACGGGAAAATATTGCAGAAGAAGTGGATCAATTAAAACAACATTTGGTTAATATTGCAAACACAAGTGTGAATGGCAAATTTTTGTTTAATGGTACGGATACGAATAATAAGCCTGTGACAACGGATGCAGCTGGAATCGTTAATAAAGTTTCTACAAATGATCGTGCTGTAACAATCCAAGTCGCAAATGGTACTGATTTAAAGTCGAACATAAATCCTAGCCAAGTGTTTGGAAGTAACCTATTTGCTGATATTGAGAAGTTTTCCGAAAGTCTTCGATCAGGTCAAGGTAATGAAGCATTACAGCAATCAATTGCTAACATAGACACACATATCAATAATGTTGTAAATGAACGGGCAGACCTAGGGGCCAGAATGAATCGATTGGATCTTATTGAAAATCGGCTCGGTGAACAAGAAGTGATCGCAAAGCGGATTATGTCTAGCAATGAAGATGCCGATATGGAAGAAGTAATTATGAATTTGAAAACACAAGAAAGTGTACAACGAGCAGCTCTTGCGGCAGGTGCACGTATTATTCAACCAACTTTGATGGACTTTTTAAGATAATGGACAACCATAATAGTGCGTGTTCAAAAAGTCGGCAAATTAGAAGCAAGCAGGTCGAGGCGGAGAAGCTTTGAGTAGCGCAGCGTATGTTTTTAATACGTGAGCAACGGAAAAGCAAGCCAACGAAGAGATGCGCAGCTTATCATTTGGTGACTTTTTGAACAACCTCTAATAGAATAACGTGCTATGAAGCGCTTGTCACCTCAATTAGTGGCAAGGCTTTTTGTTATACATATTAGGACGTGCCACTTGGTCAAGTTTTATTAACGGGAGGGGAGGGTGGGATGAAACTACCACAAATAAGGATACAGACACAAATGGCCAAAATCCAATTGAATCGCACACAGGGAGAGCAGACAATTGAGCAGCCCAAAGCCATTCAATCGATCCAACAGCCTAAGGCAGAGATGATAATCGAGCGCACACCTTCTCAATTACAAATAGATCAAACAGAAGCATGGGAGGATATGGATTTAAAAAGTGTATCAAAGCGAATAGCAGAAGCGGCACAACTTGGACAACAGGATTGGCTTGCAGGAATTGCAAGAGTATCTCGACAAGGAGATCAACTGATGAAAATTGAAAATGGAGGTAATCCAATTGCCAGCCAAGCAATGGAAAACGGTTTTGATCCCCAAAAGGAATTTAATATTGGCTGGATCCCCTCTGCAGGTTCTGTCAAAATTAACTACATACCAACAGAAGTAAAGATAAATGTTGAGCCACAAAAGCCTATTATTAAGACACAGATGCAAAAACCAATTACCAACTATCAACCAGGGAAAGTAGAGGTAAGCTTAAAGCAATATCCAGACGTAAAAATAGATTTTGATAATGTAAAGTTTCAAGGCACTAATTTTGAAATAACAATTTAAGAGGATGTTCAAAAAGTCGCCAAATGATAAGCTGCGCATTTCTTCGTTGGCTTGTTTTTCCGTTACTCACGTATTAAAAGCATACGTTCCGTTACTCAAAACTACGCCGCCTTGACCTACTTGCTTCTAATTTGCCGACTTTTTGAACACTTACTTTAAGAAGGGTGAGAAATGAATATTTATACTAAATTTTTTGGCGAAATAGCAATAACGAATGAACAAATCTTAACGTTTCCACAAGGAATCCCAGGCTTTTTAGAGGAGGTTTCATTTGTCCTACTAGATTTAGAGGATAACTCTATTTTTCAAGTGCTTCAGTCCACTACAACCAGCAATATTGCGTTTATCGTTACGAATCCATATCATTTTTACCAAGATTATGAGATCGAACTTGACGAGACGATCCTTCACTTTCTTGAAATAGAAACAGAACAAGAAGTTTCGGTATTATCCGTCGTTTCATTAAAGGATCCCTTTGATAAAAGTACAATGAACCTGCAAGCTCCTATTATAATTAACAACACCAAAAAAAGAGGGAAACAGTACATTACAAATATAAAGAACTATTCAACAAAACATCCTTTATCCATACAACAGCCTACCTCCATGGTAAAGGAGGATTAATCGATGCTAGTCTTAACAAGGAAAGTCAACGAGTCCATAAAAATTGGTGATGAGATTGAAATAAAAGTAGTAGAGGTCGATGGGGAACAAATTAAATTAGGCATCAAGGCACCAAATTATATCGAGATTCACCGCAAGGAAGTGTACTTAGATATTAAGCGAGAAAATAGTGAAGCGGCACAGGTTTCGACAGATTTATTAAATATCTTGAAAAATAATGTAAAAAAAGATTAAACATTGCTTCATTTCTTCCGATAATAAAAGTGTAACACCAAATGATTCTAAAGGCGGCCGACTTTAGTTCACGCGGTAACAACCACAAGGATGTGGGACACTTAAAACTCAAGGAGGAATTAAGAAATGAGAATCAATACGAACGTAGCGGCGTTAAACACGTATCGCCAATTAACAAATGCAAACACGAATCAAACGAAGTCAATGGAAAAATTATCTTCAGGTTTACGTATTAACAAAGCTGGAGATGACGCAGCAGGACTTGCAATCTCTGAGAAAATGCGAGGTCAGATTCGAGGATTGGATCAAGCACAGCGTAATGCTCAGGATGGTATTTCCATGATACAGACTGCTGAAGGTGCATTGAACGAATCTCAATCAATTCTTCAACGTATGCGTGAACTTTCAGTGCAATCTGCCAACGATTCAAACACAGCTCAAGACCGTCAAGAGCTACAAAAAGAAGTCGACCAATTAGCTGAGGAAATTACTAGAATCTCCAACAACACTGAGTTCAATACACAGAATCTTCTTAATGGGGGTATTGATAAAGACAATCTTGGAGATGTTAAATTCCAAATTGGTGCAAACAAGGATCAAAATCTAGGCCTTGAAATTAGCGCAATGGATGCTAGTACATTAGGAGTAGCTAGAGATATTCAAACTGCTACAGTATCTAATACTACTGATGTTACAGATGCAACTCTGAGTGGAACATTAGGTACAGATCTTATTGATGGCGCGTCATTAAGCTTAACAGCTGATGATACGGCATCAACGGCAACAACAGGGGCTGTTGGTGGAATGACTTTAACTACTGATAACAAAACATCTGCTTTAAATGGTTATACAGTTAGCTATGTTCAAGACACAACTGATGGTACGGCAACAGCTACGTTAGACGAAACTGCAAAAACTCTCACAATAAAAGGTGATTTTGAAAGTTCTTCTTCACCAGGATTTTCAAGTGCGGCTGATATTACTACAGCTGTTAATGATGCATTAACGGGTTCAACAGATACAAACCTTTCTTCAGAAACAGTAACTGTTACTGGTACGGCAGGGACAACTACAGCAGGTACCTCAGGAGATATTACAGGTGGTCTAGCAAGTGATGAAGTAAAATTAACAATAGGTACAGAAGATGTTATTGTTAAGAATGATGCTACTTCTGCAACATTCACAAGTGCGGAAAACCAAGGACTTACTGTTAACCTTGATGGAGCTATAACAGGAGCTGCAGCGGCAACTATTGATATTGGAATTACTACTTCTTCAGCAGCCACTTTTGCTGGTGACGAAAAAACTGCAGACGCTAAAGTTGCAGGTGGAATTGACATTTCATCGCAAGATACTGCAAACACTGCAATTAAAACAATAAATACAGCAATAGAGTCAGTTTCATCTGAACGTTCTAAGCTTGGTGCATACCAAAACCGTTTAGAATATACTGTTAATAACTTAAGCACTTCTTCTGAAAACCTGACAGCAGCGGAATCTCGTATCCGTGACGTTGATATGGCAAAAGAAATAATGAATCAAACAAAGAATTCTATTCTTTCTCAAGCAGCACAAGCAATGCTCGCGCAAGCAAATCAACAACCACAAGGAGTACTTCAGTTACTTCGTTAAGGTTCATAAACATAGACAGGCCATCTGGAGAATCCAGATGGCCTGTTTACAAGATGCTTACTTTGTTTCGCGAAATCCATTGTCAGCTTATGTGGTAAAATAAATATAAAATTGCCTCGAGGTGAAAATGATGACAAAAAAGAAGTCAGAGCAGGTTCGTGAACACTTAATAACCTATGATGATTATGCTAAATTGCCAGATGATGGTGTTCGCTATGAGCTCTCTAATGGCAAATTAGAAGCGATGACAACAGCGCCCCATCCGATCCATCAGTTAATAAGCCAGGAAATGGCGGTTCTATTAAAAAAAAGTTGCAAACAGGAATATATAACCTTCACTGCCCCTGTGGATGTAATTCTGTCTAACACTGAGGTACGGCAGCCAGACCTAATAATGGTTCATCGTAATCGGATTGAAATGATCACCCATCGAGGAATTGAAGGCACTCCTGATCTCATTGCTGAAGTATTGTCACCTTCATCCATCAAACGTGATCGTGTCAGCAAACAAACTACTTATGCAAAATACGCTATCCCAGAATATTGGATTATTGATCCGATCCATCAATCCCTTGAACAATATGTATTGGAAGGCAAACGCTATAACCTTCAAGAGGTATATATGGAAAAACAAACCGTTCAGTCCCAACACCTCGCATGTGCATCCTTTTCAATGTTTGATATTTTTGCAAACATACCAGAACTCCCCAATGCATAAAGATTCCACTTTAATAGCGTACTGTCACCACCCAAATTTTAAACAAGACTTTTTAATAAGTTCTTGGAGAGCATTCTCTGTAGGACTTTTCTTCTTTAGCAGCTTAAGTCAAAGCCATAGTTTTTTCGTTCAACTTCCCACAATCAAAAAACTTTTCCTGCCAGTCTTAAGATTCTCCCCAATTTGACCGATATAAAAAGAAACGAAAATTAAAGGAGATGGCTTATGCCATGAATGTGGGGAGAATAATATCGGAGTCCCTACTCCTGCAAAAGGCTGAGAACACCAAGTTACCTACATCTGCAAGAGATAGGTCAATAACGAAAGTTGATCAGGCGAGAGATGCTGAAACGTCTAATGAACAAGCAATAGTCGGACAGAGCGATAAGCTTGATAAGGAACAAGTGCAAGGTATGGTTAAAGCAATTAATGACTTTCTAGAACCTACAAAAACGGCACTAAAATACCAATTTCATGAGAAACTTAACGAGTATTATGTAACAATCATTAATCCAGAAACGAAAGAAATCATTAGAGAAATCCCGCCCAAAAAACTACTTGATGTCTACGCTTCGATGGCGGAATTGATGGGATTTATTGTTGATGAAAAAGTATAAAGGTTGGTGGATCAAGTGGTAGAAAGTATCAATACGTCAAGAATAAGTGGACTAGCCTCTGGTTTAGATACGGAAACGATGGTAAAAGATTTAATGAAAGCAGAGCGACTCCCCTTAGATAAAATGCAACAGGATAAAACATGGATGACATGGCAACGTGACGCCTATCGTGATGTGAACAAAATGTTTTATGATTTAGATCAAAAAATGTTAGATATGAAATTGGAAAGAACGTATAATTCTAAGACAACAACATCAACATCTGATGCTGTTACTGCTACTGCTACTGCGTCCGCTTCAAATGGTACGTATAATATAGAGGTTGCAGCGTTGGCAACATCGGCCATTAATGTTAGCCAAAACAGTATATCAGGTTCTTCCAAAATCGATCCTACTAAGGCATTAAAGGATCAGGATTTTGCTGGAACAAATATTACTAATTCTGGAACGTTTAACATTTCCTTTTTTAATGAAGATGGAACAGAGGTACAGAAGAATATTTCTTATGATCCGTCCGAATCTTTAAACACGGTGTTAAAAAGAATAGAAGCGGACACCAATAATGAAATTCGTGCCTTTTATGATTCCCAGACAGACAAGGTAGTCCTAGAAAGAACTAAAACGGGGGATTTTAACAAATCGGATCAATACTTAGGTGCGGAAATAGGTTTTGATGGACAAAGTGGCTCTAGTTTTTTAACCGATACATTGCAAATCAAAAATGGTCAACAGGACGCAAGTGGAGTTTGGCAGAAGGTTGAGGAAGGTGGGACTAATGCGGCCTTTACGTATAACAATATGTTGGATTTAGAGTCAACGGATAACTCCTACACCTTAAATGGGATTACTTACAATTTTACGAACACAAATGTAGGAAACCCTGCTAAAGTCACAGTTAACAATGATGTCGATGCTGGAGTAGAAAAAATAGTAGCTTTTGTTAACAAATATAATGAACTCATCGAAAAGGTTAATGGTAGTCTTCAAGAAGAACGCTATCGCGACTTTAAACCACTAACAGATAAGCAGAAGGAAGAAATGTCCGATAAAGAAGTAGAGCTTTGGGAAGAAAAAGCAAAAAGCGGCTTATTGCGTAGTGATAACATTCTTGCTAGTGGATTATTTGATATGCGTCAAAACTGGTATGCAGAAGTAGATAACAGTAGTAATTTCGATCATCTATCTGAAATTGGTATCAAGACGTCATCTGACTACCGTGACGCGGGTAAACTAATTGTTACAGAAGATGATTTAAGAAAATCCTTACGAGAAGATCCAGAATCTGTATATAAATTGTTCTCCAATGATGTCAAAGGGGATGGGAGAGGAATCATCAATCGCCTAGAGGACTCAATGGAGCGTACAATGGAAAATGTTGAAGAACGTGCAGGAAAGGGAACTCAAACCTTAGAACAATACACAATAGGCAAACGTTTAAGAGATTTAAATTCTAGAATTGATTCTTTTCAAGATAAGATGATTCAAGTAGAAGATCGCTATTGGAGACAATTCACACAGATGGAGAAAGCAATGCAACAAATGAACCAACAATCAGCTTATTTAATGCAACAGTTTGGTGGATAACATAATGGTGGATAATATAATGTGAAGGAGTGTGTACATAAATATGGCAGTAAATCAAGCGTATCAAACCTATCAAAATAACTCTGTTAACACCGCTTCACCTGGGGAATTAACTTTAATGTTATATAATGGCTGTTTGAAGTTTATAAAGTATGCCAAAACGGGTATAGAGAACAATAACTATGAAATGAAGAATACAAATATCCAAAAGGCACAGAAGATCATTCAGGAACTAATGATAACATTAGATCAGGAGACAGATATTGCAAAGCAAGTCATGCCTCTCTATGACTATATTAATCGTCGCCTTATGGATGGAAATGTAGACAACAGCCTTGATGCGTTGGAGGAAGCACACGTGCTTGTGACCGAGTTCCGCGATACATGGAAAGAGGTGATCCAACAAACTAGGCAAAAACAATATGGGCAGGGTGTTAACAGATAATGAATCGACTTGAAGCGTTTAGTCAGACTACCAAGAAGTTACATGAATTATTACAACAACAGCAAAATGCTGAAGACAGGGACGAAATGATTGCGAGCATCAATATTTTAATTGAAAAGCGCGCGCATCTTTTGACTCAAATTGAACCACCATTTACCGAGGAAGAAAAAAAGACGGGAGAAGAATTAATTCCTGTCAATAAAGAAATACAAGAAATGTTGAGTGCATTATTTGATCAAGTAAAAAAGGACGTAAAAACAGTAAGGCAACAGAAAACGACAAACACTAAATACACAAATCCATACAAAAATCTATCGAACTATGATGGAATGTTTTTGGATCATAAGAAATAGGGGAGGCGCACCGTTCTGAAAAACATGCCAATGAAGCTTGGCTAGCGTTTGACACGTCCTATGTCAAACGCAGAACTCGCCCGCCTTGAAAAGCAGATGTACCGCTTATCATTTGGTGACTTTAGACCATCCTCTAGTAACAAAAATGCTCCTGCTTTAACGAGACCTTATGTGAAGGACCTCGTTAATGCAGGAGCATTTTTTAATAATTCTAATAGTGCGTGTTCAATTGAACAACCTCTAATAAGAAACAAAGGCACTGATTCCAATAATAAGTATTATAATTAAAAGTGCGTAGAGAGCAGTCCCAATAATGCTTGTCGTTAATCCTGCAATGGCCATGCCACGCCCGCCTTGTTCGTTTTGCTCTATTTCATTAAACGATTTTTTTGCCAATACAATTCCGATAATCCCCAAGACAAAACCGATGTATGGGATGACGAGTGACAAAATCCCTAATACCATGGAGGCAATTGCTTTACCGTTGGTTTCCGCTTGCCGTTGGTGGTTCTGTTCTTCCATAATTCTCACCCTTTCTTTACTTTCAATATCATAACATAATTGACATTCATTCAGTATATATTTTTGATAGTCTAATGTCTTTCTGTCTTAAAGTGTATGTATTTTGATTAGCATCATGCTTACTAGTTATTAACGTTGACAAAACTCGACAAAAAATAGATAGAAGATTTCTTGTTTAAGCAGGAATTAGACAGGGTATCATAGAATAATAAATACATAAGACCGAAAGGAGGACACTTTTAAATGAAGTACAATATTCGTGGTGAAAATATTGAGGTGACAGGTGCAATCAGGGAATTTGTTGAAAAGAAAGTCGGCAAGCTAGAGCGCTATTTTGACTCACCCCCCACATCTGAAGTACATGTAAATTTAAGTGTCTATAATGATGAACAGCAAATTGAAGTGACGATTCCGATGACGAATCTTTTACTTCGTGCAGAGGAACACCATGTTGATTTATATGCTGCCATCGACCTAGTTGTTGACAAGTTAGAACGTCAAATTCGGAAACATAAAACAAAGGTAAATCGTAAGTTTCGGCAAAAGGGTGCACCGAAACATGTGTTTGCAGAGCTAGAGAAAGATGCATTAGCGCGGAAACTTCAGCCAGAAGAAGATCCCTATGATGATGATATTGAAATCGTTAGAACGAAAAGATTTGATTTAAAACCTATGGATTCAGAAGAAGCAATTCTTCAAATGGATATGCTAGGACACGCTTTCTATGTGTTTAACAATGCCATTACTGGAGATACAAATGTTGTGTATCGTCGCCGTGATGGAAAATATGGATTGATTGAACCAAGCTAATGATAATGTTGCAAGAAAAACTAGTAATATATTTGATAGTAATCAAGCGGACTGGCCTTATGGTTAGTTCGCTTTTTCTATATAGATGCAACCAATTAAACTAATAATCCTCCGCTTTGCATCTATTTTTGCAGATATTGTCGTATTAAGTCGAAAATATAGCAAAAAATAGTGCGAAATCAAATTTCGAAGACAAAAATACGGAGAAAAACAAGAAATTTCTGTAGAAAATTGTCGAATAAGGCCAAAAAACGGCAAAAAAGAGGTTCTTTTTTCCTAGTTATTGAAAAACAAAAAATAGATTATCATGTATTGATATGCTATAACTAAATTAAATCAAATAAAGGGGGTATTTCCAGTATGAGTTGCTTGCACTGTAAGGTTATTCAAAAACGACTAGATCAACAGGAACACGCTATTTCCCAGTTGTTAACCATTTTAGCGACAACGAATCGCAAACTTGTAGATTTGGAGAACACACACATTAAAAATGAAATTCTTCATCAACATTCTCCTCGTTTTTTTGTTGCCTCCTCTAGCTCCGATGTTTCCTCGAAATATTCCCCATATAAGTGAGTGACTCATCCCCGGGTTACTCACTTTTCTTTATATAGTTTAGGAAACTATAAAATGATGTGCTTGTCGATAATGATCGACTGGATAGCCACGTCCAACTCTAACGCTAATGCTGTAGTGAGACTTCCTCCACCTCCGTACGATAAGTCAACACTGGAAAAAGTAGGTTCGGTTAAAGATGCGACGCCCAGTCGCAACAACGAACGCACTAACATCCTATAGGCCCACGCTCTTCGTGTTCCCTAGGCCTTCTTCTGAAAATAAGGGCCTCTGAGTCCGCATAGAAATTTAAGCGGACTGAGAGGCCGCTATTTGGCAAAAAACCGTGGTATTGGCGGGTTTAGCGGACTGAGAGGCCCTTAATTGCCGAAAATCCAGCCATAAATAACCCCTTTAGAGCAAATAACGGCCTGTGAGTCCGCTTAACCATAGAAATCATGCCGTTTACTGAAAATAAGGGCCTCTGAGTCCGCTTAAGCATAGAAATCATGCCGTTTACTGAAAATAAGGGCCTCTGAGTCCGCATAGAATTTTTAGCGGACTGAGAGACCGCTATTCGGCAAAAAAACGTGGTATTGGCGGGTTTAGCGGACTGAGAGGCCCTTAATTGCCAAATAGGGTTTTGATGGGTTTGGCTGACACAGGAATCTTGTCATACATAAAAGCTAGTGTTATCATAAATATTGGACTATATAATGAAGATATAAAAAAGATTTGGCCTATAAGAGGAGCGTTTTTTATGCGTGGATTACTGAAGAAAGTCTTTGGAGACGACAATCAGCGTCAATTAAAAACATTGCAACCAATCGTAGATAAAATTGAAGAGTTAGAACCAAACATAGAACAATTATCTGATGACGAGTTAAGACAGAAAACAGAGGAGCTTAAACAGCGCTATCAGAATGGTGAGACACTAGATGATTTGTTGGTGGAAGCCTATGCTGTTGTCCGTTCAGGGGCTAAACGTGTTCTTGGCTTGCGGCCATACCCTGTACAGTTGTTAGGTGCTGTTGCCCTTCATGAAGGAAATATTGCAGAAATGAAAACAGGTGAAGGGAAAACGCTCGCATCCACTATGCCTGCTTATTTAAATGCTCTAACAGGAAAAGGTGTTCATATTGTAACTGTTAATGACTATTTGGCTAACCGTGATGCAAAGGATATGGGACAGTTATTTGAATTCCTCGGATTGACAGTTGGATTAAATGGTAACGGGATGACAAAAGAAGAGAAACGAGCTGCCTATATGGCGGATATCACCTATGGTACGAATAATGAGTATGGCTTCGACTACCTTAGAGATAACATGGTTCTGTACAAAGAACAAATGGTACAACGCCCTCTTCATTTTGCGATTATTGATGAGGTTGACTCGATTTTAATAGATGAAGCACGGACACCTTTGATCATTTCTGGATCAGCACGAAAGTCTGCTAGCATGTACCAGCAGGCCAATTCCTTCGTGCGAACACTAAAACAAGAAGAAGACTTTACCTACGATGAAAAGACAAAGGGTGTTCAATTGTCTGAAGAAGGGATTAACAAAGCGGAGCGTTTCTTTGCTGTAGAGAATCTTTTTGATCTTAAAAATGTGACATTGATTCACCATATTAACCAAGCATTAAAGGCTCACGCTGCAATGCACCGCGATACCGATTACGTAGTGGAAGATGGAGAAGTAGTCATTGTCGACCAGTTTACTGGTCGTTTAATGAAGGGTCGCCGTTATAGTGATGGATTACATCAAGCAATCGAAGCAAAAGAAGGCCTTCAAATTCAAAATGAAAGTATGACGTTAGCGTCCATTACTTTTCAGAATTTTTTCCGTATGTATGAAAAGCTTGCTGGCATGACGGGTACAGCTAAAACGGAAGAAGAAGAATTCCGGAACATTTACAACATGGATGTTATCGCCATTCCTACGAATAAGCCAATTATTCGTGATGACAGACCGGATATGATTTATAAGTCGATTGAAGGGAAGTTTCGTGCGGTGGTAGAGGACATTAAGGAACGCCATCAAAATGGCCAGCCTGTTCTCGTTGGTACGGTTGCAGTTGAAACGTCTGAGTTAATATCAAAAATGTTAAAACGAGCTGGTGTGAAACACGATGTATTAAATGCGAAAAATCATTTTCGTGAGGCTGAAATTATTGAAAATGCTGGTCAGCGCGGTACGGTAACGATTGCAACGAACATGGCTGGCCGAGGAACAGATATTAAACTAGGAGAAGGTGTTCTTGAATTAGGTGGACTAGCTGTTATTGGTACGGAGCGGCACGAATCACGTCGAATCGATAATCAGCTCCGTGGTCGGTCAGGGCGACAAGGCGATCCTGGTGTGACACAGTTTTATCTGTCCATGGAAGATGAATTAATGCGTCGGTTTGGTTCCGACAATATGAGGACCATGATGGAGAAGTTAGGTATGGATGATTCACAGCCAATTGAAAGCAAAATGGTATCGCGTGCAGTTGAATCCGCACAAAAACGGGTAGAGGGAAATAACTTTGATTCACGTAAAACCATTCTTTCTTATGACGATGTATTGCGTCAACAACGTGAAATCATTTATAAACAGCGCTTTGAAGTTATTGACTCTGATAATCTACGAGAAATTATTGAACAGATGATACAGTCTACTGTAGAGCGTATAGTGCATACCCACACACAGGACGAACTGGATGAAAATTGGGAACTCACTTCCATTGTTGAATATCTACACGCAAACCTTTTAGAGCCTTCCGATCTATCGATTGATGAACTAAAAGGGATTGACCAAGATGAGATCATCGATTTGATTATGGAAAAAATAAAGATTCGGTATGACAAAAAAGAAACGGAATTGACCTCTGAGCAGATGCGCGAATTTGAAAAGGTCATTTTGCTTCGAACCGTAGACACAAAATGGATGGATCATATCGATCAAATGGATCAGCTACGTCAAGGCATTCATTTAAGAGCTTATGGACAAAATGATCCGTTGCGCGAGTACCAAATGGAAGGATTCTCTATGTTTGAACAAATGGTTACCGCGATTGAGGAAGAAGTATCGAAATATGTAATGAAGGCACAAATTCGGGAAAACTTAAAGCGTGAAGAGGTTGTCAAGGATGCTCAGGCCGTATCTGGTGGACAAGAAGAAGCCAAAAAAGTACGGAGGCCGTATGTAAAGTCGGAATCAGTTGGCAGAAATGAGCCCTGTCCATGTGGAAGTGGCAAAAAATACAAACACTGTCACGGTAAATAATGTTAGAATGCTTACAAGGTTAGTGTGTCCAAAATGAAAACAAAACGCAATCAATTTTTTGAGGTGACGAAATGGAACTTGCTGAAATAAGAAATGAATTAGATAAAATGACCAGTCGATTAGTGGATTTTAGGGGGTCTCTTTGACTTAGACCAAAAGAAGACCCGGATAGCTGAGCTAGAAGAGGAAATGGTAGATCCCTCCTTTTGGAATGACCAACAAAATGCCCAAAAAGTAATTGGTGAAGTCAATGAACTGAAGGAGCTCGTTCAAACATTTGCTAAACATGAAGAAACACTAGATAATTTACTGGTTTCCTACGAACTTGTAAAGGAAGAAAACGATCAGGATTTGTTTGAAGAGCTGGAATCTGAGGTTCAAGAGTTGACAGAAGCACTTAACCAGTTTGAATTAGTCATTTTGCTAAATGATCCTTATGATCGGAACAATGCTATTTTAGAACTGCATCCTGGAGCTGGTGGTACGGAATCACAGGACTGGGCTAGTATGCTTCTTCGCATGTATACGCGATGGGCAGAAACTAAAAACTTTCAGGTGGATACTTTGGATTATCTTCCTGGTGATGAAGCAGGTGTCAAGAGTGTTACACTATTAATCAAAGGACATAATGCTTATGGCTATTTGAAGGCAGAAAAAGGAGTACATCGTTTAGTACGAATCTCACCATTTGATTCATCTGGCCGCCGTCATACATCGTTTGTCTCCTGTGATGTTATGCCAGAATTTGATGATGATATTGAGATTGACATAAAAACAGAAGATTTAAAGATTGACACGTATCGATCTAGTGGTGCGGGTGGACAGCACGTTAATACAACGGACTCTGCTGTTCGGATTACGCATTTACCGACGAACACGGTGGTCACGTGTCAATCAGAGCGTTCTCAAATAAAAAACCGTGAACAAGCGATGAAAATGCTGAAGGCAAAAATTTACCAGCTTGAAATTGAAAAACAGCAACAAGAGCTTGACAGTATTCGAGGCGAACAGAAAGAAATTGGCTGGGGAAGCCAGATTAGATCATATGTATTCCACCCGTACGCAATGGTAAAGGATCATCGTACGAATGTTGAAACTGGAAACACACAAGCTGTGATGGATGGCGATTTAGATAAATTTATGGATGCCTTCTTAAGGTCAAAAATGGATTAATATGTTAGGGCAACGGTTATGAATGAATCGTTGCCTTTTTGTACATAAAAAGGGTTTGATGGATCCATAAAGTGATTAGGTTTAGAGTGAATTTTGGAAATGAGGTGGATGTATGATTGCTCGTTATCGTCGAAAGCCTGTGCCTCCAGGACTTCTACATATCGTTGAGTTTTCCCTCGTGCTATTGGGATCTTATTTTGTTGCAGTTGCATTTAATGTTTTCCTCTTACCGCACGATGTTGCTTCTGGTGGGGTTGCAGGGATTAGTACGATTACAAGGTCTCTTTTTGGTTGGGAGCCATCGATTGTACAAGCTATGCTAAACGTTCCATTATTCATTGCTGGAGTTGTCATACTCGGGAAAAATTTTGGTATAAAAACATTGGTAGGAACAATCGCTCTTCCTTTTTTTGTGTTTTTGACTAAAGACTATCCAGTAGTAACACCGAACCCACTATTAGGAGCTATATTTGGAGGGATGGGTGTTGGTCTTGGGCTTGGAATTGTGTTTCGGGGGAAAGCCTCAACTGGTGGGATCGATCTAGCTGCTCAGATTTTACATAAATATTTTCCGCTGCCACTTGGCGTTTGTGTCGCACTATTTGATGGGATGATTGTCATTACAGCAGCATTTGTTTTTTCAATTGAAGCAGGGCTTTATGCTCTAATCGGTCTGTTTATAACGAGTCGCACCATCGATTTTGTGCAAGTTGGGCTGAACACATCTAAAAATATTCTCATTATTTCAGACAAAATGGAAGAGGTAAGAACGGCATTACTTTCTGATATCGATCGAGGGGTTACAGTCATAAACGGTACTGGTGGATATACAGATGAAGAACGAAAAATAATCATGTGTGTCGTTGCTCAAAACGAATTCATAAAATTGACACAAACTATAAAAAACATCGATCCCCAAGCGTTTGTTATTGTCATGAATGCAACAGAGGTTTTAGGAGAAGGGTTTAAATCCCATCATTAGGTTAACAAATTGTACCGTTTCACTAAAAAAACAGAGCTCTTCATTGGCAATTTTAGATGGAGGGTTCTGTTTTTTTATGGATTCTTCGACTAATTCTACCAAATTCCACTCCGCTTTCTAAAATAAACCACCATTGAAATGAAAATGTAATAATTTTATGTCTAAAAATAGTGTAAGAAAATGTTATAATAAAATAGAATTATAGAGGATGTTCAAAAAATCACCAAATGATAAGCTTCGCATCTCTTCGTTGGCTTGCTTCTAATTTGTCGACTTTTTGAACACGAACTTAAAGGCACTAAGGAAAATTCGGACAACCTAGAATAACAGAATCCTAATAGATAAAGGTGATTAACAAATGATTGATATGCAGGGAGTATACAAAAAATATCCAAATGGTGTAACTGCTTTAAATGGAGTAGACGTCACTATTGAACAAGGTGAGTTTGTATATATTGTTGGCCCGAGTGGTGCAGGGAAATCAACATTTATAAAATTGATTTTTCGTGAAGTGAAACCAACGAATGGTAAGGTCGTTGTGAATAATGTCAACCTTCAAAAAGTGAAAGAAAAAAGGATTCCTCACATCCGTAGGGATATCGGCGTTGTATATCAAGATTTTAAGCTTTTACCGAAACTAACAGTCTTTGAAAATATAGCATTTGCACTAGAGGTAATCGAAGAAACTCCGAAAAATATTCGGCGTCGTGTAATGGAAGTGCTGGATCTTGTTGGTTTGAAGAATAAAGCTAGATTCATTCCGGACGAGCTATCAGGTGGAGAGCAACAACGTGTTTCCATTGCTAGAGCTATTGTCAATCATCCAAAACTGGTGATAGCGGATGAACCAACAGGTAACCTTGATCCAGATACATCTTGGGGGATTATGAACATATTAGAGGAAATAAATGCAAGAGGTACGACGATTATCATGGCCACCCACAGCAAAGAAATCGTCAACACAGTTAAAAAACGCGTGATTGCAATCGAAGGCGGTTTAATTGTGCGTGACGAACACAGAGGTGAATACGGTTATGAAGTTTAGAACATTTAAAAGGCACTTTAAAGTTGGCTTAAAGAATATATGGCGTAATGGCTGGATGACAGTTGCATCTATTGGTGCTGTCACAACAACACTCATCTTAGTCGGATCTTTCCTTGCGCTCATGATGAATTTAAATCAAGTTGCAAAAAACCTAGAAGAAGACGTGGAAATCAAAACATTTATCGAATTAACAGCAAGCCAAGAAGAAGTGGATGCCTTAGAAGATCAAATCAAAGCAATGCCTGAAGTTTCTTCTGTAACTTTTTCCTCTAAGGAAGAAGAATTAAACAATTTAATAGAAAGTATGGGAGAAGAAGGAAGTTCACTTGAACTTTTTGAACAAGACAACCCTTTAAATGATGTATATGTCGTCAAAACAGAAGATCCACTTGAAACAGTAAATGTTGCAAATAAAATAAATAAGCTTGATTCGGTCTTCAAGGTGAATTATGGGGAAGAAGTAGTTCAAAAATTGTTTACCTTTAATAAATACTCTAGAAACATCGGGTTAGTTCTTATTATAGGGCTCGTATTTACCGCGATCTTCCTAATATCAAATACGATTAAACTGACGATTATGGCTCGTCGGAAAGAGATTGGGATTATGAAGCTTGTCGGTGCTACGAACAGTTTTATCCGTTGGCCGTTTTTTGTGGAAGGCTTATTGTTAGGTGTGTTAGGAACCGTCATTCCCATAACAGTTGTTATTGCAGGATATTATTATCTCGACAAAAATGTGAATGATTTAATAACGATGAATTTTGTTGAATTGTTACCATTTAATCCGTTTGCCTGGCAGTTATCGCTATTAATTCTTGCAATTGGTGCCTTTATTGGGGTATGGGGAAGCGTGATGAGTGTTCGGAAGTTTCTTAAAGTATAAGAGGAAGTTTAAAAGTAGACTAGATTCATAGATTTGCAGTGGGGGAGGAGAAATAATAGATGAAACGGATTCTTAACACAGTAATAACCGCCATAATGGTATTGGGACTGTTTACAGTAGGGACTAAGCCAGTTGATGCTGAAGGAATGGACGAAATAAACAAGAAATTAGAAGAACTGGAAAAGGAACAAAATGAGGTAGATAGTCAATCAGACGACATTAATGACAAGTCGGATGATACAGAATCTAAAATGAATGAAAATGTGCAACAACAAGAAAAAGTAAACAATGAAATAGCCCAAATTAACCGTCAACTAGAACAAACGGAAAAGGAATTAAATACAAAAGAACAAGAAATTGAGCAGACAACAAAGAATATCGAACAACTGAAAAAAGATATTGCAGAACTAAAAAAGCGTATCGCAAAACGGGAAGAATTATTGAAAAACCGTATTCGTGCTTTACAACAAAGCGGCGGGGATATTAGTTACTTGGAAGTATTGATGGGTGCTCAAAGCTTTGGTGATTTTCTTAATCGAGCTGCAGCAGTAACGACAATTATGGATCAAGACAAAACAATTATGGAAACACATAGGGCAGAAAAACAAGAACTCGAAACAAAACAAAAGGACCTTGTCGATAAAAAGCAGTCATTAGTAAAAAAGAAGGAAGAACTTGATACATTGAAAGCTAGTTTGGCTAGTCAACGAAAGCAAAAAAGCGATCTAGTTGCACAATTAAAAGACAAATATGAAGAATTAGAAGAATTTAAGATGTCGCTTCAGGAAGAGCAAGAAATATTAAGAGGGCAGGAAGCTGCAATTAAAAAGGCAATGGAAGCAGCTAAAAATGAAAAAAATAGGTTAGAGCAGCTTGCAGCAGAGAGAGAAAGACAGAAGAAAGAACAGCAACAAAGTAATGGTGGATCCTCACCAAGCTCAACTCCAGCTAGTGGAGGAAATGGTCTCATTGGCTGGCCGACTTCTGGATATGTAACAAGTCCTTTTGGCCCTCGTGGAGCTGAGTACCACCAAGGGATCGATATTGGAAATGCTACGGCTAGGCAAGGTGGAGATGTTCCGATTCGAGCTGTAGCAGATGGTATCGTTTCTCGCTCCTATACATCAAGTTCCTATGGGAATGTTGTTTTCATTACACATTATCTAGATGGTCAGATATATACCTCTGTTTATGCTCACATGAAGTACACACCGCTTGTTGGAAATGGTGCCACAGTGAAAAAGGGGCAACAACTTGGGGTTATGGGAGCAACTGGAAATGTGACTGGTCCACACCTACACTTTGAATTCCACCGCGGTCAGTGGAACTATGCGAAAAGTAATGCAGTAAACCCATACAACTATTTACCGTAAAGTTATAGACATGAATTGGACAAGTTTGGCATAAACTAAAATAGTGTTAGGCATCGCACGTTACGGTGTGGTGCCTTTTTGCCATACATACTAGAATAAGTACAATCGAAATTGACTGAGGTGAAACAATGATGACAATTAAAAAGCAATACATTGTGCTTATGTTAGTTGCTGCTGTAATCGTTGGGGCGGTCGGGTCCTACATTGGGATTCAGTTAGCACAACCAAATGCAGAACATATAACAGATGACAATGCTTTGGAACAACAAAGAAATGATTCAAAAAATTTCGGGGATATGAGCCCAGAAGAACAGCAAGAATTTTTAGGAAGTGCATTGGGCATGGAGGAAATGTCCAAAGTCATGCAAGCCTATACCGTTATCAAGGATAATTATGTAGAAGAAGTGGAGCAAACCCAGTTGGTTGAAGGTGCCATTCAAGGGATGCTCGACTCTTTGGAAGATCCATACAGTGTCTTTATGGATAAGAAAACGGTAGAACAATTCAATGACTCGATCGAATCTTCCTTTGAAGGTATTGGAGCAGAGGTAAGTATGGTCGAGGGTAATGTAACGATTATTGCTCCGATCAAGGGATCGCCAGCTGAAAAAGCAGGTTTGAAACCAAATGATCAAATTCTTCAAGTGAACGGAGAAAGTTTAGAAGGGTTAGATCTTTATGAGGCAGTCATGAAAATTCGTGGAGAAAAGGGGTCTGAAGTAAAGCTACAAATTGAGCGACCAGGTGTTAGCGAACTACTTGAAATCCCGCTCGTTAGAGATAATATCCCTCTAGAGACTGTTTACAGTGATACGAAAGAAGTGAAAGGTAACAAGGTCGGTGTCATTGAAATTACCTCCTTCTCTGAGAAGACGGCTAAAGATTTTAAAAAAGCATTAAATAAACTTGAAAATGATGGCATAGAGGGTCTAGTACTTGATGTTCGAGGAAACCCAGGTGGGCTCCTTTCAACGGTTGAAGAAATATTGAAAGAGTTCATCCCTAAAGAAGATCCTTACGTACAAATTGAAGATAGAAATGGGAAGAAGGAGCGTTATTTTTCAGAGTTAGATGAGAAAAAGGACTACCCCATTACCGTTTTAATTGATGAAGGAAGTGCATCTGCTTCTGAAATACTAGCTGGAGCAATGAAAGAGGCTGGTGGATATGATATTGTTGGGACGACAAGTTTTGGAAAAGGTACGGTCCAGCAGACGATTCCAATGGGAGATGGAAGTACGATTAAATTAACTCTTTTTAAGTGGCTTACTCCTGATGGGAACTGGATCCATAAGAAAGGCATTGAACCAACAATAGAAGTTAAACAACCTGACTATTTTTACGCAAACCGAATGCAAATCGAGGAAACGCTAAAATATAATAGTAATGGGGATAAAATCAAAAATATACAAATAATGTTAAGAGGGCTCGGGTACGACCCAGGCCGTGATGATGGTTACTATAGTCAACAAACGATGGAAGCTGTAAAAGCATATCAACAGGATAACGGACTAGATGTAACAGGTGAAGTGGACAAAAATACTGCAGGAAGCATAGAAGCAACAATTTTAGAAAAAGTAAGAGATGAACAAAATGATAAACAATTGCAAGGAGCGCTTGATGCTCTATTTCAATAGAAAAATCCGTGGGAAGAGATTCTCACGGATTTTTCATGGTTCTATTATTCATCCTATCTGATACTGATCCTCGTATAAGAGGTTGTTCAAAAAGTCACCAAATTATAAGCTGCGCATCTCTTCGTTGGCTTGTTTTTCCGGTGCTCATGTAGGTTATGTCTACACTGCGCTCCTCAAAACTACGCCGCCTCGACCTGCTTGCTTCTAATTCAGCGACTTTTTAAACACGCACTATAAGAAAAAATCCGTACAGCAAGGCTGGATTTAAGAAATGTCTTGATTGTTGCAGGAGAATGACGCTAAATATCGAATTTAACTATACATGTGGTTATTGCATCGGAGGGGGATCGTGATGGTGGAGGTATGGTTCGTTGAAATTGCCAGAGGTATTGGCAAAATGTTTCTCAATCCATTGTTTTATTGGGCTTTACTCTTTGCTCTACTAATCTCTCTTAAAAGGATTAAACGGGAACGAGAGAATTTTGGAACAAAGGTTTTCAATATATTAACTGAAATGAAACGTACTTGGCTCGTTTCTTTACTAGGTGGAATGGTTATATCCCTTTTGGCTATTGGCGTTGGTATTGTTTGGACAATTCCATTAATTGTATTGTTGGCTCTTGTTACGCTCGTTCTTAGCCTTTCCTTTAAGTGTATGTGGCTTTCACCTGCCTACACATTTGGGATAACATTTTTTTTACTTTTGTTTCTGCCAAAGCTGATTGCAGGAAATGTTTCTACATTCTGGATCGAGGGACTAGAAAGTGCGAACCTTTCCGGATTTACATTATTATTAGGAATGTTCATCTTAATTGAATCCTATTTACTATTAAGCTTCAAGCGCAATGAAACGTTTCCTGAACTAGTAAAAGGAAATAGAGGGAAATGGGTTGGACAACATCGCTTAAAAAAGTTGGCCATTATTCCCTTTTTTGTATTAATCCCTGGTAATGCGATCGAATCTATCATTCCATGGTGGCCGTATTTTACCATTCATGAAGAAAGCTATCAAGTCATGCTGATCCCTATGTTGACTGGGTTTGAATTTGTTGTACAAGGGAGTAAACCGATTAGAGCTGCTAAAAACATTGGACGATATGTCTTTTTACTTGGTCTGATCACGATTGTTATCGCATTATCGAGTGTATATGTATCCATTTTTTCCATGGTGGCGGTTGTAGTGGCTTTACTAGGTAGAGAGTTCATTGCATTAAAGCACCGTTTAGAGGATCAGAAGCACCAACCCCTTTTTAGTCCTACACTAAGTGGAGTAACGGTGTTAGGAATTATTCCAGGTACACCAGCAGAACGGTTGGGATTAATGATTGGAGAAAAAGTAGAGAAGGTAAATGGGAAATTGGTTACAAATGAAAAAGAATTTTATGAAGCACTCCAAGAAAATAGTGCATTTTGTAAACTAGAGATTCGGGATGATATGGGAGAATTAAAATTCGCACAACGAGCCATGTATCAAGGCGATCATCATGAGCTAGGCATTTTATTTGCAAAGGAACAATACAAAAGGAAGAAAAAGAAATCTGAATTAGAGAAGGAAAAACAAACCCCCTAGCAATATCTCGCTAGAGGGGTATTCTTATGCTTTCATTTGTAATAATATGTTCAAGCATTATACAGAGTCGGACAGGTACACTCAATTTTCTTTTTTAATTCAATGCTTTTGAGGAATATTCTATAATAAAAACTTGAAAAAAGTATGAATTAGACCTTTTACTTTAAATTATTTTTCATAAGGTTTGAGGTTCCTTCGTTTTTTATTAAAATTTTTGCAACGACGGGGGAGAAAATACATGTCAAAATAGTAATGGTAATCAGTTGGGCATTTATAGTTGGCATTAATACAGTGTATCGATCATTTCCAAGTGATGATAATATTGGGACGATGAACAGGCTTGTGCTTCCCGTTGAACCTAATGCAATACCTAGTATCGCTTCATCTTTGGAAAAAAGGAGGAATAAGAGGAAAATTAGTACTCCGCTGAATAAGACAATTATTGCAATGATCAATCCACCTAATTGAGAGTTGACTAAATCATAGATTTGAAAATGTGATCCGACGGAAAAGGCAAAAAATGGTATAATAACGGGAATCATCGTTTTAAACAGATGTTGTTGCCCTTCAACTAAAAAGCCTACTCCGATACCTAAAGCGAATGGAATAATCATTGAAAAGTAGTCATTCAATGATGTAGTAATCATTCCGCTAATATCTAAAAGAAGTAGTGTGACAAGAGGTGTTTCTAGCAATAGAAACCAAGGCAGTGAATGGAGGTGAGCAGGTCGGCCGAATTGAAGAACGATTGCAATGTACATTGCGATGTTCGACTGTGTAAGAGCAATCAACAGGACCAAAGGAGTGATTCCGAAAACTCCCTTAACTCCAAAGAAATATAAAATCGAAAGGGCCGCTAGACTTCCTACTGCAATTTTAAGAATGATTAAAATCGCCCCCGTTTTCCAAGTTTTTAAGCTTTGCTTCAAATGAAATTGAGTGCCGACGAGGAAAAATAAAAAGCCCAAAAGGACAAGATCACCGTTATTAAAAAGAGAGGTTGTCAAACCGCCGATCTCAAAAAATTCTGGAACATATGTATTGATCATTATTGCCGAAAGGAGAGGTACTACCATTAGTCCCCCAGGAATTACATGAAACAATTTTTTAATAAATAATCGAATATCCATAAGCACCTCTTTAAAAACTGATTTTTGATTTCTCTAAAAAGAATATACTGCTTTTTATGTTATTTCAATGATTTTTTATAAGCGTAAATGAAATCTCCTTTAAAAAGGTGAGAAGATAGATCTGTGTTGCAGATCCATAAGTTTATTCATAGGCTTGGAGTAAAAAGTTGTACTACCTATTATTTATACAAAATATTTAATTAAAGGATAATAAAGGATAAAATCGATGACAAAGGTGTGCCGCTCATATTCGAAGTTATTGGAGTATCAAGAAATACAGTTAGTCTAGTATTCAGAATAAAGCCCTTAGCTGGACAAGTATAGCAAATGATATTATGGGAAAGCTAATTGAGATATTGCTATAGGAGGGAGCCACTATGAAGGATAAAATCAACGCTTGTTGCACAAACATAGAGAGTGCAGATTCAAAAGAGGCAATTCAAAAAGAAGTAGATGAAATCAAAGGCTGCTGTAGCTCGATGGAACCAGAAAAAGCAACAGAAATTCAATCATGCTGTACGAATATTGAGAACTCAGAATCAAAGGATGAGATCAGCAAGGAAATTGAAAAAATCAGAGGTTGCTGTTCCTAATCTAAAGAAAAGAGGCTGTCCAAAATTTTGGTCAGCCCCTTTTTAATCTTTATTCTTTCTTCTTCTTTTTCTCTTGTTTATCTAATATTCAAGCAAACTTTAGCTGTTTTGATTTTTCATAATTTAAGAAGCTAAAGGCTCCGATGATTGCTACGATTACCGCAACAATGTATAGTAATTCAGCCACAAATGATTCACTCCTATGTTAGGAAATATTTAACTAGGTGTCATTCGTTGCACCTCTTTATAAATTTCTCCACTTAAATAGTTTTATTCTTTGTTCTATATTTACGCAATGCTAGTGATGAGTATTGAATATAAACATTGCGAGTGTTTTAAAAATGGATTATTCATATATTTCAGAAAATAGCCGAAATTTTTTTGAACCATCACACTTTCTCCACATTTATATGTTAAATTTGAATAAAATTAATTAGGAGGATGTTAAATGAGTTGGGTACTTTTATTACTTTTAGCTTGTCCGCTTATGATGCTATTCTGTATGAAGGGGATGTCTTCAGGGAATAAAGAGGAAAAAACAGCAAATCAAAATGCTGTACAGCAAGGTAATCAAGGAAATGCGAGTGAAGTTGAAGCTCTTCAAATTAAGATGGCAGTGATCATGGAACAAAACCATGAGCTAATGAACGAAATAAAGTCAATAAAGGGAGAAAAGGCGAAAAAGGAAATGGTGATGGAAGGGTCGTCTTCTGAGCCTGAGAATGAAGAAACTGTCAATGAAGTAGAAGAGGTAGTTACTGAAGGTGAAGTAGAGAAAATAGCAGATACGAAGGAAAAAGCGAAAAAAGTACCTGAACTTAAAGTCGTAAAGAAAAGTGCTGACGAAGAAAATAAGGAAGAAAATGCTTCCTAAAATAAATGTCTATAGGCCCTGTAAATCAAAATTTGTTTTAAAGGTCTAACTAAATTCATTTGGAGGAATTTATTTGGCTGGAAACGTGAGGTGATAGATGGTGGGATTGTTGTTCCCTTTTGTTTATGATTTTTTTATGAAGCCTAGAGGCGGGGAAGTCCAAAAAGATTAGAAAAATTCTTTTAGAACAAGCAAAAGGCAAGAGTGAGCAAACCCAATGCGAAATTGTTATTATTTGAACAAGTGAAGATGGAACATTCCTTTTTAGCAAAAATGCAGAAAACTCTAACACCATTTTGGAAGCGAATTTGTGATGAAAAATCACAATTAGAGAAGGAAAAACAACCCCCCTAGCAATATCTCGCTAGAGGGGTATTCTTATGCTTTCATTTGTAATAATTCACGTAGCTCTTCCTCCGTTAGTTTAGACAACATCGTTTCACCGGGTTGTATGATTTGATCTACTAACTCTCTTTTCTTTTGTTGAAGCTCGAATATTTTTTCTTCGATTGTGCCTTCAGTGATAAGTCGGATGATTTGTACGACCTTTTTTTGTCCAATTCGGTGTGCTCTTCCCGCCGCTTGTTCTTCAACAGCAGGATTCCACCATAAGTCGTAGAGAATAACGGTATCTGCACCAGTGAGGTTTAACCCAGTTCCACCAGCTTTTAATGAGATAAGGAATACCGATTTATTCCCATCGTTAAAGGATTCCGTCATGTCAACTCGATCCTCAGAAGGGGTAGAGCCGTCTAGTAAATATGATTCGATCCCATTCTCATGCAAGACTTGATTAATTAATTTTAGCATACTGGAAAACTGTGAAAAAATTAGCATTCGATTTCCACTACTTGTAAACGTTTGGACGAGCGCAAGTAGTTGTTCGAGCTTTCCAGACTTTCCATTGTAGCTGTCTAGGAATAAACTAGGGTGACAGCAAATTTGGCGCAATCTTGTCAAACCTGCTAAGATTTCTAATTTTCCTTTTGCAAAACCTTTTTCTTCAATCGTATTGTCCATTTGGGCTTGCATTCTCTCAAGGTATGCGAGATATAACTCTTTCTGATTTTTCGTTAATTCAGAATAGTGAACAGACTCTATTTTGTCTGGAAGATCCTGCAGCACCTCTCTTTTAATACGGCGTAAAATGAAAGGTCGTGTTACTTTAGCGATGTAGCTATGATCAAGCTGGGAGAATTCTTTTTGATTCGTAAATAACCCAGGTGAAATCGTGTGAAAAATCGACCATAGTTCATCGAGAGAATTTTCAATTGGTGTGCCACTTAAAGCAAAGCGTTTGTTCGCGCGAATATTTCTGGTAGCTTTAGCAGTTAAGGTTAGGTGGTTCTTTATTGCTTGTGCTTCGTCCAAAACGATCGAATCAAAGGTCAATTCCTTATAGATGTCGATATCCTTTCGCAGCAATGGATAGGATGTAACAAATACATCTGTATCTGTGGCTTGTTCGATTTGGAAAGCTCTTTGTTCCTTTGAACCAGCTATAACAGTTACCTTTAGTGAAGGTGAAAACTTCTCGAATTCTTTTTTCCAATTATAAATAAGTGATGCAGGTGCAACAACAATACTTGACCGAACATTTGGCTTTGTTTCTTTCTCTGATAACAAATAGGTGATGGTTTGAATTGTTTTTCCTAAGCCCATGTCATCAGCGAGAATGCCTCCAAGGCGATAAGATGCAAGCATTTTAAGCCACTGAAAACCCGTGTACTGGTATGGTCGTAAGTCTGCCTGCAGCCCTTTTGGCAAGGGAAAGGTTTCCTTACTTGGATTTTTAAGTCGGTCTAGTAGTTGTTGAAAGGCTTCTCCGTATTGTGCACGATCTTTTCCGAGAGTCTCTTCTATTTGTAGACTTCGCGCTAGGGAAACTTCGATATGACCATCCTTTAGTTGCCCTTTTTTTAAGTGCAGCTGCTCTGCTAATTCCTGAAATGAATGAAAGTTTGCGTCCTCTAAATCAAGAAGTGCCCCATTTGGAATCCTATAATACTGCTTTTTTTCGACAAGTGCTTGAAGAACATGCTGGACATCCTTAGAAGATATACCTTCCATATCAAACTCTATATCTAGCATTCCATTTTCTCCGTCTAATTGTACAGTAGACGTAAAGGTAGGTTTTGAGGTTAGCATGGATTTCACTGCTGTAGAAATGTATACATCCGCCTTTTGCTCAAGCTTTGGTAATATGTCATGTAGAAAAGAATAAATAAATTCTAGCTGAAACAGTCGAAATTCTCCATTTATAAAAACGAAATGAATACTTTCTAATAGGTTTAAAACTTCATTTTCTTTATAATCGTCTCTTTTTATTGGATTGTCATAAGAGGACACTTCCTGATATGGATAAGCCAATCGGTCTCCGTAATGAAACGTCACCTTTGCCGTAATTCCGTCTTTTTCTTCATCTAGATAAACCTTTGCGTTTAATGGTGCAACCGTTACCTTGGATCGGGCTTCTTCCGTGTAGGAAACAGTTCCAACTTCTTCAAGCTTAGAAATAACGTTTGTAAGAAATGGTTCGATCTTCTCTTTTGGCACTTGATGTGAGACATCGGAGCGATAAGGCAATAAAGTGTATAATTTTTCTGTGATTTCCTGTTGGTTTTCGTTTAATTTGTAAAAGGTACCATCTTTTATTAAATAGCCGTAGCTCTCCAGATATTTTGCTTGGAAAAGGTCTGAAGAATCAAATTGAAACGCCCCATCAGGATCTGTAGACACTTTAAATGTTAAAGGAAGATCACCAGCTGTGTTGATCTTTAAAGGGCCTGATTGTTTTGTTTCATTGCAATATGTTCCGTGTTGTTCCGCAATTGCCTGTAAGAGATCATGAGCTAGAAAAGTTGGAATGATCAAAGAATTTTTTTCTTGGATGTCGCCACCGAACGAAGAAGTATACATTGCTTCGTTATTTCTCATGAGTTGAAGCATATGCAAGATTTCTTTATTCCGATCACTGAAAACATGGATAGTAGGATCATATCGAAAATTGGAAGAAACCTGGTATGCTTTGTTTTGCTGAATATGATGTAATAAATCTTTTAGGTTCCTAACTGCATAACCTTTTTTAGTACCAATTTTCAAATTGATTTTCAACATGGATTTGGAATAATTAACGTGTGTTCGTACCTCATAAGTTACCGTTAATTCGGAAGCTTTTTTTACTAAAGTTTGTTTTTGCTGGCCAAACACATCTATGAGTCTGGAAGAAAAAGAATCATCCCGAAGTTCCCTTTTATCCATGAGATGTTCCGTATCGTTGGCGTCTTTTTTTACTTGACTATAAGATTGATCGTTTACTGCTAGCAGAACGGCAGCGATATGCTTACAAGTAAAATGTGTATGGTAAGCAGGACAATTACAGTTTGCCTCTAGCTCATCGTTATCGAAAAAAAAGATACGTACAGTATAGTTCCCTGTCCCTTTTACTTGGGCGCTCCAATAATTAATTGCTGGATTATATTGCAATCCATATACCCTGCCATTGCGAAAGTAGTTAAGTCCCCTTTTATAAAATCGTTCCCCTGTAATCTTCACAATGTCTTGTTTATTTATAAAAAATGTTCGCATGATGTTCATCCTCATCTTCCAATTATCATTTCTTTATTATAACAGATTTTTCAAGCACATACTTATTGAAGATAATACTGGGTTTAAGCTATGAATGTCACGTTTTTCCTTAATTTGGCACATACTAGGATAGATTGACTTTAAGCAATGAAACTGGTATCTTTTGTTATTGGAGTACGATAGTAGATGACCGTTTTTGAAAAGGAGAATCCTTCCAATGTAAAAACAAAATCCCGTTAAGTGCTTGTAATCAATGGAAAAATAAACGGGCACTCAAATCTTTCATATTCATAAGTGATAGGAAAACAAGACGTTTTTACAGATGAAACTTTAAGAGGTTGTTCAAAAAGTCACCAAATGATAAGCGGCGCATCTCTTCGTTGGCTTGTTTTTCCGTTGCTCACGTATTAAAAGCATATCCTTAGAAAAAGAAGAACACTTTTTCTTCGTGCGAGGTAATGCTTTCGAAGCAACAAGCTTTCGCTGCGCTACTCAAAACTACGCCGCCTCGACCTGCTTGCTTCTAATTTGTCGACTTTTTGAACACGTATTTCAATAGAATGGAAGGGTTTTTTATGACAATACAGGAAGAAGTAAAGAAACGTAAAACCTTTGCAATTATTTCTCACCCAGATGCTGGGAAAACAACATTAACAGAAAAATTGCTGTTATTCGGAAATTTGATTCGTTCAGCTGGTACTGTTAAAGGAAAGAAATCAGGAAAATTTGCTACGTCTGACTGGATGGAAATTGAAAAGCAACGTGGCATATCTGTTACTTCAAGTGTGATGAACTTTCCTTATAAAGGTCACCAGGTAAATATTTTAGACACGCCAGGTCACGAGGACTTTAGTGAAGATACGTATCGAACGCTAACCGCTGTTGACAGTGTTGTAATGATTATCGATGCAACGAAAGGAATTGAGGCACAGACGATTAAACTGTTTAAAGTGTGCCGTATGCGTGGCATTCCAATCTTTACTTTTATTAATAAATTGGATAGAGAAGGTCGTCAACCACTGGAACTACTAGAAGAAATCGAACAAGTATTAAACATTGAAACATATCCGATGAATTGGCCTGTTGGTATGGGGAAACGATTCCTTGGCATTTTCAATCGCTTTGATAAAAATTTCGTTAAATACAACGGTAATGAGGAAGAAACGTATATTGCCTATGATGAGCTAGACAAACCCGAGCATAAGGAATTGGTCGAGCACCCAACGTATCAGGAAACAGTAGAAGAACTCGAATTGCTAGATGAAGCTGGTGATCTGTTTTCTTTAGATGCGGTTTTAGCAGGAGAACAAACACCTGTGTTCTTTGGAAGTGCATTGGCGCCATTTGGAGTTCAAACATTTTTTGATACGTTCATCTCCATGGCACCCGCTCCAGTACCAAGGAAAACGACAGAGGGTGTCATGTCCCCAGACAACCCTGATTTCTCTGGGTTTATTTTCAAAATTCAAGCGAATATGAACCCAGCACATAGGGATAGGGTCGCATTTTTACGTGTTTGCTCAGGTAAATTTGAGCGTGGTATGAACGTGAAGCTTGCTCGAACGGAAAAAACGATAAAGCTCTCCCAATCACAGCAATTTGTTGCCTCTTCCCGGGATACGATTGAGGAAGCTTATGCAGGAGATATTATCGGAATATATGATCCGAACGCCTATCGAATTGGAGATACCCTTATTGAAGGAAAAGACCAATTTGAATACGATGAGCTACCACAATTTCCACCAGAACAATTTAAAAGGGTTACTGCTAAAAATGTGATGAAGTCGAAGCAGTTTAAAAAAGGCATTGAGCAGCTTGTCCAAGAAGGTGCGATTCAGTTGCTTAAAGGGTATCGAACAGAAACGTATATTCTAGGTGCAGTCGGGGAACTGCAATATGAAGTGTTCGAATATCGGATGAAAAATGAATATAACGTAGAAGTCATGTTTGAATCGATCGGGGAAAGAATTCCTCGTTGGTTAAAGGAAGAGCAAGTAGATGAGACTATATTTGATGAACGAAGTATGCTTGTCCGTGGCCGTGAAGGGGAACCAATTGTTTTATTCAAAAGTGATTTTGCGTTAAGGTGGTTTAAAGATAAACATCCTGATATCGATTTGATTGATCTGTTAGATGTTAATCAATACGATCAGACGTATTAATAGTATAAGATACGCTCACATGTGGGCGTGTCTTTTTTTCAATGAAAAAACGTCTAAACGAGAAAACCTTGTGACAGCATTATAAACAGTTTTCTTTTATAATAGACGTATATGTCTACAAAAATAAACAAAACATACGAATATTTGTTCGTTTTTATGTTAGAATAAGAGAACAATGTGGTACAATGTAGATAAATCGACATTTTATTTTGGGACGTGAACGGGGGTTAATAGCTTGAAGAACCAATTTGAAATCGTTTCTAATTATAGTCCAGAGGGGGATCAACCACGCGCAATAAATGAATTAGTGGATGGACTCAATCAGGGCACAAAGCACCAGACATTGCTCGGTGCGACCGGAACGGGAAAAACGTTTACAATGTCTAATGTCATTAAAGAAGTCAATCGCCCGACATTAGTAATCGCCCATAACAAAACACTAGCAGGACAACTATATAGTGAGTTTAAGGAATATTTTCCAAACAATGCGGTAGAGTATTTCGTTAGCTATTATGACTACTACCAACCAGAAGCATACGTACCACAAACCGATACGTTTATTGAAAAGGATGCAAGCATAAATGACGAGATCGATAAATTACGCCACTCAGCAACATCTTCCTTGTTTGAACGTCGGGATGTTTTAGTTGTTGCGAGTGTGTCATGTATTTATGGTTTGGGGTCTCCAGAGGACTATAAAAGTCAAGTCCTTTCCTTAAGAATGGGAATGGAAAAGGATCGTGATCAGCTTTTACGCGACATGGTCAATATTCAGTATGCCAGAAATGACATCGATTTTCAGCGTGGTACGTTTCGAGTCCGTGGGGATTCAGTAGAAATTATCCCAGTTTCAAGGGAAGAGCACTGTGTTCGCATCGAATTTTTTGGGGATGAAATTGATCGTATTCGTGAAGTGGACGCACTAACAGGTGAAATTATCGGTGACCGTGATCATGTCGCGATTTTCCCTGCATCACACTTCGTAACAAAAGAAGAGAAACTTAAAAAAGCAATCGCAAATATAGAAAAAGAACTAGAAGAACGTTTGGCAGAACTACACAGTCATAACAAATTACTTGAGGCACAGCGTTTAGAACAACGTACGAACTATGACATAGAAATGATGAAGGAAATGGGTTTCTGCTCTGGGATCGAAAACTATTCACGTCATTTAACCTTTCGGGAGCCAGGGTCAACTCCCTATACGTTAATGGACTACTTTCCAGATGATTTTTTAATTGTAGTGGACGAATCACACGTTTCACTCCCACAAATTCGAGGGATGTTTAACGGGGATCAGGCAAGAAAGCAAGTTCTCGTTGATCACGGATTTCGGTTACCGTCGGCTATGGATAACCGCCCACTGACCTTTAGCGAATTTGAAAAAAAAGCACAGCAGATGGTGTTTGTTTCAGCGACACCAGGCCCATATGAGTTGGAGCACACCCCTAGGATGACAGAGCAAATTATTCGTCCGACTGGATTGTTGGATCCTGAGGTGGAGGTTCGACCGATAGAAGGACAGATCGATGACTTAATTGGAGAAATCCATCAGCTTCAGGAACGTAATGAACGTGTGCTTGTTACGACCTTAACAAAAAAAATGTCAGAGGATTTAACCGATTATTTAAAAGAAATTGGAATAAAGGTCGCTTATTTACATTCCGAAATTAAAACACTCGAGAGAATTGAGGTCATTCGCGATCTCCGAGTTGGGAAATACGATGTGTTGGTTGGTATTAACTTACTTAGAGAAGGATTAGATATTCCTGAGGTATCCTTAGTCGCGATACTTGACGCGGACAAAGAAGGTTTTTTACGTTCGCAGCGGTCATTGATTCAGACGATGGGGCGAGCAGCGCGAAACGAAAGAGGACGAGTTGTCATGTATGCAAACAGAATAACCGATTCCATGCAAATCGCGATTGATGAGACAAACCGCCGTCGTGAAAAGCAAATGAGGTACAATGAGGAACATGGCATTACGCCAACTACGATTAAGAAAGAAGTACGTGATGTCATTCGCGCTACAGTTGCAGCTGAGGATGAGGAAGTATATGAAGCTGGTACACCAAGCATCGCCAACTTAAGCAAGAAAGAAAAGGAAAAAATGATCGAAAACATGGAAAAAGAAATGAAAAAAGCAGCAAAAGATCTTAATTTCGAGAAAGCTGCTGAATTACGGGATTTAATCTTGGAACTTAAAACAGAAGGGTGAGCCTTATGGAAAAAAAGTCAATTAACGTAAAAGGGGCAAGAGCCCATAATCTGAAAAATATGGATGTATCGATTCCGAAAAACAAGTTAGTTGTGTTAACGGGTTTATCTGGATCGGGCAAATCATCACTTGCATTCGATACGATCTATGCAGAAGGGCAGCGAAGATACGTAGAGTCTTTGTCAGCATATGCGCGTCAATTTTTAGGACAAATGGATAAACCAGATGTAGATGCGATAGAAGGATTATCCCCTGCCATATCCATTGATCAAAAGACAACGAGTAGAAATCCACGGTCAACAGTCGGAACGGTAACAGAGATTTATGATTATTTAAGATTGTTGTTTGCACGTATTGGTCATCCAACGTGTCCGAAGCACGATATCGAAATTTCATCTCAGACCGTTCAACAAATGGTGGATCGTATTTTAGAATATCCAGAGCGAACAAAGCTCCAGATCCTTGCCCCCGTTGTTTCAGGTAGAAAAGGCGAGCATGTTAAAGTCCTGGAAAATTTAAAGCAAGAAGGCTATGTTCGAATTCGTGTGAATGGTGAAATGAAAGAGGTAACAGATGACATCCACCTAGAAAAAAATAAAAAACATTCGATTGAAGTAGTAGTGGATCGAATTGTTGTAAAAGATGGTGTGACAGGTAGGCTGACCGATTCTCTAGAGACAGCACTAGGATTGGGTCAAGGTAAGGTGATTGTGGATGTGATGGGTGAAGAAGAACTTTTGTTTAGTGAACAGCATGCATGTCCAATCTGTGGATTTTCGATCGGGGATCTTGAGCCTAGACTTTTTTCCTTTAACAGCCCATATGGTGCGTGTCAGCGTTGTGATGGCTTGGGTACAAAGCTTGAGGTTGATCTCGATTTAGTCATACCAGATTGGGACAAATCTCTTCATGAGGGTGCAATAACTGCATGGGAGCCAACGAGCTCTAACTATTATCCGAAGCTACTTGAGAGTGCTTGTACACATTTTGGTATTGACATGGATCTACCAGTGAAAAAGATTCCGAAGCACTTAATGGAGCGTATTTTATTTGGAAGTGATCAGGAAAAAATTCATTTCCGTTATGAAAATGATTTTGGCAGGATCCGTGATAGTGAGATCATGTTTGAAGGCGTTATAAATAACATTGCTCGTCGATACAAGGAAACAAGCTCTGATTTTATTCGAGAACAAATGGAGAAGTATATGGCTCAAAAGCCTTGTCCAAAGTGCAAAGGTTACCGATTAAAGGAAGAAACACTTGCGGTACGAATTAACAACAAGCACGTTGGACATATTACAGATCTTTCTGTAACAGAAGCTCGCACATTTTTTGATTCAATAGAATTAACCGAAAAAGAACAAAAAATTGCGAAAATGATCTTAAAAGAAATCGACGATCGTCTAACGTTTTTGAATAATGTTGGACTAGACTATTTAACATTATCGCGTGCTGCTGGCACACTTTCTGGTGGTGAAGCGCAGCGAATTCGGCTCGCAACACAAATCGGTTCTGCATTAACAGGTGTCTTGTATGTGCTTGATGAGCCTTCGATTGGACTACACCAACGTGATAATGATCGTTTAATAAGTACATTAAAACGGATGCGGGATTTAGGTAATACGTTAATCGTTGTCGAGCATGATGAGGATACGATGCTTGCAGCAGATTGGTTAATTGATATCGGTCCTGGTGCAGGTGAACACGGTGGACAAATTGTATCAAGTGGTTCACCAGAAAAGGTGATGAACGATAGGAATTCACTTACTGGCCAGTATTTAGCTGGACAGCGGTTTATTCCATTGCCTGCTTCCAGACGAAAACCAAATAAACGTTATGTCGAAGTCATTGGGGCAGAGGAAAATAATTTGAAAAATATTCATGCAAAAATACCAATTGGCATTCTTACTGCGATCACAGGGGTTTCAGGATCAGGAAAAAGCACATTAATCAACGAGATTTTGCATAAGTCTTTATCGATGAAGCTCCACAAAGCAAAACAAAAGCCAGGAAAGCATAAAGAAATCAAAGGTGTACAACATTTGGAAAAGGTGATTGACATTAACCAGTCACCAATTGGTCGGACCCCTCGTTCGAACCCTGCCACATATACAGGTGTTTTCGATGACATTCGAGATGTGTTTGCTTTAACAAATGAGGCGAAAATTCGTGGGTATAAGAAGGGTAGATTTAGTTTTAACGTAAAGGGTGGCCGTTGTGAAGCTTGCCGCGGGGATGGAATCATTAAGATCGAAATGCATTTTCTTCCTGATGTTTATGTGCCATGTGAGGTATGCCATGGAAAGCGCTACAACAGGGAAACACTGGAGGTAAAATACAAAGGCAAAAACATTTCAGATGTTCTGGAGATGACGATCGAAGAATCACTTGATTTCTTCTCGAATATCCCTAAAATAAACCGGAAGCTACAAACAATTGCGGACGTGGGTTTAGGCTATATCAAACTCGGTCAACCAGCAACCACCTTATCTGGTGGAGAAGCGCAACGGGTTAAATTAGCGAGTGAACTGCATCGTCGCTCGAACGGGAAAACGTTATATATTTTGGATGAACCTACAACTGGACTTCATGTAGACGACATTTCTCGTTTACTTGAGGTTTTGCAGCGATTAGTTGACAATGGGGATACGGTCTTGATTATTGAGCACAATTTAGATGTAATAAAGGCAGCGGATTATATTGTTGATTTAGGTCCAGAAGGTGGAGATCGTGGCGGTCAAATCATCGCTACTGGAACGCCAGAGGAAGTGTCGAAACAATCGAACTCCTACACCGGGCATTACTTGAAACCAATCCTGGAACGAGACCGTAAACGAATGGAAGAAAAAATGAGTGCGAGAGAAAAAGTGGGACAGAATTAATCGTTAAATGTTTTTAGACCCCACCTCTAAGCGAAGCGAAGGTGGGAATTTAGAATCAGGTGGAGTCGAGACTCCATCTGATTGCCTGATGTTTTAGCTTGCTGAAGCGAGTTCGCTCAATGCTCAAACCTTTTGGTTATTGCTATATAATGAAGAAAACGGGAATATACATGAATGAAGTTCCGAATTGAATGGAAAGAGGGGATCGCATGAAAGCAATAGACGTTGATCAGGTTCAACAGGCAATCGATCGTTACGCTAATAAGCCCGTTTATATCCACCTAGAAACGACAAATGGTGCGTATGCAAGCCATTTTGACGATAAAGCTTACAATATTGGTGTGTTTATCCGAAACGCAAAAATTTCCTACGAGCATGGAAAAATTGTTGGGACAGATCAGGCTTATCGCGTTGGTTTAAAGACGGACATGGGTTGGGTATATGCAGAAGGTTTATCCCAATGGGAAATAGATAGCGATGATCGACTATTAATGGCTGGGCATGACCGTGAAGGAAGACTTATGGTAGCACTAGAAATTGGTGAAAAACCATTTGACTACTAAAGGTCCGATATTTAAACGTATAAATAGGGAGAAGTGGTGACAATGGAAAAACACGTTGTTGTTATATACCCCCATCCAGACGATGAGGCGTTTGGTGCTTCGGGTACAATAACAAAATTTAGAGAAGAAGGGATTCCTGTAACCTATCTGTGTGGCACATTAGGAGAAATGGGAAGGAATATGGGTAATCCCACTTTTGCAACTAGAGAAAGTTTACCTGAAATAAGAAAGAAAGAGTTGATCGCTGCTTGTGAAGTGTTGGACGTTGAATTACGTATGTTAGGGTATCGTGACAAAACATTGGAGTTTGAATCTAAAGATGAGGTAGCAAAACGCCTCCGAACCATTCTTGAGGAAGTGAAGCCAAGTCTTGTCATTACGCACTATCCAGAACACGCTGTTCATCCAGATCATAATGCTTTAGGAGCAGCAGCAATCGAAGCTGTACGACAAATGAATCCAAGCAGCAGGCCTAAAGTATGGGCGCAAGCCATTAGTAATGATCATCTAGAAAAGTTAGGAAATCCTGATATCTGTTTTGATATTACACCTTTTTTTCAAAAGAAAATGGATACCATTCTTTCCCATCGTTCACAAGCAGATGGTGTGTTGGGTAAGATGAAGAAGGATCCAAATCAAGATAAGGACTTAGAAGCGATCGCTAAAGAGAGAATGGGTGTTGAACGGTTTTATACGTGGAATTTTGAATCCTAGTTTTTATTGAAAACAAAGGGGGATTCGTTGGTGAAGGAAGAACAGCGCCGAATTTTGAAAATGGTAGAAGAAGGAATGATTACCGCTGAGGAAGCGGAGGAATTAATGGAGTCGATTGAACAGGACGACCAATCAACCATTCAAGAAATTTCAAAAAAAGTAGATTGGGAAACTGGAGAAGCGTATAAGCAGCATAGCAAAACAAAATCAAAAAAAAGACCTTTTCTACAATTTATTGAAGAAGCATTTTCCAAGATAAAAAATGTGGACTTAGACTTAAATTTTGGTGATTATTATGATGTTTCCCATGTCTTTCATAGTAATAAAGCTACCTTCACAACAATAGGGATAGATATATTTAATGGAGATGTTACCCTCATTCCTTGGGATGAAAAGGATGTCAGGATTGAAAGTCAAGCAAAGGTGTACCAGTCGAAAAACCAGCACGAGGCTAAGGAAAAATTTATAAGGGAATCGGAATTCCAAATAGTGGATAATATACTCGCGTTTACCATCCCTTCTAAACAAATAAAAGCAGACCTTAAACTATATGTTCCAAGAAATAAATATACGAGTACTCGTATCAAATTATTTAATGGTAAAATACATGTCAATCAAATAGAATCGGAACAACTCGAAATGAAAACATCCAATGGATCAATTGATCTTTCATCTTTTCGCGGGAACATATTGGACGTAGAATCCATAAATGGTTCAATAAAACTAGAGGATGTTATTTGTGAAAGGGTGGAAACAGAAACGATTCATGGATCGATACATGTCGATGGCACTTTTAAAAAAATAGAAGCACAAGCAGTAAACGGTAGTGTCTATTGTAATTGGCAAGGAAATCATGCAGAAATGGGCTTTTTTAAAACGATTGCAGGCAGTGTCCGTCTTACCTTACCAGAAAAAGTTCGTGTCGATGGAAATCTTATGACGAAAATAGGTTCCATCCACTTTGATATTGACAACTACGCCATCTATCAAGAGAAAAGGGAAGTAATAAATCACAGTCTTCATTTCATCGCAAATGATAAAATGAAAAACTCTCTCCATGTAGAGGCAGAGACGAAAACTGGTTCCATATGGATTTTGCCAAGTAAAAAGGAGGTGTGACCATATGTCGAAAAAATTGACACGTTCTCAAAAGGATCGGATGGTTGCTGGGGTTTTAGGTGGTATTGCATCCTATTTCCGGATTGATCCAACTATTGTGCGGCTTATTTTTGTCATAGGTTTGTTTCTAAGCCTTCTATTTCCTTTGGCATTTATTTATCTCGCAGCCATTTTTATCATTCCAAATGAGGGGGAAGTATAATGCGTTGGTTATTATCCCTTTTTCTAAACGCTATTGCTATTATTGCAGTGGCTCAAATTCTAGATTCATTTTATGTTGAAGGATTTATGACTGCAATCATCGCCAGTTTCATTGTTTCCATTTTAAATCTAATCGTAAAACCGATTCTCGTTGTTTTAACTTTACCAATTACATTTGTAACCTTTGGCCTTTTTCTTTTTGTAATCAATGCGATCACGTTAATGATTACCCAAAGTGTCCTCGGTGCAGCATTTGTAATTGATGGTTTTGGATCCGCTATATTAGCAGCAGTTGTGATTGCTATTCTAAATGTGATGCTTAATCTATTAGTGAAAGGATTAAAGTAAATTGCGCATCTGCATGCAAGAACCTAACCTTAAAAGGCTCGGCAATCGCCGAGTTTTTTTATCTTATAACGAACTTGTGATGCTTGTCCAATAAAAAAATGCTACAATATAATGTATTGAATGGAAGAGTACCATGGAGGGATATAGATGGCGAAGGTTCGAACACAGGATTTACTAGATCGATTTAATCTTGAACTTCTTGCTGGTGAAGATGGTGTGCATCGCGAAATAAATACAAGTGATATTTCGAGACCAGGAATTGAAATGACGGGGTATTTCGAGTACTATCCAAAGGAACGGCTCCAGTTATTAGGTAAGACCGAAATGTCTTTTTTTAATGATTTAAAGCCAGAAGAAAAACGAGATCGGATGGAGAAGCTTTGTACAGATATCACTCCAGGTATGGTGATCACAAGAGGGATGGATGTGCCTGAGGAGCTGATGATAGCGGCAAATGAGGCAGCTGTTCCGGTTATGCGATCCCCACATAAAACGACAAGGGTTATTAGCAGATTAACGAATTTTCTCGAAGTTAAATTCGCACCATTTACTGCCGTTCATGGTGTACTTGTCGATATCTACGGCATTGGTGTGTTAATCACTGGTCAAAGTGGTGTTGGTAAAAGTGAAACCGCACTTGAACTTGTAAAAAGAGGCCATCGTCTTGTTGCCGATGATAGTGTAGAAATAAGGCAAGAGGACTATGACATTCTTATCGGAAATGCTCCACCACTTATTGAGCACCTATTAGAAATACGCGGGCTAGGGATTATAAATGTGATGACATTATTTGGAGCTGGAGCTGTAAGAAGTCACAAGAAGATTTCATTTAGCATCCATCTCGAAACATGGGATCAAAAAAAACAATACGATCGTCTTGGTCTAGAGGAAGATACGATGAAAATCATGGATGTAAAGCTGCCAAGAGCAACGATTCCCGTAAGACCAGGTAGAAACTTAGCGGTAATCATTGAGGTAGCAGCAATGAATTTCAGGTTAAAACGGATGGGTGTTAATGCTGCTGAGGAATTCTCACAGCGTTTAACAAACATGATTGAACAGGAAAAAGAAGGAAAAAATGAATAGGGAGGTGCGTTAATATGACACCAACAGCCCCACCGTTAGATCGAGTGTTTATTGAACTAGGTCCATTTACGATTTATTGGTACGGAGTGATTATTGCTACTGGAGCTTTTTTGGGATTGTGGATGGCCACAAGGGAAACAGAACGCTTGGGTTTAAAAAAGGATATTTTCATTGATTTAGTTTTATATGCTATTCCGATCGCGATTCTTTCTGCAAGAATCTATTATGTTGTTTTTGAGTGGGATCGTTATGCTGGAGGACCGTGGTGGAAGGTGTTTGCCGTCTGGGAAGGCGGGATTGCTATTCATGGTGCATTGATTGGTTCCATTATTACGACAATTGTTTATGCTAAAGTGAAACAGGTATCTTTTTGGCAATTGGTTGATATTGCTGCACCAGGTCTTCTTGTAGGTCAGGCGATAGGCCGTTGGGGAAACTTTATGAACCAAGAAGCACACGGTGGTCCAGTTTCTCAAGTGGCGTACGACAATTTTTTGCAGTACCTTCCAGATTTCATTGTAAATCAAATGTTTATTGATGGTACGATGTATCATCCAACCTTTCTATATGAATCACTTTGGAACATTCTTGGACTCATTTTAATCCTTATATTGCGTAAATATAATCCAAGACGTGGAGAGTTATTCTTTAGCTATTTGATATGGTATTCCGTCGGTCGCTTTTTCATTGAGGGAATGCGTACCGATAGTTTATACTTGTTTGGTGAACTCCGGACAGCACAAGTGATTTCTGTAGTACTAATAGTTGGATCGATTGTATATATCATGTACCGCCGTAAAACAGGGCAGGCGAACAAGCGTTACAATGGTAAGAAAAAATAGAATGATTGGTAACAGGCTTGGCCTTTGGCTGACAAAGAAATAAGTCGTGTTTAAGTGCTGCGTCCATTAAACAAGAAAATAGGGGGAAGTGTATTGATTGGTGTAATAAAACGTGGTATTTGGAAAGGTTTGACGTTGACGTGGACACTTGGGAAAGTGATTTTCCCTGTTACACTATTCGTTACAATTCTTCGCTATACGCCGGCACTTCCATGGTTAATGGAGAGATTAACGCCAATTTTGAAGTTTATCGGTTTATCTGGTGAAGCAGCAGTTCCTTTGGTATTAGGTAATTTTCTAAATTTATATGCGGGGATTGCAGCCATAGTCTCCTTTGATTTTACCGTAAAAGAAGTATTCATTATGGCCGTCATGCTTTCCTTTTCACACAATTTATTTATTGAATCAGCGGTTGCCTCCAAAGTAGGTGTCAAATGGTGGGTCGTTGTAGGAATCCGAATCAGTTTAGCATTCCTTTCTGCAGCATTGATCAATGGGGTGTGGAATGGTGGCGATCAGTTGTCACAATACGGCTTCATCTCAAAAGCAGAACAAATACCAGATGGTTGGTTTGCTATTTCCTTGCAAGGCCTTGAAACAGCATTCATGGGTGTACTACAGCTGGCTCTTATCGTGATCCCATTAATGGTAGGTATCCAATTTATGCGTGAAAAGGGTTGGATGGACTTTCTATCAGAAAAGTTAGCTCCTTTTATGAAAGTGTTAGGAATGCGAGAAAATACTTCTATGACACTCGTTGCAGGGTTAACGATCGGTCTTGCATATGGGGCAGGACTAATGATTCAAGCCGTTCAAGAAGACGGTGTGACAAAAAAAGATATGTATTTGGCACTTATTTTTCTTGTTTCCTGTCATGCTGTCGTAGAGGATACGTTAATTTTTATTCCCCTCGGTATCCCAGTGTGGCCGTTACTTCTTTTTCGTGTAACAACAGCTATTGTATTAACAGCAGTAGTTGGCTTTGCCTGGAATCGTGTGGAAATTAATAAAGGTAGAAAGGAACTGGCCCATGAACATTCGTACCATTCTGTTTGATTTAGACGGCACATTGATTGACACAAATGAATTAATTATTGCTTCGTTTGAGCATACGCTTGCTATACATACCGATCGTAGCTATGCAAGAGAAGAAATAGTAGAGTTTATTGGTCCACCTTTGAAAGATAGCTTCGAAACCATCAATGCGAATCAGGTGGATCAGATGATCGAAACTTATCGTGAGCACAATCTAAGCCATCATGATGATTATGTTACGGCATACCCAACTGTCGTAGAAACGATCTATGCTTTAAAACAAGCTGGATATAAGTTAGGTGTGGTTACGACGAAAATGAGGAAAACAGTGAATATGGGATTACAGCTTACTGGTCTTCAAAAAGCATTTGATGTCGTCATTACTTTGGATGATGTTACCCATGCAAAACCACATCCAGAACCAATTTTAACAGCATTAACAGCACTAGACGGGAATGCAGCAAGTACAATTATGGTTGGTGACAATTATCATGACATCGAAGCAGGCCAGAACGCTGGAACTAGAACTGCTGGTGTAGCATGGTCAATAAAAGGGAAAAGCAAGCTTGAGTCCTACAAACCAGATTATATGCTAGAACAAATGTCGGATTTAATTACACTTTTAGGGGAAGAGATACATGCGTAATACCGAACGTTTTCGTGTGGAAGAAGCGAATTCTTTGTGGCAGATCTATAAAACCGTGCCATTTTTAAAGGTGGTAAAAAATTTTTTTTTCATCCAATTGGCACGCTATATGCCGTTTCTGCCAGTGAAGAACTGGATATATCGGAAGTTTCTCCGCATGGAAATTGGGCATAAAGCAGCCTTTGCGTTGATGGTCATGCTCGATGTTATGTTTCCTGAAAGAATAAAAGTTGGCACAAATACAGTGATTGGTTATAATACGACAATTCTAGCTCATGAATACTTAATTAAGGAATACCGAATCGGCAAAGTCTCGATTGGTAGTAATGTCATGATTGGTGCAAATTCAACGATTCTTCCAGGAGTTACTATTGGAGATGATGCCATTGTTTCAGCAGGAACTTTGGTACATAAAGATGTTCCTGCTGGGGCGTTTGTTGGCGGAAATCCGATGAAAATTATTTATACAAAATCAGAAATGGAAGAACGCATCCAGGCAGATCGTTTTTTAAAATAAAATTTGCGGCGCTATTAGCTTACCTTTGGTGAATTTGTTACTGATGTAAGTTTTAAAATATGATATACTTCTTAGGGTTGAAACTGTATGTTCAAAGTATTTGAGAAAGATCAGATGCTTATCGTTTGAATGTTTTGTTATCATTTCTAATCTTTGAACGAGGATAACTGGGGGATACGTACACATGACAGAGACATTAACGTCACAGGATAACATAGACAAGATTATTCCCTTTATTCCCGAAGGCCAATTCTATTATAAAAAGGGTGTAGAGGCCTTTCAAAAGCATAAATTTGACATAGCGTTAAAGTGGTTGAAAAAAGCAGTTGAATTTTCACCAGATGAAGCAGTATATCACTGTCAAATGTCCATTGTTTACACTGAAATTGGTGCATTTCATGTGGCAAATCAAATTTTAACAGAGGTACTTTCTAAAAATGGAGAGGCCTATTTGGATTGTTATTACTTAATCGCAAACAACTATGCGCACTTAGGATTGTTACAAGATGCTAAAAAGTATGTGGAAATCTACATTCAAAAAGCGCCAGAGGGTGACTTTATTAAAGAAGCCGAAAGTTTGTTAGGCTTTCTTGATCTTGGAGTTGAGGATGACGAAGATTGGACGTATGAAGAAGAGGATGAACTGCTGATTTATCAAGAAACAGTCTTCTACCATTTGCAAAGACAGGAATGGGATGAAGCACTCCCGTTGCTGGAAGAGATGATGGGGTTGTTTCCTGAACATTTAGCAGCAAAGCATGAGTACAGCTTTGCAACCTTTTTTCATCGTGACCAAGATGAAGCGATCCGATTAGAGGAACAGTGGCTTCAGCAAGAACCACAGTCATTATACTGTCATACGAATTTAGCCGTATTTTATTTTGAGAGAGGCGAACAAGAAAAATACGAGGCACACATACAATCGATTCATAATGTGTATCCTATTCACGAACAACAAAAACTACGAATTGCAACAACACTTGCACATACTGGCTACTATTCCGAAGCATATGCCCGGTTTCAAGCGTTATCCAAAACACAGTTAAAGGGACATGCTTCCTACTATAAGTGGTATAGTATAGCGGCTTTTCATACTGGAGAACCATCAAAAGCTTTGACACTATGGGAAGAGGGCTGCAAACGTCACCCTAGCTTAAGTAAAGATGAAGGGCCATGGATCAAACAGTAGACTAAAAAAAGTGTGAGCAGAATAATAGACCATATGAAGAGCATCGTCTACGATATGGTTAGGAGTTATCTTAAATTGAGCCTTTCTTATAGGTTGACATTTGATTTCTCAAACATATTCTATAGATAAACAGTTATAGAAAAGGGGCTGGATAACAATGTCCGATGAAAAAATCTATGATGTCATAATTGCAGGTGCAGGACCAGCTGGACTTACAGCTGCCGTATACGCCTCTCGTGCTAATTTAGATACGTTAATGCTAGAACGTGGAATTCCTGGTGGGCAAATGGCAAACACAGAGGATGTCGAGAATTACCCAGGATATGATCACATTCTTGGTCCGGATTTGTCTACTAAAATGTATGAGCATTCCCAGAAATTTGGAGCAAAATATGCGTATGGTGATATCAAAGAAATCCAGGATCATAAGGAATATAAAACGGTTGTTGCAGGAAACAAGGAATATAAAACACGTGCGCTTATTATCACAACTGGTGCCGAATACAAAAAAATAGGTGTGCCAGGTGAAGAAGAGCTAAGCGGTCGTGGGGTATCTTATTGTGCCGTGTGTGATGGTGCATTTTTTAAAGAGAAAGAGCTAGTCGTTATTGGTGGTGGTGACTCTGCCGTTGAGGAAGGCGTATATTTAACTCGATTTGCGAGCAAAGTAACGATCATTCATCGACGGGATGAATTACGAGCGCAAAAAATCCTGCAACAACGTGCCTTTAACAATGAAAAAGTGAATTTCATATGGAATACTGTTGTAAAAGAAATTAATGGCAAAGACAACAAGGTAGGGAGCGTCACACTTCACAACAATGAGACAGGTGAAACGTATGAGCATCCAACCGACGGTGTGTTTATCTACATTGGTATGGTACCACTAAGCAAGCCATTCACTTCACTAGGGATCACAGATAATGAAGGGTATATTCCGACTAATGAAAAAATGGAAACGAACGTACCAGGCGTATTTGCTGCAGGGGACATCCGCGATAAAGAGCTCCGACAAATCGTAACAGCGACTGGCGATGGAAGCATTGCCGCCCAGTCTGCTCAAGCATATGTTGAGAACTTATTGGAGGAATTAAACGCCAATAAAGTGGATGTTCAAGAGGCAACCAAATAACAAGTGGTGCATCGATGCGAAGTTTTAATTCTAATTGACCGAATTCGAACGCGCTTCAAAGCGAATAAGGCGAACAAATTGAAACGTAAATGCATTTTAACCCTGCTGTAACACGCACGAAACATTTAGGGGTTATAATAAGTATATATTAATTGACCCCCTTTTAATAAATAGAAAGACATTGTAGCGCAGGTGATTTTTCATCTGCGTCATTTTTTTTGCGTTGCGCCACACCGCTAGGAAGACATGAGCAAAATCCAAAATGGAATATACACAAAAAGGAAATGGATCATATTATTGTGGGAAGTAAAATAATCATTGTATAATAAGTAAAGGAATAACTAAAGGAATTACTATAGGAGGATGTTCTCCCCCTTTCAGGTAGAGAAGAGGCGTTTTCGATGCAACGAGTTACAAATTGTATATTAAAAGATGAAAGTAAAAATCAAATTCTCATGTTAAAAAAGCCTCGTTACGGTTGGTATGTTGTCCCTGGGGGTAAAATGGAGCAGGGTGAGTCCATTAAACAATCGGTAGTAAGAGAGTTTAAAGAAGAAACAGGGCTAGACTTAATTAATCCTGAGTTACGCGGTGTGTTTACGTTTGTTGTAATGGATCAACTCGAAATCATGCGAGAGTGGATGATGTTTACTTTCATTTGTGATACATCAAAAGGAGCGCTTTTCGATTACTGTAAAGAAGGGGAATTGGAATGGGTTCCAATAGCGGAAGTGCTAGATAAACCAATGGCTGAAGGAGACTACTTTATGTTCAAGCATATACTAGCGAACGAGCATTTGCTATACGGAACCTTCATTTATACACCCGATGATCGGCTAATTGACTTAAATCTTGATCCACCATGTCAATAGGGGGGAGCACACAATGAGTAGTAAAGAACAAGAAACAAAGTTAGTTATCATAACAGGGATGTCTGGTGCTGGTAAAACGGTAGCTGTTCAAAGCTTTGAGGACTTAGGTTTTTATTGTGTAGATAATCTTCCTCCTGCCTTATTACCTAAATTCTTAGAGTTGATGAGGGATGCAACAAATACGATTCAAAAAGTTGCTTTAGTAATGGATCTTAGAGGAAGAGAATTTTTTGATACATTATTTGAAGCGTTAGATAAGCTAGGTGATCAAGATTGGCTAGAGGAACACATTTTATTTTTGGATGCAAAGGACGAATCACTTGTTTCAAGGTATAAGGAAACAAGGCGTTCTCACCCATTAGCTGTTGAGGGACTCCCAATGGAAGGGATCCAGTTGGAACGGCAAATGTTAGATGAACTTCGTGGACGTGCACAAAATATCATCGACACTACTGATTTAAAACCAAAAGAATTAAGAGATAAAATTGTAGACATGTATGCAGAGAGGGATCAAGCGTTTTTTTCCGTACAAATCGTTTCCTTTGGATTTAAATATGGACTACCAATTGATTCCGACCTAGTCTTTGATGTTCGTTTCTTACCGAATCCACATTACGTAGAAAATATGAGGCCATTGACAGGAAAAAACGATGAGGTTGCGAAATACGTATTTAAATGGTCGGATACCCAAAAATTTGTAGAAAAGATTTCAGATTTGCTTCAATTTATGCTTCCACAGTATAAACGGGAGGGGAAAAGCCAGTTAGTCATTGCAATTGGTTGCACGGGCGGACAACATCGTTCGGTGGCGATTGCAGAATATTTATCAAAGCAATTTTCTGCAAATTATGTGACACACGTTAGTCACCGGGATATCGATAAAAGAAAGGGACATTAATCTATGAATAGCAAGAAAAAACCTCGTGTCGTTGTCGTTGGCGGTGGCACAGGAATGCCTGTACTTCTTCGTGGGTTAAAGTATTTCCCGATCGATTTATCTGCAATTGTTACTGTCGCAGACGACGGTGGTAGCTCAGGACGATTACGGTCGGAAATGGAAATCCCCGCTCCAGGAGATATACGAAATGTCATAGCAGCATTATCAGAAGCCGAACCAATGCTGTTAGACCTATTTCAACATAGATTTAAAAATGGTGGAAATGGTCTTAATGGCCATTCGATGGGAAATCTATTGTTGGCAGCGATGACTTCTTTAACGGGAGACTTTTATTATGGAATAAAAGAAATCTCTCGTGTTCTAAATGTACAAGGACGTATTTATCCAATTGCAAATCAAAACATGTATTTGCATGCAGAAATGGACGACGGAACTGTTGTTTCAGGTGAGTCTAATATCCCACTAGCAAACAAGAAAATTAAGCGTGTATTTTTAAGCCCTGAGCCTGTGCTCCCACTCCCAGAAGCTGTAAAAGCTTTAGAAAATGCAGAACTAGTTGTCGTAGCACCTGGAAGTCTTTATACAAGTACATTGCCGAACATGATTGTCCCTCAAATTGAGGATGCATTAAGAAACACAAAAGCAAAGGTTGTGTATGTGTGCAATGTGATGACGCAAGAGGGGGAAACATCTGGTTACACTGTAGCGGATCATGTTCAAGCGATCTATGACCATATCGGATATGGCTGTATCCATTCTATTTTGGTACATAATAAACCAATCATTGGTGAGGTTCGCGAGGTTTATGCCGAGGAAAACGCAGAGCCGGTAATATATGATATCGACCGGTTATCCAAAATGGGCCTTGAGATCATTGAGGGAGATATCATTGATGATCAAAAAAAGACATTGCGTCATGATACAAAGAAAGTTGCCCAATTACTTTATTCATTAATTTCGTTTTGATAGGCAATGGGAGGTGGGATAGTTTTGTCATTTGCAGCTGAAATCAAGAAAGAACTAACGAAAATTGAAGCGAAGGATTGTTGCTCTAAATCCGAACTTGCCGCTTTAATCCGAATGAATGGCGTCATCTCCTTGTCAAGACAAGAATATATATTAGATGTACAGACTGAAAATGCGGCTATTGCACGAAGGATTTATACTTTAATAAAGTCGCTTTATTCATTTCCTGTAGAGTTGTTAGTTAGAAAGAAAATGAAACTAAAGAAGAACAATGTTTATATTGTTCGCATGAAAGAAAACACGAAGGAATTTTTAACAGATCTAAATATATTAATTGACTCCTTTCGATTTAATCAAACTATTTCAGAAAAATTTAAGAAAAAAACCTGTTGCAGACGCGCCTATTTACGTGGGGCATTTCTCGCTGGGGGGTCTGTAAACAACCCAGAAACATCCTCCTATCACTTGGAAATATTTAATTTTTATAAAGAGCATAATCATTCCGTTTATGAGCTTATGAATAGCTTCGGACTTCATTCCCGTGAGTTAGAAAGAAAGAAAGGGCATATCGCATATCTAAAAGAAGCGGAGAAAATCACTGAATTTCTAAATTTAATTGGTGCACACCAAGCATTATTTAAATTTGAAGACGTCCGAATTGTACGCGATATGCGTAATTCAGTTAATCGACTCGTTAATTGTGAGACAGCGAATTTAAACAAAACGATCGGCGCGGCCTTTCGCCAAGTTGAAAATATCCGGTTCATTGAGAAAACGGTAGGATTAGAAAGCCTTCCTGATAAACTTAGAGAAATAGCGGATTTGCGCGTGAACCATCAGGATGTAACTTTAAAGGAATTAGGTGAGCTCGTCTCAACCGGTAAGATTAGTAAGTCAGGTATTAATCATCGCTTAAAAAAAATTGATGAGTTCGCTGACAAGATTCGAAATGGACAGCCACTTGAGAAAAATTAACAGAAAATCATCGTTAAAATATGATATAATTGGTACTGATACTACATCCTTTTCGATAGGATGTAGTTTTACCACTAAAATGATAACGCTTACTATATATGCTATATGAGAGGGGAAATGATTGTGGTTGAAAAGTATGTTACTGTAGAGCTGACCACAGGGTTACAGGCTAGACCAGCTGCACAATTTGTACAGAAAGCAAATAGTTATACTTCAGATCTATTTATTGAAAAGGATGGTAAAAGAATCAATGCAAAAAGTATTATGGGGTTAATGAGCTTAGCTATTGCTTCTGGAGAAGAAATTCTGGTGATCGCAGATGGGAATGATGAAGAGAAAGCATTAAAGGAGCTGTTATCATTTGTCAGTGAAAGTTAATTTTATACATGTGAATCCTTGAACAGCAAAGGAAGAGGTCAGAATAAAAGACGGCCATTGTAAAAAAACTGGAGCGAGTTTGCCTCGCTCCAGTTTACGTAGTAGTTTATTCAGGTTTTTTCTCCATAACCTTGTCAATTAGCCCATATTCCTTCGCTTTTTCAGCTGGCATGAAATTGTCGCGATCCGTATCACGCTCAATCACTTCAATCGGTTGTCCAGTCCGCTCAGATAAAATCTTATTAAGGTTTTCTCTCATTTGGATAATGCGTTTAGCATGGATTTGTATATCAGCTGCTTGCCCTTGTGTGCCACCGAGTGGTTGGTGAATCATGACCTCACTGTTTGGAAGTGCATAACGCTTTCCTTTTTCACCTGCAGCTAATAGGAATGCGCCCATTGAAGCGGCCATTCCGATACAAATTGTTGAAACATTGGGTTTAATAAATTGCATCGTATCATAGATTGCCATCCCTGCAGAAATGGAACCTCCAGGTGAATTGATGTATAATGAAATGTCTTTTTCCGGATCCTCTGCTGCTAGGAAAAGCAATTGTGCTACTATGGAGTTTGCAACGTTATCATCAATACCACTACCAAGCATAATAATACGGTCTTTTAATAGCCTGGAATAAATATCATATGCACGTTCTCCGCGGTTCGTTTGTTCAATAACTGTTGGAATTAAATTCATGTCGTACGTCCTCCTTTTTCATGGTTCTTTTAAATTCATCACCTTTTGTCTGGCAACTATCTTCATAGTAACTAAATGGTCAATAAAGGTCAAACAAAAAGGCTGTGCTTAAAATAATGGTTATGAGTGGATTCGTTTTATCTTTAAATGGTTTTAGGGTTTTAGACCCCCACCTCTAAGCGAAGCGTAGGTGGGAATTTCCAATCAGGTGGAGTCGAGACTCCATCTGATTCCCCGATGTTTCAGCTTGCTGAAACGAGTTCGCTACTGGCATCACACTCTTTTCTCCATCCTTCCCTTTTTTCGCCGAAATAAACCATAATTATACTCGTTTATCGCGTAACTACAGTAATTTGTATTTGTTTTTTGGACGTCCTTTGTTCCCATAATGAGAGATGACTTCCGCCTCACCCTTATCAACTAGGTGATTAAGGTATCGATGCACTGTCTGATAAGCTACAGGCAGTTCCTTTTGGATTTCAGCAATCGTTAAAGCATCGGTCTGATGGAGTAGAAAATTTTTAATCGTGCGTAGTGTTTCGACATTAATTCCTTTTTCGACGAATGCCTCTGACTGTCCTTTTGTGAGCTTTCCTATTTTTAAATTTAATCTAATTCTTGAAATCAAATCAGGGGCTTTTATTGGCTTTAGTGCGAAATCTGAAGCCCCAGCATTTAGAAATTCATTCGCAATTTCTTGGCGCTCGTCGATCGTTAAGACAATGATTGGAACAGATTGGTTTTGCCTTCTTAGTTCTTTTGTTGTTTTTAGGCCGTCCCATTCTGACATATGATAGTCAACGATGACAAGGTCTGGTTTCATTTTTGTAAACAGTTCCACTCCGGATTTTCCGGAAGCTGCTTCTATTACCTTCCAATTAGCGAATTCGCATATTTCTCTAATCGTAAATCGGATATCTTCATTATCGTCAATAATTAATATCATCCCTAAACCTCCTTTTGCACAGCAGGAAGAAAAATTTCCATTTGCGTGTACTTTCCGACATTACTTTTTACCGAAATGTTACCACCGTGATTTTCTATGACACGTTTGACAAAGGATAAACCAATACCAGTAGAGTTTTTCGTACTAAAGCCTTCCTTCCATATTTTGTTAAGGTGGTTCTCGTTGATGCCTGGTCCATCATCCCTTATCCGAAATAATACAACTTCTTTAATTTGTTTTACATGAATATGAATGTTTCCTGAATTTCCTTTAAATGATAGAATTGCATTTTCTAATAGGTTCGATATGGCACGAGCGAATCGTATTTTGTTTACTTGAATCAGGGGGAGATGATCTTCTAATTTAATGGATAGCGTCACCTTTTGGTCGTCTAACGATAAATGACTTGTTACGTATCGAAGTAATTCATCAACTGTGATTGCTTTCTTTATGTCCTCGTACAATATTTCTGAGATCATATCATTCATTTTTCTTATCGATCGATCAAGTCGATTGAAATAATCCTGCATTTTTTCATCCTCACGAATTGGGTATTTCATTTCGATTAATGATAGTAGTCCATCGACAGAAACAAGTGGAGTCTTCAAATCATGAACAAGTGTGTGAATCTCTTGATATACCTTTGATTCAACTAGTGCGACCCGAGTTTCCTTGAGCTCTACCTCTTGCCTTTGATATTTTTTTAATGTGATGAATTGCATGTTAAACAAATGAACTAAAATAGTAAAAATAATAGCTATTAAACTAAACACAACAAAAAGGACAGTAAAGAGAGTATTAAACAGTCTTTCTCCTGTAAGAAATTTATCTGCAATCTTTAGAGCTATTGCAAAATCGTCAGTGCCTATATTGAAAGCTGATAGAGCAGGTATCAAGTTCAACCACTGAAACGATATAAGCAATAGGATAAGAACGATCGAAAATGTTAAATAATAATATCTTTGTTCAGGCAAATAGTTTTTCAAAAATAGTAAAAAGCTTAGTAATAAAAGATGCAGGGAAAAGGGAATATACTCTACATATAGTTGATTTAGCAAAAAAATACTGCCAAGTGTGCAGAAGATAAATATGATTTGAAATAAAACGTTATTTTGTTCATTTGTTACATAATTTGCCACTAAAAAGGAACCAAGATAAAGGATAAAAAACAGTATAACGTATCGAGCGACATAGGAGAAGGAAATGATCAATAGTGCACCATTATCCCTGGTTTGAATGCTCTTTTCAATTGTATTTAACATATAAAAAGACCAGTCCTGGGACATGGACGGGAAAAGTTGGCCATAAATGATAAGAAATACACCAATTATTCCAGCTACAACTAAGCTTTTACTTCTCATTGTATTCATCCTCTTTTAATGTTTAAGTGCGTGTTCAACCTAACGGAAAAAAGAATTAAACGGGGTTTTTAAATCATTTAAGTCACTCACTAAAGTATAAGGAATGTTATTGGAGCTGATTTTTTCTATCATTTCTGTTCTTTTGTTCATATTTTTTAATCCGAGAAAGTAACTTGCATATGGAACAGAACTGAGAAGCAATTCCTGTGTATGCTGGTTTCCTCTATTTTTTCCAGCAATTTGAACGAGAAGGATCGGCATATCTCTTTGTTTTGCTTCCTTCAATAAGGTAATGGTTCTTTTTTGTTCTTTTTGAAAATTTCTTCCCGTATTTAATACGCCATTTTGGCTGTATCCTATCGCAATAACTAACGTTTCATAGTCGTACAAATCAGAAGCTAATGCTCTTGGACGGTAATCACCTTCTAAATGTAGTTGATTCGCAAAGTTAGATAATATAGAATTTTCGGCAGCTTGTCCTGCCGAAGTAAACAAAATTGGTTCTTTCCCTAATGGTGCAGGAAGATTTGGGTACACATTAATATGTTGACTGGATAGCTGCAAAGAGGGATAGAAAAAGAGATAAAATGCAACTACAAGACAAATGATCGCAACGTTGTACTTATTCATATTTTGAACTCCTTAAATAGTTTGCATAAAAATAAAAGGAAAAGCTACTAGCTTTCCCTTTTATTTTAACTAATTATTTAGTTGCTGTAACTAGTTTTCTATTTTCGCCATTAATATTCATTCGAATGATTTTCATTGTTTTAATCGTGGGTCTAGCGCATCACGCAAGCCATCACCGAATAGGTTAAAGGCAAGAACGACAAGAAAGATAGCGATGCCAGGGAATGTTATAACCCATGGGGACGTTTGTAAGGCAGCCCTGCCATCACTTAGCATTGCTCCCCATTCTGGTGCGGGTGGTTGTGCTCCAAGCCCGAGGAAGCTTAACCCTGCTGCATCTAAGATTGCAGTACCAATACCAAGTGTTGCCTGTACAATAATTGGTGCCGTACAGTTTGGTAACACATGCTGGAAGAGAATTCGATTACTTTTTGCACCAATAGCTCTCGCGGCTTCAATATATTCCGTTTCCTTTACCGACAATACTGTGGATCGAACAATTCTAGCAAACTGGGGAACACCGACAATCCCTACAGCAATCATGGCATTTGTTAAACTTGGACCTAAAACAGCAACTAATGCAATAGCTAGTAGAATACTAGGAAAAGCCATCAAAATGTCAATAATACGCATAATGATTTGGTCAACCCAGCGTCCAAAGTAACCGGCGATGCCACCTAATAAAATGCCGACTATAGCAGAAATACCAACTGCAATCACACCAACTTGGATCGATATACGGCTCCCATAAACAATTCTTGAAAAAATGTCCCGTCCAAGCTCATCCGTGCCTAACCAATGTTCCGAAGATGGTGCTTGGTAACGATCAAGTAGTTGCACTTCAGTAGGGTCATAGGTCGCGATAACTGGTGCAAAAATAGCAGTAAGGATTAATAGTAAAATGAGACACAACCCAATAAATGAGGTTTTACTTTTAACAAGTCTTGAAAGAGCATCCAGCCATAAACTGGAGGATTTTGGGTGAGCTTTTGGTTTGCTTACTTCTAACTGTGGTGGTGATATATGTGGTTCTGCTGACATGTCGCTCACTTCCTTTCCTAATTATAGCTAATTCTCGGATCAAAATATTTGTATAAGATATCTGTAATCAAATTAACGAGTACAAAAATAATCGCGATAATTAAAATAGCGCCCTGTACGACGGGGTAATCACGTCCTAATACAGCAAGGTAGACATAGCGCCCCACACCAGGCCAAGAGAAGATTGTTTCTGTTAGAACTGCACCGCCAAGTAAAAGGCCAAATTGGAGTCCAATAACAGTTAATACTGGTAAGAATGCGTTTTTTAATGCATGCCGAAAAACGATTAAATGCCTTGCTAAACCTTTTGCATTTGCTGTACGAATATAGTCCTGTTTCATTACTTCGAGCATACTCGAACGCGTCATACGAGCGATAATTGCCATTGGAATCGTACCTAATGCAACTCCAGGCATGAGCAAATGTGTAAAAACGTCTTTAAAAGCTACCCAGTTACCAGTTAGAATACTGTCCAACAAATAAAAATTCGTAATGGTATTCAGCTCTACATCATTAGATAATCGTCCAGAGGCAGGAAGGATTCCTAATTTCACGGAGAAAAGCCATATCATCATGAGTCCAAGCCAAAAAATGGGTAACGATACACCAAAAAGTGCACCAGTCATACTTAGGTTATCGAACCAAGAGTATTGCTTTACTGCAGCAATCACACCGGCCAATATTCCGACAACGATTGCCAATATCATCGCAAACATCGTTAATTCAATTGTTGCTGGTAATCGATTTAATAGCTCTACACTAATATCTTCTTTCGATTTAATCGATTCCCCTAAATCCCCTTGCAGTACACTTCCTAAAAAACGTCCATATTGAACAATGTAAGGATCGTTTAATCCCATTTCTTCACGAAGTTGCATTAACTGTGATTCGGTCGCTTTTTCACCTAGCATGCTTCTTGCTGGATCTCCTGGTATTAGCTGCATTAGGGAAAATGCAAGGATAGAAACACCAAGTAGTACGGGAATGAGCATTGCTAGTCTTCTTATAATGTACTTAAGCATGTACATTCCTCCATTGATTTTGCTAACATTTGTGATCGAACTGGTTCATTCCAATTAAGAACCTGTATTCAAGTAATGAAGAAGTTACCTTTGAATGTTTAAGTGCGTGTTCAACTTCTTCAAAGGTAACTTCTTTGGCATTCCTAAGAGTAGTGCTAGCAAGAATGTTTATTCTTTAATATCTAAGAAATTAAATGGTTCACTGCCTGTTGGGTGTGGCAGGTAGTCTACTACATCTGCACTTGCAGCGATCGGTGGTGTCGTATGGGCAATCGGGAACCATGGTGCATCTTCTTTAATAATCTCTTGTGCTTGCATGTAATAATCTGTTCGTTTTGCTTGATCCATTTCTGTTTGTGCTGATTTAAGCAAGTCGTGCACTTCATCGTTTTTATAAAATGCGATATTTCCTGCAGAGCCTTTTTTCGCATTGTCTTTATCAAGTAAAACGTATAGGAAGTTATCTGGGTCACCATTGTCGCCAGTCCATCCTAAGAACGCCATATCGTGTTCGCCGTTTTCTGTTTTCGTTAGATGTGTATCCCAATCGTTTTCTACTATATTTACCTTAATGTTTACTTCTGACAGCATTTGCTGGATTGCTTGTGCAGTCACCTTTGGCTGTGGTAGGTATGGTCGTGGGTTAGACATGGTATACAAAGAAACCTCAAAACCATCTCCATACCCAGCTTCAGCAAGCAGTCGTTTTGCTTCTTCAATGTCATAACCATAGTCTTCAATTTCGTCATTGTAACCCCAGATGGAAGGTGGTAATGGGTTTTTGGCTGGTTTACCGATTCCTTCAAAAAGAGTCATTAGCTTATCTTTGTCAATTGCTAAGTTTACTGCCTGCCGAACTAGTTTATTAGACATTGGTCCTTCTTTGTCTGTGTTCATAGCCATGTAACTAACATTCATTGATGGTCTACGGATAACTTGTAGGTTTTCATCTGATTCCGCTGTGTCAATGTCTTGTGGGTTCAACCCGTTCATCGCATCAATGGATCCAGCTTGTAGTTCCATGAAACGAGCGCCATTATCTGGAATGGTTCGGAAAATAACTTCATCGACTTTAGCCACTTCACCAAAATATTCTTCGTTTTTAGTTAATGTAATACTGTCATCAACAATCCATTCCTTGAAAACAAATGGGCCAGTACCAACTGGATTTTTAAAGTAATCTTCCCCATATTTTTCGATCGCATCTGGGCTAGCAATACCAAATGGTGGCATAGCTAATGTAGAAAGGAATGGAGCATTAGGCTCAGACAATGTAATTTGAACTTCATAGTCACCTGTTGCCTCTACCTTATCAATAATTCCACTTAGATTATCTTCTGTAGCGCCAAACATGTATCCATAGTAAATGTTCTCAGCACTTGATGCCCAACGCTCAAAATTGAAAACGACATCCTCTGCTGTAAAGTCGGTGCCATCGTGGAATTTGACACCCTCACGCAGTGTGAATGTCCAAGTTAATCCATCATCACTAGTGTCCCACTCGGTTGCTAAAGCAGGTCTTACTTCTGTGCTTTCTTCCTCATAACGAACTAATGTGTCATAAATTTGGTTCGTAACGTAAATCGATTCACCATCTGTTACTTTCGATGGGTCAAGCTGTACAGAGTCGGCCCCACGTCCAAAAACGAACGTTTTCTTACCGTCGTCACTGTCTTCATTGTCGTCATTCGTTTGCTCTGTATCATCAGAAGCGTCTTTCTGATCATCTGAGTTGGCTTTCTCATCTCCACTACATCCACTTATCGTTATAATCATGATCAACAATAAGCTAAGCAATGTCCAAAGTGCTTTTTTCTTCAAAATTGTTTCCCCCTTAAATTTAATAAATAATGATTAAGTACCGTTGGAAAATGGATCAATATTCCTCTACCACCTCCTTAACAAAGTGACAGGCTGCTTGTTGTCCACCTGTTGAGACTTGTTTCAATGCAGGATTCACTGTTCTACATATTTCCTCCGCATACGGGCACCTTGTATGGAATTTACAGCCTTGTGGTGGATTCGATGGTGAAGGAAGGTCACCTTTTACGACAATTCTTTCTTTTTGTATCGTTGGATCTGCCTCTGGAATGGCAGACAACAATGCCTGTGTATAGGGATGTTTTGGGTTTTTGTACAATTCATCCACTTGACCGGTTTCAACGATTTGTCCAAGATACATGACCGCGACCCTGTCACTAATGTGATGAACGACACTTAAATCGTGTGCAATAAAAATGTACGTAAGGTTAAATTCTTCCTGTAAATCTTCCATTAGATTGACAACCTGTGCTTGAATAGAGACATCTAGGGCAGATACCGGTTCATCACAAATGACAAGTTCAGGCTCTAGTGCCAATGCACGCGCAATACCGATACGCTGTCGTTGTCCACCACTAAATTCATGTGGATAACGTACCTTGTGATAAGAGCTTAATCCAACAACATCTAATAGGCGGTTCAGCTTTTTGTTTCTGTCTCGTTTTGGTATGTTGAAAATTTTCATCGGTTCTGTAATTATTTGTTCAATTGTCTTCCTAGGGTTAAGGGAAGCGTATGGATCCTGAAAAATGATTTGCATTTCTTTTCGTAGCTTTCGCATTTTTTCACCTTGAAAGGACGTGATATTTTCACCACGGAAATAGATCTCACCCGAAGTAGGTTCTACCAATTTAAGAATGGTACGTCCAGTGGTAGATTTCCCGCACCCACTTTCCCCAACAAGTCCCAATGTTTCCCCTTTGTTCACAGTAAAGGAAACACCATCAACTGCTTTGACCGTTTTCATTTCCTTTGTAAAAAGAGAGTCCCCTTTAACTGGAAAATGTTTTTTTAAATCTTTTACTTCTAATAGGGTACTCATGTAGATATCACCTTTTCTGTTTCTTCGTATAGTAAACAACGTACATGATGGCTTTCTTCCACTTTTGTTATGGAAGGATCAATGGTCAAACATTGCTCCATCGCATGCTTGCATCTAGGAGCAAAGCTACATCCTTGTGGGAGTGCCCGTAAATCTGGTGGTGCACCCTCAATCGCTTCGAGTTTTTCTTTTTTTGAGGTGATTTTTGGAATCGAATTCATCAAGCCCCATGTATAAGGATGTTTTGGATTCGCAAACAGGGAATTAGCTTCTGTGAATTCAACTGGCTTCCCAGCATACATTACCATTACGCGGTCACAAACTTCGGCAACAACCCCGAGATCGTGGGTGATCATAACGATTGCCATGCCTAGTTCTTTTTGAAGTTTGTTCAACAGTTCAAGAATCTGAGCTTGAATGGTTACGTCAAGTGCGGTAGTCGGTTCATCTGCAATTAACACTTCAGGATTACAAGCAAGGGCCATCGCGATCATGACACGCTGCCTCATTCCACCACTAAATTCATGGGGGTAGTTTTTTAATCTATTTCTAGATTCTGGGATACCGACAAGGTCCATTAGCTCCACAGCCCGTTCTCTAGCCTGACTTTTATTCATATTTTCATGGGTTAAGATCGTTTCTATCATTTGTTTTTCAACGGTTAAGACTGGATTTAACGAAGTCATCGGATCTTGGAAAATCATTGATATTTCTTTCCCGCGTATTTTCCTCATTTGCTTCTCGGATTTTTTCAATAAATCTTCGCCTTTAAATAACACTTCTCCGTTCACAATTTTTCCAGGTGGTGACGGAATCAATCGCATAATGGACATGGCGGTGATGCTTTTTCCAGAACCAGATTCGCCTACGATTCCTAATGTTTCACCAGGTTTTATATCAAAATTGACACCATCAACTGCTTTCACCACTCCAGATTTTGAAAAAAAATGTGTATGTAGTTGTTTCACTTGGAGTATTGGTGTCTCGTCCTTCATGTAAATCCCCCTCATCTATCACTTATCGCTTCCATGTTTGTCAAAATAGAGGAACGAATGTCCAATTTTTCTGAATTATTTATTATTATACGTGGTTCATAATATTTTTGGCTTTTTTCTCATTTTTCTCAAAAAAAGAATGTATGAAATGGAAATAATGGACGTATGAAAATATGTATCGCAAAAAAAGACACGGAACTTCGTCACTATCAACGAAACACCGTGTCTTTTAATTGATTTTTTTATACGCGCTCGGAGGGATTCGAACCCCCGACAGACGTGGTACCGGAAACCACCGCTCTATCCAACTGAGCTACGAGCGCATCTTCCTAGAACAAGCACAAAGATGATTATAACTGATTTTAAAGCAAAATTCAATTAGATATTTCTATTGCATTTAATGAGAACATGTACTATGCCTTCATCATGAATCGGTGGTATAGTATGGAACATAAAGAATGATGATAAGAATAGCTATAATTTCTTAAAATAATGGAAATAAAACTGTTGTCAAACCGTTCTTTTATATAGTATAGTTATTTTTTCTATAAGAATTAATCATCCGTTTTAGGAGGGTTTTTGTGGAGGAATCTACATCTGTTACATCTCTAATTGTCGTGTTGATCGCTACCTTTTTGACACCGATTTTGTTAAAAAGGCTTAGGCTTAATAGTATACCAGTAGTAGTAGCAGAAATTATTGTTGGTTTAATCATTGGGAAAAGTGGGTTTGATATTGTTCAACCAGACCCGTGGATTACGATATTATCGACTCTTGGGTTCATATTTCTTATGTTTCTAAGTGGTGTAGAAATCGATTTTTCTATTTTCGCAAATAAAAAGAGTAAAAAGAAACGGTTGAATGGAAAACCTGAACCAAATCGATTTTTCGTTGCTTTGATCATCTTTATTTTGATCTTACTATTTTCCTACCTTATTTCACTGTTGTTACAAGAAATGGGGCTTGTTGAAAATGCGTTTTTTATGACGCTTGTTATTTCTACGATTTCACTTGGGGTTGTAGTTCCAACATTAAAAGAAGCCGAGATTATGAAGTCAGGTATTGGTCAAATTATATTGTTAGTTACTGTTATTGCAGATTTAGTTACAATGATTTTGTTAGCGGTTTTTGTTTCTTTCCAAGAAAGTGGGGGGAATACGTGGCTGCTGCTTATCTTGTTCCTTGCTGGAATCATACTATATTTTGTCGGTAGATATTTGGGTAACCAATCTTTTTTTGAAACAATGTCTACGGGAACAATACAAATTGGTACCCGAGCTGTTTTTACATTAATCATGATCCTTGTTGGATTGTCAGAAACTGTTGGTGCAGAAAATATATTGGGTGCTTTTCTGGCTGGTGTTTTGGTATCCCTTCTTTCGCCTAATAAAGAGATGATCAAACAGTTAGATTCCTTTGGGTATGGATTCTTAATTCCTATTTTCTTTGTAATGGTTGGGGTTGAGCTGGATATATGGTCACTTTTTCAGGATTCAACTGTCTTCCTGTTAATTCCGTTACTATTTATTGGGTTGTTACTATCTAAGTTTTTCCCTATTATGGTATTGAAAAGGTGGTACGATTGGAAGGTCGTGATTGGTTCCGGGTTTTTGTTAACTTCGACATTGTCACTTGTCGTAGCGGCTGCAAAAATTGGAGAAAGAATTGGTGTGATCGACACAAGGATGTCGTCAGCGCTTATCCTGTTAGCGATTATTTCATCTATTACTGCCCCTGTCTTATTTAAATACTTTTTCCCTATTCAGGAAATGGAAGATAGCAAAAAAAGGATCAAAATCGTTGGTGCTAATCAAGTCACACTTCCACTTTCTAATGAATTGGATAAAAGTTTATATGAAGTTTGTCTTTACCATGTAAAAAGAAAACTGGATGAAGAATATTCAAAGTCAGAGTTTGAAGTAAAGCATATCGAGGATTTTTCAGAAGAAGAACTAAGACAAAAAGAAGTGTTTGATACAGATATTTTGGTATTATCCACTACGGATGATCAGCGAAATTATGAACTAGCGTTAATTGGATATGAACAAGGGATCGAAAACATTGTAACGCGTATTGAGACGCCTGGATTAAGTAATGCATTGAAAGAGAAAGATATTAGTGTGTTTTCTTCCTTCTTTTCGACGAAAGCAATGATGAAGGCTATGATTGAGTCCCCACACATAGCAGGAATCTTTGCTACAACAGAGGAAGGCTTGCACGAGGTTGCTTTAGGAAATTCCACATTCCATAATGTGAAACTAAGGGATTTCCCTTTCTTAGGTGACTCGATTATTGTGAGGATTTTCAGGGAAAGTGAATCCATTGTGCCACATGGGGATACAGAATTGAAAATAGGTGATCGCCTTATTGTGACAGGCAGCCATGATAGTATTTCGGACTTAAGAGAGTTGTTAGGGTAGGTGAAAAAGCTGCCGTGTACCGAAAATAACGGTCTGTGAGTCCGCTAAATCGCGGAAATCAGCCCGTTTACCGAAAATAACGGCCTCTCAGTCCGGATCGGATTTTTAGCGGACTGAGAGGCCGTTATTTGGCCAAAAACTATGGTTTTGATGGGTTTTGCGGACTGAGAGGCTCTTATTTGCCGAAAATCCAGCCATAAAGAGCCCATTTGGAGCAAATAACGGTCTGTGAGTCCGCTAAATCGCGGAAATCAGCCCGTTTACCGAAAATAACGGCCTCTCAGTCCGGATCGGATTTTTAGCGGACTGAGAGGCCGTTATTTGGCTAAAAACTGTGATTTTGGCGTGTTTAGCGGACTGAGAGGCTCTTATTTGCCGAAAATCCAGCCATAAAGAGCCGATTTAGAGCAAATAACGGCCTGTGAGTCCGCTAAATCGCGGAAATCAGCCCGTTTACCGAAAATAACGGCCTCTCAGTCCGCCTCGATTTTGTTGTTGACACACTGTGCTTATCATGCTAAACTGCTAATTAATTAAATTCATAAATTTGTTGACTCTTATCAAGAGAGGTGGAGGGACTGGCCCGATGAAGCCCGGCAACCGTCAGACAATTTTGTTGTTTGAAAAGGTGCCAATTCCTGCAAAGCTGTATGCTTTGAGTGATGAGAGGGCGGTATAATGATAAACGTTATTCTAGCCTCTCTGATCACTCAGGGAGGCTTTTTCATTTGATTAAAAATAGTGGGGGGTGCGTCCTTTGACAGTTGCGTCACCGAGTAAAACAGGAAATGTAACGATCGGTTCTCTCCAATTAGAATCTGGAAAAGTGTTGCAAGATGTTTCGCTTGCATATGAGAGAAGTGGTTCACTTGATGCGCCAGTCATTCTTGTATGTCATGCCTTAACAGGAAATCAATATGCAGTAGGAACAGACGATACACCTGGATGGTGGGCAGGGTTAATTAACCAAGGTAGCTATATTGATACTAATAAATACCAAGTTATCTCGTTTAACGTACTTGGTGGATGTGATGGATCAACAGGTCCGTTAAGTGAAAATCCAGAGACAGGGAAACCATATAAAGGTGATTTTCCTTTTTTGACGATACGTGATATGGTGAACGCCCAATATGAGGCCCTACAGCGATTAGGTATAACGCATTTAAAAGCGGTCTTAGGTGGATCACTTGGAGGTATGCAGGTGATGGAGTGGGGGATCCTATACCCTGATATGATGGATGTCATCTTTCCAATCGCCGCAACACCATATTTGAGCGATTATGCAATTGCATTTAATAACATTGCACGGGTTGCGATTACTTCTGATCCGAACTGGAATAATGGACAGTATTCCCATGATTCTTTACCTGAAAGTGGATTAAGTATTGCTCGGATGATTGGGATGATCACCTATCGAACAGATAACCTTTTTAATGATCGGTTTTCTAGGGAACAAACAGAAACGGGCATCGGTGAATCACACAAGGAAGCGACTTACCAAATTGAATCGTATCTTAATTATCAAGGTAAAAAAATAGCACAGCGTTTTGATCCAAACAGCTATTTGTACTTGTTACGCGCAATGGATAGCCACGATATAGGCAGAGGTCGGGGTGGATGGCAACAGGCTCTATCACTCATTCGCTCACCAATTGTTGCCATTGGTTTTGAAGGCGATTTGTTGTACCCACCAAGCAAACTGGAATTATTAACGAACGAAGCCAATCAACGGGGAGGCAAAGCGGATTTTCACAAAGTGAATACCCGATTTGGCCATGACGGATTTTTGGTGGAATTTGAAAACTGGGGAAACCTTATTCAAAATCAATTAAATGAATAAGTGTTTAAAAATAGAATAAAGCTCTTATCAAGAGAGGCTGAGGGACTGGTCCAATGAAGCCCAGCAACCATTTAGATCATGTAAAACATCATCTAAAAAGGTGCCAATTCCAGCAGGTTACATCCTGATAGATAAGGGGAGGGAAAAGAGCCTCTTCTCTTATGAGCAGAGGCTCTTTTCATTTGCGCAAGAACATATTTTACTAGGAGGAATTTTACATGACAAATTCAAATTCAACAAATACTTATGATCTGGAAACTATTTCTTTACACGGAGGCCAATCGCCAGATCCGACAACTGGATCAAGAGCAGTACCAATCTATCAAACTACTTCCTATGTGTTTCATGACACAGAACATGCTGAGCGCCTTTTTGCGCTGGATGAACCAGGTAATATTTACTCTCGGATTGGTAACCCAACGGTCGATGTTTTTGAAAAAAGAATGGCGCTATTAGAGGACGGCGTGGCAGCAGTTGCAACATCATCTGGGATGGCAGCTATTACATTATCAATCTTAAACCTAGCAAGTGCAGGGGATGAAATTGTCGCTGCGACCAATTTATACGGAGGAACATACAACCTATTTGCAACAACGTTACCCCGCTATGGCATTCAGGTGAAGTTTGTTGATCCAACAGATCCAGAAAATTTTAAAGAAGCGATAACAGATAAAACAAAAGCTGTATATGGTGAGATTATCGGAAATCCGAGCTTACATGTTCTAGATGTGGAAGCAGTTTCAGATATTGCACACGATGCTGGTGTTCCGTTAATTATTGACAACACATTCGCTACCCCATATGTATGTAAGCCAATTACGCTTGGAGCAGATATTGTTGTCCATTCCGCGACAAAGTGGATTGGTGGCCACGGTACCTCAATAGGGGGCGTGATCGTTGATGGCGGACGCTTTAATTGGAATTCTGAAAAGTACCCTCAATTTACTGAGCCAGACAATAGCTATAATGGCATACGATATGCGGTTGATTTTGGTACGTTAGCGTTTAGCACGAAGGTTCGGGTTCAACTATTACGGGATTTTGGTGCGAGCTTAAGTCCGTTTAATGCGTTCCTTCTATTGCAAGGTGTTGAAACATTGCACTTACGGGTTGAGAAGCATAACCAAAACGCATTAGAGCTTGCGAAGTATTTGGAAGCACACCCTGCAGTGGAATGGGTTTCATACCCTGGACTAGAAAGCCATCCTGCCCATGAATTAGCGAAGGAAGTATTGAATGGCGGGTTCGGTTCCATTGTTAACTTTGGAATAAAAGGTGGAAAAGAGGCTGGACGCGATTTAATCAATAATGTTGCCTTATGGTCTCATTTGGCAAATGTTGGGGATGCAAAGTCCCTTATTATTCACCCTGCTTCAACAACACACCAACAGCTTTCACAGGAAGAGTTAGAAGCTACTGGAGTAAAAGCAGAGCTTGTCAGATTATCTGTAGGAATCGAATCGGTTCGGGATCTAATCAATGATCTTGACAAATCGTTAGCAAAAGCGACAGGTATTGGTTCAAGTGAGGATTCTGAAATTGTAATCAATGATGAAGGGGTCATTCGCTGGGCGCTCCAATCCCCTACAGAACGAGTGGAAGATGAAGGTAATGCAGTTCAAAGACAAAAAACACTGGCTGTTGTAGGCTTAAGTGGAAAAGAAGCAAGACCAAGTCATCGTCTGGCAAGAAAGATGCAACGTCTCGGCTATAAAATTATCCCTGTTAATCCGAGAGAAACAGAAATACTTGGCGAAAAAGCATATCCAGATCTAAAAAGCATCCCAGAACCGATTGACATTGTTCAAGTATTTAGAAGCCCAGAAGCCGCGATCGAAATTGCTCGTGAAGCTGCAGAGGTGAAACCGAGAATTTTTTGGTTGCAGGAAGGTGTCGTTTCAGAAGAAGCAGCCTCTATTGCAAGAGATGCTGGACTCCAAGTTGTGCACAATCGTTGTACCTATAAAGAAGCACAGCGTCTACGTGGGACAATTTCGACATATGCTTGTGAGATTTAAATACCAAATGGAGGGGGATTGTCATGAAACAGCCATTGATTGATATGAGAAGCTTTTTGGCAATTTCTGTTGTTGGATTTTTGGTAATCGTTAGCAGAACAGTGTAAATGCGTGTTAAAAAGTCCTTTTCCGTAAAGTTTTCTTGTCGGTGAGCGAACTCGTTTCAGCTTGCTGAAACGAGTTCGCTTTGCTTATGTATTACATTCTACATCCTAGGGAGGTACATCATGTCTAAATCAGAAATCAACGCAATCGCTCCTGTTCCTGGCAATTATCAATTGTCCGATTATGAACAAACGAAAGCTTTTTTTACGTGGAATGATGCAGCAAAGGAATTACGTTATCAAAAGACAGGCAAATTAAATGCCGCATACGAAACGATTGATCGCCATGTTGAAGAAGGCTATGGAGATAAAATTGCCCTTCATTATGTGAATGGTGACGAAAGAGTGAGTTACACGTTTCATGAATTGAAACTTAAAACAGACCACTATGCACGTATATTGAAAGAAAATGGAGTCAAAAAAGGTGATCGTGTCTTTGTTTTTTTACCAAAGAACCCAGAATGCTATCTTTCCATTCTTGCGATTATCAAAATAGGTGCGATTGCTGGACCATTGTTCGAGGCATTTATGGCGGATGCTGTAAAAGACCGGATCAATGATTGTAGTGGCACTGTTTTGATCACGAATCGTGATTTGGTGCAGCGCGTACCACAAGAAGAGATTCCATCACTCCACACAATTTTATTGTCTGAAGACATTGAAGCGTTGCCTGTTAAACAAGAACCAAATGATGCACTCGTCGAATGGGTAGGTGAGGAAGACGGGCTAATTATCCATTACACAAGTGGTTCTACCGGCAAGCCTAAAGGTGTATTACATGCTCACCGTGCTGTTTTTCATCACTATCAATCTGGTAAATGGGTACTGGATGTCAATGATGAGGATGTTTACTGGTGTACCTCCCACCCTGGATGGGTAACTGGAAGTGTTTACGGACTCTTTGCTCCATGGCTGAACAGGGCAACCATTGTAATCCAAGGCGGTCGATTTAAAGCAGAGGACTGGTATAAATTAATAGAAGAATTGAAAATTACAGTCTGGTATAGTGCACCAACAGCATTTCGGATGCTGATGTCAAATGGTGATGCACACAAAAAATATAACCTGAGCTCCCTTAGACATGTACTTAGTGTCGGAGAGCCATTAAATCCGGAGGTCATAACGTGGGCATTACGGAACCTAAATCTACGTATTCACGATACGTGGTGGATGACAGAAACTGGTGGGCATTTAATTGTTAATTTACCGTCTGAGCCGATTAAACCTGGCTCAATGGGACGGCCATTTCCAGGAATAGCGGTGGGCATCTTAGATGAGGAGGGTAACGAGCTACCTCCAGGTCAAATTGGACAGCTTGCCGTTCGTACCCCATGGCCAGGGCTTATGAAAGAAATATGGGGAAATCAAGACAAATATAAGGAATACTTCAAATATGATGGATGGTACATATCTGGTGATTTGGCACGAATGGATGAGGACGGATATGTATTTTTCCAAGGTAGAAGTGACGATATGATCAATTCATCGGGAGAAAGAATCGGTCCATTTGAAGTGGAAAGTAAATTGATTGAGCATCCTGCAGTTGCTGAAGCGGGTGTTATAGGGAAACCAGATTCATTGCGTGGGGAAGTAGTAAAAGCATTTATAACGTTAAGGAAAGGTTATGCGGGAACAGAATCTCTATTAGAGGAAATTCGCCAATTTGTTCGCAAACACCTGTCTGCACATGCTGCTCCTAGAGAAATAGAAGTGGTTGAAGAACTTCCAAAAACGAAAATAAGCGGAAAAATTTTGCGGAGAAAATTAAAGGAAAGAGAAGTTGAAAAAGCAGGAAGTCTTTACGTTTAGAAGGAGGGATGTAATGGATAGTGTCAAGGTTGCATTATTAGGATTTGGCACAGTAGGAGAAGGTGTATACGATACCATTCATTCCCATCAGAAAAGGCTTCAAGCGCTCTTAGGGAAAAAGGTAGAAATCGTAGGTGTTTTAGTAAGGGATCAGAACAAAAAGAGAAAGATTCATAGTGAAACGTTGGTCACCTCAAACATGGATCGTATATTAGAAATCCCTGATTTAGACGTAGTCATTGAAGCGATCGTAGGGATAGAGCCTGGATACACGTATTTAAAGAAGGCAATGGAAACAGGCTGTCATGTTATTACAGCAAACAAAGAATTACTTGCTCATAAAGGAAAAGAGCTTCGTGAATATGCAGAACAGTATTCTGTTAGACTTGAGTTTGAAGCAGCAGTTGCGGGTGGCATCCCTGCAATTGGAACATTCAAGCAGTTGTTAAAAGTAAATCGGATCTCCAAAATAGAAGCGATTTTAAATGGTACTTCCAACTATATTTTAAGTGACATTGCTTCAAACCAAAAAAACTTTGATCAAGCGCTCGCTTCCGCCCAAGAAAAAGGGTATGCAGAAGCAAACCCAGACAATGATATTGACGGCTGGGATGCACTATTTAAACTTACTATTTTGAGTGATTTATTATATGGAATACAGCCAGAATGGGAAAAGATGGTTCACATAGGCATCCGAAATTTGGCATTGGAGCATATTGAATTTGCTCAGGCATTAGGAATGAAAATAAAGCATGTAGCATCGATCGAGCTTATTGAAGGTGAAGCACGTTTATCGGTCGAACCTGTAATGGTTGGACAGGATCATCCCCTTTATGGAGTGGATGGGGTGAACAATGCTTTAGCAATAACGGGTGACCTTGTTGGGCAAATTTTGCTACAAGGACCTGGCGCAGGAGCACTACCAACAGCGAGTGCGATCATCGAGGATTTTGTTAACCTCTTTCAAACGGAAGCACAAACGAAGGTTCAGCAAGATGTTACACTTGCTCCTTCTCTATCAGATGAAATGCAAGAATGGGTACTCATCGGTTCGGATCTTCCTTCCAATGGAATTCCCATCCTTAACAAGTACAGTGTCCCAGCTGGTAATACAATGATCCAGGGATGGCGGGTGGCAGGTAGTGAAAGAGAGATTCGCTCACTCGTTTCAGGAGATCCTAAGATGAAAGGTTATCGAATCGCTTTAACGGGACAGAAGGACAAGATCCTTGTTTCACATTAGATACGATCAATGCTTGATAGTTGATACCTATCAATGTGTTTCACATTTTCAACTTAAAAATAATGGTATACCTATCAAGGTGTGATTCGCAAGGGGGCAGGGACAAGAATCCTGCCCCCTTGTTCCTCTTCCCTTTCCCAATCTTAAATTTTGTGGCAAAATAGTGTATAGAAGATTTGGGTCTAGAGGTGGAGTGTATGAAGCAATCCCTTAGCTTAAAATACCGAGATCAATTACACATTTTATCCTCTTCAAAAAGAAAAAACCCAAAAGGAGGCAAACAGAACACATGATGCAGGTCATACTTTATACAAAAAATAATTGTAGCTTGTGTGACGAGGCAAAAGAGCTGCTACAACTCCTACAAGCGAAACACCCCTTTGAATTAAAGGAAGTAAATATCTACCAGGATGATGCCCTGCTTGAGAAATATCAGATCATGATTCCAGTTGTAGAGGTTAATGGAAAGGAAATAGACAGCGGAATCATTAGTCTCCTCACCATAGAAGAAGCATTAAAGGAAGCACATTAAAACAATGTGGTTTTCGTAAAAATTGTATTTATTTGTTGAAGGTTTTCAAGCTAAATGATAAAATTTAAATGTACGCAATATTTACTAATGGCTTTTTTCAGAAAAAGGATTTTTTTTGCACTAGTCGGGACATATTATGACTAGCAGGGACAAAATCATCCCGCGATACTCCAGTTTATAAAGTGAGGCTATCCGATGAGAGCATTGATTGATCTTCAAAAGAAATTATTCCCCGACGTGCTAGCTGTCATGCAAAGACGGTATAAAATTTTGCACTACATCCAGCTTATGGAGCCAATCGGTCGCAGGAGTCTAGCAAATAACATCGAACTAGCTGAAAGGCTTGTTAGAAGTGAAATCGATTTTTTGAGTTACCATGGCTTGATTGAAGTGACAGCAAAGGGGATGTCACTGACACAAGAGGGGTATGATGTCGTTAGGCAGTTGGGTGATTTTATAAAAGAAGTGTCTGGTTTTAGTGTTTTAGAACAACAGTTGAAGGAAATATTACACGTAGACCATGTGATTGTAGTACCTGGTAATAGTGATGAACTAGATTGGGTAAAACAAGAAATGGGAAAAGCAAGTGTAAACTATTTAAAGACAATCCTAAAGGCAAACCAAACGATTGCCGTGACTGGTGGTACTTCGATGGCTGCTGTGGCAGAAGTGATGCTCCCGCTTGATCAAGCTAGCAATTGTATGTTTGTTCCCGCTAGAGGTGGGCTTGGTGAACGAATGGAAAACCAAGCGAACACGATCTGTGCTGAAATGGCAAAAAAGGCAAATGGCCAGTATCGATTGCTTCACGTACCAGATCCACTTAGTGAGGAGTCGTATCAAATGATTATTGGTGAGCCTTCGGTTGGAGAAATTTTAGAGCTTATCCGGGATGCGCATGTTGTTATACATGGAATTGGTGATGCCTTAACGATGGCACAACGGAGAAAAACTTCGTTGGATAACACGAAGAAAATCATCAATGGTCATGCGGTCAGTGAGGCGTTTGGTTATTATTTTGACAAAGATGGAAAAGTGGTGCATAAGGTACGAACCGTCGGATTGCAGTTGGAAGATCTTCATCAATCCAAATGTGTCATTGCTGTTGCTGGTGGAGAGTCGAAAGCAAAAGCTATTTACTCTTATTTCAAGCAAGGAAAAAGTAATGTACTGATAACGGATGAAGGTGCGGCAAATAAGTTAGCTAGGGACATATCCCTTTAACTATAAATTTAAAATTATAGATGTAAAATTCAAGGAGGAATTTAGCATGACAGTAAAAATAGGTATAAACGGTTTTGGACGTATTGGTCGTAATGTATTTCGTCAAGCACTAAGAAATAACGAAGTGGAAGTTGTAGCAGTGAACGACTTAACAGATGCTAACATGCTTGCACACCTACTTAAGTACGACTCTGTCCATGGTGTATTGGAAGAGGAAGTGACTGTAAATGGGAACAACTTAGTTGTTGCAGGGAAAGAATACCAAGTATTGTCAGAGCGTGATCCTGCCAATCTTGGCTGGGGCGACCTTGGAGTTGAAATCGTAATCGAGTCTACAGGACGTTTCACGCAACGTGAAGATGCAAAAAAACATTTAGATGCTGGGGCTAAGAAGGTTATCATTTCTGCACCTGCTAAAGAAGAGGACATCACCATTGTAATGGGTGTGAACGAAGATAAATATGATACAGCAAATCATCATGTCATTTCGAATGCTTCTTGTACAACTAATTCTTTAGCACCTGTAGCAAAAGTGTTAAACGACAAATTTGGCTTGAAGCGCGGACTAATGACAACCGTTCACTCTTATACAAATGATCAACAAATTCTTGACTTACCGCACAAGGACTACCGTCGTGCACGTGCAGCTGCAGAGAATATTATTCCTACTTCAACTGGTGCGGCTAAAGCGGTGGAAAAGGTACTTCCTGAACTTAAAGGAAAGCTAAATGGTATGGCAATGCGTGTTCCAACTCCAGATGGTTCGATCGTTGACCTTGTAGCAGAATTAGAACAAGACGTAACTGCAGAAGATGTTAATGCAGCACTTAAAGAAGCTGCTGAAGGCGAAATGAAACAAGTATTAGGCTATAGTGAAGAACCACTTGTATCTGCAGACTATGTAGGAAACACAAATTCTTCTACTGTTGATGCATTATCAACAATGGTATTAGACAATAACCTAGTGAAAGTGATTACTTGGTATGATAACGAAATGGGCTACTCTACCCGCTGTGTTGATTTAGCTGTTTACTTAAAAAATAAAGGTATATAATAGTAAGAGAAACTAGATTTGATAGGGAGGAGGAGACATTCTCCTCCTTTTTACCAATTTGATATACATATATTTGGAAATGATAAGGTGAGACCACACAACGTAGAGGAGGTTGAAAATGTGAATAAACAAACGATTAAGGACGTAAATGTAAGCGGAAAAAAAGTATTTTGTCGCGTTGATTTTAATGTTCCAATGAGCAATGGCGAAGTAACGGATGACACAAGAATCCGTGCAGCTCTCCCAACGATAGAGTATTTAGTTGACCAAGGTGCTTTGGTCATCTTGGCGAGTCATCTTGGCCGACCTAAAGGAGAAGTTGTAGAGGAGCTTCGCCTTGATCCAATTGCAAAGCGTCTTAGTGATTTACTGGGAAAGACCGTAACAAAGACAGATGAGGTATACGGGTCAGAGGTGAATCAAGCGATTAGCCAACTTGGAAATGGTGATGTTTTGTTAATCGAAAATGTTCGGTTTGAACAAGGCGAGGAGAAGAATGATGCAGCGCTAGCGAAGGAATTTGCGACGATGGCTGATTTGTATGTTAATGATGCTTTTGGGGCGGCGCACAGGGCCCATGCATCAACAGCAGGTATTGCGAATCATTTGCCTGCAGTAGCTGGTTTTCTCATGGAAAAAGAGCTCGAAGTTCTAGGAAAAGCATTATCGAACCCAGAGCGTCCGTTTACGGCTATTATCGGTGGTGCCAAAGTAAAGGATAAAATAGGTGTGATTGACAACCTACTAGACAAAGTAGACTATCTAATCATTGGTGGAGGCTTGGCTTATACGTTTGTAAAAGCGAAAGGGTATGAAATTGGCAAATCATTATTAGAAGAAGATAAGATTGATTTAGCGAAGGAATTTATGAAAAAAGCAGCTGATAACGGTGTTGAACTTCTTTTACCAGTAGATGTTGTCGTTGCAGATGATTTTTCGAATGAAGCAAATACAGAAGAGGTTGGCATTGAAGACATTCCAGCAGATTGGGAAGCACTTGATATTGGATCAAAAACAAGAGAACGATACCAAGAGATCGTTGCAACATCAGAGCTTGTCATTTGGAACGGACCGATGGGTGTATTTGAACTTGAACAATTTGCGAATGGCACAAAAGCAGTCGCAGAAGCGCTTGCTAAAACAAAAGGATACACGGTTATTGGTGGTGGCGACTCAGCTGCTGCAGTAGAAAAATTCGGTTATGCTGATAAAATGGATCATGTTTCAACTGGTGGAGGAGCATCTCTAGAATTTATGGAAGGTAAAGAACTTCCAGGCGTTCAAAAGTTAAACGATAAATAATTGGAGAGGTGAATCAGGATGCGTAAAAAGGTAATTGCAGGTAATTGGAAAATGAACAAAACGCTTGCTGAAGCGGTACAGTTTGTCGAGGACACAAAAAATCGTATTCCAGCCAATGATCAAGTAGAAGCGGTTGTTTGTGCACCTTTTTTATTTTTACCAGCACTCGTTGAAAAGGCCAAGGGAACAGATTTGCACATCGCGGCACAAAACATGCATTTCGAAGCAAGTGGAGCGTTTACTGGAGAAGTAAGTCCTGGCATGTTAAAAGATGCGGGAGTAACTTATGTCGTGCTTGGTCATTCGGAGCGTCGTGCGTATTTTGCAGAGACAGATGAAACAGTGAACAAAAAAACGCATGCAGCATTTAATGTTGGCCTTACTCCAATTGTATGTGTCGGTGAAACATTAGAGCAAAGGGAAAACAATGAAACAATGGACCATGTTGAAGCACAAGTGAAGCGGGCGATTGCAGGATTATCAGATGAGCAAGTAAAGCAAGTAATTATTGCATATGAACCTATTTGGGCAATTGGTACAGGAAAAACAGCTACTTCTGAACAGGCGAATGAAGTTTGCACACATATTCGTAAGGTAGTCAAAGCTAACGTATCTGAAGCTGTCGCCGATTCTGTCCGGATTCAATATGGTGGAAGTGTAAAGCCTGCCAATGTGAAGGAACTACTTTTACGGTCCGATATTGACGGTGCTTTAGTTGGTGGAGCAAGCCTTGAGGCTGATTCATTTTTGCAGCTTGTGGAGGCTGGTGTAAATGAGTAACAAAAAACTAGCCGCCCTTATCATCCTGGATGGCTTTGCGATACGCGATGAAGAAAAGGGGAATGCAGTAAAACAAGCGAAAAAGCCGAACTTTGACCGCTATTGGAAGCAGTATCCACACAACCAATTGGAGGCGTCAGGTGAAGCAGTGGGTTTACCAGATGGACAAATGGGAAATTCAGAAGTCGGCCATCTTAATATTGGAGCTGGACGGATTGTATACCAAAGTTTAACGCGAGTAAACATGTCTGTTCGCGATGGCGATTTTTATGAAAATGAAGCATTTTTACGTGCAATGAATCATGCCAAGGAAAATGGGAAAGCTTTGCATATCTTCGGCTTGTTGTCTGATGGTGGTGTGCACAGTCATATCGACCACCTTTTCGCTTTATTAAAAATGGCGGGTGAAAACGGCTTGGAAAAAGTGTATGTCCATGGATTTTTGGACGGAAGGGACGTTGGACCACAAACTGCCAAAACATACATTCAACAAACCGAAGAAAAGATGAAGGAATATGGTGCGGGAGAATTCGCCACGATTTCAGGCCGCTACTATTCCATGGATCGAGACAAACGCTGGGATCGAGTCAAAAAGGCTTACGATGCGATGGTGTATGGTGAGGGTCCAACCTATCGCGATCCGATCGCTGTTGTAGAGGATTCATATGAAAATGGCATACATGATGAGTTTGTGCTTCCATCCGTAATTACGAATGAAGCAGGAGAACCAAAAGCAACTATCCAAAATGAGGACTCGATCATTTTTTACAACTTCCGACCAGACCGTGCGATTCAAATTTCACGTACGTTTGCGAATGACGATTTTAGAGATTTTGATCGTGGTGCTAATGTACCGAAAAACATTTATTTCGTAGGCTTGACAAATTTTAGCGAAACGGTTGACGGATACGTGGCATATGAACCTGTTAACTTAGATAACACCGTTGGAGAAGTGTTAGCCCAGAATGACTTAAACCAGCTGCGCATTGCCGAAACAGAAAAATACCCTCATGTAACATTCTTTATGAGTGGTGGCCGTGAGCAGGAATTTCCTGGGGAAAAACGAATCTTAATTGATTCTCCTAAGGTGGCAACGTACGATTTAAAGCCTGAAATGAGCGCATATGAAGTAACCGATGCACTGTTGAAGGAGCTGGATGAAGAAACGCAGAATGCAATCATTTTAAATTTTGCAAACCCAGATATGGTTGGTCACTCCGGTAAGCTTGAACCAACCATTAAGGCGATTGAAACCGTGGATGATTGTTTAGGAAAAATTATCGATAAAATTACCGAAAAAGGTGGTTATGCGATTATCACAGCGGACCACGGCAACTCGGATGAGGTTGTCACAGTCGAAGGAAATCCAATGACCGCACACACGACAAATCCCGTTCCAGTGATCGTAACAAAAGAAGGGGTTGAACTAAGAGACGGTGGAAAGCTAGGGGATCTAGCCCCTACCTTATTAGACCTTTTACAAGTTGAAAAGCCCAAGGAAATGACAGGTGAATCACTAATTAAATCATAAATTAGAGGAGAGAATACAATGCCATACATTACGGATGTTTATGCACGAGAGATTTTAGATTCACGCGGAAACCCGACCGTAGAGGTGGAAGTTTTTACAGAGTCAGGCGCTTTTGGATCAGCTTTAGTGCCGAGTGGAGCGTCAACTGGCGAGCATGAAGCTGTTGAATTAAGAGACGGGGATAAGAACCGTTATCTTGGTAAAGGAGTACTACAAGCTGTTGAAAATGTCAATGAAAAAATTGCTTCAGAGCTTATCGGTCTTGATGTTACACGTCAGGTTGTCATTGATGAACTTTTAATTGAATTGGATGGATCTGAAAACAAAGGGAATTTAGGCGCAAATGCTATTTTGGGCGTATCCATGGCAGTAGCACATGCTGCATCAGATTATCTTGGAGTTCCGTTGTACACATACTTAGGTGGATTTAATGCAAAAACATTACCTACACCAATGATGAACATTGTAAATGGCGGGGAACATGCTGATAACAACGTGGATATTCAAGAATTCATGATTATGCCAGTTGGCGCGCCCACCTTTCGTGAAGCATTACGAATGGGAGCAGAAATTTTCCATTCCCTTAAAAAAGTATTAAAGACAAAAGGATACAACACAGGTGTTGGTGATGAGGGCGGATTTGCACCGAACCTTAAATCAAATGAGGAAGCATTGTCGACGATCATGGAAGCGATCGAATCCGCTGGTTATACGCCAGGTGAACAAGTGAAGCTTGCAATGGATGTTGCGTCATCTGAGTTCTATGAAGACGGCAAATACAACCTAAAAGGTGAAGGTGTAGTTAGAACCTCCGAAGAAATGGTCGGTTGGTACGAAGAAATGATCAATAAATATCCAATCATTTCGATTGAGGATGGTTTGGATGAAAATGATTGGGAAGGTCACAAGCTCTTAACGGAACGAATTGGCGATCGTGTCCAACTCGTAGGCGACGACTTGTTTGTTACCAATACAAAACGTCTAGCTCAAGGTATTGAGCAAGGTGTAGGCAACTCTATTCTTGTTAAAGTCAATCAAATCGGTACGTTGACAGAAACGTTTGATGCGATCGAAATGGCAAAACGTGCAGGTTATACGGCTGTCATTTCCCATCGTTCTGGTGAAACCGAAGATGCAACGATTGCAGACATTGCTGTTGCAACAAACGCAGGACAAATCAAAACAGGTGCACCTTCTCGTACAGATCGTGTTGCGAAATATAACCAGCTACTCCGAATTGAGGACGAATTAGTCGGAACGAGCATCTATGCTGGAGAAACTGCATTTTACAATTTGAATAAATAATTTGTGAATAAAAAAACACAACGGATCATATCGAATAAACGGTTCCGTTATGAAGTAACCTTGATATATCCATTAAAAGTAGCATACCAAATCACGAACATGATTTGGTATGCTATTAAATTTGTTTATTTATATTTTTTCTACTAAAAGCGAATCACTTAGCACTAGTAGGCAGGTTTTTATTGGTTCGTTTTTTCTCTGATAAACTGTTCTACTTCATCTGCAGTGCTCATGGATAACAGTTTATCTTTATATCCCACTAGCTCCGCCTTTGATAAATCTCTAATTTGGGTTCTGGCGGGTAAAATAGATGTTGCACTCATACTAAACTCATCCAATCCAAGTCCTAACAGAATTGGGATCGCAATCGAGTCGCCTGCCATTTCACCACACATTCCTGCCCATTTACCTTCTGCATGAGCGGCCTCAATAACATGATGGACAAGATTTAATATGGCAGGATGATATGGCTGATATAAATAAGAAACGCGTTCATTCATGCGATCGGCTGCCATCGTATATTGGATTAAGTCATTCGTTCCGATACTAAAGAAATCCACTTCCTTGGCAAATTGAGGTGCAGCTACAGCTGTAGAAGGGATTTCGACCATAATTCCGATTTCTATAGAGTCAGACATACTATGTCCTTCTGAAATGAGCCTGTCCTTTTCTTCCATAAGAATGGCTTTTGCTTGTCGGAATTCTTCTAAAGTAGCAATCATCGGGAACATAATTTTTAAATTCCCGTGTACACTCGCACGAAGCAGCGCACGCAGTTGAACTCGGAAAATATCATCGCGTTCTAAACACAATCGAATGGCGCGGAAGCCTAAGAAAGGATTCAATTCCTTAGGAAGGTCCAAATAGTCCAATTCCTTATCTCCACCAATGTCTAGTGTACGAACAACAACTGGTTTTTCCCCTAACTGCTCAAGTACAGATTTGTATGCGTTAAATTGTTCTTCTTCAGTAGGAAGTTGGCTTTTCCCCATATATAAAAATTCTGTTCGATATAGGCCGACCCCCTCACCGCCATTGGAAATAACACCAGAAACATCCTCAGGCGTTCCAATGTTTGCAACAAGTTCCACATTTACGCCATCAGCAGATTTTGTAGGCTCATTTTTCAGCTTGGCCCACTCTCTTTTTTGTTTTTCAAATTGACCTTGCTTTTCTTGATAGGATTGGAGTTCTTTCTCTGTCGGGCTAATAATAACTTTTCCATCAATTCCATCGACAATAACGAGATCATTTTTGTTTGCTTGATCTGTAATCGTTTTTGTTCCTACAACCGCAGGTATTTCAAGTGATCGCGCCATAATAGCAGAGTGAGATGTGCGACCTCCAATATTTGTCGTGAACCCTTTTACAAACTGTTTGTTGAGCTGTGCTGTATCAGAAGGTGTAAGATCTTCCGCAACGATGATGACTTCTTCGTCGATTAAGGCAGGGTCTGGAAAAGAAACCTGCAATAAATGAGCCATTACCCGCTTCGTAACATCTTGGATATCTGCAGCTCGTTCTCGCATGTATGCATTATCCATGTTTTTGAACATGTCAATAAACATGTTTGCTGTTTGGTCCAGTGCTACTTCTGCATTCACCATTTCCGTTTCAATTGTATCTTTTATCGGATTGATCATTTCAGGATCACTTAATACAAGCAGGTGGGCGGAAAAAATTTCAGCATGCTCATCCCCGAGTGTTTTTTTAGCATTCTCTTTGATTTGCTCTAATTCTTTTTTTGACGTTTCTAGTGCTTCTATTAAACGATTGATTTCCTCTTCTGAACTCTCAATCGTACGTTTCTCAAAAGAAAGATTTGGGACTGCTAAATGGTATGCTTTTGCGATTGCAATCCCACTTGATGCTGCAATGCCATTAATGTTACCCATGAATTATTCTCCCAACCCTTCATTTTTAATCACGTCAACGATTGCTTGTATGGCGTCTTCTTCATCGGAGCCTACAGCGGTGATTCTAATCTGTGCATCTTTTGGAATGCCTAAAGACATGATCCCCATTATTGACTTTAAGTTAACGGTTTTATCCTTGTATTCTACATTTATGTCTGATTCAAAGCCACCTGCTCGATTAACAAGTACAGTAGCTGGGCGTGCGTGTATACCAGTATCATCTGTTATGGTTATTGTTCTTTCCACCATAATTATTCCTCCTCTATAAGTGCGTGTTCAAAAAGTAGCCGCTTATCATTTGGTGACTTTTTGAATGAACAACCTCTATAAACAATCAGTTCCTCTCATTATTTTACCCCTAATCTAGGTGTATTTTCAAGAAATGCCGTCAATGTTTTGTCGAAATTAGTAGAAAAAGGCGGTAAAAGAATTACTTCTTTATTACTCTATTTTGTTCACGATCCAATTCCATATATCTTCATATACCGCTTCTTTGTTGATTTCATTTAACATTTCGTGGCGTCCGCCTTCATATAACTGAGCTTCAATGTCAAGAATCCCTTGATTTTTATACGCTTTTATTACCTCTCGAACCCCTTTGCCATAATTGCCAACTGGGTCCTCTTCTCCGCTAATGAATAAAAATGGAAGATCTTTTCTTATTTTCTTGACTCTTGATATATCATAGATCTTATCAAACCCGATAAATAGATCATAAAAAAATGTTGCCGTTGGTACGAATCCAGTTTCTGGATCATTTATATAATCTTGAACATGTTTTTCGTCCCTTGTTAGCCAATCAAAATGTGTTTGATGGTTATCAATGCGTTTGTTATAGGAATGAAAGGTTAGCTTATTCAAAAACATCGAAGGGCCAAGCTTATTCGCCCGTTTCATTTCTCTTTTCGCTAATAATCTAGCAAATTTATTCATTATTCCTGGATGATGACCTGTTCCAGAAAGGATGATACCGTCAATATCCTGACTAAATTGTTGAATATACCTTCTTGCAAGAAACGATCCCATACTATGACCGAAAAGGAAAATAGGGGTGTTTGGGAAATCATTTTTGATTAACGTTGTTACACGATGAAGATCATCCGTTGCCAAATCAAATCCATTTTCATCGGCAAGGTGTCCCATTACCCCATTTTTTCTTCCTGTTTCTCCATGCCCACGGTGATCATTACCATAAACAAATACATCATGCTGGACAAGAAAAGTGGCAAAAGGCTCATAGCGATTAATATGTTCAACCATACCGTGGGAAATCTGAACAATAGCCCTAGGGTTCGTTTCTTGCTTTGTCCATTTTTTGACTCGAATTTGATGTTGATCTTTCGCTTCTAACCAATGATCTGTAGTGTCCATCGAACATTCCTCCAAGTAAATATAATCTTTTTATCATCATATACCTATCTAAAAAGACATTCCACCGAAAAAATTCAGCTTGTATCTCTTGACCATTTATGCTACATTATCATTATGTATTTGTGCGTTTAGGAGGTGTACGCAACATGTATGGAGTTGCGATTACGTTATTAGTTATTGATGCAATTGTACTCATCGTATTGGTACTATTACAATCAGGGAAAAGCGAAGGACTCTCTGGAGCAATTTCTGGTGGTGCTGAACAATTATTTGGAAAACAAAAGGCACGTGGGATTGATGCTGTATTACATCGAGCAACCGTCGTCACAGGAGTGCTTTTGTTTATTCTAACGTTTACAGTTGGGTTTATTCTATAGTAGTGCGTGTTCAAAAAGTCGGCAAATTAGAAGCAAGCAGGTCGAGGCGGCGTAGTTTTGAGTAACGGAACGTATGCTTTTAATACGTGAGTAACGGAAAAACAAGCCAACGAAGAGATGCGCAGCTTATCATTTGGTGACTTTTTGAACATCCTCTAGTTAGTTAAATAGACTAGAAGTAGTAAATCCCTTACCATTATGGTGAGGGATTTCTTCATACAGTTTACGTTTTTCCATTTAGGGCAATAATTAAAAGAGAGGATATAACAGGAATTAGAAAAACACGCATTTTCCAAAAATAGGTACATGTGATAACGTTTATTCTACTTAAATTCGACAATAACTTATACATTCTTAAAGTGCACGTAAGGGGGAAGCATCAATCATGCGAATCAAACAACCACAACCATTCACGTTTGAGGAAGGTTCAAGAGCGGTTTTACTTTTACACGGATTTACTGGACATACAGCAGATGTCCGGATGCTCGGTCGGTTTTTACAAAAAAAAGGATATACCTGCCATGCTCCAATCTATCGTGGACACGGAGCCCCGCCAGAAGAACTGATTCAAACAAACCAAGATCAATGGTGGAAGGATGTTCAGCAGGCATTAAATGATTTACGAGAATTAGGTTATGAACAAATTGCCGTAGCTGGCTTATCTCTTGGAGGTGTACTTGGCTTACGTTTGGCATATTCAGAACAAATTAAAGCAGTCATTCCGATGTGTGCACCAATGTTTTTTGATAATGAAACTCAATTGACAAAAGGATTTCAAACATTTGCAAAGGAATATAAACAATTGGAACAAAAGAATGAAGAAACGATTGACAAGGAAATTGAAATACTACTACAAGATTCACAGGACATGTTTCATGGACTTGGTGAACTTATTACAGAGGTAAAAAATCATATTGATCACATTTATACGCCGACTTTTGTTGTGCAGGCTAGAAAAGACGAAATGATTAATACGAAAAGTGCCACTTACATATATGAAAATGTAGAGTCAGAGCAGAAGGACATGAAATGGTATGAGAATTCTGGCCATGTGATCACACTCGACAAGGAGAAAGAACAGCTTCATGAAGATATCTTTCGGTTTTTAGAATCACTCGAATGGTCATAAGACATAATAAAAGCAAAACAAAATGTGAAGGAAGGTGAGCAATTGATGAACGAAATGAAAGAAGAGATCGCCAATTATTTTCGAGAAAATGCGTCTAAACCACTATCTGTTCAAGAGATAGAGGAAATATTAGAATTGAAGGATCCTGAGGAATTCAAGCTATTGATGAAAAGTTTGAATGAATTAGAGGAAGCAGGGGAGCTTGTCCGTACACGTAAAAATCGATATGGCCCACCAGAACGAATGAATTTGATTCGCGGAAAAATACAAATGCACGCAAAAGGATTTGCCTTTTTAATTCCTGATCAGGAAGACCAGGATGATGTATATATTAACCACTCTGATTTACACTCCGCAATGAATAATGATACCGTACTCGTTCGAATTGACGGTAGAGATGAGCAAGGCAAACGTCCTGAAGGCTCTGTCATAAGGATTCTAGAACGTGCGTCAGCCGAAGTAGTCGGAACGTATGATGACAACGGCCATTTTGGCTTTGTTATTGCAGATGATAAACGAATTCCAAATGATATTTTTATTCCAAAAAGTGCAGCAATGGGTGCAGTTGATGGACATAAGGTTATTGCAAAAATCACGAAATATCCAGAGGCACGGATGAGTGCAGAAGGTGAAGTTATCAAAATTCTAGGACATAAAAACGATCCTGGAATAGACATCATTTCCATTATTCATAAGCATGGAATTAAAGTTGATTTCCCAGAAGAAGTAATGGAGCATGCGAACAACGTCCCAGAAACCATTCACCAAGATGAGATCGCGAATCGAAAGGATTTACGTGATGAAACGATCGTTACGATAGACGGAGCAGATGCGAAAGACTTAGATGATGCCGTTACAGTTAAGCGTTTGGACAATGGAAACTATAAGTTGGGGGTCTACATTGCAGATGTTAGTTATTACGTGGACGAAAATTCGCCAATTGACAAAGAAGCTGAAGAACGCGGGACAAGTGTTTATTTAGTTGATCGTGTTATTCCAATGATTCCACACCGTTTGTCGAACGGTATTTGTTCCCTTAACCCACAAGTGGACAGACTAACATTAGGCTGTGAAATGGAGATAAGTCCACAAGGAGACGTGGTCAATCATGAAATTTTTCAAAGCGTCATAAAAACGACGGAGCGCATGACATATCGTGATGTGAACAAAATTTTGGTAGAGGAAGACGAGGAACTCATCCAGAAGTACGATCCTTTAGTTTCAATGTTCAAGGATATGGAAGAACTTGCTGCAGTATTACGTCAGAAACGTATGAATCGAGGGGCAATCGACTTTGACTTTAAGGAAGCACAGGTTCTCGTAGATGATGAAGGAAAAGCAAAAGATGTTGTAATACGTGAACGGTCGGTTGCAGAAAAGTTGATAGAAGAGTTTATGTTAGCAGCAAATGAAACGGTAGCAGAACATTTTCATTGGTTAGACGTCCCATTTATTCATCGTATTCACGAGGATCCAAATCCTGAGAAGCTCCAACATTTTTTTGAGTTTATCGCCAATTTAGGCTATGTCGTTAAAGGCACATCAAATGAAGTGCATCCCCAAGCATTACAGGCTGTGTTAGATGAAGTAGAGGGCACACAAGAAGAAATGATTATTTCTAAGTTAATGCTTCGATCGATGAAACAAGCAAAATATGATCCACAGGGGATTGGACACTTTGGATTGGCAACAGATTTTTACACCCATTTTACATCACCAATTCGTCGGTACCCAGATTTAATGGTCCATCGACTCATTCGAACATATTTAGTTGAGGGTAAACTAGACAATCAAACACAATCACATTGGAAAGACCGATTACCCGAAATTGCACGACATTCATCTGAAATGGAAAGAGCCGCAGTAGATGCAGAACGTGAAACAGACGATTTGAAAAAGGCAGAATTTATGCAGGACAAAATTGGCGAAGAATTTGATGGTGTCATCAGCTCTGTCACTGGTTTTGGGTTGTTTGTAGAATTGCCAAACACGATTGAAGGACTCGTTCATGTCAGTTATTTGACGGATGACTATTACCATTTTGAAGATCGTCAATATGCAATGATCGGTGAACGGACAGGCAACGTCTTTCGGATCGGGGATGAAATAACCATCCGCGTTGTCAATGTAAATCTCGATGAACGTGTCATTGATTTTGAAGTAGTTGGCATGAAACCAAGAAAAGAACGAGTCGCACCAGAACGTCCAAAAGTGATCAAAGCAAAACGAACAAACGCAGCTCCACCAGCTAGTAAAGGCAAAGCACATAAGGGCAAAAATGGTGGGAACAAGAAAAAGAAGACAAGATCAAAAAAGAAAAAATAGCGAAGAGGGTATCCTGAAATGGGATACCCTCTTGAACGGTGGCGCTCGTATTTGTCGTATTTTAAATGCGTGCACATCTATATGGGAGATATGTCACATCGAATACCAATTCGTTCATGTGAAATGCAAATTCAGCGAATAAAGCATGAATCGTCAAACATACCTCAAGTAAAGTCAGTTCCTGTGAAACGATCGATCATTTATTTAAATTGCCCATATAACATCCACGGATCCTCTACATCAAAACCAGCTCGATTCGGAATTTGATGGAATCCTTGTTTGGAAAAATCGATCCATATTCCGATTTCATCTGATTGTTTCGTTAAGTACGAAAAAACGGTATTCCAAAATCCTGGTGTTTCAAAATGGTCATTCCAAAAATACTTCACATGACCATACCACTCATCTTTTCGATCCTTTTTGATCGTGAGAAATCGTTTTTGATCAGGACTTTGGTAAAAAATAGAGTCCTCCAAATACGCATCAGAAATCAATGAATCAACGAGTGGAAGCGGGTAGTAGCATTCGAAAGGGAAGACCCCACCTAAATCATTGTTCTGCACAGAAAGTAGCAACTCTCTTTTTTGCTTAATAGAGTCAATTTTTGTCCAAATTGGACCATCGACCCCTTGAATGTGCTTCTTATCCTTAATTGTGAGGGAATAAAGGGTAGTTATTGGTGCCAGTCCTAATTTTTCTAATACCCGTCTTGCTGGTGCGTTTCCTTCGTTTGTATTAGCCCCAATCCAAATAACGGAGGGATCCTGACGCAATTTCTCCATTATGTAAGTAAGGAGATCGGTTGCATGCCCATTTGACAAAAAATGCATGTTGCTTCGCAGTCTGCCTAGCATGGCTAAGCCACCTGGAAATAGCGTATAACCAGCCATAGCCAAAAGTGTTTCCCCACTAAACAGTCCATATAAAATTTGATTTTCGGAATGGATAAGGTCTGGGAAAATTCGGACAATGTAGTCATCCTCTACACTTGTCTTCATTTGTTTAAAAGCATCATAATCATTCATTGTTAGTTTTCGTATTTGTATCAGCTGCTGTTCCACCATATGTACACCTTCCGCTTTAAATTATTACACAACAACAAATATTTTCTCATGAATCACGTTTCTTTGTCTATAAAAGGATGTTCAAAAGTCACCAAATGATAAGCGGCGCATCTGCTTTGATGGAAATTAAAAACACACCGATATTGGAATCAAGTCGCTTTTCTGTTAAAATGTTCACACGGAGCAAGAGGAGGAACTGGTTATGCCAAAAGGTCAAGGAAAAGCTATTGCCCAAAATCGAAAAGCAAATCATGATTTTTTTATTGAGGAAACATATGAAGCAGGAATCGTATTACAAGGTACGGAGATTAAGTCGATCCGTGCTGGCAGAGTCAATTTAAAGGATAGCTTTGCACGAGTCGATCGTGGAGAAGCTTTTCTGCATAACTTACACATCTCCCCATATGAACAAGGGAATCGTTACAATCATGATCCTGTTCGGACTAGAAAATTATTATTACATCGTAAAGAAATTGATAAACTTATTGGTGAAACGCAGCAGCAAGGCTATTCCCTCATCCCACTTAAGATTTATATCAAAAATGGAGTCGCAAAAGTATTAATCGGCCTTGGAAGAGGGAAGAAGAAATACGACAAACGTGAAGATTTAAAACGAAAACAAGCAAAACGCGATATGGATCGTGCATTAAAGGATAATAATCGGTAGAGGTTTCCATGTGAACCTCGGTTGAAATATTTTGGTGATGTGTTATAATAGATATTGTCTCAACAAAATAAAATAATAATAACATCACTTGCAATATAGCTTGATTTTCTTTCCGTTTCCCTCGTTATCGCATAAATGGCTACTCTTTTTATTTGGGGACGTTACGGATTCGACAGGGGTAGATCGAGCTCAGGCTGCGGGTCGAGGTTACGGCTCGTTAAACGTTACTCGCCTAAATATAACTGGCAAAGAAAACAATTACTCTTTAGCAGCTGCGTAAGTAGCACTAAAGGATCCTTCCTACCATCGCCCGTGTGGTAGATAGAAGGGTCTCAAATGAAGCGGGCTACGCTGTCGTTCTCCGCCTGGGGACAGACAGAAGAGACGAATCAGGCTAGCTCCTGGGAAGCCTGTTGGCAGGCCAAACAGTGAGTGAATGACAATATACCAACTACGCTCGTAGATGCCTGAGTGGCGATATCTCTGGACGTGGGTTCAATTCCCACCGTCTCCACCAATACATAATTGGTGGTTTTTTTGTGTCTGTGACTTGAAGCAATTCACGTTTAGGAAAAGGCTCTTTATAATGAAGTAAATTTCTATACTGAAAACGGTTACCCATATACATCAATCGGGTCATTTATCGGAACAAGATCAGGAGTGTATCTAATGTCTTTTGTTAGGGTAAAACAGGGGGCTAGCTCCTAAATAAAGGAGAACACAAATGAAACAAATAACATTTGAAGAAATTTATACACTTGGAAACATAGCGGCTGAAAATGCTCATTATAGACATTTTCATTATCCTGAGATGTTAATCAGGTACGACAGTAATTTCATTGAATTTAAAACTTTACCGTCTTTAACTGAGTTTAAAGAGGTCGAAAAATACCTAAGAGATTATCATCTGAAGAGAGGCCAAAAGCATGTGAAATTCTATTTTCCTACAAATATAAAGCCAACAGGAGAACTAACTGCTTACCTTACTGATATGGGTTATGAAATAGGTTTTCTAGAATTGTATGCTATTCAGCCGAAAGACTTTCCTTCGGTGAGAAACAATCCAGATATAGAGATTCAAGTAGTGACGGATAAAAATTTAAAAGTACTTCTTGATCTACAATATACGAATGACTTAGAGTTTGGAAGTGAATTTGCAAAGCAGAAGGCTGATCTTATAAAGCGTCAGTTTGAAGATCAAGATATTCAGCAAGTTTTAGCATTTTATAAAGGATCTCCAGCAGGCTATGTAGATGTCATTATCTCTAATGAAACAGTAGAAATCGATAATCTAACTGTTGACGAGTCGTTTCGGAACAAAGGAATAGCAAGCCGGCTGCAAAAATTTGTAATGGATTCATTTCCGGAGAAGGTTGTAATATTAGTGGCTGACGGAGAAGATACCCCAAGGGAAATGTACAAAAAACAAAATTATAAGAACCAAGGATTTAAATACGAAGCACAAAAAATATATCAAGATTAGTTTTCATTTGCTTGTTCATTACTCGGGCGCGATTATGGAATAAAAACAGGTGGGGAAGAATACCACCTTCCTCTGTTTTGGGTGAAATAAGTTAATTGAAAGTGGTAAAATGAAAGTAGGGAGGCGATTGTATAAGCTTGCTGAAACGAGTTCGCTTTAAGGGAGCTTCTTTTTCTCTAGAAAAAAAGAAGCTCCCTTTCGTATCATACGAATAAGTCTGCTTGTTTTAGAGCTAAGACAAGCTTGGTGAATATTGTGGTGTTCACCAGTGGTCTGCTATGAGCTCTTTTGATTCTTCTTTTCCATCTTATGCAATGTATGCTTCATTCCCCATTCATGCATGGCCTCTAAAATTGGCTCTAAGCTCCTACCATATTCTGTAATGGAATACTCTACTTTGGGAGGGACTTGTGGGTAAATAACGCGCTTAATAATGTCTTCATCCTCTAATTCTCTAAGTTGCTTTGTCAACATTTTCTGCGTGATTCCGGGCATGCTACGTTTAAGTTCATTAAAACGTTTTGTGCCTTCCTGCAACAAATGTAACAAAATAATCGGTTTCCATTTGCCAACTAAAATACTCAAAGCATCTTCTACGCGACAATCTTCGGGTACTTTTTCCATTTTAACTCCTCCTAAGTATCATTTTTGATACTATACCACTTTTAAGTGCGTACTTATACTATATGTTATTATAATCTATAATAACATCGAAAAGGGTAAATGGAAAGACGAGGTAAAGATCGAATCTCTTCGCTTAATTTGGATACAAACCTTTAGGAAAAGTAGAATGAATTACTCGCTCATTTTGTTGTAGAAGTTAACTAGTGATACGCAGGTGACGAGAAAATAGGCAATATGCAATATAGAAAGAAAGGTGAAAAAATAAATGGAAAAATATCGTATTGATCAAAGTAAAGGATTGGAGTTTGGCATTTATACACTAGGAGATCATTTGCCAAATCCTTTAACAGGAGAGAGAATTTCTGCAGAACAACGCATTCGTGAAATAATTGAATATGCTAAATTAGCCGATCAGGCTGGTATTGACTTTTTTAGTGTAGGGGAAAGTCATCAGGAATTTTTTGCAACGCAAGCACATGCTGTTGTTCTTTCAGCAATTGCTCAGGCGACAGAAAAAATTAAAATAGCAAGCTCCTCTACGATTATTAGCACATCAGATCCAGTGCGTGTCTTTGAGAATTTTGCTACGCTTGATTTGATTTCAGGAGGACGTGCGGAAATCGTTGCTGGTCGTGCTTCAAGAATAGGGCTATTTGATTTATTAGGCTATAGTGTTCGTGATTACGAAGGGTTGTTTGAGGAAAAATTTGATTTGTTACTGAAAATTAATGAAGAAGAAGTTGTAAATTGGAGTGGTGAATTCCGTGCGCCATTGAGGAATGCAGAGGTTCTTCCGCGTCCGCAAAATGGTTCAATGCCGATTTGGCGTGCAGTAGGTGGATCACCTGCTAGTGCGATTAAGGCTGGTAATGCTGGTGTTCCGATGTTTATGGCTCATTTAGGTGGACCTGCAACTATTTTCAAACGGACGGTTGATGCCTATCGTGATGCTGCTCAAAATAGCGGTTTTGATCCATCAGAGCTACCGGTTGCAACGGCTGGTTTTTTCTATGCGGCTGAAACATCACAGCAAGCTCTAAAAGATATGTATCCTCATATAAATGAAGGGATGAAACGAACGAACGGACAAGGATTTCCGAAGCAGCACTTTGCCCAGGGTGTAGATCCGCATAATGTCATGAATATAGGTAGTCCCCAGGAAATCATTGAAAAAATTCTTTATCAGCATGAACTATTTGGTCATCAGCGTTATATCGCCCAAATCGATTTCGGTGGTGTACCATTTGAACGTTTAATGAAAAATATTGAATTAATCGGTACAGAAATTTTGCCGGCAATTAAGAAATATACGGCGAACAACTAGGAGGGGTAACATGAAGATTGTCGGATTATCAGGTTCAAAAGTTGGTTCGAAAACGAGAATAGCAATGGATTATTCAGTTAAATCTCTTACGGAAAAATTCCCAAATACGGAAGCGACATTGATTGATCTAGCTGAATATGATGTTCAGTTTAGTGATGGTCGTAACTATTTGGATTATGTAGGCGACACGGGATATGTAGTCAAAACCATCATGGAAGCAGATGCAATTATTATTGGAACACCTATATTTCAGGCGTCGATCCCCGCTACATTGAAAAATATTTTTGATTTACTTCCCGTAAATGCATTTCGTGATAAAGTTGTTAGCATGCTTGTAACAGCGGGTTCGTCAAAGCATTACTTAATTGCAGAACAACAATTAAAACCTATTTTAGCTTATATGAAAGCGCAAATCGTTCAGACATATGTATTTATTGAGGAAACGGATTTCTATCAAAAAGAAATTACAAACGATGATGTATTATTCCGCATCGATCGTTTGGTTGAAGATACAGTAGTATTAACAGAAACATTCACGAAAATTCGTGAGGTGAAAGAAGCGGAATATAATTTTTAAATGTTTCAGTACCACGACCTAAAAGAGGTTTTCCTAAAAGTATCGCTTGACAGAATTGTTCCACGCTAAAAAAAGTCAGTGCACGCGTTCAATAAGTGTACTGTCTTTTTTTAGTATATAGGTTATATACCGATGAGCATCAAAAAACGGGACAAGATAATTTTCTTTAGATGCAGTACTCTTTTGCTGTATAATTAAAAAGGGGTAGATCCTTTTTCGCAGGAGGGGAAAAGATGACCAATCATAACAGATCACGTGAGCATATACTAAATCAATTAAGAAACATATTAAATGAGACTTTATTTGAAGAAAATGTAAGGGTGATTTTGTTTGGTTCGTGGGCGCGTAAAGAAGAAAAACAAAGTTCTGATATTGATATTGCTATTGAAGAAATGGAACAAATCCCTTCTTTTAAGTGGTTAGAGATAATGGATAGGATTGAAGAATCAACCATTCCGTATCATGTTGATATTGTTAATTTAAAGAATGCAAGTTCAGCTCTTATTCAGAATGTAAAAGAGGAGGGAATAATATGGAAAGAATTCAAGAACGATTAAGATCAGCAGAAAAAGCATTAGGTTCATTACAAGAACTTGTTCTAATAGATCAACCAAATGAAGTAGAAAGGGATGCTTTAATTCAACGTTTTAAATTCACTTTTGAGGCTTGTTGGAAAGCAGCGAAACAATATTTATACGATGTTGAAGGAGTAGATGTTGGATCGCCAAAAGGTGTGATTCGAAGTTGTCGAGAAATAAATATGTTTAATGAGGAAGAAACTATTCTTGGTTTATATATGGTTAATGACAGAAATCTTACTGTACATACATATAACGAGGAAGTTGCTATAAAAATACAATCGAATATAAATTCTTACTTTTCTCTCATGTCTAACTGGATTCAAAAAATGCGAACTAGGATCTAATATCTGGAAATAACCGTATTCACTAACTATATGAGAGATGCAATACAAAAGATCTGTCCATAAACAAATCGGACAGCCATTTACCTTGACCGTTCTAGGATTAGAAAAGATGAGCAAGTACTAAAGTACCTCGCTCACCTAGCTGTTCAAAGCCTTTAATACACCTTGTCACCATTAAAGATTGAATTCTTCACGACGACATAATCTACATTACGGATTGCTTCTAACTTGTTTCCACCCGCATAGGAAATAGAAGATTGAAGATCTTGCTCCATTTCTTCCAAAGTATCCTGTAAAGAACCTTTGTGCTCGACATACATTTTCTTACCTTCCACATTCTTCTTTTCACCTTTTTGAAACTCTGATGCGGATCCAAAGTATTCTTTGTAAAGCTTTCCATCCTTCTCAATTGTCTCTCCAGGAGATTCTTCATGCCCAGCAAATAAGGAACCAATCATGACCATAGTAGCACCAAATCGAATAGATTTTGCTATATCTCCATGTGTCCGAATGCCTCCGTCTGCAATAATCGGTTTACTAGCTGCCTTTGCACACCAACGTAATGCAGCGAGTTGCCAGCCGCCAGTTCCAAATCCAGTTTTAATTTTCGTGATACATACCTTACCTGGTCCAATGCCAACTTTTGTCGCGTCCGCACCGGCATGTTCTAATTCTCTAACTGCTTCTGGGGTTCCGACATTTCCTGCAATCACGAAACTATCAGGTAACAGTTTCTTAATATGCTTAATCATCTTTATTACTGCATTGGAATGACCATGGGCAATATCAATCGTAATGTATTCTGGTGAAATGGATGCATCTGCTAATTGTTGAATAAATTTATACTCTTCTTCTTTTACGCCAACACTAATAGAAGCGATTAATCCTCGTGATTTCATATCTTTAATAAAAGAGATTCGTTTTTCCGGTTCAAAACGGTGCATAACATAAAAGTAATCATTTTCCGCTAATGAAATTGCAATCTTTTCGTCTATAATAGTCTGCATATTTGCAGGCACCACTGGTAACTTGAATGTGTGTTTGCCTAAGCTGATCGTTGTATCACATTCAGATCGGCTATTCACAACACATTTTGCGGGAATCAATTGAATATCTTCATAATCAAATGCGTTTTCCATGACTTCCACCCCTAAATACGAATATTAAAGTGCATTAAATGTAAAATGTACGTCCATTGATAAATTTACAATATTTTATTTGGCATGTCAAACTAGCGGGTTTCTGATCATTCGCGCTTTTTTAAAAAAACAATGACTGAACTAAATGGCATTCATGAATCCATATAGGTACATAGCTTTGATATTCAAAGGATGTATATGAATCCAATTTAAGTAGATTGAAACAGAAATGTAATATTCATATAACATTTCTGTTATTTTTCAATGTTATACTACTAAGTACCTAGTTTAATAGATGGACTAGATTGATAGACGTACGCAAACATTAAAACGTTTACATAAGATTTTTGATAGATTTAAAAGAGGGTGAGGGGAAAAAGTGGTAAAGGATAAGCTCGCAATATTAGGTATTCTTGTTGTCGTTGTTTTAGCAACTACTGTTACAGATTCTCCTAAGGTTCAGGCTGAAACGAAAACAAAGGATCAAATTGAAGAAGAACGTACAGAAATAAAAGAAAAAATTTCTCAGGCTAATGAAGAAATTGGACAAGCGCAGTCTGAATTGGAGGCATTAACAAAACAAATCGAGCGTGTAAAACAAGCGGTGATCGACAATCAAAAGACGATCGATGAGACAAAACAAAAAATAGACGCTACTAAATCTGAAGTAAATAAATTGGACAAAGAAACTTCTGCTCTCGAGAGAAGTATAAATGAGCGTTATAACATATTAAAGGAACGTGCTAAATCCATCCAGCAAAGTGGCGGAGATATTGGTTATTTAGAAGTTGTGTTTGGCTCCACTAGTTTTGGTGATTTTGTAAATCGGTTGTTTGCTGTAGCTAAAATTATGGAGGCAGACGCTAGCTTAATAGAAGGAATAGAGAGAAGTAAGGAAGAGTTAGAGGAGAAAAAGAATGCGGTTGAAAAGAAACTAGATAATCTTACTAGTATGAAAACAGAATTAGAGGGAATGCAAGGTCAGATTCTTGAACAAAAGAAACAGAACGAACTGTTAGTGGAACAACTCAAACAAAAGAAACAAGGGAATCTTGCTTTAAAGGCTGCATTACAACAGGAAGATTCTAGTCTTGTTGAACAGGCTTCTAATCTTGAGCAAACTACTGAAAAAGTAGAGACTAGTAAGCCTCAAGTTAAACCATTGAGTCTGGAACAACCGAAACAAGAACAACAAAAGTCTAGCAATGAGGATACTTCAAAGCTAACAGATACGAATGACAAAATTCAAACATTGATTAACTCTGGATATAAATACATAGGAAATTCCGTATATGTTTTTGGTGGTGGAAGAAATGCGTATGACATTGCCAATGGACGATTTGATTGCTCTGGTTTTATTAAATGGGCATTTGCCCAAGCTGGTGTAAATGTTGGTGCAAGTACAGATATTCTGAAGTACGAGGGGCGTCAAGTTTCTCCAGCTGACATGCGACCAGGGGATCTTGTTTTTTATGATACGTACAAAATAGATGGACATGCTGGAATTTATATGGGAGACGGTAAATTCATTGGTTCTCAAAGCTCTACTGGTGTAGCAATTGTAGATATGTCGAATACATATTGGAAACAACGCTTTAATGGACGGGTAGTTCGAATAATAGAATAAGAAGTGCAGACCATTGAATTAAGTAAGAAAAAGCCTTCTTGGAAGGCTTTTTCTTAACCAAATCACAGCTTATTTACTGTAATGTTTTCAGTGAGAACTGGCCAGTTTTGTGGGAATGGTAATCCTAACACCCAATAACTAATTCCACGTAGACCGTATTCTATTGCTGTATTATATTTTACTTCCATACTCCTAGCATCTTCAAACCATACTTCGCGCTCCTGTCCTGCTTCATTTACATAGCGGAAAAAAGGAGATTGATATTTTTCGTCATACTGAATAGATACCCCGTATTTGGCGGCAATTTGGACAGCTTGCTTTGGGCTTACTGTTCGAGCAAATGTACCAGATACCCATGGGATCTTCCAATCACGACCATACAATGGTGCGCCCATCATGATTTTGTTGCGTGGTATTTTTGTAACGGCATAGTCAAGCACCCTTCTTACTTCATTGATCGGTGCAATGGCCCATGGTCTTCCTCCAGCCCAGCCCCATTCATAGGTCATGATGACGACAAAATCAACAATCTCACCATGTGCAGCATAATCATGGGCCTCATACAAAAGTCCAACCTGATCTTCTTTTATTTTAGGTGCAATAGCTGTAGAAACAGAGTAGCCTTCTGGATGTAAGCGAGCAACTACATTGCGAAGAAAGTTATTATAATTTTCTCGATCCTCAGGATAAACGTATTCAAAATCAATGTTTAGCCCTGTATATCCTTTTTCACGCATGACTTTTAATACGTTCGTAATGACAGTATCCTGAAGTTCGGGATTACGCAACAATGTTGCCGCCTTATCAGAACCGAATTTCCCACCAACAAAATTTGTTAAAACAAGAAGTGGTGCGACATTATTCCTACGTGCTGCCGTGATTAAAGGTTCGTCATTTAAAGTAGAAATGGATCCATCTTCTGTAAAACCATAACTAAAGGGACTAAGATAAGTGAAATACTGTCCAAGTGATGAAACGATTTGTGCCCCTTCTTCACCTGTAATCGTCGTATAGGCGTTAACATCCATAACAGGTTTTGGACTTTCTGGAATGGTGATAACTTGCCCCACTAAAAGCATGCCAGGATTCTGAATTTGATTTGCCTCTACAATAGCTTCTACTGTTGTACCATATTGATTTGCGATTTTCCATAACGTATCGCCTGGTTTGATTGTATAAAGCTGAACGGGAATCGTTAAAACCTGCCCAACTGTAATAGCGTTAGCATCTTGTAATTGGTTTGCTTCTACTATTGCTTGAATGGTCGTACCATAACGCCTGGCAATCGCCCAAAGCGCATCGCCAGGTTGAACCACATATTCCTGGTAGGGATTAGGAATAACTAATGCCTGCCCAACTACCAACATATTTGGATTATCTAAACCATTTGCCCGTATAATTTGGTTCATACTTACATTATAATTTTGTGCGATTTGCCAAAGTGTTTCGCCTCTATTTACAACATGAATTTGCATCACAATCTCTCCTTGAAAACTTTCTCCTATACAATATTCAAGTAAGTGTGATGTGTTCATGCCCCATATTTTAAAGAACGTAAAAATAAATAGATAGAAAATGGGCTAGACTCCCTGTAAGGATAAATAAATGAAAAATTTCATGAAAGCCCATTTGCTTAAACGATAGAAAGCTAGGTTTTAGCCAATAGATAATCCCGCCAATTGTATAAATAATTCCTCCACCAATGAGTAACAGAATTCCAGTTGTGCGTATTGAATCCGCCAATGGGGCAACGAAAAATACAACAATCCAACCCATACTAATGTATAATCCAGTTGATAACCATCTCGGACTGTGAAACCATATTAGTTTGTAAGCAACTCCTAACAATGCCAGTGATTGGATCACAATGAAAAGAATCCAGCCTGTTTTACCTCCCAATGTAATGAGGGTTAATGGGGTGTATGTTCCAGCAATTAATACGTAAATCATTGAATGATCTATTTTTCTAAGAAAGGCAATTGTTTTATCACTAGCCACAACGAGATGATACGTTGCAGAAGCGGCATAGAGAAGGATCATACTGATACCGAAAATACTGACTGCAACAATCGGAAGGACAGATGTTGTAGTCTCGATGGCTTTCGTTATTAAAGCGTATAAACCGAAAATAGAAAGTACAGCACCGAATAGGTGGGTGAACCCGTTGATTGGTTCGCGGATATATGTACCCATTAAAAAGGAAACCTCCATTATTATATGTAGTTTTTAATACTATATATAATAATATAACTATTACATGATGTAGTCAATCTTTACGATTCTGTGTTTGTAAAGTATAATAAGAAAAAAACAAATGGAGTTTTTGCTATGAAAAATATGGATGAGTTGATGTCTAATTTAGTAGAACAAAATAATTTAGAAATAGAAGACATACCAGATATAGACTTGTATATGGATCAGGTCATTCAATTGTTTGAAAACAAGTTTACGCATACGAAACGTCATCAAGACGAAAAAGTGTTAACAAAAACAATGATTAACAATTATGCCAAAGGAAAGCTGTTTTTTCCCATTAAAAATAAAAAATATTCAAAGGAGCATTTATTATTGATCAGTCTCATTTATCAGCTGAAGGGTGCTTTATCGATCAATGATATTAAAAAGGTGCTGGATGGAGTAAACGATAAAATATTAGAAGAAGAAAAATTTGACTTAGATAAACTATATGAAAGTTATCTCTATTTAGCGGAACAAAACAGTAACAGGTTTAAAAAGAATGTTGAAATTTCCTCAATGGAGATCCGTGATCAGGTGAAAGAGCTCAACGACAAAGATTCAGACTATATAGAAACGTTTTTATCGATCGCCTCTTTGGTTCATATAAGTAACTTGTACCGAAAAACCGCTGAAAAAATGATTGATGAAATTACGAATGACACTGGAAATGAATGAACCATTTGAATTCATGTTATAATTGGCAAAAAATGAATGTCTTTGTCTTTAGTTATTTCCTATAAACTTATGGAAGGACTGGAGTGATCGAATGCTGACAAAAAAAGAAAGAAATATGATTATTGAATTTTCTAAAGAACATCTACATGCCTCTATCCTCTATTTGTTTGGTTCCTATGCAACTGGTTTGGAAAATCCGAATAGTGATATTGATCTAGCCTACGCTAGTAATCGATCCTTATCTGATTCCGAACGGTTTTTTTTGGCACAGGATTTAGCCAATATATTAAACAAGGATGTCGACCTTATTGATTTACGTAAAGCAAATGATGTGCTTTCCATTCAAGTTCTAAAAAATGGACTCATACTTTATCAGTCGAATTCGACAGAGCGTGCATACATGGAAGTGGTAATGATGAAGAAGTATGCACGTTTAAATGAAGAACGGGCTTCATTTCTTGAGGATTTTAAAAGTGAGGGATCAAGTAATGATTGATCAGGATTTGGTAATGAATAAAACGCTAATTATTGAACGATGTTTGCGAAGAATGGAAGAAGAGTATCAGGGAAAAAGGGAAAACCTTACTAATTTTACAAAACAGGATTCTATTATTTTAAATTTGCAACGATGCTGTGAAGCTGCAATAGATTTGGCTATGCATGTGTGCCGTGCAAAGCAGTTAGGTGTACCACAGACTAGCCGTGAGTCGTTTGAAATGCTTGTAAACAATAACCTTCTTTCAAACTCTATTGTGAAAAATATGAAATCAATGGTGGGCTTTCGGAATATAGCTATTCACGACTATCAACAATTAAATCTAGATGTATTAGAGACTATTTTGAATGATCATCTTGACGACTTTAAAAAATATGTACAGGAAGTCAAGCAAATTTGAAAAAATGCGAATGAAGAAAAGCGCTGGACAACTCCGCTGTATGCGTAATAGCACCCAAATTTTATACTTTCTTTACTTTCAAAAAAGGTAAACTCTTTGATGAAAAGAGTTTACCTTTAAATATAGAATTAACAGTATTGGTCATATGCTCTTGTTAAATTTTCCACTATGTCTTCTATGTCATGATCTTCAATCTCTTCACGAGGTACAAAATGGAGAACCTCCCCATTTTTCGTTAATGCGATCGAAGGAGAAGAGGGCTCCTTTCCTTTAAAATAATCCCTCATTCTTTGGGTTGCTTCCTTATCCTGACCAGCAAAGACAGTAACAAGATTAACTGGTTTTTTATCATGCTCTAGTGATTTTCGGACAGCTGGGCGAGCAAGTCCTGCAGCACAACCACAAACGGAATTGACTACGACTAAGGATGTACCAGGAGCGGTTGTAACAAAATCATCTACTTGTTTAGGTGTCACAAGCTCTTTAAAACCAACATTCGTAAGCTCTTCTCGCATAGGCTGAGCTACTTCCTTCATGTATTGTTCATATGGATTCATATTAATTTTCCTCCTTTTTTTGCTGTGTAGCTTGTGTCATTTGGTGCCAAACGGATCCTTTTGCTGCTTCGCCACCTTCAATTCTTTCAATCGCCATTTTTACTTGCATTTGAACTTCAAATTCAGGATCGTCTGCAGCTTTGTGTAACGCTGGTAGAGCAGTTTCATCACCAATCTCATATAAAAACATCGCAGCCCGCCATCGGACTAGTTTATTTGGATCGGAAAGGGAATAAGTCATTTCTGGTATTGCTTGTTTAAATCCTAAATCTGAAAGGCAATCTCCAGCGGTTCTTCGCACGTTTACTGCTTTGTCCTTTAGTGCTTTATATAGAAGAGGAAGTACTTCTGGCTCCTCTATCATGCCAAGATATGCTGTGGCTAGACGTCTAATGGATGCCTTTTCATCATCAAGTGCCTTTTGTAATATGGGAAGGTCTTCAAAGGTAGGTTCTCCCATCTGGTCTAATCCAGCATATCGTTTTTTCCAGTCGGGGTTGTCAAGTTCTAAAGTAAGTTGTCCACCCCTTGGAGAAGGTTTCTCTTTCTCAGATTTGTCTTCTAGTGCAAGGTTTACCAGTTGATCTAGACGCTTCTCATCATAGCTCGCACCAATCTCTTCCACTACATCTTTCCCAATATCTTCAACGGAACCATAACGCGGTTTTTGCTCCACCCATTTTCGCTCCATCACGAAATTCGGAGATGCTTCAGATGCTTTTAAGGCAGCATCCATAAACATTTCGGGTAAACCAAATCGTTGTTCTGCCGCACCGTCTTCTAATTTTACTTGCATCGGAATATCTCGGAACATTTGGATAAAAACTTTTACTTCTCCAAAGTGGTCGGTTGGCGTGGCTGAAGTAGATGGATCTGTCAAAATTTCATCTTCCCCAAAAACACGTCTTGCTTGAGGTAATATTGTTTCCCAAGCAATTCTGGCGTTTCTTTCCAATGCGATAAAGTCTGCCACATGGTAGATGCCTTTTACTCCATCAATTTCAAATAATCTTTGTATAAAATCTGGGGCGGTATCGAGCTGGTCACCTTGTTTATAGTTATGATTCTGGCCATCGGGTAATGATTTATTTAAGTTCAATTTCATCGAATTAGGGCTTGGCGTTGGTTCAATGGACAAGAGTTTCATTTAGTGTCCTCCTTGTTTCGTTCTTATGTGTACTTTATCAAATTCACAATTAATTTTCCAAGAGAGAGCATTATTTTTTACAGTATAGGAATTACTTCCGTTAATTGCCAAAAATCCATCCAAAAATAACCCTTTTAGAGCAAATAGCGTCCTGTGAGTCCGCTAAACTGTGGAAAACCAGTCTTTTTCCGAAAATAGCGTCCTCTCAGTCCGCATAGAAATCTTAGCGGACTGAGAGGCCCTTATTTGGCCAAAATCCATGGTTTTAATGAGTTTCGCGGACTGAGAGGCCGTTAATTGCCAAAAAGCCATCCAAAAATAACCCTTTTAGAGCAAATAGCGTCCTGTGAGTCCGCTAAACTGTGGAAAACCAGTCTTTTTCCGAAAATAGCGTCCTCTCAGTCCGCATAGAATTTTTAGCGGACTGAGAGGCCCTTATTTGGCCAAAATCCATGGTTTTAATGAGTTTCGCGGACTGAGAGGCCGTTAATTGCCAAAAAGCCATCCAAAAATAACCCTTTTAGAGCAAATAAGGTCCTGTGAGTCCGCTAAACCGTTGAAAACCAGCCTTTTTCCGAAAATAGCGGCCTCTCAGTCCGCATAGAAATCTTAGCGGACTGAGAGGCCCTTATTCGGCCAAAATCCATGGTTTTGATGAGTTTAGCGGACTGAGAGGACGTTAATTGCCAAAAATCCATCCGTAAATAGCCCTTTTAAAGCAAATAGGGTCCTGTGAGTCCGCTAAACCGTTGAAAACCAGCCTTTTTCCGAAAATAGCGTCCTCTCAGTCCGCATAGAAATTTTAGCGGACTGAGAGGCCCTTATTCGGCCAAAATCCATGGTTTTGATGAGTTTAGCGGACTGAGAGGACGTTAATTGCCCAAAATCCATCCGTAAATAGCCCTTTTAAAGCAAATAGGGTCCTGTGAGTCCGCTAAACCGTTGAAAACCAGTCTTTTTCCGAAAATAGCTTCCTCTCAGTCCGCATAGAAATTTTAGCGGACTGAGAGGCCCTTATTTGGCCAAAATCCATGGTTTTAATGAGTTTCGCGGACTTGGAGTCTTTTTAACATATTTTAAGCTTGCATACAAAACATTAGGTTGAGGGAAAAGTAATAATGTAAGGAGGTTGTTTGATAAATGGTGAACAAAAACAAAATCCTTGTCCCTGAAGCAAGAGAAGGGCTGGATCAATTAAAAGCAAAAGTGACCAATGAAAAAAATCCGAATAATGCTAAATTTGAAGTGGCAAAAGAACAAGGCATCCCCCTTGATAAAGGATATAACGGTGAAATGAAAGCGAAGGATGCAGGGAAAATAGGCGGTAATATTGGTGGTAACATGGTTCGTGAGCTAGTCAAAATGGGACAGCAACAGATAAATCAAGAAAAATAAGTGCTGAAAAGGGCGAATTAGATACTAATTCGCCCTTTTCAGCAAGTTGCTGCTTAATAAATCATATGTACTCGCAGCCAGCCTCTCACACCATTAATAAACCAGATCGCCTCGCACGATTCCAGTTTATCTTTATTAACGATTCTTTCTTCTATAGTCCCTTCGTCAAGTAATGCTTGTCGATACGTACCTGCCAATAAACCACACGAAACGGGAGGCGTATACAGCCTACCATCTATTTGCACCACAAGGTTTCCTGTTGTGAATTCGGTAAGTTGGTTTTGTTGATTCCAAAGTAGAACTGAAAAGGCGTTTGTTGGTGCGGTGTTCTGGTGCTTTTCATAGATCAAACGATGGGTTGTTTTATGATACAAAAAAGGATCCTGCTCATCAATTGCCTCGCTCGCTAAATAACAAGTTACTGGTTCGACAATCGGCGAAATCGGTACTTTTTCCACAGTGGTATTACCTGATCGATCTAATAGTAATCGAACTTTGTAGGCTCCAATTGGATTTTTCTTAGCAAAGTGTGTGAGTCTTTTTTTTGTTTCTTGTAGGTCAATCGGAATGGTGAAATAGTCAGCCGATTCTTTGAGGCGGTTCAGATGGTACGATTCTAATGCATACTGTTTATTTTCAAATTTTAATGTTTCGAGTAATGCAAAATCTGACCTTTTTTCGGTTAGCAGCTTCGCCTTTGTTAAGAGTTCTTCATACTCGCCTTTTGCCGTTGAATCCCAAGTGACCCCACCACCTGTTCCGTATGTAGCCATTTCTTTTTCGGTATCAACGATAACCGTTCGAATGGGCACACTAAAAGTAGCTTTCCGGTTAGGGGGGATATATCCAATTGCTCCACAGTAAACCCCTCTTGGGGATTGTTCGAGTTCGGCTATTTTTTCCATCGTACGAATCTTAGGCGCACCAGTTATAGAACCACAAGGAAATAAGGAATGAAACCATTCAAAGACAGTTGTGCAATCTTTTAATTCTGCCTCAATAGTGGAGGTCATTTGATGTACAGTTGGGTAGGTCTCGACTTCAAACAACCTTGGGACATGTATCGTTCCTGTCTTCGCAATTCTGCCAAGGTCGTTTCGTAGTAGATCAACAATCATCACATTTTCTGCCTGTTCTTTTTCAGAGTTTTTAAGTCCTTCTTTATAAGAACGGTCTTCTTGTGCGGAACGTCCACGTCGTGCTGTTCCCTTCATTGGCTTGGTCATTATTTTCTGTTCGTTCACACGAAAAAATAGTTCTGGTGAAGCGGAAAGGATCTGATACTTGCCAAGATCCAAGAAGGCACAATAGTCTGCTTGCTGATTCATTTTTAATTGCTCATAAAATGCTTTCCCATCGCCAGTAAAGGAAGCATTTAATCGAACAGTGTAGTTTGCTTGATACGATTCCCCTGTTTCAATAGCTTTTTTAATTTGAGCGATTCCTTTTTGGTAGTCTTGATAGCTTGTATCTAGGCTCCAATCCGATATATGATAGGTGCCAACTGGCCTGTTTTGACCGTTTGTTTCGGATGGTGCTTCAAAAATTCCGAACCAAACTAGTGGCATCACTGGATTTGAGTGAACACGATAAGCTGGATCAAATACTGGCGCAGCCTCGTAGGATACATAGCCTGCGATGTAATACCCCTCATTTAGTGCTTTTTCCACTTGGTCAAAAATGAAGGGGACAACTGATATGTCCTTTGTCTCCAAAACGTTAATCGGATCGGAAAAAATCACAGGCTTTTTCTCTGATTCTTCGTCATTATAATCAAACTTAAGATAAGGTCTCAAATTTATCCCCCCAACGTATGTGCGATTTGATTATTATCATTATAACGAGTATTGTATACTATTTCTAATTAGCTGAAAGATAATAGAGAAACGTCACAAATTCTCCATACTTTCCAGATAATATGATATACATAGATACAAGATCTTTGGTATCATGATAGAGGATATTATACTACTATATTTGAGGGATGCGTGTATGAAAAATATACATCAACTAAAAGTTATCGGAATGGCACTTTTTTTTATTTTTTTTCTGTCACCAACTCAAACTTTTGCACATAAACCCGAGAAAATTCTGGAGGATGGGGACAATTTGTTCCAGCAATATAGTTGGATCGAAATAATTAACCCAGTTGTGCTTTTATCTTTACTGGTGATTTATATTGCTTATCTTTTTGTTATAAAAAGGCGTACCAATTTAAAAATTTCTTTCTTAAAAAAAGTATCGTTTTTCTTTGGACTATTCACCACTTATATTGCATTAGCGGGTCCTATTTCCATTTTGGCAAATAATTCTATATTTAGCGCCCATATGCTTCAACAGTCACTTATGTATGTTGTTATGCCTCCTCTTATACTTGTGGGCTTACCAGAGGTGTTTTACCATTTTGTTGACAAAAAACTGTCAAAACCAGTTTTGCGTTTGTTGAAATCACCATTGATCGGCCTATTGTTGTTTAATTCACTTTGGTCTTTTTATCATATCCCTACATTTTATGAAAACATTTCGCATAATCTAGCCTTATTGCAGTTGACTCATGTTGTTATCACTTCTTCTGCATTTTTGATGTGGATACAAGTTTTGGCACCAGAGGGTGTGATAAGTAATTTATCGCCTTTAAAAAAAATCGGGTACATGTTTCTGAATGGAATGTTAATTACACCAGCGTGCGCATTAATTATTTTTTCACAAGATGTCTTATACTCATCCATGTTTCAAGCACCGATCTTGTTCTCGTGGCAGTCACCACTGGATGATCAGCAGTTAGGCGGCATTATTATGAAGATCGTTCAAGAATTTGCATATGGAAGTGTTATTGGCTACATATTCTATAAATGGGCAAAAGGAGAAAGGGCGAAAGATTCAAAAATTGATCCACGACCAGCAAGCGTGATCGAATAAGTATAAGAACGATTGTAAGGTAGTTAGCCAAAAGAGCTAACTACCTTTTGTGTGTATGGACTATCTTTTGTATAAATTAAGCTGGAAGAGACTTTTTAAAATCATAATACCAAAAGCAATTAGAGTTCGTATTGGAAGTTGGCATTTATTCCCTGTATTATGTATTATTTAGTTAGGTTATCCATTGAAGTCTATACTTGTTTACTTAACAATACATAGTGTGATGGAAATGTAGATTATTCAATAGAGGTGATAATGATGTCGGATTTTGATTTGATGTTTATAAAAAATGATCGGCAAAAGTCGTTAGTAGAAAAAGCAGGAAAACTTGCTTCTCGCGTAAAACAACGAGTGAAACAAACAGACAAAACTGGACTTTTTTCACTTGAAAATCTCCGTGATTTACAGGAAGAGAACTATGTCACACTTACTTTACCTGAATCTTATGGTGGGGAAAACATTTCATTATATGAGTTTCTGCTCGTTCAAGAAAAACTTGCACAGGGAGATGGATCAACAGCATTATCGATCGGTTGGCATTTAGGAGTAGTAAAAGAGCTGCATGAGGATCACTTGTGGGAAGAGGATACCTTCCGTAAATTTGCTACAGAAATTGGAAAGAACAAATCAATAGTAAATCGTGCCGCAACAGAGCCGGCTACAGGAAGTCCTGCTCGTGGTGGTATCCCAGAAACACGTGCGGTACGGGATGGAGATCACTATGTGGTCAATGGTCACAAATCATTTACTACTATGGCTAGTGTTCTTGATTATTTTCTTGTATCCGCCTATGTCGAAGAACAAGATACCGTTGGCTGGTTTCTTATTTATAAGGATATGCCAGGTATCCAAATTGACCATACATGGGATACGTTAGGAATGAGGGGAACGGGAAGTGACGATTTAATCCTAACGAACGTGAGACTTCCGCTGGAAATGTTGGTTGAAACAAAGACAAATAAAAAGCCTTCACCAAAAGGATGGCTGCTACACATACCAGCTTGTTATTTAGGCATTGCAATTGCCGCTCGTAATGACGCGATTCATTTTGCGAAAAACTACCAGCCAAATAGTTTAAACACACCAATAGCAGAAGTTCCACATATCAAACAAAAGATTGGGGAAATAGATTTAGAATTAGTAAAAGCAAGACACTTTATGTACGCTGTTGCCCATAAGTGGGACACCGACCCTGATAGTAGAGCAGAAATGGGAGCAGAACTAGCGGCTGTAAAAACAACTGCCACTAATGCCGCGAACCTTGTCGTTGATTTAGCAATGCGTATCGTTGGTGGCCGTGGCCTTTCTAAGCAATATCAATTTGAACAATATTACAGGGATGTAAGAGCCGGTCTGCACAATCCGCCAATGGATGATATGGTAATTGAAATGTTGGCAAATCAAGCGTTAAGAAGTTAAGGCAGACACCGAATAAAATGGATGAAAAAAGGGGTATTTCCTTATTGAGAAATACCCCTTTAGTTCGTTCTCATCTCACTATAATTTATCTTTACCTCCACGCAATCGGATATAGTCTGTTTCAGCAGTCTCCTCTGCAGCTTCCGTTTGGAAATTACGATTGATCACATGAGTGTTATTGCGTTTATCATCATTATGGAGCACTTGATTTTTCATGTAAATATGAAAAACAGCTTCCCCAATCGCAATGAAAACGGAAGCAAACAATGATGCTGCTATGATCTGCCCATTGGCTTCAATGAACATAGAGCTTAGTAACCAAATGGAAACGAATGCTAACCCAAAATCTGCTATGGTGGCAAACACATTACCGTATCGAGGCAGTATATATAAATCCCCAATTGCATAAGCAATTCCAGTAACGAGCAATGTGATGATGAAAATATTGCCCAATGTTGCATTGTAGAATATTCCTAAAATCGAAAATAAAACTACCCCGATTACGATTAATTTAATTCCGATTGCTTTTGCATGATTCATGTGTAGGACATCCTTTCTAGAATGAACTATTTTTAGTTTCTCCTGGATCAAACAAAATACTATTCCAAATACAGGGAAAGGCGAGTGTTATTTTTAAAGTAGTAATCTGAGGTCAAAAACATAAGAAAAGACAAGTAAATAAAAGAAAAAGAATGATGATAGACGCTTACATGGCATTTTGGAATTAAATCACGACATGTTACACTTCATTTTGTTATAAACGGTATTGGCTTTCATAAAGATGAAAGTCTGATTCATGTTTAATCAAAAGGTTTCAGGCAATCCGACGCCACGGCCTGACTATCCCTTTTGAATGTTAAAATACAGAGAGGTGTAGAATTGAATATTGAATCGATAAAACAAAATTGGTTTGGGAATGTTAAAGGCGATGTTTTGGCAGGGATGGTTGTTGCACTTGCGCTTATTCCAGAGGCGATAGCTTTTTCCATTATTGCTGGTGTTGACCCAATGGTTGGTCTGTATGCCTCTTTTTGCATTGCTGTCATCATTTCTTTTGTTGGTGGTCGACCTGCAATGATCTCTGCAGCAACTGGTGCAATGGCGTTGTTAATGGTTACATTAGTAGCTGATTATGGTTTGCAGTATTTACTAGCAGCCACTATTTTAACAGGGATTATTCAAATTGTGATGGGATATTTAAAAATTGCGAAATTCATGAAATTTGTTCCTCGATCTGTCATGATTGGATTTGTCAATGCTCTTGCTATTTTAATTTTTATGGCGCAGTTAGAGCATTTTGTTGGTGAGTCTTGGCAAATGTACGCTATGGTAGGTGGAGCTTTAGTAGTTATTTATCTTTTACCTAAATTAACAAAAATAGTCCCGTCCCCATTGGTGGCAATTATAGTAATTACGATCGTAGCAATTTACACAGGTAGTGAAGTAAGAACTGTTGGAGATATGGGGGAGTTAACACAGGCATTACCTATTTTTCTAATTCCTAGTATTCCTTTAACACTTGAAACACTAATGATTATTTTTCCGGTTTCTTTAGCCCTTGCTATTGTTGGCCTGCTTGAATCTTTTCTTACGGCACAGATTGTTGATGACATGACAGACACCGAAAGTAACAAAAATAAGGAAGCAAAAGGACAAGGTGCAGCAAACATTGTAACAGGTTTTTTTGGTGGAATGGCAGGTTGCGCGATGATCGGTCAATCGGTAATCAACGTTAAGTCAGGTGGTAATGGTCGACTGTCTACGTTGACAGCAGGTGTTTTTTTGATGATTCTTATACTTGTTTTTAATGACCTACTTGTGCAGATTCCGATGGCTGCGCTTGTTGGCGTAATGATTATGGTGTCGATTGGAACATTTGATTGGTCATCATTAACAACGATTCATTTAATGCCTAAGTCAGATGCGGTTGTAATGATTGTAACTGTAGTAACAGTTGTATGGACACACGACTTATCAAAAGGGGTATTTGCAGGAATAATATTAAGTGCCATCTTCTTTGCAGCTAAGATCTCGAAAGTCGATGTTAAAAGCATAATGGTGGAAGGTGGGAAAAAGAAAATATACCATGTTCACGGCCAACTCTTTTTCGCATCCGTTACCGACTTTGTGAACTGCTTTGACTTTAAAGAGGATATTGACATGATCGATCTTGATTTGAAAAATGCACATTTATGGGATGACTCAGCAGTAGGAGCAATTGATAAAATTGTGTTGAAATATAAAGAAAATGGAACAATAGTGCATGTTCTTGGACTAAACGAAGATAGCTCAACGTTAATTAAAAAGAGAGCCGTTTACAACAAAGAAAATGTTAAAATAGCGAATCATTAATTTTAAAATGATTTTAGGGTTTTAGACCCCCACCTCTAAGCGAAGCGTAGTTGGGAACTTCCAATCAGGTGGAGTCGAGACTCCATCTGATTCCCCGATGTTTCAGCTTGCTGAAACGAGTTCGCTTTAGAATGTACACTCCTTTTATAAAGGGGTGTATTTTTATATGAAAGTTCTTCAGCTTGAATGTTATAATGATTGAAACATAATTTATTGGAGGTCAATGCATGTTTAACGCAATCCTTTTAGCTTCTGATGGATCAAATCATGCACTTCGGGCAACAGATAAGGCAATTTTATTAGCTAAGCATAATCCAGATGCTGTGATTACAATTGTATACATAGTAGATAGCTCCAAGTCTAAATCTGATGTATTACACCACTCGAATCCAATTGAAATTGATCAACGAAGAAAAGAAAAATTATTACTTACGGAACAGAAAATAAAAAAAGCTAGTATTGCATATGAAGTGAAAATTTTGCATGGAGAGCCAGGACCTGCCATTGTCAAATATGCAAATGGGAATAACATAGACATATGTGTTATTGGCAGCAGAGGATTGAACTCCCTACAGGAAATGGTGTTAGGAAGTGTAAGCCATAAGGTGGCGAAACGTGCTAATTGTCCAGTAATGATCGTAAAGTAGGTGGAGAAATACGGAAATTCCCCACCTACTTTCTTTATTGTTTATATTGTGGTTCTTGTGTTTCGATATACTGTAAACGGGCGTTCAAATTGTCTAAAATTTGTTGCTGTTGATTTCCTAGATTCTGAAACATTTGTTTTGCTGCTTGATCTTGTGTTTCCAATGAAAAACTATGCAAATTAGCCAACACGCTTTCACAGCTAGAAATTGTCTGTTGAATTTTTGTTCCTACTGTCAACACTGCCACCTCCTCTGGTTCTTTATTAAGGTTTCCCTGTTCAGCTGGTATTATGTCTTGTCATTTGTTAGAATTAGTAGGATTTTTGATGCTCATTGTAGAGGGATAGGAGGAATTCTATTTGAGAAGAAATAATCATTGGTTCATCGTAATAATTGCTGGTATTTTTGAAATTGGCTGGGTTATTGGCTTAAAACACGCTTCCAACGGGTTGGAGTGGGTCGGAACTGTTTTTGCCATTTTTGTAAGTATGTATTTGTTGATCATTGCCTCGAAACAACTCCCAGTTGGAACTGCTTATGCTGTCTTTACTGGAATTGGAACTGCGGGAACGACCACTCTAGAAATCATCTTGTTTGGGGCACCCTTTAAGCTTGCAAAAGTGTTATTAATTGGACTACTACTTGCTGGTATTATCGGTCTTAAAACAGCTTCATATAGCGAACATAAAGATGAGAAAGAGGAGGGTTATTCGTAAATGGCATGGGTTTTGTTAGTTATTGCTGGGATTTCAGAAACACTAGGGGTTATAGGAATTAATCAAATCAATCGAAGCAAAAATGTGCTCTCTTACGCAATTCTCTTGGGCGGATTTACCTCAAGTTTCGTTTTTTTATCACTTGCAATGGAAAGCATCACAATGAGTACAGCATATGCTATTTGGACTGGCATCGGCACCGTTGGCAGTGTCATAATTGGAATCATTTTTTATAATGAAGCACATGATTGGAAACGAATTCTATGTATCGGACTCGTATTGACCGCTGCAGTAGGGCTGAAATTAATCGATTAGCACTGGCGTTATCCTATTTATGATTTTACGTCTTTTGCAGGCTTGCTCTTCCGAAATACAAGGTATCGCATCAATAAATAACTCGTAGATGAAGATAAAAACATAGCCACTCCCTTAGAAATATTATGGTTGATAAATTTAGGAACTTGGATAAAGAACCCATCCTTCAGAAGTTCGTAAAACCCAATAAAAACTAAGTTACTAACAAGTAATGCAATCAAGGCCTGAAATGTAAATAAGCCAATCTGTTTATAATTAAAATTGGCCCTGTGGCTAAACGTATATTTGGAATTCCAAATATAGCTATTTATAATCGCTAATGTATAGGAAATCGTATTGAAAATTAACAGGGTTGATGCACCTTCTGTTGGCCATAAAAATAATAGTACATTTAGTGAACCGATATCAATAAGTGCATTAGCAATGCCAATAAAGCTGAATTGTATAATTTGTATTTTTGTTTTTTGTGCCATATTACCAATCGCTTTCCTCTAGTGGTGTCTACATTAGTATGCCATTTTCTCTCATAAATAAAATAATACCGATACCTTATTCTAACAAAGTCCAACGAAAAGGAACAATTAATAAGATAAGATTATTTACATCAAGAACGCTTTTGACTTGGCATGGTAGATATTTAAGGAATGAATGAAGCTTGATAAAATAAATGAGTCAAATTTTCCAGCATCCCGTATTAAAATTTGAAGCGCCTCATGAGCTGGAATTTCATCTTTATAAGGGCGTTTTAATGTTAGAGCAGAATAAACATCAACAATCATTAATATTCTTAATTCCAAATTGATTGCTTCAGACGTATGACGATCAGGGTAACCGGATCCATCTAGTCTTTCATGATGTGAGCGTGCAAAAGGTGCTAAGCTTGTAAGGCCATAGTCGTCAAGTATCGATGCTCCTTCCAACGTATGTCGCTTAATGGAGTCAAATTCTTGAAAGGTGAGCTTCCCGTTCTTGTGTAAAATTTCCTGGGATATCATTAATTTTCCGATGTCATGAAAGAGATAGCCTGCCGCACACTCGATTAAGTTATTTGCAGCATGTTTTTTGGCTAGCAATGTTCCAAGCACAAAAACATCAAAAGAATGAATATAGGCATAGGAATCCCAATTTTTTAGTTGTTCCGTCATCGAATGGAACCCATATGCTTGGTGAACGTGGATGTAAATGTTTTTTAACAAAGCAATAGTCTCATTATTTTGTAGTAGTTGTCCGTACCGATGCTCGCGACCCACGACTGCAAGATTTTGAAAGAACAGTTCTTCTATTTTTTGTATGTGTACATGTTCCTGATGCTGAGCTAATCCATTAGTCCCGTCGTTCAGTAAATCGTCATCGAAAGGGTTCTCTCCTAAGACAATGCTTGTGTGTTTATTTTGCATTCGTTTTCGCAATTGTTTTGCCCCCTTTTATCAACCACATTTTGAACATCCTCTATTATGAAAAAATGTTCATTTGAAGACTGTTTTTGTACTGTTTACGATCTGTTCGTTCCTCCATATCTAACAAAATGTTTAAAGGTATACCGAGAGCGACAGAAATTTTATTCAAATTTAAAATGGACACATTTCTTTTCCCTGTTTCAATTTCCGTATAATAAGACCTAGAAAATCCTGCAACCGCTGAAAGATTCTCTTGTGTGAACCCTTTTTCTAAACGATGATATTTTAGTTTATCGCCAAGTCTTTGCAATAGTACCACCTCATCCGTTTTGGTTTGCGTAAGCATGTTCATCCCCCTCGTAAAATACTTAAAGTGCGTGTTCAAAAATTCGACAAATTAGAAGCAAGCAGGTCGAGGCGGCGTAGTTTTGAGTAGCGCAGCGAAAGCTTGTTGCTTCGAAAGCATTACCTCGCACGAAGAAAAAGTGTTCTTCTTTTTCTGAGGATATGCTTTTAATACGTGAGCAAAAGGAATGCTTCCCCGAATAAACTTCGCACGCAGGAAAAGCGGATTTCTTTTCCAAGGAACGGAGAAACAAGCCATTTAAGGAATACAGGCTAAGACCGCCACGTCTTGTGGCAACGCCTGCATGACCCACATCGTGTGGGCCCGAGATGCGCCGCTTATCATTTGGTGACTTTTTGAACATCCTCTTGAATATAAAAAGGCTACCCCACAGAGGTAGCCAAAGTACACTATCTCCGAGCAACTGGCTGACTTAGCAAATTCATGCCGTAGTCCCTATAGTTTTGCGTCACTGTTTTTCAACAGTTTTGCCTTTGTTCGAATAATTCATTTTGTAGGTTAAATTACCTAGTTAAGTTCTTTTTTCTATAATATTGCAAAATAAATGCATTTTTCCACCCGATATAAGTGACACGAATCGACGAAATGCACTATAAAAGTACAATATCGGAAATATTGCCAATTGATAAGGAGCAATAGACCTATGTGTAGTAGGTATTTTGGAGGAATTGGGTAAAAATAAAGGAAACTATTTAATCCTTTTGTATACCTGAAAATAGAAAATAATGATAAAATGATAAAAGCACTTTTACTATAGGATACAAGTTGTTAGAGTAACAGATTAGGAGACGACCTAGGAGGGGTTTACATGGAGCAACTTTTACGCAACTTTTTTTTATTTTTGTCGAAAAATAAATTTTTCACAAAGCTTGCAAAAAAATACGGACTTCGGTTTGGAGCTGCTCGTTTTGTTGCTGGAGAAACGATTGCAGATGCAACAAAGATCATTCAAAAGCTTAATGATCAGGGATTGGTTGTTACGATTGACCACTTAGGAGAGTTTATTGAGAGTGAGGATGAAGCAAAGCAAGCTGCAGATGAATGTGTTGAAGCAATTGAAGCTATCTCAAAACACGGACTCGATTCACAGCTTTCACTTAAGATGACCTCTATGGGATTAGATATATCTGATGAACTCGTCATGGAAAACATGCGTAAGATATTGGATGCGGGGAAGAAACATCAAGTGTTTGTCACAATTGATATGGAGGATTTCGAGCGTTCCCAGAAAACACTTGATATTTTCAAAAAATTGAAAGAAGAATATGACGGCATTGGCACGGTTTTACAGGCGTATTTGTACCGTACCGTTGATGACATAGAAGACCTTAACAAGTATAGCCCTAATCTTCGTCTTGTTAAGGGTGCATATAAAGAGTCACCTAAAGTTGCGTTTCCAGATAAAAAAGATACGGATGATAATTATAAAAAGATCATAAAAATGCATATGTTAAATGGAAATTACACAGCAGTTGCGACCCATGATGATGCAATGATTGAATTTACGAAAATGGTTGAAAAAGAACATAAAATTCCGAGAGATCAATTTGAATTTCAAATGTTATATGGAATTCGAACAGATCGTCAAGACGAATTAGTCAAAGAAGGCTATAAAATGCGTGTGTATGTACCGTACGGGGATGATTGGTATGGTTACTTTATGCGAAGATTAGCTGAGCGCCCAGCTAATGTCGCCTTTGTTTTAAAAGGAATTTTTAAAAAATAGAAGGACTTTAGCTTTAGGTTGCTGCCAGTGCAAAGACGGCATTTGGAATGCCGTCTTTCGTTGGCTTAGAATCCAATTTTCGCCCCAATGGTCTAGCGTTTTAACAATCGCCCGAAAATCCAAATGTACCAAAAATTCAAGTGGACCTGGTTATAAAAATAAAGAAAAGGATTGCGAAATGTCAGAAAGTATTTTATACTAACATCAGAAGTTTACTTAAGTTGTAAGGAAATTAAGACACCAATAGGAAGAAATGTGTAGATGGGGAACTATCTTCTTTTTTTCAGAGCAAAAATGAATGAGTATTCATTCAAAATGATAGGGGGAAATAAAATGAGTCGAATAATCAAGCGCGCAGCAGTGCTAGGATCGGGTGTAATGGGATCAGGAATTGCGGCACACCTAGCAAATGTGGGGATACCAACCATAATGCTTGATATTGTTCCGAGAACGTTAACGGCCGAGGAACAACAAAAAGGATTAACCCTTGAAGATAAAGAGGTAAGAAATCGGATCGCCGCTAACAGCAAAAAAGCTTTACTAAAACAAAAGCCATCACCCATTACAAGTAAACAAAATTTAGAACTCATTGATGTAGGCAATATGGAAGATGACATGGAGCGCCTCTATGAAGTGGATTGGATTATTGAAGTAGTTGTTGAACATCTACCTATTAAAAAGAAGGTCTTTGCAGAGGTGGAAAAATATCGGAAGGAAGGCACGATTGTAACTTCAAACACTTCTGGTATTTCTGTAGAAAAAATGATTGAGGATCGATCACCAGAATTCCGAAAGCATTTCCTTGGAACACACTTTTTTAATCCGCCACGCTACTTAAAGCTATTGGAAGTTATTCCGACGAAGGATACGGCTCCAGATGTCTTGCAGTTTATGAAGAAGTTTGGTGAGGATGTTCTTGGTAAAGGGGTGGTTCAAGCGAAGGATACACCTAACTTTATCGCAAATAGAATAGGTACTTATGGACTGCTTATCACAGTTCAAGAAATGCTCAAGAACGGGTATAGCGTTGGGGAAGTGGACTCTGTAACCGGACCATTAATTGGTAGGCCAAAAAGTGCAACCTTTCGCACCCTTGATGTTGTCGGTTTGGATACCTTTATTCATGTAGCAAAAAATGTGTATGATCAGGTCGATGGAGTGGAAAAGGAAGTATTTGAAGTTCCGTCATTCATGAAAACGATGCAAGATAACGGATGGCTAGGTGCTAAAAGCGGGCAAGGGTTTTTCTTGAAGAAAAAAGAAAAAGGAAAGAGTACGATACTCGAATTAAATCCTACTACGCTTGAGTATGAAAACCGAAAAAAATTGAAAACAAAAGCAACAGAGCTGGCCAAACAAGAGAAAGGCTCAAGGAGAAAATTGAAAGCGCTTATTTCAACAAAAGGTGATCGGGCAGGTGATCTCATTTGGAACATTGCCCACCCTGTCTTACGCTATTCTGCTGAACTTTTAGGTGAGATTGCGGATGACATTCCTTCAATTGATGATGCGATGAAATGGGGATTTGGTTGGGAAATAGGCCCATTTGAAATGTGGGATGCGATCGGCGTAGGAGAATCTGTTGCAAGAATGGAAGCAGAAGGATATACAGTACCTCGATGGATCCATGAAATGCTAGATAATGGTTACGAGTCATTTTATAAAAAAGAAGGAGCTCGTGTCGCTTTTTATGATAATGGCACTTACAAGCAACAATCCTTTAACAAAAAGGAGATTCATCTTAAACGATTAAAGGCAGAAAACGGCGTTATTAAGAAGAACAGTGGAGCAAGTTTAATCGATTTAGGGGATGGTGTAGCGGGATTAGAATTTCACTCGCAAAACAATGCGATTGGTATGGACATCATTCAAATGGTTCATTTTGCCATTGATGAAGTGGGAAAGAATTACGAAGGACTTGTAATTGGTAACCAAGGGAAGAACTTCTGTGTTGGAGCAAATTTAGCCATGATGCTAATGGAGGCACAGGATGCGAACTTTTTTGAAATCGAAATGGTTGTAAAGCAATTTCAAAATGCCATGATGAAAATAAAATATGCGAATAAACCAGTTGTAGCAGCACCATTTGGAATGACTTTAGGTGGTGGAGCAGAGGTTTGTTTACCAGCAAGCTCGATCCAAGCATCGCAAGAAACGTACATGGGTTTAGTGGAATTCGGTGTTGGACTTATCCCTGGTGGCGGGGGTAACAAGGAGCTCTATATAAAGCATATCAAACATTTACCACTAGGAGTAAACCTTGATCTTCAAAAAGTAACAAATGAAGTGTTTGAAAAAATAGCGTTAGCCAAAGTTTCGACTTCTGCTGAAGAAGCTAGAGAAAACGGCTTTCTAAACAAACAGGATGCCATTAGCGTCAATTCAGATCATCTTATCTATGACGCAAAACAAAAAGTGTTAGGGTTAGCTACTGCTGGATATAAGAGCCCTAAAAGGGAGCCCATCCCAGTTGTTGGAGAAGCAGGATATGCAACGATGTTATTGGGGGCGAAATCACTAGTTCAAAGTGGGTATGCATCAGATCATGATTTGAAAATTGCGGATAAATTAGCTTTTGTCCTTGCTGGTGGAAGATTAAAGGAAGGTACATTGGTAGACGAACAGTATTTGCTAGATTTAGAGCGTGAAGCATTTTTGAGTTTAATTGGTGAGCGAAAGACACAAGAAAGAATGCAGCATATGCTCTTGAAAGGAAAACCACTACGTAACTAATTTGTAAACAAGGGGGAAAAAAAGTGAAAGAAGCAGTTATTGTTGCAGGTGCAAGAACCCCTGTAGGAAAAGCCAAAAAGGGATCATTGGCGAATACAAGACCAGACGATTTAGCTGCATTGACAATTAAAGAAACATTAAAACGTGCGGGTGGATATGCTGGGTCGATTGATGATGTCATCATTGGGTGTGCAATGCCTGAAGCAGAACAAGGCATGAATATGGCGAGAAATATAGCTGGCTTAGCTGGGCTATCACATGACATCCCAGGAATTACGATCAATCGTTATTGCTCTTCCGGACTTCAAAGTATTGCTTTTGGAGCAGAAAGAATCATGCTTGGGCACAGTGATACGGTAGTTGCAGGTGGTGCCGAATCTATGAGTCTTATTCCTATGGGAGGCCATGTTATTAAACCGAATCTAGAACTTGTACAGAACGCTCCAGGGTACTATATGTCAATGGGGCACACAGCAGAGGAGGTAGCGAGTCGTTTTGATGTTTCTAGAGTAGATCAAGACGCATTTGCAGCAAGAAGCCATGCAAGAGCTGCGAAAGCAATCGATGAAGGCAAATTTGATGAAGAAGTCGTTCCAGTTGAAGTGACGACTCGTGAACTAGGTGTAGACAACAAAGTAGTGGAAAAAACATTTCTTTTTAAACAAGATGAAGGCGTAAGACGTGATACAACGCCCGAAGGATTAGCAAAATTAAAACCCGCTTTTTCCGTCAACGGTTCGGTTACAGCAGGAAATTCGTCGCAAATGAGTGACGGCGCTGCCGCCGTACTTCTCATGGACAGGGAAAAAGCAGTGGCAGAAGGACTAAAGCCACTTGTGAAGTTTCATGGGTTTGCAGTAGCAGGGGTGGAGCCAGAAATTATGGGAGTTGGCCCGATCAAAGCCATTCCAAAAGCACTTAAAATAGCAGGACTGCAGCTTTCGGACATTGGATTGTTTGAACTGAATGAGGCTTTTGCATCACAGTCACTAAGGGTGATTCGAGAGCTCGGTCTTGATGAGGAAAAGGTGAATGTGAATGGTGGTGCGATTGCATTAGGGCATCCACTAGGCTGTACGGGTACAAAATTAACCCTAAGTTTAATTTATGAAATGAGGCGTCGTCAAGAACAATTTGGTGTCGTTACCATGTGTATTGGCGGCGGTATGGGTGCCGCTGGCGTATTTGAATTATTATAAAAAAGGGGTAGAGACCAATGGACGAAACAAAAGAAAAGTTCTTTAAAGGTGGCGGCTTTTTAATCGAGGATCTTCAGGCGGAGGATGTGATTACACCCGAAGATTTTACGGATGAGCATTGGATGATTGCAAAAACAACAGAGGATTTTGTTATTGGTGAGGTATTACCAAAAGTAGACAATTTAGAAAATCACGAGTTTGACCACTCCGTAAAGCTGTTAAAGCAAGCAGGGGAACTTGGATTATTAGGGGCAGATGTGCCAGAGGAGTACGGTGGTCTTGGCTTAGATAAGATAAGTTCATCCCTTATTACGGAAAAACTTTCAAGAGCGGGTGGCTTTTCTGTCTCACATGGTGCACACGTTGGCATTGGATCATTACCAATCGTATTCTTTGGAAACGAAGCACAAAAACAAAAATACCTTCCACAGCTTGCAACAGGAGAAAAATTGGCAGCATATGCACTAACAGAGCCAGGCTCGGGTTCCGATGCTCTCGGAGCTAAAACAACAGCAAAGCTAAATGAAGCGGGGACACATTACATTTTAAACGGTGAAAAACAATGGATTACAAATTCGGCATTCGCAGATGTTTTTGTTGTGTATGCCAAAATTGATGGGGATAAATTTACAGCTTTTATCGTGGAACGAGACTTCCCAGGGCTGTCCACAGGTCCAGAAGAGAAGAAAATGGGAATAAAAAGTTCTTCAACAAGAACGTTGATTTTAGAAGATGTAGAGGTTCCAGTTGAAAATGTGTTAGGTGAAATAGGCCGTGGTCATGTGATCGCATTTAATATCCTAAATGTAGGTCGTTATAAGCTAGCGATTGGTGGAGTCGGTGGCTCAAAACTCGGAATTGAGCTTGCTGTTAAATATACCAATCAAAGAAGACAGTTTAACACACCAATATCTAGTTTTTCATTAACGAAAGAAAAACTAGCAACGATGGCAGCAAACACATATGCTAATGAAAGTGCCGTATATCGTACGGTGGGCCTATTTGAACAAAGTCTTGGGAACCTTAGCCAAGACGCTTTAAATGATGGGAAGGAAGTTGCGAAAGTAATTGCCGAATACCAAATCGAGTGCTCACTAAACAAAGTGTTTTGTACGGAATTACTTGACTATGTTGCAGATGAAGCGGTTCAGTTGCATGGTGGGTATGGATTCATGCAAGAATATGAGGTAGAGCGGATGTACCGCGATTCTCGAATCAACCGGATTTTTGAAGGTACAAATGAAATCAATCGGATGCTCGTACCTGGATCCCTTTTGAAAAAGGCAATGAAAGGAGAATTGCCTCTCCTACAAAAAGCGCAGTCCTTACAAGAAGAACTCATGATGATGATGCCAGAGGAAGTTGGAACAGAGACACTTGAACAAGAAAAATACTTGCTTAAAAACGCAAAGAAAATAGGGCTTGTGGCAGCTGGCTTGGCAGCACAGAAATACGGGCAAAAGTTGGAGAATGAACAAGAACTACTAGTAAATATTGCTGACATAGTCGGAGAAATATACAACATGGAGTCTGCCATCTTACGAACAGAGAAAGCAATAAATAAAAACGGGTTAGAAAAAAACAAACAAAAGATTCTTTATACGGAAGTGTATGTTCAAGAGGCATTCAATCGTGTTGAAGCAAATGCTAAAGAGACATTAATTGCTAGTGAATCAGGTGACACACTACGTATGATGCTATCCGCATTAAGGAAGCTTACACGCCATGATCCTACAAACGTCATCGCGAAGAAACGTGAAATTGCAGCAAGTATTATAGAAGAAGAAAAGTATATCGTGTAATGAATGGAAAGTTTGAGGATTCTTGTCTTAGGGTTATCAGTTTCGTTATCCCAGGAAAACATAACATATGATCAGACGCCTAAATCGTATAGCGGTTTAGGCTTTTCTAATCCTTGTGATCAATCGATGGCTTCTTGAACAACCTCTTATATGAAAACGAAAAGTAATTTGTGGTAAAATGAACTTGTTTAACACAACTGATTAAGGGGGGAATATGCTTATGTCTGTTACATTTTATTGGTATCCGAATTGTGATACGTGTAAAAAAGCGAAAAAATGGATGGATGAACATAACGTGACCTACAATCCAATACATATTGTAGAGGAACCACCATCAAAAGATCAGCTTGCTGATTTTATTGCGAAAAGTGAACAACCGATCAAAAAATTTTTCAATACAAGTGGAAAAAAGTATCGAGAGCTGGGCTTAAAGGATAAATTAAAAACAGCAACCGAAGAGGAACAGCTTTTATTATTAGCTTCAGACGGCATGCTGATCAAGCGTCCAATCGTAACAGACGGAAAAAATGCAACAGTTGGTTTTAAAGAAGAGGAGTTTAACAATACCTGGATTTAGTCTATACTAGTATAGGAAAATAAGTGCATTTAAAAAGGTAAGGTTGAAAATTTGAAACAAATAATTGGAAATAGAAGCAATAAGCTTTTATATTCATACATAAGGTCTTTGACTAAAAAATTGGAGGGTAATAGATGAGTCTACCAAAAGATTTGCGTTACACGGAGGAACATGAATGGGTTAAGTTAGAAGACAGCAAAGTAAGGATTGGGATTACGGAATTTGCTCAATCAGAATTAGGAGACATTGTATTTGTTGAATTACCGCAAGAAGGAGATGAGATTGAAGCGGACGAGCCCTTTGGCAGTGTGGAATCGGTCAAAACCGTTTCAGAATTGTACGCACCAATTAGTGGGAAAGTTATTCAGGTTAATGAAGAACTCGAGGATAGCCCAGAGTTTGTCAATGAATCGCCATTTGAGAAAGCATGGATGATTGTAGTAGAGCCTGCCAACTTGTCTGATGTTGACGAGCTAATGACAGCTGAACAATATGAACAACTCATCAATGAAGAGGATTAATACGATAGGTGACTTTTTGAACAACCTCTATAGGCATGAAAGTCTCAAAACCAAAATAAAATAGTAGTGAAAAAACTTTAATCCCTTGCTCCAATAAAATGGCAAGGGATTCTTTCCATCATCACATGGAAAATAATATTTTGTGCATAAGTAGGTGGACTGTGTGGAGAAGGAAGATAAAGTTATCATTGTAGAGGGTCGCACAGATAAACAGCAAATAAGTAAAATTATAGCAGAAGATGTTGAAATTATATGTACGAATGGAACAATCGGAATTGATCGACTTGAACAACTTATTTTAGATCATGATCTTGATCATAAAGACGTCTATATTCTTGTTGATGAGGATTATTCGGGTCATAAACTAAGAAAACAATTGTCCTTTGAACTACCACATGCCGACCATATCTATATTGATAGGGCATATCGAGAGGTTGCGGCAACCCCAGCACAGGAACTTGCAGCAGTATTACTAAGTAAACGAATTTCAATCCATCCAATATTTTTATCATGACAGGTGATTAAATGATAACATTTCAAGAAAGTGTACATGAAATAATGTCGGATCAAACAGCAATCATTTTTATCCACACCCCACTTTGTGGTACATGCAAGTTAGCTCGCACAATGCTGGAAACAATTGAAATCACGTTGGATAAGAATATATTTTATGATATGAATGGCTCCATTTACCCTCAATTCCTGCAAGATCACAAAGTGGAAAGTATACCATGTTTAATGATTATCGTTAACGGAGAGGTGGAAAGAAAAATATATGCGTTTCAGTCTGTACCATATCTTTATGATCTTTTAAAAGCGTATATCCATGTCGGAAAGTGAAATTATTTCCCAAGAAATAAAGATGCCCTTATCAGAACTTTTGCCCTGACTATTCGTCGTCGAATTTATATGAATACTCTATTTATTTTTACCGTTGTTGACACTCTGATTCTATCATGCTAAAATCCTTCTATATTATTGGAAAGTAAAAATTCATACGTATCTCTTATCGAGAGAGGTGGAGGGACTGGCCCGATGAAGCCCGGCAACCGTCAAGCAATGCTTGGAAAGGTGCCAATTCCTGCAGAGCTATGTGCTTTGGCAGATGAGGGAACTGAAGACATAAGTGATTTGCGTCTTTCTGTTCTCTTGGACAGAAAGACTTTTTAGTTTAGGAGGAAGCTATTATGATATCAATCAGGGGATTAACAAAAATCTATCATACGAAGTTAAATCAAATAAAAGCTGTAGATGACCTTGATTTAGATGTAAAAAAAGGTGAAATTTTCGGGGTGATCGGTTACAGCGGTGCTGGGAAAAGTACCTTTATTCGTTTAATGAATAGACTGGAAAATCCAACCTCTGGAAAGATCATGATCGATGAGGAAGAAATTACGGCCTTATCTAAAGATCAGCTACGCGTTTCAAGACAAGGAATCGGGATGATCTTTCAGCATTTTAATTTGCTTTGGTCTAGAACCGTCCATGAAAATATCGCTTTTCCATTAGAAATTGCTGGGGTTCCTAAGGCAGAACGGATAAAGCGTGTAGATGAGCTCATTGATTTAGTAGGTCTGTCAGGACGTGGGGACGCCTATCCATCGCAGTTAAGTGGTGGACAAAAGCAACGGGTTGGTATTGCTCGAGCTTTAGCGAACAATCCAAAGGTACTACTATGTGACGAAGCGACTTCAGCATTGGATCCTGAAACGACAGACTCCATACTCAATCTGCTCGTTGATATCAACCAAAAATTAGGACTCACCATCATACTGATTACACATGAAATGCACGTAATCAGAAAGATTTGTCATCGTGTAGCAGTGATGGAAGCAGGGAAAGTTGTGGAACAAGGGGATGTATTGGATGTGTTCCTTCACCCAAAACTTCCGGTAACAAAAAGATTTGTTGAACAGGTGATGGGGGATAGGGAACAGGACGATGCACTAGATAAGATCACACAATCCTATACAACTGGTAAAGTTGTCAGGCTTCATTTTGTAGGAGAAATCACAAATCAAGCAATTATTAGTACAGTTGCAAAACAATTTGATGTGCAAGCAAATATTTTACAAGGCAAAATCACCCAAACGCAAAAAGGTGCGTATGGCACACTGTTTGTTCATTTCGATGGTGAAGAGTCTGAAATTCAAAAGGCAATTGATTTTATCACCTCAACCTCGGTAAAAGTGGAGGTGGGGTTACATGATTAAGCAATTATTTCCTAATGCAAATTGGAATGAATTGTGGATCGCATCCTATGAAACATTATATATGACGATTATTTCTTTAGTTGGTACGTTTGTTCTCGGAATTTTGTTAGGATTATTACTTTATTTGACAACAAAGAATGGTATTTGGGAAAACAAAATACTACATGTGATCGTGTCAGCTACCGTTAATATTTTAAGGGCGATCCCATTTATTATTTTAATTATTTTATTACTTCCATTTACAGATTTTTTGGTTGGTTCCATTCGCGGGCCAAACGCCGCTTTACCCGCTTTAATCATAGGAGCAGCTCCATTTTACGGACGGTTGGTTGAGGTAAGCTTGAGGGAAGTCGACAAGGGTGTAATTGAAGCAGCCTCGGCAATGGGAGCCAAAACACGTACCATTATTTTCAAGGTGCTTTTGCCAGAGTCCATGCCTGGTCTCGTTTCAAATCTTACAGTTACTGGGATTGCCTTGATCGGTTACACGGCCATTGCTGGTGTGATCGGTGCTGGAGGATTAGGTGATTTCGCATACTACTATGGATTTCAAAGAAGAGCAACAGATGTTGTATTCATTTGTACCGTATTGATCGTATTAATCGTATTTATTTTTCAGTTTACTGGGGATTGGATTACGAATAAGCTCGATAAAAGATAATCTTTCACCTGTATCGCACGTCTAGGAAAATAGTGTTAATAATGAAAGGAAATACCCTAAATACGTAGGTGAACAACTTGCGCTTAGGTAAATATAGAAAAAATAAAAAGGGGAGTTATTAAAATGAAAAAAATACTAGCATTACTTTTAACAGCATTATTCGTTGTCGTGTTAGCTGCATGTGGTTCTAATGAAGGTGAAGAAACACAAACAGGAAGTGACTCAACAGAAGAAAACGGTGGCGAGGCAACGGAAGAAACACAAGAAAATACAGAAATAGTCGTTGGTGCATCTAGTACACCACATGCTGTTATCTTAGAAGAAGCAAAGCCACTTTTAGCTGAAAAAGGCATTACGTTAAAAATCGAGCAATATCAAGATTATATTTTTCCGAATAAAGATTTAGCAAATGGAACTTTAGATGCGAACTATTTCCAACACGTTCCATATCTAAACGATCAAGAGGAAGAGTTTGGCTATGATTTTGTAAATCTTGGTGGCATTCATATTGAACCAATGGGCGTTTATTCTAAGAACATAAAAAGTGTAGATGAAATCCCAGATGGAACAACCGTAATTATCAGCCGTTCGATTCCTGACCACGGTCGTATTCTAGCTTTGTTTGAAGAACAAGGTCTCATAAAACTAAAGGAAGGCGTTGACAAGGTCAGTGCAAAGATTGATGATATCGTAGAAAATCCGAAAAACCTGAATTTTGATCCAAGTGTTGAAGCAGCGCTTCTCCCTGAAATGTATGATAAAGAAGAAGATGCATTGGTAGCGATTAACACTAATTATGCAATTGAGGCAGATTTAAATCCTACCGAAGATTCTCTTTTCATTGAAGGTGCTAAATCTCCTTACGTGAACGTTGTTGCTGCAAGATCAGAAGATAAAGATAATGAAGCACTAAAAACATTAGTTGAAGTGTTGCAATCTGAAGAAATTCAAAACTTTATTAAGGAAGAATTCCAAGGAAATATTGTACCAGCTCCAACTGAAGGAGAATAAAGCGAACTCTTTCCAGCAAGCTGAAACATCTTAGAAGGATAAGCGACTCAACCTTAATAGTTGAGTCGCTTATTTTGTTTTCGTGTTGCGTGAGCACCCGCGCTTTTATTATATCCGTCTTCAGTTATCGAGCATATAATAGCAATTATAAGTATATTAAAAGATTTTTACTTACACCGTTCGTATATTCATCACACCAATACACAACCCTCTTCAGTATGAATTGTAAGGCATTATCCATATTGTTGAAAAATTCATCTCTGTGGTAAACTTATTTTTGTAAACATTCAGAAGGGATGGATTTATTATTACAAATAGTGGTTTAGAATTGACTTATACCGCTGAAATGGAAAAGGCTATGCAGCAATCTCATGGAGTGGGGTATGCAGAGTATAGCAGAAAGCTTGAAAAAAGATTAGATATTGAAAAGAAAAGGCAAAGTAGCTATAAGAGAAGTCAGCAAATCTACGCTGAAGTAGATCGTCAATTACACAGGTAAACGTTTCAGGCGTAAAACCCTTGTTACCAACCATGGTGACAAGGGTTTTGCGTTGTTTGTTTACTTTTAAAAGAAAATAGTGCACACACTATTAGGATACGAACGGTTTGTCCATAATAGGTTTAGGTGTTCCTTTTTTTCTATAGAAATTGGTCATTTGTAGATTAGTCGGTAAAAGTTGAATATAGATTTGAAATGATATAAGATTGTAATGAGAATAGATTGAGAATGGACGAAAAAACATTGTTCCATTTCATTATAAGATGATGAGACTATCTCTGAATCATAGTGTTGCTCATTTTCTAACAAATAGTTTAATTGGAGGTATCAATATGGCTGGATCTACATTAGAAATCAAGGATCTTCATGTGTCCATTGAGGACGAGAAAATTTTAAAGGGTGTGAATCTTACAATAAAGGGTGGAGAATTCCACGCGGTAATGGGACCAAATGGTACAGGTAAATCTACACTTGCTTCTGCAATAATGGGGCACCCTAAATATGAGATTACACAAGGGAGCATCTTTTTAGACGGAAAAGACGTCTTAGAAATGGAAGTCGATGAACGTGCACAGGCTGGACTTTTTCTTGCTATGCAATACCCAAGTGAAATCAGCGGTGTGACCAATTCTGATTTTTTACGTTCTTCTATTAATGCGAGAAGAGAAGAAGGTAATGAGATTTCGTTGATGAAGTTTATTAAAGAAATGGACGAAGCTATGGACTATCTTGAAATCGATAAAAATATGGCACAACGTTATTTGAACGAAGGATTCTCAGGTGGAGAGAAAAAACGAAACGAAATTCTTCAATTAATGATGATCAAGCCAGAGATTGCCATTTTAGATGAAATAGACTCAGGACTTGATATTGATGCCTTAAAGGTTGTTTCAAAAGGTATTAACAAGCTTCGTGATGAGTCATTTGGCTGTCTCATTATTACGCACTATCAAAGACTACTTAACTATATCACACCAGATAAAGTGCATGTTATGATGCAAGGTCGTGTTGTGAAGTCAGGTGGACCAGAGCTAGCCCAAAGGCTAGAAGCGGAAGGCTATGATTGGATCAAGGCCGAATTAGGTATTGAAGACGAAACTGTTGAACAAAACGCGTAAGGTAAGGAGGGGTATCATGACCGTGGAAACAAAGCTGCCATATGATAAAGATTATATAAACGAGTACTCAGAAAACCGTTTAGAACCGGAATGGATGAAGTCTTTGCGCCTTTATGCATTGGAAAAATCAGAGACGCTTTCAATGCCAAAACCGGATAAAACCAATATTACGAAGTGGAACTTCAGCGATTTTACACATGCAGTAGATGGGGCTACTCTAACATCTTTAGATGAATTGCCTGAGCAAATTAAAGACTTTCTTGATTCTGAAGCGAAACAAGAAAATTTGGTTATTCAAAGAAATCAGTCTGTAGCGTTTGCTTCTCTTTCTGCTTCACTTAAAGAAAAAGGAGTTATTTTTACAGATATATTTACAGCTTTGCAAGAAAATGAAGAACTTGTGAAAAGATATTACATGAAGGATGCAGTTGGGATCGATGAAAATCGTTTGACTGCATTACACGCGGCCTTAATGAATGGCGGTGTATTCGTGTACGTTCCAAAAAATGTAGTAATTGAAGAGCCGTTGCATACGATTTTTTGGCAAGAAGATTCAAAAGCAGCCTCATTTAATCATGTGATTGTTGTGGCAGAGGAAAATAGTTCTTTAACATATGTAGAAAATTACGTATCCAACAATCACGAAGACGAGACAGTAGCGAACATTGTTACCGAGGTAATTGCGCATAACAACGCAAACATTTCCTTTGGTGCAGTCGATAATTTTGCACAGGGAACAACTACCTATGTCAATCGCCGTGGTGTTGCTTATCGGGATGCTGTAATCGATTGGGCACTTGGTCAAATGAATGACGGAAATACAGTATCTGAAAATATTACACATTTAGTTGGAGAAAATGCACGTTCGAATGCAAAAAGTGTTTCTGTTGGACGGGGGAAACAGTCTCAAAATTTCACTTCAAAAATCGTTCATTTTGGAAAACAATCGGACGGTTATATTTTGCAGCACGGTGTTATGAAGGATAGCGCAGTCTCTATTTATAATGGGATTGGTAAAATCGAGCACGGTGCAACAAAATCCAATGCAGAGCAAGAGTCACGCGTACTAATGTTAAGTAAGAATGCTAGAGGGGACGCAAATCCAATCCTATTAATTGATGAGGATGATGTTACTGCTGGTCACGCAGCATCTGTTGGAAGAGTGGATCCTGTTCAACTGTATTACCTTATGAGCCGGGGTATTTCTAAAATGGAAGCGGAACGGTTAATTATCCATGGTTTCTTAAATCCAGTAGTAAATCAAATTCCGATAAAAGCAGTGAAGGATCAATTAACACAGGTCATTGAAAGGAAGGTTAACTAATGGATGTAAAGGCCATTAGAGAGCAGTTCCCTATTCTTGACCAAGAAGTAAATGGTAACCCATTAGTCTACTTGGATTCGTCAGCAACCTCTCATAAACCATTAGCCGTTATAGAAGCCATTGACACGTATTATAAAAAAGATAATTCAAATGTCCATCGAGGTGTACACACTCTCGGAACAAGGGCAACAGACAAATATGAAGGTGCTAGAGATAAAGTAAAAGACTTTATCAATGCCTCAAGTAGGGAAGAAGTTATTTTTACTAGAGGTACAACAACATCGATTAACACAGTTGCGTATAGTTATGCAAGAGCGAACCTTGGAGAAGGCGATGAAATTGTCATCACACCAATGGAACATCATAGCAACATTATTCCATGGCAACAAGTAGCTAAAGCAACAGGTGCGACGTTGAAATATATCCCGCTTCAACCGGACGGTACTGTTACATTAGAAGATGTAAAAACAACGGTTACGAATAACACGAAGATCGTTGCAATGGTGCACGTGTCGAATGTACTTGGAACTGTGAATCCAGTTAAAGATGTAGCAGAAATAGCACACGATCATGGTGCTGTCATGCTTGTAGATGGCGCACAAAGTGCACCACATATGAAGATTGATGTTCAAGACTTAAACTGTGATTTCTTTGCCTTTTCGGCACATAAGATGTGTGGTCCTACTGGAATTGGTGTACTATATGGGAAAAAAGAATTATTAAAGAACATGGAACCAGTTGAATTCGGCGGAGAAATGATTGATTTTGTTAATCTCTATGATTCCACATGGAAAGACCTACCGTGGAAATTTGAAGGTGGCACGCCGATAATTGCAGGTGCAATTGGATTAGGTGCTGCAATAGACTTTCTAAATCAGGTAGGATTTGATACAATTGCATCACATGAACATGAATTAGCATCCTATGCCATGGAAAAGTTAAGCTTAATCGACGGCTTAACGATCTATGGGCCAACTGAAAGATCTTCGCTCGTTACATTTAACCTAGATCAGGTTCATCCACACGATACTGCAACCGTGCTTGACTCAATGGGAATAGCCATACGAGCGGGGCACCATTGTGCACAACCTTTGATGAAATGGTTGGAAGTGACAGCCACTGCAAGGGCAAGTTTTTATCTTTACAATACAAATGAGGATATCGATCGGCTTGTGGATGGATTAAGGAAAGCAAAGGAGTATTTTGGTGATGTCTTTTGATAACCTCGATACGTTGTATAGACAAGTAATCATGGATCATTACAAAAATCCACGAAATCGGGGCTCCTTGGATAAGGAATCGATGACGATCGATATGAACAATCCGACTTGTGGAGATCGAATACAACTTCATATATTAGTGGAAGATGGGATCGTAAAAGATGCAAAGTTTGAAGGAGAAGGTTGTTCAATCAGCCTGTCCTCTGCTTCGATGATGACGCAGGCCATTAAAGGAAAAGAAGTACAGGATGCGTTAAAAATGTCAAAACTTTTCTCGGATATGATGGTTGGAAAAGACATTGATGAGGATGGTTTAGAACTAGAAGACATACAGGCATTACAAGGTGTTTCCAAGTTTCCGGCTAGAATAAAGTGTGCAACGCTGGCATGGCAGGCATTCGAAAAAGGTGTCAGTGAAGAAGAGGTTAGTGAATAACTTAACCTTAAAGGAGGTTTTCATTCATGGCGAAAAAAGCGCCCGAAGTAGGAGAATACAAATATGGTTTCCATGAGAAAGACGTTTCTATTTTTCGAACTGAAAAAGGGTTAACCAAAAAAGTAGTTGAAGAAATTTCTAGAATTAAGGAAGAACCACAATGGATGCTCGATTTTAGATTAAAATCATTAGAGTATTTTTATAAAATGCCAATGCCACAATGGGGTGGTGACCTATCAGAACTTGATTTTGATGAAATTACGTATTATGTCAAGCCTTCTGAGAAATCAGAACGTTCTTGGGATGAAGTGCCCGAAGAAATAAAAAATACGTTTGATAAATTAGGTATTCCAGAAGCTGAGCAGAAATATCTTGCCGGTGTATCTGCACAATATGAATCTGAAGTGGTATACCATAGTTTACAAGAAGATTTAGAAGAAATGGGTATTATCTTTAAAGATACGGACACTGCTTTAAAAGAAAATGAGGATCTCTTCAAGGAATACTTTGGAAAGGTTATTCCTCCGTCTGATAATAAATTCTCAGCATTAAACTCAGCGGTTTGGTCAGGTGGATCCTTTATCTACGTACCAAAAGGGGTCAAATCAGAAACTCCATTACAGGCATATTTCCGAATTAATTCAGAAAATATGGGACAATTTGAACGAACGCTTATTATTGTTGATGAAGGTGCATCTGTCCATTATGTGGAAGGCTGTACAGCTCCAGTGTATACAACAAATTCCTTGCACAGTGCTGTAGTTGAAATTTTTGTTAAAAAGGATGCGTATTGCCGTTATACAACAATCCAAAACTGGGCAAATAATGTATATAATCTTGTAACAAAACGTGCGACATGTGATGCGAATGCAACAATGGAATGGGTCGATGGAAACATTGGCTCTAAGCTTACAATGAAATATCCTGCGGTGATCCTTAAAGGGGAAGGCGCAAGAGGGATGACATTATCCATTGCAATAGCAGGTAAAGGACAACACCAGGATGCAGGTGCGAAAATGCACCACCTTGCACCAAACACCTCTTCAACGATTGTATCAAAGTCGATTTCAAAACACGGTGGTAAGGTAACGTATCGTGGGATTGTTCAGTTTGGACGCAAAGCAGAAGGTGCACGCTCCAATGTTGAGTGTGACACGTTAATTATGGATAATAAATCAACGTCCGATACGATTCCATACAATGAAATTTTAAACGAAAACATCTCACTTGAGCACGAGGCAAAGGTTTCCAAAGTTTCTGAGGAGCAGCTCTTTTATTTAATGAGCCGTGGCATTTCAGAGACCGAAGCAACCGAAATGATCGTAATGGGATTTATCGAACCATTTACGAAAGAATTGCCAATGGAATATGCAGTTGAGATGAACCGCTTGATCAAGTTCGAGATGGAAGGTTCAATCGGGTAAGACTTTAAAACCCCTGTCACAGCAGAGTTTGTGGCAGGGGTTGTTTGTTAATTTAGTGTCTTTTTGAACAACCTCTAATAGGTAGAGCCCACATAGGGCTCTTTTGCCTATTTGGAGTCCTTCCATCCTTTGTTTTTCCGAGAATGAAATTGTGTAATTCTAGTTACAAAAATGGTATCATGAAAAATGACTGCATTGGATGGAAGGGATTACTTTGATATATATTCTTAGCTTATTGATTGGATTTTTGTCTGCTTTTATTGGTAGTATCGTTGGGTTTGGTGGTGGAATCCTCCTCGTACCAATCCTATTACTTTTATCTGAAATTAGTCCAGTTTTCAGCTGGGCGACACCGCAATCGATTGTTGGACTGTCACTCGTTGTAATGGTTTTTACTGCACTTTCTTCTACCCTTTCATACATAAAAAAGAAGCGTGTTGACTACAAAAGTGGTTTTATTTTTCTTTCTGGTGCACTTCCAGGTGGGATCGTTGGATCTTGGTTAAACCAATATATTCAATCCAATGTATTTTCTTTATATTTTGGTGTTATTGTTTTATTAATTTCGTTCCTATTTTTCCTTAAGAAACAAGAGAAATTGGCAAATCCCACAGTATTATCTGGTATGCAAAGGAACGTTATGATTGATGGAAAAGAACACTTTTATTCATACTCTGTTACTGGAGCAGTAATTCTTACCTTTGCTGTAGGTGTCTTATCAGGGTTGTTTGGCATTGGTGGGGGATCCTTAATGGTTCCTGCTATGATTCTTATGTTTGGTTTTCCTCCCCATATTGCTACCGCAACTTCTATGTTTATGATTTTTTTCTTAAGTACAATTAGTTCGATTACACATATTACACTTGGGAATGTTCTGTGGGAATATGTTGTATTCTTTATACCTGGTGCATGGATTGGCGGGACAATTGGAGCAAAAGTAAATCAACGACTAAAAGGAAATACGGTTGAGTGGTTTCTTAGAATCTTGTTAATCGTCATTGGCATTCGTTTAATTTGGCAAGGATTAGGATAGGAGTTTATGTGATGGAGGAAAACGTTTTTTTCTACTATACCAACGACCTACATAGTCATTTTGAAAATTGGTCCAAGATTGTTGGACATTTGAAGGAAAAAAAGGTGCAGCATGAAAGAAAGAATGAATCGTGCTGGTTAATCGATAATGGTGACCATTTAGATCGGTCAAACCCGATTACAGAGGCAATGTTGGGAAAAGCGAACGTTGAGTTACTCAATGATGCTCATTATGATGTTGTTACGATTGGTAATAACGAGGGAATTACTTTGGGGCATTCGGATCTTTATCATTTATATGATGATGCAACGTTTAACGTTCTTTGTGCGAATCTGCAAAATAGAAGGTCAATGGATCAGCCAAGCTGGTTAGGGCAAACCTACTACGTAACGTCAAAACATGGACTAAAAATTGGTTTTGTAGGCGTAACAGCGCCTTTTTTCAGACTTTACAAGATCCTTGGCTGGGATGTATTTGCGCCATTCGATGTTCTAGATGAGATGATTCCAAAAATGAAAAAGGAAGTAGATGTTATTGTACTGCTTTCTCACCTAGGACTAAGTGATGACGAAACGATTGCACGTAGGTACAAAGATATTGATGTCATCATTGGGGGACATACACATCACTTGTTTCTCGAAGGAGAGTATATTGGAAATACGTTGATGACTGCGGCAGGAAAGTTTGGCAATTATATAGGAGAGGTTCATTTAACTTGGGATCATTCTGCAAAAAAGCTCGTGCATAAAAAAGCTTGTGCAACAAATATAAGTCATTCTCAAAGGGATATAGAAACAGTACAAAAGTTAAAGGTATTCCATAGCAAGGCAACAACGCTTCTTAGCCAAACGATCCTTACATTAGATCACGATATTGATGTTAATTGGTTTAAGGATACAGAGATCATGCGCCACTTTGCACAAACACTATTAGATTGGACAAATGCGGATGTTGCGATGTTAAATACAGGTGTATTGTTGGAGGGGCTGGATAAGGGTGATGTGACATATGGAGATGTGCATCGTATTTGTCCACATCCAATTAATCCTTGTAAGGTCGAGATAAAAGGGGATGAACTGTTAGAAGTTATCAGAGAATCTCGCTCGAAGCGTTTTGTGGAATTTGAACTAAAGGGATTTGGCTTTCGTGGTAAGCTTTTAGGACGTATGGCCTTTGCTGGTTTGGACGTCATTACAAAGGTGCATACTGACGGGAACGAAACAGTAACGGATGTGTTGGTTGATGGCAAACCACTACAGCCAGATCAACGATATCAAGTTGTAACAGCAGACACGTTTACATTTGGCGGATTACTACCAGAGCTAGCAAGATCAAAAGTGAAAAAATACTACATGCCTGAGTTTTTGAGAGATTTACTAGTAAAAACACTGCAAGACAATTATTGAACGACACGCTAACAAATTTACAAAACGGTGACAGTTCAAAATAATAGTGCACATCTTCTTCCTTCATCCATATAGTGTTAGGGAGAAGGGAGTGTATCTATCTTGATTTCAGTAAAACCATTATTAATTGATAATATTCCTTTTACGGCAATTCGAGTGGAACTTCCAAAAACGAATCTTCTAGTTGTTTCAAATGAGATCGGGTACATTATGTGTGGAGCTTTGGATGTTGATTTGTTAAATGAGAAGTTAGCAGATCGAAATATTATTGCAGCACGTGCAACAGGTGTACGCACAATCGATCAATTACTGGAAGCGCCTTTAGATAAGGTCACTATTGGTGCGAAAGAAAAGGGATGGACAGAAGGTATGACTGGGAAAGAAGCATTGTTAAAGATTGCTGATTAATTTTAGGGTTACCCGATGTTTCAGCTTGCTTAAACGAGTTCGCTTTCTCGGAATGAAACTTAGTAGAAAACAAAGGAGCGGTGCGTGCTCCTTTGTTTTTTTAGTAAGTGAAAAAAAGATCTGTGCTTTCGTAAGGTTTGTATAGCAAATCTTGAGAATTTTTGGTATTCTTTATAAGAATAATGTCGAATGGTGTTAGGGAGTAAAATGATGAGACTAGTAGCCACTAAATCAATCCAAACAAGAACAACACTAGCTAAAACAATCTATAATGAAAATGGCCGAATTTTGCTGCAAAAAGGTGTAGAGCTTACAGATAAGATGATAACACGACTCATTCAATTAAATATTACATATGTTTATATTTCGGATAGTGATTCGGATGATATAATGATCACTCCGCCCATAACGGATGAACTTCGAGTGGAATCCTATCGGACAATAAAATCCTCATTTGCCCAATTTCAAAAAGAAGGTCTTGCTAAAAAATCATTTGTGTTCGAAAAAACGGGGCGGAAAATGGCGAATATAGTGAAAAAAATTCTGAATCAACTTCAGAGCTCAGAAGAAGTGTTGTCCATTCTTTCAGATATCTTGATCAATGATGACTATATTTTCACACATTCGCTTAATGTTACCATTTATTCATTAGCACTAGGAACGGAGTTAAGGCTGACAGAGCAACAACTCGAGGAAATCGGACTCGGCGCGATTTTGCACGATGTTGGGAAAGTTTTTTTACCGACGAAGGTTATTCAAAAAAAGGGTGAGCTAACAGATGAAGAATTTGAAATCATTAAGGGTCATACGGAAGCAGGCTTTGAATTTTTACGTAAGATTCCAAATATTCCTTTAGTTTCTGCTCATTGTGCATTTCAACATCATGAACGTTTAGATGGATCAGGTTATCCGCGTGCATTAAAGGATTGTGAAATACATTTCTACGCAAAATTAATTACAATTGCAGATGTGTTTGATGCCGTTACAAGCAATCGTGTCTACCGGGATGCTATGCTTCCACATGAGGGCATGGAAATTCTTTATGCGGGTGTTGGAACATTATATGACAAAAAAATGGTTGAAGCGTTTCGTAGAAGTATTGCTGTTTATCCAAATGGACTTAAGGTGCAATTAAGTGATGGAAGATCAGGAGTCGTGTTACAACAAAACAAACATTTATGTGATCGTCCGATTATTCGAATCCTTCAAGAAGATGGGAAAGACGTGGAAGAATTATACGAGTTGGATTTAGCTGAAACTTTGAATATTGTTATTGCCGCTTGTGAGACGACTTTTCAGTAGTTAAAATGAATGAAACGATTCTACCCCCCTTGAGACATGCATAAATTTCTCCATAAGGGGGTATTTACTGTGCGTAGAAGACCAAAGTTTAAACGAATAATGACTCCGCCTCCAATGAAACATATTGTCGTTGTCACGCTTATCTTTTTCATTATTACTTCCATTATAAGTGTTGTTATTATAAATAATGGGATCAAGCCAGTGTTAATGGATATTGCTAAAACAAGAACAGAGCAGTTGGCTAATATGGCAATAGGGATAGCGGTAAACAAAAAAATGGCAGAAGATTTAGATGTTGACAATCTAATCGAATTTGAAAAGGATGAAGACGGAAATATTGTACATTATAGTTTTAATACGGTTGTGGAGAACAGGGTTCAGCGTAATATACTGAATAGAGTTGAAAATTATTTAAATTTACTTGAAGATGGTGTTGTACCGGATCCAGGTGTACCACTTGATGTAAGTACGGATCCAGAATCAAACCCAAGCAAAGAAGAGATTCAAAAAAGTAAAGATTTACTCCAAATTCCGATTGGGCAAGTTTTAGGAATACCCCTGCTTGGCAGTCTAGGGCCTAAAGTACCAGTGAATTTAGATGTGCTTGGCTTTGTATCTACAGAAGTGGATGATAAATTAGTAGAATGGGGCTATAACAATGCCTATATCATCGTTTTTGTACGTATTAAAGTGGAATTAAGTGTTGTTATTCCTTTTGCTTCTGAACCGATCAGTATCGAGCAAAGTATTCCGATTTCTCGTACAGGTATTACTGGTGAAGTTCCAGATTATATTGGCGGTAATGATGGAGAAGATCCGACCTTATCCATACCAATGGATTCGTTAAAAGAACAGACCGAATGAAAGACTTGTCTTTACAAAAACGAGGCTTCCGTGATAGGATATGGCGGTTGCCTCGTTTTCTAGAAAGCATAGATTTTCGTCACAACGTATATTCCTCTAGGAAACACGTTGTTTACGAAAGTTATCAGGCGTCTATCCCCGCCTTCTCGGCAATGAAAATTTCTTTGACATAGGAAGATAGTCTCGGCTATAATGATAAATATCAGAATAAATTAAAAATTGAAACATCCCTCTTCTACTTCTTAAAGTGAGTGTTCAAAAAGTCGCCGAATTAGAAGCAAGCAGGTCGAGGCGGCGTAGTTTTGAGGAGCGCAGTGTAGACATAACCTACATGAGCACAAGGAAAGCTTCCTCGATTATACATCGCACGAAGGAAAAGCGGGCTTCTTTTCCAAGGACCGGAAAAACAAGCCAACGAAGAGATGCGCAGCTTATCATTTGGTGACTTTTTGAACTACCTCTTAAAGCATGTAAAAGGTTGATTTCAAAAAGGAGGTAATTTCATGGAAAATCGTTCACAGTGGGGAACTCGATTAGGCTTTCTGATGGCTGCAATGGGTTCTGCGATTGGTTTAGGAAACATTTGGCGATTCCCTGCAACAGCGTATGAAAACGGTGGAGGTGCATTTTTCTTACCTTATTTGTTTGCACTTCTAACTGCAGGTATTCCATTATTAATTATGGAATACACGATAGGACATAAATATCGTGGTTCTGCACCAAGGTCTTATCGAAAAATTAGTAAAGGAATGGAATGGATTGGCTGGTGGCAAGTAGGTGTATCCTTTATTATTTCCACTTACTATCCTGTCATTATTGCTTGGGCAATTATGTATGCATTTTTTTCATTTGGTACACAATGGGGAGCAGATCCAACCGCATTCTTTGTAGGCGACTATTTACAACTAGGAGATCCAGGAACATTTGGCGCATTAGTTCCAATGGTTGCTATTCCACTTCTAGTCGTTTGGGCAATTGTTTTATTTACACTTAATCGTGGGGTTAAAAAAGGAATTGAAGCTGCAAACAAGATATTCATTCCAGCATTAGCAATTATTTTTACGATTATTGTTATCCGAGCTGTAACACTTCCAGGTGCAATGGATGGTCTAGATGCATTCTTTAAACCTGACTGGTCAACAATAACCGACGGCTCTGTCTGGGTTGCAGCATATGGTCAAATATTCTTTAGTTTATCGATTGCATTCGCTATCATGATCACGTATTCTTCTTATTTGCCGAAAAAATCAGACATAACAAACAATGCATTTATTACTGGTTTTGCAAATTCATCATTTGAATTATTGGCGGGTATTGGTGTTTTCGCTGCGTTAGGCTTTATGGCTTCACAATCTGGCGTAGCAGTTTCTGAAGTTGTCCAAGGGGGAGTAGGGCTTGCCTTTATGGTATTCCCCGAAATCATTAGTCAAATGCCAGCATCAGGTTTCTTTGGATTCCTGTTCTTCGCATCATTAGTATTAGCGGGGTTATCTTCTCTCATTTCGATCTCAGAAACCTATATTGCTGGTGTCCAAGAGAAGTTTAACATCTCTCGTGGGAAGGCTGTTTTACTTGGCGGCGGTCTTGCAACCTTATTATCGTTGTTGTTCGCGACACAAGGCGGACTCAATTTATTAGACACTGTTGATCACTTCATTAACAATTATGGGGTAGCATTGTCAGGGTTGTTTGAAGTTGTAGCAATTGCATGGTTTGCAAAGCTTTTAAAAGACTTCCAAGCACATGCGGATGACATTTCCGATATTAAACTTGGTGCATGGTGGAAGCTATGTTTAGGTGTAATTACTCCAATTGTACTTGGTTTCATGATGCTACAAAATTTAAAAAACGAAATTTCAGGAGCATATGGTGATTATCCAATTGAATTCCTCTTTAACTATGGCTGGATAGTTGCAATCGGAGCGATGTTTGTCGGTGCATTACTTACACTTAAAAAATGGCCGAACGATGCTGCTAATAGTAATCAAGACTCCGAAGATGAGGAGGTGGCGCGATAATGTCTGGTGGCGCTATTACGATGGGACTTATTGGTGTAATCATTATTTGGGGCGGTTTAATCGCAAGTATTTTACATGCAAGAAAAACTTCTAAATCTAAGTAATATGAATGTTAATGAAAATGGACCCTTATTTTAAAAGGTCCATTTTCATTTTATTTATGTTTGTCAGCACGTTCCCAGCGTTTTAAATAAGGATAAGGGTCAAATGACCACTCACTATAACCGTTATCTTTATACATACCATAATGCAAATGAGGTGGGAATTTTCCGGATGTGCCAGGTGGCCCGTATCCAGTTGCTCCTACTGATCCAATTATATCTCCAGGTTTCACAACATCCCCAACTTCTATTCCATCTTTATAACCGTTTAGGTGAGCATAATAGTGGTAATTATTGTTCATATCCCTTATTCCAATTCTCCAACCACCGAAACGATTCCATCCCTTTATTTCGACTACTCCATATGTTGTTGCTTTTACTGGTACACCATAGTTAGCAAAAATATCAGTTCCTTCATGAATACGTCTCCCACCAAACCCTCTGGCATCCCCCCATGTGTTTTTATAGCTATAATTGGCATGAAGGGGAAGCGGGAATGAACGGTTATTTAAATCTAATGTTCCGAATGTCTGATACACTTTTGCCATGTTCATAATCGTTTGTACCGTTAAGTCCCGATGGTAAAAACGCCATAGTCCAATCTTAATATCCTGTTCGGTTCGTCCGAATTTCTTTAGGTAATTTGCCATTGTGAAAAGAACATCTTCATTGTTATCAGGGTCTGCAAGATTGTCTCCATTTCCATCTTTCCCGATTCCTTTAAAAAGAGAAATGATTCTATCATCGTTTGTTCTACTTGGGTTTCCGATTCCATACCACTTTGTTTCGGGTATATCAATGGTTATGAGTTTTTCGGATTTCTCTTTTGTCGTATTCTTTTCATATTTGTCAATAGCCGCTAAATAATACCAAGGGACAAGAGTAACTGCTTCTGTTTTTTTGTAGAGCGCCATTTTCTCTTCGTCTTCATTTTTTTCTTCAGCATGAACATCTGATACCAAAATAAAGAAAAGCATAAAAAGAAAAAAGCAGTGAAGCGGTCTCCGTTTGACTAGCATGTGATCTGTATTCACCTCCACTCATAGTTCGTGCCCAAATTCGAGTTTTAAAGAAGATATGTCGCTTATATCTGAGCACCTTCCAATTCCATTAATTATAGTTTGTACATGTGTCTTAGAATGATTAATGGTAATCTTATCAATTTAAAGTTAACACCCTTCCTCAGTAAGCAGAAGAAGGGTGTATGGTTTATTCCGATTTCATTTTAACATCTTCACCTTGGGGAGCTTCTTTCATGTCCTCGATGATACTATCGAGAGTGTTTTGGTGATCATCGCTTTCTGATGTCGAATTCTTAAGACTTTGGATGTCCCTAAACGTAACTGCCTTATCTGAAACATAGACGTGGTAAAAACGTGGTGTAATCGACATTGCAGTTTTCTTTACAATTGTCGCTGCTTCATCAGGATCTAAATCATCTGGCTTGTCATATGCAATAAGCACTTCGTCATCTGTAACGAGTGTTGCGGCATCTCCAAATCCTTCATTTCGTAAAATCAATCGTGTAATTGTGTCGGCCAGTTTGTGACGGTCAATTGTTACAGCGTGATTTTGTTCTGCATCCATATCTAATTGATCTTTATCATAACGAACATATCCTAAACGCGAGGAAGTGTCGTCTGTTGGCCCTAAAGTTGCAGGGTCATTCGCCTCGCCGCTATTACCTCCATCAATACCACCTTGATCTATTTGTTCGGTTGCATTATTGCTATTAGCACAACCTGCAACAAATAGTGTCGAAGCAAGCAGTGATGTGAAAAAATACTTTTTTATCACGATAAAAAACCTCCTGACTGTTAAAGCCTAAAGATGCTCCCCTTTTTATTGTGAGTCATTTTGATCTTCTACATGCTAGAAATTGTGTCCATTACTTACTTTTTGAAGATTCGCTTTAAAAAATATGATAAAATATAACCAGCTAAGGATCGTATTTTTCAAGGGGTGAGACATAATGATTGATATACAAGGGAAAAAATATGAAATAATGGAAGAAGCAAAGAACGGGTTTCAGCAAGAGGCATTCGAGGAACGGTATAGTGATATTCTAAGTAAATATGACTTCATTTTAGGGGACTGGGGATATGATCAGCTACGATTAAAAGGATTTTACGATGACCAAAATCCGAAAGCCTCTTTTGATACGAAAATCAGTACCGCAGAGGACTATTTATATGAATACTGTAATTTTGGTTGTGCTTATTTTGTATTAAGGCGTGTAAAAGAAAATTAAGCTACTTCAAACCAGTAGCTTAATCTTTAAATGGTTTTAGGTTTTTAGACCCCCACCTCTAAGCGAAGCGTAGGTGGGAATTTCCAATCAGGTGGAGTCGAGACTCCATCTGATTCCCCGATGTTTCAGCTTGCTGAAACGAGTTCGCTTCACACTTTTAGACCATTAATCATTCTCTTGTTCTGGTTTTACGTCTCCCTCATGATCGTGAAGCGGGTGAGATCCTTCTAATTTTCTTGGAAGATCTTGGTGAAAATCTTTATACGCATATGTGAACTGGCTTTTTCTTCTTTGCCCCTTTTCCCAAGGTGTAGATTTTCCTTCAACGGGCATATCTTTTCTAATTGGTGAACCGTATGGCCCCTCAGGAGTTTCTTCGGGTACCAATTCGTTTCTCAAACTTTCTACATTTGAAAAATCGGAATATTTCTTTTTGCCCTCTTCAGACACGTAAAAAACCTCCTTTGTACAGTAGTTTGACCAAAGGGGTTCGTAATTATGAAGTGTTGACTAAAGATTTAAGAGGAAAAATGACTTCGGAGAAATCGCCTTAGGTCATCAGCCTCTACCTCAGTGTAATTAAGATCGTGTTCTAATAATGCTTCTTCTTCCAATGTCACTTGATCTAATAGAGAAAACCGATTACTTTGCAAATCCACTACAAGTTGTTTCCCTTTAAATCGATCAGACTGGAAAATGATGAGATCATACCGATGATAGTAGCCCTTAAAACTGACTATCCTACTTTTCATCAATTCAGTTTCATCGATGATGGTTGTCCAGTTATTTTCCATAATTTTCACCTTTCGTTTTTGGTTAATCGAATACTTTAAGTTATTTGTCCGATTAAAGTATAAGAAAAGACTTCAATTTTCAGTATTATTGACGATACGTCGTATTTTTCTAATCATATCATAGCTGATTTTTTTGTCCAAATCGATTTTTATGTTGATCTGTGTCTGTGGTATGATTGATAAATGAAACTGTAGGAGGGATCGTGTCATGTATTTTGTTGATCGAAACGAAATGGAACGAACAATTCTCTACATGGAAGGACTTATAAATGAGTACCATCAGCATACATTTGATTCGTTTCTAGAGAGGCTCAGCCTTGAACGAATGGTTCATATGACCATTGAATCTATGCTAGACATAGGAAATATGATAATAGACGGTTTTATCATGCGAGATCCTGGAAGCTTTGAGGATATTGTGGATATTCTTGTTGACGAAAAAGTTCTCCCAGAAAACGAAATACACATGTACAAAGAAGTCATTGCATTAAGGAAAATGCTTGTTAAGGATTATTTGCATATTGATCATGAACAAATAAAACAGGTAATGGATTCTAGCCTTTCGTCAATGGAACACTACACACAACGAGTGAGGGATTATGTTGAGGGGGAAACTGGGACAGCCTCTACTTTTACTGGACAAAAGGACTGATTTTTCCAATGTACGGTTCAGATCAAGAAGGAGGAAACGGTTATGAAACAGTATAAAGGGTATTTCATTGATCTTGACGGGACAATGTATCGTGGTACCGAAAAAATTGAGGCTGCATCCGATTTTGTTAAAACATTAAAAGATAAAGGAATTCCACTTCTTTTTTTAACGAATAATTCTTCTAGAACGCAGGAACAAGTTGCTCGTAAGCTTAACAGCATGGATATTCCAGCTATTCCAGATGAGATATTCACAACGAGCATGGCAACTGCTTCTTACATAAAACAGGAGAAAGAAAATGCACTTGTTTACGCAATCGGTGAAGAAGGCTTATTCGACGCATTAGAGAAGGCCGATTTGACTTTGTCTATGGAAGATTGTGATTATGTTGTAATGGGGGTTGACCGAGAGATCACTTATGAAAAATTAGCAACCGCATGTTTAAATGTTCGCTCTGGGGCTTCCTTTATTTCGACGAACGGGGATGTTGCAATTCCAACAGAAAGGGGTTTACTGCCAGGCAATGGATCACTAACGTCTGTTGTTACTGTAAGTACAGGTATTCAACCACTTGTTGTAGGAAAGCCAGAGGCAATAATAATGGATCAGGCACTAGAAAAAATAGGGTTATCGGCATCTGAAACTGTTATGGTGGGGGATAATTATCATACCGATATATTAGCTGGAATGAATGCCGGATTAGATACACTAATGGTTTTTACTGGCATTACTACAGCAGAAGAACTACAGCAATATGAGATTAAACCGACATTTCAAATCCATTCCCTTGAAGAATGGATTCCAATGATATAACGAACAAAAGCTTGTTGGACTACTAGGAATCCAACAAGCTTTTTACATAAGGTATGGTCTAAAAAAAGGCAATGAGTAACAGGTTGTGTGATGTGTATACATACTTACTGTTCGCTTCATGCTTTGAATATTTTCCTAACCAAGTACAAAGGTAGGAATGTTATTCGTCATCAGCTATTCCGTGGGCAAGCCTGCTAGATGCTGCAGCAGCAATAGCTCCAACGATGTCATCTAAAAAAGTATGGCAATCACCAGATGATTTGTCATTTAATTTTTTTAGAATGCCTGGTTTTTGTTTATCAATATAGCCGTAATTGGTAAATCCAATTGAACCATATACGTTAACAATTGATAATGCAATAATTTCATCGACCCCATAAAGGCTTTCGTCTTTAGCGATCGTTTCTTGCAGTGGTGACTCTAATTGGTTTTTCTCGGCCAAGACGTCTAATTGAATTCCAGTAATCACTGCGTTTTGTACTTCACGTTTTGTAAGAACCCGATCAACCTGATAATGGCATTCATCTAATGTTAAGTTATCATGATATTTGTTTTGTAAGTAGTAAACAAGATCGGCGATATCATCGATCGTTACACCTCGTTCTTCCAGCCACGCTCGTGCTTTTTTTTCTAACATACTTTTTTTCGTTTGTTTTTCCATTTCATTCACACCAATCTTTTTTAGTATAGGATCCTTAATATCTTATGGAATGATAATTTCCATGAAAAGGTTCAGATCTATCGGAACTTATCATAAGATGAACAAAAAGCTGAAGAAGGGGAGATAATCGTTGAAGGAAGTATTATCCCAATATCTTCATAATGTTGACGGAAGCAAAATTACGATAAATGGAATCGAAGGATACAGAATAAAGAACCATATCTATTTTATCATTCCTACCGCTTACAGTGAAGAAGTACACTATGAACAAAAGGCAATAGCAGACTTTCTTCACAACCAAGGAATGATCCATGTTGCAACTCCTATTTTCTCCCACAGTGGATATATAGTGACGCAATATGATCAAAAAACATATGTGGTACTTGAAGCTCAAATCAAGGAATCACTCGATTCATCTTTATCGAACGGGTGTAAGTTAGCTATGTTTCATAATGCAGCGAAACGTTATCCATATGAGCCAAAGCATCTTTCAAGTTATGGTAAATGGAGAACACTTTGGGCGAACAAATTAGCCTTTTATGAAGAGATGTACGTAAACAAGACAACCACAAAAGCGTCACCATTTCACAGATTATTTGTTGATACTTTTCCATATATGATCGGGTTGACTGAAAATGCACTACAATATTTACAAGAAACAGAGTTAGATACAAGATATAATGAAACAGATCGCGGTACAATCAATTTTATACGGTATAACCAACAATTGGATCAACAAATTATTTTTCCACAAGATTTAGTATATGATCATCCAGCTCGGGATATTGCCGAATATATTCGATTTCTTTTATTACAAGAAATCGAGGATCCTTTTCAGCAAATTCAGAACTTCCTACAAGAGTATGGTAAACAGTCGCAAATGTCCATTTTTTGTTGGCGATTGATTTATGGACGGCTGCTATTTCCGACGCACTTATTTGATGAATTAGAAAAAGGATTTCAGTCACATAACCTAGAATATAGTTATAAGCAATTTAAAGAAATATTGAAAAAACAAACCATCTACGAGAAATATATAAAATCTTTTTTCGGTGAGATTGGTATGGATGCCGCATCGTTACAAATTCCAATTATTGATTGGTAAAAGGAGGAAGAAATCCCGAAATGACGAAACCACGTCTCTATATTACACGAAAATTGCCGGAGCACATTGTTGGTGAATACCGACAATATTTTGATATTAAAATGTGGCCATATGAGGAAAAATCAATCGAACGTAAAACGTTAATGGAAGAAAGCCAAAAGTCGGATGCTATTGTTAGCATGTTAACAGATGAACTGGATAAAGATTTTTTTATGAGAATGAAACAATTAAAAGTCGTTGCTAATTTTGCAGTAGGATACGACAACATAGATGTCAAAGCAGCAAAACAACAGGGCATTATCGTAACGAACACGCCCGATGTTCTTACTGAAACGACAGCTGACTTAACATTTGGATTGTTGCTTAGTACGGCTAGAAGAATAGTAGAAGCAAGCGACTATGTAAAGAAAGACAAATGGAAAAATTGGTCTCCCTTTTTGTTGGCGGGAACCGATGTCCACCACAAGAAGATTGGTATTGTTGGGATGGGGAGAATCGGTGAGGCTGTAGCTAGACGTGCACAAGGGTTTGAAATGGAAATAGTATATTATAACAGGTCAAGAAAGAGACATGCAGAGGAATCCCTTGGTGCAACCTATTTGTCTTTTGATAATTTGCTAGAACAAGCGGATTATGTAGTATGTTTAGCGCCACTAAGTGAGGAAACGAAAAATTTGTTTAATAAAAATGCATTTAAAAGAATGAAGCAGTCCGCTATCTTCATCAATGCTTCCCGTGGACAGGTTGTGAACGAGAATCATTTGTATGAAGCATTGATGCAAGGTGAAATTAGGGGAGCTGGCTTAGACGTTTATACGGAGGAACCAATTAGAAATACGCACCCACTTTTAGCATTGGATCAAGTCATCTGTCTCCCACATATTGGTTCAGCAAGCATCGAAACTCGTGAAGCAATGGCACAGCTCTGTTTAGAAAACATTCGGCTTGTTATACAAGGAAAAGAACCAAAAACACCTGTATTTAATTAAATACAACGAAAAAGCTTTGAGTTGCAGACTCTTAGCTTTTTTTTATCTTTAAATGGTTTTAGGGTTTTAGACCCCCACCTCTAAGCGAAGCGTAGGTGGGAATTTCCAATCAGGTGGAGTCGAGACTCCATCTGATTCCCCAATGTTTCAGCTTGCTGAAACGAGTTCGCTTGTGTATGGGAGGTTTTAAAAACGGCCGCTAGTGCTTTTGGAAATTAGGCTGTATTTTCACTTGTCAAAGTAAGAGTTAGTCTGTATAATGTCCCCTATATATAAACAACTGTACACTATAAGGATACAATGAGGGGGCGTAGAAATGAAACAGCAGATTAATATAGGATTGTGCGGTTTAGGTACCGTAGGGTCTGGTGTTGTTAAAATTTTAGAAAACCATCAAGAACAAATTAAATATAAATTAGGGTGTGAGATAAGAATTACGAAAATCCTCGTTAACGATATCCTTAAAAAAAGAGATGTGGCGATTGATCCGAGTGTATTAACAACCAATGTTGATGATCTTATATATAATGACGAAATTGATGTAGTAGTAGAAGTGATGGGTGGAATTGACAACACCTATACGATATTAGAGCAAGCTATTTTGCAGAAAAAGCATATCATTACAGCAAATAAAGACTTAATGGCAGTCAGTGGAGCACAGTTGCTTCAGTTAGCGAAAGAAAATAGCTGTGACGTTTTTTTTGAGGCAAGTGTTGCTGGCGGGATTCCGATTTTGCGATCCTTATCTGATGGGCTTGCATCTGATCGTATTCAAAAAATGATGGGCATCGTGAATGGGACAACAAATTTTATTTTAACTAAAATGACCGAAGAACAGCTTCCTTTTGCTTCCGTTTTAAAAGAAGCTCAGGAATTAGGGTTTGCTGAATCAGATCCAACTGCAGATGTGGAAGGACTAGATGCAGCACGAAAGATGACTTTGCTTGCTAACTTAGCTTTTAAAATGAATATACGGCTAGAGGATGTGGAAACACAAGGAATAACAATGATTACCGAAGATGACCTTAAGTTTGCTAATCAGCTTGGTTATACGATTAAACTCATAGGAATTGCAGCAATAAATGATGGGAAGGTAGAGGTCGGCGTAGAGCCTACTTTACTTCCGAACGACCATCCGTTAGCACTTGTGAAAAATGAATACAATGCTGTTTATGTCTATGGTGAAGCAGTAGGAGAAACGATGTTTTATGGCCCTGGTGCAGGGAGTCTACCAACAGCATCAGCTATCGTATCCGATTTGATGGCCGCAGTAAAGAATATACGCTTAGGTGTGAGCGGGAATTCATACATTAGTCCACAATATACGACACAATTAAAGGATAACAAAGAGAGATATTCGAAATATTTCATTCGAATGGAAGTTGACGATGAAACGGGTACATTTTTTAAGGTTACCGATATTTTTGCAAATCAAAAGGTTAGCTTTGAAAAAATATTACAGCTGCCACTCCCAAATAAGGAATTAAATACAGCTGAAATCGTCATGGTCACACATACGGTCAATAAACAGCAATTTTTAAATTGTATAGAAAATCTAAGTGAATTGTCCGTGGTCAAAAAAATAATTAGCTACTATCGTGTAGATGGGGAGGAGTAAGCATCATGGCATGGAATGGCTTATTGGCACATTATGAAAAATATTTACCAGTTACCGAAAGTACCCCAAAGGTTTCATTACTAGAAGGTAATACGCCGTTGATAAAGCTTACAAAGCTTTCCGATCAATACAATGTTCACGCATATGCAAAGATAGAAGGTGCTAATCCAACTGGTTCGTTCAAAGACCGCGGTATGGTAATGGCTATTGCAAAGGCATTGGAAGAGGGAGCAAGCGCAGTTATTTGTGCATCTACGGGAAATACATCGGCTTCTGCTGCTGCTTTTGCAGCAAGAGCAGGATTAAAATGTATTGTCGTTATACCTGAAGGAAAGATTGCTCAAGGAAAGCTTGCTCAGGCGGTCATGTATGGTGCTGACATTATTTCAATTGAGGGCAACTTTGACGATGCGTTAAAAATGGTTCGGAAAGTTAGCGAGGAAGAGCCGATAACACTTGTAAATTCGGTCAATCCTTATCGAATTGAAGGACAAAAGACGGGAGCATTTGAGGTATGTGATCAATTAGGAAAAGCACCAGATTATTTATTTATTCCTGTGGGTAATGCTGGAAATATCACTGCCTATTGGAAAGGATTTAAGGAATACCATGAAGCACGTGCTTATCGTTTGCCAAAAATGATGGGATTTGAAGCGAGTGGAGCCGCTGCAATTGTTCATAACCGTGTGTTTGAGCAACCAGAAACAGTTGGAACTGCGATTCGGATCGGTAATCCCGCAAGCTGGGAAAGTGCTGTTCAGGCAAGGGAAGAGTCTGGTGGCACAATAGATGAGGTTACAGACGAAGAAATGATTGCAGCATACAAATGGCTTGCGACAAATGAGGGAATCTTTGCCGAGCCTGCGTCCTGTGCTTCTGTTGCTGGACTATTTAAAACATTGGAGCAAGGTAACGTTGCAGCAGGTGAAACAGTTGTCACAGTATTAACTGGAAATGGATTGAAGGATCCTTCAACAGCAATTGATTACAGTGACATGAGTCCAAGAAAGCTTCCAAACGATGAAGAAAGGGTTGTCCAGGTAATCCGGGACAGTGTTCGTCGATGAGCTATCATATTCGTGTACCAGCCAGTACCTCCAATTTGGGTCCGGGATTTGATTCGGTCGGTTTGGCACTAAATTTATATTTGGATCTATACGTACTAAATAGTGATAAGTGGGAATTTATCCCTTTATCGTCTAACTTAAATGGCATTCCTGTGGGAAAGGATAATCTTATTTATCAGATTGGATCTAAAGTAGCTACGAGGTTTGGGAAAAAAGATCTTCCCCCATGTCGGGTTGAGATGACAAGTAACATTCCGTTAGCACGTGGACTTGGAAGTAGTGCAACTGCAACAATCGCGGGAATTGAATTGGCAAATCGTACCTTGGATTTAAATCTATCCATCGAAGATAAAGTGGAGCTTGCAACTTGGATAGAGGGTCATCCAGACAATGTGGTACCTTCCCTTATTGGAGGATGTATTATTGGTCATTATGATGGTCAGGTAGATTGGATCAAGGTATCTGTTGATAAGGCTGAGTTTGTAGCCATCATCCCAGAATACGAGTTAAAAACGAGTGAAGCAAGAGATGTGCTTCCCAAAGAACTTGCTTATAAAAAAAGTGTGCAAGCGAGTAGTATAGCGAATGTAAGTGTTGCTGCAATTTGTATGCAGGATTGGGCTTTGGTAGGAAAAATGATGAAAAAAGATTTATTTCACCAGCCTTATCGAAAACAATTTATTCCGCATTATGATGATATAGAGTCGTACTTAGAGCATAGTAGTTATGGTGTTTTTTTAAGTGGAGCGGGGCCAACGATCATGGTTGTGGCCGATCCAAAATCAGTGAAAGAAAATATAGAAGGATGGAAAAAGGATTACCCTGAATTTAAATGGTTCCCTTTATCTGTTTCAAACAATGGCTTAGAAGTAACGGAGCTCTATGTAGAAAAAAGCAAATAAAGAACCTAGAAAAAATAAAGAGCCTCCTTATCCAAAAGGAGGCTTACTATATGAAGATCGAGGACGCTCAATAGAAAAGCTTAAAGAGGTTGTTCATAACTTGATCACGCATTTAAAATACTTGTTCAATTTCTGTTACACCTGGAACCTCTGCCATTAGTGCACGCTCAATACCAGCTTTTAATGTAATGGTAGAACTCGGGCAATTTCCACAGGCTCCCATTAAACGAAGACGTACGATGCCTTCGTCCACATCAACAAGTTCAACATCTCCACCGTCACGAAGCAAAAATGGACGCAATTTATTTAATACCTCTTGTACCTGTTCCTGCATGTTTCATCTTCCCCTTTCTACATGATCTATTATAAATGGTTTGTAAGAAAAAATCTATTCTACATGCTTCTTTGACCGTATTTGTTATTAAATAGCAGTAAGGCTACATATTAATTATTTTATCTTTTTATGTAACTTTTGTAAAATAAAATATATACAACTTTCGTTTCCGTTAAGGGGGATTTCTTTTGAATGGACAAAATGTAAAGGTTACAGTTTATGGTGCAGATCAAATTTGTGCAAGCTGTGTCGGTGCACCTGGATCCAAGGACACATATGAATGGCTGCAGGCTGCTATCGGACGAAAATACGGAAATGACGCTATAAAATACGAGTACGTGGATATTTTTAATCCACCTGCTGATGAAGTGAAGCAGCATTTTTCAAAAAGAGTGCTTAATGAGGACTTATTTTATCCAGTTGTTTTGGTTAATGACACAATTGTAGCGGAAGGAAACCCACGTTTAAAAAAGATCTATGAGGCACTAGAACAAAATGGCGTAAAATAAGTATTTCTTCGTTAAGTGCGTGTTCTTTTGAACAACCTAGTTAAGATAAAACAATTGAATACTGCGCATCATATATGGTAGGATACTTCCTGAGTGGGGGATTCATCTACGTTGATACAAGAGGTGAAATGGATGAATCCAATAATCGAATTTTGTGTGAATAATTTAGCAAGCGGTTCACAAAACGCTATGGAAGAGCTGGAAAAAGATCCAGATCTTGATGTTATAGAATATGGTTGTACAAGTTTTTGCGGGATCTGTGCGCAGAATCTATTTGCGATTGTAAACGGAGATCCAGTTACTGCGGATAGTCCTGAAGAGCTAGTAAAAAATATATATCAGTATTTAGAGGAGAATCCCCTATTTTAAACGAAAATCGCCATGGCCTGTAAGACAAGCTATGGCGATATTTCTAAACTTTTACCACTTCGCTGATCGAGTGGAAATTTGTCAGGAGATAGATACATGGAAATAACATATATAAAAATGCATGGACTTGGTAATAGTTATATTTTTGTTGACTTGTTTCAGTCAAATTTTGATGAGAGTATATTCGCCCCGTTAGCTAAATCTGTTTCTGATGTCAACACAGGGATTGGGTCTGATGGGTTAATCCTTATTCATCCAAGTGACAAAGCGGATGTTGGTATGAGAATTTTTAACAAAGATGGATCTGAAGGGAGAAATTGTGGTAACGGACTCCGGTGTGTTGCAAAATATGCATATCAAAATAGAATAGTTGCCAACAAAGCATTTACAATTGAAACAAAGGCTAACAACGTACAGGCACATGTCCATGAAGTCAATAACTACGTTGATGAAGTTACGATCGATATGGGAGAACCAATATTAACTAGAAATAATATTCCAATGAAAGGCACTTCAAGTGACACAGTTGTTAATGAACCTTTTACGATTGACGATAAATCCATGAACATAACAGCTGTTTCGATGGGGAATCCACACGCCATTTTTTTTGTTGAAAAAATAGAAGATGCGCCATTATATGAACTGGGTCCTAGGATTACGAAGGATGACCGATTTCCTGAAGGAGTTAACGTGGAATTTGTCGAGGTTGTTTCAGATACAGAACTAAATTTCCGCGTCTGGGAACGGGGTTCAGGAGTCACCCAAGCTTGTGGCACTGGTGCGTGTGCTTCCGTTGTAGCAGCGGTGTTAAATGGTCATGTGCTGCGTGATAAAGAAATTTGCGTTCATTTAAGTGGTGGCGATTTATACGTTAAGTGGGCAAATGATGGACATGTTTGGATGCGTGGCAGGGCTGACACAACTTCTACTGGTATGTATTACTGGAACAGATAAGTTGAACAATATGGTTAACCTTAGTATACTTACTAGTATAGAAGAAAATATTCATAAATACGTGGAAGCTGATCGTTTCTGGAATAAAGTTGATCATATTCAAAGTACGATTGATCAACGTTAAAAAAGTCAACAAATATTAGCGCGTATCCCTTTGTTGACTTTTAACACACGAACGAAAAGGAGGATCATCGATGGTTCTTACGATTACGGATAATGCAAGTCTTCAAATTAAAGAAATGATGAAGGAAGAAGATCAAAAAAATGTTCGTCTTCGATTTGGAATTAAAGGTGGCGGTTGTAGTGGACTCTCTTATTCCATGGGGTTTGATTATGATGTCAATGAGGAATTAGATACAACTGATGAAATTAATGAAATTCCGTTAGTACTAAATAAACAAGACATACCAATTATAGAGGGTACAACCATTGACTTTAAACAAAACATGATGGGCGGCGGATTTACGATTGATAATCCAAACGCCATTGTATCTTGTGGTTGTGGTTCATCATTTAAGGCCAAAGAAAGAGAAGGTACGCCTGAGAATTGTTAATTTATGCAAGCTTGTAATATTAACGTTTGTTAAAGAAATAGTGTTTTTAGGAAAAGATAAAAATTTTCAAAACACTGAATAGCTGAATGGTTATGAGTTACAGTAATAATATGAAGATTCACAAGTGTGAATGTGCATAATAACAACCCTAGATTGGTGCAATCGAGGTTGTGAATCACTACCTTTTTGATAGTAAATGTCTAAACAACACTATTGAGGAGGTAGTTTTTTTATGGCTTTAAATAAGAGGAAGAAACGAAAACTAGTAGGGAAAATGTCTAATCAAAAGCAATATCCAAAACTTACGTTGGAGCAGGCTATTGATTTAGTAGTTGCGGGAAAAAGTGCAGAAGGATTAAGAGAAAGAACCACTTAGTCAAAATCACTTTAACAAGAGGTTGAAATATTATGGGAAGAAGGCTACAACACACGTATATCGACACGTGAATTTGCTTTCAGTAAAGTTAGGGAAGATAGTTTACATAAAAGAAGCCTCCTTAATCTTTCGAAGGGGGCTTCAAAAAGTCTTGTTATTTCTTTTTAGAACTATTTTTTTTGTATAACCAAATACCCATAGCTACAATTAAAATGAAAATAATTAAGGTAATATTTCCTGTTCCTAAGATAGCAAGTCATCCCTTCATTTAGTTATCAAGTGAAATATAAAATTATTAACTATGTCGGAATCTGGGGGAGTGTAGGCTTGACAGTTTAGGTTCTGAAGCATCTGAGGTAATTAATTTAGTTGAATAATATAATTATATGTAATTATTGTCAAGTAATATTCTAATAATATTAGATAAATTTTGAAAAACAAGTCTTTATTACCACTAAAATTCCCCACCTACCATTATGCTGCTATAGAATATACTTCTCATTAACTGGTTGTATAAGAATGGTTCATTCCAGTATCATCAACATTTCAATCATATAGGCTAGTGAAAATAAGACCTTGACGTTAAAAACGTCAAGGTCTTTTAGATGATATAAGATTAGTGTACAAAATCACCTTGACTCGGTTTGGCAATTTCATCAAAGTGGTTCACTAATTTTTCTAGTTCTTCTGACAAGAAGTTTCCGTGCATTGGGATGCCGTGGCCAGTTGCGGCGACACGGGGGTTCATCTCCTTTAGCTTTTGAACAGATGCACGAGCAGCCTTCCAATTGGTTGTAAAATATTTTGGAGGACCACTAATTTCCTGTGTTTGCGTAAATACCTTGTACAGTGACTCCTGTTTAACCGTGACAAAGGCGTCTCCGGCGATTAATGCACGATCTTCATCTCGGAATAATGAAATATGTCCTTTTGTATGCCCTGGAGTGTGCATCCAAGCCCATTCTGGAAATCGAGGAACATTTCCGCCCTCAGGTAGTGAATGTACATTTTCTCCTACATTGATGGAGTGATTTGGAAATAGAGGAGAAACCTCGCTGATTAAACCACCGTTTACTTTACGATCTCCTTTTGGATAATCCGCTTTACCGGTAAGATAGGGGATCTCTAAATCGTGAGCATAAACAGGGACTTTCCAGTGTTCAATTAATTCAACTAAAGCTCCAACGTGGTCAAAATGTCCATGAGTTAAGATAATGAAGGCAGGTTTTTGAGAGCCATACCGTTTTTCAGCTGCTTCGATGATTTTGTCTGCTGACTTTGGCATTCCAGCATCAACGAGAAACCATGATTCCTCATGAGAACTCCCAACAAAATAAGTGTTCACAATTTGAACTGGAAAACAAAAGATATTGTTAGCTATTTCCTTTCCTATTCCACTCGTGATAGATGTAACAGGAACAATCGTGTTCTTGAAGGTATCGCTCATATAGTCTCTTCACCTCCTACTCTAGTATGCCCATCGTTCTCAAATGGATTACAACAAAAAAATGTCCTTCATCAGCTTAATGAAGGACATTTTTTGGCTCGAAGGATATCCAGAATACACTGCGCTCCACAAAACTACGTCGCCTCGACTTGATTGCGACGCACAGGACGTGCTCGTGTCGACGTTGCCATAGGACGTGGCGACATTAGTCGACCTTCTGACTCGGCAGCTTCTTGAACACGCATATATTAAAACATACTAGTCGAATGCTTCGGTTGAACACGTGCACCTGGATCGATATAGGCTTTTGCATTGTTTATTGCAGTTGGGCCTTCACCAAAACCAGTTGCAATCAGATTGATTTTACCTGGATACGTACAAATGTCACCAGCTGCATAAATACCAGGAATATTTGTCTCCATTTTCGAATTAACAACAATGCTGTTTTTTTCAATTTCTAAACCCCAATTTTTAATCGGTCCAAGCGACGATACAAAACCGTAGTTTATCAATACGGCGTCCACATTTATAATTTCTTCCTTATTCTCTTTCACTTCGGTAAGTTTAACTTGTTCCACCTTGTCTGTACCGATTAATTCAACAGGGACATATGGTGTTTTAATGTTAACCTGTGAAGATAATAATTGTTCCACACTATGTTCATGCGCTCTAAATGTATCTCTGCGATGGACTAACGTAACACTTTTGGCAATTGGTTCAAGCATTAATGCCCAGTCAACTGCAGAGTCACCGCCACCACAAAGGAGGACGTCTTGATCTTTATATTTGTGCATGTCTTCCACATAGTAATGCAAGTTCTTGCCTTCAAATTCATCACTTCTATCAAGGTTGATCCGTCTTGGCTGAAATGCGCCATTTCCTGCTGTAATAATGATCGTTTTTGAAAAATGTATATCTTTATCAGTTGCAATTTTAAATGATCCATCTTCCATGTGTTCGATCGTTTGAACGGCTTCGTCAAGAACAATCGACGGATCAAAAAGCTCCGTTTGTTCTTTAAGGTTATCAACTAATTCCTGAGCTCGAACCTTAGGAAACCCAGCGATATCATATATATATTTTTCTGGATATAGTGCAGACAATTGACCACCAATATGGGGTAAACTCTCTATTATTTTAACGCTTGCTTGGCGCATTCCGCCATAGAAAGCAGTGAACAATCCAACAGGACCAGCACCGATGATTGTTACATCATAGACTTGATCAGACACGAATGTTTCCTCCTGTTCTTTCTTTACATATTTAAAAAGCAATTATATTTTATCATAAAGTGAATAACTATGTGTGAATATGCACAAGTGATTAAAATTTGTAATATTTAAAAAAATAAGTTTTGGGTTGAAAAATAGAACAAAAGGGTCTAAGATTATCTCTAGAAATCATATTACGATTTTGTGACAAATTACTACATCTTCATACGTGAAAAAAGTCACAAGCAGTAATGTCCTATTATACTTTTTTAACATTTTTCGCAAAATTAAACAAATGGAAGTGATCACATGAATAAACCGAAAATTGTAATTCTAGGAGCCGGTTACGGCGGGATTATGACAACAGTAAAGCTTCAAAAAATGATTAGCGTTAATGATGCGAATATTACACTTGTCAACAAGCATGATTATCACTATCAAACGACATGGCTTCATGAAAATGCAGCAGGAAATTTGCACCATGACAATACCCGTGTGCCAATCAAGGATGTTGTTAACTTTAGCAAGGTGAATTTTGTCCAAGATACGGTTGAATCCATTAAACCAGATGACAACAAGGTTCTTCTTAAAAATGGTGGGGAAATCGACTATGATTACCTTGTAGTAGGGCTAGGCTTTGAAGCAGCAACATTTGGCATACCTGGACTAATTGAAAATGCCTTTACAATTGATAGCATTAACACTGCACGTCTCATCAGAGAGCATATCGAATACAATTTTGCTATGTATAATAATGACCCTGAAAAGAAACAAGAGCGTTTGAACATTGTTGTCGGTGGTGGAGGCTTCACTGGTATTGAGTTCGTTGGGGAATTAGCTAATCGTGTTCCTGAGCTATGTAAGGAGTATGATATTGAAAGAAGTAAAGTCCGAATTATAAACGTCGAAGCAGCACCAACTGTTTTGCCTGGTTTTGATCCACAGTTAGTGGAATATGCAATGAATTCCCTTGAATCAAGAGGAGTAGAATTTAAACTTGGTACTTTCTTAAAAGAGTGTCATCCAGATAAAATTGTCGTCGAAAAGGATGAAAAACGCGAAGAAATTCCGACACTAACAACTGTATGGGCTGCGGGTGTTCGGGCAAATTCAATCGTAGAAGAATCAGGCTTTGAAAACAACCGAGGAAAAGTGGAAGTGAAACCAGATTTACGTGCACCAGACTACTCAAATGTGTTTGTAGTAGGGGATTGTGCATTAATTATGAATAAAGAGACAGAAAGACCATACCCACCTACAGCACAAATTGCCATGCAGATGGCGGACATTGCTGCACATAACCTAAAAGCGCTAATTAGCGGAAGTGAAGAGACAGAGGAATTTGTTCCTGAAATAAAAGGGACAGTTGCTTCATTAGGTGATGATGACGCAATTGGGGTTGTATTTGGGAAGAAGCTATTTGGCTGGCAAGCAACCGTAATGAAAAAAGTTATTGACAACCGCTGGCTTCTAAAGCTAGGTGGCATTGGTCTGTTGTTGAAAAAAGGGAAATTCAATATATTTCACTAAAAATGCGAGCTGCTTCTTCACTTAGCAGGTTACATCAAAAACAAGGACAAACATTATTTGTCCTTGTTTTTTTGCAACATAGGCCTATAATATGGCAACGGGGTCGTCCGTGGAAACCGAGTAGCTTCCCTGACCATCGCCTCATTCTTGCCTATTTCACATAATCCATACTAAAATGAGGAATAGGAAAAATGAATAAACTATCTGGAGGTAATACACTGTGCTGCAATTGATCGTTTCTATGCTATTATTCTTTGTTTTATTTTTTGGCATTGCTTTTATCCTAAATATGCTTTTACGGCAAACATGGATCATGTCATTTATTTATCCGATAATCGTTCTAATGATTGTAGATGAATTACCTACTTCTACTTACTTTACGGAACCTGCTCGTGCATTCTCTACAGCGTGGGGAGAGCTGCTCCAGGCTACGACAGTGGATATCGTTATTTTAATTACTGGATTTATCGGCACGATTGTATCTGGTATTGTCATGAAAATGCTTAGAGCAAGAGGATATCAAATGTTTTAATCGTCGTTAAAAAAATCCCCATGAATTTTGTATAAAAAATAATCATTTTGGAAATGATGACATCCAGAGAGGTGTTATCCATTGAAAAAAATGAAAATTATCAAAAGAATGTTCATGACGGTACTATTTTTAGGTGCATTTTATACTACTATATCCACAGTGTCGAACGTTTCTGCAGTTGATTTACGTATGATAGATTTGGAGTCTAGCAATTCAAGTTCAGATTTTAAAGATCAAGGGTATAGGAGTTTGGCTTTGGCGAAAAAATCACTGAGACAAATGGATACGGAAACAAGGTATGTTTCAAGTGTTCAAATTGAAGGTCCGAAAACGCTAGAGGATGCTATTAACCTTGAACAATACCCAAGTAATACAGTAGTTGCAACGGGTTATACTGCTGGGGTAGAATCGACTGGGAAAAGTCCAGGCCACCCGTTATACGGTATTACTTATTCTGGTGTCAAGGTTAAAAGAGACTTATACTCGACCATTGCTGCAGATTTAAGTGTATATCCGATCGGTACCATTCTGTTTATTCCAGAGTATGGCTACGGGGTTGTGGCAGACAAAGGTTCTGCCATCAACGGTAATAAAATCGATTTGTATTATCCAACGGTAAAGGATGTATACGAAAAGTGGGGGAAAAAGGAAGTTGAAGTGTACTTAATTGAAAAAGGGAACGGAAAATTAACGGAAAATGCCATGAAAAATTTAAACGAAACAGAAGCCTTACAGGTTTTTCGTGAACAAATTAGAAAAAGCTAATCTTGTTTTTACTATAAAAACCCTTTAGAGATTATCTCCAAAGGGTTTTTTTGTTTAAATTTTTGCAGAAATATAAATATTACCAAAGAGGGTATAGTACGATAGCGATAATAATTCCAGTTAACCCCCCAAAAAAAACTTCAATGGGTTGGTGCCCCAAAAGTTCTTTTAATTCTTTCTTTTTTTCGTAATCTCCTTTGTAAGCCCAAGTTTTGGATTGCTCAATAAAATACTGAAAATCTTTTAAAAGCATGTTCAATACAATTGCTTGTTGGCCTGCATGTCTACGCACTCCAGTCGCATCAAACATAATAATGATACTAATAATGCTTGCAACAGCAAAAACGGATGAGGATACCCCTTCTTCCAAACCAACTCCAGTGGTAAGTGCAGTTACCGCAGCACTATGACTACTGGGCATCCCACCAGTGCTAAATGCCAAACCTGGATTGAATTCTCCTGTAGCTATGTATTGTATGGGCACTTTAACGCCTTGAGCAAAAATAATGGAAGCAAGTGCTACCCACAAAGGAAAGTTTGAAAAAAGTTCCATTACAAGTCATCCTCTCAGAATTGGTCTAGTACCTGTAGCCTTTCCCCTGTTTAACAAATGTACTACTACTCTTTTTGGGAAGTCAGACCGTAGTCAACATTGAAATTTTTTATGTTACCAACAGGGATAGATGGTGAAAGGAATTAGTTCTCATTATAACATAACTATTGGTTGGAATGGGTATATGTTGATGTGGTGTAGGATTTTATACTACACATGGAGCGGTGAATCAGCTGAAGCATCATTCTTCCTCTGATTCACGGATGATTCAATGCACAACGTGGACATCGATAGCCTACCAGTGCAAGGCTATCGACAATTCACAACACTCAATGTCATTTGTTACATCTGATAATGTTAAGTGTATTCCGTCTGGATTATAGGAAATGGAGATAGGTTGTTCGATTCCCGTACTCTTAATATATTGCTCCACTTTATCTTTTTCATTTTTTTGTGCAGCATCTATTACTTTGTAGCAAAATTCCTTTGAGTCAGAAAATGCATTTACGATCTTATCTGCTTCATCCATTAAATTTTGAAATGTGTTGGCTGACTGTAAAAGCTGATTAGGATCTATTTCAGGGTATTCCGTTTCCTCTTGTCTATATCTGGAGACAGGAAAAGAGCTGTATACCATATCATTTGGGTTTTGTGTATGGCATATCGGATAAGGCCGATAGGAGTAATGAGCAAAACGCATAAAAAAAGCCTCCTTTTTTAACCATCATATGCTAGAAAAAGGAGGCGGTTCGGGTTATGTGATCGTTAGTTTTTTATCGCTGCGTCTAATGAAACTTCAATCATATCGTTAAAAGTAGTTTGACGCTCTTGAGAGGTTGTTTCTTCTCCTGTTAAAAGGTGATCTGAAACAGTTAATACGGATAGAGCACGGCGCCCGTATTTTGCTGCCAGAGTATATAGAGCAGATGTTTCCATTTCAATTGCCAATACATTATAAGAAGCCAATTTTTGATGAAGTTCCTCTGCATGATCTCGATAAAAGCTATCGCTTGTAAACACATTGCCAACACGAAGTTGCAATCCTTTTTTTTGACCTGTCTCAAAGGCATCTTTTAATAGTTTAAAATTAGCTGTTGGGGCAAAATCAATAGCACCAAATGTCACACGGTTCAGTTGGGAATCCGTTGAGGAGGTTGAGGCCAAAATGACATCACGTACTTCTACATCACTTTGTATAGCGCCGCAAGTCCCAACCCTTATTAATGTTTGTACATCGTAGCTTTGCATTAATTCAGTAGCATAAATGGATATGGATGGTACTCCCATTCCTGTACCTTGAACGGAAATGCGCTCTCCTTTATAGGTACCTGTATATCCATACATACCACGTACCTCATTGTAACATTTAGCATCATCTAAAAAGGTTTCTGCAATGTATTTGGCGCGAAGTGGATCACCTGGAAGTAAAATCTTATCAGCAATTTCTTCTTTACTAGCTCCAATATGTATGCTCATTTTTATAATCCTCCTATTTACTTTACTACAAAATAAAGTATCATATTGGGTGAGGGAACTCAAATAATGGAACAAAGAAATCAATATTCTGTAGAAATTTGATGTGAATATGTTTCTAAACAAAGGGAATTTGTATATAATAAGGATAGATTTTCACATGATGGTTTAAATATAGTATTGTGTGTAAATAAGAAAAGAAAATGGAGTTCGTTGAAAGGATGAATGAGAGTGAAGGAAAGAACGTTTACGATTACAGATGATACGGGTGTACATGCACGTCCGGCAACACTTCTTGTTAACAAAGCAGGTCAATTCGAATCTGAAATCGAATTACATTATAACGGAAAGACGGTCAATTTAAAATCGATTATGGGTGTTATGTCACTCGGTGTACCAAAAGGAGCGGAAATCAAAGTCAGTGTAACTGGTAATGACGAGGAGCAAGCTTTAGATGGGATTGCAGAGGTTATCAAGGAACATCTTGGTGAATAATAAAAAATGGCTAGGGTTTTCCCTCTAGCTGTTTTTTTCTATCTTATTAGATTTAAGAGGTGTTTTACGTGAAAATATCGGTGTCTCAATTGCCGGGTATCGGCCAAAAAATTGTTTTAAAAACTGCCGAAGAAAGTATGCTTGTATTGATCGTGCATCATACTGGAAAAAGAGAACTTTATTTTTTCGAGGATGCGGATAGTGATGAAGCAGATTTTGCAATGGATCTAACTCCGGATGAAACAAGGGAACTAGGTGCTCAACTGCTAGGTGCAACATACCAGCCTGTTGATGCTGATCAATTAAAGGTATTTAAAAAACAGATTGTTATTGACTATGTAGAGCTAAAGGAACAATCATCCATTGCCTACAAAACGATTGAGGATTCTGAAATTAGAAATAGGACGGGTGCAACCGTTATTGGAATTGTCCAAGGAGACGAAACAATCGCAATTCCTGATTCTGATACAGTGTTAGAGCCTGGAAATGTGATTATGTGTATAGGGAAAAAGGATCAACTTGAGTCTCTCGCTGCTTTGTGTAAAGGAGAGGAATGATAAAACTTGTTTATGGATTTTCCGACCCTACTTGGAGCGGGGTTAGTTTTATTAGGCATCTTTTATCTCGGGTTTTTAAGCTTTAAAATTAACTTTCCAAGTGTGATTATATATATTTTGTTTGGGATTGTTGTTGCCGACTATCTTACTGATAATGAGCTTTTATATTTTGCAAGTGAAGTAGGAATTGTATTATTATTCTTCCTGCTTGGTATTGAATTTAGTATAAAACGTCTTGGAGGCATAGCCAAGAAAATTTGGTCTTCTGGTCTTTTAGACGTTGTACTAAGCCTTGGTGTAACAATGATCATTGCTATTGGATTTGGCCTTGACTTGTTTACTTCTTTTCTAATGGGTGGTATTACATATGCAACAAGCTCTTCGATTACAGCAAAGCTTTTGGATGATAAAGGTAGAATGGCAAATACAGAAACAGAATTTATTTTAGCTATTTTAATATTTGAAGATTTAATTGCCCCACTTATTATTGCAGTACTAATAGGAGTAAGTACAAGTGGAGGTTTTCAAAGCAGTGATGCGCTTTTCTTAATTGGTAAAGTAGTTGGCTTGACATTGGGTGCTGTTATCCTTGGCAAGACATTGTTTAAAGGGTTTGAACAGTTTTTATTAAAAATCGATGACGAAGATTACAAGATGGCTTTACTAGTCGGGATTGCATTATCTTACGGTGGTCTTGCTTTAGCTCTTGGATTGTCAGAGGTTTTAGGCGCGTTTTTAGCTGGGATGATGCTAGCTGAAATTGGGAAAATCGAGAAGGTAGAGCAAACTGTTTCGCCTGTAAGAGATTTAATGCTTCCCATTTTTTTCGTCTATTTTGGCACAACGATCGAGCTGGGTAATGGGGTACCAATGCCAGTTTTTCTTTCGGTTCTTTTAATTTGGTCCGTAGTTGCCAAAATCTTAGTAGGTATTGTCGGAGGACGATGGTATGGGATGTCACGAAAGGCTTCTTTGCGGGCGGGTCTTTCCCTATGTGCAAGAGGGGAATTCTCGGTTGTAATAGCAAGTGTCGCAACAGGACCAATAAAGGTGCTTGGCGGTCTGTATATAGTGATTGCGGCATTTTTAGGAATGCTTCTTTTTGAACGTGCACCAAAGATCGTAAATAAAATTCACGGGAAGTCTAAGTCAAAGAAAAAGGATTTGAAGGTACCGGGTTCATAAAAAGCTGTACGAAATGAACAGTTATGTTGAATTTCGTACAGCTGGATATTTATAGAGGATAGCTTTCTTTAAGCTTGTTTATTTCGTTTAATGCTTTTTTATTAAACTCGGTTTCCTTCTTTTGTAGTCTTTCCTCCATGTCCTCTACCGCTTGTTTTAGGGATTCTTTGTAGGGGGGGATTTCTCCTTCGAATGGATAGACAGCTTTTTTGGAAACGTTCGCTTTCTCATTATAGCTTAACGCTTTCCTCTGATGAAAAAACACATCTTCTACTGCACCAGGATGGTGTAAATCCCCTTGCATCGGGTGCTTTGTAACAGAAAGCACCTGTACTAAAAATTTTTCCCCTCTATCTTCTACGACCTTCCCTATATAGATACCAGACTTGTGGTGCGCGCGAACGTTATCGCCTACTTTTAAATCTGACATTTGCATCACCCTTTTCTTTTATAATACTCTTATTTTGACAGAATCGGTATGTTTATGACAAGCAGATTTGTTTATGAGAGGACATACAGCTATTCAGGGTATTGGTAGATTTATCGGACTGAGAGGCCGTTAATTGCCAAAAATCCATGGTTTTGACGGGTTTCGCGGACTGAGAGGCCGTTAATTGCTAAAAAACCAGCCATAAAAAGCCCTTTTACAGTGAATAAGGGCCTCTCAGTCCGCTTAGGATTTTTAGCGGACTCAGAAGCCGCTATTTTGCAAAAATCTATGGTTTTGACGGGTTTCGCGGACTGAGAGGCCGTTAATTGCCAAAAAACCAGCCATAAAAAGCCCTTTTACAGTGAATAAGGGCCTGTGAGTCCGCTTAAACATGGGAATCCGTCCTTTTCCCGAGAATAAGGGCCTCTCAGTCCGCTTAGGAATTTTTAATAAATGTTCATAAAAAAGTGAAACGGCCTAGATCATGTTTGATATAATGGGCAGGGAAAGGTGTGATGCATGATGATGGATTTTTTGTATTTTCCTGAAGATAAAACGGAATATATTCCTGCAGTATTAAATTTACTTCTCTTTGTTTTAGGTGCAGTTATCGTGATGTATTTTTTCTACAAACATTCAAAGAAAGAAGAGAAGAAGATAGATGAGCAATATTCTCATTCGGAGAAAACAGAAAAAGAAGACCAATTTAGGTGAATGGAAAGATCTCTTGTTTATTTAGACACTTTTTTGCTTATACTACAAAACTAGAAGTGCTATAGAAATGAGGGATCTTTTAATGAAATGGTTGTTATTTTCTGGAATAATGGGTCTTCTATTTTTTTTAGGTGCATGTGAAGAAAACTCGCGTTCACCAATTGAAGTACAAATGTACAATCCTGCTGGGGATAGGATAGGAACGGCAACTCTTACGGAGCAATCTGATGGTGTTAACGCAAAACTTAGTTTGGAAGGCTTAGAACCAGGCTTCCATGGTATTCACGTCCATGAAAAACCACTGTGTGAAGGTCCTGACTTTAAGTCTGCTGGAAGTCATGTAAATCCCGAGAATAAAGAACACGGCTTGATGCACCCGAAAGGAGCTCATCTCGGAGACTTGCCTAATATCGAAGCTGGCAGTGATGGAACAGTAAACACAGAGTTGATAATTAGTGGTGCTACGCTAATGGATGGGAAGAATTCGATTTTAAAAGATGATGGCACTTCTTTAGTTGTACACGAGAAGCAGGATGATGGCATAAGTCAACCAGCTGGAGAATCAGGGGCGAGAATTGGTTGTGGCAAAATTCAGGTGGATAACAAAGGTAATGTCGAACCTGCACCAACGGATCCAACTGAATCAAACAAAGAGAAAGAATAGTGTTGAGAAGCTAGGTAGTCTGTTTCTTTTCCGTTACCTAGCTTTTTAATCTTTTAAATGGTTTAGGATTCCCCGATGTTTCAGCTTGCTGAAACGAGTTCGCTTTTTACTCAAGGGCTGCAAGGATTCGACCTACTCCTTCAACCACTGTTTCCCTAGGGCAACCTATGTTCATTCTCATAAATCCTTCTCCTTCGACCCCAAAAGAAACGCCATCATTTAAACCAACCTTTGCTTTTTCTTTCATCCATTTCCTAAGTTCTGCTTGGTCTTTCCCCATGTTTCTGCAATCAAGCCAAATTAAATATGTGCCTTCTGGCGGAATTGCATGGATTTGATCCGTTTCTTTAAAGGCATCTATTACGTATCTTCGGTTTTCCTCTAACACTTGTAACAATTCTTCTAACCAAGCTTCTCCGTCTTTGTATGCAGCTTCTAAGGCATATATCGCCATTGTGTTGAGAAAGTGGATCCCTTGCTTTCCGAATTGTCTCTGTATTTTTTCTTTTTTCTTATGATCGGAAGTGACAATAAAAGATGTTTGTAGTCCAGCAAGGTTAAATGTTTTTGTTGGAGACATAAGAGTAACTGTTTGTTTGCTTGCATCCTCTGATAATGAAGCGATGGGCACATGCTTTGCAGAGGAATAGATTAAATCAGAATGAATTTCGTCTGAAAAAACCAAAACGTCATACTGGATACACAGATCGACCATTTTTTTTAATTCACTTTTTGTCCACACTCGACCGCCTGGATTATGCGGGTTACATAAAATAAACGCTTTTGTTCCCTCGCACAGCTTTTGTTCAAAGTCATCAAAATCAATCCTATATTGATCATTTTCTAAGAATAGTGAGTTCGTCACTAATTTGCGGTCTAGCTTTTCAACTGCATGATAAAACGGTGTGTAAACAGGAGTTTGAATAAGAATCTGTTCACCTACGCTTGTTAAAGCTTGAATGGCCATATGTAAACTAGTTATCACACCAGGACTATATGTGAGCCATTTACGATTCACATCCCAACCATGCCTTTTTTTTAACCAATTGATAACGGCTTCATCCACTTGTTTGTCCGTAATGGTGTATCCAAAAATGCCGTGATTGACCCTTGCAAGAAGTGTATTTTCGATTTCAGCTGGAACCTTAAAGTCCATGTCAGCCACCCACATGGGTAACACGTCATTTGACCCGTATATAGATTTTGCTCGATCCCACTTAACAGACCTCGTTCCAGTTCTTTGAGGCTGTTTTGTAAAGTTCCCCACTGCAATTCCCCCCTCGTAATCGTATCTATCATATCATAAAAAAGTGTACCTTAACGAAAGGATGAATTCGAAGCTGACAAAACGGAAATTATTTGATCAGATATCCGGTCAGGAACTTCTTCTGGTAATAAATGACCTGCATACTTATATGTGTGTAAGGTGGCATTTGGAAGGTCTTGGACTAAACGATATCCAATTGGTGCTGGTAATATCTCATCCTCTTTCCCCCAAAAAATATCTGTCTTAGTTTGAATGGATTGTAAAAAAGTACGATCCAGATCCCCTTCTCGGTCTCGTATCATTTTCGTTAAACAGATAAACATCTCTTTATCTAAAAAAGGTTTGGCATATGTTGTAATCATATCTTTTGTAATAAGAGATGTGTCTGATATGCATTGCTGCAGTATGTTGTAAACGCCTTTTCGATAAAACATTCTTTTTAAAAAGAATGGAAAAAACGGTAGCCAACTAAAAACGTACGTACCAATGCTTGCCTTTTTCATGTAGCTAGATGGTGCCATTAAAAATAGGCGATTAATACGGTCAGGATAATGATATGCGCACATCAAGGCAATTTGACCACCCAATGAATGTCCTGCCAAGTAACAACTCTTTATCGTGTGTATATCCATAAAGTGGATAATTAGCTCTGACATGTTTTCATAAGAGTAACGAAATTTTTTAGCACGATCACTATCTCCAAATGGTGGAAGATCTAATGTAATAATGTCAAAATAGTGGTTTAACAATGGAACCAATTTTCGAAAACTATACTGTGAAGACAGAAATCCGTGAATAAAGATAAGTGTAGGTTTGTGCTTATGAGGAGATAATTCGTATACTTGATAACATATATTGGTGTTTTGGAATAAGAACCATTGCTTTTTTGGTTTAGTGTTCATCTTTATATGTAAGCTCCTTTCTAGTAAAGAAAGTATTTGGTGTCAAAAAAAAAGCAAAGCGAGCCGGTCGCTTTGCTTTACAGGGGGAATACGAGAAAGTCTTACGTTTCATATTATTACCTAAACAAGAAAGATTTAAACATGTTTATTGAAATTATTTAAAAAAATAATTTCGAAAAACGTTTGCATAGTAAACTTTCATTTTCAGATGTTTTGCTAGAAACAGCCGAATGTGGTAAAATAAATAATTGTGTATAAAGTTATGAATAAAATATCGGGAGTTGTTCAGCATGGCAGACAAATTTGAAGTAGGACAAATCATTGAAGGAAAAGTGGCTGGTATTCAACCTTATGGTGCATTTGTTGCCCTTAATGAAGAGATACAAGGCTTAGTGCATATTTCTGAAGTAACACATGGCTTTGTGAAAGATATTAACGAGCATCTTTCAATAGGAGATGAAGTAAAAGTAAAAATCATTAACATTGATGAAGAAAAAAATAAATATTCTTTGTCTATTCGTGCAACTGAGGAAGCACCAAAAAAACCAGAGAAAAAGGCAAAACCTCAGAAACAACAAGTAAACAAACAACAGGAAGACAATAATTCTGCGGGTTTTAACACACTTAAAGATAAGCTAGAAGAGTGGATCGAGCAATCAGAGGATCGAGAAAGCACATATAAAAATTAACAATATAGAAAAGTGGACGTCGGTGATTATACCAGTGTCCACTTTTTCTTTCAACATGCATTTAAGGCCTTAAGGTAAAGAATCACCAGGTTCTAAAACGGGAATGTCTAGCTCAACGGTTTCAGGATACTTGATCCCAGCACCAGTGTTTAATACAACGACCTGTTCATTCGATTGTATCCATCCTTGTTTACGCAATTTCCTTGCAGCAGCGAATGCTGCGGCCCCTTCTGGACATACAAATGCACCTTCCATACGTGCAACGTTCTTTTGTTCCTCTAATAGTGTTTGATCGTCTACAGCAACTGCACATCCATCCGTTTGATAAATAGCATCCAAAACGAGAAAATCACCCAATGCTTTTGGCACATTTATCCCAAAGGCAGCCGTTTTACTGTTCGGCCAAAACTCAGAAGATTTTTTTCCATCCTTCCAAGCCTCTACAATAGGAGCGCACCCTTCAGCTTGAACAGCAACGAGGCGAGGCAATTTGTTTCCAGTTAACCACCCGAGCTGCTGTAATTCTTTTAGTGCTTTATAAATTCCAATTAAACCAACACCTCCACCAGTTGGATACAAAATAACGTCCGGGACGTTCCAATCAAGTTGTTCGGCAATTTCCAATCCCATCGTCTTCTTTCCTTCGATGCGATACGGCTCTTTTAAGGTAGAGGCATCAAATATATTACGCTTTTTAATCTCTTCGCCTACTATTTTTCCTGCGTCACTGATCAATCCGTTGACAAGAAAGAGGTTTGCACCAGCAATTTGGCATTCTACCCTGGTAATGTATGGTGCATCAACGGGCATAACAATAGTTGCAGTAATACCTGCTCGTGCAGCATACAGTGACCATGCCGCACCTGCATTTCCATTGGTAGGCATGGCTAATTCCTCTACGCCGAGTTCTTTTGCTTTGGATACACCAACGGCAGCTCCTCTTGCTTTAAATGAACCTGTTGGGACTAGTCCTTCATCCTTCATAAATAACGCTGCTATATCCATCTCTTGGCCAATACGATCCATGGAAACGAGTGGTGTCATCCCTTCTCCAAGGGATGTGATGTGTTTTGGGTCGTTTACTGGTAATAGTTCATGATAGCGCCACAGCGACTGTTCTCTATCATGTAATTGTTCTGGCCGCCAATTTTCCGTTAACCTTTCCATGTCATATGCTACGAGTAATGGTGAACCACAACTACAGAGCTGCTGCTTTTTCGATGCGTCATAAGTTTTCTCACAACGTGGACAATATAAATGAGAAACATAGCTAAATGTCAAAATCGATTCCCCCTTGTAATCTTACATCTTCCATTAGTATAGAAGATCAGCAGAGGTTTGAGAAATAATTTGGCATTCTTAAAAATAAATGCTTGCTTTACAGTAACGAAAAGATGTGCAGCTTATCATTTCATAACTTTCGAACAACCCCTTACAGTAATTTTCTATTGGCTTGATTTTAAAAGCGTGTTTCTGTAAAGTTAAGTTTGAAATTCTCATAATAGAGGATGTTCAAAAAGTCACCAAATGATAAGCTACGCATCTCTTCGTTGGCTCGTTCTTCCGGTCCTCATGTAGGGAAAGCCTACACTGCGGTCCTCAGAAGCATCGCCGCCTCGACCTGCTTGCTTCTAATTTGCCGACTTTTTGAACACACTAATAATGGAGGAATGATATGACACATATACGTTTTGATTACGATAAAGCATTAGATTTCTTTGGTGAACACGAATTAACCTATTTAAAAGAACCTGTCAAATTGGCGCATCACGCATTACATAATAAGACGGGTGCAGGAAATGAGTTCTTAGGCTGGGTTGACCTCCCAACCGCATATGATCCAGATGAATTTAAGCGAATCAAACAAGCTGCTGAAAAAATACAAGCAGATTCTGAAATACTACTTGTTATCGGAATTGGTGGTTCATACTTAGGTGCGAGAGCGGCATTAGAGATGTTGAATCATTCCTTTTATGCCGCGCTATCAACGGAACAACGCAAGTTTCCACACGTTTTCTTTGTTGGGAATAATATCAGTGCAGCATATATGAACGATTTACAAGATATGTTGAAAAACAAAGATTTTTCGATTAATGTAATTTCAAAAAGTGGAACTACTACAGAACCTGCCATTGCATTCCGTATTTTTCGCAACATATTAGAGGAAAAATACGGAAAAGAACAAGCAAGTAAACGTATATATGCAACAACAGACAAAGAAAAAGGAGCTTTAAAAACCTTAGCTACAAAGGAAGGGTACGAGAGCTTCGTTATTCCGGATGATGTTGGGGGACGATATTCTGTATTAACGGCAGTCGGACTTCTTCCCATTGCAGTGACCGGAATTGACATTGTTGCAATGATGGAAGGGGCACAAAATGCTCAAAAAGAGCTTAGTGACGAGCATATTGAAAATAACCCTGCCTATCAATATGCAGCTGTGAGAAACGTTCTGTATAATAAAGGGAAAACAATTGAATTACTTGTCAACTATGAGCCTTCTCTACAGTATTTTTCAGAATGGTGGAAGCAACTGTTTGGAGAAAGTGAAGGAAAGGACCTTAAGGGTATTTTCCCTTCTTCTGCAAACTTTTCAACAGATCTTCACTCACTCGGTCAATACATCCAAGAAGGTCGGAGAGATCTATTTGAAACGGTGTTACATGTTGAACAGTCTCTATCAGATTATACGATTGAAAAGGATGCAGAGGATTTAGATGGATTAAACTATCTAGCAGGAAAAACGGTAACAGAGGTGAACGAAAAAGCATATCAAGGAACAATGCTTGCACATACAGACGGTGATGTTCCAAACTTAATTATCCATTTACCGAAGTTAGATGCGTACACGTTTGGCTATGCCGTTTATTTCTTTGAAAAGGCTTGTGCCATCAGTGGCTATTTACTTGGGGTTAACCCATTTGATCAACCAGGTGTAGAGGCATACAAAAAAAATATGTTTGCCTTACTTGGTAAACCAGGATTTGAAGATCAAAGGGCTAAATTAGAAAAGCGATTATAATGAGAAAAAGTGTAAAACCTTCACAATCGTTAGTGAGGGTTTTTTTGTAAGATTAAGAAAGTATAAAATTTGCTGCTGGAAAATACCAACGACAGAGTCGGTCACGTCCAGCTCCAGCGCTTTTGTTCCGTTATGCTCTGCCGGACATGCACTAGCTTTGAGAGTATTTTTGTATCGAAACACAGCATCTGTATTCATGAAATGTAACCAACAAGGAAAAGCTATTCAAAAAGGAGGCTTTTTCAATGATTCCGATTACTTCAAAACTGGAAGACAGTGTGTTCCCTCTTGATGATTTAGAAGCGCAATTAAAGCCACTCGGTTTTACGATCGGTGGCAATTGGGAATATGACCAAGGTTCGTTTGATTATAAAATAGCGACCGATAATGGCTACCAGTTCCTAAGGATTCCGTTTATCACGACAGATGGCAACTTAGATGGACCGAGTGCAAGGGTCAGACTAGGTAAGCCGTTTTTATTGGCACATCAATATCAAAACGAATTAGATGATCATGTTAAAAATGGTGCAGTTCGAGGAGCCTTTGATCAATTCCAGGAACCAGCTGATTCGGATGCAGAAGTACCTGACTATTATGTTGAAAAGGGAAAGCAGTTAATCGATCAACTCGAACAGCTGTTAGTAGAGTGAGGCTAGTACGATCAGTGAGTCACCAGTCTCTAGCTTTTTGTGGAATGGAGGATTAATTAATAGCTCTCCATTCCGTATAATAGCAATTAGAATTTCTTCATGTTGTGCATAGAAGTCTGAGCATTCTAAAAACGTTTTTCCGTTCATTTCTTTTGGTAATTCAAACTGTTTAAACTGTTGTTCATCAAAAACGTCCAATAAAAGATTAAATGGTTTGACAGGATCCTTTCGAAAAATTTCATGGAAAAACAAAGTACTCATAAAGTCGTTTGATCGAATAACAGTATTTGCGCCAGCACGCATTGCGTTTTGGATTTGATGTTTCGTTAATATTTCTGTAATGATAAACAAATCTGGATTATTTCCTTTTAAAGCAACCGTCGTTAAGATGCTTGACTGATCGGCCTGTTGTTCTTTTTCAGATGGATCAGATGTAATGACTGCACATTTTGCTTCTTTTATATTGGCTTTAGCTAATATTGTATCATCTGACGCAGAACCGCGAACAAAATGGATTGGACTTTTATTTAGAGGAAGATTCTGTAGAGACTGGTCAATTAATACGACTGATTCGTCCAATTCTCGTTCAATAATCATATCTAATAACTGTCGTGTTCGTTCATTCCATCCAATCAAGACAATGTGATCATTCCCTTTGTAAGTTACATCACCACTTGATAAATCTTGTTCATAGCGAACAACACGAGCAGATAAATTGGCCATATAAAACGTGACAAATCCGCCACCAGCTAAAATTAAAAAAATGGCGAGTAAACGTCCAGTTACACTCAACGGTACAAAATCTCCATATCCAACAGTTGACCCTGTTACAAATGCCCACCAAATTCCATCAAATATAGTGGGGAAATTAGTTGGTTCTAAAAAATGAATCAGGACACCAAACAATGCCATTAAGGCAAGAACAGTTATTAATAATCGTAAAACTACTGGGATTCGGAAATATATTTGTTGTAGAGCTCGATAATTCATTAAGAACACTCACTTATCGTTTTTTATCAGTATGGTCAACAATGAACAGGGATATAATGATCATCCTGAAAAAATACAGTATGTTAAAATAGAAAAAAAGGAGGAATTACATAAAAATGGAACAGGATCATCTTGATTTTTTATTCGACTTACTGAAAACTCCGTCGCCTTCGAGTATGGAGATAGAGATACAGAAAAAATGGATTCGTTATGTGAAACCTTTTGCTGAGGAAATTCGAACAGATCATGCTGGGAATGCCATTGGGATTCTAAACCCAAATGCGGATTTTAAAATCCTTCTAGCCGGACATTGTGACGAAATTGCGCTTGTAATCAATCGAATAGATGAACAAGGATATTTGTACTTTGACAAAATGGGTGGTATTAATCCAAAGGCAGCTATTGGAATGAAGGTAACTGTTTTAGGTTATGGTCAAACAATAACTGGAGTGATCGGGGTAAATGCGCAGCATCATGGGGGTATAAAGAATGATTTTTCGTTAGAAGATTTGTTCATCGATTGTGGAGCTAAATCAAAAGAAGAGATTGGGCGGTTTGTTCAAATTGGCGACCTAGCAGTATATAAACACGAGCCAGAGCAATTGATGGATCGTTATATTTCAGGAAGAGGCTTGGATAATCGAACAGGGGCTTTTATCGTGGCCGAAATCTTGCGTAGACTAGCTAAGCAAAAAGTAAACGTAGGTGTGTACGCTGCAAGTACAGTAAATGAGGAAACAAACATGGGTGGAGCGTACTTTGCAGCAGCAGGCATTGAGCCGACGATGGCGATTGCGTGTGATGTGACATTTGCGACGGATTATCCAGGTGTGAATAAGAACAAATATGGGGACGTGCGATTAGAAAAGGGGCCTGTTCTTGCAAAAGGGGCTCCGATCAATATTAAAATAAATCGACTGTTGGAGCAGGCAGCCAGATCATTAAACATGAACGTTCAATATGAATTAACGTCTAGAAATACGGGGACAGATGCAGATAAAATGCGTTACACGGGAAAAGGTGTCCCTGTTGGACTTGTTTCGCTGCCACTTAGGTACATGCATTCTCCAGTTGAGACAGTTAGTATAAAAGATATAGATGAAGAAATCGATCTACTTGTCAAAATGATTGGTAATCTTACTGGAAACGAAAGCTTAAATCCGTTAGACGATTAATTTTTTCAAAGAGCCCTAAAGTAGTTGGATACGGATGTGCGTTCACAAAGTCGGCAAATGAGAAGATTGACTAATGTCGCCACGTCCTGTGGCAACGTCGACACTAGCACGACCTGTGTGTCGCAAGCAGGTGCACCGCATATCATTTGCCGACTTTGTGCACATCCTTTTTCATGCTGATTTTTTACTTTTTCAAAGGAACAATGCCGATGGTGCACCTTGAAATAGAAATTAATTGATCTACTTCGTCCACAATTTTTATTTCCCAAACCATTGTCGTTTTTCCTATATGTATTGGAATTGCTTTTCCAACAACCCAACCATCCCGTTTACTTTTTATATGGTTCGCATTAATTTCAATCCCAAAAACCTGATATGAATTTGTATCAACTTGCAAAAAGGCTCCGACACTTGCAGCCGATTCTGCTAACGCCACACTTGCCCCACCATGTAAGAACCCCATGGGCTGATGCGTTTTTTGACCGACAGGCATTTTTATTTCGACTAAGTCCTTCTTTAATGTGATGATTTCCATGTCAAGAGCATCCATTAACGTATTGCTGAAATTAACTTCCATTTTTTGTTATCCTCCAAGTGTGATAGTAAAAACGACAAGTAAAAACTTGTCGTTAAAATGATAATGGGTAAAGGAGCTGGATCAGGAGTGATAGTCCAAGTAATAACCCATAAAATGTATTGGTTTGGGCGGTCGCCTTCATTGCAGGCATCATATCAATTGGCATTGTTTTATGTTTAAAGCCTTGATAAGCATCGCGTGCTTTTTTTAAGCTTAAAAACGTAAGAAGTGACCAAATAGGAATCATGCCTATTACAACATATCCAACGGTTAGGAGATAGGATATTGCAAACAAGGAACCAAGTAAATTTCTTGCTTTTTTACGCCCTAACAATATAGCAATTGTTTTACGACCATTTTCTTTATCCCCATCTAAATCCCTTATATTATTGGAAAGTAGAATGGTTCCAATTAATAAAGCGATTGGAATCGAAACGAGAACTACCGAACCTGTTATGGTTGAGGCTTGGATATAGTAGCTAATCCCAATGATAACTGTTCCCATAAAAAAGCCAGCGAATAGTTCCCCAAAAGGAGTATACGCTATTGGGTAAGGGCCTCCTGTATAGAGGAAACCGCATAGCATTGAGATCATCCCAATCAATGCAATCCACCAACTTGAAGAAATGCTAATATAAATTCCAAGGATAATAGCGACTGCAAAAAACGAAAGTGCAAGTCCTAAAACAGTTTTGGGTGAAATGCCATCCCTTACGATCGTTCCTCCAATCCCAACCGAATTTTCGTTGTCCAGGCCTCTAACATAGTCGTAATATTCGTTGAACATATTTGTAGCGGATTGAATAAGCATAGAGGCTACTAACATGGCAAGGAATAGTTCAAACCTTACCTGATAATCAAGTGCAGCCAATGTTGTTCCGATCAATACAGGAACAAATGAAGCTGTTAACGTATGTGGACGTAACAACCGCCACCAAATCTGGAACCCCTCTTTTTCATTTAGGGCACCTCTTATATCTTTTTGTTCAAGTGATTCCATTCTATTTCGCTCCTCACTCACCATAAACGTCGTTCAGTTCATTAACTTACTATAAAACAAATTATAACATACTAATTTTATGTAAATGGACTATTAGTGTCAATCCAATTGTTCGTATTATAGCTAGGAATTCGTTCCAATTGAGAAAAAATAAAAATAAGAATAAAATAGATAGTGGTTTTTTTGTTAACAGGATTCATTGCCACTTCAATTATAAGTTGGCTATAATAGAGAAAGATAAAAGATAAAAATACTTAAGTTTATATTTGCGATACGTACTCCGTATTATAAATGGAGGGTTTTATATGATTCAAACGGATGTAAAAAGTTTGACTGATGTACTTAGGGACGCAGTGGAAAGTGCGAAAGATAAGCAAGCTCCACAGCTGTTAAGCTATACAAAGGAAATAGAGAATGTAGATCCCTTTCTGTTTTTTCATCAAGCAAATCAAATAGAAGGTGATCGGGTATTTTGGTCTAGATCTGAGGAAAATTTCTATCTTGTAGGGGCTGGAGATGCATACAGTATTGCTTCAGAAGGTCATCACTTTAACGACATAGAAAGGAAATGGACAAGTCTGCTTTCAAATGCAATCGTCCAAAATATACACCGTGCTCCTGGAACTGGGCCGATTGCCTTCGGGGGCTTTTCCTTTGATCCTAAAAAGGACAAAAAGACACTTTGGAAAAATTTTAGCGATAGTCAATTTCGTGTGCCTGCCTATTTGTTAACGATTGTTCATAATCGTTCTTTTTTGACGGTTAATATAGTAGCAAGAAAAGAAGATCATCCAGAGCAGCTTCATTATGAAATAGAGACAAATAAAGTTCTTTTAACAAATTCAGATGTCACTTTGCCAGATGGACCGACGATTGAATTAAAAACTGAGATTGGTTCAGATTGTTGGAAAGAAACAGTTAAAAACGCTACCGATCTCATCCAAAAAGGTTTTGCAAATAAAATAGTACTTGCAAGAGAAATGCGCCTTTCTTTTAAAAATAGAGCAGTCGTATCTCCTGTATTAAAGCAATTATCTGAAACCCAATCAAACAGTTACATTTTCGCATTTGAAAATGGCCCCGATTGCTTTTTAGGAGCTACACCTGAACGGTTGGTTCGTATTGAGGATCGACAGCTATTTTCAACTTGTCTTGCAGGAACTGCTCCTAGAGGAAAAACAAAAGAAGAAGATGAGCGGATCGGGTTTGAACTTCTTCACGATGAAAAAAATCGTGCGGAACATGAATTTGTCGTAAAAATGATACGTGAAGCTGTAGCGGCTTGTTGCGAGGCGATTGACATCCCAGAAAAGCCAAGGGTTTATCCTCTACGAAATCTTCAGCATTTGCATACACCAGTGCGGGCGCAGTTAAAAGAAGGATATTCTATCTTCGACGTCATTCAGCGATTGCACCCTACGCCTGCGCTTGGTGGTTTACCAAGAGACACGTCACTCGCATTTATTCGGGCGGAGGAACAAATGGATCGTGGCTGGTATGGAGCACCTATCGGCTGGATGGATGCTAACGATAATGGTGAATTTGCTGTTGCGATACGTTCAGCATTAATACAAGGGAAAGAGGCTACATTATTTTCAGGTTGTGGTGTTGTAAAAGATTCGACGCCAGAGGCTGAATACCAGGAAACTGCGATTAAATTCACACCGATGCTGTCTGTTCTAGGAGGATAAATATGGATCATACCGAATCACTAACAAGATACGTAGCAAACTTTGTGGATGAGCTTTTCAAAAACGGGTTAACCGATGTTGTGATCTCTCCAGGATCCAGATCGACTCCATTGGCAATGACGTTTGCGGAACATCCTCATGTGACACATTGGGTTAACATGGATGAACGATCTGCCGCTTTTTTTGCATTAGGAATGGCAAAAAAAGAAAACCGACCAGTGGCATTGGTCTGCACATCAGGAACAGCGGCCGCGAATTATTTTCCGGGAATCGTTGAAGCACATTACAGCAGGGTTCCTTTACTCGTTCTTACGGCAGATCGTCCGAACGAACTACGTGATGTAGGTGCACCACAGGCGATCAATCAACTAAACATGTATGGAAACTATTCAAAGTGGTTCCATGAAATGGCAAGTCCAGACGGTGATCCTATGATGCTTCGTTACGTAAGAAGGAGTGCTGCAAGAGCTTATACAACTTCCAACATGGGAAATCCAGGTGTTGTCCATTTGAATTTTCCTTTTCGTGAGCCATTAATACCAGATTTTTCAATAGAAGATTTATGGGAAGGAGAAAGAGAGTCATTCACCCCACATACAATTGGCAAGCGAGGTCTAGCAGAATATCAATTGGACAGATTTTTTTCCCTTTTATCCACTTGTCAAAAGGGTGTAATAGTGTGTGGGCCACAGACAGAGCAAAAATTAGTAGAAGCAATCCTTTTATTATCCGAAAAGTGGAACATTCCAGTGTTAGCAGATCCTCTTTCACAGTTGAGAACAGGACCATACCGAAAAGAAAATGTAATTGAAAGCTATGATGCAATATTAAAAAGTGGTAGTGTACGTGAAAATGTAAGACCTGATTTTATTATACGGTTTGGAGCAATGCCCGTCTCAAAGCCTTATCTTTTTTATGTGAAAGAAAATTCGGATGTGGTTCAATTTGTTGTGGAAGCGGAAGAAGGTTACCGCGAGCCTGCAGGCAACAAAACCGAATTTGTTATAACAGATCCGGTTGCATTTTGTTATCAATTGCTTGAAGGTGAGAATCCAAACAGTTTCTCACCTTTCTGGTTAGAAACTTGGAAAAAACTAAACGAAATTGCAACGGAACACATATTAACTGAATCAGCTGACACTCCATTGACAGAGGGACATGCGGTTACGCATTTGATGCGTGTTATTCCAGATCAAAGTACGGTCTATGTTGGAAACAGTATGCCCATCCGCGATGTAGACACGTTTATGCTACGTTCTGAAAAACAACTTTTTGTATTTGGGAACAGAGGGGTGAATGGGATCGACGGGATTACGTCTAGTGCTCTTGGTGCTGCCTCACACGGGGAAAGGGTAACACTTTTAATTGGAGATTTATCCTTTTTTCATGACATGAATGGTCTACTAGTTGGAAAGCAATATCACATCCCGTTAACCATCGTATTAATCAATAACAATGGTGGTGGTATTTTTTCCTTTTTGCCACAGTCAGAGCACCAGAAGCACTTTGAAGTTTTGTTCGGGACCCCAATGGATATCGAACTAGAAAAAGCTGTGGTGATGTATGGGGGCTTTTACCAAAATCCTGCTACATGGCAAGAATATGAAGAAGCCCTTCAAAAAAGCTATCAAACTCCTGGGCTCTCGGTTATTGAAATAAATACAAATAGGTCAGAAAACGTCGATTGGCATAAACAGAAGTGGAATCAAATTGAACACGCACTATTAGAGCAATTACAAGGGTGATCATCTACTATGCACCACAACATAAATGAAACAACCTATTGGGTAGAGGAACATGGAACAGGTGAGCCGATTTTGTTGTTACATGGTTTTACTGGCACTACAAAAACGTGGGATTCAATCATTTCGACTTGGAGTAAAACTTTTCGTGTCATTGCGATGGATTTACCTGGACATGGAAGAACAGAAGGGACCAAGGTCGTTCAAATGAGTGAATGCTGTCAAGATATAGCAAAAATTCTTGATCAGCTAGGTATAAATAAAATACATGTGATCGGCTATTCCATGGGTGGAAGAACAGCGCTTTCCTTTGCAGTCATGTTTCCTCAGAGAGTATCCTCTCTTGTGTTAGAAAGCGCATCACCAGGTCTGGCCGACTATAAAGAACGGATGGCAAGAAAAAAACAAGACGAAAAACGAGCAAAAAAAATTACAACAGATGGTATCGCTTCCTTCGTCGACTACTGGGAGAACATCCCACTATTTGCATCACAAAAAAAGCTATCCTCTACCAGAAGGTTTAAAGTTAGGCAAGAAAGGTTAAACCAGTCAAAGGAAGGCTTAGCCTTGTCCCTAAGAGGAATGGGAACAGGCTCACAACCTTCCCAATGGGAGAAGTTACATGTGATCGATGCACCTGTATTACTCGTTGTAGGCGAACTGGATGTGAAGTTTGTTGGAATTGCAACAAAAATGAACCATGCAATTCACAACAGTCAGGTAAAGGTGATCCCGATGACAGGTCATGCAATTCATGTGGAAAATCCAAAGTGTTTTGGTAAAATGGTAATTGACTTTATTCGTCAATAGATGGTCATACATATTAAAGGAGGAATTTCAGGTGGCAATCGAATGGGTACAAGAAAGAGAATACGAGGATATTGTGTATGAAACGCACAATGGCATTGCTAAGGTTACCATTAACAGACCTGAAGTAAGAAATGCATTTCGACCAAAAACAGTACATGAGTTAATTGATGCATTTGCATATGCTAGAGATGATTCAGCTATTGGTGTAATCGTATTAGCTGGTGCTGGTGATGATGCATTTTGTTCTGGTGGAGATCAAAGTGTTCGTGGACACGGAGGATATGTTGGGGATGATCAGATTCCACGTTTAAATGTCCTTGATCTACAACGCTTGATTCGAGTTATTCCAAAACCTGTCGTTGCAATGGTTTCTGGTTATGCAATCGGTGGTGGACACGTATTACATGTTGTCTGTGATTTAACGATTGCGGCTGATAATGCGATTTTTGGACAAACAGGGCCTAAAGTTGGCAGCTTTGATGCTGGTTATGGTGCAGGTTTATTAGCAAGAATCGTTGGTCATAAGAAAGCGCGTGAAATTTGGTACTTATGTCGCCAATACAGTGCAAAGGAAGCAGAGGATATGGGACTCGTAAATACAGTCGTTCCATTGGACAAGCTTGAAGAAGAAACGGTGCAATGGTGTGAAGAAATGTTAGAAAAATCACCAACCGCATTACGTTTCTTAAAAGCATCTTTAAATGCAGACACAGATGGATTAGCTGGACTTCAGCAAATGGGTGGCGATGCTACCTTACTCTACTACACGACAGATGAAGCGAAAGAAGGAAGGGATGCGTTTAAAGAAAAACGCAAACCTGATTTCAAGCAGTTCCCTCGTTTTCCTTAAATCGCATAAGGTCAAAAGATCATTACTCTACTTTTAAAAGCCATTCATATGAATGGCTTTTTGTCATGGTATCCGATGTGTTCGTGAATGATATAGCCTTAAATTGGTTAGGATAAAATTTATTGGAGCATATGATTAAAAAATCCAATCGCCAAAGATCGTCTCTGGGGGTTATGTCGTGTTTGCAAAAAAGGTAACCGAAAGTAAAAAATGGCTTGAAAATAAGTTAAAGAATTCTAGTGATGTTAAAAATGACAGTATAAGCACGACAAACTTCAAAGTGAGCGTAATGTATATTTCAAGCATTTGTAAAAGCGATACGATTTATCAATACATCATCAACCCAGCTTTTAAAACAGATACACTATCCGATTATGAAACATATTTACGTTCTTTTCCAGGCTGCACAGAGCCAAAAGATAATCAAGAAGCATTGGACAAAATGCTGACAGGATCTGTTGTTATCTTTTTAAAATCGAAGCTGTTCGTTTTTGAAGCGAAAAACGTTCAATCAGGTTATGTGAGTGATGCAAATGTGGAAATTTCAATATTAGGGCCACAAGACGCATTAGTTGAAAAATTAAGTACGAACATAAACCTTATTCGCCATCGCTACCATTCTGAAAGGCTTTCCATTGAAAACAAAATAATTGGTAAACTGTCGCAAACAAATGTAGCTATTGCATATGATCAATCCATTGCAGATGACTCAGTCATTACGGATGTGAAGAAAAAATTATCAGAAATCGATGTCGACATCTTACAGTCTGCAGGGCAGCTTCATCAATTATTAACGAATAAAAAGTGGAGCTTATTTCCCACACTTTTAATTACGGAAAGACCTGATCGAATTGTCAAAAACATTTCAGAAGGAAAGGTTGTCATCATATTTGAGACAAGCCCGTTTGCCCTTATTATTCCTTCCGTATTTTTTGATTTCTTTTCGTCCATGGATGATATTTATCAGCTTCCAGGTGTAGGAAGGTTCCTTTCGTTCTTACGGTATATGGGTGTTTTTATCGCGACACTATTGCCTGGGTTTTATGTTGCGGTAGCATCTTATAATCCAGAAATTTTTCGGGTGCAGCTTGCCTTGTCCATTGCAGGTAGCAGGGCAACGGTACCTTATCCCTCTTATTTAGAAATACTTTTTATGTTATTTATGATGGAGTTTCTTATTGAGGCAAGTATTCGATTACCAAAAACAGTAGGGTCAGCTGCTACAACTGTAGGGGGTCTAATACTCGGTCAGGCAGCAACAGAAGCTGGATTGGTAAGTAATATTATGATTATTATCGTAGCTGCAGTTGCTATCGCAAATTTCGTTATCCCGATAAATGCAATGGGGTTTGCGATTCGGGTAGTGAAGTACCCAATTTTACTTATTTCCACATTGTTTGGATTAACAGGCTTAGCGATTAGTTTTATTGGTCTTGTTCTGTACTTGGCGAACCAGAGAAGTTTTGGCACATCTTATTTTCGATTTTTTGAGATTGATAAACCGCCAAATAAGAAGAACAAAGAAAGCACTACTTCATAAAGGGGATTGAATATGGGGATAAATCGATATTTATATTACCTTATATTCCTAAACATGATCATTAATGTTGTTGTTCTTGTGCCAAATATTTTGATCAATGATCGGTTTAACGGAGCACTGATGGCAATGTTGGTTTCGATACCAATTTCGCTTACACTTATTTATTTTTTTGGCAAAGCAATTGCACGGTTTCCAGGGATGGGTCTTCCTGAAATACTGAAAGACCACTTACCAAAATGGGGACATCATAGTACACTGTTTTTATTTGGGGTTATGTGGTATTTAATTGGACTCATCCCCTTATTAGTGTTCGTATCCATTATTAAAGATTATATCAATCAAGATAATGATCGCTTACTGATCATAAGTGTACTGTTAATTCTTCTTGTTTTCTGTTGCCGGCTCAATTCCAAGACGTTACTGTATGGAATGGAAGTACTACTCGTTATAAATGTTCCCCTTGTTTTATTTTTAATTGCAAAACTTCTCATCAACAAGGAAATGAATTGGGATGCAATTTTAGAAATAGGAACCCATTTTTTTGGAATACCTTCCTTACAATCGATTGCAGCTGCAACTTTTATGTTTACAGGCTATACAAACATGGTCATCTTTCAACGTATCTTTGAAGGCAAATTTAAATTCAAACATATATGGATGATCGGAGTGTTAGGTCTTTTATTTTTGTTGACGAGTTTTTTTATTCCTATTGGGTATCAAGGAACGGATGGGGTGGCAAATTACATGCTTCCATGGCTTGTTACAGCTGATTCGATCAGGATTGAATTTTTTGTTGTGGAGCGTGTGTTATACCTGTTCATTTTTGTTTATATTTCGATTGGTCTAATCGGGACAATCATTTTTTGGCATATCGCGCTTGATTTATTGAAAAACATTTTCCCAGAAAAATCAAGGGATAAAAGTTCTTGGGCCATTCTGATACTTTTTTCTGCTGTAGCTATGACGTTAGAGATTTTTTTAAATGAATATGACAGGTATGATTTTACATCAGCGTGGTTAATTGTACGACTGTTTGGAGAGCTGTTGCTCGTGTTGATTATGTCTTATGCAGCAAGAAAGAAGGCGTTGAAATGAAGACGATTCGACTTACACTCATTTTGATACTTATGTTGACCGTGTTTACTGGGTGCGGGTTGAAGGATATTGATAAACGTTTCTTTGTAATTGGTATTGGATTGGATCAGCCAGAGGATGAAGATAATAAAATAAAGGTAAGTCTAAAACTGGCAATCCCACCTAAAGAATCAGGTAAAAGCGCGGAATTCCAAGTATTAACAGCAGAGACGGAAACAATTACCGAAGCAGTGCGTACGATTAAATCTAAAGTGGATAAAGAACTTGACTTCGGTCATACGAAAATCATTGTTCTAGGTCAGAAATTAGTTCAAAACGACGTTCGATTCGTTTTTGATTGGTTGCAAAGACGTCGTGACATTCAAAAAATTGCTTTTATTACAGTAGGTAAACCGAGCGGTCTGGAAGTTTTGAATGTGAAACCGCCGTCTGAAACACTTCCAGCTGATAGTCTTATTTTACCATTTGGACAAGGAGGGGTTGAATCGCCGTCTGTCGTACAGCAAAAGTTATACCAATTTTATCAGAAAACAACGGAAAGAGGACTTGACCCGATTCTTCCGATTGTTGAAGCAAAAAAGGAATATTTTGATATTAAACAAGCAGGAGTTTTTAACAAAAAAAAGTTGAAGGTTGAACTATCAAAGGAAGAAACGAAAATGTTTAATATGATCAACACAGGTCTAGAGCATACGGATGTTAAAATCAAACGGGATAATAAAACTGCTATGGTAGCTGTGGAAAAGGCAAGTGCTGATTATGATATCGTCCAGGGCAAAAAACCTTCGATACAAATGAATATTGACATAGAGGGGATTGTGGAAGAACAAACTTCTCGTGATCCTGTCACAGAAAAAGCATTACAAAAATACGAGAAGGCTGGTAGTAAAGAGGTAAAGGCAACAGCACTTTCTTTACTTAAAAAGCTGCAAAAAGAAAATGTGGACCCGATTGGTTTCGGATTGCGTTATCGTTCTAGAAGCTGGAATAACGACACAGAGTGGGAAGAATGGCAATCCATCTATCCAACGATCGATTTTAAAGTAAAGGTTGATTTCAAACTATTAACACCAGGGATTATTAAGTAACATACTTCATCTTTAGGCTAGACCTTTGCGAAATATGGATGAAAAAATTAAAATAGAAGTAATGATTACAAGTAGAAGTAATCACTACAAATAGAAGTAATGAATACAAGAAGGTTTGTTAGAAAGGGTTAATGCTATATGTCCGAAATAATACCACACTGGCTGGACAAACAATCGGAATTGTCACCTACTGACATAGCGATTGAATCACCTAATAATGACAGCATCTCTTTTCTCGAAATGCGAAAACAAAGTAGGCTTTTTGCTAAAAAACTAGCATTCCTAGGTGTGAAGCAAGGTGATCACGTTGGAATACTTTCGGGCAACTCTGTACAAATGGTGATAACAATCCATGCGTTAACATACTTAGGGGCTGTGTCCGTACTGTTAAATACTCGACTATCTTCAAAAGAAATAAACTACCAACTAACAGACGGTGCCGTCACTTTCCTTATTGTTGAAGAAGGTATGTATGCCCATGGAAAAGAGGCTTTACACCAACTGCACCTCCCTATTTATACATATAGTGAAATAGATCGAACGGATTGGAAGGAAGTTTTACTAAAACGTGAGATCGATTTAGATGATCCATGTACAGTTATCTATACCTCTGGAACTACTGGGGTACCAAAAGGGGTTATCCATACTTACGGAAATCATTGGTGGAGTGCTGTAGCGTCTGCTTTAAATCTAGGATTGAATGATCAAGACAAATGGTTAGCATCTTTACCACTGTTTCATGTCGGCGGCTTTTCTATTTTAATGAAAAGCGTTATATATGGAATGCCTATTTATTTGTTAGAAAAATTTGAAGTAACTACTGCACACAAGGCAATTACAGAAAAGGGTGTGACGATTGTTTCTGTTGTTTCTATTACACTAAACAAATTAATGGATCAGATTGGGGATACTGGATACCCTAACACATTTCGAGGAATGTTGCTTGGCGGCGGCCCTGCAAGCAAAGCTTTATTGGATCGTGCAAAGGATTACAGTATTCCTGTATTTCAGTCCTATGGAATGACCGAAACGTCTTCACAGATTGTCACACTAAGCCCAAAGCATGCAACAGAAAAACTAGGATCTGCAGGGAAACCTCTACTTCCAGCACAGCTGAAAATCGTAAAGGACGGGATTCCTGCAAGGCAAGAAGTGATAGGAGAAATTTTAGTAAAGGGTCCTATGGTAACAAAAGGTTACTTTAACAAAGAAAAAGCAAATCAGAAGTTGTTCCAAGACGGTTGGTTAGTAACAGGCGATCTCGGCTACTTGGACAAGGATGGATTTTTATATGTAATCGATCGAAGAAAAGATTTAATTGTTTCTGGTGGGGAAAATATTTATCCAGCAGAAATAGAGGGTGTCCTAGCAAATCTAAAGGAAATTAAGGAAGCAGCTGTAGTAGGACAAACAGATAAAAAGTGGGGACAGACTCCAATTGCATTTGTCGTGAGAGACGGGTCAGGAATATCCAAGGAGGAAATTATATCTTATTGTCAGGGGCAAATCGCCAAATATAAGGTTCCAAAAGAAATTTATTTTGTGGATGCGCTTCCTAGAAATGCATCAAACAAGATTATGCGACATATTCTAGTGGATTGGTTACCTAAGGGGGATATGGAAAGTGAACATTAAACAGATCGTGATGAGGCGGTTTTCCATGAAGCTACTTGAACCCTTTTCAACACATGCTGAAACGGTAATACATCGAGAAGGAATTATTATTGAGGCAGTAGATGGGGAAGGGAGAAGTGGGTTCGGGGAATGTGTGGCTTTCACCACCCCCTTTTACACAGCTGAAACAGTCGATTCAGCGTGGACGATCCTTTCAACCCTGTTTATTCCGATTATGAAGAAACAGAAGATTTATCATCCTAGTGATCTTCCGATAATACTCCAAGGCTTTATTGGTAATCAAATGGCGAAAGCAGGACTTGAAGCTGCTTTATGGGATCTATTTGCCAAACAAAAGAGTGTGAGCTTAGCCACATTAATTGGTGGAACACGTTCAGAAATTGAAACAGGTGTTGTCATAAGCCTAACTTCAGATATAAAAGCTACCATTGCCTCATACGAACAATCTGGCTATAAGCGCTATAAAGTAAAAGTTAAAAAAGGAAAAGAACTCGATATTCTAACCAATATAAGGGATATTGCGCCCGAATTGCCGATTATGATCGATGCAAATGGTGGATATGAACAAAAGGATTTGTCGTTACTAGAGAAAATGGATGACTACCAGCTTTTAATGATGGAACAACCATTTAAGGCTGGTGATTTTTATTTACACCAAGAGTTGCAACAAAGGATGGTAACTCCAATTTGTTTAGATGAGTCAATTGAATCCTATCATGATGCCTATCAAGCGATTCAACTAGGGTGCTGTCGGGTAATCAATGTAAAAATTGGCAGGGTTGGCGGTTTAACAGAGGCTATTAAAATCCATGATTTATGTGAGCTACACCATATACCTGTTTGGTGTGGTGGCATGCTCGAAACGGGTATAGCAAGAGCACATAATATTGCACTTGCATCTTTACCAGGGTTCTCCATTCCAGGTGATATTTCTGCATCGAATCGGTACTGGGAAAGGGATATTATTGATCCTGAGGTGACCGTCCATAACGGAACTATTTCGGTTCCACAGAAACATGGGATAGGGTTTGAGATTGATCATGATTACCTTGACTATGTTACGATTCAGAAAGAGCAGTTTTAGATTAAAAATATAGAAAGACTAAGTGTTGGGGCATTAGTTCCTTTGCTGTTATCAGGTCATGCATAATTATCGTTGATGATCATATAATCAGTTGAGAAAGATTATCATAATCATTGACTTAGGCGCTTGAATCAAATAAAATGAACATAGACTTTTTATGAACCATACTCTTTGAACAAATTTTTTTAGGATAAATTTGAATCAAGCGGAAGATTCGCTCACAAGGGGAGAGAATGCGTATGCAAACAACGTTAGCAACAAAGGAACTTACACTAGGATATGGAGAAGACATCATTTTAGATGATCTTAATATAGAAATTCCCAAAGGTGAAATTACTGTTTTTATTGGAGGAAATGGTTGTGGGAAATCAACCCTACTTAGGTCAATGGCTCGTTTGCTGAGGCCAAAAGAAGGTGGGGTTATTTTAGATGGTGAGGATATTGCCAAAACTGCTACGAAAGAAGTGGCCAAAAAACTTGCCATCCTACCACAGGGTCCTGTTACACCTGAAGGATTAACAGTATTTGAACTTGTGAAGCAGGGTAGACATCCTTACCGTAAATTATTAAAGCAGTGGTCTAAGGAAGACGATGAAGCGGTTATGAGCGCCCTAAAAGCAACAAATATGTTGGATTTTCAAAATCGTTCGGTAGATTCTCTATCAGGTGGTCAGCGCCAGCGTGCATGGATTGCTATGACACTCGCCCAAGAAACGGATACTATTTTATTGGATGAACCAACAACGTATTTGGATATGACACATCAAATTGAAGTATTGGATCTCCTATTTGAATTAAATGAGCGTGATGGTCGCACGGTAGTAATGGTTCTTCATGATTTAAACTTAGCATGTCGATACGCGCACCACATTGTTGCGATTCAGAATAAGCAAGTATATGCACAGGGAAGACCAGAACATATTATTAACTGTAACCTTGTACATGATGTTTTTGAAATGAAGTGCGATGTAACATATGACCCAATGTTTGGGACACCAATGTGCATTCCGCATGGCAAGGGTCGCTGTATTATTGATACGAATAGTATGGCAAACTGAATACATGAAAAAAACTCATCGATTCTGGTAACGGGCTCAGTTCTGGTGAGAAAACATTAAATAACATAGTATTTAGGGGTGTAAATCGCATTGCGTTTAGCACCCCTATTTTTATGGATATATCAATGTTTATGGAGTTGTAACACCGTAATTATCATAGTATTTATGTGTTTGCAGAAAAAATGATTCATGTAATGATTTTGAAAATTTTATGATTTATAATGATGGTATAACTTGCAAGGGAGGTGTGTTAAAGGTGAGCACAAAAGAAGAAGTATTAAAATTAATTAGTGATTTACCTGAAAGTGTAACTATAGAAGATATAATGAGGGAATTGTATATAAGGTCAAAAATTGATAAAGGAATCCAAGAACTGAATTCTGGAAAAGTTGTTTCTCATGAACAAGTTAAGGAGAAGTTAGGGAAATGGCTGAATTAAGATGGGCTGAATCTGCTGTAAAAGATTTAGATAACATATGTACCTATATTGCTGAAGACTCTGAAGAATATTCAAGAATGTTTGCAAGAAGAATAATGAATGCAATTGCATAATGCTAGGAATTTTAAAGATATAAACCAATAAACATCATGGCTTGGGATAAATGGCCATGATGTTATTTTATAAAAATAAACTATTGCTTGTGTGGTAATGCATTTAAAGTAACTGGTGGCGTATCTACCAATAACTATTTGTATTACATATTATACTGATGTTGAGAAGAGAAGAAAATAATAGATAAAAATATTTCATCTAAACTTAATCGTGTTATAATATTAGAAGAAAATGGAGTGATTTTAATGGAAGATACTTTAAAATTGATTCTCAATGAATTAAAAGAACTTAAAGAAGGACAGCAAGAACTTAAGAAAGACGTTTCAAGTATTAAAGATAATCTTTTCAATGATCTTGGACCATACTTTGAAAGCGTCGAGAAACATATTGATGTGAAGACAGAAGAACTTAAAGATACATTAGAAGACCAACAAAGGGTCATTGATACTTTAGCAGCTAGGTCTGTGAAGCACGAGAGTGAAATAAAAGACTTTAAACGCATACTGAAAAATCAATAAGGAACAATTTTGCTTCTTTTTTGTTCCCTGCGTTAACACCAATTGAAGTCCTAGCACCAACCTTATTTATACGTAACATAAGTACCAGCAATAAAATCATGAATTGCACGTTTATCCTCGCGAATCCCCACCATAAACGCACTAATGATAAAAGCAATACCCAATGAAAAGGCATAAACGATGAAACCACCGATGACACGAAGAAGCATCGTTATCAGAGTCACCTTTTGTCCTGAAACTTTTACAATACGGATGTTTGTCATACGTTTTCCAATAGTATAGCCATACCAAATCACAGGCACAATAATACTATACAAGACACCCAAGAAGTCAGTGATATTAAACTGTTCTGTATAAAAGAATTCGCCATACATCAAAAAGGTAATAAATCCGAGAATAATGGTGACCACAATCCAGTCAAGTAAACTAGCCAAAAATCTAACTTTAAAACCTGCAGCTTTTTCCATTTTGTCTATCTTCCCTTTTTTTGTTTTTTATGTCTGTGTACTTACTTTAACATAAAATAATCCAATTGGGAATTCAGTCTCTAACAACTGAATATAACATTGAACGCTCTCTTAGCAATAAAAGAAACCCCTATGATAATGCGGTGGTATGTCTACCTCAGAATGGTTAAATTCTCTGTCCAAAAAAGATTATATTTAAATTATTGGATGTTATTTGACAGCTGATTATCATTGTTCACATGAATTCCTAAATAATTAAATTTATGTTCTAAATTGTTTCTTAAATACGAACCCAAGATCTCCTCCAATTCCTCTTTGTTGCACTTATTTAAAACCTTCATTAACTCTTCGTGATCCATTTGTTCTAAAACAGAGTGGATAAATACTTCTAATGAATCTTTGTCATTAAAATGTCTTATATATAATTGTAGCAGATGATCTGCGAATTTCATGTTATCTTTCCTTCCTCATTAATTTCATATGACAACCTGTTTGTAGTTTAACTTATGTAGAAATGATGAAATGTTGATCATAAAACTTATGCAATTGCGGAAAATTAAAGTGAAGGAGGGTGAATAATGGAAAAGAAAAAATACTTTATTGACTTAGGAACCCGTGAGATATCACAAATACAAGCTGGAGATAACAACGACTTTACGATATATGCCACAGAGGAAGATATATCCCAATTAAGAGAATGGTTTGATCAAATGTATGATTCTGATCATGAGGCATTTTGGCGTGCACATGTACCAATAAAGCCATATCATGATGATGAATCAAACGATCAGTATGATGATGGGATTGTCCATGCTTATAAAATGATATATGAAATGGGGGATGACAAAACAAGAGCACATATAGAGAGCATGGGTATTTTAGAATAGACTACTATCGCATTCCTTTATGAAACGTTTCTTAGTTCCGTAGGTCTCAATCTTTTAGAGGTTGTTCAAAAAGTCACCAAATGATAAGCGGCGCATCTCTTCGTTGGCTTGTTTTTCCGTTTCTCACGTATTAAAAGCATATCCTTAGAAAAAGAAGAACACTTTTTCTTCGTGCGAGGTAATCCTTTCGAAGCAACAAGCTTTCGCTGCGATACTCAAAACTACGCCGCCTCGACCTGCTTGCTTCTAATTTGCCGACTTTTTGAACACGCACTTTTCATTGTTTCTTCTTGTTTTCGCGATATACAGAACTGCTATTTAACAAATGAAGCAGAATATGTCATGATAGGGAAGGAAAATAGATGGATGATTGAAGTCCTAGCCAAAAGTGGTAAAGGAAGCTGAGTGAAATGATTAGATTTACAGACTATTACAATAATGAAGTACAACTTTCCTTTGAAAATCAGCCCTTTTCAATGGAGCCAAAGCACGTTTGGGTTATTTGTCAATACAAGGATCAATGGCTTTTAACACGCCATCTAGATCGAGGGATTGAATTTCCTGGTGGGAAGGTAGAAGAGCAGGAGCTTGCAGAAGAAGCGGCAGTGCGAGAGGTGAACGAAGAAACAGGGGGCATTGTCAAACAGATAACCTATATCGGTCAATACTACGTAACAGGAAAGTCAAGTAATATCATAAAAAATATATATTTCGCAAGGATTGAAAAATTAGAAAAACATCCTCATTATTTCGAAACGGACGGACCTGTACTGCTTGATGATATACCAAAAGATTTAGAGCGGGATGCCTCTTTTAGTTTTATGATGAAGGACCGGATCTTACCAGAAAGCTTGGAGAGAATTAATCAACTGAAGTTATTGTAGAGGTAAAAGAAAAAGAAAAAGCATAAGGTATTTGCCTTATGCTTTTGGTTCAAGTTTAATTGGAGCCAAATAATGGGCCTGCCTTTTTAATGGTTTCACTCGTTTGTGAGAAACGTTCAAAATTTTGGTGAAAACGGGTTGCAAGCTCTTTCGCTTTTATCTCATAATCTGCCTTTTGTGCCCATGTTTGTTTTGGTACAAGTAGTTCATCAGGTACTCCAGGACAAGAGGTCGGAATGTGCAATCCAAAAATAGCATCTACACTCGTTTTAACGGTATCGAGTTCACCCGATATAGCTGCTTGAACCATCGCTCTTGTGTAGGTTAAATCCATACGCTGCCCTTCTCCATATGATCCACCAGTCCATCCTGTATTCACAAGAAAAACGTTTGTACCATATCGGTCCATTTTTTCTCCTAGCATTTCTGCGTAGGTTTCAGGAGTGAGTGGCAAAAATGGTGCTCCAAAGCAAGAAGAAAAAGTTGCCTCTGGCTCTGTTACACCGCGCTCCGTGCCAGCTAATTTACTCGTATACCCACTTAAAAAGTGATACATTGCTTGTTCCTTTGTTAATTTACTAATCGGTGGAAGGACTCCAAATGCATCAGCGGTTAAGAAAATAATCGTATTAGGATGTTGTGCAACAGGATCGGTTGTAATATTGTCCATGTTCGTGATCGGATAAGCTGCCCTAGTGTTTTCTGTTAACGATGTATCGTTGTAGTCCGGGTTTCTAGTTAACTTGTTAATGGATACATTCTCAAGGACTGAACCATATCGAATGGCATGATAAATTTGTGGTTCTTTTTCTTTTGATAGGTTAATGCATTTTGCATAGCAGCCTCCCTCAATATTAAACACGCCATTTGGCCCCCATGCATGCTCATCATCACCAATTAATTTCCTGCTAGGATCTGCTGATAATGTCGTTTTACCAGTCCCAGATAAACCAAAGAAGAGTGTAACGTCATCCGATTCACCTTTGTTTGCTGAGCAATGCATTGGCAAAACTTGTTGTTGGGGTAGCAAATAATTCATAACGGAGAAAATGGATTTTTTCATTTCGCCTGCGTACTCTGTTCCTCCAATTAATACAACTTTGTGCTTGAAGGATACCAATATAAATGCCTCTGAATTTGTTCCATCAAGTTCTGGTACAGCTTTAAAAGAAGGTGCCGAGACAATGGTGAATTCTGATTCGTGTGTTTTTAGCTCATTTTCTTTAGGACGAACAAATAATTGACGGGCAAATAAATTGTGCCACGCATATTCGTTTATTACTTGAATAGGAAGACGATATGTCTTATCTGAACCAGCATATCCTTTAAAAAGGTATAATTCATTTTTATTCGTTAAATAATGTAGTACTTTTTCATAAAGTGATAAAAAAACATCCTCGTTGATCGATTGATTAATGGTTCCCCAATCAACCAATTGTCTACTTTCATCATCCATCACGATAAATTTATCCTTTGGAGAACGCCCAGTATATTTCCCTGTTGTTGCCCTAATTGCGCCAGTTGAGGTTAATGAACCCTCACCTCTAGAAAGGATTGTTTCGATTAATTCAGGGACTGTCATATTCTGTCTGACTCCAGGATGTGATGTTAACTGCTCCAGCCGTGTCGTTTGTTTCACCTCATTCATACGTGCAACCCGCCTTTTTCTAAGTTTTGGTGGTAAAGAAAATGATTTCATTTACAATTTTCATTAGTATAACATATTAAAACATATATAACATACTATTTATTGAATTTTATGTGAAAAGTTCTGTATATGTTCTTTAATGTCTGTAATTATGAAATTATGTACATTTCTCAGTCCGTTTAGAATTTTTTTCTTTAAATCAGGAATAATAGCTCCTCCGATTTAATCATACATACATATATATATATGCTAGATGCTTCCAACTTAAACAGGTGCTTTCGATTTGTTGACATTACGCATTCGTTCCGATACGATAAATTGCGAACGGATATTTTTTCTTATCAAAGCGTTGGTGGCAGGACATGCCTTTACATAGCCAGCAAGCAACAATGTTCGACTTTTTTAGTAAAGTAGGCTTTTGAATATGGATGAACGGGATGTCCCGCTTATTATTTGGTGACTTTTTGAACATCCTCTAATAGTATATTTGAATAGAGAATTTCCGTAACATTCCCATTTCGCGAAGGAGGATTTAGCAGAATGACTGCAAATCGTCGATTATTCACATCAGAATCAGTGACAGAGGGACACCCAGATAAAATTTGTGACCAAATCTCTGACGCAATCCTTGATGAAATTTTAAAAAAAGACCCAACAGCCCGGGTAGCATGTGAAACAACTGTCACAACAGGTTTAGTGCTTGTTTCTGGTGAAATTTCAACCACAACATACGTAGATATACCGAGTATTGTGCGAAAAACGATTAAAAATATAGGTTACACCCGTGCAAAATACGGCTTTGATTTCGAAACATGTGCGGTCTTGACTGCCATTGATGAGCAATCTCCAGACATAGCCGGAGGGGTGAATCAGGCATTGGAAGCGCGTGAAGGGAAATTGATGGAAGAAGAAATTGAAGCGATAGGTGCTGGTGATCAGGGCTTAATGTTTGGCTTTGCCAATAATGAGACACCAGAACTTATGCCTTTGCCGATCTCTTTGGCTCATAAATTATCGAAACGCTTGGCGGATGTGAGAAAAGAAGAGATACTTCCATACCTCAGGCCAGATGGAAAAACGCAGGTAACGGTTGAATATGATGAAAATGATCAACCAATTCGAATCGATACGATCGTAATATCAACACAGCATTCACCGAAAGTAGAACTTAACCAAATTCAAGACGAACTGAAGAAACATGTAATTAAACCAATTGTTCCAGAAAATCTATTAGATCATAATACAAAGTATTTTATAAACCCGACAGGTCGCTTTGTTATCGGAGGTCCTCAAGGGGATGCTGGTTTAACTGGCAGAAAAATTATCGTGGATACTTACGGTGGATATGCTCGTCATGGTGGTGGTGCCTTTAGTGGAAAGGATGCTACCAAAGTGGATAGATCAGCGGCATATGCAGCAAGATATGTAGCGAAGAATATTGTGGCAGCTGGTCTTGCTGAATCATGTGAGGTACAGCTTGCCTATGCAATTGGCGTGGCAGAGCCAGTTTCCATTTCGATTAATACGTTCGGAAGTGGTAAAGTAAAGGAAGAAGTTTTGGTAACAGCAGTAAGAACATTATTTGATTTGAGACCTGCTGGCATCATTAAAATGCTTGATTTACAACGCCCAATATATCAAGCAACAGCTGCTTATGGTCATTTTGGAAGAACAGACACCGATTTTCCATGGGAAAGAACAGATAAAGTTGAAAGCTTAAAGGAATTTGTTGCAAGTAAATAAGATTTCATGAAGAATGGGTAATGACTGCTCATTCTTCATTTTGTTTATTTAGGTATAAGTGCGGTGTTAACCAAAAGGGTAATCCTAAACGGATATGTATACTTTTATTAGAATATGATATACTCATGGAGTTGCAAATATGAGAGTATATTTGAAATACAGAAAGAGGGGCAAGCTGTATGTGTGGTTTCGTTGGTATGATTCGCAACCGACCAAAAACGATCGATCAAACAGAAGAAAAAATATTTCAAAATAAAAACGATGTTATCTCCCATAGGGGCCCAGATGATGAAGGTTACTTTCATGATCCTTACATTTCATTTGGTTTTAGAAGATTAAGTATTATCGACATAGAAAGTGGGCATCAGCCATTAAGCTACAATGATGAAAACTATTGGATGGTATTTAACGGTGAAATATATAATTATGTGGAATTGAGAAAACAATTAATGGAACAAGGATATACCTTTGAAACAGAATCGGATACAGAGGTTATTGCAGCCATGTTTCAAGAATATAAGACAGATGCATTCCGGCAGTTAAGAGGTATGTTTGCCATATTGCTTTGGGATAAAAAGGAAGAAACACTCTACGGTGCGAGAGATCCGTTTGGTATTAAACCATTATTTTATAAAGAGACAGAAGAGGGTACGTATTTTGCATCCGAAAAGAAAAGTTTAACTGTTATGGAAGAGAAGGAAGAAGTAAATACGGAAGCGCTACAGCACTATTTAAGCTTTCAATTTTCACCAGAGCCTTTCACTTTGACAGCTGGAATCTATAAGACGGAGCCGGGTCATTATTTTGTGAAAAAACCTGGTGAATCCCTGCAGTTCCACCAATATTGGCATGCAAATTTTAAACCAGTATTAATGGATAAAAATGCGTGGATAAATCGTATTCGAGACGTCATGTATGATTCTGTAAACGTTCATATGAGAAGTGATGTTCCAGTTGGATCCTTTTTGTCAGGCGGAATCGACTCTTCCGTTATCGTAGCAATGGCACGTGAAATGAATCCGAATCTGAAAACATTTTCGGTTGGGTTTGAAAATGAAGGGTATTCGGAGGTGGATGTAGCGAAAGAAACCGCAGACAAGCTCGGTGTGGAGAATATTTCCTACATCATTTCACCAGAGGAATACGTCCAAAAGCTTCCGAAAATTATGTGGCATATGGATGATCCACTTGCAGATCCAGCGTGTGTGCCTCTATATTTTGTTGCTCGAGAAGCGCGTAAGCATGTTACAGTAGTACTTTCAGGTGAAGGAGCAGATGAGCTGTTTGGAGGGTACAACATTTATCGGGAACCGGAATCATTGCGGATTTTCCAAACGATCCCAACTCCAGCAAAAGGTCTATTGTCCCGTGTCGCCTCAGCGTTGCCTGAGGGTGTACGAGGAAAAAGCTTCTTAGAGAGAGGTACGACCCCTTTAAAAGATCGCTATATTGGAAACGCAAAAATGTTTGAAGACGATGATAAGGCAATGCTGTTGAAATCATACCATCCAAACGTTACGTACCAACAGATTACCGAAAAATTGTTCAAACATGTGGAAGCGGAACATCCAGTTAACCAAATGCAATATGTGGATATTCATACGTGGTTGCGCGGTGATATTTTGTTGAAAGCGGACAAAATGACAATGGCGAATTCCCTTGAACTAAGAGTACCTTTCTTGGATAAAGAGGTTTTTGAAATTGCTTCACAAATACCAGTAGATTTGAAAATTGCAAATGGAACGACCAAGCAAATTTTACGGGAAGCAGCACGTGGGGTTGTTCCAGATCATGTATTAGATCGCAAAAAGCTAGGTTTTCCTGTTCCGATTAGACACTGGTTAAAGAATGAATTGTATGATTGGGCAAAGAGACTCATCCAAGAAAGTCAAACAGATTATTTATTACACAAAAATTATGTGTCTGCATTGTTGGAAGATCACTGTAAAGGAAAGGGAGACTTCAGTCGTAAAATATGGACAGTACTTATGTTCATGCTATGGCATCAACTATATGTGGAAAAAAAGTATGATATCGAAACGCTGAGAGAAGAAGACAAATGGGTAAGCAAGCTCACGGTTTAATTATCGTGATTGCTTGCTTACCCGTTTGTGCCCACGGCTTTTTAAAAGTGATGGGTGTTTTTTTGACAAGCTAAAAATAGATTACGACTTTCGCCATAATTTGCGGTAATGCGTATTTATCTACATACCAACTTAAAATGTGTTTAATTTGAGGGGGAAACTATGAATGCCGCGTCCTATCCTCCGGGAGTAGGTCGAGGTAAGTGATGTTGTTATTTCTGTTGTTCTTTGTAATATTGTCCTTTAGCAACATATGAAGTTTGTACGCGTTTCATTTCTCTGAAATCCTCTTCTGTTAGATCCCGGATAACTTTAGCAGGACGACCGAAAGCCAATGTACGTGGAGGGATCTTTTTTTCAGGCGGTACTAAACTACCTGCTCCTATAAATGCTTCCTCGCCGATTTCTGCGCCATCCAAAATAATGGAACCCATCCCCACAAGTGCTCCTTTTCTAATTTGTGCTGAGTGAAGGGTTACCTGGTGACCGATCGTAACATAATCTTCTACAATTAATGGCGCATCAGGACTTTGATGGAGAAGACTGAGATCTTGTATACTGACTTCTTTTCCAATGTGAACTGGGGCGACATCCCCACGAATTACTGTTTTAAACCATATGCTAGATTTTTCTCCAATGGTTACATCACCAGTAATGATTACATCTTCAGATATATAAGCCGTTTCGTGAATGGAGGGTTTTGTCCCTTTATATTCATAAATCATTTGAATTCCTCCTTGAAATTATGGTGATATAAACTATAGTATCATATTAGATGTATGTTCAAAACACGCACTATTATGAAAGTAGAAATGACATAAAATAGTTCTGTATGTGAATTGGGGGAAATGCTGTGAAAAATCCTGTTCCTAAAACCTCTTTTGGTTTAATGAGTAAAGTCTATTTTAAAATTTTTCCAGAGGTTAACAGGCAATTAATCTACTGGAAAAATAAAGCGGAAGAAATTCCGAATCAAGAGCTTCGTAAACAAGCTCTCGCGAGTATAAATACGAAAAAATTTCATTGTCAGGGCGGAGCAGTCTATAGCCTGCTTGCTGGAAAAAGATGGCGTGATTCGATCCGTTTTATTATTGCATATCAAACAATCAGTGATTATTTAGATAATCTTTGTGATAGAAGTTCATCATTAGACCCAATTGATTTCCAACTTCTTCATCAATCCATGTATGACGCTCTGTCACCAAAACAAAAAGTGAAGAATTATTATAGGTTAAGACAAGAACAAGAGGACGGAGGATATTTAATCGAATTAGTCCAAACGTGTCAAAACTACTTGAAAACATTACCTGAACTCGAGGTTATACAACCTTATCTGCTAAGGCTTGAGGAATTTTATGCGGATTTACAGGTACACAAGCATGTAACAGATGAAGAACGGTTACCACGACTTGAAGGTTGGTTTCAGGATAAAGGTAGAGATTGGTCTAATCTTGCATGGTACGAGTTTTCGGCTTCTAGTGGTTCCACATTAGGTATCTTTTGTCTAGTGAGCTATGCAATGGATGGGAAAACTTCTCCAGAACTTGCGAAGGCCGTGTTTGAAGGGTATTTTCCGTACGTTCAGGGATTACATATATTATTGGATTATTTTATTGATCAGCAGGAAGATAAAAAGGAAGGGGACTTGAATTTCTGTTTCTATTACCCAAGCCTTGATCAAATGAAAAATCGCCTACTTTATTTTATTAGGCAGTCGAATCAACATGTGCAACAGCTGCCCCATAAGCACTTTCATGAAATGGTTCATCAAGGCTTAGTCGGTTTGTATTTGGCAGATCCAAAGGTGAAAGTGATAGAGAGAGGCCAAAATGTAACTCGAGCCCTTTTACACGCGAGTGGCTGGAGTGCTAAGTTTTTCCACTTGAATGTGAAGACCTATAACATGTTGTTCAAATAATGATAGTGATTTGATGATAGTTTGTATCTCCATGCTGCAAAATCGGAACTACACTGGATTCTTTTTACTTTTTCTTTTCAACAGCCAAAATAAAGGGTGGATGATTTTTTTGGTTAATAAATCCGTATTTTAAGACATTAAAGTGCTTTTGATTAAATGTGCGCAGGTATTTGAGCAGACTTTCTTTCTCTTCATCTCCACCAGGGTGACCATGGTACACAACTAATACAATAAGACCACCAGGCTTTAGGAAATCAACAATTGTATCCATTGCTTTGATTGTACTATTCGCATTCGTGATGACAGATTTGTCACTTCCTGGTAAATAACCAAGGTTAAAGATAGCACCACTTAATGTGCCATGATCTTCTTCGTGTAAATAAAAACGTATATTTTCGTGACTAGCATGTATAAGTGTAACATTCCGGATGTCCTGTTTGTCTAATAGTTGTTTCGTATTTCGTAATGCTTGTTTTTGAATATCGAACGCCAATACTTGACCGTTCACTCCAACAGCCTTACTCAGAACTACTGTATCATGACCATTGCCACAGGTTGCGTCAATAATCGTTTCTCCAGGTTCAACAGCTTGAAGAATTAATTCATGTGCAAAGGAAATTATTTGTTTTAACATAAAACGTCATCCCTCATTGTATTTGTATTTTGCTTCATGTGTTTGATCTCACTACTCAAGAGGAACGAGTCTCTCCAGTACAAAAAATGAAGCGAACAAAACCTATTGTAGCATGATGATGCAAATGAAAAAAGTTTCTGCAGTTGCTGTAAATTGTTCCATGTATGGCAATGGCGGTTTAGAGCAATCTAAAGTTGAGGTGATGATAGTGGCAACAAGAGAATCTGTTCAACAATTAATTGAAGAAGCAACCATTCGTCTTTCTGAAGCAGAAAATCAATTGAAAATCACCAACCGCAACGGCTTTGAAGTTGACGATTCATACTCCAACTCTCAACAACGGTTATCTGAGATGGAAGACGCAATAAAAAAGATGATGGATAGTGCCAACCATCAACAACGGGAGCAGTTGCACCGTTTGCATTTAAGAGTTAGTCAAACGCTTAACGACATGATTCTCGACCAAATTTGATATGAATCAGCACACGTAGTATCATTCCCCTCAGAAAAGCCCTGCCAATTGGCAGGGCTTTTCTTAAACCTTACTAAAAAACGTGTAGAAACTTGACAAAGAGGAACGCTTTCATTAAAATACGATTACAATATTGTATCGAACGACAATGAAAAGGAATAGTAATGAAGAAACAGGAAACAAAAGAGAGGTGGCGGTCGGTGTGAGCTACCCCTGTACTTTATGAACTCACCTTTGATGTTGCAGCAGTGAACGTTTTTCTATAGTAACTACTGCCGTTAATCGCGTTAAGGATTGAAGAGCGAGTGCTTATTAAAATGCACTAACTTGGGTGGTACCGCGGGAAACAGTCTCTCGTCCCATTTCTTTGGGATGAGAGACTGTTTTTTACTGGAAGAATGCTTCATTACGTTAAAAATAAAGGGAAGGTACAAGGACAAGGAGGGAAAAACGTGTCATTTGATCAAAGGGAAATAGAAAGTAAATGGCAGGCATTTTGGGAAAAAAATAAGACTTTCAAAACAAATATTGATACAGAAAAAGAAAAATTTTATGCATTAGATATGTTCCCATATCCGTCGGGAGCTGGATTACATGTTGGACATCCTGAAGGGTATACAGCAACAGATATTGTATCACGAATGAAACGGATGCAAGGTTATGAGGTTTTACATCCAATGGGGTGGGACGCATTTGGTTTGCCAGCGGAGCAATATGCATTGGACACAGGAAATGATCCGGAGAAATTCACCAAACAGAATATAGAAACGTTTCGTAGACAAATTAAAGAATTAGGCTTTTCTTATGATTGGGATCGGGAGGTTAATACAACGGATCCGAACTATTATAAATGGACACAATGGATTTTTCTGAAACTGTATGAAAATGGATTGGCATACGTCGATGAAGTACCTGTAAACTGGTGTCCAGCCCTTGGGACTGTCCTCGCCAACGAGGAGGTTATTGATGGTAAAAGTGAACGGGGTGGACATCCAGTAGAAAGAAAACCAATGAAGCAATGGATGCTTAAAATTACTGCATACGCAGACCGTTTGCTTGAAGATCTTGAGGATCTTGATTGGCCTGAGTCCATTAAAGATATGCAACGCAACTGGATTGGTCGTTCAGAAGGTGCTGAAATTGAATTTTCAATCGAGGGTTATGATGAGGGGTTTGCTGTATTCACCACTAGACCTGACACACTATTTGGAGCAACATATGCTGTGTTAGCACCTGAACATCCGTTGGTTGAAAAAATTGTTACCTCCGAACAAATCAATGTGATTCATGAATATTTGAGAAAAGTAAATGCAAAAAGTGATCTTGAACGTACAGATTTAGCTAAGGACAAAACAGGCGTGTTTACTGGTGCCTATGCCATCAATCCGATTAATGGAAATAAAATCCCTATATGGGTTGCCGATTACGTCTTAATGACTTACGGAAGTGGCGCAATTATGGCCGTCCCAGCTCATGATGAACGTGACTATGAATTTGCTAAAAAGTTTGACCTGCCAATTATAGCCGTTGTTGAAGGTGGGGATGTGGACAAAGAAGCATATACTGGTGAAGGGAAACACATTCATTCTGGATTTTTAGATGGTCTCGGCAAAGAAGATGCAATCAAAAAATCTATTGAATGGCTTGAAGAAAATAATAAGGGCACCAAAAAAGTGTCTTATCGATTAAGGGATTGGTTGTTTAGCCGTCAACGATATTGGGGTGAGCCCATTCCTATTATTCACTGGGAAGACGGATCAATGACGCCAGTACCGGAGGAAGAGTTGCCACTTGAATTACCTAAGACAACAGAAATAAAACCTTCTGGAACGGGTGAATCACCTTTAGCAAATGTAGAAGAGTGGGTAAATGTTGTCGATCCTGAAACAGGTAATAGAGGCCGTCGGGAAACAAATACGATGCCACAATGGGCAGGAAGCTGTTGGTATTTCCTTAGATTTATCGATCCGGAAAACGAAGAAGCCTTTGCAGATTTCAATAGATTGAAGAAATGGTTGCCAGTAGATATTTATATTGGTGGAGCTGAGCACGCTGTTTTACATCTATTATATGCTCGGTTCTGGCACAAAGTATTATATGATATTGGTGTTGTGCCAACGAAAGAGCCGTTTCAAAAACTTTACAATCAAGGAATGATTCTTGGAGAAAACAATGAGAAGATGAGTAAGTCCAAAGGCAATGTCGTCAACCCAGACGAAATAGTCGGGAGCCATGGGGCTGATACACTAAGACTGTATGAAATGTTCATGGGCCCACTTGATGCAGCAGTTGCGTGGTCAACGAATGGATTAGACGGTGCTCGTCGCTTTCTTGATCGGGTGTGGAGACTATTTATTAATGATGACGGCTCACTATCTGATAAGGTTGGCAGTACAAGTGACCAATCTCTCGAAAAGGTCTATCACGAAACAGTGAAAAAAGTAACGGACAATTTTGAAGGTCTTCGCTTTAATACAGGAATATCACAAATGATGGTGTTTATTAATGAATGTTATAAGGTAGAGCAAATTCCGATGGAGTATGTGGAAGGGTTTGTAAAGCTTTTGTCTCCAGTTGCACCACATCTAGCAGAGGAGCTTTGGAATAAGCTAGGGCACAACGAAACGATTAGCTACGAAACATGGCCAGCATTTGACGAAAGCAAAATGGTTGAAAATGAAGTGGAAATCGTTATACAGCTAATGGGTAAAGTGAAAGCAAAAGAAATGGTGTCAAAGGATACCCCTAAGGAAGAACTTGAAAAAATAGCGTTAGAGAATGAAAAAGTGAAAGAACTTCTTGAAAACAAAACGGTTCGAAAGGTTATTGTTATACCAGGAAAGTTGGTCAATATCGTTGCAAACTAGGTAATATCCCCTTTCAACTTTAAGGGGATTGCTTTTTTGCTTTAACGGGGAGCGTTCTTTCTTTGGACTTGTTGTAATTCATATACTACAGGAAGACTTTGACCATGATGGATTAAAACAAAGAAAAGAGGGTTTAAAAAATAAGGAATGGGGTAAACATATATAAAGCAGATGCTTTTTTGAAAAAACTTGTTGACTTTTGTCGAAAAACAATGTAATATTAATTTTGCTGTCGCGGCGAGTACATTCTAAAGCGACTGATACTTTTTCCATGAATTGGTATTGACTATCACTGTTATTGATGATAGAATTTAATTACTATCCTTGATAGACAGTAATAACTTTGATCCTTGAAAACTGAACAAAACAACCAGTAATGTCAAGTAAGAAAAAGCTAGTTTTTCATTCGAGCAAGATGAAACGATCTTCGATTAAGTATGCAACGTTCTGTTGCAACATCGAAGTCAGCACATCCATGTGCAAACTTTTATGGAGAGTTTGATCTTGGCTCAGGACGAACGCTGGCGGCGTGCCTAATACATGCAAGTCGAGCGCGGGAAGCAAGCAATCGCCCTTCGGGGCGTGAGCTTGTGGAACGAGCGGCGGACGGGTGAGTAACACGTGGGCAACCTGCCTGTAAGACTGGGATAACTCCGGGAAACCGGGGCTAATACCGGATAATACTTTCCTTTGCATAGGGGAAAGATGAAAGATGGCTTCTGCTATCACTTACAGATGGGCCCGCGGCGCATTAGCTAGTTGGTGGGGTAATGGCCCACCAAGGCAACGATGCGTAGCCGACCTGAGAGGGTGATCGGCCACACTG
>NZ_JAMQKB010000019.1 GCF_028416575.1 Terrihalobacillus insolitus | reverse complement strand
TAAGATAGTTATATAAAAATGAATAAAACACACAAGCCAAGGGATGAAAAAGTAAAGTTTTTCATCCCTTTACAATAGTATAAACACGGACGAAATAGATTATTACGAGAGCAAGGAAAAACGAACGGAAGATCTCGAGAGATTATTAATAAAGAGGAAATAATTACAAACTGAAAACAACGAAATGAAAAAGATATTAGCTAGATAAGGTATTGAGGTAGACCTTTAGAAGTTTATCGTAAAATCCCGACAACATATTGACTATTGTTTATAGCCAGTGGCATTGTGTGTGCCTAACAATGGGCAGCCACGTCATTGCCACTGGCATTTGAACCGACACTGAACCAGACTGCGGACATAATACCTAAAATCACAGGGTGCTAAAACGGTGTGGGAATTTCTCTATAAGATAATGGGGTCTCATTAATACCTAAAATCACAGGGTGCTAAAACCTGGAGTCGTTTTCTTATCTTTTTTCTGTTGTCTCATTAATACCTAAAATCACAGGGTGCTAAAACCGATTGCCTTCTTCTTCAAGAACCGCTACAGTCTCATTAATACCTAAAATCACAGGGTGCTAAAACCTTTGAGTGCGTCAATCACTATGTTATCTGGTCTCATTAATACCTAAAATCACAGGGTGCTAAAACTTGTGTTGAGATGTGGTTTCAAATAATAATGTCTCATTAATACCTAAAATCACAGGGTGCTAAAACAGCGACATGGATTCAAGAAATTACAATACAGTCTCATTAATACCTAAAATCACAGGGTGCTAAAACCACGAAGAAAGATAATCAGTACGATTGTAGGTCTCATTAATACCTAAAATCACAGGGTGCTAAAACTATGTAGACATGATTAAAAAGCAAGGCAAAGTCTCATTAATACCTAAAATCACAGGGTGCTAAAACCAATTGAGACTCGATCGTTATGCATTTTTAGTCTCATTAATACCTAAAATCACAGGGTGCTAAAACTATAAATATTATGCGCCAAAGTTAATCGATGTCTCATTAATACCTAAAATCACAGGGTGCTAAAACGCCAACGTTAGTTGTGTCCGCACTTGTATTGTCTCATTAATACCTAAAATCACAGGGTGCTAAAACAACAACGAATGCTTGAAGTGACTTATGATAGTCTCATTAATACCTAAAATCACAGGGTGCTAAAACGTGACCACAAATTTGTTCATCTTGAAACTCGTCTCATTAATACCTAAAATCACAGGGTGCTAAAACCCATTTGACACCGTTTGGCTCCAACCAAGAGTCTCATTAATACCTAAAATCACAGGGTGCTAAAACCATCAGTTCGGGCGGTTCGGGAGATGCGGAGTCTCATTAATACCTAAAATCACAGGGTGCTAAAACTTCAAACTTTGACTTAGGCTTATCATCCTGTCTCATTAATACCTAAAATCACAGGGTGCTAAAACAAAAATGGGAAACGGTAGGATTATATGTAGGTCTCATTAATACCTAAAATCACAGGGTGCTAAAACCAAAAGCAACTTCAGTAGGCCCACACGCTAGTCTCATTAATACCTAAAATCACAGGGTGCTAAAACCTGGCAATAATTCTAAAAGTTCCTCTTCTAGTCTCATTAATACCTAAAATCACAGGGTGCTAAAACATACATCGAATTTGGCACCGGTAAATTTGTGTCTCATTAATACCTAAAATCACAGGGTGCTAAAACTGATAGCAGTTGTTACCGTATCACCGTTTGGTCTCATTAATACCTAAAATCACAGGGTGCTAAAACATAGTGAAACATCGTTATAGTAACAGGCGAGTCTCATTAATACCTAAAATCACAGGGTGCTAAAACCCATTTCAAAACCGTGTTCATCCATGATGGGTCTCATTAATACCTAAAATCACAGGGTGCTAAAACTGGCTTCTGCGGCAGGGATAGCAAAGGCACGTCTCATTAATACCTAAAATCACAGGGTGCTAAAACCTGCTATATTTTTGTATCGACTTTGCCAATGTCTCATTAATACCTAAAATCACAGGGTGCTAAAACCTACATCACGACTATCCGTTACTAAGTTCGTCTCATTAATACCTAAAATCACAGGGTGCTAAAACTATGTAAATGATAAGGTATGTAATTATCAGGTCTCATTAATACCTAAAATCACAGGGTGCTAAAACTGAAGAAGAGTGGTTAATGTTAGCGAAGAAGTCTCATTAATACCTAAAATCACAGGGTGCTAAAACATAATACAAGTCATACAGACTCTAACTATTGTCTCATTAATACCTAAAATCACAGGGTGCTAAAACGCCATTCTTGACGTAATCGATCTTGTTCAGTCTCATTAATACCTAAAATCACAGGGTGCTAAAACCCTGTGGTACAAGGTCTATGGTAGCTTGTGGTCTCATTAATACCTAAAATCACAGGGTGCTAAAACTTCCAATCCTTTTTCTTTTGCAACTTCTCGGTCTCATTAATACCTAAAATCACAGGGTGCTAAAACAGTAAAAAAAAGAAGAAAATCTCTTTATGGTCTCATTAATACCTAAAATCACAGGGTGCTAAAACCTGCCTGGACCTTACCTTTTGCAAACATTTGTCTCATTAATACCTAAAATCACAGGGTGCTAAAACTTAATTGCGTCTTTTTAAAAGCCAGTTCCAGTCTCATTAATACCTAAAATCACAGGGTGCTAAAACATCGGATTGTCATTTGTCAAATTCCCTACAGTCTCATTAATACCTAAAATCACAGGGTGCTAAAACCTGTTATTACATTTATCGTCAAAATGCTAAGTCTCATTAATACCTAAAATCACAGGGTGCTAAAACCTGATTATTCTCCTGCTGTAATTCCTCATTGTCTCATTAATACCTAAAATCACAGGGTGCTAAAACTTATTCCAGCGGCTTAAACAATGCAGCAAGGTCTCATTAATACCTAAAATCACAGGGTGCTAAAACCTCTAATGAAAATATATCACATTTTTTCATAAACATCCATTATATACTCAAATACTGGTTTATCAACATTTTCAGAGGTTAATTCGATTGAAAAATTCAATTTCAATCTTCTCATAACAAAAACAAATACATATAAATCAATGGATTTAAATAAAATTACATCCGATTGTTTGTAATTTGATACAGTAGGGCTTAACTCGATTAATTCAATATATTTTCTCATTATAAACAAAAAGCTTAACTTCAATTCGTCCTGCGTAAAAGGAAGTGGGCTTTCCCATTCCAAATCATGGATTAGCTCTTTGGTAATCAGTTGCCTTCCATTTTTATAATAATTGTTTCCATCGAATTCATCGGAGAGAAAGCTGTTTGATTTTGTTATGACAAAAACATTTATTTGTTCAGTTATACTCATCAACAACTCTTTCATTTCTAACTGTTCCCTCGGACTTAGTAAATCTTCGGGAAAAACAAAGAACAGTAATAAGGGGCTTTTATACTTGTTTATTAAATAACTTTTGATTATTGGTAATAGGATTTTATTTTGATTCAAAACCTTATTTGATTCATTACTACTATTTTCCAAATTAATATCTAATTCGATTAACTTCATTATTGAATCAACAGTAAGTGGTTTTGTTTTTATCGGAAGATTATCTATACCAGTACCTAACAAGTCTTGTAATAAGGTGTTAATTGTCAACATATACCCATCTGTCTCTATATTGTTAATTAATTGCATTTTAATCTGATCTTTCATTAAGGTTTTTGAACCTAAGGTGGTCTCTTCAGACATGATTTGGTTTGATAATTTAATCGCCAAATAATCACGATAATTAATTTCGTCATAATCTTGTAATATATCTTTAATTACTATAGAATTTTTCAATTTACTCTTTGACTGAAAATATTGAAGGATAGGGTCAATAATTGAATCCAGATTTGTAGAATAATCTATAAAGAGCGAACTGTATGTAGAGAGATTTATTTGATATGTATTGTTTTCTGTATTTACTAACCATTTCATATTCATTAGTATCACCCTTTAAAATTCGATCGTCCTATTTTCACCAAGGATCTCAAGATTTCGATTTTCCTCCCCAACCAGTATAGCCATCTGTTCAAATTGCTTCTCAGTAATTATCATTGAGCGAACATGACCATTTTTAGGCAAAAATCGTCTAATAAGGTTTATTGATCCTTGCGCAGCCTCTTTGTTTAGACATGATTTAATATAGATAGAGTACTGCATCATTAAAAAACCATGTCTTATTAATTCTTTTCTAAATCTATTATAAGTCCTAACCTGTGCTTTTGTTTCTACTGGTAAATCAAACATAATCATAACTCTCACGAATCTATAACTCATACATTTTTATTTTTTCAATACTTGGTAATTTCAATTTTTCTGATTTACCAGAATCAAAGAACTCGAAAATTGAATTCAGAAAAATTTCGATAGCACGTATAACAGTTTGAGACTTATTATCGATTAAGACCTTGGTATGAAGTAAATTAATCAATTTAACTCTGTATTCCTTCGTTAAATAACCATTTGGTGGGGAACTTATCACAAAATAATCAACGATAGGCCGAAATGGTTCAATGATGTCCGAGGCTAAATTATTAGGGTTTCGAACGCCTTTATGGTGAATGCCTAATCCAGGTATTAATCCTTTTGCAACAATAGTTCTTGCTATAGCAGAATGAAGAATAGCATATCCATAATTCAATGCTGCATTTTCAATATAGTTTAGGTTTGAACGGGTATAACCTTCATTAAAGAAACTATTAAAGTATATCCTCGCAGCTTGTCCCTCAATATTAGTTACATCACCAGGCTCAATAGAGCTACACATTTCTGCCATTTTCTCAATGCGATTAATTTCAACTACATTTTGTTTCATTACTATTAACTGATTTAATACTTTTTGTTTTATTATAAATTGCCACAATAGTTGCTTTTTGGGTTCTTCCCAATTGAGTTGTTTCATCATTTGCATATGTTGGCCAAAGTGCCCTGAAACTGGGTGGATTACACATTCAGGTAAGTATTGTTGATTACATAAGAGTACTAGGACATTATTTTTCGATAACTCGACCATTAATCTGCTAGTTAATTTGCATGCCAAATCTTCAATTATCAAAGCAAATATATCTCTTAAGGGAATTTTCACATCTAAATCGCCTTGTACGACTCTTAAATTATCCTGTTGTACAGACATTAGACCAACATTACTTACATGAATGACACGCCACCCCACCCAAGCCATCTCCTTTTATTATTCTTTTGGATAAAAGAATTTTATTTTTTCATTTTTATTGATGTATCTATTTCCCAACACGTCTGTAGAAATCTTATTAAATGAAGAAGTGTTTTTACTAATATATTTAAAGATTCTATTTGTCTTAATATTGTTGATTCTACTATATTCCTTATAATCATTCGTTATATTATTTATTTCAATTTTGTTAACTGTATCTTGGTTAACACCTATTAATCTATACTCTTCTCTATTTATTTCCAATAAATCGTTTTTATATAAGCTAAAAATAAAATTTTTTACATTTTCTATACTTTTAGCCCTAAGCTTGTCATGATAAACTTTTTCATCAAGGATGAAGCCGTCCTTTATTTCGATTAAATCATTGTAACGAATAGTTATAAATTTATAGACCCCATCATCAAAAAAAACATCCATCCTAAAAGGTTTAAGGGAAAGATTTACTACTCGCTTATTTTTCGAGGTGAACTTATGAGACATATCCTTGTGTTCTTTCAATAAAGAGCCATAATATTTCATCGATTTAATAATAGGGCCATTTCCCCTTTTACTATATTTCCGAACAAATTCTCCTTCCTCCTCGTGGAATTTATACAGAGGATTTTTAGCTTCACTATATTGATCCATTATTTTTTTCAGTTGTTCAAATGTCTGTCGATCATTATGATACATCAGCAATTTATCCGGATTCTTATTGATTAGTTTGGATAATTTATCATTGTCTTTATCATACAAATTTTTAATTTTTTCAATAACATATTCCTTGTTATCTTTTTTCCGTGTCGAATATAATGTATCATTCATTAATTGTCGATTCGGCTTCTTATCTATTCTATGGGAGTATTTAAAGTTTTTATAATTTTTCACCGCTTGAATTTTGTGATATTTATCGGTAAACGTTGCTTTGAAAGTAGATTCGTCTAAAATTTCTCCAGTTTCCCTGTCAGCCTTTTTATCTTCTGAAAGAATCATATTTTGATTTACAAATTCACTTTTTTGTTCAAAAATATAACTTGCCATGGCAACAATAAGTGCATCTTCAGCGTGATGTTTAAAATCTACTCCTCGGTCTTTTTTAAACTTCCATAAATTGCGTAAATAGTTCGTGAATGAACCATTTATTGACTTTACTTTTACCCCTTTATTATTTTCTTTAAAAAATGCTGATAATAGAAATAATATTTCACGAGTTGCGTATCTTGTATCAACCAAATTTCGATTAATAAATTCTTTCTGAACATCAAATTTATTAATATCCCGTTCTTCTAGTAAATAATGCAGTTTTTTCTTCGGTATCTTGTCTTTTGACTTAGCTAGCTGCAACACATGTACTTTAAATTTTTCATAGGATACGGATGTCTCGTTGCTACGAAAATATTGAAACGGGGTCATGTTTCCTTTTTGCTGATTTTCTTCTCTTGCTACAAGAACCCGGTTATTCTGTGAATCGTCAAATGAAACAGACCGAGGAATAATATGATCAATTTCGTATAAGCTCGGATTGTTCAATAATTTATCCAGAGGAATTGGTCTCAATGAATATAAACAAAAACCATCCTGAAGGTGCCACAACCGTAGCATATTAAAAAGGCCCTTCGATGCATTGATATCCTTTGATTCTAACTTTTCTTTCACTTGCCTATTTAAAGCAGCATTTTTTTTATTTAGATCATTTAAAAAGTTCTTTTTATCTTGACTGTTTTTTTCTCGCGCTAACTCTATTACTATTTCCTTTGGCGTTCCATATTTTTTCATAATTTCATTAATTACTCGAATTGACTGCTTTAAAGATCTTTTAACTACTGGTGATAAAATCCAATCATCAATGTGATCATAAGGAATATATTTTCTGTTAGTTAATTTAACCTTTTCTGGGCTAATCCCCATTTCAGAGAACAATTCCATTTGATTTTTTGGTGTTGACCATAAATCCGGCAAAATTTGCTTAATTAATTTCAAACTTAGTGAATGAGTTTTGCTATAATTCAACTTGCTTAATTCGTTTAGTTCTTCCTCGTTAACTGGGAGATTTAATTTTTCTAGTTCTTCTTTTACATCCTCAGGTGATTGAAATATTGTTGTTATTTCAGCAATTTGATCCAAAAGATCAGGATTATTAATTAATAACTGTTTTTCAGTTATTTTCCTTACATCATGATAAATTGTTAACTGAGTAAAAATTGGAGTCCCCGACGCATTTACCTTATACCCTTTTATATCATGAACCTCGACATCTAGTTGTTTAGCCAATCTAGTTAATGTTACATTTTTGTATTTTATAAAAACTTCAGATACCATGTTTTCTTTTTCCACTTGGGTTAACTTATCATTTTCATCACGATTTATAACCAAATTGTTCAATTCGTTTAATAAATTAAATAGCTGAGCGGAATATGATTCTTTAACAGCCCTAAGTTCTTCTGGATAATAACTACATCTACCCATCATTTCTTCATACCATTTTTTAATATCTTGATCCCATCCGTACTGACTCCCAAAACCAGGTCCTTCATAGTATTCACGGCGCGTTTCAATTAGATTTATATACTTCTCAATAAATTCAGAATCAATTTCTCGATAATAATTGGCTTGTGTTTTCAGAATCTGTTTAGCTTCTTTAACATAATCCGATGTTTTAAAACGATTTTCATGCCCTCTTACCTGGCCGTTTTTGTCTAATCTTTCTAATTGAAGCTCGCAGACATACCTATCAACTAAGTTTTTTTCATTTCTATTGATTTGTTCTTTTGTAGATAATTCATTTTCATTTTTATCTGCTTCAGATGCCTCTACATTATGTATTCCACGGCGTTTACCTAAATGCACTAAGGCTACGGCTATATCATTTTTTGATAGTTTTTCACTTAAGCCTTTTACACGAATATGATAAGGAGTATTTATATCCCGATAATCTATTTCTTCAACATCATTAATAAGTTCAAATTCTTTTAACAAATTTTTTATACGTTGAATACGATGGCTTCTTCTTCTTAGTAAGCGACGTGTACTGCGATAACTCCTCCTGCCATTATTATTAGATACATCGGCTTCAGGAAACAGCCTTGTTCCCGCATCTACTATCTCTTGTTTCTCATCGATTACTCCCCACCCAACTGATCCAATACCGATGTCTAGACCTAGCGTATAATTCCCATCATTTGTTTTCAAATCTTATCCCTCCATCTCTTATATTTGAATTTATTTCCATTATACCTCTGAGTTTTAATTTTTTCCACAAAAAAAGAACCTGCCATTAAATTGACAAGTTCTTTTAGATCCGGTTTGGATCAAATCCGGCACAATGGCCTTATTTTAGCAGATCCAAATGACCTTAGGTATTAAAAGTAATCCGTCGATTACTTTGAGACATTTCCATAATACCTTAAATAACCTTTACTGTCAACTATAATTTTAAATGAGTTTTGCGTTGTACCTATTTTTAGCGAAAAACGAAAAACGAAAAATCCTCTACAAGGCTCTATTTGTTTAAAAAAAAGCATTTTTTAAGTGGCTATCGTAAATTTACCAAAAATACCCTTATTCCCACTAAAAAATGGACAGACGTATCCTGTTATCCACAAAATCCATTTTGTGGATTTTCAAATTCAAAGAGTTATCCCCATGTGGATAGCTACATTAACTAAGCGCTAGCGAGGCTTCTCATTTTTTTAGGCTGGTTTTCTTTGATCCTGCCCAGTGCCATTGCTAGCATGACACAGAGTGCCAGCCCGCAACGCAGCTTCATTTCGGCCATCCCGCGAATTGTATGAAGCTCAAATCCAAATGAAACATCCAATCGGCTGTTGACACGTTCAACGGCTGTACGCTTGTCATATTCTTTTTCCCATTTATAGCTCGACCGATCGATGGGTGTAAAAATGCGCCGGTCTTCTGACAATGGAATGCGTATCCCTTGCGCAACTGGGCACTGAGCTTGACCTTCACATATAATGCCCATTTGCTTAGCAGGGCAAAGTTTCTTTAAAGTTTGGCGGTCTTTCTCGAATCCACCGTTGCACATTTCCCGTTGCTTTCCAGTTTAAGGGCACACACATGAAACGGTTCCTTTGTAATCATAAACGACATTCTCTCGTCCCACAATTAAACGTGTCTTATCAGGATCTTTCCACATATTACGGATATCAATGACGGGCTTAATTTTATGATCATCCCAAAGTTTAACAAGGAGTTTCGTATCGTCGTAGCCACGATCCGCCGCCATTGTTTCGGCCGTTTCCAACAGCGCCGGTTGCTGCTCATTCATTTGTTTCAAGATCGCATGGCCTTCCGTAATATCTGAGGCGGATGCTTTTGTGACTTTGAAGGTCACCGGAAGTTCGTAAGTCGCATCCACTACAAGATGCAATTTATAACCAAACCATTTCACGATTTTTTCCCAAGGCTTGCCATCTTTATGCACACCATAATACTTCTTCTGGCTATAGTCGGCATCAAGATCCCGACGTCCAACTTCGGTATCCTTTTTGTTCTTATGTTTGGCAAACGACGATATGGCCTTACTATCTATAGCCAAATGCTTGCCGTACTCCGGCAATACGACCGCTATTTCATCTACGAGTGTCTCGAACATTTTATCAATCATCACTTCATGGTCCATAAGCGTTTTTAAAAAGCGCGTATACGCTGAGGCCGTCGGCACTTGCCCTTCAAAGCCGCACATCTCCCGTAGTTGACCGTTACGAGAAAGCTCACGGCGTAATTTTTCAACATTGTCATGCTGGAATACAATTCCCGCCAACACTGAATTCCACATTGCGCGAATTGGATAGTCGTCACGACCTTTTCCTCTGTTCTTTTCGAGCGTTCTCTTCAACTCTTCGTCCGGCATATAGTCAAGCACAAGTCGTAATCGATTTAAATCTCCTAATTCATCAATTTCTTTCCACGAAAACAGACTCATTTGTGGTATAATAGCCATGCAGGTAAACCCCCTAAGTTTAAGATTGTTTTTGTTGCTATTAACATCTTAACCTACTTATGGCGCGGTTTCACCTGTCTTTTTACCTTTTGGGGTGGATCTTATCAATCTCCTTTTTTCTCCTCGCAAAGCCTATTCCCTTGTTCCATTTTGGGGGAAAATAAATATTATACCTCATTCAAACCCTTGAGCCACTTGAATCCTGAGACATCGAAATTAGCTCTAAATGAGCTTCTTACGATGTACACCTTTTTGGTATGGGGATTTAAACAGTATCATGCTGTTCACTAGTTATACTGCGCTAAATTGTTTACCTGTACACCTGTTAGATTTAGGAAAAATGAAATTATTCATCCCACATCACATTTTTTAACTGCATATCCCTTTTGTGCCGCTCCACTGCCAACTCGATCAAACGATTTATCAACTCATGATATGGAACACCACTAATTTCCCATAGCTTCGGGTACATGCTAATTTTTGTAAAGCCAGGAAGGGTGTTTACTTCATTTACAACAAGTTCACCGTCTTCTTTCAAGAAAAAGTCAACGCGCGCCAATCCTTCACATTCTAACGATTGAAATACTTCCACCGCTGTTTGCTTTACCTTTTCTGTTAGTTCTGAAGAAAGTTCTGCCGGTATTGCCAACTCCGCACCTGTTTCATCGATATATTTGGATTCATAAGAATAAAACCCTTTTTTTGGTTTAATTTCACCTGGCAAAGAAGCAATCGGCTCCTCGTTTCCAAGTACAGCACATTCGATTTCACGACCAATAATACTTTCTTCTATGATGATTTTATGGTCAAATTGAAATGCATCTTTAATTCCCTGATGAAAATCTTCCTCATTTTCAACTTTTGACACACCCACGGATGAACCTTGATTTGCTGGCTTAATAAACAAGGGCAAGCCTAGATTACTTTTCACTTTATTAAAGTCCATTTTACCTATTGATTTTCTTGTGAAAGTCATCGATTTTGCAACCGAAATACCAGATTCTCTAAGAAGCCGTTTGGCGATGTCTTTATCCATACACACTGCTGAACCTAATACGTTTGCGCCGACAAAGGGCAAATTAGCTAAGCGCAGCATCCCTTGCATGCTTCCGTCTTCTCCTAATGTTCCATGGACAATCGGGAAAACAACATCGATTTGATCCAAGTCACTAGATTGTGCTGCACTTTTCAATTGACGTTGGTTTTCACCAGGGATCACCGCAATTCCTTGGTTCGTTTTGTTCAGTTGAATGAGTTTTGGATTCTCTTCGTTTAACAAGTAGGAGGTTTGATCACTGATATGCCACTTCCCTTCCTTATCAATACCGATTAAAGCAACGTCGTATTTTTCCTTATCGATCGCATCAACGATATTTTTTGCGGATTGTAAAGAGACCTCATGTTCCGCAGACTTTCCGCCAAAAATAATACCAATCTTTTTTTTAATCAATATACATCTTCCTTTACCAAATGGTTTTCCTTTTTTAGTTTATGTAGGAATAGATAACCGTACGACAACAAGACACTTTTACTTATGAAGGATGTTCAAAAAGTCATCAATGATAAGCTGCGCATCACTTTGTTAGCAAGACTCACTGGGCTTCATAGGGCTTAACGAAATAAGCCTAAATGATCAATACGTTCTACCGCTTCCCTTAACCTTTCTTCACTGTCCAACAACCCAACGCGCACATAACCCTCACCATAGTCACCAAAGCCCTTACCTGGAGCTACGACTACATGTGCTTTTTCTAATAGTAGATCCGCAAATTCCTCTGATGTATATCCTTTTGGAACTGGCAACCAAGTAAAGAACGTTCCTCTAGGAGCCTGAACCTTCCAGCCGATTTTGTGTAATTCCGTAACAAACGCATCCCTTCGATCTCGATACGTCTGAACTAATTCTTCAACAGGCGACTGATCTCCTTTTAATGCTTCAGCAGCGGCTTTTTGAACGGCTCCAAACAAGCTTACATATAAATGATCCTGTATCAAATTTATGCTTTCTATAACAGAATGGTTGCCAACTGCAAACGCAATACGCCATCCAGCCATGTTATACGTTTTCGACATGGTATAGATTTCGACCCCAATGTCTTTTGCTCCTTCTGATTGAAGAAAACTTTGTGGTTTGCCATCAAACCCTAGTGCACTATAAGCAAAATCGTGTACTACACAAATGTTATGTTTCTTCGCTACATGAACCGTTTGATCAAAAAATTGTTTATTCGCGATTGCGGCTGTCGGGTTATTGGGGTAATTTAAAAACATTAATTTCGCCTGATCCAATACGCGCTTTTCTATATTTTGATAGTCTGGCAAAAATTTGTTTTTTTCCAGAAGTGGCATCTTTGCTATTTTGGCGTTGGCAAGTGCAATCCCTGACAGATAGTCTGGATATCCGGGATCAGGTAATAACGCTAAGTCGCCTGGATTTAACAAACATTGACTTATTTCAACTAGACCTGCTTTTGCACCAAATAAAATCGCAACTTCCTTCTCTGGTTCAAGTTTCACCCCATATTCCCTATTATAAAACTCAGCAACAGCCTCCTTCAAAAAAAGATGTCCCTGAAAAGGTGCGTATTTATGGTAAAGTGGGTCATCTGCTGCTTCTTTTAATTCCTCCACAATTGGCTGGGGTGTGGGTAAATCTGGATTTCCTTGGCCTAAGTTGATCACGTCATGCCCTTCACTGGTAAGGAGTTGAACCTTTTTAACAAGTTTTGCAAAAAATTGTTCGGGTAACCTTTTTAATGTAGAAGACTGTTCAAAAGAATGCACACGTTTCACTCCTCAGAAAAACTCCGCTTATCGTCAATCCCTAATGGCAAAAGCCTTGAATTTTTTTTATACTATTCTGCTTAGACCCCTAAATATGCCTCGAAAGTTATACCTTCTGTTATTAAAAATAGTGTAGTAAAATATAGTTATTAATGATAACATCTATTCTGTTTTTGTAAAGACGCGAATGTTTCGAGTATGTGTCAAGTTTTTCTCGACGTAGTTTTTATACCAATGTTTCTGGCACTCTATTTTTGTACACTTTTTTTGACCTACCGCGCTTTCGCTTGCTGTCCAGTAAGTAGTTGTCACGTTCTTAAAAAACAAGAACCTGCCAACTACTTACCGGTGTTATCGAAAACTCTTCAGCAGTTGTCCTCTTGCGCTTGAGTGGGCAACGTATAAGCTAATAGATCCTTGCTTCGCTCCTATTGATGGACGTGTTGGCTGACTCAGAATTTGCGCCATACGAACGGTCTGCTTCACGTGTCGTTGTTTCCTTTCACTTCTCTTTTGATGGTTGAGATAGACATCGCGTAACGTTCCATTTAAAATGCCCTGGATAATCTTTACCATTCCTTCTCCGCCTGCTTTGCTCCAATGCATCCCTCTTTTTTTCATGCGGAAAGAAACGTGTCGTTGATTGGATTCCATTGCCCCTAAGCTGCGCGCATCTTCAGGAGGATTCTCCACCTTTTCTCTCCAATCATAAATGCGTTCCCAGTTATGATCGATATACGTCCGTAACGCCTCTAGTTTTTCTACGCCTTTTTGTTCTTCAAGCGTACTTTCAAAGGTGTCCACCCAAAGCTTGAAATCAGCTTGATTATGTTCTTTTAGCGCTTTTTTTGCGCCATCCTTAAACGTACTCTTCCCTCCGCCAAACGCACGATTTAAAGCTTGTGAAACATGGTAGGGATCTAATTGGTTTAAGACTGGGTATTTCGATTGCGAGAACGCTTCTTGAAACTTCTCTGCGGTATATCCTGCACCACCATCACTATTACTCACAACTTGTGTATCTTCTAACGAATATTGATGGGCCGTAAAGGCTTGAATCTCTTTCCAAAACTCCGCGGTAGGTTGTGTTGTCATAATCACTTTGGGGTTCCGTAAAGAGACGCGTTTCCCGTTTTTATCCCAGCCTTCATGTACAACGGCATGACGAACTTCCAAGCCTTTTTTCTTCTGTGTCCCCCGCACAAATACACCATCTGCCTCTGCATATAAAAAGTCCACTTTCTTTCCTTCTGGAAGAAAATCCGCCTCTTCCAATTCAATCACCATGTCCTCATCCGCTTTGGCCTGGGCTTTGCCTACACGCTTTACAATACTCCCAACCGTTGTATGACTGATGTTTACAGCTGTCCATTCTTTTAAGACGCGTGCTGTTTCACGGTAGTCGGTTTCACTGGCCATTTCCGCCACCTTCACTTCCACCAAAGAGCTATGGCGTTGGTGCTTTCGTAGTCCTAACCATTCATCAAAAGGATGCCTACAATTGCCGCTTTCATCCCTCATCGATGTGTGACGAAACGTCACGCCCCCAAAGGTAAACTGAACTGTTTTATCGTCGTCTCTTATTACTGTCCAACCTGATTCTTGTTTTTGTTCTTTTATCACTTGATCCAACGTCCCCCAACAGAGAAGCAAACAGATCATGCATATACATTTTAACGTTTTCTTCTAACTCGATTAAGCTACTTGTGCTCTTTATTAATTGATATAAATTTGATATAATCTTTTCCATGAGAAGGCCTCTTTCTATAAATGTACTAGCTGGTCAAGCATACATTTATGATAGAGTGCCTTCTCTTTTTTTACTAGAAATTAGCTCCAAATACCCTCGAGAAATATTTTACACATACATGTTTCGACAGATGTAGTATAATGTGCCCATAATCTTATTAATACGAGTCGCGGTTCGTCAGTTGTTGAAGAATAAGCTGAAGATGGTATTTATAAGGATGAAAATAGTAATGTCGAAAGGTGGCTAAGTATGTGCTTACAGATTGCTTTACTACAAATTGATGTTGCCTTTGGCGATCCTCAAGCTAATTTTAACCACGTCGAGGTGAAACTTCAAGAAGCAGCCAAGAATGTTGACGTCATCGTTTTGCCGGAACTATGGACGACTGGATATGACCTTACTCGCTTAGATGAAATTGCAGATCCAGAAGCACAGGAGGCTTTTTCATTTTTATCGAAGCTTGCCAAGCGGTATCAAGTCCATATTGTTGGTGGTTCCGTTGCAAAAAGAGGCGAGAACGGAGTAACGAACACACTACTTGTTATTAACCGGAAAGGGCAGCTTGTCAAAGAATATAGTAAGGCACACCTATTCCGACTTATGGACGAGGAAAAATATTTGATCGAGGGGCATGAACGCGGGAACTTTGAATTAGAAGGACACCCTAGTGCAGGGGTGATCTGTTATGATATCCGCTTCCCCGAGTGGATTCGTACCCATGTGATTGACCAAACAAAAGTATTATTTGTTGTAGCAGAGTGGCCCAAACCACGAATCGACCATTGGCGTGCACTACTCATAAGCCGTGCCATCGAAAATCAATGCTTCGTTATTGCCTGTAATCGGGTTGGCTCCGATCCCAATAATGAATTTGGCGGTCACTCCATTGTCGTCGGTTCTTGGGGGGAAATCATCGTTGAGGCTGCTGAAGAAGAAACAATCTTGTATGCAGAAATCGACCTGGACCAAGTGGATGAAGTAAGACAACGAATCCCCATTTTCTCAGACCGCAGACCCGATATTTATAAGCTGTAGAAACTTTAGCTCCCTTTCTCTAACCATTGTGAAAGGGAGTTACTATCATTCGGATATCTAGACTGGATACGCTTAACTCCCAATGATTACAAGCAATTTTGCCTTGGATATGCTTAACTTTCTTCTGAATGCGAGCATCTTTGGCTCAACTGTAAACAGTCCTCTTAAAATCCACCTCCACCCCATGGCGGAACGTTTCCGTTTTTCTATTTCGATTTGCTTTTCCATCTTTTACAGTCTAAATTTCAATCAAGAACCACACTATCATAATAACTTGAATAACAATCTTAGCAATGGAGCCTCCAAGAAAGCCCATTAGTGACCCAAGAGAGGCCATCCATGCATCTTTTGACGTTTTTCTCTGCAACAATTCAACGATGAACACAGCTGCAAATGGAACGATGATGATTCCAAATGGTGGGAGTATAAATGAGCCAACAATCACACCAATTGCTGCTGCTCTTTCCCCCCATTTGCTTCCTCCAAACCTTTTCACAAAATAACTGTTCGCAATTATATCTGCGACAATAAGTAGACCTGTAAGCAGAACCATTGCTACCCAGAAAATGGCTGATAAATTCGATCCATCAAGAAAAAAGAAATATAACAAGAAACCGATCCATAATACAAGAGGACCAGGAATGATTGGAAAGACAATACTTACAAAGCTAAGTACGAAAAAAACAGCGATTAATATCCATATGAGAATATCCATTGGCAAACCACATCCTTTACTTGTGCATAGTATGATTATAACCTAGACTTTTGCCAATACAAAAATAAGGATCAATGAAATAAAGGAAGATCCTCCTTATATTTTCACCATGTTAATCATCACCACCCGATTTAACCTTCCGCTAGTAAATCCGCGAATTCTTTTACATATGGAGGTAAATCAGGCGGGCGGCGGCTTGAAACGATATGACCGTCGACTACTACCGCTTCATCGACCCATTTTGCTCCCGCATTGGTCATATCATCTTTAATTCCAGGTGTGCTCGTTACTTTTCTACCATGTAAAATATCAGCTGAGATGAGCACCCATCCCGCATGACATATCTGTCCAATTGGTTTTTCTGCTTCATCCATCTTCCTTACGAGTTCTAACACTTCAGGGTACCTTCTTAGCTTATCTGGTGCCCATCCACCAGGGACTAAAATAGCATCATAGTCATCAACGCTCACTTCTGAAAATGCCAAATCCGATTCAGCTGGAACTCCGTATTTCCCTACATATTTTTCCTTCGCTTTATCTCCAACTAAATCTACCTTGGCCCCTTCTTCCCTTAGGCGGAGAACGGGATACCAGAGTTCTAAATCTTCAAACTCAGGCCCAACAAGGGCAATCACTTTTTTATTTTGTAAACGCATTGTTTGCCTCCTTCTTTTCTACCTTCTTAAATTTTAACATGTTCAACCGGAAACAACATGTGTTTCGGTTTGTTGTACCAATTTTTTATATTGAGTACGATGGCGAGCTAAATTATAATGAAACGATACAACGTTAAAATAGTAGGGGAGCTTTTTCTTATGAGTCATTCTTTAAACAAATCAGAAAATAAACCTGTGAGACAAATGCTTCTGATCACAGGTATCATACTTGTTGCCTTTAATTTACGTCCAGCCATTACGTCGATTGGGCCACTATTAGGGACGATCCGGGATGATATTGGATTAGCTAATTGGAGTGCTGGGTTAATCACAAGCCTCCCCTTATTAGCATTTGCAGTTATGTCACCAATGGCGCCAAAATTCGCTAATCGATTAGGCAATGAACGGACACTACTAATTGGACTAACCGTTCTTCTAATTGGAATTAGCGTGCGCTCGATAGCAATTACTCCTACTCTTTTTATCGGTACTACACTAGTTGGCCTTGGCATCGCGATTTGCAATGTATTGTTACCTGGGGTGATTAAAGATAAATTTCCTGATAAGATCGGCATGTTGACCAGTATTTATTCCACCTCAATGGGAATGCTTGCCGCCACTGCGTCTGGTTTAAGCATACCACTAGCAAATGGTTTAGGACTAGGATGGCAAAAATCATTATTTAGTTGGGCTGGTCTTGTTGCAGTCGGGATATTGGTATGGATCGTTCTTATCCGAACAATCGATTCACCCCGTCATACGCCAATAGTAAACAATTCTGTTGCAAAACTCTGGTCATCCATGCTCGCTTGGCAGGTCACACTTTTTATGGGTTTACAGTCGTTTATGTTTTATGTCACGATATCCTGGTTACCTGAAATTTTAAACGATTTTGGGCTAGCAATAGCAACTTCAGGCTGGCTACTATCTTATATGCAATTCGTCAGCTTACCTGCAACATTTCTTTCTCCTATCCTTGCTGGCAAGTTTTCGAATCAACAAGGCATTGTTGTAGTGATTGGTTCCCTCTCCATTGTAGGGTTTGGGGGATTATTCTTTGCAGATACACTAGTAGCAATGATCTTGTTCATCACCCTAATTGGTATAGCACAAGGAGCAAGCATCAGTCTGTCGCTTGCTTTCTTAGGTATGCGTGCGTCCAATGCAAAACAAGCGGCAGAACTATCTGGTATGGCTCAATCAATCGGTTATTTGTTAGCAGCAATTGGGCCTATGTTCATCGGCTTACTATATGATTTAACCAACAATTGGACGTTACCACTTACTACGCTTTTAATCGTAGCAGGGATGATGATTTTCTTTGGTTTAGGAGCTGGTAGGAATAAGGTTGTTTAACGCGCAACCCAAGTAAAGTTATCAAGCAATGCACGCACTTCATCTGTTGACTCTGTGCTCATCAATTGATTTCTTAATTCACTCGCCCCTTTAAACTCACGGACATATATCTTGAAAAAGCGACGGAGAGGTTTGAATGGACGCGGTTCAAATTCCTTTGAATATTGATCATGGAGGTCAAGTTGCAACCTTAAAAGATCAAGCAATTCATTACTACTATGGTCTTTTGGCTGCTTCTCAAAGGCAAATGGATTTTTAAAAATACCGCGCCCAATCATAACCCCATCAACACCATACCTGTGAACGAGATCCAAGCCAGTTTGACGGTCAGGAATATCCCCATTGATCGTCAAAAGTGTATCTGGCGCCACATGATCACGAAGTTTCTTAATCTCCGGAATCAGTTCCCAATGAGCATCCACATTACTCATTTCTTTTTTTGTACGTAGATGAATAGAGAGATTAACGATGTCTTGTTTCAACAAGTGCGCAAGCCAGTCGTGCCATTCATCTACATCCGTGTAACCAAGCCTTGTTTTCACACTTACAGGCAATCCTCCCGCTTTTGCTGCTTGTATTAGATCGGCGGCAACTTCTGGACGACGGATAAGACCGCATCCCTTCCCCTTTGGTGCCACATTAGGAGCAGGACAGCCCATATTTATATCCACACCGCTAAAACCTTCTTTCGCCATTCCAATACTCATTTGGCGAAAATATTCGGGTTTATCCCCCCATATATGAGCCACAATTGGTTGTTCATCTTCTGTAAAAGTCAAACGCCCACCAACGCTATGGCGCCCCTTTGGATGACAATAGCTTTCCGTGTTCATAAACTCTGTAAAAAACACATCAGGTCTAGCTGCCGTGCTTACTACATGTCGGAAAACAACATCCGTCACATCTTCCATTGGTGCCAATATAAAAAACGGCCGTGGTAAATCACGCCAAAAATTATCTGTCATATTCAAATTCAAATCCTCTCATTAACGGGGCACATGGACAAACCATGATGTGACCCCAAAAAATAAAAACCAAGGATATCCCTGCTTCCTTTACACTTATACCATGTTTAAGTATTTTTTATCAACTAGTTGATTACAGCCACTGAAAGTCATTATAAACATATACAAAGTTAGAGTAGCGTTCTAAAGTATCAAGATTTCGATCTCGAAATGATTAATAGAATGTTGAGGCCGAATGAGTGCGCGTTACCTTCAATTTTACCTCTACATGGGTTCTCATAAACCGAATGAGAGCGCATTACCGCCAATTTTACCTCTGCATGGGTTCTCATAGGCCGAATGAGTGCGCATTATCACCAATTTTGCCACAATTTCTAAAATCCCTTCCTAATTACATCAATTAGCAGATACCCGCCTATTTTCTTAAAAATTAGACGTTTGCTTCACTCAGAGAGGTCTTCCCTACATAAGTTATTAGTACCAAAGCAAAGGAGGTGCTTAGCGATGGGTTGGTTTGGTGGCTACGGCTACGGCGGCTATGGCTATGGTGGCCATGGTTATGGATTAGGAGGTCACGGCTATGGTGGCCACGGCTATGGTTGCGGACACAGCGGAAGTAATGGTTTTGTACTTTTAGTTGTGTTGTTTGTTCTGCTTGTAATTATAGGTGGAACCTCTTATTCAATAGGTGAAGTAGCTGGTGAATAATCCCTCTAGACATTCATTGAGTTTTTCATTCATTGATATAGAGGCCCATTCAATCGGTACAAAAAAACCATAAAATATAGTAAATCGTGAAGGAGGTGACATGACATGAGTTACGGTGGATTTGGAAATGACGGGTTTATCCTTTTAGTCGTAATTTTCGTACTATTAGTCATCGTTGGTAATAACTACCCTATGGGTGGTGGATATGGATATTAATCTAAGATTACCATTAGGCTAATTTTTAAGAAAGGGGGGTATCATGATATGAGTTACGGCGCTTTTAACAATAACGGGTTCATTCTATTAGTAGTGCTTTTCGTACTACTAGTCATCGTTGGTAACAATTACCCTATGGGCGGTGACTGGGGTTGGGGTACCTAATCCCAGTTTCAGCATGAACACACCATAACTTCTGGAAAGGAGGGTATGTTCACCCATGAGTTACGGCGCTTTTAACAACGACGGGTTTATTCTTTTAGTAGTGCTTTTCGTGCTATTAGTAATCGTTGGTAACAACTATCCTATGGGCGGTTGGGGTTACTAAGACCAACCAATCTATCCCTTGATTAACCTAATCGTTTGACTTTCACTATGGTCGGCTATTCAAAACTTGGCAATTGTCATTTTTGATAGCCGCTTGCCATAGTTCTTCCTTCTTTTCTTGCTTATTCGTCCAATATTAACGATAGTCTTCTCATTTTTGAATGCATTTCCATTCGTTCTTGCATGTAATGAAGCCTTTCCTGATCATAATCCCATATATCTAACAAAATTTCATCTGCACCAATTTTTTTTGCATGATTTTTGACCTTATGGAATAAGTGATGGTCAATTCCTTTTGCAGAGTAAGCGGAACGAACACACAACTCATCTATTAAGATAATATTTCGTTCGACTTGACCCTTCCAAGGTGACGTTTTTCGACCTTCTATCATTACAAATCCAACGATATCGTCTCCTTGCACAACCACAAAAAGCTCTTTGTTTTCACTTTGAATCACTTCTTCAAAATTGGATTGGATCATCGGAACTTCTGTACTTCTAAAATGATGGGGAGCATTTTCGAGATGTCTCATATATGTATCTTTATACACTTCAAGCACCTGTTCATAATCGCTAAGCAGCCCTTTTCTGATTCGAAACATTTCATCACCTTCTCTTTATAAATGGCATGCGAAACCCCCGCCATTGGAAAAGCGAGGGTACTCATTTATACAGCCTTCACATTAAGGTTAACGTCAATGTTACCTCTTGTTGCTTTTGAATATGGACAAAACTCGTGCGCTTCCTCTGCAAGTTCTTCAGCCTCAGATTGGCTTACACCTTTTATTTCCACATTCAACGTAACACCAACTTTAAAGCCATTATCGCTTTGGTCTTTCAGGAAACTTACATCTGCTGTAATGGTTGAATCTATTTCTTTGTTACGGTTAGAAGCCTTTAAATTAAGTGCACCATCGTAGCAAGCAGCATATCCTGCCGCAAATAGTTGTTCTGGGTTGGTGCCCTTTTCCTTAGAACCACCAGCAGGATTGACAAGATTAAGATCAATTATACCATCATCAGACTTAACATGCCCGTCTCTTCCACCTTTAGCAGTTGCATGGGAAGTAAATAATACATCGCTCACAAAAATCACTCCTTTATATAGTGTGTTTAGCTTATTTCGACGAAAAAGTCAAAATTCCTTCATCCATACATTATTCTATTCCATACAATAGGTATTCCTCTTGGGTTCATCGTTTAAACCTTTCTTATGACTTTGCTCTTCCTATTTTGAATTTTAACCTTATGTTTACTCAGGAATCACTAATTCTTGACCAACCAGTAAATAATCATTAGGGTCTATTCCATTTGCTGCTGCGATGGCGTCTATGGTTGTTCCATACTTTTGTGCAATGAACCATAAACTGTCACCTTGTTCTACGACGTGAGATTGGCTTCTTTCCTTAGGTTGTTCAGTGCCTGCTCCCTCTTTACCTGGAATGATCAATTCTTGTCCAACCCATATATAGTCGTTAGGGTCTATACCATTTGCTGCTACAATGGTATCTACGGTTGTGCCATACTTTTGTGCAATGAACCATAAACTTTCACCTTGTTCCACGACGTGCATTCGTTTTTCGTCGTTCGTTTGTTTAAACCGGATTCTTGACCAATCAAACAACGACCCAGGATCCGTTTTCCTTTCCGGTGCATACTCATCGTGTCCTACAACATGTTTTCTGTTTCTAAGAACGGAAGGATACCTGTCAAAAATAGTTTCCAACAAGAGGTTTAGGGAACGGTATTGAGCATCCGTATATCCAATATCAGAAGGGTTAATTGAATCATACGTCTTACCCGACATCATGGATAACATTTCATCCCTTGTTCCTACTGCCAAAAGTTCAATTCCAATCGAATATTCGTTCATTTTGTTTTGGTACGTTGGAAACTCTGGAAGATTTCCTTTCCCTGAATGAAAAGCGACACGGCTCTCGTCCACCAACTGATAGATCTCCCCATCTCTTCCAATCATGTAATGGGCAGATAAACCATAGTCAAGAAAAATACGATACACGTCTTTTGCATTGTAAGGGTCATTTGGTTTCACTCCAGCATTTGAAATAAAGTGAATCATAACATGCGTCACTTTCTCTGTTCGAGTTTTTGAATTTTGAGATGGGAGAGTCGCGTCGGTAATTGGAACATCCCTCTTTTGATTTGAGGCATTATCCCCTACATGTGAAGACTGTTGAATATCGTTTGTAATGGTTCCATCTAGGTCATTATTTGTATGTGGATTATTATTTACTGTACATCCCGAAAGTAGTACCCACCCAAGAGCAAACAGGAAAATAGCTTTCTTCTGCATGAAATCCCTCCTTACTTTCTTGAAAAGCGGTATTTATTTTAGCAAAATAAACGTATTTTTCATGGATGAAACCTGATTATTATAGTTTGCGGTTTTGAATGTGAAATATGCTACCACAACATTGCTTCATGTGCGCCAAATCATGTAGAGCGTTTAAACAAATCAATGCGTTATTTTTTTGTGTTAACTTCCTTATCCTCCGAATAGAATGTGTACAAGCATATGTATAATTCTTAAAGGAGCCTGACACATGACTATTTATTTGAGCTACATCTTATTGGGATTATCTTTAGCCGCACCAATTGGCCCAGTAAACGCTGCACAATTAGACAGGGGAATTAAAAGTGGCTTTTTCTATGCTTGGCTTGTTGGCTTAGGGTCTCTGGCTTCCGACATATTGTTCATGCTTGCTGTTTATTTTGGAGTTGTTCATTTTTTAGAAACGCCTTTTATGAAAACCTTCTTATGGTCATTCGGGAGTTTCGTTTTAATCTATTCTGGAATTGAAGGGATTGTTGGGGCAGGAAAAGTACAATCAAATTACTTCCGACAAGGGGACAGTGCCACGAAGTCTTTTTTTACTGGCTTTTTAATGGCCTTATCCAATCCACTCTCCATTTTGTTTTGGTTGGGGATATATGGTTCTGTGTTAGCGCAAACTTCACACTCCTATGACCACTACCATTTGCTCTTATATAGTAGCGCCATTCTTTTAGGGCTGATCGTATGGGATGTGTCTATGGCCGCAGTATCAAGTGGTTTCCGCAGATTACTTACAGACCGTGTGCTCAAAGGTATTTCAATATTTTCGGGTTTATCGCTAATAGGCTTTGGGCTTTACTTTGGTTATCAAGCCGCTATCATGCTGTTGTAGATTCGTATAGCCAGTGTGCGGATACGGTACGCCGGCTATACTATTCCCATAATACAAAAAAAGGATCAACACTCCATATAAATTGGAGTCGATCCTTTTTTTCTTATAGTGCGTGTTCAAAAAGTCGCTGAATTAGAAGCAAGCAGTCAAACGCTAACCGAGCACGTCGTGGACATGCAGAAACCAGCTTATCATTTGGTGACTTTTGGAACATTCTCTTAAACTTTTTCCCATTTCTTCCGCATTAAAAAGGTAATCACCCCAATGAGTACCACAAACAATAAACTGACGAAAAAACCTGGTTTACTAGATCCATCTACTAACGTCCCTCCTACTGCAGCAAGAATTAACAAAGTCCCCACATACCGTTTAATATGTTGAAATGTAGAAAGTTTCGTTAATTGTTTATAAGAGAACAAAATAAATAACCAAGTATATAAAAGCATTAGACCGGCAGCGGTTGTCATGTATTCGTAAATTCTTTCTGGTAATAACAACGAGACAATAATAGATAAAAGAAGTCCAGACACGGTTAATCCTAGTGCGTGAACTGGTAAGTTTCTTTTTCCCACCTTTGCAAAAAATGCTGGTGCATCCCCGTCCTTCGCTAAAGTTACGATCATTGTGGTTATGGCATACAAGGAAGCTGTCATTGTTGAAAAACCTGCGATCACTAAAGCACCATTAAAGACATGCGGGACAAAGGAAAGGTCATATTTCTCTAGCGCAATGATAAACGGACTCTCATCTGTCGAAAATCGGTCTATTGGTACTAAAAAAATAGCTAGGATTAAAGACAATAAATAAATGACGGTTAACACCATAAGCATAATCTTACCGGCCTTTGGTGCCTGCTTCGGATCTTTTAACTCATTGGCCATGATGCCCATAACTTCAATACCACCAAAAGCATAAAAAGTATAAATGAATGCTGTCCATGCACCTTTAAGCCCATTTGGCATGATCCCACCATAATCAAAGGTGAATGCAACTTTCTCTTTCTCACCACCAAGGAAACCGAATATTGCTGCCCCAGCAACAAGAATAAACATGACGATTGCAGCGATCTTAACAACAGCAAAAATGTTTTCAAATCGTTCAAAGCCATTTACTCCTGTCAGAATCACAATAATACCTAAAGCGCCATAGATTGTAGCAAATACCCAAAGCGGCACGTTTGAAAACCAAAATTTCGTAAAAATGCCAAGGGCCGTTAGCTGACTACCCATGATGAGCATTTCTGATGACCAATACACCCACCCATTACTGAATCCAGCCCAATTTCCAAATGCCTGTTTTGCATAAGAACGAAATGACCCTTGTTTTGGTTGGGATGCTGTCATCGTAGCTAAAGCATCATAAACAATATATGTTCCTAAGGCTGCTAATACAAACATGATTAGGACAGATGGACCAGCCTTTTGTATGGCGATGCTAGATGCTAGAAAGTAACCAGTTCCAATAATACTTCCGACCCCAAGTAGAGAAAGCTGCCACCAGGTGATCTTTCTCTGCTTTGATTTTCCGTTTTCCACTTTAGCTACCCCCATTTCATCTGGCTTATTTTTGCAGATAAAAGAAGGAATTATTCAATTTAGATTCGTTATCAAAAATGTGCCGCTTATCATTTGGCGAGTGACTTTTTGAATACGTACTTTCAAATTTATTTTCAATAACATAGATGATCCATGGTTAAATAACCAAAAATTACACAAATTAAATATTAAATATTGGAGGTGATTCGATGGCTTTGCCACTTATTACTACTATAACGATTATGGCCTTGTTTATTTTATGGTTACACGATAAAAAACTAAGCTTTTTGCAAAATTCCATTGTTTTTATGGTATTGGAGATTATCGTTAGAAATAATGCTACGTTACTGACGATGGAACTAAAATGGATAGATCCAACCGAAAATTCATTTTTAAACATATTCTTTTTAATGCATCGGGAAATTATTACACCTCTTTTTATACTTCTGTTCGTTAATAGCTATTTATTATTATTTTCTTTGAGGAAAAAAACGCTTCTTTTCCTAATTTTCCTTACTCTCATGCAAGGAATGGAATATCTGGCTGTTTATTTTGGTGTAATAAAGTATGTGGAATGGAACTATGTGTATGCCATGCTTTTAAACACCGCTTACCTTCTAATCGGCTTAGGGATTTCTAAGATAACACTATTACTGGACAAAAACGGGGTTCATCAAAATGGTAGTCGTATACGAACGTGAATTTGATTGGAATGAATGGTTTGTTATTATCGGTGTTGTACTATTAAGCTTATTCGTATGGGTTGCCCCAAAGATTTTTTCATTATTGGAATCCATAGCTTTTTACTTGTACGGTGTATTTTTTGGTATGTTTTTTGATCATACCATTAGTGTGCGACCTTGGGATTTTTATGATGTAAATGACTCGTCAGCATATCAACTGATAGACTTCTTAAGTTACGTTATGTACGGTCCATATAGCTATTTTTTTCTGTATTTTTATGTGAAGTTTAGAATCAAAGGGTTTTTGAATATCCCTTATGTATTAGCTTGGACATGTATTTCCTTGTTAACTGGATGGATCGGCGTACAGATTGGGTTGTTTCATTTTGAAAAAGGTTATAACCATTACTGGTCTTTGCCTATTTATTTATTTGTCCAGATATTGCAGATTGCTTTTTATCATATTATTAAAAACAGTAAGGATTCAACATAAACGTACAAATGGGTTTGATTTCGTGACGGAATCAAACCCATTTTTCCCCTCGTTAACTCCCCTCTCCTTCGATTACTTTGTACTCTAAGGGTTTGATGAAGAAAGAAAGAAGTAAGGAAACAATAGACAAAATGGATGCAACAATAAAGGCAACATTAACCCCATGGATCATTGATGTTGGATTTGAAATATCTGCAGAATTCAATGCTGCACTGGTCATAATGGTAACCAAGATTGCTGTTCCAATCGATGCTGCGACCTGTCGCATCGTATTGTTCATCGCTGTACCGTGTGGAATTAACCGGATTGGTAATTCATTTAATCCTGCTGTTGTAACAGGCATCATAACCATTGACATACCAAACATTCGAATACCAAACACAACTGTTATGTAGGTCAATGAAGTGGTGGTCGTTAAATTGGTGAACATGAAAGTCGTGACCGTCATAATGGAAAGTCCAGTGATTGCTAACCACCTAGCCCCAACCTTATCAAAAATTCTACCTGTAATTGGAGACATAAAACCCATCAATAGTGCTCCAGGCATGATCATTAAACCTGATTCTAAGGGAGAATAATCCAGCATATTTTGCATATATATTGGTAAAATCGTTTCGGAGCCAATCAACCCAATAAAAACAATCATTCCAATAATGGTAGTGATTGTAAATGTCTTATACTGAAATACTCTAAATTCTAGGATCGGCTGTTCCAGCTTAAATTGCCGTAAAATAAAAAAGGTTAAAGAAATGGTGCCAACAATTAAACTGACAACCACCTGTATACTCCCCCACCCAGTATTTCCAGCACTACTAAAGCCGTACAATAATCCTCCAAACCCTAAGGTAGAGAGAATAATCGACAAAAAGTCAACCTTGGGATAGGTTTGCTTTGTTACATTTTGCAAGACAAAATATGCAATGACAATATCGATGATTGCAATTGGAAGAATCACAAAAAACATGTATCTCCATGGTAAATTCCCAATGATCCAGCCAGAAAGCGAGGGGCCAATTGCTGGTGCAAAAGATATAACGAGCCCAACCATTCCCATTGCCGCTCCTCGTTTTTCTAATGGAAAAATGATAAGAAAGACCGTCATCATTAATGGAAGCATAATTCCAGCACCACTTGCCTGGATAATTCTACCTACCATCAGAATAAAAAAGTTTGGTGCTATCCCACAAATTACTGTACCAACGGCAAAAATAGTCATTGCTGTTATAAAAAGTCGCCTTGTCGTAAAAGTTTCAATTAAAAAGGCTGTAATTGGAATCATGATCCCATTCACTAACATGAAGATGGTGGTCAACCACTGTGCAGTGTTTTCGGTTAAATCTAAGTCACTCATTATATAAGGTATTGCAGTTGCTAGCAATGTTTGATTTAAAATAGCAACGAATGAACCAGCCAACAATATCGCTACAATGGTGAGATTACTATTCTTTTGGGTATGATTTATTCCCATACATCTTCGCTCCTTTTTGAATCTTTGTTGTTTCATAAGATTGATCTTAGTTATCTGCACAAGGAATCGCATTTCTGTTTCTGAACATATGTTCGTTGTTTCACAACTATAAATCCTTCGATAATATGTACGTCAAGCAGTTTTCGTTTTTGCGTCAGTAAAATTTTTGATGACTTGCGATGCGAGTATTATAGAAAGGATCACAGCGCATGTCAATTCACTCACATTCGTTTGTGTTGTAATGCATGCCTCCCTGTTTTGAACTGGTGTTAATAATACCGGTGTTTTCTATCATATGAATAAGGGTATAGATGAATTAAACTTACTCTTGAAAGCTTTTACATAGAAAGGGGAATCAAAATAGCTTATGAGACCAAACAGCGTCTTATCACAAGAATGAAACATGACTGGGCAACGGGAATATTCGGGGTATTACTTGGGGAGGGGATAAAATGCATAATCAAGATCATATCCTCATTACGATTAATGGGGAAGAATTTTTAGCAGAACCCGACCAGAATTTACTAGATTTTATTAACACAACTGGCGAGTTTGTACCACAGATTTGTTATAACGAATCACTTGGACCAATACAAACGTGTGATACGTGCATGGTTGAGGTTGACGGACAAATTGTACGCGCATGCGGGACGTACGTATCACCTGGTATGCAAGTCAATACTACCATTGATCAAGTGAATACAGCGCAAAAAGAGGCACTAGATAGAATTACGGAAAAACATGAATTATACTGCACTGTTTGTGATTATAATAATGGCTCATGTGAGATTCATAATACAGTTGCAGCATTTGGAATGGAGGAACAATCAAGACCTTTTGAGTCAAAGCCTTATGACGTTGATCAATCAAGTCCATTCTATCGTTACGATCCCGATCAGTGTATTTTGTGCGGACGTTGTGTGGAAGTCTGCCAAGATGTTCAGGTGAATGAGACACTTCTAATTGACTGGGAACGGGAAAAGCCACGTGTCGTATGGGATAACGATGTCCCTATTGATCAATCATCTTGTGTAAGCTGTGGGCAATGTGTAACTGTCTGCCCATGTAACGCATTGATGGAAACGGAAATGGTTGGGGAGACTGGCTATATGACAAACCACAGTCCTGGACTATTGCGGTCCATGATCGATTTAACAAAAAAAGCGGAACCTGGTTATGGTCCATTGTTTGCGGTGTCTGATACCGAAGCAGCAATGCGTGAAGAACGTATTGAAAAGACAAAAACCGTTTGCACTTACTGTGGTGTCGGATGCACGTTTGATGTATGGACAAAGGATCGAAAAGTACTGAAGGTCGAACCTCAGCATGACTCACCTGCAAACGGGATTTCTTCATGTATTAAAGGGAAATTCGGCTGGGATTATGTAAATGCAGAAGAACGCTTGACGAAACCTTTAATTCGTGATGGCGAATCTTTTGTAGAAGTAGAATGGGATCAAGCATTAAGCTATGTTGCAAAGCGTTTTTCTGAGATTAAAGACGAAAATGGTGCAGATGCACTTGGGTTTATCTCATCGTCTAAAGCAACAAATGAAGAATCTTATTTAATGCAAAAGTTGGCACGACAGGCAATCGGAACAAACAATATTGATAACTGTTCACGCTATTGTCAATCTCCTGCAACGAAAGGACTGTTCCGCACCGTAGGACATGGAGGAGATTCGGGATCAATTGACGATATTGCCGAAGCTGAAATGGTGATTACGATTGGATCTAACACAACAGAGTCACACCCCGTTTTAGCCTCTCGAATTAAGCGTTCGCAAAAATTATTCGGTCAAAAATTATATGTATTTGATTTACGAAAGCACGAAATGGGGCAGCGTGCCGATCAATTTTTCCAACCGAAAAGCGGTACCGATTTAGTATGGTTATCTGCAGTAACGAAATATATTATTGATCAAGGTTGGGAAAACCGAACATTTATTAATAAATGGGTAAATGGTTTTGAGGAATATAAGGAATCCTTAAGCACATTTACTCTGGAATATGCAGAAAAATTAACTGGTTTAACGAAAGACGATTTAATTGGAATTGCCAAACAGATTGTTCGTGTTGATAAGCTTGCTATTTGCTGGGCAATGGGTGTAACACAACATCAGCTTGGAAGTGACACGAGTACAGCAATCTCCAATCTATTATTAATCACTGGAAACTACATGCGAAACGGTACAGGGGCATACCCATTACGTGGACATAACAATGTGCAAGGCTGCAGTGATTTTGGTAGCATGCCGAATTTCTTGCCAGGTTATGAAGAAGTAGAAGACGATACTGCCCGCAATCGTTATGAAAATGCTTGGGGCGTAAAAATTCCAAACAAACCAGGAAAAGATAACCATGAAATGATCAAAGCTATTCATGACGGTGAGCTGCACTCCTTATATGTATTAGGTGAGGATACCGGTATAGTAGATGCAAATATCAATTACGTAACAGCAGCATTTGAAAAGCTTGATTTTTTTGTTGTCCAAGATTTATTTTTAACTGAAACGGCGAAATATGCAGATGTTATTCTACCAGCAGCACCAAGCTTAGAAAAAGAAGGAACCTTCACAAATACTGAACGTCGTATTCAACGATTATACAAAGCGCTTGATCCTTTAGGCGATTCCCGTCCAGACTGGGAGATTATCATGAATCTAGCAAACAGATTGGATTATAACTGGAAATATGCCAACCCAGCTGACATTATGGATGAAGCTGCATCACTTGCACCATTATTTGCTGGTGTTCGTTATGATAGATTGACTCAATATAACAGTCTGCAATGGCCTGTTCATGCAGATGGTACGGATACGCCATTGTTGTATGCAGATGGATTCCCTTTTGATGACCATAAAGCAAGACTATATCCACTAGACTTTGAATTAAAACATGATACGAATGAAACATACGATTTGCATGTAAATAATGGTAGAGTCCTTGAACATTTTCATGAGGGTAACATGACCTATAAATCAACAGCAATATCTAGTAAAATTCCGAATGCATTTATTGAAGTTTCACCTGAATTAGCCGAGGAACGTGGGATAAATGAAGGGGCAAAAGTGAGGCTTACATCAGAATCTGGAGAAGTTACTGGACTGGTTCATATTACAGACCGCGTACGTGGCAAGGAACTATTTATACCACTGAATGATAACGGGAAAACAGCAGTGAACTATTTAACAAACAACAATGTGGATAAAGATACGAATACCCCTTCCTACAAAGAGATAGCCGTAAAAATGGACGTTCTGAAGCAGAAAGGGAAAAGCCCTCTGAAATCAAATAATTACCGACGAGGGAACCCGCAGCCACAGATTGGTGTGCAAGTAGAACGAAAGTGGGATCGTGAAGACTACATTTTTCCGGGAAGTCAGGTGAAACAAAATGGCTAGTCCAATTTCAGATATAAAGCGAATGGAGCTTTCAGAAGCGGATGTCCACAAACAAAATTTGGATGAGGTTACAAAGGCAGTCAGCGATAACAAGGAAGCTATTTTAAAAGGCATTGACTTATTAGCAACAATCAACAAGAGTGGAACATTGGATATGGTGAATGCCTTTGTGAAGCACAAAGAGGAAGCGCTAGAAAATGTGATGGGTGAGCTAAACAAACCACAATATTCCGCTACGTTAGAGAATCTTAGTAAATTATTCTTTTTTGCTGGTGAATTAAATGTTGATGAAATTCAATACTTCTCCGAGAAGTTGAATCACGGAATGGAAGTAGCAAGTACAATGGAGGATTCCGAAAAAACATCGTATATGGAACTTTTTAAAGCATTAAAGGATCCAGAGATTAACCGAAGTATCACAATGCTACTAAAGTTTCTACGTGGAATGGGAAAATAATAATACAAGTCTTGTCCCGACGGTTGGTAATCCAGCTGTTATCGGGGCATTTTTTTTGCAAGATCAGAAATGGTTGATCCCCAAGGAGGTGAACTGAGAGGCCAGCCGTTAATTGCCGAAAAGCCAGCCAATATAAGCACATTTATAGCAAATAGCGGCCTCTCAGTCCGCTTAACCAAAGAAAACAGGCTATTTTTCGAAAATAAGGGTCTCTGAGTCCGCATAAAAAATTTAGCGGACTGAGAGGCCGCTATTTGGCCAAAAACCGTGGTATTGACGGGTTTCGCGGACTCAGAGGCCGTTAATTGCCGAAAAGCCAGCCAATATAAGCACATTTATAGCAAATAACGGCCTCTCAGTCCGCTTAACCAAAGAAAACAGGCTATTTTTCGAAAATAAGGGTCTCTGAGTCCGCATAAAAAATTTAGCGGACTGAGAGGCCCTTATTTGGCCAAAAACTGTGGTATTGACGGGTTTCGCGGAATGTGAGGTGGGCGTATTGTTCTTTTCCTTGTATCAAATACTTTACATGATACACATTTTTCTTCATGATAAACAAAGGAGGCGATTTCACCTATGGAAAACTTTACATATTACAACCCTACAAAATTAATTTTTGGAAAAGGTCAGCTAGATAAATTGAAAGAGGAAGTTCCACAGTACGGAAGCAAAGTGTTAGTTGTTTATGGTGGTGGAAGCATTAAACGAAACGGTCTTTATGATCAAGTGTTAGCATATTTAGCTGATATGAACGCGGAGGTCTTTGAACTTTCTGGAGTCGAACCTAACCCACGTGTTACAACTGCCAGAAAAGGCATCAATATATGTAAACAAGAAGGAATTGAATTTCTTCTAGCTGTTGGCGGTGGAAGTACAATTGACTGTACAAAGGCCATTGCAACAGGCGCAAAAACGGACGAAGACATTTGGGATATCGTTACAAAAAAGGCGGAGGCAAACGACGCGTTACCATTTGGAACGGTATTAACCCTAGCCGCAACAGGCTCTGAAATGAATGCTGGCTCTGTTATTACGAACTGGGAAACAAACGAAAAACACGGTTGGGGTACACCATATACTTTTCCCAAATTTTCTATTCTAGATCCAGTTCACACGTATTCCGTCCCAAGAAATCAAACTGTATACGGGATCGTTGATATGATGTCCCACGTCCTTGAACATTATTTTCATCACACACCAAATACGTTACTACAGGATAGAATGTGTGAAGGAGCATTACAAACCGTAATGGAAACAGCCCCAAAGCTTCTTGAGGATCCTGAAAATTATGATTATCGTGCGACGATTATGTATAATGGGACAATGGCATTAAATGGAATGTTCAACATGGGCTATCATGGTGACTGGGCAACTCACAACCTAGAGCATGCTGTCTCAGCTGTACATGATATACCGCATGGTGGTGGGCTAGCAATTTTGTTTCCAAACTGGATGAAATATTCTTTGGATGAAAACGTTGAACGCTTCAAACAGCTTGCTGTCCGCGTTTTTGATATTGATCCAGAAGGAAAATCAGATCGAGAAACAGCACTACAAGGCATAGAAAAACTCCGTGCATTTTGGGATAGCATCGGTGCACCTTCCCGACTAGCTGATTATGATATTAATGAAGACAGTATAGATGAGATGGCTCAAAAGACCGTCATTGCTCGCCCAGAATACGGCAATTTTAATAAACTAAATATAGAGGATTCCAAAGCGATTTTTCGTGCTTCACTATAAATTAAAATAAAATGACTCCTTTGACTACAAGTTCGTGTTCAAAATGTCGCCGAATTAGAAGCAAGCAGATCTTATCATTTGGTGACTTTTTGAACAACTTCTTTAAAAAACCTCTTCTGATAGCGTAAGTAGTTCACTTACCGTGGAGAAAGTATCAATGAGTAAAGATAATCCTTACTCAGAAGCGATGTTTCGGACACTCAAATATCGGCCTGATTTCCCAAAAAGGCACCCTATAGTTTAAGTTAAAAAATTTGCAACGACTATTGAATTTACCATAAAAAAAGATTAGAAGTAAAATCTAAATCTTTAACTAAAAAGTTGAGGGATATAGCTCTAACTTATCCATATCCACAATAAATCGATATTGTTTTAGTACATAAGTCACAATTAAAGAAGTTGTAATAAGTTGTCCATCATATGAAAGTTTCATTAAATTCATCTCACTTTCATCAGGGGATCTCTACGAATATGAATAACAAACTCTTCATTTGAGGTATGATACACAACTGTTTCTTCTTCTGCTTTAAAAAACTCTTTATTAGCATCTTCGTCTGCAATTGGGCGTATTGGTGCTACTTCATCAACAATTTTCTTATCACCTTCTTCATGATAATCCAAAATTGAAACTAAAAGAAATTGATTTGTGAATAACTCTCTGACTTCTCACCACTTCATCTTCGCATTCCTCCTTTTCCTTTAATTATACTGGTTACCCCGCTTGTAGAATAAGAAATAGAGTTAAGAAATAGAGTTTAGGACATCCCTAAATCTTGAATCATTTCCACTCTGTTTCCGAATGGGTCTCTGAACTCAAAACGTTCAAAACCCGGTATTGGTACCCCTTCAATTATCTGAATGTTATTTTGTTCTAACATATTTCTCCAGTATGATATATCCTCTACTTGATAAGCTAAATGAGCTTTTGTTTTTAATCGGTCAAAACCATCTTCTGCACCTATATGTACATCTCTATCTCCGACTTTTAACCAGAATCCTCCACGTCCTTTTAGTGATTTGGGCTTTTCTTTCTCAGGTAGACCGAGAAGCCCACAATAAAACTTTTTTCCCTCTTCTTCAGCTTCTTTTGGAATAGTTATCTGAGCATGATGTAAACCAAGAATCATAAAATCGCACCGCCAATTATCATTTTAAATTTTTGATTATCTTTTATATAAGATTCAACATCTTAAATATAAACTCCTTCCTCCACTAACCTGCTTTGTTAGCGAAAAAAATTGTTTAGTAATCGTCACCCTTAGTTTAATTACCGATTCCTTCTCCACTTTTCTGCTTTATTATCAATCTCTTTTATAAAATGGTTTTTTCCTTCTATATATTTTTCAATGTTATTAGGGAATTTTCCAGCCAAGTTTTGTTTTAATTGACTGTATTTCACAGCCTCTTCTGGATGTGCTATCATATAATCTCTAAATGTTAGATGACGACTAATTTCCTCATTTCCTTGTTCAAAAATGTGAACGTGATGAGTCCTATTGTCACCACCCTTTCTAAAAAAACGTCTCCTTGAAATCCCGTTTTCACCAAGAACTTCATAACCTAACTGCTCCATATCGTTATTAAAATTATTAACATTTTCAATGTTAATGACTTCAACCATAATATCAATTACTGGTTTAGCATTTATATTTGGTATTGCTGTACTCCCAATATGAAATATATTTAAAATCTCCTCTTCAAATACATTTTTAATTCTTTTACTCTCTTCTCGAAACATCTTAGACCATTCTGCTTGATGGGGCAGAACCTCAACCTTTCGCATAAATACACCTCTTTTCAAAATAATCAATCCTTTAAGTCCTTCTTTTACTTTAATAAGTCCCTATTTCGATAAAAAAGTAAATAATTCCTTTAAAAATATATTTTCATTAATTTCGAATGTTCGATTGATTTAATAGTGTCCCTAGTTTATTTTCCTTGAAAAAATGCGAAATATAAGAATGAGCCTCGTTTTTGGATTCAGAATCTGGTAAAATAGTAGCCATAAATACATCCCTTTCTGGTTATGGTTGTCCTAACTATATTTTACCAAATCGGGATGTATTTTTGTGTGTTTTTTTAATATTATTTCTTGGGAGATCTCAGTTATATCAAGGGATTACAAATGGTTTTTAGCTGCGAAAGTTGAGTAAGTAATTTTATCTCTTTAATCTTAGATTTATCGTTTATTTCAAAACACTTCTCATCGTTTAAAGTTTCGTAGATACAAATGCTTTTTGGAAGCTCTTCAACCCAAGAGGTTGATTTATATATAGGAGTTTTATCAAACATAACTTCTGTTTCTTCTTCAAACTGATTATAACTTGCTGATATCAGCAACTCACCATCAAAACCTTCTTTTCTCCAATGAGAATAAAAACCAGACCAATCGTTTTCATTATCGTTATCATCTAAAGCTGATTGTACATACTCAACTTCCCAACCAAGGGTAGGAAGTTTACTCATATAAAAATCATAAATTTTTCCCAATGGTTTCCCCTTATTACATATTCATTTTGAGTTGGTTTCAACCCCTTATACAAAGGAATATCTTTGTGTTGTTCTGGAATAATAGACATCCCCTCATAAGTATCATCAGTGGCTTTTTGATAGGAAAGCCAACCCATAGTAATTAAAATCGTAATGCACACATATAATAATAAACTTTTTTTATTCACTTAATCCCCCCTAATTATTTTTCTACTAAAAAAGCATTACTTGAATAAGAGTACAGGAGCCGTTGAAACGACAACTCCTTGTTTCAATCTTGCCCCCGTTACTTTAAGTGAAAGTCTTCACAAAATTTAATTGCCCCTTACATTAAAGCTGTAACATAAAAAAACAGCAAGTATAGAAGTGCACCTAATATACTTGCCATTAGCAATTTGACTGTAATAATAATTCGTCTATATTTATAACTGCTTTCAATTTTTGTAATAAGTCCAATCCAATGATACCATCCAAATCAAATCCGTAATTCATTGGACCTATTTCTAAAGCAAAACCTTCTGTTTGCATATTTCCAATTTTTACTGAATCAACCGTTTTAGAGTAGACAAACTCTGATCCCCCAACTCCACTTATACGATATATCATATCATTTTCTTCTGCTACAATCCCTATTGACTCTGCTAAGTCAGTTGATACAACTGTACTTCCTGAGCCAGTATCGACTAAAACACGTTTAAAATGAAGCAATTGTCCGTTAAATGTTAGTTCCATATCCGTAAGCAATAAACCATCTTCAATAATTAGTTTTTTCACTATCTCCTAACACCTACCCATTTTTTCTCAATGATATTAGGCTTTTTACGGCTAGTATGAAGAACATATAATTCTCGATTAGGTTCTTCTCTATGAATTTCTTGATATCCCTTCATCGCCTCTGGAGAATTAGCAAATTTCTTCAGAGGGGCAATCTCATCTAAAATACGCTCACTTTCCTCATTTGTATGTGCTTGTACAGCTTCTATTAACACCCATTGGTCTGGAAACGCTTGGCACACATCTTCCCACTTCATAACGACTCACCTCCAGAAATATTTACTTATATTGTACCATGAAAATGTAAGGGTGGAATAACACTGATTAGCTCAACAAAGGTGCAAATCCTTATTGAAGATAAGCATCCCAATAGTTGAAGAAGTTATTTTCTAATCATTGTCTAAATCATCATCTAAAAAGGATTTTTTATTTTTTTTAATATCATACTTATCCTCAATATATCGACCAATTATTGAACTGTTGATACCTCTCCTGACTGCTGTTTCTATAACGATATACAGTATAAATAAACCAACTAAATATAAAAAAATAGAAAGACCGATACCCACCATAAAAAACCCTCCAATATTTCAAATTCCTTCTACAGTAAGATTTCATACGCTTTATTGAACACTATGCTTCGTTAGTACAATAACTTCAACAAAAAATCATCAATCCCTTCTTGGGTCAACGCTACCCGTTAGCACAATAAGAATTTGTTAATCCGAAAAAGTTTCCCCTTTATTCAAGTCCAAAGCATGGTTGTTAATTATGATGGTATGGTTATTTGTCCATTCGACATCTGCTTTGTGCATATTGTTATCATCATAGATATTTTTCTTAAACCAAAGGGGGCCATTTACTATTCCTAATACACCAATGGAGGTAGCAGCTCCGCCATTTACAGTATAAAAGTCGATAGTGATTTTAGAATCGGGTGACTTTATAGTTTTAATGGGTTCTCTCGTAAATGTATTCACTGCTATCCCTAATATAAGAACTGCTGAAAGAGAGAATGTCACTAAGACCGTCAGCCAACTTCTCCATCTTGCCCCCCTGCTTCTTTTGTCCTTAAATCCTACAATCCCCATAACAAAAGCAATAACTGTAAGTAACCATAAAATAGAAACAGGCGGTGATACTGACCAAGTTTGGTTATTAAAAGCATATATAGAATGTAATGAAACCAATAAGGATAATAGACATAAAAAGAATGACCATAAATTGTATTTTCTTTCCAACAAATCATCTCCCCTTAGAAGTTCTCTTATAATTATCACTTTAGCCCTTATAATTAACTATTCCGATCCTTTAGTGAAAAGTGAAATTCCTTATTTAACAATCGCATCCTTTTTAGTTTAAGTGTACACCTTCACAAAACATCATCTTTACAAATAGTTGACAATAAATTTTCATAAGAAAAGACCATAACTAATTGTAATGGTCAAATGATTTCATATATAAGTTTTATTTAGTTTTCACCAGGAAAAAGGATAGCTAAGATAACAACATCATTCTCAATCAAGTGTAAGTTTTCCTTTGCCAAGAATAGAAAACTGGAATACAGAGTTATCACTATTCATATTCGAAATATATTTCATAAGCTCTTCTGAAGATTGAATTTTTCCCATACTAATAAATCACCACCATTTATATCCTTGTTTTTATAATATCATATCAAGCCGTTCATGTAACGAATCAAAAATACTTATTGTGGTAAAGGAAGCATCCAATAGTTGAAAAAGAATTTTATGAATTTAAAAATTTATTTAAATTCAGCATTATAAATACGCTGACCATCCTTGTTAAGTCCAATTAAATTTGATGTTCCATATGTCCAAACCAAATACCAATAAGACGTGCCGTTATGATTTACAATTGTTGCTTTCAAAACTTCTCCACTTAATTTTTCCACTTGGACCTTTTCAATATTTGGATCATTGATTTTACCAAAAAGAACTTCTTCATTTTTTTCCCCTTGATGAGTGAAACCAAAGGATAATTTTCCAGCGTTATTTTCTGAAATGTCACTTGACCCTTTCCATTTATTGTTCACCTGACGGTATTCTGCCGCACTAACCTTATTATCTTTATTTAAGGTGTATAGAATAACTGCTTCGGTTTCGTCATTAAACTTCAAGACCTTTATAATATCGTTATTTGTATGTTCACTTGTGAATGTATCTTCTAAGCTTTTCGGATTATTACAGCCTACTAGCAAATTAGTAATAACAAATACCATTAAAAATAGATAAAATCTTCTTTTCACCTTATCCCCCCCTGTATTTTTTCAACGCTACAATAATGTTATTGGAATTCAAAACATTGAATCGAAAGAAAAAATTGTAAGTCTCAACAATATGGTGACACAAAAAAACAGAATTCAAAAATCGAATGCTTTGATGGTATATCGTTACTTTGATAAGGATATTCAAGTTGAAAGAGTATCGGCACATCATTTTGGAGTAGATGGGATAAATGAAGTTAGGTATGCGATTTGTAAGGAAGATGAATTCGGCTATTGGTTTATGTGTTTTGAAGAAGAATTTGAGAGGTTGAATAAGGAAGGTTAAGTTTTTATATCCACACCTTCAAATGATCACTCTTATTTATTCATGACAACCAAAGTGAACTTATCCCAAAATAAGTACCTTACTCCACAAAGTTGTCCACAAAAACGATTGTAAAGTAGATTATCCACAGAATTTTGCAGAAGTGTTGCTTTAGATTATACTGGTTTCATCTCATTAACAGTACTTGATGTTTAAATAGCGTTATGGACGTAATAGATTCATATGGCCCGGAAAAAGCGGACCAAAAAGTAGACATGGGCCGAAAATTGGTCCGCAGCTCGAATTCTGGACCGCAAATAACGGTATGGAATATAAAATGAATGGCTGCGAGAAAACTGCTGCTTTTCCTGATTTGTAAGTTGCGGCTCTTATAAAACAAGGAAGGAGTAACTAATCACTGTATTAGCTACTTCTTCCTAGTTTACCGTACTATTAGATTTTTTCACATGAAGTGCCCGAATTCGCTCCGCCCAATATGTTTCATCATAATGGTGAACATACATTGGATCATCTGCTAGCCTCTTTAAGAAATCCGACTGAACTAAAACGGTAGATGCCTCTTTTCCAAAATGTTTTTCTAGTTCAAATTGAACATCTAAAATGAATTCCATGTCCATTTCATCGAAGTTATATTTATTTAATGTCAATGCGTTTCACCTCCATGTATTTAATACATTTTATTGCTTGTAATGTGTTTAGTGATAGTTGGTTACTGATTTCTGTATAGGGCATGATACCTTGATGAAATTGTTCAAAACTAATTCTCTGACTTTCTAGTCGCTTTAGAAGCGGTACAATCTTTCCGTCCGCCAGGGGACCACAAACATAATCATCTTGATGATATAGACCGCCACGTTTACCAATTCTTCTACAATTATAAACAAAGTTGGCCCATAGTGTAGAAGGATTTTCAAACTCTTGCCCATTTAAACGGCTTAGTTTTTCAATATCTAATTCCAGCACAATAATAGTTGGGAACAACATTTGGTTCATTTCTTTATAGTCGTTAAATTTCTTTAATGCCCACTTTTCTGCCTGGTTCATGTTATTTGTCACATAGAACCCTTGCCCAAAATCTGTGAATGTCCTACCTGCTGTTATATCTATATTGCCCACAATTTTATCTGCATAATCACTGATTGTGCCATGATAACTAATATTAAATTTTTCTAACAAGTTCCTGCTCCTCTAATTTCCCTTTCTTACATTATAGCATATTTTCTGGGGGGGAATTACAAGTGAGTTTATTAGATCTATTTCAGAGAACTCTACCTGGGGAATCAGGCGACGATTTGAACAGGGAAAAGTCGCCATCAACGATACAAAAATTCTAGGATATGCCAAAGATGAAGATGGCAACTTGATCATTAACGAGCCACAAGCCAAGATTGTTAGAAGGATATTTAAAGACTACCTTGATGGGAAAGGGCCAAATCGAATTGCTAGAGAGCTTGAGGAAGAGCATGTTCCAAACTGGAACGGAACAGCAAAATGGTATGAAGGCAGTATTAGAAAGATGTTGAGTAATGAGAAGTATAAAGGCGATGTCCTTCTTCAAAAGACCTACACCGTTGATTATTTATCCAAGAAAAGAGTAGAGAATACCGGTCAAGTTCCACGATGACAATCACCCCGCGATTATTGACAAAGACATGTGGGAAGCCGTACAGCTTGAAATGGAAAGAAAAAAGAAATTTGCTGAGAAACATGGATTTAAAAGAATAGACTATGGAACCACCGATAATCCATTTGCAGGAAAGGTGATATGCAGCGATTGTAGCAGCGCCTTTGGCAGAAAGGTTTGGAACTCCAATGATGATCGATTTAGAAGGAAAGTATGGAGATGTAATAAGAAGTATGCAGAGAAAGGGAAAAAGGGCTGCAACAATACACACATTGAAGATAAGGTACTCTACCAAATTTTCATCAATGTTTTTAATGCCATAATAGAAAACAGCGAGTATTTTATGCAAAAGTGGGAGGAAAAGTACACCAGCGAGAACCAACTCGAGAAATATAAAGCCAAGCAGTTTATTGAAATTATAAAAGATGCTACACCAACTACAACGTTTGATGCGAATTTATTCTTCAAACTTGTAGAGAAGATGACGATCTACAAAGATGAAAAGGTGATTGTGACTTTGCTAGATGGCACAGAAGTTGAGTGTCAAATTGACAAATAAGAAAAGGGCTTGGAAATAGCTCCAAGCCTCAATTGCTTCCTCCACTAACGCCCCCGTTAGTTTAAGTGTAAAGTTTCACAAAGTCATTAATACTTATAATCTTACTTTATAATTAACATTTCATTATTTTCAAATTCCCAAATATCAGCATAAGCTACCTCCCAATGATAACCATCAGGGTCTGAAAAATAGCCACTGTAACCACCCCAAAAAACATGTTCAGGGGATTTGACTATTTTCCCACCTGCTTTTTCAGCTTGCTTCATTACTTCATCTACTTCTTCAACCGAATTAGCATTAAAAGCAAAGGTAATACCCGAAAATCCTTTGCTAATAAGTTGTTCATTTTCTTTTATATCTTTTGATAATTCATCTAATGGATATAGAGCCAATTTGGTTCCTTTATTGTTAAAGAAGACAATACCTGGACTTTCCTCTTTAACAGAAGTTTCAAATCCTAAACCATCTCTATAAAAGATTAATGATTTATTAATGTCTTTTACTCCCAATGTTATTATGTTTATCCTGTTCATTTTAAACAAACTCCTTTAACATTTAATTATCTTGTACAAATCCTAATTCATTTCCATCAATATCTCGAATAGTAAATTTTCTTGTCCCATAAGGAGTAGAAAATAGCTCTTCCACTACTTCAACTTTGTCTTTTAATTGATTCCATAAATTATCAACATCGCTTACATTAAAGTTAAATCTACCGTGAGAAGGGTAATTTTCATCCTCCATAATTGCAAAAATAGCACCACCAGAATGTTCAAAATGAATATAATTCGGTTTATCTGGAGGGTATATTGCTGATACCTTAAAACCTAAATTGTTTGTATACCATTCTCTTGCAAGTATTAAATCTTTTACATTAACCCGTACATGCATAAGTTTCGTTTGCATACTTTTCACTCTCCTATATTTAATCAAACCATGCTTTCTTCGGTCTTGATTGAGGGTAGCCATTATCTTTACGATACTTTTTTCTTTCTTCAGTAAAGTCAAACCATTGTTTATCACAATTAGAAGTATTAGCGAAATAAATTACACAACGTATCTGGTCCTCCACACACCCATCAGTCCAAACTCCAAGGTTTTCTTCTAATTTGTCGAATAGATAAGCTCCGTCTTTATCCTTTATGTCATTTAATGAATAAAGCTGAAGGTTATAAACTAATTTCTCGGCTAATTTGAATCCAATTGAAGGTACACATTGGAAAATTGCTAAGCCCCTTAATATTTTTGCTCTTTCAATTGATACATCTAAAACCTTCGATATATGTTCTAACTCTAAACTATGTATTGCACTAATCTTAATCTTGAATTTTCTTAGGGAATCTTTTTCGGATTTGGTTAGTGGTAACTTTGGATTATAACTTGAGCCCAATTATACACCTCCTTACAATTAAATATATCTACTTATAGTATAAGCGAATTGCATTCGCCATCAAGCCATTAACTGAATATTCCTTCTTCAACTATCCTGCCCGTTAGTTTAAGTACATAATTTCACAATATCTTATATCTATATTCTAACATGTATTTGAATTACCCTGATAACATCTGTTAGTGGTCGGTTGATTTGCGTGCTAATTAAACTGTGTTAATTACAAGTAAACACTGATATACCAACGAAAAAAAGCATACCAATCAAAGTGCGATTTGGTATGCCATTTAATCAGTTATTTAAGTTTTTCTCCATCAAAAGTGAACTACTTACTGATAGCAGAAGAGGTTTTTGCATGCTAAGAAAGTATAAAATACCTTATTTTTTGGATGGGTTTAAACCATTTCGTTTTCAAACGGCTTTATCAGCCCATAAGTTGTTCTTGTATATGGAAGATCTAATCCAATTTTTTCAGCTAATCGAAGCGCTCCCCCATGCAAGTGATCTACCTCTAATGTTAATCCTTTCCGACGATCTTGATGCATGGAAGAGGTAGCCTCATCAGGTAGTCCTTTTAATTTGTTTAGGGCATTTTCAACATGTTCATCCGTTAAAGGTATCTCATAACCATTCGCTAATGTTTTCATCTCTTGCAAAAAATTCTTGACTAGATCAAACGTTTCCTTGTAATTTCGAATCTCGCCAATCGGCAGATTGGAAGCAGTGGTGATTCCAGAAAAGGCAGTAATAAACATGTATTTATTCCATAGTTCCTCCGAAATGGATTCGCTTAATTTATTACCTATTTTTGCATTCTCTGAGATTCGGTCCAATTCTTCTACCACAGATTGCTGGGAAGGGTGTAATACTCCATAAACCAAATCATGAAAAGGACTTGAATGAACTACATGTCCTTTATCGTCCAGTGTTGAAATAATGAAGGATAGCCCACCAAGCACAGATTCTTTACCAAGCTCTTGCTGAAGAATGGGTATATGCTCGATTCCATTTAAAATCGGAAGGACTTTAGCACCTTTATTCACTAAGGATTTTAGAGTATCCATTGTTCCATCGAGGTGGTATCCTTTTACAGCAAGAAGAACAAGATCAGCATCTTGAATATCATTAACTTCTTCTACGACTTTTGGATCACTTACCTTGTACTCACCTTGTTTACTATGTAACTGAATACCATGTTCACGTATTTGTTTCGCTCGCTTCTCCCTTACCAAAAACGTAACATCTTGCCCGACTTCAGTCCATCTAGCACCAAAGTACGCTCCTAACGCACCTGCACCAAGAACAACGATTTTCATATAATCACCCCTGTTTTCAATAGTATTCGTAAAGTATATGCCTTTCTAAAAAAGTAAAGCACAATATGAATTAGCTTCTCAACAAACTTTGGACACAACTTAGTACGTGTTGAACATCTTCATTAGAAACACCATAGTTCGTCACCATTCGAAGCGTATGCGGACCAAACGCTACCGCTAGGATCCCTTCTGACTTTAATGCTTCAAGGAAGGCATTTGCCGTATATCCAGCACCTTCTACATTCACTAAAATAATGTTTGTCTCAACGATATTTTCTATCATCAATCCATTTACTGCGGCAAGTCCATCCGCTAGCAACTGGGCATTTTGGTGATCCTCTACTAAGCGTTCAACACCTTCTTCCAACGCAACAAGACCTGGTGCTGCAATTATTCCCGCCTGTCGTAGTCCACCACCTAGACGTTTGCGCCATTTACGAGCATGCTGGATGAACTCCTTTGTGCCTGCAATGATGGAACCGACTGGCGCGCCAAGACCTTTTGATAAACAAAATTGAACCGTGTCTGTGCACGCTGCATACTGACTAATTGGAATACCCGTTGCAACAGATGCATTAAAAAGCCTTGCCCCATCTAAATGTATAGGGATATTGTTTTGGCTAGCAATTTCAGCTATAGCCTCCATGTTTTCAAAAGGTAGAATCGCACCGCCCGCCTTGTTATGTGTATTTTCCAAACAAATCAACCCTGTTTCTGGAAAATGAATGTCTTCTGCACGTATTGCCGCGGCTACATCACTCGGATTCATCGCCCCTCGATCTCCTTGTATCGTATATGGCTGTACCCCAGCTAGTGCCGACATGGATGCACCTTCGTAGACAAATAGATGTGCATTTGCTTCAATAATGACCTCATTTCCAGGGTTGCAATGAGTTAACACAGCAATTTGATTACCTTGGGTGCCACTCGTAACTAATAGAGCCTCTTCCTTGCCAAGTAACTCGGCAGCTTTTTCTTCTAACTTATTAACGGTTGGATCCTCACCATAAACATCATCTCCAACCTCTGCCTCGTATGCAGCTTTTCGCATTGATTCTGTTGGCTTCGTTACTGTGTCACTTCGTAAATCTATCATACCCTCGACTCCCACTTTTTCTCCCATTCTACTAGAAAAAACACTGGGATACCATATTTAAGATTGATACACAAAGGAAAGGGCACCTTATCGATAGTATTTTGTGGTTTCTCCTGAGTAAATAAAGGTTGGTTACCAGAGCCGGATATCGTAAATCTTATTGGCAAGAGCAATGGAATAGATCGTTTTTTATACATGTAGTCACCCTTTTCTAGTTTCTTAAAATATCTGGATATCCAGCTATATTTTATAATTTATTTTAAAATTTTTAATTTTCAATAAATAATAACTGAAATTTTATGATAAAATGGGATTTAATACAAAAAATTATGTAGGGAGGATACCAATGATTTTACCATTTTTACCTTATTTAATTGAGTTAGTTTTATTTTTAATTGGGATTTACTTTATAGCATTAGGAGTTTGGGAACACAAATTAGGGACAAATAAAAAACATTTAATTACTTTTTTTCTTATCGGGGCACTGTTTATTGCGATAAGCCAATCGTTCTTAGAATTATGGGAATTATACAAATTACTTTATTCCCAAGCGAATTGAACAACTTAGTAATGCTCTTGAGAACTCGTTCCCCAGCTTTTCGGCTTTTAACAAAGATGTTGCAGTGAACCTCTCAACTCATACGGCTCCCATTATTCATCGCCGGTAGTATTCTATGTCCACTCTTTCTGACAATATCTGTCCAGTCTAATGCTTATTAATTATCTGTTTTTTGTATAATTATAAAGAATAGATGCAATCCAATTATAGAGGTAGGTGTTGAAAAATGAGGAATAATAGGGACAACGACAAAGATAATGATTTGTTTGACCGAGCATTTTTCGGAAGTCCTGGAGTCATGATAATAGTAATATTAGTGATTATAGTAATTAGTCTAATTGTTAATTATTTTAAATGAACCTTGGTGACTACTTAGACTTTTCGCCACACCATGAATCATATTGGTCGGGGAGCTAAAATTGTTTTATACAGGGATTTCAAAAAACAAAAAAATAGAAATTTAAAGAGGTTCATTCTTCATTCGGAAAAATGTATGATCAACCATTACACTTTCAACCGATGTCTTATGAATAGGTATATGAAAAAATTAATGGTGCAGACATTTCCACACTGACAAAGGGAATGGAGAAGGGCTACTTTTAGCCCTCTTTCCAACACGATAATCCGAATACCCAAAAATTACTTGGCGAATACACTTTTAGTACGTACAACTTCCTATTTTGTTATTTGAAACCAACCTCGGACAAATCCCTACTCACGCACTTTCATTAGCGTATTCTTTCAATTTCTTCGTGCAAAGTCTACAAAACGAAATTTATCTGGTCGATGCCTGGACTCTGTATACTGAAAAACGGTTGCATCGGACATGTAGACAAAACTCCGTATAACGACAACTTGTTCATGTCCTTGTAAATCAAGGAATTCTCGATCCTCTTCAGACACTTTTTCCACTACGATCTCTTTTTTGGCAAAGCTTATATCCTTCTTTAATTCCTGTTCAATGTATGCATAGATAGAGTGTTCACATATCGATTTTGTTAAACCAGGAATGATGTCTTCCCTAATTAGTTCCTTATCCAGGATAATATTTTCTCCATCAATTTTCCTAGTTCTCGTTACTTTCCAAATCATCGTTTCGTCAGAACAATGAAGCATATTCTTTACAGATGATTCTGGTTGAAACAAAATTAACTCATGTACCTTTGTACGAACGTTTTGTCCAAGTCGACTAGATAATTCTTTAAAACTCACTAATCCAGAAACAGGAAATTCAAATTTGTTACGGTCAAGAACTAATGAGCCCTTTCCCCTTACTTTTTGGATAAACCCATTTTGGGATAATAAATGGAGCGCTTTACGAATTGTCTCCCGTGATGTTTCGTATTCCTCTGCTAATTCATTTTCGGAAGGAAGCTTATCCCCGTTGCTGAGAATACCAGACTGAATTTTTTCTACTAATTCCTGATAAATAAGATCATATTTATTCTTCATCGGCGATCACCACTCTAAGTATATCAATTCTTACCAATATAATATACGACAGATTCATAAGGGCGAAGTTTTAACTTACGATAGTCTGTAGGGGTATCCTTATAATTGGAAATAAGTACATCAACCTTATCCCCTTCAATGGAAATGTTTTGCGGTAGTGCAAAATTCGTTTCTTCCCCATAAAAATTGTTGACAACGAGTACTGTTTCTTTTCCCTGCTGTCTAATGTAAGCAAATATTTGATCATGATCTTCTAGAATTAACTGATAATTTCCATCTGTAATAATCCCATATTCTTTTCTCAGTTGAATCAGTTTCTGATAATGATAAAAGATGGAATCAGGGTCATCTAATGCGGCCTCTGCATTTACTGATTTATAATTTTCTGCTATTGGGATCCAAGGGGTACCTGAGGTGAAACCAGCATTTTGAGCGGCATTCCATTGGACAGGCGTTCGTGCGTTATCACGTGATTTCTGTTTTAAAATAGCCAAAATAGAAGCCTCATCGATTCCGTCCTGTTTCATCATGTTATAAACGTTGAGAGATTCCACATCTCGATATTGCTCAATCGATGCAAACTTCGGATTGGTCATTCCAATTTCTTCTCCCTGGTAAATATATGGCGTACCTTGCATCATATGAATCGTCGTTGCCAGCATCTTTGCGGATTCCTTTGGATAATGTTCATCATCGCCAAACCGAGACAATACTCTCGGCTGGTCATGGTTACACCAGAACAATGCATTCCAACCGCCTCCACGATTCATCTCGGTTTGCCATAAGGAAAGGATTTTTTTTAACTTATAAAAATCAAAATCTGCAACGGTCCATTTTTCACCGTTTGGATAGTCTACCTTCAAGTGGTGAAAGTTAAAGGTCATGCTTAGCTCTTTTCGATCCGGGTTCGTGTACTTGATGCAATGATCAATCGTTGTTGAGGACATTTCCCCAACAGTTACTAAGTCATATTTAGCAAAAACTTCCTTGTTCAATTCCTGCATAAACTCGTGAACTCTCGGGCCATCTGTATAATATTTACGGCCGTCACCAGGTGGAACCGATCCGTCATCATCAGGGAAACGTTGATCTTTCGATATTAAATTAATCACATCCAGGCGAAAACCATCGAGCCCTTTTTTCGCCCAAAACCGCATCATTTCGTAAATCTTTTGGCGCAATGCTTCATTCTCCCAATTTAAATCAGCTTGGGTTACATCAAAAAGGTGAAGATAGTATTGATCCGTTATTTCGTCGAACTCCCATGCCGAACCACCAAACTTTGACTCCCAATTGGTAGGCTCTGCACCATTCTGACTATCCTTCCATATATAAAAATCACGATACGGATTTGTCTTGGACTGTTTTGCTTTCTGAAACCACTCATGTTCCGTGGATGTATGGTTCACAACAATATCCATCATGAGCTTCATGTTTCTTTTGTGTAGAGCTGTAATTAAACGGTCTACGTCGTCCATTGAACCGTATTCCTCAAATATCGCGTAATAATCACTTATATCGTACCCATTATCATTTTGTGGGGATTCATAGATAGGCGTTAACCAAATGACATCAACCCCTAGCTTTTTTAAATAATCCAATTTTTCAATGACACCTTGTATATCCCCAACACCATTGCCTGTCGTGTCATGAAAGCTTTTTGGATAAATTTGATAAACTACCGCTTTTTTCCACCACGGTTCCGACATACCGATCACCTCGAGTTTATATGCTAGTCATGTAGTAAATTAGCCATGTTTCTAGTCTGGCCCATTTGAAATGAGGTTCTTTCTTTTATGCTTTTGTTACATGTAGTAATTCAGTTGAAGCTGCTGTTACGCTTTCTTCTTGTAAAATTTCAACCGAATACTGATCACTGTTTGTTATGATGACAGGTGTAACCGTGCTTGAGGCCTTTTGTTTGATTAAGTCTAAGTCGAAGGAAACAAGTGGATCACCAACTTTTACTTTGTCTCCTTGTTTGACATGTGCTTCAAAGCCCTCGCCGTTCATACCGACTGTTTCTAATCCAATATGAATTAGCAGTTCTATTCCACTTTTACTTTTCAAACCAATTGCATGCTTTGTGGGGAACACCTGCACAATTTCTGCATCCATTGGTGCAACCACCTTGCCTTCAGCAGGTTCAATCGCAACCCCTTCCCCCATCATTTTTTGCGAAAAAGTTGGGTCTGGTACTTCTTCTAATGAAACAACCTTCCCTGTCGCTGGTGCTTTAATATAAACATCTGTTTCCTTATTACCAAACAAGCCTTTTAACATCATGTGTGCCTCCTTCATTGTACTCTTATTTGTATTTAAAACTGGGACCCCTCTGGATTTCCCGACCATGCCAATTGTTTAAATAATATAATCAAAGTATAACTTGTATATACAAGTTTATCAATTGTAATCTGTCTTTTTTCTAATCTTACTTTATCCCAATTCCCTTTAACTATTAGTGCGAGTTCGTCATAATTCCATGTATTACGAAGAATGTTTCAGACTTCCTTTTGATCGTTGCACACGAGTTTGGTAAAGAACAAACAACCCCATCACCAATACGACAATTAATGCACTAAAGAGATACAAATAAGTAAAGCCTAGGGAAGAAACAATGATTCCGAAAATGAATGATCCCACAGCAATACCAGAGTCATACAACGTAAAAAAAGTGGCTGTAGCATGACCGCTTCTTGCTTTATTTGAGGATTGGATGGCCATTGTTTGAAAGCTTGGCACTAACGCACCATAACCTAAGCCAATTAACCCTCCAGAAACCAACAGCATCCAGGCTGACTGGGTAATGCTTAGAGTGATTAGTCCGATTGCAAAAAGAAGTAAACATGGCAGAATAACATATGCAGGCCCGCTCAAATCAAAACGTCTACCGAGATATGGCCTAGATAGGATCATCATGATCGCGAAAACGACAAAAAAGTAACTTGACACGGTGGATAGACCAACCTCATTTGTAAAAACCGATAAAAAGGAAACCACACTAGAATAAGAAAAGGCAACCAAACTGCTAATGAACGCAATCGGCATCGCCTTTCGTTCAAGAAGATCATGAAAAGAAATTTTTTTTGCTGGATGATGAACTGCTTCACTATCAGCTGGAACCTCAATAAGAAAAGAACACCCTGCACCAATCACCATGATGACACTTAAAAGTAAAAATAAATCAAAAAATGGGTAATACTGCAAAAGTGTTAAACCAATAAACGGCCCAACAACAATCGCAACATTCATTGACATTGCAAAATAACCTAATCCCTCACCCCGCCTATCATCTGGTACTAAGTCTGCAGCTAATGCCCCAGTTGCAGTGGTCAACACAGCAAACGATAAACCGTGAAGAAAACGAATAGCTAACAGTAAAAAATAAGTGTTGGTAAACATGTAAAACACTGTCGTCACCGCAAATAGAATCGCACTAATAACCAATCCATTCTTTTTCCCCATAATTTCTAGAATTTTCCCCGAAAAAGGCCGAATCAAAATTGCTGCGATTAACATTACTGTTACGACCAAACCACCTTCAGCCTCTGTACCTGCTAAATCATCGATTACATATATCGGTAAGGTTGTTAGCAGCGAATAAAACACTGTAAAAACAATGAATTGAATTAAAGAAATACTAATAAAGCTTCGTGTCCAAATGGGTTGTTTTTCCTTCATATCGTTCTCACTCCAATTTTATTTGTACATATTTTGTCTTAACGTAGATGAAGCATCTTATGTTGAAAATTGCGATTAAAAGAGATTTACAAATTGCTCAATCTGTATTACTATGTAATACTACCAATACATTAAAAGAAGGGTGTGGGATGCGATCAAAAAGATCATCAGTATTGCTAGTCTCATTATCTTTCTATTCACGCTAACAAGTGTTCATTTCTCCATTGTAGAAAGAGAAAATCCAGTTAGTGATGTTATTAGTAAGTCTTCTGACGTATTTTCTGAGCAGGTTACAGATGAACCTAGCAGCAGTAAATACCCTTCTGCCCTAAGTCTGATACTACCTCCAATTCTTACACTATTCTTTGTAGGATCCATCTTGCTTTGGCGTCGGTCTTTAAAGGATCGTTTAATGCAGATCTTCTTGCTCGCTGTTTTCTATCAATCATCCTATTTTTCTTCTTCTAATGGTACCTAATTGATACTAGTACCAAAAAGGAGGAACAATACCGATGATGTTATTTGTTCGATTTTTAATGATTGCGGCTTTTTCTTTTACTGCTATTTGGTTATTCATCTTCCAAGGGATTGAGATTTTTCAATCCTTTATGAGTTACTTCCATGAAAAGTAAGACCGTTTCATAAAGGAAACAACCGCACTTATCACGGTGCGGTTGTTTCTTTTTTTATTGACAATTCCTTTTTTAAACACTACACAACTACCCTTTGTTCCTGTGTTTTTTTGTTGTAATACCTGTCAATTAGGAGACCAAAAGGCGAGGCCAACACCTGTTGAAACAACATACCTACTACAACAGGAACTGCGACTGGTGGCGGAAAATAGGCAATTGCAATAACTGCACCAGTAGAGATATTTCTCATTCCACCAGTAAATGTCATCGTCATAATATCCTCTTTTTCCCGTTTTAATAGCCCTCCTATTACCCAGGAAATAAAATAACCCGAAAATGCGACAAAAAACACCACAATTCCGATCATTACTAACTTTAAGTTAATTTGAATCAAATAAGGCGCAATTACTGCACTATTTAGAATAACAACGGTTGCCAATGAAAGCTTTGCGAAGGGTGCCAGTCGTCCAACCCAATTTTCTTCTACTCTTCCTTTGGTAAAATGATTTAAGCTCATTCCGATTATAGAAGGTATCACAATCATCCCTAATAAACCCTTCATAATACGCCAAACATCCATTTCGATTCCGCTCCCAACTAGTAAAGAAAGACTAGTAGGAACAATAACTGGCGAAAGCATTGTATCGATTAAGATGATCGACAACGTTAAAGCAATATTCCCTTTGTAAAGGGATACCCATATGAAACTAGTAATCCCAGTAGGAATAATAACGGATAGAATTAGTCCAGTGATCGTATAAACATCATCTTGAAACACAACCTTCCCGATCCCTAACGCCCACAATGGCATGATCACATGGAGGATAGTGAGAACAATTAGAATTGGAATGGGATGTAAAATGGCCTTTTTCATTGAATGGAAATTTGAACTCAAACTTCCAGAAAAGGTCATGAATGCAAAAATCCAAGGAACAAGAAAAGAAAAATCTGCTAAATAGTTGGCAAGTAAAACACCAATTACTACACTTGCAGGAGTGATCAATGGCATTCTCTTTTGTAGTTGCTGGTTTAAACGTATAAGCAATATCACATCTCCCCATTTACATTCATATGGTCAAAACATTACTCCTTTTATCGCTCGATATCAATAAGTTTGCACCCGATCATCCTATGGGTATTTTTACTAATTGAAATATCTCTAGTGTTAATTATTTAAATTAATTATTAATAAACATTTATTTTTAAAAGATTATATTATATTTATAAAGCAGATCCCGAATTTGGTAAACGCATTGCGGAAGGATTAGGATTATCCGTTCCCCAAAACGCATAGTATTTCAGTGTTTACCGCAAATTAATAATCTACGAAAGATAAAATCTAGATCTATTTCTTTTGATCTAACAGTAGGACTTTCATCCCGAAAGTTTTAAAATAGTTAGAATACTTAACAAAATCGTAGCATTTTTAACGCTCGCCTTTCTGATTGCTAGTCATCCCTAATAGCCACGAATAAAGCTTGTTATTCAAGCTTAAACTGGTTTGATTATCCTGTTCCTTACACCTATGATAATACATGTAGTTTGAGTTATCATTAAATAATTGAAGCGAAGGGAGAATTTAACATTAACAGTCAAGTTGTAGAAGCGCCGCAAATAGCAGCAACGAAAACGATTGTTTTTAAAAAGCCTACCGTAGAAGATGGTGCAGAGATGTGGGAATTGGTGGACAAATCAACACTCGACCAGAACTCTGCTTATAAGTACATTATGATGTGTGAGTTTTTTTCAGAAACATGTGTTGTCGCTAAACAAGAAGGTAAATTAGTTGGTTTTGTAACCGCATTTATCCCTCCTGAACGTAAGGATGTGGTATTTGTCTGGCAAATAGGAGTTGACCCCTCACAACAAGGAAATGGTATTGCATCAAAGCTCCTAACTGAACTTATCACCCGAAAAGCTTGCCAGAATGTTCGCTTTGTTGAAGCAACAGTTACCCCGTCAAACAAGGCATCCAAGTCATTATTTCGACGCTTTGCCCGTGATAACCAGACCAAATGTAGGGTAAGCGAGTGCTTTTCAGAAGACCTCTTTCCAAGTGATGAACACGAGGAAGAACTGAGCTTCCGAATAGGACCAATTCATTCATAAATTCACCATTTGTGCGGTGTGATTAAATACCGATTTAAGAAAGAGAATCTTAAGGAGGAACATAATTTGAGTCAAACAGATAAAAGCATTTTTGAAGAATTCGAATCAGAGGTCCGCAGTTACTGCCGTAATTTCCCAAGCATTTTCACAAAAGCGAAGGGCTACAAAATGTGGGACGAAGCAGGTCAAGAATACATTGACTTTTTTTCTGGGGCAGGTGCACTAAATTACGGCCACAATGATCCTGTAATGAAATCAAAACTTGTTGAATATATATCAAATGATGGGATTACACACTCCCTCGACATGGCTACATCCGCTAAAGCAGAATTTATATCTAAGTTTAATGACGTTATTTTAAAACCACGTAAATTGGATTACAAAATTATGTTCCCTGGACCTACAGGAACAAACACCGTGGAAAGCGCCTTAAAGCTAGCAAGAAAAGTAACTGGTCGTACGGATGTTATCAGTTTTACGAATGGGTTCCACGGTATGACAATTGGATCCCTCTCTGTTACAGGAAATGCAGCTAAACGTAAGGGGGCAGGAATTCCGCTTCATCATAGTGTAACAATGCCATACGACAATTTTGTGGATAACAATAGTTCACTAGACTACCTTGAAAGCTTTCTAGAAGGTGGTGGTAGCGGAGTTGATATTCCTGCTGCAATGATCTTGGAAACAGTTCAAGGGGAAGGCGGAATTAACGCAGCCAGTTTTGATTGGTTAAAGAAAATCGAACAAATTTGTAAGCGTTGGGGGATTCTCCTAATCATCGATGATGTTCAGGCAGGCGTTGGACGAACAGGTACGTTCTTTAGCTTTGAACCAGCTGGAATTACTCCTGATATCGTTTGTATGTCAAAATCATTAAGCGGATTCGGTCTGCCTTTTGCCATTACATTATTTCATCCTGAACTTGATATCTGGTCTCCTGGAGAACACAATGGGACATTCCGAGGCAATAATCACGCCTTTGTTACTGCAACAGCAGCATTAAGTTACTGGGAAGATAAAGAATTTGAAAAATCGATTCAAAACAAATCAAAAATGATTCATGATTTCTTAGTCAAGCTCAATCAAGATACTCCTGAACTAAACGGAGAAGTATGCGGCCGTGGATTTATGACAGGTATTGTATCTGAAGTGGATGGTCTGGCCTCAAAAATTACCGCTGAAGCGTTCGAACGAGGATTAATCATGGAAACTTCTGGTCCAAATGATGAAGTATTTAAGCTATTTCCACCTATCACAATTGACGAAGATGGGTTGAAAAAAGGATTTAACATTATCGAGGAAAGTGTTAAAAGTATTTTAAAAGAACCTGTTACCAATTAACAACAATATTGCAACACTATGGGAGGAAAACGATCATGAAAGTGATTTCACTAGAAGATGTACAAGGAACGGAACACGATGTGGATGGCGGTAACTGGATTAGCAGACGCCTCATTTTAAAAAAGGATGGCATGGGCTATTCTGTTCATGACACAATCATCAAAGCTGGAACCGAAACACACATTTGGTATCAAAACCATTTAGAATCTGTTTATTGTATCGAAGGAGAAGGGGAAGTTGTTACACTTAAAGACAACAAAGTATGGCCGATTCAAAAAGATACCCTTTATGCACTTGACCAAAACGATGAGCACCTCCTACGTGCGACAACCGATATGCGGATGGTTTGTGTATTCAATCCTCCGATTACTGGAAAAGAAGTACACGACGAAAATGGTGTGTATCCCGTCGATGAAGATTAACATTGGATATTGCGCAAATGAAGAGAGAAGGCTTCTCTCTTCATTTGCGCGCTTTTAAGAGGATTCATATTAAATGCATACGCCTGCGCTACTCAAAATTGCGCCACCTCGACCTGCTTGCGATGCACAGGACATGCTAGTGGCGACATTAGTCGACCTTCTAATTTGTCGACTTTTTGAACACACACTTTAACGTAAACATTTTGTCTAATTGGAAGAATTCCCAACAGTTATATTTTGAAAATTCATTATAATTGTATTATTCTATTTATATGGGCGTACAAGCCCTAACATAAAAGGGGGAAATATTGAATGCTAAAAAAATCTATGTTGATACTTTTGCTTGGGCTATTCCTTGTTGTTTTAGCCGCATGTGGTACATCAAGCGAAGAAACAGGCGGCGATGGTGGTGAACAACCAGCAGATACGGAAGAAACGGAAGATACTGGTTCCGATGCAGAAGCAACTGAAGATGATAGTGCAGCTGACACAGAAGATGATAAAGTATATACCGTTGCAACGGATAACGGATATGTTCCTTTTGAATACCTTGACGAAGATTCTGGTGAACTTGTTGGTTTTGACATCGACTTAATTAAAGCCCTTGCTGATGAAGTTGGAATTGAAATTGATATTCAAGCGATGGAATTTTCTGGAGTCGTTGCTGGTATTGGTTCTGGCCGATTTGATATTGGGATTGCTGGCATGACCATCACCGAAGAGCGGAAGGAAAATATTGATTTTTCTCAGCCATATTATGACGCTGGTCTCATTCTTGCCGTACGCAGTGATAACGATGAAATTAAATCAGTTGATGACCTTTCAGGAAAAACCGTTGCAACCCGTTCTGGATCCACAAGCGAAACGTATATCCCGAGTTTGGCGTTAAATTTTTCCAATTGCAGTCGTATCAAGGGTTAGAGGCATGTAGAAAAAAGCTTGTTGTCACTACATGCTCTTTTTTAGTTTTTCCACTATTTTTTTAATGCTTGTTTGCTT
>NZ_JAMQKB010000018.1 GCF_028416575.1 Terrihalobacillus insolitus | reverse complement strand
TGGTGTGGTCGAAGATGGCATTATTCCTGGATATTATGGATATGAAGCAGGACAATCAGCAGTTGGAGATATCTTTGCTTGGTATGTCAATCAAGGTGTTCCAGCCTATGTAGAAAAAGAAGCAGAGAAAGAAGGGATTAATGTTCACCAGTGGCTAGAACAGAAAGCGGCGGTATATCAGCCAGGTGAAACGGGGCTGTTAGCACTAGATTGGTGGAATGGCAATCGTTCTGTTCTAGTAGACACAGAGCTAAGTGGCTTGTTAATCGGGGCAACACTGCAAACAAAGCCAGAAGAGATCTATCGTGCCTTACTGGAAGCAACGGCATTTGGAACGAAAAAGATTGTGGACGCATTCCACGAAAATGGAGTACCAGTCGACGAGTTGTACGCATGTGGCGGTCTCCCACAAAAAAATAAGCTATTAATGCAAATATATGCAGATGTAACAAATCGTACGATTAAAATAGCAGCATCGAAACAAACGCCTGCTTTAGGGGCAGCGATGTTTGGGGCTGTGGCAGCAGGGGTGGATAATGGTGGATATGACTCTATTCTGGAAGCAGCAGAAAAAATGGCGCGTGTCAAAGATGAAGTGGTTACACCAATTCCTGAAAATGTTGCCGTGTACGAAAAATTATACAAAGAATATTCAACATTACATGACTACTTTGGCCGCGGCGAAAATGATGTCATGAAGCGATTAAAATCATTTCGCTAAAACTACGATTCTATTTTTTAAATTATATCAAGGGGGGATCATCGTGTTAACAACAAAGACCTATGAATTTTGGTTTGTTACTGGTAGCCAACACTTATACGGGAAAGAAGCACTCTTAGAAGTAGAAAATAACTCACAAAAAATAGTGGAAGGTTTAAATGAAGAAGGCAAACTTCCTTTCAGAGTTATTTTTAAATCTGTTTTAACAACCGCTGAAGAAATAAGAAGAACTAGTCTTGAAGCTAATTCAAATGATAACTGTGCGGGGCTAATAACGTGGATGCACACATTTTCCCCAGGTAAAATGTGGGTTTCCGGTCTCGCTAAGTTACAGAAGCCATTATTGCATCTGCACACTCAGTTTAATCGAGATATACCTTGGGGCAAGATTGATATGGATTTTATGAATTTAAACCAATCAGCCCACGGTGACCGTGAATATGGGTTTATTGGCACACGAATGAAACTTGCTCGGAAAGTTGTCGTTGGGCATTGGGGCAATCAAGAAGTGAGACAAAAAATAGGGGATTGGATGAGAATTGCAGTAGGTTACGTTGAAGGAAATAATATTCGGGTGGCTCGTTTTGGGGATAACATGCGACATGTTGCAGTAACGGATGGAGACAAGGTTGAAGCTCAAATTAAATTTGGTTGGACCGTCGATTATTATGGTGTTGGTGATTTAGTAGAGAAGATCAATCAAGTTTCTGACGAAGCAGTACATTTGTTATTTAATGAATATACACAGATTTATGACATTGACCCAGAGGATAAAGTAAATGGTTCAGTGAAAGAATCAATTATAGAACAAGCAAGAATTGAATTAGGATTAAAGGGGTTCTTAGAAGAAGGAAACTACACAGCGTTCACAACTAATTTCGAGGATTTGCACGGTATGAAGCAATTACCTGGGTTAGCTGCTCAACGACTAATGGAACAAGGTTATGGTTTTGCTGGTGAAGGCGATTGGAGAACAGCAGCTCTTCTTAGGTTAATGAAGATTATTTCAAATAATGAAGGGACATCCTTTATGGAGGATTATACGTACCACCTAGAACCAGGAAATGAAATGATACTCGGATCACATATGCTTGAAATTTGTCCGACTGTAGCAGCGACAACGCCTAAAATTGTGGTGAGCCCACTTTCGATTGGTGGGAAGGCAGATCCTGCTAGGTTAGTTTTTGACGGACAAGGAGGATCTGCAATCAATGCATCGCTTGTGGAGTTAGGTGGTAGATTTCGTTTGGTAATAAACGAAGTGGTGGCGGAACAACCTAAGCAAGAAACGCCAAACTTACCTGTTGCTAAGGTGCTTTGGAAGCCAGATCCATCTTTAAGTGAGGCTACCGAGTCGTGGATTTATGCTGGGGGTGCCCACCATACTGTATTTTCTTTTACTGTTACCACGGAACAGCTTTATGATTTTGCTGAAATGGTCGGAGTGGAGTGCGTAGTGATTGATAAACACACACAATCTAGACAGTTAAGAAATGAATTGAAATATAGTGAGGCTGTTTGGAGGTGAAAAATCGTATAGCAGAGCGATCAGAAAAGGTCGTTCTGCAAACCATTTAAACTTTAGTGTCTATAACCGTAGATATGATATGATGCTTATACGAACAAGTAATACTAAAACGCAGTCGTGAAGCTGTTAAGTATATGTGATTGAGGTGCTCTTATGGAAACGAAATATAACATTGTAAAACAAGCAGTCAAATCAAAAATAATAGATGGAACTTTTACTTCTCATCAAAAAATCAATTCAGAGAGTGAGTTAATGAAGCAGTTCGGTGTTAGTCGACATACTGTTCGATTAGCTATTGGAGATTTAGTAAATCAAGGATGGTTATATAGGGAGCAAGGTTCAGGGACCTATTGTGCGGACCGAAGCACCCAACAAACAAAAACTGGATCAAGACAGAAGAATATTGCCATTATTACAACGTATATTTCAGATTATATTTTCCCTTCAATCATTCGTGGAGCAGAATCAATACTTAGTGAAGAGGGATATCAAGTTAGTTTATTTAGTACGAATAACGATCATGAAACGGAAAGGAAACTCCTTGAAAAGATTCTTTCTCAGTCTTTTGATGGAGTGATTATAGAGCCGACAAAAAGTGCCTATTCTAACCCTAATATAAATTATTATTTAAATCTAGAGAGGTTATCGATTCCGTATATTATGATCAACGCTTATTACGACGAATTAGAGCCACTTAGCATTGTAATGGACGATGAAAGAGGTGGATTTATGCAAACAGAACACCTCATTAAACTTGGGCACAAGGATATTATTGGTTGCTTTAAGACAGATGACCTTCAAGGAACAAAGAGAATGAAGGGTTATTTGAAGGCGCATAGGGAATACCAAATTCCTCTAAATCCAAAAAATATCATCACATACAACACCAAAGAAAAACAGACAAAGCCAATCAATGAACTACAAAAATTATTATCAGGAAATCAAGACATGCCAACTGGAATGGTCTGCTATAATGATGAACTTGCAATCAAGTTTCTTGACGTGTTAAGAGAGAAAAGTATTCATGTTCCAAGTGATTTATCGATTGTTGGCTATGATGATTCTTTTTTGGCCGAGGTTTCCGAAGTAAAATTGACTTCGGTTATTCACCCAAAGAGTGAGATGGGACGGGAAGCAGCTAAAATGATTATTGAGTTAATCAGCCTTAAAGAAAGCAGCAAGCATAATGAAATGACCAAAGTGGAATCTATTGTGTATCCACCAGAAATGGCTGTTAGAAATTCAACAAAAGAATTAAATCCTTTGAAGATAGGTTCTTAGCGGCGGTAGGTTCTATTAATAAAGTTATTGCTTTTAGTTGAACACGTCTGTTTTAGAAGGTTAATTATTACGAATAAGTGATACTTTAATGAGTAGAATCTCTACAATAAATTACACGGAGTAATTTAAAAAAAATACAAAAATTCATATTGCAAAATATATTTCGATAACCTATAATATATGTACGTACAACATGGTTTTATTTTTATTTATTTTGTACGAACATGTCGAGATTTCATAGATGAGAAAATGAAGATAATCTTTAGAAATTATCATATTTTTTCACAACAATGTAAGCGCTATCTATACATTTCTTTCTATGAAAACATCCATTTGTGTTAAATACATAAATGGGTAAGCATTAACTAAAAGGGGGAGAAAAAATGAAGAAAGTAGGCTTTATGTTATCGCTTTTGATTCTAGTGATCGCTTTAGTAGGTTGTGGTAATCAAGCGGGTGGAACTGGGGGCGATGAGAAATCTGTAGGAATTGCAATGCCGACTAAATCATCAGAACGCTGGGTAAAAGATGGGGAAAACATGGTTGGAGAATTTGAAAAGTTAGGATATAAGACGGATTTACAGTATGCACAAGATGTTGTAGAAAATCAAATTTCACAAATTGAGAACATGATAACAAAAGGCGTTGACCTTCTTGTAATCGCCTCCATTGATGGTGAAGCACTATCAGATGTGCTAGATCAAGCACAAAAACAAGAGATTCCTGTTATCGCATATGACCGCTTGATCATGAACAGTGATTATGTAAGTTATTATGCTACGTTTGATAACTTTCAGGTTGGTGTACAACAAGGTACTTATATAGAGGATAAGCTTGGCTTAAAGGATGGGGAAGGTCCGTTTAACATTGAGTTATTTGCAGGGTCTCCTGATGATAACAATGCGTACTTCTTCTGGGATGGAGCTTTGTCTATATTGCAGCCATATATCGATAATGGAAAATTAGTAGTTAAGAGTGGCCAAACAGATTTTGAACAAAGCGCTACGTTAAGGTGGAGTGGGTCAAAAGCACAGGAAAGAATGGATAACCTGATAAGCTCTAATTATTCTAGCGAAAAAATCGATGCAGTACTTTCACCTTACGATGGAATAAGCATTGGGATTATTTCGTCTCTAAAGGCAGTAGGTTACGGGACAAGTGATAAACCAATGCCAATCATCACTGGACAAGATGCGGAATTAGCTTCTGTTAAATCTATCATTGAGGGTGAACAAACACAAACTGTATTCAAAGATACTAGAGAACTTGCCAAAAAAGCAGTGGACATGGGAGATTCTGTACTTAAGGGAGAAGAACCTGAAGTGAATGATACTGAAACATATGATAACGGGAAAAAAATAGTTCCTTCTTATTTATTAAAGCCGGTTTCCGTGGATATTAACAATTACAAGGAAATATTAGTTGATTCCGAGTATTACACGGAGGAAGACTTAAACTAGGGAACCGTATATTTCTATAGATGATTTAGTGATGAAGATTCATCACTAAATCATCCTACTTATTTTCATATAAGGGTGTGTGAGAAAATGTCTGGAACCATATTGGAAATGAGCGAAATTACAAAATCATTTCCTGGTGTCAAAGCATTAGATAACGTGAATTTAAATGTGGAAAAGGGAGAAATTCATGCTTTAATTGGGGAAAACGGTGCTGGAAAGTCTACATTAATGAAGGTATTAAGCGGTGTGCATCCATATGGTAGTTACTCTGGGGACATTATATTAAACGGTAAAAAATGTGACTTTAAAGATATTAATCAAAGCGAGGCATTAGGTATTGTTATCATCCACCAAGAATTGGCGTTGATTCCTGAACTTTCTATTGCGGAAAACATTTTTTTAGGAAATGAACAGGCAAGCAGAGGTATTGTCCACTGGAATGAAACGATTACAAAAACGAAGGAACTCCTAAAAAAAGTAGGATTAAATATATCACCTAAGGTACAAATCAAAGATATCGGTGTTGGGCAACAGCAATTAGTTGAAATTGCAAAAGCGCTATCAAAAGATGTAAAATTGTTAATTTTGGATGAGCCTACATCCGCACTCAACGAGGAAGATAGTCAAAATTTACTTAACTTGTTACTTGATTTTAAAAAGCAGGGAATCACCTCTATTCTTATTTCCCATAAATTAAAGGAACTTATTAAGGTTTCAGACAGAATAACTATTCTCAGGGATGGCAAGACCATTGAAACATTAACTCTTGATGAGGATGAAATTAGTGAGGATCGTATCATTAAAGGAATGGTTGGTAGAGATCTTTCAAATCTGTTTCCCGTTAGGAATCCAAACATTGGAGAGGTTTTATTTGAAGTGGAAAACTGGTCGGCATATCACCCTGTAAACTCAGACAGACAAATATTGTTTGATGTCAAATTCAATGTAAGAAAAGGCGAAATAATTGGAATAGCTGGTTTAATGGGAGCTGGTAGAACAGAACTAGCAATGAGTATTTTCGGTAAGTCCTATGGTAAGAAAATAACAGGAAAAGCATACAAAAATGGAGTGGAAATAGATATAAAGAACGTTGGTCGCGCCATAGAAAATGGCATAGCCTATGTTTCAGAAAACCGTAAAGAGTTTGGATTAATTTTAATAGAAAGCGTCAAAAACAACATTACGCTTGCAGGCTTACATCAAGTTTCAAACAATAGTATTTTAAATTCTAATGAGGAAGTAAAAGTAGCTGAGTCTATCAAATCTAAGATAAATATCAAGGCACCAACCATTTATCAAAAAGCGTTAAACCTAAGTGGTGGAAATCAACAAAAAGTAGTGCTTGGGAAATGGATTTACACAGATCCCGAAATTTTAATTTTGGATGAACCTACCCGCGGAATTGACGTGGGTGCAAAGTTTGAAATCTATAAAATTATCAATGAACTAGCAGATAAGGGTAAAAGCATCATTATGATATCTTCAGAACTTCCTGAATTACTAGGAATGTGTGATAGGATTTATACGATGGCAGAAGGTAAAATTACTGGTGAAGTTAATAAACAAGATGCAAATCAAGAAATATTGATGAAATACATGACCGAAGACTGGAGGGCATAAACAGTGGATGGAATAAAAAATTTAATCAACAATAATATAAGAAAATTCGGCATGATCATTGCTTTAATTGGAATAATTATATTATTTCAGGTTTTAACTGGTGGTATACTATTAAAACCATTAAACGTTACAAACATTATTATGCAAAATAGTTATATCATTGTGCTGGCTATAGGTATGATGTTAATTATTATCACTGGTGAAATTGATTTATCAGTTGGTTCAGTTGCTGCTTTCATTGGTGCTATTGCTGGTTTGTTTATTGTCACCTATGATATGCCAGTTTTTTTAGGCATTCTTTTATGCTTGGTATTCGGTGTTATTATTGGAGCTTGGCAAGGATTTTGGGTAGCATATGTAAACATCCCATCCTTTATTGTAACACTTGCAGGTATGTTGCTGTTTCGGGGTTTAACACTCGTTGTATTGGATGGTAAAACAATTGCACCATTTCCCGATAGCTTTCGAAGTTTAAGTTCCGACTTTCTACCCGATATTTTTGGGGGAGGAAGTTTGCAGTTTTTTACGGTCATTATTGGTATTATGCTCTCTTTCTTTTACATTATAAATGAGTTAAGAATACGAAAAAATGAGCAAAAATATAATTTTCAGGTTAGCTCATTTTCGTTGTTTGTTACAAAACTTTTCATCATTACGGTAGTTATCAATTTATTGACTTATGAGTTAGCCCTATATGAGGGATTACCATATGTGCTAATAACTTTAATAGTATTAATTATTGGTTACACATTTATTATGAATAATACAGTTTACGGCCGTCATATCTATGCAGTTGGTGGTAACGCTAATGCGGCTCAATTATCAGGGGTAAAAACAAAAAAGATGAAATTCTTGGTTTTTATAAACATGGGAGTTCTCTCAGCACTGAGTGGAATAATATTCGCTGGAAGACTTAATGCAGCAACCCCTCAAGCAGGTAATCTATTTGAATTAGATGCTATTGCGGCGGCAGTCATCGGTGGAGCGTCATTCACTGGTGGAGTAGGTACTGTCTTTGGGGCGGTTATTGGTGCCCTTGTTATGGGTGTTTTGAACAACGGGATGTCTTTGATGGGTATTGGCATTGATTGGCAACAGGCTATAAAAGGGCTTGTTTTGTTGGCGGCTGTTGCATTTGACGTATTAAATAAAAATAAGTAGATTAAAAAAAGCCAAAGCAAAATTTGCTTTGGCTTTTTTGATACTAGGTGACAGTAAGTATTCTTATATGGGTCAATGCTGTATAGCAAACCACCTACACTCCAGAACTAACCAAAAATTCAAAAAACTCATTGCAAATCTTCCATTTAAATGGTTTAATTAATGTACAGAATAACATCCATTCATTTTTTATGTATATCCGGCTAAATAGGAACATAATCATCATAGTGAAGTTATCTATCAATCCATCACATGTGGAGCGTGGAAAAATCTACTGTTAACCACATCAGATTTTTAAGGACTCGATTTCTATTGCATCTTTGTGTTTTTGTCAGATCAGAAGCGGTTGTAAAAATTAGGAACCATTATAAAGAAATATTTTTTTGCGTAATTAACGAAACGATGTTTGTTATTACGAAACAATAGGAGGTGTTGGGATTGATCGTAGCAGATATTTTAACAGATCTAAAATCTTTGATACCTGAAGGTCAGGTGAAGGAAGAGGAAAGACAAAACCATTCATTGGGAAACAGGGGACAGGTGACGGTCTACCCTAAGTCCGAAGCAGAGATTGCAAGTATCCTCAAATACGCAAATGAGAATGGCAAAAACATATCGGTAATGGGAGGTGGGACAAAAAGGGGATATGGTGGTTTAGTAGAGACTGCTGATATCTTACTCTCATTATCCGATTATAAAGGAATTATCGAACATACTGTTGGAGACATGACATTAACAGTTAGGCCTGGTACTACGTTTAAAGAAATACAGGATTATTTAGCAGAGCATGACCAAAAAGTATCACTGGATCCTGCATGGCCAGAATATGCAACAATAGGCGGGATAATTGCAGCAAATGAAAGCGGACCCAAACGACTTGGTTATGGATCAGCTAGAGATGTTGTGATCGGGATGAAAGTTGTTTATCCAAATGGAACGATTATTCGTACAGGTGCAAAAGTAGTAAAAAATGTGGCCGGTTATGATATGAACAAACTTTTTATCGGTTCGATGGGTACATTAGGAGTTGTTTCGGAAGTGACCGTTAAATTACGTCCCGTGCCTAAGCATGAAAGTCTAGTTCTTCTATCGTTTCCAAAAGGAAATATGGAGGAAATTCGATCTTTCGTTATCGACCTTTTAGATGCACCAATGGAACCGACCTCACTTGAATTGTTAAGCCCAGCCTTGTCAAATAGGTTGATAAATAGAGCACACTACACATTAGCCATTTCCTTTGAAGATGTAGAAAAATCCGTGCATTACCAGGAAAATTTCATAAATAACAGTGAGCATAATGCGGAAGTATCAATTTTACGACAAAAGGAAACACAAGCGTTTTGGGATGAATTCTATACCATTCGTCCAAATGGCACAGAGCTTATCACTAATAATGAAACAGAGGCAGCATTGAAAATAGGTATCGTGAATCTTGATGTTCTCAAGGTTATAAAAGAAGCTCACGTTTTACAAGATGCTAACAATCTTGTCATCCAAGCACATGGCGGATTAGGGCATGGGCTATGCCAAGTGATTTTAAAAGGTGCGAGTGATGATGTCGTGGCAGCCATCAAGCAGCTAAGGTATTTTGTTGTACAGCTTGGTGGATATGTGACGATTACACATCTACCTCTTTCATTACGTCAACAAATCGATGTTTGGGGTGAACAACCATCGTATTTCTTCTTATTAAAACAAATGAAATCAAAGATTGATCCAAACAATGTCTTGAATCATAAACGATTTGTGGGAGGGATATAAACGTGAGCCAAACAGCTAGCAGTGTAAAAAAAGAACCTGCATGTTCAACCACAAGCTTAAGCAATTATCTTTGGAGTGATCATCCTGACGAAAACAAATGGGCAGATTGCGTGCATTGTGGCATGTGTTTGGAGGCTTGTCCAACCTATGAGATAACAGGGCAGGAACAGCACTCTCCTCGTGGACGTGTCCATCTAATTAAGTCTGTTTCGGAAGGTAAACTAAAAGTGAATGAGCAGTTTATGGATCCTGTTTTTGCGTGTCTTGACTGTAAAGCATGTACGACAGCTTGCCCTGCCGATGTGGATGTGGGGGGGTTAATTGAAGAGGCTCGGGGACAAATTCGTCAAGCAATGCCCTTAACAGGATGGAAAGGAACAGTAAGTAAATTTTTTCTTCAAGGCCTGTTTCCCCATCAGAATCGCTTAAATTCACTAGGGAATCTATTGAAATTCTATCAAAAAAGTGGCGTACAAAAGGTAGTAAGAAAAACGGGGATGTTGCATGTGATGCCACAACATTTGATGGAAATGGAAGCGATTATGCCAGAAGTAAAGGACTCTGTAAGAAAAAAGTATAAAAACGAACAAGTGGTCAAATCAAAAGGGGAAACGAAACATGAAGTTGCACTGTTAACTGGGTGTGTGATGGATGTCATGTTTAGTGATATTAATGAATCTACTGTCAATGTCTTAACACGTAACGGAAATGATGTAACGATACCACAAACGCAAACATGCTGTGGGGCATTACATGTGCATGCTGGTGATCGTGAAACAGGAAGAAAGCTAGCTAAACAAAATATCGAAGCATTTAAGGACTCTGAAAAAGTAATTGTCAATGCAGCTGGTTGTGGATGTGCAATGAAGGAGTATCCGGAACTATTTCGAGAAGATCCAGAGTGGCGTGATAAAGCAGAAGCCTTTTCTGAGAAGGTTGAAGATATTTCAAAGTACCTTTATGACACAGGATATGAGACACCAAAAGCAGAAATCAATAAACGGATAACATATCATGATGCCTGTCATCTTGCACATGGTCAAGGTGTACGTCAACAACCACGTGACCTGTTACTTGATATTCCTGGGGTAGAAATGGTTCACATGCCAAATGCAGACCGTTGCTGTGGAAGTGCTGGTATCTACAATATTACGAATCCAGAAATGGCTGGAGAAGTACTCGAAAGCAAGATGGAGAATGTCCCAGAAGACGTTGAAATGATAGCAATGGGCAATCCTGGCTGCATGCTTCAAATGGCAATGGGAGTACAAAAGTATGGGAGAAATCAAAAAATTGTCCATACGGTTCAGTTGCTAGATTGGGCCTATCAAAAAGAGGATAGCGTCAAGGAGGGGGAGTAATGGCAGTAAAAAAAGTTAAAACAAAGGATAAACACATTAAAAATCTGGCTCGAATTGTTGAAAGCCCACGTTCCATTCTTTATCATGAAGAAGATTTAATTTCCTATGATTGTGATGGCTTCACACTTCATCGCCATTTGCCGAAAGCGGTTGTTTTCCCAAAAGATACAGAGCAGGTAGCGAAACTTGTGAAATATTGTGATGATAACGAGTTACCCTTTCTTGCCCGCGGTGCTGGAACAGGCTTAAGTGGTGGTGCTGTTCCGTTAAATGGGGAAGTCATCATTAGTTTAGTACGGATGAAGCGTCTTTTGCAGGTAGACTTAGAGAATAGATACGCTGTTGTAGAACCTGGTTTTATTAATCTAAAGCTGACAAACTCAATATCTGATAAAGGGTATTATTATGCACCAGATCCTTCGAGTCAATCCTGTTGTACGATTGGTGGAAATGTTGCTGAAAATGCAGGTGGAGCACACTGTCTGAAATATGGTGTAACAACAAACCATATTTTAGGACTAGAGGTTGTGTTGCCAAATGGAGAAATTATTGAAATTGGTAAAGATGGTGTTCCAGATCGTCCTGGATATGATTTGTTGGGAATTTTAACAGGATCTGAAGGGACTTTAGGTATTGTTACGAAAATAACCGTACGAATTTTGAAAACACCAGAAGCAAAACAGACGGTGTTGGCCTATTTCGATGAGGTTACAGATGGAAGTCAAGCTGTATCGGATATTATTTCAAAGGGGATTGTTCCAGCTGCACTTGAAATGATGGATAAAACAGCGATAGAGGCCGTAGAATCTGCTTCGTTTCCAGTAGGGCACCCTAGGGACATTGAAGCGTTATTGCTTATTGAAGTTGATGGCATCTCTGCAGGAATTGGCGAGCAAATAGAACAAATAATGGAAGTATGTAACAACAGAAATGTTCGCGAAGTAAAAGTAGCACAAGATGAAGAAGAAAGAGGAAGATGGTGGGCAAATCGCAAAACGGGTTTTGGTGCGATGGGCACAATTTCCCCAGATTATTTAGTGCAAGACGGTGTGATTCCACGTAGTAAGTTACCAGAAGTGTTAAATAGAATAAACCAAATCAGTGATAAATATGGTTTGCGTATCGCTAATATTTTTCATGCTGGCGATGGTAATCTTCATCCACTTGTTCTTTTTGATGCCAGAAACCCAGGTGAAACAGAAAGTGCCCTAAAGGCTGGAACCGAATGCTTACAAGTATGTGCTGATGTTGGTGGCTCGATCACAGGTGAACATGGAGTTGGAATTGAAAAAAAGGAAGAAATGCGGTTCGTGTTTAGTGACGACGAAATCATGGCTCAGACAGACGTTCGTGAAGTGTTCAATCAGAAAAGTCTTTTAAATGCAGGAAAATTATTTCCAACTCCTGGTCGTTGTGTTGAAGTAAAGATAGAAACGAAGGAAGCTGCTTCTGTATAACAGCAAAACGTATTGTTTATATGGTGAAAAAGCGATTAAAAAAACCTATTGAAATAGAAGGAACACCGCAGTATCCTATTTTTGAAAGTAAAACGAAACAATGTTTCTTAATGAAAAACATAAGCTTAAATTTTTGAATTATTTTAAAGAATTTATATTATATGAGGGAGGAAATTTAATTTTGAGTAACTATTTAAATGTAGGAAAACTCCAAGTGGATTCCGTTTTTTATGAATTTATTAACGCTGAAGCATTACCAGAGACGGGGTTGAATAAGGAACAGTTCTGGTCGGATCTCGAAACATTGATACAGGACTTTACTCCAAAAAATAAAGCATTATTAGAGCATCGAGATGAGATCCAAAATAAAATCAATGCATGGCATAAGGAAAATAATGATCGTTTTGATTTTGAAAAGTATACATCATTTTTGCATGAGATTGGCTACTTAGAACCTGAGGTAGAAGATTTTCAAATTACTACAAAAGATATAGATGATGAAATTGCTATACAAGCTGGGCCACAATTAGTAGTTCCGGTAAATAATGCGCGTTATGCGATTAATGCTGCTAATGCCCGTTGGGGAAGTTTGTATGACGCTTTATATGGTACGGATGCGATTAGTGAAGAAGGCGGAGCTGAACTTAAGGGGGCATATAATCCGGTTCGTGGGGAGAAAGTTATTTCTTATGCAAAAGATTTTCTTGATCAATCGGTACCACTAGAAGTGCATTCACATAAAGACGTAACGAAATATACTGTCGTCGGTGGTGCATTGGTCGTTTCATTACGCAATGGGGGGACAACAACCCTTCAGGATGGTACTAAATTTTCTGGTTACCAAGGAGATCCTGATAATCCATCCACAATCTTACTTAAGAATAACGGACTGCATTTTGAAATTCAAATTGATCGAAATCATGCTATTGGCAAGACGGATCAAGCAGGTGTTAAAGATATTGTTATGGAGTCTGCAATTACAACGATCATGGATTGTGAGGATTCTGTAACTGCCGTAGATGCTGAGGATAAGGTAGAGGTTTATCGTAATTGGTTAGGTCTAATGAAAGGAGATTTGACTTCTACATTCGAGAAGGGTGGAAAGCAAATTACGAGAACCCTTCATCCAGATCGTAAATACACATCCCCAGCTGGAAAAGCGGTCACTTTAAGAGGGCGCTCGCTTATGTTTGTCCGAAATGTAGGCCACTTAATGACGAATAATACGATACTAGATCAGAATGGCCAAGAAATTCAAGAAGGGATTCTAGATACTGTTATTACAAGTTTAATAGCGAAACATACACTATTAGGTAATGGAAAATATCAAAATACATCAAAGAATTCGGTATATATAGTGAAACCAAAAATGCATGGGTCAGAAGAAGTGGCTTTTGCCAATGAGCTATTTGACCGTACGGAAGACATGCTCGGACTAGAACGGAATACACTTAAAATAGGTGTGATGGATGAGGAACGTCGTACTACATTGAATTTGAAAGCTTGTATCAATCAGGTGAAGGATAGGGTTGCATTCATTAATACAGGGTTTTTGGACCGAACTGGCGATGAAATCCATACTTCCATGGAAGCAGGACCAATGATTCGTAAGGGTGACATGAAATCATCCAAATGGTTACAGGGCTATGAACAATCGAATGTAAGTATTGGTTTAACAAGTGGTTTTCAAGGTAAAGCACAAATTGGTAAAGGAATGTGGGCAATGCCTGATCAGATGGAAGACATGTTAAAACAAAAGGGGGCACAACTAAAAACAGGTGCGAATACCGCATGGGTACCTTCTCCTACTTCAGCTACCTTGCATGCGCTTCATTATCACCAAACAGATGTGACAAAAGTGCAAAACGAAATGGCCAATGAATCGAAAAATTTTCGTGATGATATATTGGAATTTCCAATTGCAAAAAATCCGCAGTGGAGCCCTGAAGACATTCAGCAAGAGCTTGATAATAATGCCCAAAGTATACTTGGTTATGTCGTACGCTGGGTAGAACAAGGCATTGGCTGTTCCAAAGTACCAGATATCAATGATGTGGCATTGATGGAAGACCGTGCTACTCTTAGGATCGGCAGTCAACTTTTGGCTAACTGGCTTCATCATGGAGTTTGTACGAAAGAACAGGTGGTAGAAACGTTAAAACGAATGGCCAAAGTGGTGGATCAACAAAATGCTGGTGATCCAGCATACAGAGCAATGTCTCCTGACTTTGACAGTTCTGTCGGATTTCAAGCTGCAAGTGAACTAATATTCAAAGGCTATGACCAGCCAAATGGATACACAGAACCGATCTTGCATCGCAAAAGACTGGAAGCTAAAGCAAAGTACCCAGTAAAACAATAGAAGAGGATGTTCAAAAAGTCACCAAATGATAAGCTGCGCATCTCTTCGTTGGCTTGTTTTTCCGTTCCTTGGAAAAGAAACTCGCTTTTCCTGCGTGCGGAGTTTATTCGGGGAAGCATTCCTTTTGCTCACGTATTAAAAGCATACGCTGCGCTACTCAAAACTACGCCGCCTCGACCTGCTTGCTTCTAATTTGCCGACTTTTTGAACACGCACTAGAAGGCAATAAAGCCATAGGGCATTTTACCAGATTTAGAATGTTCTATGGTTCATTGTACTGGAGTATTCTTTCAAATTTGAACGCACACTAGAAGGAAATATCACACAGAAGGGGTTATGATAATGAAAATTGCTAGATTTACTGTAAACGACAAAGTTACGACAGGTGTTTTAGATGATCATAAGGTAAAGGAAATCACAGGTGATATTTTTGGTGATTGGGAGTATACAGGTGCATCATTTGCTGAGAATGAAATAAAGTTACTCGCACCGATAGAACCGAATCAGGTGATTGGAATCGGGGCAAACTACGTTGCTAAAGTGGAAGATATTCCGAATGAGCTGCCAGACATTCCAGTATTTTTCTTCAAATCTACATCATCCGTAATTGGGCCAGAAGATAAAATTGTTATCCCTGATCGTGTTGATCAAGTGAAATTTGAATCAGAATTAGCCGTTGTTATTGGGAAAGAAGCAAAAAATGTGCCTGAATCAGAGGTGTTAGACTATGTATTTGGTTATACGATTGGAAACGACGTAACAGCACCGCAATTTTTTCATGAAGATGGTCATTGGACAATCGGTAAATCGTTTGACACATTCACACCATTAGGTCCCGTGGTGGAAACAGACCTCGATCCGTCTAGCGTTTATGTCAAAGCTAACCTTAACGGGAATGAAAAACAAAACAGTTCAACTGGATTAATGATTATTCCAATTAGAAAAATGATTTCCTATCTTACTACCGTTACGACGCTTAAACCTGGAGATGTCATTTTAACAGGAAGTCCTGTTGGTGCTGAGTTTGTAGGAGAGGGGGACGTAATTGAATGTGAAATTAAACAGATTGGAACATTAAGAAATACGTTTGTAGCTTCTAGAAAAACAGCAAACAATTATTAATTGCCCAAATACCCGGCAACAATAAATATAAGCGAACTCGTTTCAACTAGCTGAAACATTGGGGAATCAGATGAAGTCTCGACTCCACCTGATTGGAAATGAAACCCTAAAACCATGTAAAGATTAGCACTAGAGGTGGTCAATTGTGGAAAGAGAGAATATGGTGAAGTCTGTTAGCCGGGCATTGGATATTATTCAATTAATAAGTTCAAAAAAAGACGGATTAGGTGTTACAGAGATAGCAAATCAAATAGACATTAATAAAAGTTCTGTCTATCGAATCCTATCGACACTTGCACAATATGGATATATCGAACAAGAAGAAGAAAAGGGTAGGTATAAGCTCGGGTACAAATTTTTGGAGGTTAGCACAAATTTACTAGATTCAATTGATCTAAGATCGGAGGCAAGGCCTTACTTACTGGAGTTGGAAGAAGAAACAAATGAGGTAATTCATCTTGTTGTATTTGATCAGGATGAAGTTGTTTATATTGAAAAACTAGAAGGAAACGAAACGTTACGTATGCACTCCAAAGTAGGAAAAAGAGCCCCTGTGCATTGTACGTCAGTTGGAAAAGCAATCCTAGCTCATCTACCAACAAGTGTTGTATTGGATATTATGGAACGAAGTGGAATGCCTGCCCACACAGACAAAACGATTACCGACAAGGAGGCTTTCCTTCGAGAGCTCATAGAAGTGAAAAAAAGGGGGTATGCCCTTGATCTAGAGGAAAATGAATTTGGAATCATCTGTATTGCAGCACCTATTTTTAATCATTTAGGAAAAGTTACCGCAGCTGTTAGTGTTTCTGGACCAACTATTCGGATGACAGATAATCGAATCGAACAACTGAAGGCTCGTATGATAGAAACGGGTAAAAACATATCTATAAGGCTTGGAAATGTAAGTGGAATAAATTAAAAATCAGTTCCATATTGTTTATAGAACGGTATGGAACGTCAAAAAAATACTGAAAATTAACAATAGTGTTGAATTATTAATTTCGTAAAGGCTTGTTATTATTACATTACAGAGAGGGGAAAAAGTAATGAGTACTGGAATGTTAGCATTATTGTCTCTTGTTCCGATTATCGTAGTCGGTGTTCTATTAGTTGGAATGAGATGGCCAGCAAGTAAAGCAATGCCAGTTGCTTACTTAGCGACCGTTGTACTTGCCTTGTTCATTTGGAGGATACCTGGGGCAAATGTGGCTGCTGCATCTATCAATGGTTTAGTTGTAGCTGGAACGCTCTTGTACATTATTTTTGGCGCAATTTTACTTTTAAACACATTGCAAGAAAGCGGTGGAATCAAAACCATTCGGCAAGGTTTCACAGACGTTTCAGCAGATCGCCGTATTCAAGTCATTATCATTGCATGGTTGTTCGGATCCTTTATTGAAGGGTCGGCAGGATTTGGTACACCGGCAGCAGTAGCCGTACCATTACTAGTTGGGTTAGGATTCCCAGCGATGGCTGCAGTTATTGCTGGCATGGTTATTCAAAGTACACCCGTTTCCTTTGGTGCTGTTGGAACACCAATTTTAGTAGGTGTACAAAGTGGATTATCATCAGGTTCAAGTATAACGAATGATCTTCTTGCAATGGTAACTATGATTGGTGGAAAAGTTGCAATTCTTCATATGATTGCAGGTACACTCATTCCGCTTTTTGTCGTTGCATTAATGACGAGATTTTTTGGCAAAAACAAATCATTTTCAGAAGGGATTAAGGTTTGGAAATTTGCATTGTTTGCAGCCTTTTCCATGACGATTCCATATGTAATTGTTGCAAATGTACTTGGGCCTGAATTCCCATCCATGGTAGGGGGATTAATAGGTCTAGCAATTGTTGTACCAGCAGCGAAAAAAGGTTTTCTTATGCCTCCAAAAGAGGAAGAATGGGATTTTGAGGATAAATCAAAATGGGACCCAGAATGGACAGGAACAATAGAAATAAAAGACATCGCACATAAGAGTGGAAGCATGAGCATGGTTCGTGCATGGACACCGTATATCTTAATTGGTTTATTGTTAGTGTTAACAAGATTAAAATCGCTTCCGTTCCTTGAATGGATTAAATCATGGAATGTAGAGATCTCGAACATGTTTGGAACAGATATTTCTGCAAGCTTTCAACCATTGTATTTGCCTGGAACCATTTTTGTAATCGTCTCTCTTATTACATTCTTTATTCACGGAATGAATGGAAGCGCATACAAACGGGCTTGGGCACATTCTGGGAAAACAATGATTGCAGCCTCATCGGCACTTGTATTTACGGTTCCAATGGTGCAAGTGTTTTTAAACTCAGGTGGAGGAGCAGCAGGATTTGAACAAATGCCAGTTGAGCTAGCGAATGGGGTTGCAGCTTTAGCAGGGGAGTATTGGCCGTTTTTCTCAACATTTATTGGGGGATTAGGTGCATTTATTGCAGGTAGTAATACTGTAAGCAACATGATGTTTTCTTTGTTCCAATTCAACGTTGGTTCTCAAATCGGCGTAGATCCCACTTGGGTTGTAGCGCTTCAAGCAGTGGGCGGAGCTGCTGGTAACATGATTTGTGTTCACAATGTAGTGGCGGCCTCGGCAGTAGTTGGTTTAGTAGGAAAAGAAGGGGCGGTTATTCGGAAAACCTTAATTCCATTCACGTATTATGCACTCTTAACAGGATCGATCGGGTATTCTATTGTATGGTATTCTGAAAAAGGAATCTTCAACCTCGGTTCGTTGATTACAGCTTTAATTGTGTTTGCCGTGATCTATATTATCGCAACGAATCACAAACGAACAAACGTGATAATACCGAAAGATTCATCAATCGGTATAAAATAATGATCAGTGCTTGGTGAACTTAATAAATCTACCTGAGTTTAAAAAAACCTCGGTGATTGCCAAGTCTTTAAGGCGACAGCAGAGTAGTAGTCTCAGGGTTGAAGGATAAGAAAGGGAAAAATCTAGATAATTTCATCTAGATTTTTTCCTTTTACTCTAGGGTTTCCTAAACTAGTGTATAAATTTCGTCGTCAATTCATTTCTAGACGCCAAATCCCGCACAAAAGAGCCGAGAAAAGTGGTTCATAGAGCCGATGAAGGACAAATCCCGCGCAAAAGAGCCGGGAAAAGTGGTTCATAGAGCCGGTGAAGGACAAATCCCGCACAAAAGAGTCAGGGAAAGTGGTTCATAAAGCCGATGAAGGACAAATCCCGCACAAAAGAGCCAGGGAAAGTGGTTCATAAAGCCGATGAAGGACAAATCCCGCGCAAAAGAGCCGAGAAAAGTGGTTCATAAAGCCGATGAAGGACAAATCCCACGCAAAAGAGCCAGGGAAAGTGGTTCATAGAGCCGATGAAGGACAAATCCCACGCAAAAGAGCCGGGAAAAGTGGTTCATAGAGCCGGTGAAGGACAAATCCCATGCAAAAGAGCCGAGAAACGCCCTTCATAGAGCTGATGAAGGACAAATCCCACGCAAAAGAGCCAGGGAAAGTGGTTCATAAAGCCGGTGAAGGACAAATCCCACGCAAAAGAGCCAGGGAAAGTGGTTCATAGAGCCGATGAAGGACAAATCCCGCACAAAAGAGCCGGGAAAAGTGGTTCATAAAGCCGATGAAGGACAAATCCCGCGCAAAAGAGCCGAGAAACGCCCTTCATAGAGCTGATGAAGGACAAATCCCACGCAAAAGAGCCAGGGAAAGTGGTTCATAGAGCTGATGAAGGACAAATCCCGCACAAAAGAGCCGAGAAACGCCCTTCATAGAGCTGATGAAGGACAAATCCCACGCAAAAGAGCCAGGGAAAGTGGTTCATAGAGCTGATGAAGGACAAATCCCGCACAAAAGAGCCGAGAAACGCCCTTCATAAAGCCGATGAAGGACAAATCCCACGCAAAAGAGCCGAGAAACGCCCTTCATAGAGCCGATGAAGGACAATTCCACGCATTAGAGCAACGAAACGCCCTTCATAGAGCTGACGAAGGACGTTTTTCACTCCACACCAAACGAAAATACCGTCTTTGTTTGATAGGTGTTCCCCGCTTCCAACACAACGGAAGGAAACCCGGCGTGGTGTAAAGATGCGGGAGATGCTTGGGTTTCCAAACATAAACCTAGATAACGTCGGGATTTTCCCTCTGAAAGCTCAAGATCATCCCCGAGCTTATTAGAGGTGTACATAACCATACCTGGCTGGTCTGTTTCAACTGTTAGCTTACGTCCGCTTTGTTTGTCCTTCACCACAACGTTTTCCTTTTGTGAAGGATCAAAAATAAAATAATGGTCGTAGCCTGCCCCAGCAATTTTATTTTGGTAATAGTTTGAGGTTATGCCAGAATATATTTTCCTGCTTTTACGAAAATCAAACGGAGTTCCGTCAACATCCAGTATGTTACCTGTTGGAATTAAATGTTCATCTAATTCCACGAATTTGCTACTATGAATCGTGATATCATGGTTTTGAATTGTATCCTTTATATTCCCACTTAAATTAAAGTAAGAATGATTTGTCATCGTTAATGGGGTAGCTTTGTCTACTTTTCCATGATACGTTAAGATGAGTTGATTTTGATTATTTAGTTCATAGATGACAGAGATGTCTAAGTTGCCAGGATATCCATTTTCTCCATCAGGACTTTGGTGGGAAAATTTCACTCCAACAGTGGAGGCCGTCTGAAACGTCTCTGACTTCCAAACCACTTGATGGAAACCATTCGTCCCGCCATGAAGATGGTTCATCCCTTCATTGGCGGGTAGAGCATATTTTTGTCCATCAAGCTCAAACGCAGAATCTTGTATCCTTCCTGCAACTCTTCCGACAATAGCGCCAAAGTAATTCGGATTTTTCACGTAATCCTGGTCGTTTTTATAGCCGAGGACTACATTTTCTACGTTACCATTTTTGTCTGGGACGAGCACTTTTGTTATGATCCCACCGTAATTTAAAAAATGTACTTCCATATCATGTTCATTGGAAAGGGTGAAAAGTTTCCAAGTAATATCGTCTGTTACGTTCATATCCTGTATATCTATATGCATTTCATCAGCTCCCATTACTAGTCTCGTTTAACACCTTGATGAATCGCTGGAAGGCTGTTCTTCCTACATCATTTTGTTTGAATACACCTGCATGCTCCAACACCTTACAAAATTTGTGACCTAGTTCCTTTTTTATGATCGAGTCCGCTTCGTCCTCATTTGATTGTTTCCCATACTTTTCTTTTAGTTGGTTGGCCCAATCTACGTGATAAGGTTCGACATTACACGTTTCTCCAAGTAGGAACAGTTTCATTTCCTGTAACTCACTCTCTAACCTGGCTGGTAAAACTGCAAGACCCATCACTTCAATTAATCCAATGTTTTCCTTTTTGATATGATGGACATCTGCATGCGGATGAAAAATACCTAATGGATGTTCTTCCGTTGTCCGGTTGTTTCGTAAAACAAGATCTAGCTCGAAATTTCCGCCGCGCATGCGTGCAATTGGTGTAATCGTGTTATGAGGTGTTTCGTTTGTAAAGGCTATTATATCTACTGTCTCATCACTGTACTCATTCCAAGTGTTTAACACATGTGCCGCAGCGTGTAATAATGTATCTTTTGTTGTGCTTTGTAGCCGAATAACAGACAATGGCCATTTCAAGACAGATGCGCTTATGTTGTCAAAACCGTTTAGGGTAAAAGTAAAAGCGGTCTCTGCACCTGTCATGGCAAATGTATAGCGTCCACCTTGATAATGATCATGATCTAAAATAGATCCACCAACAATTGGCAAATCAGCGTTAGAACCAATAAAATAGTGGGGGAATTTCTCAACAAATGTAAGGAGCCTCTCAAAGGTTGCTTGATCGATCCTCATATCCCTATGTTCTTCTGCCAATAGAATGCAGTGTTCCTTGTAATAGACGTATGGTGAATACTGGAGATACCAGTTTTCATTTGTTAAAGGAATGCGAACAATCCGGTGATTGGATCTTGCTGGATGTCCTGTACGACCAACATATCCTTCATTTTCAACACAGAGAACGCATTTAGGATATCCAGTGTTTACTTTTAGAGCACGTTCGCGTTTCAACTGTTTAGGATCTTTTTCAGGCTTGGATAGATTAATCGTAATGTCCAATGTACCGTATAGAGTGTCCGCTTGGAACTGGATGTTTTTTTGTATGCGATTCATTTGAATGTAATTACTGTTTTTACTTAACTGATAAAAATAATCGGTTGCCGCTTCAGGTGAATCCTCATATTTGTCATAGAAGGTATCATGGATGACAGATGGTCGAGCAACAAACAAATTCATGATCTTTGCCGATAATATTTCTTTGTCATCAAAAACATTTTCTATGACACCTTGTTGAACTGCATAGGTGATCAGTGCCTCCAATAAGTCTGGAATCGACTGATTTGTTTCAAAAGTGTCAGGCTCTGTGTAGGAATCTAACTGAAGGAGACCAAGTAACTGGTTCCGTACGTATATTTTATCCTCTACATCGATAAGCTGAACAATCACTGCCTGTTCGATTAGTGCAGAAAGCTTCTGGTAAATTGTCATCATTAGGCTTTCACATCCTCTTGTATCCATTTGGATTGTTACGATGCCAATTCCACGCATCTTTCATAATTTCATTGATAGAGGTACGAGTTGGATTCCACCCGAGCGTATTTCTCGCTTTTTCTGATGAAGCAATAAGAACACTAGGATCTCCTGCTCTCCGTTTTGCTGTACGTGCTGGGATGTCTTTATTAGTTACATTCCTTGCTGTTTCAATCATTTCTTTTACCGAAAATCCTTGGCTGCTGCCTAAGTTAAAGACATCACTTTTTCCACCTTGTTTCAGATAGTTGAGTGCCAAAAGATGGGCATTTATTAAATCTTCAACGTGAATGTAATCCCGTATACATGTACCATCAGGTGTGTTGTAATTATTTCCAAAAATGGATATGTGTTCACGTTGACCAAGGGCAACCTGCAAAATAATAGGAATTAAATGTGTCTCAGGTTGATGATCCTCGCCTATTTCACCCGATTTTCTTGCACCAGCCACGTTAAAATAGCGTAAGGACACATGTCGAATACCATGTGCAGCTTCACACCATTTCATTAATTTTTCCATGGTAAGTTTGGTTTCCCCGTACGTATTGGTAGGTTCCGTCCTCATTTTTTCTGTAATTGGTACGGATTCTGGTTCGCCATAAGTGGCGGCTGTGGAGGAAAAAACGATTACCTTTACGTCATGTTCCTTCATGACTTGAAGTAGGACTTGGGTTCCATGCACGTTGTTATCAAAATATTTGAGCGGATCTTCCATCGATTCGCCTACAAGTGAATTTGCTGCAAAATGTACGACAGAGTCAATCGATTCTTTTTCAAATATTTCTCGTAAAAAACCGATGTTGCGAATATCGCCTTGATAAAAGGTTGCTTCAGGGTGCACTGCTTCTCGGTGACCCGTTTCAAGGTTATCAATTACAACAACTTTTCTTTTTTGATCGATTAATTGGTATACGGCATGAGAACCAATGTAACCTGCACCTCCTAATACTAAAACACTCATTTAGATACACTCCTCTTGAAAGTTAATATAAAAGTGAATAAATAAATCCAGGTATCACTACCAGATACTAAGTTCTTTTGCCTCATCGCCAATTGTTGCTGTATAAAATGTAGCTTCATAGCCGACTTTCTTTTGATAAATGCGGTTGACATTTTGACGGAAACTGTCGATCTGTTCAATCGGGATAATTGCAATCGCGCATCCACCAAAGCCCGCACCTGTCATCCTAGCGCCAACAACGCCATCTTGTTCCCATGCTGCCTTTGTGATCGTGTCTAGTTCGTGCCCTGTAACCTCATAGTCGTTTTGAAGAGATAAATGAGACTGATTCATTAACGCGCCAAATCCAAAAAGATCATGTTGTTGTAGTTTTTCAAGTGCTTCTATTGTACGAGCGTTTTCATATACAACATGCTTTGCGCGTTTACGGTTTATCTCATCCGTAATTAAATGTTTATGCTGTTCAAATTGATCCTTTGTTACATCACCAAGATGATTAATGTCTAGTTTCGTTTGAAGATCTTTTAATGCGAACTCACACTGGATTCTTCTTTCATTGTATTTTGATCCAGCCAGCGTTCTTCTTTTATTTGTATTCATCATTATAATAACATGCTGATCGAGTGCTAAGGGGGCATATTGGTAGTCTAATGTTTGGCAGTTTAATAGGAGGGCATGATCTTTCTTACCCATTCCGATCGCAAACTGGTCCATGATACCACTATTCACACCGATGTACTCGTTTTCAACCTGTTGTCCGACTTGTATCATGCGGATCCGGTCTTTTTTTAATTGATACATGCTTTCTAATAATATGCCTGTTACCATTTCAATTGAGGCAGATGAGGAAAGTCCTGCTCCGTTAGGAATATTTCCGTAGTATAAGATGTCTGCTCCATGCGAAAGGGTGTGCCCTTCTTCCATCATATAGTGTATCATGCCTTTCGAATAATTGGCCCAGTCATGTTCATCATTATAGGCTAAATTAGATAGATCACACTCTACTATTCCTGTTTCGGGAAAATTCATAGAATAAAATCGCAGCTTTTGATCGGTTCGTTTCGTTGCTAGTGCATAGGTTCCGAATGAAATAGCTGCTGGGAATACGTGACCACCATTATAGTCCATATGTTCACCGATTAAATTAATCCGACCTGGAGCAAAGAATATCCTGGGTGTGGCTCCTGCCGAAAACTGTTTGTTAAATTCGTTGATGAGCTCTGGAATCGTCATACTGTTCCTCCTACACATTACCAATTATTTAACTTAATTAAATTAATTAACTATCTAAAGCATACAATGAACAGCACTCGTATTCAACTGATATATGTAAAAAATTTTTGAAAAATAATTTTAGAGGTTGTTCAAACAAAAAAATAAAACGCACTTGACAAAAATAAAAAGTTTGATATAGTGGAATTAGTTGATAATGATTATCAATATCATATCAGTCATGCTGATAAAATTGCTTAATCATGTTTACCCCAAGTGATATACAACTTTTTTGCCTGGCCCTATGGTGCATGTTACCCCCATCACCATAGGGCTATTTTTGTGCGAAAACGCGAACTTGTTTCAGCAAGCTGAAACAAAATGGTAGAAGTATTCACGAGGAAGTAGCATTAAATTCACATTTTTATAAAAAAATGAAGGATCAAGGTATAAATCTATTAATTCCGTCCCATAATGAGAAAGGGTTCTATTATTTGTAACCTTTGTAATAGACACTTAAGCAAACTGTAACCAAAGTGTCTAGTAAATATGTTAGGATATGTCGTGTTACAAAAAGGAGGAAAAGAAATGAAGAAAACGATAGTTTCTCTAGCTTTGTTCCTCATAATCGCAAGTAGTTTTGGAACAACTGCATCCGCTAAGCAATACCAGGTGGAGTTGGGAGATAGTTTGTGGGAGATAGCTAATACGTTTGGTACCTCTGTAAATCGCTTAAAGAATAAGAACGACTTACGCTCAGACCTAATTTTTCCAGAACAATTACTAGAAATAGATGTGGAACAAACGTATATAGTAGAAAAAGGTGATACACTCTCATATATTGCATTAGAATATGATGTAACGGTTGATGAATTACTAGAGTGGAATGACCTTGATTCCGATTTAATTTTGCCAGAGCAGAAGTTAACGGTGTTTACAGATCCAGTTGATTCTGATCGTGGACAAGCCGTTTCAGCTGAAGCGCAAGCAGTTACATCAGAACAAACCCAGGAAACACTGACCGTAACTGCAACAGCCTATACTGCTGATTGCGAAGGCTGTTCAGGCATAACGAAAACCGGTATTAACTTAAATAATGATAGAGATGCAAAAGTAATAGCTGTTGACCCTGAAGTGATTCCACTTGGTACGAAAGTTTATGTAGAAGGCTACGGAGAGGCAATAGCCGGAGATGTTGGTAGTGCAATTGTCGGAAATAGAATCGACATCAATGTTCCAACAAAAGAACAAGCCTATGAGTGGGGCGTTCGAAAAGTAAAAGTGACGATATTAGGATAGAAATGAGGGAGCTACTATGTTAGCTCCCTCATTTCTATGAAATAATCAGGCTGACCATTGCTAGATGCCTCGTTATCTATTTGTTTTTCTCGATCTGGTTGGTTGGCCAAATTGGCAAACCCAATAATGCCAAATACTAGAATAATGAGAAGAAATATTAGGGTTAGTACGTTTTTCATTTTGTGGATTCTCCCCTTTCTTTTCCTCTTTCTATTTTAACGCACTTCCGAAAGAAGTCTCCCTCTTCAAGCGTGTGAAGGGCTTAGCCCAACGATAAGGGGGAGATGAATTTCGGTTGGGCTTAGCCCAAAGGCTTTTTCTTTTGTCTTTTTTCTCAATGTGGTATAATCAGTATTATAAAGTACAAGGATTGTTATAACAATGAAATTAGACAGTAATAATCATTCAGTATTATTGATGTATTACCACCTTGTGTTGTGAATTATCGAAGTTTATCATTGCCTATAAAAGTGCCAGTTCAAGACTTATCAAGAAGGATTTCCCTCATGTTCGTAAAAGGCTATGGAAAGAAATGTTTTGGTCAAGAAGTTTTTGTTTGTTGACGACTGGTGGTTCGCCTATCGAAATGGTGAAAAAATATATTGAAAACCAAGTGATAAAGTGAGGTGATTTGATATGGCTAAACAAAATAAAGCGTATAAGTTTAGGTTGTATCCAACAGATGAACAAGCTTTGGTTATACGCAAAACTTTCGGCTGTGTTCGTTTTGTCTACAACAAAATGTTAGCAGAACGAAAAGAAACGTATGAAAGCCTAAAAGAGGATAAAGGAGCATTGAAAAAGGTAAAACATTCAACTCCCGCTAAATACAAAAAAGAATTCGAATGGCTAAAAGAAGTGGACTCTTTGGCATTAGCGAACGCTCAACTGAACTTAGATAAGGCATATAAGGCCTTTTTCAAAGGTAACGCTAAGTTTCCAAAATTCAAAAGTAAGCGACATAAACAAAGTTACACAACAAATCTCGTCAATGGAAATATTGAATTGTTCGATGGTCATATCAAATTACCTAAACTGAAAAAGGTTAAAGTCAAACAACACAGAGAAATACCTTTGGAATGCAAAATGAAATCCTGTACCCTATCTATGACTGCATCAGGAAAATACTATATTTCTATTCTTACAGAGTGTGAGAAGGAGATCGAAGCGAAAGAAATTCAAGACGTTGTAGGGTTAGACTTTGCGATGGATGGGTTGTTTGTTGATAGTGAAGGTGAGAAAGCCAATTACCCTAAGTATTATCGACAAATGCTTGAGAAATTAGCAAAAGAACAACGTAAACTTTCCCGTAAAAAGAAAGGCTCTTCCAATTGGAATAAACAACGAATTCGAGTAGCTAATATTCAAGAGAAAGCAGCCAATCAACGTAAGAACTTTCTTCACCATAAATCAAAGGAGTTAGTGTCTAACTTTGATGCTGTTGTAATTGAGGATTTAGACATGAAAGGAATGTCACAAGCACTTAAATTCGGCAAAAGCATAGCTGATAATGGGTGGGGAATGTTCACTTCTTTCTTACAGTACAAATTAAAAGGACAAGGGAAACAACTTGTCAAAATAGACAAATGGTTTCCATCTACTAAAACTTGCTCGAATTGTGGAAATACTCAACCAATGCCTATGAATATTAGGATGTATGTTTGTTTATGTGGACTAAATCTTGATAGAGATTACAATTCAGCACTAAACATCAAAAAAGAAGGCATTCGCTTATTAGCAACTGCCTAAAGACAATATGAACTCTTGGAACAAGAGGGTTAGCTTGGTCAATTTTGTCAGCTACCAAAAGTGGCGATTACCCAAGAAGCCCCCACTTCAAGCAACCCGCAAGGATGGTAAGTGGTGGGAGTAGTTCACTTGGTTATCTACCATTATTCCATAGTAAATACTAGCAAATGTACACAAATCTCAGAAAGAGTCTTTATGATCGCCACGTCCTTTCCGTTAAAATTAGGTCAACGTGTGTTACCATTTAATTTCGCGGAATAGAAAGGTTGTCGTTTGGAATGCTAAACATGCATGGTATGATAGAAGAAAACTATAAGATGATGTTCAAAAAGTCACCAAATGATAAGCGGCGACTTTTTGAACACGCACTTTAAGGCAAAAAGGGAGTAGTTGATTTTGACTGATTTTCAAATGCTCGGAATCTCTAGCGAACAGATTGAGATGTTAAAGGAACTTGGTATACATACTCCGACCGAGGTTCAACGAGAAACGATTCCGGTATTACTCGAAAAAAAGGACGCGATTGTTCAAGCGCAAACAGGAACAGGGAAAACGCTGGCATTTTTGTTACCGATTCTCGAAAGGATTGATCCTGAACAAACATCTGTCCAGGCATTAATCGTTTCACCTACGAGAGAACTTGCGCGACAGATCACGGATGATCTTACAGAATTACTTCATAAAAAAAAGCATGTTCATGCACTATCTATTTATGGGGGGCAGGACATCGAGCATCAGCTTAAGAAACTAAAACATGTCATTCATGTGGTAGTAGCAACACCAGGTAGATTGCTGGATCACATTAGGAGAAATACAGTTGATTTATCGAACATTCGCATGTTTGTTTTGGACGAGGCTGATCAAATGCTGCACATGGGATTTTTGCCGGATGTAGAAGAAGTGATGCAACAGTTGCCTAGTACAAGACAATCCATGCTTTTTTCGGCAACCATGCCTCAAGAGATTAAACATATAGCAAATCATTATCTTATAGATCCTGTTGATATACAAATTATGGGAAAGAATATTACTCTTGAAGAAGTAAAACAAATGGTAATTGAAACAACTGATCGTGAGAAACAGAATCAATTAATGACAGTACTAAATCAGTTTCACCCATTCCTCGCGGTTATTTTTTGTCGGACGAAGCGGAGGGTGATGAAACTAAATGCAGCGTTGCAGATGAATGGTTATGAAGCAGATGAGCTCCATGGTGATTTGTCGCAAGCCAAACGAGAAAAGGTCATGCAACGATTTCGCGACATGAAAATTCAATACTTAGTTGCAACAGATGTCGCAGCACGGGGGATTGATGTAGAAGGGATAACACATGTTTTCAATTATGACATTCCACAAGATGTTGAGAGCTATATCCATCGAATTGGACGTACTGCTCGGGCTGGTGGAACGGGCATCGCTGTGACCTTTGTTGCACCAAAGGATAAGCAATACTTAACGATTATTGAGCGCGGTATTAAAACAAAAATTAAGAAGAAAACATTATGAAGTAGACACATATGTAATTTTAGTCATTGACAAATGATCATGATCGTCATATGATAAGAACAACATTAGAAATTACGGATAATTTATAAGCGTTGATGAAGAAGAGTAGCTTATATTACCTCTAAAGAGAGCTGGTGGGTGGTGTGAACCAGTGTGTGTAGTTAAGTGAATGGGCTTCGGAGCTTCCAAACCGAACTTATGAAACAGTAGGCTTTGGCGAATTGTCTCATCGTTACACGAGGCAGAAACGAAGAATCAATATTTATCTTCGTTTCGTTAAAGTGGCTGTTGTGCAGCTAATAAGGTGGTACCACGGGTTTCCTCGTCCTTTTGGATAGGGAGGCTTTTTTTATTGTCAAAACATAACCAATTCAAATCAATGATTAAGAGTAGTATGCTTACCAATTCGTTACAGAGAGCCGGTGGCGCTGGAATACCGGTACGAACGTTAGCAGAATGGACTTAAGAGAGGTATCCTGAACACGATCGTAGGGATACACGGGGTTCTTCCGTTACAGGGATAGGGTACAAGGTGATGACAGAATGACTTAAGCAAATGCATCCAAAACCTTGTCAAACCCGATAAGTGGAAGGATCCGTTGTCCTTCAATAGTGGTGGCACCGCGGTAGAACCGTCCCCTATACACAAACCTAGTTTGTGTATAGGGGACTTTTTTCGTTGTCGTTACACAATCATAGAGCGTCGTTACAAATAAATAATCGTAAAAAAAGGATGTTCAAAAATTCATCAAATGATAAGCTGCGCATCTCTTCGTTGGCTTGTTTTTCCGGTGCTCATGTAGGCTATGTCTACACTGCGCTCCTCAAAACTACGCCGCCTCGACCTGCTTGCTTCTAATTTGTCGACTTTTTGAACACGCACTAAAATAAATACTATTTAAAAAGGAGACATGGGTCATGGGAACGACAGGAACACAAGCTATTTCGTATAAAACAAGGGATATTGTCGGGGACACGTTAACCCCAATAGCAGTATTTAATCGACTGAAGGGTACGAAAAAGTTTTTACTAGAGAGCTCTGCAAAGCTGTCTGAAAAAGGAAGATATTCTTTTATTGGTGCGAATCCGTACAAAGAGATCGTAGGACGTGGCACAACGACAACGTGTATGTATACGAAAGAAAATAGGGAGGAAGTAGAACAAGGTAGGCCTCTTGATATCGTGAAAAGGCACATTCCACAAATTGATTTGCAGCTTCCATTTGCCTTTTATGGTGGTGCAATTGGCTACATTGGCTACGATAGCATTCGGGCTTACGAAGCAATTGGAGAAGAACCAGATGATCAAGTAGGGATGCCGGATGTCCATCTTATGTTTTACCAGGATGTGATTATTTTTGATCACGTCAAACAAACGGTATCGATTGTAGCAATAAATGTAGATGGAAAAAGGTCTGAGGATCAATTAGAGGAACGGATCACACAAATACAATCAGAAATAGTGCAAGACAAACAGGCTACGTCTCAACGATCAGATAGAGCGGCATTCAAACCAATGGTAAAAAAAGAAGCTTTTTTAAAAATGGTAGATCAAGCAAAACAGCGGATTATCGCAGGGGATATTTTTCAAGTCGTTCTATCGCAACGAATGAAAGCAACCTTTGAATCGGATCCATTTACCTTTTACCGTAGCTTACGAAGGTCAAACCCTTCACCATATATGTTTTATATCGACTTCGATGATTATACGGTATTGGGTGCCTCTCCAGAAAGTTTAATTAAAACACAAGGGGATCAAATCATCACGAACCCAATTGCTGGTACAAGACGACGAGGAAAAACAAAAGAAGAAGATGATGCTTTAGCAGAAGAATTACTATTAGATGAAAAAGAACTTGCAGAACACAAGATGTTAGTCGATCTTAGTAGGAATGACCTTGGTAGAGTTTGTGAAATAGGGTCGATTACCATACCAAAATATATGACGATTGAACGTTATCAACATGTTATGCACATTGTGTCAGAAGTCCAAGGCACACTCGACAAAACACACAGTCCATTGGATGCACTGATTTCAACCTTGCCGGCAGGAACAGTTTCAGGTGCACCAAAAATACGAGCAATGCAAATCATTAATGAGTTAGAAAAACAAAGACGTGGCGTATATGCTGGATCTGTCGGTTATATTAACTTCAACGGGGATCTTGATTTTGCATTAGCCATTCGCACGTTAGTTATTAAAAATAATGAAGCATATGTGCAAGCCGGTGCAGGAATTGTGTATGACTCAGACCCAGAAAAGGAATACGAAGAAACCCTTAATAAAGCCAAATCACTCTTGGAGGTGGAAGCAAATGATTTTATTGATTGATAATTATGATTCGTTTACCTATAATCTCTTTCAATACATTTCGGAACTTGGTAAGGAAGTGCAAGTTGTCCGTAATGATGAAATAACCGTAAATGAAATAAAAGAACGTAGACCTGAAGTAATTATTCTTTCCCCAGGACCTGGAACACCGGATGAAGCGGGAATTTGTATAGAAGTTGTACAAAAATTAGGCGACACCCTTCCGATTTTAGGTATTTGCTTGGGCCATCAAGCAATTGGAGCAGCATTCGGCGGCAACATTATACAAGCGAAAATGATTAAGCACGGGAAAACATCAAAGCTAAAATATAATGACAATCAAATTTTCAAACGACTTGATCATCCATTAGAAGTCATGCGGTATCACTCATTAGTAATAGAAAAAGAAACGATTCCATCTGAGCTAGAAATTCTGGCAACCTCAGAGGAGGACGATGAAATTATGGCGGTGAAACATAAGCAATTACCGATTTATGGCCTTCAGTTTCATCCGGAGTCAATCGGAACAAAGGTTGGGAAACAAATCCTGCAAAACTACTTTACCTTTGTTAAGGAAGCTACAATCGTACATTAAGTTAAAAAATAGGAGAGAGGAGCTTGTAAAATGAAAGATTTTTTGAATAAATTAGTAAATCAACAATCATTAACCTTAGAGGAGATGCATGATGCAACGAGGCAGTTGTTTGCCGAGGAAACGTCACATGCAGAGATTGGTGCATTTCTAACAGCATTACGTGCGAAGGGTGAAAGTGCAGATGAAATCACAGGACTTGTAAACATAATTAGAGAAAAATCGCTAACCGTCCCACATAAATTGGATCATGTGATGGACAACTGTGGTACCGGTGGGGATGGCTCGCAAAGCTTTAATGTGAGTACTACCTCAGCCTTTGTTATTGCTGGGGCTGGAATCAAAATCGCAAAGCACGGAAACCGTAGCATTTCTAGTAAAACTGGTAGTGCCGACGTATTGGAACATTTAGGGGTTTCCCTCCAATTTAATGGGGAACAAATGAATGAACTGTTAGAGGATAACGGCATTGCTTTTCTGTTTGCGCCACATGTACATCCAGCATTAAAAAAAATCATGAGTGTTCGACGTGAGCTGAGAATTCCCACCATATTTAACTTGATCGGGCCACTTACGAATCCGATGGAGCTAGATACCCAGTTATTGGGGATTTACCGCCGTGATATGTTAGACATGATGGCAAATGTACTCCATCGTTTAGGTAGAAAAAGAGCAATTGTAATCAATGGTGCTGGTTCCATGGATGAGGCTTCCCTTGCAGGCGAAAATCATGTTACCTTATTAGAACGTGGTGAACTTGTTCGATTCACACTAACACCAGAAGAAGTCGGGTTACCAGTTTACGACAATGAAATCATTAAAGGTGGAGACGCGCAAGAAAATGCCGCCATTTTATATAACGTTTTAAAAGGGGAAAAGGGAGCACATCGAGATACCGTTTTGCTAAACGCAGGTCTAGCTATTTTTGCTAGTGGAACGGCAGAAACGGTTCAAGACGGTGTGGCAGTTGCAAAGGAAAGTATTGATTCAGGGGCTGCTTTGGCGAAGCTAGAATACCTAGTAAATTACAGTAAAAAAGCGCACAAGGCGGTGTAAGAATGACAATATTAGATCAGATTTTGCAAGAAAAAGAAAAAGAAGTACGTCATCTAAAAGCTACGTTTACGGTAGATTCAACTGTTCCATATCAAAAACGATCGTTATTTGATCGGTTTCAGCAGTCGGATCGGATGAATATTATTGCGGAAATAAAACGATCCTCACCTTCTAGAGGAATCATTAATCAAAACGTAGATCCGCGCAACCAAGCGAAAGACTATGAAACTTCAGGTGCTGGAGCAATTTCCGTGTTGACAGATGAACCCTTTTTTAAAGGAACAATGGAAGATTTACGAGCTGTTAGGGAAGAGGTGAATCTCCCCATCCTGTGTAAAGATTTTATTATCGATGAGATTCAAATTAACCGTGCCAAGCAATATGGAGCAAATGTCATTTTGTTAATTGTTGCAGCATTATCCAAAGAGCGTCTCCAAGCTTTGTTCACCTATGCCAGAGGGTTAGACCTTGAGGTTTTAGTGGAAGTGCATAATGAACAAGAGCTGGAACTGGCACAAGAAACAGGTGCTACTATTATTGGGATCAACAACCGAAATTTAAAGACATTTGAGGTTGACTTAGCCATAACCGAGCGACTTGCTGGCAGTGTAAACAGTAATGAAACATTGTTAATAAGTGAGAGTGGATTTCGTTCAACGGAGGATGTAGCGCGAGTAAAACAGAACGGCGTAAAAGGTATTTTAGTTGGGGAAACTATGATGCGTTCTGAAAATCTTCAACATACCTTTGATGCTTTAAGGGTAAATCTGTAGGGGGTAATGGTACATGCAAGTCAAAATATGCGGGATTAAGACAATCGAAGCAGCTCAACATGCAGTTCAAAATGGTGCTGATTTGATCGGGTTCGTTTTTGCCAAAAGTAAAAGGCGAATAACGAAGGAACAAGCGAAAGAAATTGCACAGATTATCCCAGGTCACGTAAAAAAAGTTGGAGTATTTGTGAATGAACCGCTCGACTCGATAAAGGACATCGCAGCAACTGTTGGACTGGACTATGTTCAACTGCATGGCGATGAAACACCAGAATTTTGTGATGCTGTTCCTTATCCTGTCATCAAGGCATTTTCGATTCAATCAAAAGAAGATTTTTATGCAATTCGCGATTATAAGTGTACCTACTTTCTACTCGATAGCCCATCTGGTAAATATCGTGGCGGAAATGGAACGGCATTTGACTGGAGTTTAACGAAGCACTTATCAAATGTAAAAGGAAAGGTAATCCTAGCTGGTGGACTATCGAGTGAAAATGTATCCCAAGCAATCGCAGAAGCTAATCCACAAGGGGTAGATGTTTCAAGCGGTGTCGAGACAGATGGAGAAAAGGATTTAAATAAAATTACCGCCTTTATTAGAGAGGCAAAGAAAGCAACCACTATCGAAAAGGATCGTGATCATAATGACAAGCTACACACATCCTGACCAACAAGGCCATTTTGGCTCTTTTGGGGGGAGATTTGTACCAGAAACACTCATGCCTGCAGTTTTAGAGCTGGAAAAGGCATATGAAACTGCCATCAAAGATCCAGACTTTACAAAGGAATTGGATTATTATTTTAAGCAATATATTGGGAGAGAAACGCCACTTTATTATGCGGAGCATTTGTCAAAGCAGCTAGGCGGTCCCAAAATTTATTTAAAAAGAGAAGATTTAAACCATACAGGTGCACACAAAATTAACAATGCCATCGGTCAGGCACTATTAACAGTGAGAATGGGTAAGAAAAAGGTAGTTGCCGAAACGGGTGCAGGTCAGCACGGGGTCGCTACTGCTACGGTTTGTGCATTACTAGGTTTAGATTGCGTAATCTTCATGGGGAAGGAGGACATTCGTCGCCAAAAGTTAAATGTATTCCGGATGGAGCTGTTAGGTGCACGAGTAGAAAGTGTTGATCAAGGTAGTGGAACTTTAAAAGATGCGGTTAATGAAGCATTGCGCTATTGGGTAAGCAATGTAGAAGATACGCACTACATTATCGGTTCTGTTGTCGGTCCACATCCTTTCCCACAAATCGTTCGTGATTTTCAAAGTGTCATTGGATCGGAAACGAAACAGCAAATTCTTGCACAAGTTGGGAGACTACCAGAGGCGGTAGTAGCTTGTATTGGTGGTGGAAGTAATGCAATGGGAATGTTTTATCCATTTGTAGAAGATAAAGAAGTGAAGCTATATGGAGTGGAGGCAGGTGGATCTGGGCTCGAAACCGGAAAACACGCTGCAACGTTAACAGATGGACAGTCTGGAATTCTGCACGGAACAATGACGTATTTGCTCCAGGATGAAAATGGACAAATTCAAGAAGCGCACTCAATTTCTGCTGGACTAGATTATCCAGGAGTTGGTCCTGAGCATAGCTTTTTAAAGGAAATGGATCGTGTGACGTATGACTCGATTACAGATAAGGAAGCACTGGACGCTTTACAGCTGTTGTGCAAAACGGAAGGAATCTTACCTGCATTAGAGAGTGCACATGCAATCGCCTATAGCGTGAAGCTAGCTAAAGTGATGAAGCAAGATGACACAATGGTCGTCTGCTTATCTGGGCGTGGAGACAAAGATGTTGAAACGGTAAGAGATGCCCTTGGAGGTGAGGCAAATGGGTAAACAAAGGTTAGATCAAGCTTTTGCAAAAGTTCTAGAAGATGGTGATAAAGCGTTCGTCCCGTATATAATGGCAGGTGATGGTGGGCTAGATCAACTTGAGAATCGCCTACAGTTTTTAGAGGAAAGTGGTGCAACCGTTGTTGAGCTTGGTATTCCATTTTCTGATCCTGTTGCAGATGGTCCAACCATCCAGGCAGCTGGATTACGTGCACTTGAACATGGGGTTAGCTTGCGTGCAGTGTTAGATGAGTTGAAACGAATAAAAGAGAAGCGCACGATTCCAGTGGTACTTATGACTTATATGAATCCGATCTATGCTGTTGGAGTTAAAGACTTTGCGAAAGAGTGTGATGAAGCGGGTGTTGATGGTTTAATCATTCCGGACTTACCATTGGAAGAGGAGACAATCATTACCGAGGAAATAAAAGCACATGACATTGCGCTTATCCGACTAGCGGCTTTAACAAGTACGAAGGAAAGGCTAGTAGAAATCGCAAAACGAACAGAAGGTTTCTTATATGCGGTGACCGTTACCGGAACAACAGGAGCAAGAAGTGAGTTCAAACAAAATCTAGCAACACATTTACAGGAACTAAAGCAAATTTGTGAAGCTCCAGTATTGGCAGGTTTTGGTGTATCCACGCCAGAGCATGTGAAAGAGCTTAGTCAATATTGTGACGGGGTTGTAGTTGGTAGTAGGATTGTGGATTTGCTCCATAACAATGACAAGGAGACCATTCGCGAGCTAGTTGGCTCGGCAAGGAAAATGAAGAGTGTATAATGAGATAGGGATAGCCTGCTTATATAGAAGGGCTATCCCTATCTATGTTTTGGATGGAGCGGTAATAATTATTTCCTCACAGATAAGAAAAAAGGCTTAAACAGTGATTATTCATTACCACCATCCAAGCCCGATAATGTTGCTATGCATACATTGCTTCTATTTCCTTCTGTAATCCTTTATCTGCAACATATTCATCATAGCTCATTTCTTTATCCACTAATCCGCTAGGCGTGATTTCGATCAAACGGTTGGAGACACTTTGTACAAACTGGTGGTCATGGGAAGTAAACAGTATAGAGCCTTTAAATTTAACTAAACCATTATTTAAAGCTGTAATGGACTCTAAGTCTAAGTGGTTCGTTGGCTCATCCAGTAATAATACATTGGAATTGCTTAACATCATTTTGGATAGCATGCAACGAACTTTTTCCCCACCAGATAGTATGTTGGACTTTTTCAATGCTTCTTCCCCTGAAAACAACATCCTACCTAAGAAGCCACGTAAAAAGGTCTCGGTTTGGTCATCCGGTGAATATTGGCGTAACCAATCAACGAGATTTAGATCGGCATTTTCAAAGTACTTCGAGTTATCCTTTGGTAAATAGGATTGAGATGTCGTTACACCCCACTTATAGGAACCTTGGTCGGGCTCGATTTCACCCATTAAAATACGCAATAAGGTTGTTTTGGCAACCTCATCTTTACCTACAAGCGCGATTTTGTCATCTTTATTCATCGTAAAGCTTACGTTATCTAACACTCTTTCACCGTCAATTGATTTTGATAAACCCTCTACTCTTAATAAATCATTCCCTATTTCTCGTTCTGGTGAAAAGGCAATGTACGGATAGCGCCTAGAAGATGGTTTGATGTCATCTAACGTAATGTTTTCCAACGTTTTCTTTCGAGAAGTTGCTTGTTTTGATTTTGATGCATTGGCACTAAATCGAGCTACAAAGTTTTGCAACTCTTTTATCTTTTCTTCTTTTTTCTTATTTTGTTCCTGTGCCATTCTAAGTGCAAGCTGGCTTGACTCATACCAGAAATCGTAATTACCAACATAAATTTGGATTTTTCCGTAATCAACATCTGCTATATGGGTACACACTTTGTTAAGGAAGTGACGATCATGAGATACAACGATTACGGTATTCTCAAAGTTAATTAAAAACTCTTCCAGCCATTGGATTGCTTGAATATCAAGGTGGTTCGTTGGCTCGTCAAGTAGTAAAATATCTGGATTACCGAACAAGGCTTGTGCCAGCAATACTTTTACCTTTTCAGAGCCTGTTAAATCGGCCATTTTCTTTTCGTGAAGTTCTTCTTGAATGCCCAACCCTTTTAACAAGACAGCTGCATTGGATTCTGCTTCCCAACCATTTAATTCGGCAAACTCACCTTCTAATTCGGCAGCACGCATTCCGTCTTCCTCAGAGAAATCCGCTTTCATATAAATAGCATCTTTCTCTTCCATAATTTCATAAAGACGCTCATGCCCCATAACAACAGTTTTAAGCACTTCATATTCTTCGTATTCGAAGTGATCCTGTTTTAAAACAGCTAAACGTTCTCCTGTTGAGAGCGAGACGTTTCCTGATTGAGGTTCAATTTCCCCAGAAAGGATTTTTAAAAAGGTTGATTTACCTGCTCCATTTGCACCAATTAATCCATAGCAATTACCAGGTGTAAATTTAATATTTACATCCTCAAACAACTTCTTGTCTCCATATCGCAAACTTACATTATGCACGTTAATCATATATATAAAATTCCTCCAAGTTATCGTTCGATTCAAACCTTAGCTTAAGCGATTTAACACGTGAAGTCAATGAAACACAGTTTTTTAAGCCCGGTGTACGGATTGCTTGAATAAAAAGCTGATTCCTTTTAAGGAATCAGCTTTTACATCGGTCACTACCGTCTATTAATGGTCGTGCTGGTGATCATGGTCGTGATCATGTGAGGAATCACTTCCTTGGCACATGATCGAATCTTCGTGTTCATGTTTGCCTGTTTCCAATTGGATCGTAACGTGCCCAATCCCCTTTTCCACCAATCTTTTTTCAATAGAGGATAGAAGTGTTTGTCCATCTTTGACGGATAATGAATCACTTACAACCGCATGGCAAGATAGAGCATTTTGCCCACTAGTAATACTCCATACATGAAGATCATGAATGCTAATAATCTCAGGTACTTTTTTAAAAGCTTCAACAATATCATCTATATTTACATTTCGTGGCGTACCTTCCATTAACACATGAACGGCATCCTTTGAAACACGCCAGCCACTTATTAGTACAAGAATAGCAACAATCACACTAGCAAGTGGATCTGCCCATCCCCAGTTGAAAAACATAATAAGTAATGCTGCAACAATCGCTCCCACTGATCCTAGCAAGTCACCTAATACGTGTAAAAATGCTGCGCGTATGTTTAAATTCTCTTTCGTGTCTCCGCCGCGTAAAAGCATCCAAGCGACAAGGATGTTTACGAGTAAACCGATCACACCGATAATTAACATTCCGACTGATGCAACTTCAGGCGGGTTTGTAAAACGTTTGTATGCTTCATAAAAGATATAAAACGCGATGGCTATAAGTGTTGCGCCGTTGAAAATTGCTGCTAAAATCTCAAATCGCTTGTATCCATACGTTTTACTATAATTAGCAGCCTTTTCACCTAACGTAAAGGCTAACAGTCCAACACCAAGCGATACAGAGTCACTTAACATATGCCCTGCATCTGATAAAAGTGCAAGGGAATTCGTTAAAAATCCGCCAATTGCTTCTACAAGCATATAACCAGTAGTAATGAAAAATCCAATCATTAATACACGTTTGTTTGCTCCATGTGTATGATCATGTCCGTGATCATGTCCGTGTCCCATTATAGCACCTCCTACAACAATATATGAGTATATTATCATATATAACATTAATATGAAACAATAATTTATTATTTTCATAAAAAGTATACCCAAATGTTGCAAACTCATTCACATATAAAATATGGACGAGTTATCATAATTTCATTTTTACTCATGTATATTTTAAAAAAGCTTCTCACAAAACATCAACGGTTAGGACGGATAAAAATGGATATGGATAAAATGATTCTAGTAAGTGTTTTAGCACTTACTGGTTTATTTCTCGGCGGAGTATTAGCTAGTATTATGAACAAAGTCATCAAACAAGTAAGCAAGCTATATGTTTATTCAGGAGCACTCGTTTTTGGGATGGTTTTGTTTGAAATTATACCTGAAACATCTGCCGCATTTGATTGGTTTGGATTAACCATCAGTATCGCAATTGGGCTTGTGCTCATGCATCAAATTCATCTTTTTACCCATTCATTACAAGAAAAACAATCAAAAACGAGAGCTATTTCTTTAAGCACTTTTTTTCTTGTTATAGCAATAGCCATCCACAATTTTCCATCTGGAATTGCAATATCTTCTAACGCGGCTAATAATAATCTAACAGATGAATTGATTTTTTCATTTATCATTCATCAAATACCTGAAGGACTTGCCATCTTTCTTTCTTTAATCAGTGCTGGAAGCGTGGTTTACTCCATGTTATCCTTTGTTTCATTTATTCTTTTTTTGGCATTATGCTTCTTTATTGCTTTACTCATAGGGGAACAAGGGATATTCCAAGATATACGAATTAGAGCTATTTTTATGGGGATATCAATCGGTACTTTATGCTATGTTAGTGTAATTGAATTAATCATGGGGTCCTTTCGAAGTTTACGTTTAAAGCACTTCGTTCAATATTTTGGCATGGGGCTGTTAACTATTTTTTTCTACGTTCATTATGTCCAAATTCATTAATTATAACAGTGCAATGATTGTTGACAAGCTGTTGTGGTTTGGGTAAAATCGGGTTCATATAAAGGATCGTTTTTACTATATGAGGTGTCAGTAGATGGATAAACAGAAAGATGATCGTAAGGATGAGGAAGAATATCGTGAGCTAGATGACGAAACGTTGTTTGTTGTATCCCAATCGTTTAAAGCATTAAGTGATCCGACTAGAATTAGAATTTTATATTTGTTATTTAACAAAGAGTTATCTGTAAATGAAATTGCAGACACATTGCACTTAAGACAGTCAACGGTTTCACACCAATTACGCTTTTTGAAAAATCTGCGATTAGTAAAATATCGTAGAGCAGGAACTACCTTGTTTTATTCCCATGACGATGAGCATGTCATGGATGTTTTGAAGCAGACAATCAACCACGCCCTTCATCATTAGCAAATGAATGCGTAGCCATATGGAAAAAAAAGCACGGAAGGAGCTATTCCTTCCGTGCTTTTTTGTTTTCTAAAAATAGTATGATAACTAATTTGGTGATCCTCAATGAACCGAGCATATTCTCACATACCAGTTTAATATATATTAGTAATGGGGGTGGTGAGGTTGCGCAGAAAAAACAACTTATTGTTCCTGCTTTTGTTATTGGCCATTATTTTTGTAGGAGTACCATTAATTATTAGTGTGTCATATGGGAATGTACCGTTTTATAATAATAATTATTTATCTTCTTACAATGTTTTAGTAACTACAGATGAGAGTAAGAATAATGGTGAAACTACTTCTTCTTATTTGACTTACAATACGTATACATGGTCGGAAATAGAACAGTATGTCATTAGCAATCAAATGACTTTTTCCCATGTATTTCGGGATTTTGTCGTGTTATTGAGTATTGCTTTTTTAGCAATTGCTGTTGATCGGATTATCGGAAAAAAATTACCGAAAAAAATTAGAAGAAAGTAATTCGACCATTTGATCAAGGCTTTTAGGATTGGATCTGTATGAATTTAAAACATGATTATATGTTCATATATTTATTTTTGCGGCAATGTCTAGCTCTTGTCGTTTAAAAATGATGTGCAAGGGGATAATAGGGGTAATTATGGAATGAGGAGTGAATAGAGTGGGAAAGCAGCAAATTTCATCTGAAGATATAACGATTATTATAATAGCCCTGATTATTGGCACCCTAGCAAGACTACTGGTCTTAAAGGAAGATTATCGCCAATATCCGAGTTTCCCCAATGGTTACTTAATACAAGTTGTAACAGGCTTTGTTGCTGCTGCATTAGGCGCGGTAGCAATACCTGCATTGATGACCAAAAATTTTGTAGCTGTAACGTTTCTAACCTTAGCTTTACAGCAATTTCGAGATGTTCGAAAAATGGAAAAGGAAAGTTTAACCGAACTTGAAAATACGGAGTACACATATCGTGGGTCCGCATACATAGATGGTATTGCAAAAACGTTTGAGTCTAGAAACTATCTTGCCTTTATTACCGCATTATGCACGTCATTGGTGATCACTGTTTTACCATTTAATTTGTGGGTGAACGGTGCGATTGGAATAGTGGTTGGAATCACTGTTTTCTACTTATTAAAATATTTCACAAAAGGTAAAAGTATCGGTGATATTGCTCAAGTAAAACCTGGAAAAATAGAGGTGAAGGATTCTAGTCTGTACGTTGATGGTATGTATGTTAGTAACCTGTTAGGAACAGAAAATGCAGCGAAACTAGTGAAAGAGGAAGGTTTAGCTGTCGTCATTTACCCGAACGAGCAACACTATCGAATTAACCTTGATAACTTTGGGCAAAGACAAGCAGCCCTTTTTGAAGCAACAAGAGCATTAGGGAATAAGCGCTGGAATTTTACAAGGAAAGATTATGAAGAGGGTAGAATTATTATTGCTCTCGTTCCGATTAAACAAGATATTGACGCATTAATTGAAGTGGTAAAAAAATGTCCGTTGTTAGAAAGTACGAAAAAGGCGGATGAAATTTTAAAGCCTAAATTGAAAGGAGAAAAGTAAATTGGGAAGAGAACAGTCAATGAAACCAGATTATAAAGTTCTAGCCTATGTTACAACAAACAAAGACAGAGTAATAGCTAGTGCAGGAGTTGCGCTGTTTGCAACATCAGAAAAAGATGCAAATGAAATGACAGTAGATATCGCAAAGGGATTAAAAGCAGATGTCGTTCAATTGACAAATGGAGATTACATGGTGATCCGTGTTTAAGTGATTGTGGTCCATATAAACCATATTTATCTAATTTTATTACGAGTACGTATCAATAATTAAGTGTATGTTACACATGTATGAATATACATAAAATCTCCACAAAAATAAAGTACAATATTCGAATGATATAGTTGAAATGAGGGGTACCTTATATGAGGCTTCAGCATCTAATTAGCGAACTGGAGATAGTAAACAGAAACAAAGAAGCTGGAAATATTGAAATAAAAGGGATAGCGGACAGCTCATTAGATGTGCAAGATGATTATGTTTTCGTTGCGATCAAGGGCTTTCAATTGGATGGCCATGCTTATATTGAGGAGGCCATCTACAAAGGTGCAAGTGTAATCATTGGTGAACAGGACTTGTCCCACGTATCGAAACCGTATATTCAAGTGAAAAATAGCAGGAAAGCTTTAGGGATTATTGCTAGCTCTTTTTATGGCCATCCAACATCTCAAAAGATTATGATCGGAATTACTGGAACGAACGGAAAAACAACGACAAGCTATATATTGAAACATATTCTGGAGAGTAATGGATATTCTTGTTCTCTAATTGGAACAATACAAAACGTCGTAAATGGAGAAGTAACACCGAGTATGAATTCAACACCTAGCCCACTTCAGTTGCAAAAACTGTTAGCAACTAGTAACGATTCTGTTGTTATTATGGAGGTGTCATCCCATGGTTTAACACAGTATCGTGTAGAAGGGCTGGAATTTGATTACTGCTTATTTACCAATCTTAACCACGATCATTTAGACTACCATGGTTCGATGGAAGCCTATTTTGAAGCTAAAGTTAAACTGTTTGAAAAACTGAAGGAAAATGGGATGGCGGTGATCAATACGGATGACAGTTGGGGTAAAAAGCTACTTGTAAAGCTACAAAGCGAAGGAAAACGGTGTTATACGATAGGTCAGTCTAACGATAATCGCTTACAATTGACCCATATTAATGCTGGGGATTCTTTAGTTGTGGTCAAAGAAGCGGACGATTCTAGATTTATTCAATCACCTATGATTGGCATTCACAACATATATAACACGGTAATGGCATATGCTACGGCAAACTTCTTTCCTATAAATAAGAATTACATTACGGAATCCATTAATGATTTTCAAGGTGTAAATGGTAGATTCGAAATGACTAAACTTAGTAATGGTGCCACTGTTGTTGTGGATTACGCCCATACACCTGATGCTATATTTCATTGTTTAAACACGGCACGATATTATGGTGCGAAGAGTATTACCCATGTTTTTGGTTTTAGAGGTGACAGGGATTCTGGCAAAAGAAAGGAAATGCTTTCGATCATTGCCGAGAAAAGTGACCAATACATTTTAACGTTGGATGATCTTAATTCTATTTCAATGAATGAAATGGAAGAGACGCTCCACTATTTACACGAAACCTATGGAAATGAAAAAGGTAAAGTTATTCTAGATCGTACATTAGCCATTAAACATGCAATCGAGCACAGTGAGTCTGAACAGTGGATATTTCTAACAGGAAAAGGTCATGAGAAGTATCAGCAAACCTATAAGCTGCCAACACAATCAGATAAAGAAACAATTGAGTACCTCACGATAGCCCAAAATTTAGTGGAGTAGGTGTCAACATGAAACAGACGATAGTGACCTTTATAATGGTTCTATTAATCGCGGGGTTTTCCTTGCGTGTAAATGCAGAAGCGGATTCCGTCACACCACCGACTGTATCAAGTGAGGCTGCAGTTGTAATGGACGAGCTTACAGGTACGATCCTGTACGAAAAAAATGCGAATGCAAAAATGTACCCCGCTAGTTTGACGAAAATCGCAACTGCTATTTATGCGATAGAAAAAGGGAATTTGGATGACGTTGTCACGGTGAGTGAAAAAGCGAGAGATGTAGAAGGTACAAGGGTTTATTTAGAAGAAGGGGAGCAAGTCACCTTAAAAAAGCTGATTCAAGGCTTGTTAATTAATTCTGGAAACGATGCAGCAATAGCAATAGCTGAGTATATGAGTGGAAGTGTAGAAAATTTTGCTTCTGATTTAAATAAATATATGGAGAAAGAAATAGGAGTAACGAATACAAACTTTGAAAATCCCCACGGTCTATTTGATCCAAATCATGTCACAACAGCAAAAGATTTGGCTACCATTACCCGATATGCAAGAAAGAATCAGGTGTTTAGGGAAATATTTGGCACAAAGGAATTGAAGTGGAATGGTGAATCGTGGGATACTACTCTGTACGCTCATAACAAACTGATGCGAGAATATGCTTATGAAGGTGTGACGGGTGGGAAGACAGGTTATGTAGATCAATCAGGCTTTACACTGGCAACTACAGCAAAAAGAGAAAACCTAAGTGTGATTGTCATTACATTAAATAGTAACATCCAATCTGTTGCGTATAATGACTCTCGTAATCTATTAGACTATTCATTTGCAAACTATCAAACATCCACCATTCCAAAGGGAACAACATTTGATATTGATGATCAAAAATACAAGACTGAGAAAGATTTATCTTTCACAACATCCATCAATGAACAGTGGAGTGAAAATGTTAAGAAGGACGGTACATTGGATATCGTGAACCAAGATGGCGAAACAATTACTTCATTCTCGTTAAAAAAATTAGAAATGCCCAATGATAATGCTAGAAGTGCAGATGTGCAAGGTAAGGCGACTCAAAATGTAACAACAGCTTCACCATTAGAAGAACATTTTTCGTTAATCGCGCTTATTGTGTTCAGTATTGTATTCATTATATTTCTTACATGCTATCGAGAAATGCGAAACATCTAGCAATTCACATGTACTTTCTCTGAAATTGGATGAAATTGGACGCAGCCACTTGTGTAACAAAACTGTAATACTACAGCATCAGCATAGAGTTGTAGTAGGTTTGGCCCTTATACAAGCTGTCAATGGTTTTTCTTACCTGCTGAAATAACACTATGATCCTGTTAACCTATTTTTGTAGCGAAAATATGAAAAACAGGAGGACAATAGACTATGAAAAAAATCATTATGGTAATGACCCTCATTATCTCATCATTTTCACTTACAGGAATAGCGAACGCTGCATCTTCCTATACGGTGCAGACCGGTGATTCACTTTGGAAAATTAGTAATAAGTTTGGTGTTCCGCTCTCTGCAATAAGGGAGTCTAATAACCAATATAACAACCTCATTTATGCTGGTGAAACCCTAACAATACCATCAACAATTACGGAATCTGAAAAGGAATTGTTTGCAAGACTTGTTCAAGCTGAAGCAAAGGGTGAACCATACGCAGGAAAAGTTGCAGTGGCTACAGTTGTTTTAAATCGTGTAGATAGTTCAAAATTCCCAAACACGATTAAGGAAGTTATTTATCAAAGATCAAATGGTTATTATGCATTTTCACCCGTAGAAAATGGTGAAATTAACAAACCGGCAAACTCAGAATCGAGACAGGCTGTCGATGAAGCATTAGCATTTAGGGGTCAAGGAAGAGGCTCTCTATACTTTTACAACCCTGATACTGCTGAAAGTGAGTGGATATTAACAAGAGAGGTAACGACAACAATTGGGGATCACCGATTTGCGAAATAGTTTTAACACCACCGCTAGCTCAATCATGGGTTAGCGGTTTTTTACGTTTGGTGACGTATATCCCTGTTGAATGATAGTTAAGCTACATATAAGATTATGATCAAGAGGATAGCGTCTTATTAGTGTGAACATGTATGTTTGTTATACGATAGAAGAAACAATGGAATTAGGAATGAAAATCCTCACAGATTCCACAAATTCGTTTTGTAAAATAAAAAAAATGAGGGTTGCAGATGGAAAAAAGAATCCTAGTTGTTGATGATGAATGGAACATGAGAAATCTAGTTAGAATTTATTTAACGAAAGAGGGTAATATTCTAATTGATGAAGCAGTAAATGGCAAAGAAGCACTACAAAAGGCTCTGGTTCGCCAATATGATGTTATTATGCTAGACATTATGTTACCAGATATAGACGGGTGGGAAGTATGCTCAACCCTTCGGAAGAAGATACGAACACCAATTTTAATGTTAACTGCTCGAAATGATATTAAGGATCGGGTGCACGGATTAAATTTAGGAGCAGATGATTATTTGGTTAAACCATTTGCGCCAGAAGAATTGGTAGCTCGAGTTAATGCTTTATTGCGGCGATACGACTATAATCAAGAAGATGCAAGTGATGCCACTTTATCCGTTATGGATTTGTCTATTTATCGTGATAGTCGGGAAGTGACGGTCAACAAAACTCCAATTGAATTAACACCAAAAGAATTTGATATTCTCTATACAGTGGCAAGTCAACCTAAAAGAGTATTTACAAGAGATATTTTGTTAGACAGTATTTGGCTTTCTACAGAATTTCGTGATGTTCGAGCAGTCGACACACATGTGAAAAATATACGAGAAAAATTAAGGAATGCAGGATTATCCTTTAACCCAATTAAAACGGTTTGGGGCGTAGGATATAAATTTTACTTGCCTGAGGACCAAACAGAACATGAATAAAATTGTTCTTAAACTTGGCGGAACGATTATGGTTTTGTTTTTAGTTGTATTATTGCCACTAGGATACGTAGCAAACCAGATCTTCACCAGTTTTTATTATAATCAGGTAGGAACAGAAATTGATGATCTATCAAAGAAATACGCACGTACGATCACTTCTTTTGATGATGAGCAAATACTGAACATGTTTAAAACACTTGCCGATCTAACGAACAAAGATATCTATATCGTGGATAGTAATGGCAGTGTAATAGCAAAAACTGGTATACGTGTCGGGGACATATCTGAAGAGGAAATGAAGCAATTGTCACAAGGGCAGCCTGTTCGAAAGAAATTTATGGATGTGGAAACAGAATCCAGCTACCTTGGGTCTGGTTACCCCATTACACAACAGGATTCTTTCATTGGCGCTTTTTTTGTCTTAGCATCTACCAATGACGTAATAAAACCAGTAGAAAAGGTTCGAGATTTATTAATACTTTCCGCAGTAGGAGCACTATTCTTAGCATTAGGATTAACATTTATTCTGTCAAAAAAAATGTCTGATCCTCTTTTGGAAATGGAGCAAGCAACACGTCAAATTGCCAAAGGAAACTTAGATATTCGAGTAAATATCCCATCGCGTGATGAGTTAGGATCATTAGGGAAGGCGATCAATGACCTAGCATTTGAAACAAATCGATACCGAACCAATCGAAAAGAGTTTTTTGCGAACATTTCTCATGAATTACGCACACCGATTTCCTATATGAAAGGGTACGCCCAAGTATTAAAGCAGGGTCTCTATAAGACCGAAGCGGAAAGAGTCCAATATTTATCCATTATTGAGGATGAAACAGAGCGGATGGTCAGATTGATTGATGATTTGTTTGACCTATCTAAAATGGAAGAAGGTAAAATAGACCTCCACATGGCACCGACTGATTTGACAGAGGTTCTAGAAGCGGCGCTATTAACGATAAAAATAGACATGCAAACAAAAGGACTAGATTTAAATACCTATATACAGAAAGAAATTCCTTATATCGAAGCGGACGGCCTTCGTTTACAACAAGTACTAATGAATTTATTAGGGAACGCTGTACGTTATACAGAAAGCGGCACCATAGATGTTCGAGTTTGGTATGAAAAAGACTGGGTGCATGTAGAGATAAAGGATACGGGTATTGGAATACCTGAAAAAGAACTTCCGTTTATTTTTGAACGTTTTCATCGTGTTGATAAATCACGTTCAAGAGAGCTTGGAGGTACAGGATTAGGGTTGGCAATTGTAAAGAATTTGGTTGAGCTTCAAAATGGGACGATCACAGTAACTAGCAATGTAAATAAAGGTACAACCTTCTATTTACATTTCCCAGTGAGTGAGGAGGATTTATGAAACTTACTGAAAGACTGATAGTGCCTATATTGATCCTAATAGGTATGATTTGCCTCACCATTTCAGGCACTATCATGTGGGGTGCGACAACATTAGGATCCTACATTAAAACGTTTTTACTCCTTTCCATGTGGATGGGATTGCCACTGTTGGTGGCTGCCTTCATTCGCCATATTTTAAAACGGTAATTAGTACTTTGTACGATTCTGGATCCAATAAAGTTTTACTATTGTCTGTTTCAGGTAGAAATAGTTAAATTAAAAAGTGTAACCTCAAAGAATCTTCATATTTGCTGGTTAAACTGTTAGGTGCAGTCATTATTTATACCGCATGACCTATAAAATATAAATAGGATAGGAGTTCGTAAAATGGGTAAGAAATCAAAGAAAAAAACAAACAAACGAAAAGTAAGAATTATGCCATGGATCATTGTAGTCATAGCTGTACTGTTCATCGCTTTAGCTGTACTACAAGGAAAAAGTGAAAGAAGTACAAATATTTCAGGACTAGAAGCAGGGACGCCTGCTCCAGATTTTAACCTTACGTCTACCGAAGGAGATCTTTCATTATCGGATTATAAGGGAAAAAATGTTGTTTTATACTTTTATGAGGGGAATTCCTGAAGTTCGTGCGTCGATCAACTCGTGGAGTTGAATGAATATCTTTCTGATATGAAACAGGAAGATGCTGTCGTTGTCGCTGCTGTAACGGATCCATTAGAACAGTCGAAACAAATAGCAGAAGAGTACAACATAAATTATCCGATTATGTACGACCCTAACCACCAGCTTGGAAGTAAATATGGTGTATACAATGTGCCAGGTGGGATGGATATGGGGCCAGTCGATACACATTCCATTTTTGTAATAGATAAAGAAGGAGTCATACAATGGAGTGAAATTTCGATTCAAGAAATGTATGTACCAACTGAAGAAGTTCTAGAGGAGCTAAAGAAACTATGATAAAAATCCGTGATCCTAGGATAGCCCAGATCTTAGTCTTAACTGGTTTTACTGTATTAGGGTTAGTCTATTTGCAGTTTAGAGTAACACTAATACAAGTTATCGTTACACTTGTAGTGTGTATGTTATTGGAAGTGGGGATAATTTATGCAAAAGAAGCCAAACTTATATTTCCTAAAAGTTCCATTATAACAGCACTGAGCATTGCTTTGTTATTAAGGGCTGATACGGTGACACCTTTTTTAATGGCATCTATTATTGCGATTGGTTCAAAACATTGGATCCGTTATGATGGCAATCATATCTTTAATCCATCTAATATTGGAATCGTTGTTGTTGCACTTTTATACCCAATAACCGTTGCAACAGCACCACTTCAATGGGGATTTATTTGGGCATTACTCTTTGTGATTATTACGGCAGGAATTTACATGGTTTATAAGGTGAGTCGTTTTCCTGTCATTGCTTCCTTTTTATCTGCATTCTTATTGGGCGGTTTAGTTCGAATGTTAATATGGGACAAAACATTTCAAGCAATATTCAATGAGTTCATGTGGGGTGGGCTTTTAATCTTCACCTTTTTTATGATTACAGACCCTAAGACATCACCGAATAGTAAAAAAGGACAAATATTTTTTGGTTCGGTTGTAGCAATCTTAGGACAAGTAATGATTCAGCTAGAGGTTCATAGTGCCTTGTTTATTAGCCTAGCTGTTGTTTGTTTGGTTCGAGTGTTATGGAGAATAGGAGAATCAACCAAACTATTGCCAAAAAATCGCAATCGTTCGGTTGTCACCTAAAGAATATAGGTAATCTTAAAATGGCTTATTTCCAATCAGGTGGAGTCGAGACTCCATCTGATTCCCCGATGTTTCAGCTTGCTGAAACGAGTTCGCTCGAATTCTGAGTAAGTAGAATGAATGCAATAATGTCAAGCAGGTGAAAGTGAGGGATAGAAATGGGGGAATTTCTCAGTGATTTAAGTATACAATGGTATTCGTTTTTGACACAAATGGGGGTAAAGGTAGCAGAGCCTATTATTAACATTACAAACCAGTGGAACATTCCAATTTTGACTGCATTATTACTAGGTCTCGCTGCAACTACATCACCATGTCAATTAACGACAAATGCAAGTGCACTTGCGTTTGTCTCACGGGACGCAACGAACAAAAAGAAGACATTGATACAAATGTTTGCTTTTATTGCTGGTAAAACATTGATTTATACCCTTGTTGGCGGTGTGGCAATTTATTTAGGCGTACAGTTAACAACAGTGAATGGAAACACTTCCATTCTTGTTATGATTAGAAAGATTATTGGCCCGATCATGATTTTGGCAGGGTTATATTTTCTCGGTTTTTCACGGTTTCGTGTTTCATTTGGGACAAGAGTTAGCGAATGGCTGAAAAGTAAAATGCCAGAAGGATCCCCTGTAGGAGCATTTGGATTTGGTATTGCTTTTGCACTGGCTTTTTGTCCGACGTTAGTATGGTTGTTTTTTGGGCTGCTCATTCCATTAGGTATCCAAACTTCAGGAGGGATACTATTACCTACCGTTTTTGCATTAGGGACGACGGTTCCGCTGATTGTATTTGTGCTTATCTTAATTGATAGTACTGACATTATTAAAGAAAAGTACTTTAAAAAGTCGAAATCGTTCAATCGATGGATGACAAAAGTAGCTGCAATCATATTTCTGTTAGCGGGAATTAACGATACGTTCACTTATTGGTTTATGTAATGTTATAGTGGGGCATCGGTATATGGAAACAATGAGTAACAAATGGTTTGAGTGCATTTGCTTTCATGAGAGCAAATGCACCCTCCCCAAAATGCCTACCTCTTATTTATCTTTTTTTCCCCTCTTTGTTTGTTCAATTTACTATACCGAAGAAATGAAAATGCTCCGATTATCGCTACCACAAAAGCAACTATATATAGTAATTCATCCATTTTTTCACTTCCTTACTACTGTGACTTATTCTAGTGTGTGTTCAAAAAGTCGACAAATCAGAAGCAAGCAGGTCGAGGCGGCGCTGTTTTGAGTAACGGAGCGTATGCTTTTAATACGTGAGTAACGGAAAAACAAGCCAACGAAGAGATGCGCCGCTTATCATTTGGTGACTTTTTGAACATCCTCTTCTAGGAAATAATAAAAGGAATGACTAAGAATAATGCTGCAGCCAATGATGCGGCTAGCAAATTGTACGGAGTCATCGCCTTCACGTATTTCATATGATCAGCTTGTGCAGCACCGGCAGACATGGCTGTCATCCCAGAAACGGGTGAAGTGACATCTCCAAAAGTTCCTCCAGATAATACAGCAGCCGCCGCGATAGGAAGGCTGCCTCCTGTTGTTACAGCTAATGGAATGGCAATGGGCATCATGAGTGCCCATGCCCCCCAAGAAGATCCTATAAAATATGTGACAGCACCCGTAACTGCAAAAATGAGTAATGGAACCCAACTAGCTGATAATGTTCCACCTAATGTTGTCTGAATAAGCTCAGTTAAACCTAAGTCTTGTGAAACGTCAGAAATGGGCCAAGCTACCGCCAAAATAACAATCGTAACCATTAGTTTGTTCCCGCCTTTAATAAAACGATCTGTCATTTCCTTCAATTTTAATCCTTGAATCAGGTAGATTGCGCCAGTTAAGATGACTGTAAGGAATAATGCTAAAAACATCGAGCGAGATGGATCAGCTGCTGTGAACACTTCCATTAATCCTGTTGCATCTGTTTTCTGTCGACCACTCCACCACATTAGAAAAAAACTTAGCGGAATTAAAACGAGAATTGGAATGAGCAAATTAGATAATCTAGGCTTCAACGCGGGCTCCCCCATACCCATGTCCATATCTTCCATTTGTCCTTTTGATGTCACACCCATTTGATCTTTTGCCGAATCTGCTTTATCCGTATTTCCAAGTTCCTCAGACATTTCCATTGCATGTGCAGGACGGGAGGAAGCGTTCTGTTTTACTGATCCTTGTGCAGATTGAATCAATTTCTTCATACTACCGAAATTCCATCCAATGATAACAGATAATAGGGCAACGGTTACGGAAGTAAAACTAAAAAATTGAAAAGGTATGCTAGATAAAAACAACTGCATCGCTGAACCTTCTATTCCACCAGCATCCATTCCTTTGCGTAACACTCCAATGATGTAACCTATATAAGTGGTAGCAACAGGTATTAGTACAATTACGGGACTAGCCGAATTATTTAGCATATAGGCTAATCGTTCTCGTGATACGGAAAAACGATCTGCCAACGGTTTCATAATTGATCCTGTTGCTACAACGCGAAAACCACAATCGATAAAGGTAATCGGAAGCAATAACCATGAGACAAGTAACGTTTTCTTTGCATTGTCGATAAAGTTATCCATCATTTTGGCAAAAGCTTGTACACCACCTGATAGTTGGATAAGGGCAACCAAGCCACTAAAGACGTATAGAAATAGAAGAACATCCAAATTTCCAGGATCAGATAAAACGCCAACAATATAATCAACCGTTTGAGATACGGATCCTAGAAAAGAGCCTGATAAAATAAAGCTACCTACCCATAAACCGATTAAAAGAGATGGAATGACCTGCTTTGTCCAAGTTGCCAAAACAATAGCGATAACAGATGGGGCAATAGAAAACCATAATCCGTAGTCCATCAACAATTCACCCTTTGTATTTTTATATTCTTTATTTGTCCCCAATCCTTAATAGGTTATTCTAGAGTTCACTTATTACATACATAGTTTCCTTAAACTTAGATAAACTAATGTTGTTGTATTTACTACAAATTTATGGAGGTGATGATCATATGAGGTATCGGATACTTAAACTTGTTTTGACACTTTTGTTCACCGCAGCTGTATCTCTTCCCTTAACTGTGTCTGCTCACGAAGAAGCTCCTGTTGATACGACTAATTCAGAGGTGATGAAGGAAAAAAACTGCTCCGACAAAATGGAAATGATGAAAGAACAAATGAAAACAATGATGGATAAGCATCAAATGATGATGAAAGAAATGAATAGTCTATTCACTGAACTGCAGAACTCTGGAAAGTTGTCTGAACAGCAAATGAAAAAAATGGAGAACATAAAACAAATGATGGATCAAATGGCTGAGAAAATGAAGAAAATGTCAACTATGGAAGGTGAGGAACTCAAATAAATAAAACGCAGTGGTTGCGGAGTTTTTAAAGGCCTTGTTCTGAAAATAACGGCCTCTCAGTCCGCTTAGCATATTTAGCGGACTCAGAGGCCGTTATTCGGCAAAAAACCATGGTATTGGAGGGTTTAGCGGACTGAGATACCGCTAATTGCCAAAAAGCGAACCATTAATAGACCTTTTATAGCGAATAACGGCCTGTGAGTCCGCTTAACCATGGAATTCAGGCATTATTCTGAAAATAGCGGTATCTCAGTCCGCTAAGAGTTTTTCGTTGCCTCTAATATTTGACAGAATCGCTAGCATATCGTTTTGACTTATCCGAACAGTGATTGATAAAGAAGAAATATATTTAATGCAATAATAATAATGGATAGGATCCATGCTGTTATTGTCGTTATGCGCTTATTTACCAATCCACCCATGATGCTACGTTTGCTTGTAAAAATAACTAACGGAATTAACGCAAATGCAATACCAAATGATAAAACAACTTGGCTCATTACGAGTGCTTTTGTTGCATTAATACCTAGTGCAATAATTATTAATGGAGGGGTAATGGTAATAAGCCGCCTTAAATATAACGGGATCCTTCTTTGGATAAAACCCTGCATGATAATATCCCCAGACATTGTCCCCACTGTTGAACTTGATAGCCCTGCTGTGAGAAGGCCTATGCCAAATAAAACACCTGCAAACGGACCTATTAGCACACCTAATTGTTCAAATGCTACGTCCAAATCCTGTATAACGAGACCATTTTCAAAAAATAGAGATGCGGCTACAATGAGCATACTCGCATTGATAGCACCTGCAATGATCATGGCGATCACAATATCGATAAATTCAAAACGAAAAATCTTTTTACGTTCTTCCTCATCTTTACCAACAATCCGTCTTTGTGTAAGTGCAGAATGCAAATAAATAGCATGTGGCATAACTGTTGCACCTAGAATTCCTGCCGCAAGAAGGACACTGTTAACATCGGCAAACCTTGGAATAAATAATCCATTAACTAATGGATTTATTTCTGGTTCTGCATAAAACACTTGAATCGCAAAAGCAACGACAACAATGAATACAAGCCCAGTGATTCCTGCCTCGAGTGACCGAACACCTCTCCTTTGTAATTCAAGAATAGCAAAGGATCCAACAGCAGCTATAATGGCTGAAGGTAGAAGAGGTAATCCAAAAATCAAGTAAAGTCCAAGAGCAGCTCCAATAAATTCGGCTAAATCCGTTGCGATTACAATTAATTCTCCTTGAATCCATAGACCGAAAGAAACAGGCTTTGGAAACTGTTCACGAGCTATTTCAGGCAAATTTTTTCCTGTTGCTATTCCGAGCTTAGCAGACATTGATTGTATTAACACGGCTATAAGATTGGATAATAATACTACCCAAAGCAACAAATACCCATATTGGGATCCAGCAGCGATATTGGTCGCAAAGTTCCCAGGATCAATATATGCTACCGCCGCTATAAACGCTGGTCCTAAGAAGGGTAGCAATCTTCTAAGTCCCCGTGATTGCCCATTTAGAGATTGTTGCGCGGCATTTATCATCCCTTTTCTTTTGATAGCGTCTGTTCGCATGCTGTTTTCACCCTCCGCACAATAAATTGTTCGTTAACGATAAAAAGTTTCCTTTAACCAAATTATATTCCAACAGCCAACATTGTGCAACAAATACATAAAAAATAGGTGACTATCCTAAAGTTAGGGTAAACAAATATTTTAGATTTATCTTTTCACGGGCGAGAAGACCCCCACTTCCATTATATGAAGGTGGGTGGGTAACACCAATAATAAGTGGGGGATGAATCGCCCTTTCGAAGGAGATGAAATTTTGTTGACACGGAACGTTTGTTCTGATATCATTCAGTTATGAAGGGAAAGGAGAATGGCGATGGGCACAAAAACGTACTTCTCTAATCGAGTCTATAAAAACAAGATTGCCGTTACATATGTCAACGCCATTACGGATGTTCTTGTTAACTTCAATCGTGCCAAACATTTTGCCTTTGATACATCTACGAAAGAAAAACGTTCTGGCCATAGCAAGCGAAATAAATCCATCCATCTCACCGTCAAAGAACGTTTTGGTTTGGATGACTACTATGCAAACAGTGCCGTGCAAGAAGCAAAGGCCAAACAAAAAAGCTTGCAAGAGCTAAATAAATTATATAAAACGAATAAACAGGCACAGATCCAGGCGGTTAAAACGAAACAGAAGCAAGTGAAAAGTCGTCTAACAACGGTAAAGAAGATGAAGGCTTCTTTTGTCATGGGTAAGCCTACTTTCCCTAAGAACACGAAAGAACAAAAACAAGGGAAACGCTTTGTTGTAAAGTATAGGAAGCGAACAGACATCTATGATCACCCCTATCAATTTGAACACAGTTACTTAGAACCAGAAATCAAAAGGTTAGAAGCAAGACTTGGTTTTCTAACCTTTAAACGACATAAATTGGAACAAGACTTACAACGACTCCAAACCATCATACCTAGTGTCGTCTTTGGAACAAAAAGACTATTTCAATCACAATATACAAACGACAAGTATATGGACGACCGTCAACAATGGTTGAACAAATGGAAGCAAGCCCGTTATCATACGATGACCATTTCAGGTCGGAAAGATGGTTCCTCAGGCAATTTTGTATTTCACTACCATCCAGAACACCGCACATTACATTTCAAAACACCAGAAGGCAAGGAAATAGAAATTCCAAATCTGCATTTTTCATATGGCCAAGAAAAAGTTAAGGCCGCCATGGCAACCCAAAATCAATGTAAAAATAAAAAGAAAGATGGACAACCTATCGCGTGGTCTATAGAAGACCATGGGGACTATTACATTTTTAAGTGTATCATAAGAGAAAAGGATAAGAAATATCGTAATTTTTCTAAATCGGATGGTGTCATCGGCATTGACTGCAATGTGGATCACTTTGCGATTTCCAATATAAATGGGAAGGGACAACTTGTTTCCTCTTGGACTCAAACATTTGACATTTTCGGCAAAACTTCTGGTCAAATTACAAAAATAATCGAAGCAGAAGCCATTCAATTAGTAAACGTTGCCGAAAGGTTGAAGAAACCAATTGCCATGGAAATGCTAGATACAACAACTTCAAAAGCATCTCATCCTTATGGCAATAAGAAAGCGAACCTTCGTCTCTCTATGTTTGCTTACAACAAAATGACAACAGCCATTAAGGCGAGAGCTGAAAAAGCGGGGATA
>NZ_JAMQKB010000017.1 GCF_028416575.1 Terrihalobacillus insolitus | reverse complement strand
TCACTCAAAGATATAAATTTATCTTTAGCATAGTCTGAAATGGGATCATCCATCACTTTCCTTCGATACTTCACGACTAACACAAGATGGTAATACATCAAGAACACTGAATGGTTATTACTGTCTAGCTTCATTGTTATATCAGTTCTTTTAATTTATAATACTGATTATACCATATTTAGAAGAAAGAATAAGCCTTTGGGCTATCGCCCAACCGAAATTCATCTCCCCCTTACCGTTGGGCTACGCCCTTTACACGCTTGAAGAGGGAGACTTCTTTCGGAAGTACGTTAAACAATGCGAAAAAGAAAAGAAAGCACTTTAGACAAGTGCTTTTCTTTTCTATTCTATGAAATTAGAATATCAAATTCATCATTCGCATTTTCAATTATACAACGTCTTGGGGCTTTTATTACATGATAGGCATACAAATAATCAGTAAAAGACATACCAATATTCACACATGAAAATAATAGGATATAAGCAAAATAATCAGGGTAAACAAAACTTGTGACTAATCCTGGTAAGGTGATTAGCATGGTTGGAGCTAACAGGGATAGTACAGATGTTTTTTTCGATAATCTCGATTTACTTCGATACGAGAAAATAGGCAGTAATCCCATTTTTATTTTCCATTTTATTTTCAATCGTTTGTTTGCAAGAATAAGCGGCACAATGTGCATTAATTTATGCAATGCTGGTAACAGTAATAAACCTAGTAGCAAAGGGAGCAGGCCATATTCTTGTTGATTACTAGATTGATGGATCATAGATAATGGCAAATAAAGAAATACAAAAGACAAAAGTCCTAACAAAAAAGATATCATGTAGATACGGTTTAGACCGAATTCTCTACTAACATTCACCGTTTTCCAGCAATTCATCCCTAATTCCCCCTTAGCAATGATTTCCGTTATAATCGTAATTAGGGTGTTCTTCCCTCACAGAATAATAGTACGTTTCGTTATAAAAATCAATAGCCCTGAAAGAAAAAAATAAACAGGATGGATTTCTTGTATTCGGGCTGTTAATTTCAGATATCTGTACAAAGCGGTAAAGCTGATTGGATTCTGTGTCATACTATGGATACTATGCAAGAGATGTAATTGTAGAATGGGCATTTGCGTGGAGAAAACAAAAAAATGCATTAACATTTGTTGTTTCATTTTTGTAGAGCTGTGATTTCAAATAGCACAAAAAGAGAAGGAGCATGTCCTTCCCTAAAAATGCGTGTTTAAACAAACGATGTACCCTTCAATTATTTTTATTTAATGATGTGGCTGAATGTTTTATATCTTTGAACGTGGATTGTATTAACTTATGAAATTCGATCATTCCAATTAATCGATCATTTAAATCATCTACATATTCATTTAAAGATGGATTATTTACCTGTAGTGATTCTTTTCTTAATTGCTCTTCAATTTGTTCAAGGGAGTCTTTTTGACGATTTGTAGCGTCGAGCCATTTGTGTATGTAATTGGACATGAATTTCCGATAAAGGTCTTCATCCGCTTGATATAGATCCTTTCGTTCCCCTTTTTTCCAGACACGTTCGACGAGGTTTAGATCTAGTAGGCTTCGAACCCCGTTACTAACCGAAGTTTTGCTTTTTCCTACTTTTTCTCCCATTTCATCTAATTTCATTGGTCTGTTTTCAATATAAAGCACAGCAAATAGCCGAGCCTCAGATGAACTTAGGTCAAACAATTCGAGGGTTTTTGCAAATTCTGTCACAATTAAATAATTTAAATTTTCCAGTTGGTTTTTTGACATAAGATCCTCCCCTAAAACCAATACTATAAAATAGACGATACTAAAAGGTTACACCAATCGTAATTAAAATAAAAATTGCATTGGTACACGGATTTGGGAGCAAAATGAAGAAATTAAAAGAAATAGAGTGTGTAACTTTGTACAGAATAAACTGTATGAAAAATACGTACAAAATCAATGGTTTTTATCGTTTGAAATTTATATGGTTAACAAGATATAGTAATAAAGTAATATGCATACGCACTAATAGAAGTTATTCAAATGGAATGCACTGTTAACATGAATTTTGTTGTTTAAAGAAAATCTAGAAGATATTATAGGTAGAATTGTGTGTTTTGTTTACTTTACTTACTTAGTTTGGTTGCTGTTAAACGATAAAACGATTATGTTAAAGTGTGTGTTCAAAAAGTCTATTTATATGGTGAGGTGAAAATAGTGCCAGTTATTAAAGTAGAAGGCTTATCTAAAGTGTTTGGGAAAAATACAAAACAAGCCTTAAAGCTTTTGGATGAAGGAAAGTCCAAAGATGAAATATTGAAACAAACTGGTAGTACAGTTGGAGTTAATCGAGCTTCCTTTGAGGTGGAAGCAGGAGAGATTTTTGTTTTAATGGGTTTGTCTGGGAGTGGAAAGTCTACTCTTGTTCGTTTAGTAAACCGATTGATTGAACCAACAGAAGGAAGTGTTTTCATTGACGGTGAAGATCTTGCTAGAATGGATAAACAGGGTCTTCGTAAAGTACGTCGTGAAAAACTAAGTATGGTGTTCCAACGGTTTGCATTGTTCCCACATCGAACGGTATTAGAAAATGCGGAATTTGGTTTAGAAGTTCAAAATGTGGATAAGGAAAAAAGGCAGCAAAAAGCAACAGAGGCTCTGGAAATGGTTGGATTAGGAAACTATATTAACCAATATCCTGGTCAACTATCTGGAGGAATGCAGCAGCGTGTTGGGTTAGCTCGTGCGTTAGCGAATGACCCAGAAGTTCTTTTGATGGATGAAGCATTTTCTGCTTTAGATCCTTTAATTCGCAAGGACATGCAGGATGAGCTTCTTGATCTTCAGGAAAGTATGAAGAAGACGATTTTGTTTATTACGCACGACTTAGATGAAGCACTACGGATTGGGGATCGTATTGCTCTGATGAAAGATGGATCTATCGTCCAAATTGGAACGCCTGAAGAAATTTTAGTGAACCCAGCGAATGATTATGTAGAGAAGTTTGTTGAAGATGTTGATCGCTCGAAGGTATTGACAGCAGAGCACATTATGAAACGTCCTGAAACAGTAAACTTCGAGAAACACGGCCCTAGAGTTGCGCTTGAGCGAATGCGAGAGGAAGGTCTCTCAAGTATTTACGTAACAGATGGGAAAAGAAACTTAAAAGGGTATGTCACCGCTGATGATGCATCCGAAGCTAGAAAAAATGAGATTCGAGACATTAATCAAATTTTAAAAACAGATGTGCCTACTGTATCAAAGGATACTTCTATGCACGAAATTTTTGAGATTATTCATGATTCACCAGTTCCAGTTGCGGTCGTAGAAGATGGGAAAATATTAGGAATCATTGTCCGTGGAGCTGTTATTGCTGCACTTGCTGGTGAAGGTGAGGTGAATGTTGAAAATGCTTGATTTTATTGATAAGTTGCCAATAGCTGAAATAATAAAAAGTCTAACCGTTTGGATTACAGATACATTTTCATTTCTGTTTGACCCGATAAAAAATCAATTTGGTGATTTTATGGAATGGTTCGGAGATAAGTTAGCTTCCATTCCGCCTGTCATTGTTATTTTAATCGTTGCTATATTCGCTTTTTTTGTAAGTGGAAAAAAATATGGTTTAGCAGTATTCTCCATTATAGGTCTATGGCTCATCTATAACCAAGGACTTTGGGAGGAGTTAATGCTTACCTTTGCGCTTGTGGCAATTTCTAGTGTATTATCAGTAGTCATTGGTGTGCCAATAGGTATTTTAATGTCGAAGAGCAAAACAGCAGAGTCCATTATTACGCCAATTTTGGACTTTATGCAGACGATGCCAGCTTTTGTATACTTAATTCCTGCCGTAGCCTTCTTTAGTATTGGGATGGTTCCTGGTATTTTTGCGTCATTGATCTTTGCCACCCCTCCGACGGTTCGTTTAACGAACTTGGGAATTAGGCAGGTTGCAACGGAATTGGTGGAAGCTTCTGAGGCTTTTGGTAGCACGGGTTCACAGAAGCTTTTCAAGGTAGAATTACCGATGGCGAAAAGCACGATTATGGCAGGGGTTAACCAAACGGTGATGCTTTCTTTATCCATGGTCGTGATCGCGTCCATGATCGGTGCCCCTGGTTTAGGAAGAGAGGTACTATCTTCCTTGCAACGTGCACAGGTAGGTACAGGTTTTGTTGCTGGGATTGGTATTGTTATTCTAGCTATTATCATTGACCGATTTACTCAAAATCTAAACACACAAAAAGGAAAATAGTGAATGGTAACTTTTCTTCTTGAAAAGTTTCTATATAAAAAAATGATAAAAAGGGGAGATATTAAGTTATGTTTAAACTTAAATGGAAGTATCTAGGTTTAGCAACTGCATTGTTGCTGACACTATTGCTAGCAGCTTGTGGTGGCGGACAAGAAGAAAGCCCTGAAACTGGTGAAGGTGATGGGGGAAATGGATCGGAAAGTGAAGATCAAGGAGAATCAGAAGGTGTTACACTTGGAGACAAGGAATTAGAACTCGTATATGTTGAATGGGATTCTGAAGTAGCTTCAACGAACGTTATTGCGAATGTACTTCGTGATCAAGGATATGATGTGACCATTACACCTATCGACAATGCTTTAATGTGGCAATCTGTTGCTCAAGGTGAAGCAGATGGTATGGTAGCAGCATGGCTACCGGGGACACATGGGGATTTGTATGAACAATATAAAGCAGACCTTGTCGATTTAGGGACGAACCTTAAAGGTGCTAAAATAGGTTTAGTTGTTCCAGAATATATGGATGCAACAACAATTGGTGACCTCACAAACTTCTCTGATGAATTAGACAATAAAATTACTGGAATTGAAGCTGGGGCAGGTGTAGTAAAAGCAGCTGAACAATCTATCGAGGACTACGGTTTAGATGGTTGGGAAGTACAGACTTCTTCAAGTGGTGCAATGGCAACAGCTCTTGGTCAAGCAATTGATAATGAAGAACCAATCGTTGTTACTGGTTGGACACCACACTGGAAATTTGCGAAGTATGATCTGAAGTATCTAGAAGATCCAGAGGGTTCTTTTGGTGGAGAAGAAGAAATTAAAACAATGGTACGTAAAGGATTAGAAGATGATAGTCCAGCTGCCTACCAAATTCTCGATCAATTTAACTGGGAAGCGGCGGACATGGAAGAAGTAATGTTAGCGATCCAGAACGGAACAAGTGCAGAAGATGCAGCTGCAGCTTGGGTGGAAGACAATCAAGACAAAGTGGATGAGTGGGTTGCTGGATTGGAATAATCCGTAAAACCTATATTTAAAAGCCTGTGATTTCTTTTTGAAATCACAGGCTTTTTTTTAACGATTCGAGACTGGTCTAGGACAGCCCTTATTGCGCGCACCCTATTTTCTTGCCTTTTCTTCTAATTCCTTGAGGCTATCTTCAATTTGTGCGAGATATTTTTCAATGTTTTTTTGATGTGGTTCAATGGTTCTTTTCCAAGTTTCTAGCGATGTCTTCATATCAAGAGAAAGATCCTTTATTAAGGATACACCTTCTTTTGATGTCTGTGTAATTTGATCCTTTAATTGTACTCCTTCATTTTTTAAATCAGTCCAAGTAGTTTTTGCGTTCTCTCCTCGCTTTTTTACTTGGTTGCGAAGGTCTTTGCCGGATGAAGGAGCATTAAGTAATGTTACAGTAGCACTGACAGCTCCTCCTACTAAAAAACCGATTAGTAAAGATTTTCCGTTCGTCATTTAACAGGCACCCCTTTTGTGAAGTTTAAGGATTTTTATTCTTTTCCACCAATGGATAGAACTATATATTACGATACCTATATTATAACAAATAGACAAAAAGAAAAAAGCGTATCATGTGATACAAATTCCCGAGCATATACTAACATTAGTTTGATACGTTACTGCTAATGTCAGAAGCTATTTGCTTGAGATCTTGATTGGAATAGTCATCATTGTGTGTTTTCCATACAGCTCCAAAACCATCACCTTCACCGTAACGAGGTATTAAATGGATATGTAGGTGAAATACCGATTGTCCAGCCGCTTCACCATTGTTATTTAGAATGTTTAATCCTATCGGGTTGTATGCTTTTTTTATTGCGTTGGATAGTTTAGGTATACGTTGAAACAATTTTTCGGCGACGTCAGCAGGTGTTTCGTAAATGTTTTTTGTGTGTTGCTTTGGGATGACTAGAGTATGTCCTTTTGTTACTTGGCTAATATCAAGAAATGCATACACATCGTTGTCTTCGTACACTTTTGATGACGGAATATCTCCCTTTATGATTTTACAAAAAATACAATCGCTTTGATTCAAGTTCAATCACTCCTTATCTTCTTTTGTCTATTGTATAAAGGATTAAAAGGGATGTAAAGATTGCGTAACCTTTAAAATAAAGGAAGCGGGCAGGATCCGTAACAGTTCAAATCATGGGGATGACTTTACTGTTTTGGATCTGCCCGCATTGAAGGAGATCGATGTCATCTTTCAAACTTGTCAAAGAATGTTAATCAAAAATGAGTTAACTAAGTCTTCAAGCTAAGAAACCTTTCGTCAACACCCCATTTGGCTGAAGTAGTTGTTCCGTAATGGAAAAGGTTTATCTTGACAGATGATTATCTTTCACCGACACCTCATTTCGTGGATTACCACAATTTGTTTTGTCGTTGATTTGTGCTTCATCTTTCTCCTTCGTTACTTAATATGTTCATAAAAAGGCAGTTGTATACACAATATATTTTGGCAAAGTATAATCGGAATGGTAAAATTTGAAGAGTGACGTAACATGGTGAAAATTTGAAGGGAGATATAATTAAAATGGAACCATTATTACATATAGAACATTTAACAGGCGGATATACACAAAAAAATGTACTTAATGATGTTTCATTTGATGTGTTCCCGAATGAAATTGTCGGGTTAATTGGATTAAATGGAGCGGGAAAAAGTACGACAATTAAACATATAATCGGATTGATGCAAGCAAAAAAAGGGAAGGTTGCGATTGAAGGGTACACGTTTACAGAGTCACCTGAAACGTATCGAAGCAAGTTCACCTATATTCCAGAAATGCCGCTTTTATATGAGGAACTAACCTTGTATGAACACCTTCGTTTAACAGCGATGGCTTACAACTTACCAGAGAAAACATTTGAAAAGAGACTACCTCCACTTCTAAAAGAATTTCGTCTAGAAAAAAAATTAAAGTGGTTTCCTGTTCACTTTTCAAAGGGAATGCGACAAAAAGTAATGATTATGTGTGCTTTTTTAATAGAGCCGCCATTATTTATTGTCGATGAACCGTTTGTTGGTCTCGACCCATTAGGAATCCAATCGTACCTTCAACTTATGAATGATATGAAGGATAAAGGTTCTGGGGTACTAATGTCTACCCATATCCTGGCTACAGCTGAGCGTTATTGTGACCGATTTATTATTTTGCACGATGGCAAAGTACGGGCTCATGGTACATTATCTGAGTTGAGGAAAGAATTTAATATGCTAGGTGCTTCACTCGACGATTTATATGTTCAACTGACAAAGGAAGAAGATAGCCATGTTTAATACACAACGTTTTTTTAAAGAACGTTTTTCTAGTCATGTAAAAGAGACAAGCAGATATTTACGGTATATTTTTAATGGTCATATTGCGATTGCGATGATGTTCTTTGTTTCAGCCCTGGCCTATTATTACCAACAATGGCTGGCTCAAATTCCAACCAATTTTCCTACAGCAAGTATTGTTGGGATTGTATTAGGCTTCATTACAAGCTACAGCCCTGTTCGTACGTTACTTAAGGAGCCTGATCTTGTGTTTTTGTTACCTGCAGAGAACCGGATGGCACCTTATTTTAGAAGTACGCTAATCTATAGCTTTCTCATTCAATTGTATTTAATATTTTTGGTCGCAGCTGCACTTGGGCCACTTTATTTCACGTCTTTTCCTGAAAGATCTGGCAAGGATTATTTATTAATGCTTGTTGTTTTGCTCGTATTAAAGGTCTGGAATTTACTAGCGAATTGGTGGATGTTACGGATAAGGGATCCGAGGTCACGTCTTGTTGATCATATCGGTCGATTTATTCTTAGTGCCTTGATTTTTGTCTTTTATGTTTCTAGCGAGATTGTATTGGCAGGAATTACGACAATTTTGCTTTTCGTGAATGTACTTTATGCGTATATTCTCGCTCAGAAACACAACGCCATTGCTTGGGATTTATTGGTTGAAAAAGACCGTTCTAGAATGCGGACGTTTTACCGGATTGCAAACATGTTTACGGATGTTCCGCATATGAAAAATCAGGTAAAAAAGCGGCATTGGCTCGTTGCCCTTATTACGAAAAATATTCCGTTTCAACAAGATCGTACGTATGAATATTTATACAGGATCACGGTCATTCGAAGTGGCGATTATTTAGGGATGTACACTCGTTTGATTATAATTGGCGGACTAGCTATTTATTTTGTACCAAGTCTTTGGGTGAAAGTCGCATTTAGTATCCTATTTCTTTATTTGACAGGCTTTCAGCTTATGACATTGTGGCAGCACCATCGAACGGTTGCCTGGCTGGACTTGTATCCCATCCATATAAAAAGCAGACAAGCAGCGTTAATAAAATGGTTGTTCCAGTTAATGCTTGTTCAAACTTTTCTATTTGGATTGCTCTTTTTATTGATGAAACTTTTTACAGGACTTGTGATTGTCTGGTTAGCAGGTGCTTTGTTTAGTTATTTGTTTATTCACGGTTACGTCAAAAAAAGCCTTATTTAAAGGAGATCGCTTATGTACAACCGAACGTATGAAGAAACTGTTTTAGAAGAAGCATTACGATTTGAGCGATCATTACAAAAAAAGTCATCTATCATCCAACGAAAATCGAAAAAAGTTCAAACGAAAATCAACGATAAAATTCCAGAAAAAGCGCATCGAATTGTTACCGACAGTATTAAAGGAATGATTCAGACAGCTTTAACTACTTCTACCTATATTTATCCCATTAAGGTAGAAGAGACATGGACGCTGCAAGAACGGGAAAGACGGATTATGGATCGATTAAAAAAGTATAAAAATACAGCAGCGATGGAAGGTGCTGGAACTGGTGCAGGTGGGTTTTGGCTAAGTATGGCAGATTTCCCATTACTGCTTAGTATCAAAATGAAATTTTTGTTTGATACAGCACAGATATATGGGTTGAATGTAAAAACGTATGAGGAACGCGTTTTTCTGCTTTACGTTTTCTTGCTCGCATTTTCCAGCGACACGAAAAGAAGAGAGGTAGTTGGAAAGATAAAGGCATGGGAAAAGGAAAAAAGTAAGTGGGGAGAGCAGGACTGGAAGACCCTTCAACTAGAATATCGGGATACATTAGATTTTGTGAAGGTTCTGCAAATGATCCCAGGATTCGGTGCAGTAGTTGGGTTTTTTGCAAACGCCAAGTTGCTTGAACAATTGGGGGAGACGGCACTCAATGCTTACCGCATCCGCTTGCTTAGCTAATTATCCTGAAAACATTACGACTGTAGAAGGTGGCGAAAATTTTGATGATCCATGGCTTAGATGTAAAAGGGGTACTAAAAGATAAACAAACACGTTGTGAACACTATCATTTAGATGTCGATATAGTAGCTATAAAATTTAAGTGCTGCAATACCTACTATGCATGCTGCAAGTGTCACGATGAGGATGTTGATCATCTTGCTGAAGTATGGGAAAAAGAGGAGTTTGAAAATAAAGCTATTTTATGTGGTGCTTGTGGAACAGAATTGACGATAAAAGAATATTTAAACAGTATGTCTTCTTGCCATTACTGCAATGCCCCCTTCAATTCCAGATGCAAATATCATTCTCATTTATATTTTGATTTAAAAAGGATAGAAGATTAAATTAATTTTTTGTGATGTAGAGGGAGACGAGGCCCCTTGGTTTTTGCCTTTGTAATGCGTGTTCAAAAAGTCGCCGCTTATCATTTGGTGACTTTTTGAACATCCTCTTGTAATGGGTTAGGAAACTTTCAGTAGCATCAAGTAAATGCATTAGGATTCTTGATAATAACGATAGGTTTGAATAAGCGTTTTAGCGCCAAGGGCCATGGCTCTTTCATCAAAATCAAATTTAGGATGATGGTGAGGATAGTTATGCCCTTCTTTTTGTGCTCCTGTGAAAAAGTAAGCTCCAGGTTTATTTTGGATGTAATAAGCGAAATCTTCTCCTGGCATGACTGGAGCAATTTCCTCTACTTTTTCTACTCCTGATGTATCACGAGCTGCACGGAACACCAATTCCACATCTTCTGGGTGATTGACCACAGGTGGGTAGCCTTTTTCATAAGAAAATTCGTAGAAGGCACCGTAGGAAGCGCACGTCCCTTTTATGATTTTTTCCATTTCGTCGATGATTTGATCCTGTATATCGGTGTCAAATGTACGAACGGTTCCAGTTAGCATCGCCGAATCTGCAATAATGTTGAATGCATCCCCTGCTTCAAATGTCCCGATGCTTAATACTGCAGTTCCAAGCGGATCAAGGCGTCTACTTACAATCTGTTGTAGGTTCGTAATGAGTTGTGAAGCAATAACAATTGCATCCTTCGTTTGATGTGGCAGTCCACCATGTCCACCTTGACCTTGAACCTTAATTTCAAATCGATCTGCACCAGCCATAAATTCCTTGCTACTGGATTGAATCACGCCGTATGGAGCAGGTGTCCACAAATGTGTGCCGAACACGGCCTCTACATCATCTAGTATCCCTGTTTCGATGATTGGTTTCGCACCACCTGGGGCTAATTCTTCAGCATGCTGGTGGAGAAATACGATCGTACCTGGAATTTGATCTTGAAATTTTTTAGCAGCCTTTGCTATTCCAAGTAGAGCGGCCGTATGTCCGTCGTGCCCACATGCATGCATAACACCGTCTATTTTTGATTTATAGGGAACGTCTTTTTGATCTTGGATAGGTAATGCATCAAAATCCGCGCGTAAAGCGATTTTTTTACCAGGTTTTCCACCTTGTAATGTTGCAACTACACCATTTCCGCCAACGTTTTTTTCGTATGGGATCCCTAATTCATCGTATGTATTGGCGATATATTGGGCTGTTTTCGTTTCATAAAACGATGGTTCTGGATATTGATGTAAATAACGACGAGTTTTCACCATTTCTTCGTAAAGTTGATCAATCGTGTCTAATAGTTCATTCCACAAATTGCATGCCTCCCTTTTTGTCTATCTTATCGATTATTTGGTCATAAGAAAACCCTTCTGCTTAAACAGAAGGGGGACTTTGTTTTTAATGTAACTGAGAATCTTGCAAGAGTCGTCCTATTTCATCACGATGACCTGCTTCATCGGCAATCATATCGTCAAGCTTCACAACAAGCTCCGTATATCCAAGTTCCTCTGCCTGCCTTTTACGCTGCTCATATCGTTGAATCGTATCTTCTTCCGCTTTTTTTGCTTCTTTTAGCATATCTTTTACATTATTTAGCTGTTTTACTTCTTTTGGTGTTGTTGTTGGTGTACCACCTAACGTTTTTATTTTGTCTGACAAATAAAGTGCGTGTCCTATTTCATCGTTAATTTCATTTTCAAAAAACGGCTTTAGCATGGTTCGGTATAGCCCTGTTACTGCGGATGCGTTATAGGTGTACATAATCGTTGCTGTATATTCGTTTGCTAAATCCTCATTTAATCCATCAATTAAACGTTCTAAGTTTGTATTTTCATTGATGTTTCGAACATTTTGCGCCATTATTTTCACCCTTTCTGATACCAATTTTTTCTTTATATGTGCGAGTTCAAGCAGATGTGCCGCTTATCATGGTGACTTTTTGAACACCCTCTATATACATTTCCCATTTTGTTTTTTTCTAAACGTTAGAATGGTTTCATCTCCGTCTAGAGACCGAGATAAAACCATTCTGTCGATCGTTCGTTAGTCCTTGATTTTTGATTATAATGATCTAGGTAGGGTTTGCTATGAAAGCAATTCTCAAACTAAAAATAATGTCTCCATTATATTCTTGTTATGTGCTAAGATAACGGAGATGCTTTAATATACATATTTTTAATAGAAAAGGGGTGAAGTATCATGAGAAATCATTTTTTACGTAACATTTTCGCGATTTTTGTCATCCTTTTTGGTGTCTTTCTTGTTTTCAATAACTTAAACATTGTTTCTTGGAATATGGATCAGGCGTGGGGTTTTGTTTATCCTACCTTTTTTGTGCTTTTGGGAATAAAATGGATCATTGATTTCTTCAAAGGACATGGTGGTTTTGCCTCAGGTACTTTTTTACTCGTTTTTGGTCTTTTGCTATTGCTGGATCGTTTTAATGTCCTTTCATTTACGTTTTTTGATGTCTACAAGCTGTGGCCATTATTGCTTGTATATATTGGCTTTAGCATTTTTAAATCTGCTAATAAAAAAAATAGAAAGCGCAAGTTTCAATTTGTTTTTGACTCAGCTCGCCCAATCAAAGACACCAAAGGAAGCGCTAAAAAACAGCGATTTGTAATTGGTGATCATACATTTAACCAACCGAACTGGACAGTAGAACCAATGGATCTGTGGAATGCGATTGGCGATTATCATATTGATTTTACTAAAGCATTTATTCCAGATAAAGAAATTCCCATTTCGATTCAAGGTTGGGCTGGAGATATAAGAATTCTGATACCGGAAAACATAGAGTTCACACTAGAAGCACAGGTCAAGGCTGGTGACATCCATGTATTTGGACAAGATGTAGATGGAATCAATCGTCATTTAACATATGAAACTCCTGGGTTTGCAGATGCAACTAGAAAACTGAACATTTTTTTGCGGTTAAAGGCTGGTTCGATCAAAGTAGACAAGGTATAGGAGGGACTCGATTCTATGTTAAAACGGCTAAACAGTATTCGTTACACATATATTCGATCGCATTTGTATGGAGTATTTCTAACGGCAGTTACCCTCTTAGCTATTCTTTTGTCGATATTCGTTTTAATTGAACCAACATGGCTTAATGCTTCAAATATCTTAGTATTCGTACTGTTATATGTGTTTTTATCCGTAATCATTTCTTTTTATGTTGGATTTAAATCTAGTACGGATATAAAGGATCGTATGGATTATTTATCCGTGTTCATTACACAACTTTCAAGGGGGAATTATACTTCTAGAGATTATTTTAATGAAGATGATGAGATCGCTCGTATTGGTAATGAGTTAAACGAACTTGCTGAAAAGCTCCAAAACCAAGTGAAGTCGTTACAGAGAATGGCTGATGAGAAGGCTGACTTTGCCAAAACCGCACACAAGGCAGCTACAATTGAGGAACGTCAGCGATTAGCAAGGGATCTCCATGACGCTGTTAGTCAACAACTCTTTGCATTAGCAATGATGTCACAGGCAACACTTCGGATTTTTGATAAATCACCTGATCAAGCAAAGGAACAAATGGAGGAAATGTCGAATACCGCCTTAAAGGCGCAAGTTGAAATGCGAGCATTGCTTCTGCACTTAAGACCAGTTCATCTGTCAGGGGAACCTCTTGATAAAGGAATTTATCAATTGATCGACGAATTAAAACAAAAATGTCAAATCGAATTTCGGTTGATGATTGACGAATTACTGGATCTTTCCGAAGCAACAGAAGAGCATTTATTTCGCATTATTCAAGAAGCGCTTTCGAATATTTTACGGCACGCGAATGCTACTGTTGTTACCCTCGAATTGACGAAAAAAAAGAATGAAGTATTTTTACATATTAGTGACAATGGAATCGGATTTGCCTTAGAAACAGATCAGGCAAAAAAAACATCTTACGGCTTAAAAACGATGAAAGAGAGAACAGAAGAGATTGGCGGTATTTTTGCTGTACGTTCAAAACAAGGAGAAGGTACGTACATCAATATTCGAATTCCGTTATAAGTTGAGAGGGAGTGGGAAAAGTGATACGTGTCGCCGTTGTGGATGACCATGAAGTAGTGCGTAAAGGTGTTCTTGCTTATTTAAAAACAGAGCCAGACTTAGATATTGTCGGTGATGCTTCGAGTGGAAATCAAGGGGTAGAGCTAGCAAAAAAAACGAAGCCTGATGTCGTATTAATGGATCTTATTATGGAGAATGGTAACGGGATTGAAGCAACGAAAGAAATTATGGAATTTCTGCCTACGTGCAAAATTATTATATTAACAAGCTACTATGACGATGAACAGGTTTTTCCTGCCCTTGAAGCAGGTGCTTTTAGTTATATCCTAAAAACCTCTTCAGCAGCTGAGATTGCAGAGGCGATCAAAAAAGCGCACAAGGGTGAAACTGTTATTGAGGCAAAGGTTGCTGGAAAAATGATGAACCGATTTCGCACAAGTGAAATGCAGCCACATCATGACTTGACAGACAGAGAACTTGAAGTGTTAATGTGTATTGGGGAAGGGATGACAAATCAGGAAATTGGTGAGAAGTTATTCATTGGGATTAAGACGGTTAAAACACATGTAAGTAATATATTATCCAAATTGAATGTGCACGACAGAACACAAGCAGCAGTTTATGCACATAAAAATAAGTTATTCAGTGACTAGTTTAATCACAGGGATCATGTATTCACAACTTAGGCTCGAAATAGAGTGATTTCCCGTCATTCAGGTGAACTGAGTAAAAGCAGTAGGTGGAATCATCTGAAAATCATACTAATTGCTGATTTTCACTTGGTATGCCATAAAGATGGAAGGAGTGGTTCTCAGAATGGCCAAGCAAACAAAAACAAATGAAACAACTCTATTTATAATATGGGCTCAGTCCTTAGTTGCAACAATGGGTAGTCTCTTTTTCTCAGAAATTATGCGTTTTATCCCTTGTGAGCTATGTTGGTATCAACGAATTTTAATGTATCCACTTGTCGTCATATATGGGTATGCACTCGCAAAGAAAGAAATCGACTATGCGTTTCCAGGTTTGATTATAAGTGGAATAGGGATCGGTTTTTCATCTTATCATTATCTGATTCAAAAGCTTCCCATTTTAGGTGAAGTAGGTGAATCGTGCGGTGTTATACCTTGTACAGTTGAATACATAAATTATTTCGGCTTTATTACCATCCCATTTTTGGCACTGGTAGCTTTTATCGTGATTTTCACAGCACATATCATTTTACTCATACAAAAAAGGAGTTTAAAAAAATGAAAAGAAATATGATTATTTTCACTGGTATTCTTATTCTTTTATTTGGAGCACTCGCCTTTGTTATTAATTATCAAAATAAGAAGGAATCGGAAGGGAATCCATACAACAAACCGAATCTTAATCAAGCAACAATTGATCAATTAGATAATGAACTTTACCAAAATCAGATTTTGCCTGATGAATTAAAAAAGAAACTGGAAAATAATGAAGATGTTACAGTGTACTTTTATAGTCCGACCTGTATCTATTGTCAACGAACAACACCAATCATTGTTCCACTGACACAAGAGTTAGGGGTGGACATGAAAAAGTTTAATCTATTAGAATTCGAAGACGGATGGGAAACATACGGGATCGAGGGGACACCAACCATTGTTCGTTACGAAAACGGTGAAGAAGTAGCACGCATAAGTGGGGAGCAACCAAAGGCTACATTTAAAACCTTTTTTAATGAAAATGTGTTAAAGGGTGATCAATCCGAATGATAATTGGCACATCTACTTGCCAACGACGGACTAATCCAGTGTTTGACACAGGATGTGCCGATCTTAGGTCGACCTTCTAAATTGTCGCCCTTTTATACGAAAACGAGCGAATTTAATCCTGTTTTCATTCATTGTCGTGGCTGATAAGCCATGGGAGTTTTGAACACATTATTAATGAATCTGCCTCCAGCGTTACAGCGGAAGCAGATCCAAGCTTCAATCAGGTGTTACCATATAATAGTGTTCCGCATACGATGGACCTGCAAAATAGGGTGGGTGTTGTTTCCCTTCTTTTGAGGTTTGATGTGATTGTTTAAAATGGTCTGAGTTCCTCCAGTTGTTGTAGCTTTCTTCATCTTTCCACTGAACCAACACGCCGTATGTATTTCCGCGTATAGGACGTAAAACACGGAGTGCTTGAAAACCAGGAGTCTGCTCAACAGACCCAGCCCGTTTTTTGAATTGATCTTCAAAAAGGGGGCGACCTTCGTCTGTAATTGGGATATTGTTCATAACAACATAGCCATTTTGCTGAAGTTCCCCTTTTTCTTCTACGATTTCATATGATCGAGCTGTTTGAAATAAGGAATTCTCATTACTTTCATAATAGGCAAGTGCACGTTCTTGATTTTGCATAAGTAAGATCGCTGTGTCAGAGTACTTTTCTTTCATTTTCATCATAAAGTCTAGTGTACCTGAGGTAATGTGTACGTTCATCGTCATAACCCCTCTCGAGCAAAATATATTCTCCCTATATTATGGTTTCAACACCACTTTAATGCAATCATCGTGTTTTTCATCAAAAATATCATAGCCATGCTGGGCCTGCTCCAAAGGTAAACGGTGTGTAATGATATCTGTCGGGTCAAATTCTTCTTTGACAATTTTATTGTAAAGGTCTGGAATAAAATGAATAATTGGTGCTTGCCCCATTTTCAGTGTAATGTTCCGTGCGAAAAAATCCCCTAACGGAAAGGCGTTGTATCTTGTCCCATAAACACCAACGATACTTACTATTCCACCTTTTCGGACCGCTTGACTCGCTAGCTGAATCGCACCCATCGAGCCTCCTTGCAGCTTGAGTGCAGTTTCGACTAATTCGGCTGCATTTTTTTTACCGTCCATACCTACACAATCTATTACCGCATCCGCACCACCACCAGTGATTTCTTTGATTATCGAGCCTAGATCTTTTTCAATGGAAAAATCAAACGTTTCCACTCTATTTGTCTTTCTAGCATGCTCTAATCTGTATTGCACATAGTCGACAGCGATGACACGTTCTGCACCTTTCATCCATGCAAATTTCTGTGCAAGCAATCCAACTGGACCACAGCCTAACACGACAACTGTATCCCCTTTTTTGACCTCCGCTTGCTCAATCCCCCAATAGGCTGTAGGGACAATGTCGGATAAAAAAAGTAGCTTCTCATCCTCTAGTTCACAATTTTCGGGAACGACAAAAGGGGTAAAATTTCCGTATGGGACGCGGAGCAATTCGGCCTGTCCGCCAGGGTAACCACCAAATGTACCTGAATAACCGAAGTATGCACCTGCTTCACCATTGGGATTGGATTGATCACATTGGCTTTCTAATTGATGTTGACAATAATAGCATTCACCACATGCAATTGTAAAAGGAACAATGACGCGATCCCCTTTCTTTACGCGTGTTACCTCTGAACCAATCTCTTCCACAATCCCCATCGGTTCATGACCAATAATATAGTCCTCAGGAAAATTGGGAACCATCCCATGAACGAGGTGTAAATCAGATCCACAGATAGCCGTGCTTGTTACACGAACAAGAATGTCATCTGGATTTTCAATTTTTGCATTTGCGACTTCTTTTACTTTTACATCCTTTATTCCTTGGAAGGTTACCGCTTTCATGTATTTTTCTCCTTTTTATTCGTAGTCCCTTATATGCTTTACATTTTTTGCAAGATTTATTTCAAAATGAAGAGCGAAGAAACGACAGGATCCGACTAAATTCCTACAATATCGTGACAGTTGGTTTTAATTGCTATACATAAAGGAAATAAATCGTTATAGTGATAAATGGATAATAAAATGGATAATACGTATTACACGAATAAAGGTGAATAAAAATGGCTAGAAAAATAAACGAAACGATATTAAAAGCTTTCAAAGGTGAAAAAACGGATTACACACCTGTGTGGTATATGCGTCAGGCCGGTCGGTCTCAAAAGGAATATCGCGAGCTAAAAGAAAAATACTCCCTGTTTGAGATTACCCATCAACCTGAACTATGTGCCTATGTGACACGGTTACCTGTAGAACAATACGGTGTAGATGCCGCTATTCTTTATAAAGATATTATGTCGCCATTACCAGCAATTGGTGTGGATGTGGAAATTCAAAAAGGAATTGGTCCTGTCATTCATAACCCAATAAAAAATGCACAGGACGTTGAAAAATTAGGGAAGATCAATCCAGAGTCGGACGTGCCCTATGTGCTCGACACGATTCGGTTGTTAACAGAAGAACAACTAGATGTCCCTTTAATTGGATTCAGCGGGGCTCCATTTACGATAGCAAGCTACATGGTGGAAGGGGGACCTTCAAAAAACTACCATAAGACAAAAGCGATGATGTACAATGATGAGGCTACTTGGTTTGCGTTAATGGATAAGCTGGCAGATATGGTGATCACTTATGTGAAAGCACAAATAAATGCTGGTGCTAAGGCGATTCAGATTTTTGATTCATGGGTTGGTGCTCTAAATGCGCCAGATTACCGAAAGTATATTAAACCAGTAATGACGCGAATTTTTACCGAGCTTAAAGATGAAGGCGTACCACTTATCCTATTTGGGGTTGGAGCACGCCATTTGGTGTTGGAATGGAACGACTTACCCGTTGACGTTTTAGGTCTGGATTGGCGTATGTCCATAAAAGAGGCACGTGAATTGGGGATCACCAAAACGTTACAGGGCAACTTAGATCCAGCTATACTTTTAGCTGACTGGGATATAATCGAACAACGCACAAAAGCAATATTGGATGAGGGAACAGAACAACAAAATCATGTGTTCAATCTCGGTCATGGTGTGACACCAGAGATAAAACCAGAAACCTTAAAAAAACTTACAGAGATTATTCATACTTATTCAAAAAAATGAAATGAAAAAGATGTAAGAGGTGTTAATTGTGGCAAAGAAAAAAGTAGGAATCCTTGTGATGGCGTACGGAACACCATACAAGGAAGAAGATATTGAACGTTATTATACAGACATTCGACATGGCAGAAAACCGACTCCAGAAATGCTGAAAGATTTGACGGAGAGATATAAAGCAATTGGCGGCATATCTCCACTTGCTAAAATCACCAAGCAACAGGCAGAGGCGCTTGAAGCACGTTTAAACGAGGTTCAGGATGAAGTGGAGTTTATTCATTACATCGGTTTGAAGCATATAGAGCCTTTTATCGAAGAAGCGGTAGAGCAAATGGCGAGAGATGGAATCGAGGAAGCTGTTTCGATCGTACTTGCTCCACACTACTCCACCTTTAGTGTTAAATCATATATTGGACGGGCTCAAGCAGAAGCAGATAAGCATGGTAAGCCTACTATTATGTCAGTTGAAAGCTGGTACGACGAGCCTGGGTTTATCGACTATTGGGCACAAGCAATTAACAAAGAATATGCAAAAATGAGTACGGGCGAAAAGGAAAGCGCCGTATTAATCGTTTCTGCCCATAGTTTGCCAGAAAAAATCTTGCAAAACGGTGATCCATATCCAGATCAACTAAAGCGAACAGCAGAACTCATTTCTGAAGCTACAGGTATTAAAAACTATGAGTTAGGCTGGCAAAGCGAGGGAAACACTCCAGATCCATGGTTAGGTCCAGATGTACAGGATTTAACGAGAGATTTGTATAACGAAAAAGGTTATCGTACCTTTGTTTATGCGCCAGTTGGTTTTGTGGCTGACCATTTGGAAGTGTTATATGACAATGATTATGAGTGCAAGGTGATTTGTGACGAACTTGGAGCAACTTATTATCGTCCGGAAATGCCCAATGTGGCCCCAGCATTTATTGACACGTTAGCCGAAGTAGTAGTGAAAAAATGGGAAAGTCTTGATAAAAATGACTGAGCATAAACAAATCGCAGTGATCGGTGGTGGCATCACTGGATTAGCTGCTGCTTTTTACCTTAAAAAAGAAATCACAGAAAAACAACTCCCTTATCAAGTGAACTTAATAGAAGAGAGTGACCGTTTAGGTGGAAAAATAAAAACGGAAAGTAAAAACGGATTCACGATCGAACGTGGTCCCGACTCCTTTTTAGCTCGAAAAGAATCCGCAGCCAAACTAGCAAAAGAGGTTGGATTAGAAGGGGAATTCATAAGAAATGGTACGGGACAATCTTATATTTTAGTAGGTGACAATCTGCATAAGATGCCAAAAGGTTCCTTTATGGGGGTTCCAACTCAAGTACGCCCATTTTTATTGTCTACTATTTTTTCTCCAAAAGGCAAATTGCGTGCTGGATTGGACTTTGTTTTACCTAAAAGCAAGCCAGTGGCAGATCAGTCTGTTGGTGGCTTTTTTCGACGGAGACTTGGAGATGAACTGGTTGAAAATTTAATTGAGCCATTATTGTCTGGCATTTATGCGAGCGATATCGATGACTTGAGTCTAATGGCAACTTTTCCGAATTTTTATAAGCTGGAGCAAGAGCATGGCAGTGTTGTGAGAGGCCTGCAGCGTACAATGCCGAAACTCAAAAAACAAAAAGCGAAAAAGACTGGCATGTTTTTATCGCTTGAAAATGGTCTGGAGTCATTAGTCGCAGCGGTGGAAGCCCAGCTTGGTGACGACACTGTAATGAAAGGAACTTCTGTTGATCATATTGAAAAAAAAGATCAAGGATACCATTTGCTTTTAGGAGAAGGCAAGGTGCACAAAGCAGATGCTGTTGTATTAGCAACCCCACACTTTGCTGCACAAAGAATGTTAAGTCAATACACATTTATGGAACCACTTAAAGAAATGGCTGCAACCTCTGTTGCAACGGTCGCGATGGCTTTTGACGCTTCGGCGATAAAAAAGGACATCGATGGTACAGGCTTTGTTGTTTCCAGAAACAGTGATTACCGGATCACTGCATGTACGTGGACACATAAGAAATGGCCATCAACGACTCCTGAGGGAAAAGTATTACTCCGCTGTTATGTTGGCCGTCCTGGAGACGAAGGTGTCGTTGATTTGTCTGATGAGGACATCGTTGCAATTGTACTGCATGATCTAAATAAAATAATGAACATTACCCAAGAACCAGAATTTTCCATTGTGTCTCGCTGGAAAAATGCAATGCCACAATATTCCGTCGGGCATAAACAGCGTCTAGCCCAAGTGCAAACCGATATAGATAAGCATTTGCCAGGTGTATTTATAGCAGGAAGCTCCTATGAAGGCATCGGTATACCAGATTGCATTGATCAAGGTGTGGAGACGGTCGAGAAGGTAATCCGTTATTTGAACAAATGAAGTAGGAGCTGGAGCGGACTGAGAGGCCGTTATTCGGCAAAAATCCGTGGTTTTGACAGGTTTAGCGGACTGAGAGGCCGTTAATTGCCTAGAATCCAGCCACCATTAGCCTATTTAGAGCAAATAACGGTATGTGAGTCCGCTTAACCGTGGAAATCAGGCTGTTTTCCGAAAATAAGGGCCTCTCAGTCCGCATTGAATTTTTTAGCGGACTGAGATGCCGTTATTCGGCAAAAATCCGTGGTTTTGACAGGTTTAGCGGACTGAGAGGCCGTTAATTGCTTAAAATCCAGCCATAAATAGCCCATTCCGAGCAAATAGCGTCCTGTGAGTCCGCTAAACTAAGAAAAACAGGCTATTTTCCGAAAATAAGGGTCTCTCAGTCCGCATCGAACTTTTAGCGGACTGAGAGGCCCTTATTTAGCAAAAAATCGTGGTATTGACGAGTTTAGCGGACTGAGAGGCCCTTATTTGGCAAAAATCCGTGGTTTTGCAAGGTTTAGCGGACTCAGAGACCCTTATTCGGCAATTAGAATTTCTCGTTTTTTACTCGATTTTATTTCAACAGTTGGTTCATGCTAAGTTTATCTGGCAGGATGATCGCAGCTGTCGCATACGTTTCCATAGCAATCCGCTTTTTCATGAATATCATTTCCACATTGTTGACACTTTTTACGAGGCAAGTTACGAAAGAACTCAAGAACGTTTTGCAAAAGATATCCCCTCCATGATGTTTTGTTATATCTATTGTAGTATAACAATAATAAAAAATCAATATACTGTTTTATAACAATTAAAAAATACTGGAAGAGGTGGTTGGAAATGAAATTAACAGTAATCGGTTACTGGGGTGCATACCCCGAGGCGGAAGCTGCTACATCAAGCTATTTATTGGAGAAAGATGGGTTTAGTTGTTTAATCGATTGTGGAAGCGGGGCTCTGTCACGTTTACAATTATATAAGAATGTGATGGATCTTGATGCTGTTATTTTGTCCCATTACCACAATGATCATGTAGCCGATGTTGGGGTGCTTCAGTATTTATTGCTCGTACAAAATACATTACATCAAACAGAGAGAATTTTACCAATATATGGCCATCGTGATGATGAACAACAATTCCAAAGTTTGTCACACCAATTTACAAAAGGGATTTCATATGATCCTAGCAATCCGTTAGAACTAGGGCCATTTCAATTTAGCTTTTTAAAAACGATTCATCCTGTTCCTTGCTATGGTATGCGTATTACAGATGGAGATCAAACCATTGTTTACACTGCTGACACAAGTTATCAGGAGGAATGGATTCCATTTAGCCAAGATACGGACTTACTGATTACAGACTGCAATTTTTATGAAAGCCAAGATGGAACAAAGGCAGGTCACATGAACAGTAGAGAGGGTGCAACCATTGCTGCAAAAGCAAATGTACAACAGCTATTGCTTAGTCACTTACCACACTTTGGTGAACATAAACAATTAATTAACGAAGCAAAAGCGTTTTACAGCGGGTCCGTCCAGCTTGCATACGAAGGGTTTGTTTGGAGTACATAACAAGCCCTTTTGTTGTTTATTCCATTTAATTTAACTACAATAAAAATAAGATAAAGGAGGAGAGTGACATTTATGAAATTTATCGATAATGAAGGAATTACAAACGCTAGTATAAATTTAGCAATTGAAGAATATGTGCTAAAAAACTTTGGAAAAGATGATACGTATTTGTTATTCTATGTGAACGAACCGTCCATTATAATTGGAAGAAACCAAAATACCATTGAAGAAATTAATACAAACTATGTCGATGAGAATGGAATTAATGTTGTTCGACGTTTGTCTGGGGGTGGTGCAGTCTACCACGATCTTGGTAATTTGAACTTTAGTTTTATTACGAAGGATGATGGGGATAGCTTCCATAACTTCGCGAAGTTCACAAAGCCAGTGACAGATGCATTGCATAAATTAGGCGTAAATGCTGAGCTCAAGGGCAGAAATGATATTGTGGTTGATGGCCGGAAAATTTCAGGGAATGCCCAGTTTTCTACTCGTGGTGTAATGTTCAGTCACGGTACACTTATGCTTGATTCTGAAATAGAAAATGTCGTATCAGCTTTAAATGTAAAGGCTGAAAAAATTAAGTCTAAAGGCATCAAATCGATCCGAAGTCGTGTCGCAAATATTTCGGAATTTCTGGAAGAAAAAATCTTAATGGATCAATTTAAAAACCTGCTTTTGCGCTACATTTTTGATGTAGAGGATGTAAAAGACGTGCCGACCTATAAGCTCACCGATCAGGACTGGAAAAATATCCACCAATTATCCAAAGAGCGTTATCAAAATTGGGACTGGAATTATGGGAAATCCCCGAAATTCAACATTCAGCAGTCGCATAAATTTGATGCAGGCTTAGTAGACGTTCGTTTGGATGTTAAAAATGGCACCATCGAGAACTGCAAAATATTTGGTGATTTCTTTGGTGTCGGAGAAGTGCGTGATATAGAAGAGAAGTTAATTGGTGTTCGGCATGAACGGAAAGTAGTGGAAGAAGCATTAGCTGACATTGATATTAAGCACTATCTTGGCAATATATCAAAGGAAGAATTTATCGATTTGATTTATTAAAATGCGTGTTCAAAAAGTCGGTAATTGAGAAGGTCTACTAATGTCGCCACGTCCTGTGGTAACGTCGACACTAGCACGTTCTGTGCATCGCCAAGCAGGTCGAGGCGGCGTTTATCATTTGGTGATTTTTTGAAGCCTCTTAAAAGAAGGTGTCTAATGGAGCATACCGCAATGCAGACACATTGTAATCCCTTGTTTTGATAGCAGCAGAACTGTTCCTATACTTGCCTAACGTTTCCTAATAATCTATAATTATAGTTGCACGGTAAATGAATGACTATTCATTCATAAAGGGAGGGGATGGAGAATGAATTTAGCTGATCAGCTGTCAGTGATTGCGAAAGAAAAGCCGAATAAGGTTGCATATGTATTTCATAATGCTGAAACGACGTATCAGGAATTGGAAGGAGCCGTAACCAAATTTGCCTCAAGCCTTAAAAAGCTTGGTTATGAAAAGGGGGACCATCTTGCATTGGTTACTGGTAACAGTCCACACTTTATCATTGGACTATATGGGGCAATAAGAATTGGGGTGACTGTCATTCCGATCAACCCTATCTACACACCAGATGAAATTGGCTACATTCTAAAAGATGGGGATGTCAAGGGCGTCATTACGATGGATTTGTTTGTTAAAAGCTTTGAAGGATTTGTGGACACAATTCCATCCATTGAGCACTACATCATCGTAGAAACTGGCGCTAATGACTTAACTGGTAGTTCAATATCCGACAAAATGCAATCGTTTTCACAGCTAGTTCAAGACGGGGAGTTGGAAAAGGATCGATTACAATTAAATGATCATGATGTAGCCGTCATTTTGTATACTTCAGGTACAACTGGCAAACCAAAAGGTGCTATGCTAACAAATAAAAATTTGTATTCCAATGCAAAGGATACAGCCGATTATTTAAATATTAACGAAGGAGATCGTGTCATTGCAGCCCTCCCGATGTTTCATGTTTTCTGTTTAACGGTTTCATTAAATGCACCATTAATGAACGGTGGAACGATCCTAATTGTGTCCAAATTTTCACCACAAGCCGTTTTCGAGATTGCTCGCAAACAGCAAGCTACTGTATTTGCGGGTGTTCCAACAATGTATAATTACTTGCTTCAAACACCAGGAGAACACGTGAAAGACCTAGAAACAATTCGTCTATGTATTTCTGGTGGAGCAGCAATGCCTGTAGCTCTACTTGAAAAATTTGAACAAAAATTTAATGTAACCGTTTCCGAGGGGTATGGCTTATCCGAAGCGTCTCCTGTAACATGCTTCAATCCACTGGATCGGCCGAGAAAACCAGGTTCTATTGGAACTAGTATCATGAATGTAGAGAATAAAGTGGTCGATGAACTTGGTGAAGAGCTTCCAGTAGGTGAGGTTGGAGAGCTCGTTGTTAAAGGACCAAACGTCATGACTGGGTATTATAAAATGCCAGAAGAAACAGCTGTTACGTTAAAGAACGGTTGGCTTTATACAGGAGACATGGCACGAATGGATGATGATGGCTATTTTTATATTGTCGATCGAAAAAAGGATATGATCCTTGTTGGGGGCTATAACGTCTATCCGCGTGAGGTGGAGGAGGTACTTTACAGTCACCCTGATATATCAGAGGTAGCAGTCGTTGGTTTACCAGATGCCGATACCGGGGAAGCAGTTGCTGGTTATATCGTAACAAAAAACAATGCCTTAACCGAACAAGACTTGAAAGCTTTTTGTCAAGAACGTCTGGCTAAGTATAAGGTACCACAGAAAATAGAATTTCTAGAAGAATTGCCAAAAAATACAACAGGCAAAATATTACGGAGAAACTTACGGGAAAAGGTTAATAAATAGACTAGTAATGCGTGTTCAAAAAGTCGGCAAATTAGAAGCAAGCAGGTCAAGGCGGCGTAGTTTTGAGGAGCGCAGTGTAGACATAACCTACATGAGCACTGGAAAAACAAGCCAACGAAGAGATGCGCAGCTTATCATTTGGTGACTTTTTGAACAACCTCTAGTAATAAGAAAGCTCCCTTGTCATACTATGGTGACAGGGGTTTTTTCTTTGTAAATTTGGAAATATGGAATAGATCATGCTACAGTTGCCATAGGGGTTGTGCGATAATTCAACAAAACTAATTTGACGACTTATGAACACGCGCTGGTTCATTAAAATATACCAAAAAAAGCAGATTACGAATCAAGGAGGAAGTAATGAAAAAGATTTTTGGACTGTATACCATTTACCTTGCCATCATCTGGAGCTATTTTTTATTCTTTTACCCACTTGAAACGTTTAGTAAATCGAACTATGCCGTTTTCGGACATGCAATGTTTTTCTCTACTTTTCCGCTTGAAATCCTGTTTTTATATAGTGTAATTAAAAAAAACGGCCACATTTTTTTGGCGAATTTCGTAGAGTCAAACGTAAAGAGGGTTTGGATTCAAACTTCCATATACTCTGGTCTACTTCTCCTTACATATACATTGGTAAAATTGCCATTCGATTTGGTGTGGTTTTGGATTACACGTCAGGAAGGAATTAGTAATCAACCTATTGGAGATTGGACGTATGAGTTAGGTCTTGATTTCCTCTTGATGTGGTTGGTATTTACTGTTGGATTAATCATTACTCGAGTCGTGATCAAAAAGTTTGCCAAAGCCTGGTGGTTGATACTCTGGTTAATCGCACTGCCAATTGCTATTTTTGTTGCTTATATTCAGCCAATATGGATCGACCCTTTATATGAAGATTTTGAGCCACTTGAGGAAAGTGCATTAAGGGACAAAATTGAAACATTAACAGAAGAGGTGGGCATAGAGGATGCTACACTTTTACAGGTGAATATGAGTGCGAAAACCTCGACCTATAATGCTTATGTAGCTGGAATTATGGGAAGTGCACGTATCGTACTTTGGGATACAACGATTAAAGGAATGACAGATGAGGAAATTTTGTTTATCTTGGCCCATGAAATAGGTCATTACGTAAAAAAACATGTCTACTTTGGTGTTGCGGGTTATATAATTCTTAGCTTCGTTTTGTTTTTCTTGACAGCAGTTATTTACGAGAGAATTTGGGGTAGACGAGTGCACACAAAAACATTCCGCAGTAAACATGACCTACGCGCAATTCCAACGTTATTACTAATCTTATCTATTCTTTTAATGCTAACGCAGCCAATCTCTTTGTATGTTTCAAGACAAATGGAACGATCTGCAGACACCTATGCAATTGAGAACACAAAGGAATTAGAGCCCGGAATTAGTGCATACAAAAAAATGGCATTACAATCAAAAAGTGATATTAGTCCATCCATTTGGATAGAGTGGATCCGCTACAGCCATCCAATGATTCAGAACAGGATTTTACAAGTTAGACAGGAGTTAGATCAACGAAAAAAATGACCTGTTCCATTGAGGTCATTTTTTCTTGGTTAACTTTGGAATAAATGTACATACTAAGAATTAAAAAGGAGGAAATCCAATAATGAAACGTGAAAATGAGCTTCTTGGAGAACTTGAGACATACACCTTACTGAATCCAGACTTTGGTGTCGATCCCAAAACAATTTTCCAAACAGAAAGAGATGATCGTCTGCAAAAAGGTGAAACATTGTGAACGGAAATTAAAATAGTGTTCTTAACATAATCAAAAAGTGTGATCTTCATTAAGGCATATTGAAGGAAAAGGAAAAAAGTTTACACTCGAAATGACAAATTTGCTAAAAATGAGGTGATTTGTCGAATTTTTTGAAAAATAAATAAAATAATTGTTCCTATTTCTTCTATAATCTGTTAAATTATATATAGGTCTTTCACTTTTTCATTTAACAACAATGGAAGGGACGTTCATATAACATGCTAAATGAAGCGAAAATTAAATACGAAGTTACACCATTAACGATTGCAATTATTGCAGAAGAAACTAGAAATGGCCATCCAACCGCTAGACTGATGGAAGACAATGACAGCTTTATCATCCATCAAACCCCTAGCAAGGTAATCGATCTTGCTTGTAAGTTTTTTGGTAGCAGCTTAAAAGGTAGGCAGGAAGGAACAAAGGACGTCTGCGGGATTACGCATAAAGCTCCGATCTCCATTGACCCCACAAGTGGGATGTATTTCTTTCCCACATCTTCACCACAGAGCCCCAACTGTTCCTGGATCTCGCACTCACATATTGATAACATTGAGCGAGAATCTCAGAACGCCACGCACATTTATTTTAAAAATGGAAAAAGTATTATTGTCAGCGTATCTTACGGATCAATATTGAATCAAGTGCAGCGCACAGCGCAATTTCGTTATCTTCTGGACAAGCGAATAAAGTACTTATGGAAAAATCAAGCCGATAGAGTTGCTGAACCTTTTTAAGTTGTGCAGATTCTAGTGGAGTAAAAGACAGAAAACAATTTCCAAATTGCTCTCATAACAAAAATATTAAAAATGAAAAGTGGTAGACCTTTATGTACATAGAAGATGAATCCAAGGCGGATTTGTCTTTTTTTTACCTCTCAATGACACTAATGAAGAGTTTAATTTCAAATAAATGTTTAAAAAGAATGTTTTTGTAAGAAAATAATGGATATGGAGCCTTTTTCATTTAGAAAGGAGAAATATAATGGAATCATCTCTATTAAGTAGTTTGTCTTCGTATCCGATATTAGGACTAGTAGCTACGATCATTATGATAATGATTGTCATTTCAATTGTGAAGTCCTTATTTCGATTGGCATCGATTCTTGTAATGGTTGGTCTGGTGTTGGTGCTCTTCTTTGGTTTTTCACCGAAGGAAGTTATGGATAAAGGTGCAAACTTGGCCGGGAGTGGATCAGAGTTAATCGACGGTAATGTGATACAACTATTATTCAACGCAATCCAAACGGAAGATTTTTTTATAAAAAAGGTTGGGGAAGATACGGTAATTGAAATCGAATCACTAGGTATTAACTACAATGTCAGTGATCTGCTTAATCAGCTTGGTGAAGCTAATCAACAGGACTTAAACCAAATAATTGAAGAGGAAAAAGGGGACTAAAAGTGGATGTGATCAAATGAGTTGATTCATTCATAATCAGTCCGCATATAACGAATAAGAGTCCACATATCATCGGTGAATCCGCATAAACATAAAAATGAACTGTAATAGCTTGTTTTGCCCTGAATCCTCCATCATCCATTTAAGAATGGTCAGATAAATGACAAACATGTATAGGCAAATTTTTGTGTTTACATTACAATTAAAATAGGAAAACTAATAAAGTGTGGTTCAAAACAATCAGCTGATGGTGAGAGGATTTTATACATATGTTCTTATTTAATATTGATCTATCTGACATAAAGCAGATGGTCGAAAACAATACATTTGATGAATTTCTACAGAGGCTTTTGGATACGTATGAAAGTTACGGTCCCATACCAGGTGTTGCCTTGCCTTTCATTGAAGCGTTATTGCCATTTTTGCCGCTTGTTGTGTTTGTAATGGCAAACTCTGCCGCATATGGCTTATTTGAGGGTTTTATATTATCATGGATTGGTGCGAGTGGAGGAGCAATTGTCGTATTTTTAATGGTTAAAAAGCTTGGAAATAAACGCCTGTTTCGCTTTATCAGGCGGAATAAACAGGTAACAAAAGTGACGACTTGGTTTGACAAACACGGATTTGGTCCTTTATTTCTTCTTATGTGCTTCCCGTTTTCACCCTCGGGGATCATAAATGTTGTCGCAGGATTATCGAAAATAAACATCTATCAATTTATATTAGCTGTTTTACTCGGGAAATCGGTGATGATTTTTACCATCTCCTATGTCGGTGCGAGCATAATGTCATTTGCGAAAAATCCAATGAGAACGATTGTAGTAGGGGCGGGTATATTGCTTTTTTGGATCGTTGGGAAGTTTATCGAAAAAAGACTGCACAAAAAGGCGAAAGCACAGGCTATTGTCGAACAAAAACATGGTTAAAAAAGGTTTCCAAGGGTAAAATGGATATAAGAGAATTTTCAAAAAGGGATTGATGGAGGAAACGCTATGTTACGAGGTTTTTGGAGAGTGATCCGTACTGTTTTATTTGCAATTATATTGGCCGTGCTTTTTCGTTCCTATTTGTTTGCAAGCTATGTAGTCGAAGGAAAATCAATGGAGCCTACACTTCATGATGGCAATTTATTAATGGTTAATAAATTCTTATATGATATACAAGACATAAATCGATTTGACGTGATCGTGTTCCGTGCAAATGAAAAGGAAGATTATGTAAAAAGAGTGATTGGATTACCTGGAGATCAATTATCTTATAAAAACGACCAATTATTTATCAATGGAAATAAAGTGAAAGAAGCCTATTTAGAGCCTTTTAAAAAACAGGTTGAAACACCGTTAACAAAGGATTTTACTTTAAAAGATGCTACAGGACTAACCGAAGTGCCAAAAGGCAAGTTGTTTGTTTTGGGGGATAATCGTAGGGAAAGCCTCGATAGCAGATATTTTGGTTTTGTTCCGATTGAGAATGTAGTTGGAAAGGTAGGCATTCGATATTGGCCTGTTTCTGAACTTGGTTTAACATTTGAATAATAGGATATGGGAACCTAACCCCATGTGCATAATTTTTCACATAAAGTAGATATTATAAACGATTATATTTCTAAATGGAGGAGATTTAATTGCGTATAATATCAGTTGTTACCTTTTGTTTGCTAGTATTAATTGGATGCAACAATAATGGTAACAATTTAGATCAAGCAGAGCCAAATAATGACAATCAAACTCCACAACAGGTCGACTTTGGACCAAATAATCAACAAGGTAACGACCGCTGGAATCAGTATGATAATCAAATGAATCCAAGACAGGGACAAAACTTTTTTCAAAACCCAAACACAAATCAATGGCAAAATAACGGAACAGCCGATCGCGATCAAGGAACCCAAACAGAACCTAATCGACAAACAGAATCAAATCAACAACAAACAGAACCTAATCAACAAACAGATAATGGTCAGAACAGTAATTCATTAAGTGAATTTCAATCAAAAGTTGTAACACTTACCAATCAAGAACGAGAACAAAAAGGATTACAGCCGCTAAAGTCCGATAAAGAGTTAACCAATGTAGCCCAAACGAAAGCAGAGGATATGGCGACAAACAATTATTTTTCCCATACGTCACCAACTTATGGATCACCATTTAATATGATGCAAGACTTTGGAATACAGTACACTACAGCAGCAGAAAATCTTGCGCAAGGTCAAAAGACACCGAAAGAAGTTGTTAATGGCTGGATGAATAGTCCAGGTCACCGTAAAAACATTTTAAACAAGGATGTTACTCATATAGGCATTGGCTTTGCAAAAGATGGAAATTACTGGACACAAATGTTTATAAAGAAATAAAACCATGTAGCACTATTCAAAAGAGTAGTGCTACTTTTAATTTTTTTAGAAGGATGAAGGATAAAAACATGATAAAATAGAAGTAGAGTGGGACAGCGGATAGGGTTCGCTGTCCCTTCCCTGGGACGAGTAACCTAATCTCACGTCCCTCAATAGAGGAGGATCGGAAATGGGATTACGATTTTTGTTTGGACAAGCAGGCGCAGGAAAAAGTGATCGATGTCTAGCTGAGATTGAAGACAAACTGCATAACAATCCGAATGGAGCGCCTATTTATTACATCGTTCCAGATCAGATGACATTTCAACAGGAATACTCCTTGCTAAAAAGAAAAAAAATCAACGGAAGTATCCGTGCACAGGTGTTTAGCTTTTCTAGATTAGCATGGCGAGTACTTCAAGAAACTGGTGGTAGCACAAGGAAGTTTATTAGCTCAACAGGTATTCAAATGATGCTAAGAAAAATAGCAGAAGAAAAGAAGCAGGATTGGAATGTTTTTCAAAAAGCAATGGAAAAACAAGGCTTTATTGAGCAATTAGAAGGTATGATTACAGAGTTTAAGCGTTACCGGATTACACCCGAAATGCTCCAAATGGAAATCGCACAGATGGATCGTTTTACACATAAACATCCTGGAGAAGTTGCGCTTCAGCATAAACTAGAGGATTTGAACTTTATTTACGAGAAGCTGATGGATGCCTTGAAGGATACATATATTGACAGCGAGGATCAGCTTCGATTGTTGGCTGATAAAATCGAAACAGCTGATTTTCTTTCTGACTCAGAAATCTATCTTGACGGATTCCATCGCTTTACCCCACAAGAGCTTGAAGTGGTTGAGGCATTATTAAAGAAAGTAAGGCAAGTAACGGTCACCTTAACAGTCGATGATCCGACTGGTGCACCTATATCGGAGTTGGATTTGTTTTGTCAAACGAAAGAGACGTATCAACAATTAACTTCAAGTGCAAAAGAATGCCAAATTACGATCGATGAAATGGTCCATCTCGATCAAGAATCAGGTCGTTTTGATGAAAGACCATATTTTGCACATCTAGAAAACTACTTTGACGTCCGACCATCACCCACCTTTGAAGGTGCTGTACCGATCCAATTAGCACAGGCGGTTCATCCCCGTGCAGAGGTCGAAGGTGCGGCTCAGGAAATTTTAAGACTTGTTAGAGAAGAACAATACCGATTTAAAGATATAGCCGTTTTGATTCGACAAACCGAACTATACCATGATTTGATCAAAACGGTATTTCAAGACTATGGGATACCAGTCTTTATCGACGAAAAAAGAACGATGATGAATCATCCTCTATTAGAACTGATTCGATCAGGGCTTGATGTTATCGAGGGGAATTGGCGCTATGATGCGGTTTTTAGAATGCTGAAAACAGGCTTTATCCCCATTACAGATAACAAATATCCACTTGACGTGGAAGCAATCGATGAGCTAGAAAACTATGTGCTTGAATACGGTATACGTTCAAAAGACCGCTGGTGTGGAGATAAACAATGGATTTTTCAACGATTTCGAGGATTTGATCAAGCTTCTCAAACAGATGAAGAGAAGGACATGCAACGAAAAATGAATCGCTACCGTTATCAGGTTGTCCGTGCATTTCAACCTTTCGAGCAACAGATGAGTAAAGCAAAGACGATTGCAGAAAAGTGTCAAGCTATCTATGAATGGCTTGAATCTCTTGGAGTTCCCAAACAACTAGAAAAGATTCGAAATGACTTGGATTCCCAGGGTCGGATCGAACACGGACGTGAACAAGAGCAAGTATGGAATGCAGTGATTCAATTGATGGACGAGATCGTGGAAATGGTAGGCGATGAGGAGATGACGTTACCCATTTTTCGATCAACATTAGAGTCGGGGTTTGAATCACTGAAATTTGCCCATGTTCCTCCTAGCATGGATCACGTTGTAACAGGAACGATTGACAGATCAAGGATCGGCGGAATTAAATGTGCATTTCTCTTGGGTGTAAATGATGGTGTGTGGCCGAAGAAGCCTGCTGGCGATGGGATGATCACAGAAGAAGAAAGAGAACTACTAGCCGAACATGGAATCAAACTTGCAGACGGTAGTAAGCGGCAGCTGTTAGATGATTGGTTTTATGTTTATTTAGCCTTCACAGCAGCGCAGGATCGCCTTTGGGTCAGCTATCCTTTAAGTGATGAAGAAGGAAAATCAAAATCCCCATCCCAGCTGATCAAACGAATACAAGATCTATTTCCTGCGTGCCAAGATCTATTACTCTTGCAGGACGCAGATGAAATGAAGGAAGCAGATCGCTTTATTTCAACGCCTATTAAAACAAGATCAGCGCTGACATCACAGCTAGCAAGAAATGCCAGGGGATATCCGGTCGATCCAATTTGGAATAATGTATTAAATTGGTATATCCAACACCATGCCAAATCTAGTACAACCTACACGATTCTACAAAGCTTATTTTATAAAAATGAACCAACATATCTTTCGAAAGAGACAACGGAGCAATTGTATCCAAAAGAAGTGAAAGCAAGTGTATCCCGTCTTGAAATGTATCACCGCTGCTCATATCAACACTTTGCTCGTTATAGTCTTGGGCTGGAAGAACGCCGAACATATAAACTCGATGCCCCAGACATTGGGCAACTTTTTCATGAGGCATTGAAGAAAATTACAGAATGGTTGCAAGCAGAGGGGAAAGATTATTCCCAAATGAACCAAGATCAGGCAAAGCAATATGCTAATAGAGCGGTAGAAAGTCTTGGGCCAATTTTGCAACATCAAATTTTGCATAGTTCAAACCGGTATCAATACATTCAACAAAAGTTGCAGGAAGTAATTGCTAGAGCTGCATATGTACTAAGTGAGCAAGCAAGGCAAAGTCAATTTTCAACCGTTGGATTGGAGCTAAGTTTTGGTCCGAATCAGGAATTGGCACCGATTAAGCTTAGTCTGCCAAATGGCTATGAACTCCAATTACGGGGACGTATTGATCGGGTTGACCGTGCGATTGATCAAGAACAATTATTTCTACGAATCATCGACTATAAGTCTAGCTCAAAGGGTTTAAATTTGTCCGAAGTTTATTACGGATTAGCATTGCAAATGTTGGCCTATTTAGATGTCGTACTGTCTCAATCAGAAAAATGGTTAGGCGAAAAGGCAACCCCTGCTGGTGTACTATATTTTCATGTTCATAATCCGATCTTATCAAAAAGCAAGAAGTTAACGGATATGGAAATCGAACAGGAGCTTTTTAAAAAATTTAAGATGCAAGGGTTACTTGTTGAAAATGAGCAGGTTATTCGCATGATGGATACAAGCCTAGACAGTGGTACAAGTAAAATCATACCTGCAGGCCTAAAGAAAAACGGGGAGCTTCGCAAGGGATCCAATACTGCACAAAGAGAGACTTTTCAACAGCTGCAAGGGTATATTCGTGAACTTATGGTCGGGGCAGGCATGGATATGACAAGTGGCAATGTCCATTTGAATCCATACCAACAAAAACAGCAAACAGCCTGTGCGTATTGTTCATTTCACTCGGTTTGTCAATTCGATGCATCATTAGTAGAAAATAACTTTCGTCGCTTAAAGGATTTGAAGGACGAGGAAGTCATTGAAGCAATCGTTCGAAGGGGGGACTCCTAATGGTAAGCTGGACAAAAGAACAAGAAGAAGCTATTCATACAAACGGCAGGGACATATTAGTTGCAGCCGCAGCTGGATCTGGAAAAACGGCTGTGTTAGTTGAACGGATTATTCAGAAACTATTAGACAAAAATAATCCGGTTGATATTGACTCCTTATTGGTCGTAACGTTCACTAATGCTGCAGCCCAAGAAATGCGACACCGAATTGGGCAAGCCATCGAGGCTGCATTGGAAAAAAACCCCACCTCAACCCATTTGAAAAAACAGTTATCTTTATTACAACGTGCTTCCATTTCGACCTTGCACGCCTTTTGCATGGAAGTCGTTCGGCGCCATGCGTATATGCTTGACTTAGATCCTGGTTTTCGAATTGCAGATGATATGGAAGCAGACATGATTCGACAAGAAGTGATGGAGGAGCTATTTGAACATTGGTATGGTAAGGTTGGGGAAGAACAAACGGCTTTCTTCTCAGTCGTGGATCGTTTTTCGAATGATCGAAGTGATTTGGAAGTCGAAGAACTAGTGATGAAGCTGTATGAATTTGCGATGCAAAAACCTTGGCCTGGACAGTGGCTCACCAATATGGCAACAATGTATGATATTCCAGAACAAGTGGAAGAAGCGGATTTAGAATGGTTAACCATTCTAAAAAGAGAAGTACAAAGTCAGCTAAACGCGATGGAGGCTGAAGCAATAAGTGCCCTCGATCTAACGAGAGAGAGCGATGGCCCCTACCATTATGCGGATGCAATCGACGCAGATTTACATTTGATCACAGAAGCAAAACGCTGCCTCCAACTGTCTTGGGATGACTTGCAAAAACTCTTTTTAGAAAGTAAGTTCCAGGCACTGTCGCGGAAAAAAGTGGATTGTTCAGAAGAAAAGAAAGACAAGTTGAAAGGCCTTAGAAATAGCTACAAAAAGCGCTGGAATGATTTGGCGGAAGATTGGTTTTCAAGAAGACTATCTTCTTATCTTGATGATATGCGGACACTGTACCCAACAGTAGAACAATTGATTGTGCTAGTAAAGGAATTTAAAGAAAAATATGCACAAGCTAAAAAAGAAAAGGCGATTGTTGATTTTTCTGATTTGGAGCATTTTTGTTTACAGGTTTTAGTAGATCCGTCGTCTGATTCATCACAAATTGTTCCCTCCTATGTTTCTACCGAATTCAGGAAAAAGTTCACCGAGGTTTTGGTGGACGAGTATCAGGACACAAACCTTGTACAGGAAACGTTATTGTCCTTGATTTCAAATAAAGACGGGGCAGGAAACATGTTTATGGTTGGGGATGTGAAGCAAAGTATTTATCGTTTTCGACATGCAGAACCGACGTTATTTTTAAACAAATACAAGGAATTTGCTGTGGCGGATCATCCAGGAAAACGGATCGACCTTGCTCGTAATTTTCGCAGTAGAACGCAGGTGTTAGCTGCTACCAACTATATTTTCAGACAGCTGTTAAATGAAGAAGTTGGCGAGATGAACTATGATGAAGACGCTGAGCTCATTTATGCAAATAAAATGTATGATGAACTGACAAATAGTGATACGGACGTTGAACTTGTTATTATCGACAGAGAAAGTAAGGAAGAAGAGCAAGATGATGCCAAAGAGGATGAAGATTTTCAGGATTTAGAAAAAGCTCAATTGGAAGCGCGCACCTATGCGCGTATGATCAAAAAGTGGATTGGTTATAAGGCTTCCCCTATGCAGGTAATCGATAAGGCAACGGGAGTACAGCGAGATGTCCGTTATCGAGATATCGTGATCCTGTTGCGTTCCATGACCTGGGCGCCAACGATTGTGGATGAATTAAAACAAGAAGGCATCCCTGTATATGCCGAACTGTCTACAGGATATTTAGAAGCAATTGAAATCAAAGTGATGTTGAGTTTGCTGAAGGTGATTGACAATCCGAAACAGGATATCCCACTTGCAGCGATTCTGCGATCACCAATAGTGGGTCTCAACGAAGAGGATCTTGCGCAAATTCGTTTAGCCAAAAGACGTGCCCCTTATCATGATGCACTGAAAGCATTTGTAGCGCAATCTAGTCATCCAAAAATAGCACGAATCGTTTCATTTCTGAATCAACTAAACGAGTGGCGATCAAGGGCGAGGCAGGGTGCATTGTCTGAATTAATTTGGCAAATCTATCGAGAGACAGGCTATTACGATTTCGTTGGAGGGATTCCAGGCGGGCGTCAGCGTCAGGCAAATTTAAGAGCACTTTATGATCGGGCTCGAAGCTATGAATCGACGTCATTTCGCGGATTGTTCCGCTTTTTACGATTTATTGAGCGGATGGAAGAACGAGGTGATGATCTTGGCGCGGCACGGGCACTTGGTGAACAAGAGGATGTCGTCCGGATGATGACGATTCATAAAAGTAAGGGATTAGAGTTCCCAGTCGTCATTTTAGGTGCAATGGATAAGCAGTTTAATCAACAGGACATAAAACAAAAATACTTGCTTCATAAAGATCTTGGTTTTGGAAGTAAATATATTGATCCAATAAAGCGGATCATGTACCCAACTCTTGCTTTTCATGCGTTAAAAAAAGAAAAACAGCGAGAACTACTAGCCGAAGAAATGCGCGTCCTATATGTTGCGTTAACCCGTGCTAAAGAAAAATTAGTGATGGTTGGGAATGTTGCGTCCTTTGAGAAAAAACAGGAGAAGTGGCAGCAGTTAATCGACCATCCAGAGTGGGTACTTCCTGCCCATTACCGATTAGAATCGAAAAGCTATTTAGATTGGATTGGCCCTGCTTTAATCCGTCATCACCAAAATGAAGTGTTGCGTGATGAAATAAAGGTAAGTGTTCGAGTGCCAGAGGAGATTCAAAACGATGTTTCTTCTTGGGATGTTCGATTGATGCATGGTAGTGCGCTTACTAGGCAAGAATCCCCTTTAGGTTCAAATAAAAGCAACCTAGAAAAAGCCATTCGGAATTGGGAGCCGTTACTCGATTTGGATCCTTCTCTTGATGAAGCTGTCGAGAAAAAACTGGCATATCAATATCCACATCCGAATGCTTCTACCTATCGAGCGAAACAATCTGTCACAGAATTAAAACGACAGCGAGAGTGGAAGGACGAATATAGTGGTGATCAATTGCTCGAAACGTATAAAGCACCAATTGGAAATCGCCCTCGTTTCATGCAAAAGGAGAAACGTCTAACTGCTGCTGAAAAAGGAAGTGCCATGCATGCTGTCATGCAGCACTTACCATTGACGAAGAAATTAACGACAATTGAGCTAGAAGAACACGTTCAAGGCATTGTAACAAAAGAAATAATCACACAAGAAGAAGCAGATACAGTTGATGTTGGTGCTATTAAACAATTTTTCCAAACAAATATTGGTGAACAATTGATTCAAGCTGTAACTATTTATCGAGAAGTGCCGTTTAGCTTAACACTTCCTGCAAATGAAGTATATGCCGAGTGGGACGACGACACAGATGAACGAGTACTGATTCAAGGTGTCATTGATTGTGCGATTCGTCATGAAGGTGGTTGGATTATTCTCGATTATAAAACAGATACCGTTCCATCGAAAGGCTCCGATGAGGACAAAGAAGTTACACTAAAAAAACGTTACGAGACACAGCTTGATCTCTACGCTACAGCAGTAGAAGAAATTTGGAAAGAACCAGTAGTGGGAAAATATTTATATTTTTTTGATGGTGGATTATTGATAGAATTGTAACGATACAAATTGTGCAAGAAAGGTGCCCTGAACGTTTTTCAGGGCACCTTTTCCATTATGCGTTTGCTGTAGTATTTTGGTCAGCTACATCGGGATCGGATACGTTTGTGGAATTCAAACCATTATTCGTACAAATGAAATCGCCAGTGTTAAAGGCACCAGAGCCAGAACTAGTCTTGGAAGCACTTTTTGGCGATAAATAAAAGCTATCACCAAAGTTTACGACCCCACCACCGACACTATTTATTTTAATCGGGCCAACTACTGATGGCATATTACACACCTTCTTTGTTGTAATTTGGTACAAAAAGATAAGGGTCTTAGGAGAAAATCAAATAAAGTGCATCTTTCTATATTTGAATGTCGAAGATCCCTTATTGAACATCCTCTTATTGTCCACTTTTTGAACATGCACTATACAAATAGTATATCGTCAAGCATTATTTTTGTTCATCCTTAAGGATGCGAATGTGCTTTAATCTAGCCTCAGCATCGATATGACCTAAAGAACCTACCTGAAAAATAGAAGAGGATGCTACTCCATATACATCGACCTTGTTGACACCTATAGCTGGTACATGATGCGTTGTATCCTCCTGCACGCGGATCGGATGATCATGATGCTCCGCGGGGGAACGGCTGAAAACGGGGTACTTGTTAAAATCATATTTGTTTTCTTCATTTATGAACACATTACCTTCCTTTTGAACGGCAATAATGTTTGAAACGGGAGAACTGTATGTTACATCACCAATGCCAACAATTGCACTGTTCGATGCAGCGATCACTTTTATACGATTAACGTTTGCAGTCCGTTTATGCATCGTCAACTTACTCCTTTGCATGACGTGAAAGAGGCACGACTGATCCAAAAATATAAGATTCAGGTGGCGTATCAAAAAATGACGTTAATTTTATCTCTTCACTATCTCCAATTAGAAAAACGGAAGAAGTGGAAACCCCAAGAATGCGTATATCTCCCACGTTCACATCCCAGTTATGGACTTCATGTTTTATCATTGTTCCTTCTCTCCTTTTTGCTGTTCTTGATTAAAAAATGCTTGTAGGGAATCGCGTATTTCCCCTTTTACTTGTTCTGTAACATAGTGGTACAACTCTGTTTCACTCATCCCCTTCTCTTTGGCAAGTCGTTCATAGTGAGCAATCCGTGTAGGCAGCTGTTTTCGAATGTCCTCTATTATCGTCTGGATAAACTGTGGGTCATTGGGCTTTTTCTGTGTGCGCATTTCTTGTTCTATCAGACTTGGTGCCTCATTTGATAAAAAACTGTCTACTTCTGAATAGGGTGACTGAGATGGTGATTGTGAAATAGGATATGGAGACAAGGCAGATTGCTGACCTAACGACATGTCCTCAACCTTTGATAAATCCTCGGGCGAAATTCCGATATGAAGGCTACCGTCCAATCGTTCGATTTTCAATTGATCAAAATTGTATTCTATTTTTTCAATTGTTGTTTGATTTGCTGTTTTTCTATCTTTTTCAATGGTACGAACGCGTTCTTCTAATGCCTTTATTCGTTCGTCTTGCTGCTGAAGATAACGATTCATTTGCGCAAGGTAATCGGACCATTGGTTCATGTAACTCAACTGAATGACTCCTCTCCTAGGCATTTTCCTTACAGAGGAAGTTCAAAAAGTCACCAAATGATAAGCGGCGCATCTCTTCGTTTGCTTGTTTTTCCGTTGCTCACGTATTAAAAGCATACGCTGCGCTACTCAAAACTGCGCCGCCTCGACCTGCTTGCTTCTGATTTGTTGACTTTTTGAACACGCACTTACAATACCTTATGCACCTAAATCTTTGTCTGTGTTATGACGGTCGGGCGAGAGGAACGAGGGGCTCTTCGGTTACTTCAGGTTCCGCCGGCTCTGCCGCTTCTGAAAAGCCTCCAGTATTGTATATATCTGATTGTGCTTGTATATTTCCTGCACTCCCAATTTGTAATACAGATGAATTGGTGACACTTCCAACCTTAAAAAAAGAGATGCAAATGGACCGATGTACCGTTAAATTCATTTGAAACACTCCCATGAGGATAAAGCGAACAATTTATTTTTTAAAAAATTCCATATTTCTATTCAATCACTTGATCTATAGTATCTTTATCACTTACTTGTATGGATGATTTATCAAGCTGTATTTGGATGTCATCTCCAGTATTAAAGGATCCGCCACCAGCAAATGTCTTTGCTTGACTATATGGATGCATCGCATACACATCTCCAATGTTGAAAATACTGGAAGTGGATAAAGTGAGCACTTTTACAGCTCCAACTACTGCAGGCATAATCCATCCTCCTTTTGTAGTAGTTTATGAAAGTTTTAAATGGGATGTTCATTTCATTTGTTATAATAATGAAAGAGGATCATTGCGTATAAAAGAAAGGTAGGACGTTAAATGAACGAAACGGGAACACCGGTGTTCGAACATCAAAGATTAGAATGGATCGATGCAGCGCGGGGGTTTGCAATTTTAGGAATTTTCATGGTAAATGTACCTGCTTTTAATGCGCCGTTTTTTTTGTACGGTGGAGAAGATGTGTATTGGTCTTCCACACTAGATCACCTTATTCAAAGTCTAATTGATATCTTTTTTCAGGCGAGTTTTTATACACTTTTTTCATTTCTGTTTGGCTTTGGCACACAAATTTTTGTTGAAAGATTAACAGAGAGAGGTTTACATGCACCTCGTTTATTATCTAGGAGATTGGTGATCTTAATTGGATTTGGTTTGATTCACGCTTTTATTCTATGGCACGGCGATATCTTGTTGTCTTATGGGTTGATCGGTTTACTATTATTGCTGTTTCTTAGACGGAAGGACAAGACTTTGGTGCTGTGGGGAATCAACTTACTTTTTATATCGACTGGATTGATCACGTGGAATTTATATTCGATTCGTGAACGATTAGGTAATTTCCAAGATAGAAATCGGATAGAGGAGGCATTCAACAACTATGGATCGGGCTCATTACTCGATATTTGGAGTCAAAATTATTCGGATTGGATCTATGTAAATGGTGGGTCTGGATATGTGTTTTTGACAGCAAGCTTATTACCGCTTTTTCTATTTGGTATGTACGTAGCACGCAAGAGATGGTTGCACCAAGTACAAGACCATTGGCAGTTCCTTAAAGGATCTTGGGTTGTGCTGTTACTCGTGTTTGTTGTGATGAAAATGGGGCCATATGTATTTGATAATCCAAGGTGGTTTGCATATGCGCAGGATAATATTGGAGGATCAGCGTCCGCACTTTTTTATATCGTAACGATTACGCTACTTTTCCATAAAGAACGCTTTAAGCGGTTGTTAAAGCCTCTTACGTATGTTGGTAGAATGTCATTATCTAATTATGTATTGCAATCAATCGTTTCATTTGGCTTATTTTATTCGATTGGATTTGGGCTATATGGTTCGATACCACCGATGAAAGGCGTCATTTTTGTTCTTTTCTTTTATAGCATGCAAGTAATTTGGAGTCGTTGGTGGTTGAAGGGGCACCAGTTTGGGCCACTGGAATGGGTGTGGAGAAGCCTTACGTACGATCGTAAGCAACCGTGGCAAAAGGTCATAAAACAACAGGAAGATTCTCATGCCTCAACATGAAAAAATGAGTCAGGTTTTACCAACAAAGGGTGCCTGACTCATTTTCTGCATTATGCTTCAAGTACTTTCCTGATTTTTCCAATAGCCCATTCTAGATCGTCTTCGTCAATGACGAGCGGTGGAGCAAAACGGATTACATTTTCGTGTGTTTCCTTACATAATAATCCTTTCTCTTTCAACTTTTCACAATAAGGGCGTGCTTTTTCATGCAATTCGACTCCTACGAATAAGCCTTTTCCCCTTACCTCTTTGATCACAGGGTTTTCAATTTTGCGTAGCTCATTCATCATCTGAGTGCCTAACCGAAGTGATCGATCTGTTAAATTTTCCTCTTCTAATACTTCAAGTGATGCGACAGATACTGCACATGCTAGCGGATTCCCGCCGAACGTTGACCCGTGGGAGCCTGGGTTAAACACCCCTAAAATGTCTTTGTTTGCTACGACACAGGAGATAGGGAAAACCCCGCCACCTAATGCTTTTCCAAGTATGAGGACGTCTGGAGTCACATTCTCCCAGTCACAAGCAAACATTTTTCCGCTTCGACCTAGACCAGCTTGGATTTCATCGGCAATAAACAATACTTGGTTATCATTACACACCTGATAAGCTTCTGTTAGGAAGCCTTCTGGAGGGATAACAATACCAGCCTCACCTTGAATCGGCTCGACTAAAAATGCAGCAGTATTTTCCGTGATTGCTTCTTTTAATGCTTGTGCATCGCCGTATGGTATAATTTTGATCCCTGGAAGCATTGGACCGAAGCCTCGTTTGTATTCTTCTTCGGATGAAAGAGAAACTGCAGTCATCGTCCTTCCGTGGAAGTTCCCAACACATGCGATAATTTCGGCTTTGTTTTCTGCTACACCTTTCACATCATATGCCCAGCGTCGTGCTGCTTTTATAGCAGTTTCAACGGCTTCTGCACCAGTGTTCATCGGAAGAGCCATTTCCTTATTCGTTAGCTTACATATTTTTTCGTACCACGGCCCCAGTTGATCATTGTGAAATGCTCTTGATGTTAAGGTAACTCGATCTGCTTGATCCTTTAATGCCTGAATAATTTTTGGGTGGCGATGACCCTGGTTTACTGCTGAATAAGCACTAAGCATATCCATGTATCGATTGCCTTCTGGATCTTCAACCCAAACACCCTCAGCCTTTGCAACAACAATTGGAAGAGGGTGGTAGTTTTTCGCACCATATTCCTGAGTTTGGTCAATAATTGCTTGACTTGTTTGTGGCATACTATCCCTCCATTTCAAAAAAATATATTATGAGCTTACCTAAAGTATAACAGTTTTTATCAAATTTTTCTTTCAATAATAAGGATGCTCATCATAAGTGTTCATAAATCGTTCATATGAAATACGATGTAAAACATGGTATGATAAGCTTGATTCATCATAAAGGAGGCAAACAAATGACAAACTTACATATTACATCATGGGTATTAGCATTTATTTTGTTATTCCTTGTTCTATCGTTTTATAAACAAGGAAAAGAAAAACCAGGTAAAATTGTTCACATGATATTGCGTCTCGACTACTTGTTTATTTTATACACTGGTGGTCAGCTGATAGCTATGTACTTTCAAGGATCCACGATGCTGCCAGAAGCTATTACGAAAGCACTCGCTGGTCTATGGGTGATTGCAGCCATAGAAATGGTAGCTATTAAGACTGGTAAAGGCAAATCAGCGAAAAGTGCATGGATTCAGCTAGGGATTGCTTTTGCTATTACTTTATTGTTAGGTTTTGGTCGATTACCATTAGGACTGCTGCCTTAATTGACGGAGAAAATAGTATTTCACAGAAGTAGCCTAACTTCCACACATATAGGTTCACATTATCCTCTTATCTCGCATAAAGATAAATAATGCAAAAGAAAGGGGTTATGACGAATGTGTGGTATTACAGGTTGGGTTGACTTTCAGCGTGATTTATCCAAAGACATAACACCTATAAGAAAAATGGCACAGGCCATTAAACACCGAGGACCTGATGAATACAACGAGTGGGTTTCAACACATGCCGCCTTTGGGCATCAGCGGTTAATTGTCGTTGATCCAGAAGGCGGTAAGCAACCAATGAAATATACACAAAATGGATATGAATATGTTCTTTGTTATAATGGCGAGTTATACAATACCGAAGACATACGTAAAGAATTAGTTCACAGAGGTTGGACATTTCGATCACATTCAGACACAGAAGTACTGTTAAAAAGTTATATAGAATGGAAAGAGGAATGTGTTGATCTATTAAATGGCATTTTTGCGTTCGCCATTTGGGATTCTGAGAAGGAACAACTTTTTATCGCAAGAGACCGACTAGGTGTCAAGCCACTTTTTTACACCGAACAAGGATCCAGTCTCATGTTCGGTTCAGAAATAAAAGCATTACTCTCACATGATGAAATAGAACCAATCATTGACCATGAAGGATTAAGTGAAATCCTTGCGTTAGGACCATCTCGAACTCCAGGTCATGGTGTTTTTAAGGGAATCAACGAATTACGTGCAGCACATGTAGGGATTTTTGATAAAAATGGACTACGGACAAAAAGGTATTGGAACGTAGATAGCACCCTACACACAGAAGACATAGAAGAAACAGCACAAAAAATTCGATATTTGTTTACGGATGCTGTAGAGAGACAGCTCGTATCTGATGTACCGCTTGGAACTTTTTTATCGGGTGGGGTAGATTCGAGTGCAATCACTGCCATTGCGTCCAACTACCTAAAAGAAAATGACCCAAATCGAAAGCTTCAAACCTTCTCCATTAATTACGAAGAAAACGATGTATTTTTTGAAAAGAGCACGTTTCAGCCAAATAGTGATGAAGACTTTATTGGGAGTATGGTGGAAGCACATGGGACAGAACACCATAGGTTTGTCATGGATAATGACACCTTAAAAGAAATGTTGACGGAAGCCGTCGAGTATCGAGATTTGCCTGGTATGGCTGACGTTGATTCCTCTTTACTATGGTTTTGTCGGCAAACAAAACAAGAAGTAACTGTAGCCTTATCTGGTGAGTGTGCAGATGAAATATTTGGAGGGTATCCATGGTTTTACCGGGAAGAAGATTTGACCCGAGAAGGATTTCCTTGGATTCGATCTTCCGAAACTCGACATTCCTTATTAAATGAGGAATGGAAACAAAAATTGGATTTAAGACATTATATGCTCCGGCGCTACCAAGAAACAATTGATGAAACGCCACTGTATGAAGGGGATAATGAGATTGAATCCCAACGCAGAAAAATGTTTTACTTGAATATGCAGTGGTTTATGCCGAATTTGCTTGACAGAAAAGACCGTATGAGTATGGGAGCGAGCTTTGAAGCACGTGTACCATTTAGTGATCACCGACTAGTTGAATATGTGTGGAACATTCCATGGGATATGAAAACATACCAAGATCGGGAAAAGGGAATTCTGAGAAAAGCATTAGAAGGGCTACTTCCAGATGAAATTCTTTATCGAAAGAAAAGTCCATACCCAAAGACGCATCATCCTGCCTATACAAAAGCTGTTGTAGGTTGGATGGAAGAAATTTTAAACGATCCGAAAGCTCGGTTGTTTGAACTGTTCGATCCTGAACAGATAAAAAAATTGGTAGAAAGTGAAGGGAAAGGCATAAAGGAGCCCTGGTACGGTCAGTTGATGACAGGTCCTCAATTACTTGCACACCTCGGTCAAATAGATCATTGGTTACGTAAGTATGATGTTAAGATAGAAAGATAGTTATAAGAGGATGTTCAAAAAGTCACCAAATACCACTACTAATAGTAGGATCGCATGTGAGATGTTGAATTCGCATGCGACTTTTTGTGTGGTAAGCGAACGATTAGATTGTACCTATTTGGTCACAACTAACGAATGGATAAGATTGACTCTATCTTTTGTTAAGGCTAATCTAGAAGAGGTGTTGAAAAAATGAACAAATAATATGCGAATTGAAACGACGCAATTATAGTACAAATATAGGAGGGACATGCATGAATAAAGTACTAATATACACTCTTATCCTACCGCTTTTTTTCATAAATGCTGTACAGATTAGTGCTGAGGATGCACAAAAAGGAGCATGGGAAGAAGAAGTTGTTTATTACGTTCTCGTTGACCGCTTTGTAAACGGTACCTCGTCTAACGATCAGGTAGTTGATATTGACGATCCAAAGGCTTTTCGTGGTGGTGACATCCAAAGAATTATAGATAATCTTGATTACATAAAGGGTTATGGATTTACTACAATTAATTTAAGTCCCATTATGAAAAATGCAAAAAAGGGGTATCACGGCTATTGGATTACTGATTTTAGAAAAATGGAACCGAGCTTTGGAACGATGGATGACATGAAGGAATTAGTAAAAGAAGCGCATGATCGGAACATGAAGGTAATCATTGATTTCCCAATTCAGTTCACTGCAACCACACACCCATGGACAAAAGATCAAAATAAAAAAGAATGGTATAAACCAAACAATTATCAATTCCCGAATCAACCATGGTTAAATGAGGTATCATTACTAGATTTAAAAAATAAAGATGTGCAGCAGGAAATTCTAAAAACGGCTCTTTTTTGGCTTGAAAACACAAATATTGATGGCTATAGACTTAAAATGCTAGAAGACGTCCCACCAACATTTTTGTCCTCACTCAGTTCTAATCTAAGCAAAGAGAAATCCGATTTTATTCTTGTTGGTGACATGAATGGGGATGTTTCTGATGATACGATAAATACGTATTTAGATCAAGGCACAGATAGCTTTGTTGATCCATCTTTTGTTGAAGCATCAACAGATGTATTTAGCACGTTTGGTGAAAGTCCAAAACAACTGTATCAACGCTTTCTTAACAAAGAAGCAACATATAAAGACGTAACATCACGCGTTATTTTCTTAGATAGTCAAGAAACGACTCGATTTACTCGAAAAGTGATACTTAATAAACAAAATCCTATTACAAGATGGAAGCTTGGATTAACCTATTTATACACAACACCTGGTATCCCTGTCGTTTATCAAGGGTCAGAAATTCCAATGGACAATGGGAAAGATGTGCCCGATCATCAAACTTCTCGAGTTGGAGGCGGTGATGAAGATCTCAAGACATATATAGAGCAACTTGCTTCGATTCGAATAAAATTTCCTGCTCTTACCAAAGGCGATTTAACGTTTGTTGATGACAATGGAGCAATGACATTGATAAAGCGAACATACGAGGATCAAACTGTATACGTTGCTATAAATAATGATGTTTCGACAAAAACAATTGCGATTGATGAAGTGCCAGACGGGATGCAGCTAACCGGTCTCATTCAGGATAACATCGTTAGAAAACAAAAGGATGGAAGTTATAAAATTGCCTTAGACAGGGAAACGGCTGACATATTCATTGTGGAAGAGGATACTGGAATCAACTGGCTCGTTGTTTCCTTTATTGGAGTTGTGTTTGGAGGCTTTGTTCTATTCATCATCGCGTTGGAACGGAAAGCTAAAAAGAATAACAACTAGTGCGTAGAAAAGGCAGTACAGTACAGTTGGAAAACACCAAATAATCTGCAACAGTAGAACAAATAACACACGAAAACGATTTGATCTTTATGTTTTCGTGTGTTATTAAGCTCCTATTTCCGATTTGTTTTCTTTTTTTGACGGGTGTTTACTCCGCTATTTACGAGATGCGACAGTTATGATTATGTTATTTCATGAGAAGAAGTGGCGCCTTGGCTGTGTAAGTATTGATAAATTTTCCGGTAGTTTCCCACTTCAATTTCTCCGTAAATATACTTTTGCTGACAGTAATCGAGTAGTGCATCTGGTGAATCTGGATGCTGATTTCGGTCTTGTTCATACGAAAGGATCAGGTCGTTTAATAGTATCATTTTATTCCCCCTAATAATGATAATAGCCGCATATCAATGGTGTATTACTAATAAATATGAACACACTAGGAGCTATATGATTACTATTTTGTTGGGGAATTCATAACGACAAGGTCATTTATAAATATCGTTCAAGAAAAATAATGCGAGCGTTCCTGGGCCAGCGTGTGCACCGATTGAAGAACCAACCATTTCAATCTCAATTCGGTTTGTTCCATATTTGCCTTTAACTATTTCAGCTAGTTGGTTAGCTGTTTCAATATCATCACCATGGCTAATTCCGATTGTTTGATTGGTTAAATCGATTCCGCGCTCATCCATTAACTCAACCATTCTTTTTAACACTCTTTTTGAGCCTCGAATTTTTTCGAGTGGAACGAGCTTACCTTCTTCAACATGGAGCAAAGGTTTTATTTTTAATAAGGATCCGACAAAAGCAGCTGTTTTACTAACGCGCCCCCCTCGGTACAAATACTCTAAATCATCAACTGTGAAGATATGCTCCATGTGATTGGCATGGTAGGTAGCGACATCTAAAATAGTTTGAAAAGATTCGCCTTGTTGAGCCAATTCAGCAGCACGAAGCGCAACCAGTCCTTGTCCAACAGAGGCGCAATGAGTATCTAAAATATGCAATTCCCAATTTGGATAAGTCTCCTTTAGTTCCTGCTCCGCTATTTTTGCGGATTGATAGGTACCTGAAAGCTCGGATGAAAAGGCGATGTAGATACAAGGCTGGTTGACTTTTGCATATTTTTCAAATGTGTTCGTAAATGTTTGTGGGGATACTTGAGATGTTTTAGGCACTTTTCCATTTCGCATTGCATCATAGACTGTCTTGGCGAATATGGTTCGGGCATCCTCGTAATTCCTCCCGTCTAACTGAACCGTTAAGGAAACCATATCGATATCATATGTTGTATAGTGGTTTTCTGATAAGTCAGAAGCGGAATCGGTTATAATCTTCACAGACATTTAATTCACCTTCTTTATTAGTATGAAAACTATTTTATTTTTAGTTTAGCGTTACCATGGTATATAGTCAAAACAATTTTTGAGAAGGGCTCATTATAGGTTTTCCTTTTGTCTGTGTGGGAATGGTTAAGTAATGATGGATACATATTCAACTAAAAAAAGGTTAGCGTAACAGTAAAGGAGGTTCTAGGCCATGTTTTTGTTTGAGGCTAAGCGTATTATTGTCGTACTATTTGGTGCTATTTTGAATGCCATATCATTGAACTTCTTTTTAATAAGTGCCAATGTATACGCTAGTGGATTTACTGGGGTATCCCAGTTGCTTTCTAGCGTGTTTCAAGACTTTTTTAATATTCAAGGCATAAGTACTGGTATCATTCTCTTTATTTTAAATATTCCAGTAGCCATCCTTGGTTGGTATAAAGTTGGAAAAGGCTTTACCATTTACAGTTTTATTTCCGTTATTTTTATGACTATTTTTCTAGAACTATTACCTATTTTACAGCTGTCAAAAGATATTATACTTAATGCAGTGTTTGGTGGGGTGATCGGTGGTGTAGGCGTTGGGATCACGCTAAAGTGGGGTGCTTCTACCGGCGGTTTAGATATTGTGGCAATGGTTCTTTCTAGAATGAAAGACAAACCGATTGGTAATTACTTTCTCATCTTAAACAGCTTAATTATAATCTTTGCTGGCGTTCTCTACGAGCCAGAAAATGCCTTATATACACTTTTAACACTATATGTCTCAACAAGAGTGATTGATGCGATTCATACTCGCCACGAAAAGGTTACGGCGATGATTATTACTACAAAAGCAGATCAATTACAGCAGGCAATCCACAATAAAATGGTGCGAGGAATTACAATTATCCCTGCTCGCGGAGCTTACACAAAGCAACATAAAGACATGATGATTTTAGTTATAACGAGATATGAACTATATGATTTGGAAAAAATTATTAAAGACGTAGATCCAGAGGCATTCACAAATATTGTGCAAACAACAGGGATTTTTGGGTTTTTCAGAAAAAACGATTAAAAACGGATAGTCCAATTTGATTTGTAAATGGTTTTAGACTACACCTAATTCCCCTATGCTTTCAGCTTACTGTAAAAGAAACAAGTAGAACTGCATATAAGATATGGGAAAGAATATATATGAATAGAGGTAGGCTGTGAGCTAAGGGGATGATTGTGTGAAGCAAGACAAAAGCTTTGAGGAAATGGAGAATTTTCGGCAAGTACTTGGAGATGACTTTTGGGAAATGATATCGGAATTTTTACCATTTATTGGACCAAGGGTTGATCTCTGCCGTGGAGAGAAAGAAGTTATCGTTGTTGCCGAAATTCCGGGTATTGAATCGCAAAGTGAGCTCACCATAAGTCTTCATGGCTATACGCTTAACATTGAGGGAAAAATTTTAAAAAAATATGCATCAGCGGAATACAAATTTTTGCTGAAGGAACGATCAAGTGGTTCGTTTAGTAGAAGTATCTCGTTGCCAAAAGATTGCGCACTGGAACATATACGGGCTGATTATCATAATGGATTGTTAGTCATTCAAATTCCTTTGTTTGTCCACAAGAGTGGAGAATATAAGGAACAGGTAAATGTTCATTTTCATCAATAAAATGAGGAGATGTATAGATCGCTATGTCCAAAATTAGGTATAACTCTATCAAAGTAGGAGCGATTCAAAACAATTCTGGATTGTTTTATGGATCCAATCGCCAATCGAAGTGGAATAGTACATCCCGGACTTCCGAAGGGTTTGGTTCTATCGACGGTACTTCCAACACGGTAAAAAGAAAGACCTCTATTGTGCGACATCAAGATAAGGGTGAAAACGGTCTTGACTCTTGAATAAACGGCATATCCTTTTTTACAAGATAAGAAAGTAAAAATTTATATTAATGGTTGACAAAATGAATTACATTTTAAACCTAACCATATATTCCTACTGTCAAGTAATGCAACCAACTTGGAAAAAGGATGAAAGACCATGGGAAACGAGAGTAAAGAAATAGTAAAAATTCTACAAGAAATCCACCAGACTATAAAAAACATTGAAAAGCAAATGACTATAAATAGTCAATCCAATCAGTCAAAAAAAGAGGATACATATCATCTAGACATTGAGCATGTAAATATAGATCAATTTGATTTAGATGACTTGACCTACCATATAGATAAAATAGACATTAAAGAATTGAGCGGAATGATGAATGTCGGCAACACATTTTCTCCGTCTTTAAGCAAGCAAAAGAAACAAAAACAACAAAGTAGTTCTTCCACATCAAAAGAGGATGATACCCGAATAACATCTTCCCAAGATAAAAAAACAAAACCAGTTATCATTCCACTTCAGTCTAATTGGGACAAAACCCCCCATCAAACCATTTCTAAAAATAAGGCAATACGTGTCAAGATTAATGGAAAATTATTGCCGTCTAAGCAACAAAACAACAAAAGGAAGTGATCCTTTTTGAAAACCCTGTCACCAAATTTCATTATTGGTTCCATTCAAATTGGAACTATCGAGTCGGCCTCGTGTGTGAATTTTGGAAATAATTTCCCGAAGGATTTTACAAGTAATAAAAAACAAAATCAAGGCTTTGGAAGTATTTCTGGAGACAATAATGATATTTCTGATATCTTTTCTAGATTAGATGAAAAAGACATTAAAGAAGTTTTTCACCAAAGTCAAGCTGGTCAATATCCAGAATGGCTTCACAAACTAATTGAAGAGCAGGACGTTGACATTGAGCAGGATTTTCAAGATGACGAACCCGAGCCGTAAATAGACCTTCACAAATATAAATACGGGGAATACATTACTATATAGTATTAACGATCTGAACAGTAGGATGCTGTTTATATAAACAGAAAGGAGCTTGATTTATGGCAGTCCCCATTGTATTTGGTTCCATTAATGTAAATGCTCAGGACACTAATGCAACGGTTTCTATCGGGCAGAACACCCAATCAGGTTGGAACGCACATTCCAAAAATAATTTTGGATATGGCATGCTGTTTGGCTGGAATGTGGCAACGAACTCATTAAATTATGTTTTCGATCCTGACGTTACAGATACGGCAATTAACGACAACGAAAATAATCCAACAAATCAAGGGCAAGCATTGTGACTCTTAGAAAGGGGATATTTGCATGACCTATTCTATTTTATTTGATTCAGTAAATGTTAATACACAGGATACAAATGCAACCATTACAGTAGGCGAGAATGTGCAGTCTGGTTGGAACGCACATTCCAAAAATAATTTCGGAAATGGGATGCTGTTCGGTTGGAATTATACGATCCATTCACGGAATTACGTTATGGATCCTGATACAACGGATACGATTATTTCAGATAATGAGTTCGATGCTACAAATCAAGGCCAGGTAGGATGATAACTGGGATCCATTAGGATATGGTCAGACAGAGGTGTATGAAGTATGGGATTTAAAGGATTTATACGATTTAACAGCATTAACGTGAATTCGATTGATGAAAACTCAGGTATTTTCACTGGTAACAATAATCAGTATAACTGGTCATCACATTCAAAAGAAAACAGCGGTTTCGGCACAATAAAAGGCAAACGTAATTTAGTGATACGCCCCTACAACATCGTAATTGACCCAGATCAGATTGATAATCCAAATGGGAGCTTTAGAAGAACGGTTTAACAGTCCAATGTTATTCTACTGAAAGTAGCGACTTAAAAAAGAAATGAAGAGTCTCCTATAGTATTATTATGATACTAAGGATACCTCTTCATTTTTTAACTTTACTCACATAAACATTTAGAACCCGAATTCAGTTAAAATCGCTTCTACTTTAGGTGTAAGTATATCCCATTCAGCATCAAAACCTTTGTTTACTGTAATAAAATTTTGAAAACCAAATACGTTGTCTACTTCATCTAGTTGCATCAATTCATTTAATATTTCATGTTCGCTTGTTTGACCTGGCATAACAGAAACACTGTTATTGCCTTGGAAAATCAGTGAATCAGCAGTAAACTTCATAGCGTTCGGATTTGGGGTAGGTTCAGTTCTTACACTCATAACGATTCCTCCTAGTAATTCATCTTCATAATTTTTCTTTATTATTTATCATATCAGAAAAAATAGAAATGCAAAACAATATATTTCCTGGGGAATAATTACGGTTTTTGTCGAGTGTGTAACATATGTAAAAAAAGCCCCCTCATAAAGGAAAGGTGAGGGGGCTAAGACAACTTATTTTAATTCGTTGTTTTGCTCAAGTTCCTGTTCTAACTGCTGCAGCTGTTGCTGTTCTTCTGGAGAAGCATTCGTGTATGCTGACTGGATTGCATTTCGAGCCGCTTGTTTGTCTGCTCCATTTCTAGCACCTTGACCGTTTGTGATACGGTTGACGGCATTTTTAGCTTGTTGCATTAAATTATTTGCCATATTGTTTGCCATCGTTAAAAACCTCCCACAGTGTGATTGTCTGCTTCTTCGCGTTTTCGTTTTACGTCAGTGAATCGTTCCCGATACGGAAAGCGCTCATCGTGTTTTTTTACAGAATCTGCACCTTGCTGTGTAAACCGTTTTGATTTACTTCGTTTGGTCACTATGATTCCCCCCAGCAAAAAAGCCTGAACGCTTTGTGCGTTCAAGCTTAGTATGGGTTGAAAAAGTGTTTTTAATGATTCGTAATTATTGCCAGTTATTTGGTTACATTTTAACATCCGATTACATGCTCGTTGGTTACACTTTGACGTTTAAATGTAAGTAATCTTCAAGAAATACAGCTACTCCGTTTTCTTCATTGGTTACTGTAATGTGGTTTGCAATTTGTTTTAATTCGTCAATAGCATTTGCCATCGCAACGCCAACACCTGCATATTCAATCATTTCAAAATCGTTATCCTCATCACCGAATGCAATAATTCTTTCGACTGGGATATGATAATAATGTGCAATTTTTTTTAAACCTACTGCTTTATTTAAGCCTTTGCGAACAATTTCGATAATATTCCAAGGTGCAGCCCATTTGCGATGTTCAATCACTGAAGCATGTTCATCGCTAAGAGTTGTCCTGAGTTGTTCAACATGCTTTTCATGAGGATAAATGAGTAATGAGGTTGGGTCTGTTTTGAGTTCGTTTTTTAGACTGCCGACCGTAATTGGTTGGTTCTGTCTATGGACATGCAAAACTTTCATTAACTCCTCGTCATATCGATCTAGATAAACTTGATTTCCTATTTCAGCTAAAATGTTTGGCACCTCTAATTCGTAACATGTTTGAATAATTTTTCTTGCCGTTCGAATCGGAAGAGGTGTATGTAGTACATCCCATTTGTTATCTGATGGGTGATGGATTAGTGCACCGTTAAAATTGACCATTGGCGTGTCTAATCCAAGTATGTCGTAATATTCCGAGCTAGCACGGTGTGGTCTGCCCGTAGCAATTACCACGATGTGTCCCTGTTCTTTTGCTTTTGCAATTGTTTGTAGTGTTTGATCAGGGATGACTTTTGTGTCCGTTAATAAAGTACCATCTAAATCTAATGCAATTAAATGTCTTTCTTTTTTCAATAAGATCACCTCGTTATGTATGTATAGTGTAGTAGGGAAAATCCAACTTGTAAAGAATTTGTATCATTTATGGTAGTTATGTTTTGCATTGTGCTAACTGGAAATAATATCATTAAACAAGTACTTAAAATATACAAAAAATAAAGGGGATATAAATAATGATAGGTATTTACAATAGAAACTGGGAACATATCCCTGTATTAGAGGTAGTTCACTCCGACAAAAAAGATCAAGCTCTACCTGTACTTACATATTACCACGGATTCACAAGTGCGAAAGAGCACAATCTCCCATTAGCCTATTTATTGGCGGAAAAAGGCTATCGTGTTGTCTTGCCTGACTGTTATTTACACGGAGAACGGCAAGGGGACATTACAAATGATAAAAGGGAACTAGAATTTTTTGCAATTGTCGAGCAAAACATAAAGGAAATTGCTCTGATCAAAAAATACCTAGAAGATAATAACTTATTAAAGGATGGTCGCTTTGGCTTGGCTGGTACGAGCATGGGCGGTATTACGACTGCTGCTGCATTAACACAATATCCTTGGATAAAAGCAACGGCTATTTTGATGGGATCTCCGAAAATAACCGATTATGCAAAGGGACTAATTGAACATACGAAACGCATTACAGAACATTTTCCGATTTCAGAGGAAGAAATAGAGCATTTATATCAATCACTGGAGAAAGTAGATCTGTCCAGACAGATCGAAAAGCTATATGAGCGCCCCATTTTCTTTTGGCATGGCGAGAAGGATTCGGTCGTTCCATTTGATCATGCGTATAACTTTTACGAGCGAGCCATTCAAGAATATAAAAACCCAGAAAGTATTCGATTTTTACGTGAGCCTGGTCGGGATCATAAGGTAAGTCGCTATGCTATTTTAGAGACGGTTAAATGGTTTACAATGCAACTATGATGAAAGAAAGTCAACCAAAGTAATCTAGATCATTTAAATTTAAATCGTTTTATGTTTATACTATAATAAAGTATAAGGATTGAAGGAGGTATAGGTAAATGGAAGCTGCTTTAGAAGAAAATATGATGGGTGCTCTTGAAAATGTAATTGATCCTGAGCTGGGAATTGATATTGTTAATCTTGGACTAGTGTATGGTGTAGATATGGATGAAGATGGTGTCGGTACCGTTACCATGACACTAACTGCAATGGGATGTCCTTTGGCAGGACATATCGAACAAGATGTAAAACGGGTTCTTGCAGATATTCCAGAGTTAAAGGAAGTGAATGTAAACATCGTATGGAATCCGCCATGGTCTAAGGATAGAATGTCTCGTTACGCGAAAATCGCACTTGGTATCCCAGATTAATGCACATCAGGAAGAACTCTTGCGGACACTGGCAAGGGTTCTTGCTGTTTCATTGTTACTTTGTCAAGAGGTTGTTCCAAAAGTCATCAAATGATAAACGGCTTTAAGGAAAAGTGAAGGACGAAGGGGTTTTATTTCATGAAAAACAGATATCCTTTTTCGATTATTCAAATAGTTGGTTATAAGAATAGTGGCAAAACAACCCTTGTCAACAAGCTAGTCCGTACTTTAACCGAGCAAAACAAAAAAGTTGGAACATTAAAACACCATGGACATGGTGGTAAGCCATTGGTTATAAAAGGAACAGATAGCCAACAGCATGTGGAAGCTGGGTCGATTATGAGCGGCGTTGAAGGTGATGGAACGTTTCAACTTACGATCCAGCAAAACACGGGCCTTTCATTGGATCAGCTGATCGATTATTATCAATACTTTCCATTGGATTATTTGATCGTTGAAGGATATAAAAATGTTGGACTTCCTAAAGTTATACTTATACGCAGACGGGATGATCTACAACAGCTTTTACATAATTTAACGAATATAAGGGCAGTTATCACTTGGGATGATCAGGGTATACAAGGCTTAGATTTACCCACTTTTTTTATTGAGGATGATCTTCGTTATATCCCGTGGATCCTACATGAAGGAAGAAAGGGAGAAGCATGAGACAATCGGATTTTTGGATTACAAAAAACACTATTTCGATCGAAAGCGTAGTAGAAAAGGTAGTTCGCCCTAAAGCTGGAGCGATCGATACTTTCATTGGTACCGTAAGAGAATTCACCAAGGGTAAACGAACTCTGTTTTTAGAATATCAAGCATACGTTCCGATGGCAGAAAAAAAGCTTACACAAATCGGCACGGAAATTAAGCAACAATGGCCAGACGCAAAAACGGCCATTGTTCATCGCATTGGACATTTAGACATTACGGACATTGCTGTCGTGATCGCTGTCTCCACTCCCCATCGCGCAGATGCTTTTGAAGCATGCAGGTATGCCATCGAACGGATTAAAGAAATCGTACCAATTTGGAAAAAAGAGCATTGGGAGGACGGCACTATGTGGATAGGAGATCAAAAGGAACAACAAACATACCCAGGTGGAAAGCCGTCAGAGGAGGACTTAACATGATCCATGTTCTGTTGTTTGCACAGTTACAGGAAGCTGTAGGGAAAGACAGCTTAGAATTGCAGTTCACTTCCATAACCGTTTCCGATTTAAAGCAAATGTTGAAAGAAGAATACAATGTATTGTCAATTGATCAAGCGATGACTGCAATTAATGAAGAATACGCGCAGGGTGATACAGTGATTCGCGACGGAGACACTGTCGCTTTTATTCCACCAGTAAGCGGTGGGTAAATAAAATAGCTATGGATGGAGCTTCTATATTGAGGCTCCATCTGATTCCCCGATGTTTCAGCTTGTTGATTTGCCAAGTACACAGAAAATCTCCAAGCTTAACGTTACAACCAAATAACTGCAAGAAATCCTACTACAAAACAATAAATAGCAAAATATTTTAAATTTCCTTTAGCCATAATATTCATGAACCATTTCAATGCAAAATAAGAGGCAATAATTGCAGCAAGGAATGCTAACATATAAGGAATGAATAGTGCCTCGAACTGTGGATTGGTGATCAATTCCTCAGCTGACAATAGCATAGATCCAAGGCTAACAGGTATATAGAGCATAAACGAAAATCGAAGGGCGGTTGTCTGTTTCATACCTAACAGCATTGCGGCTACGATGGTTGCCCCTGATCGACTAATCCCCGGTATAAGTGCTACGGATTGCGCAAGACCTACAATCAATGCGTCCTTCCATGTTAGATCACCGTCATTTTTTTGTCCTTTTAAGTTACGAATGATCCACAATGCAAATCCGGTAATAATTAAAGTTATACCGACCATTTTTATCGAGCTAAAGGTAGTCGAAATCCAGTCCTCAAACAAAATTCCGATTACCCCAGCTGGAATTGTACCGATTAATAAATATAGAATAAAATTAAAATCAGATCGCTGTTGTTTGTTTTTGGTAAACAGGTAGCCCGTTCCATTTTGAATGAGCCGCAAAATATCCCGGCGATAAATAATTAGCACTGCAATTAAAGACCCAAAATTAACGAGTACCTCAAACGAGAGTCCTTCCATTTCTAACTGAAACAGATTCTTGACAATCACTAAATGTCCACTAGATGAAATCGGGATAGGCTCTGTAAAGCCTTGAAATAGACCAAGAAATGTATATTTTAAAAGTAACCATAGATCTGAAAGCTTTTCCAACTTTTGTTCCTCCCTAAAAGTGCTTTTTATACGAAAATGGGGGTTATGCTGAATTTTGGCGCAAAAAAGCACCCCCCTTAAATGAAATTGTTCATTTTAAAAATTTATGGAACATTATTGTAGTTAATTATGCTGATTTGTTTTCTTGG
>NZ_JAMQKB010000016.1 GCF_028416575.1 Terrihalobacillus insolitus | reverse complement strand
GCTGACTTCGATGTTGCAACAGAACGTTGCATACTTAATCGAAGATCGTTTCATCTTGCTCGAATGAAAAACTAGCTTTTTCTTACTTGACATTACTGGTTGTTTTGTTCAGTTTTCAAGGATCAAAATGATGTCGTCATTTGAGCGACATATTACATATTACCATGTCTGATAAACTAGGTCAACACATTTTTTTAATATTACTATGTGTTTTTGTTTCTTCTAGTAATAATGTTTTTCTGACAACAAAAAATAATATAGCATATTCTATTATGATTGGCAATAGAAAATAATAAAAAAAAGAAGAAGTTATTAGAAATACCAACCAACAATAGATAAAAGCCTATGAAATATCGAAGTCACGAACTCACTTCAAGGCTCTATTTTAACTAATTTTATTCACTTTTAAGACGTTTAGGTATGTACTTCATACATTCTTGTTCACTCGCCACACGACGAAAAAGCTGAAATAAAATTTTGTAACGCTCATTCATTGCTCTTTTAACTATATGTTCTATACGGCTATCCTCTATATCTAATAATAGCTCCTCAAGTTCCCTTTTTATAAGATATTCCATTTCCTTTTGTTCTATATCATTAAATAACATGCCTTGCATCTTGATCACTCCTCTTTAAAGTTACTCGCCTATCATTCCCATTTAACCAGGTTTTTATTAGAGGTTGTTCAAAAAGTCACCAAATGATAAGCGGTGCATCTCTTCGTTTACCCACCTGATTTATTGATTTTTTGAAAAGCAGATTATTAATGAAGAAAGTTAATTCTAGTTCATATTGGACAAAGTGTGACATAGAATATAGCAAGTCCTAAAAGGGGGAGAACGGATGCAACATTTCTATGTATGGAAATTTAAAAACTGGAAGCGATGGATGCTTATACTGATTGCAGCAATGTTTTCTGCAGTTTTTCTATGGGTTCAGGGAGAAACCACATTTTCTGTTTTTTCTTCTAAGGAAAGTCCAGCTGCACTTAGCAAAGGTAGTGACAAAGATCCTAATATTGCTTTAACTTTTAATATAAGCTGGGGAAACACTCAGGTTGAGCCGATTTTAGATCAGCTAAAAAAACAGGATGTGAAAGCAACTTTCTTTGTAAACGGCGAATGGGCAGAAAGACACCCAGAATTAGTAGATAAAATAAAGAAAAATGGTCATGAAATCGGTATGTTAGGCTATCGATACGAAAGCTATTTAAAGCAGGATATTGAAGATGTAAGAAAGGATCTATTAAAAGCAAAAGAAGTATTTCGGAAGTTAGGATATGATACGAGGCTACTTAGAACTCCTAGTGGTCACTTCAACAAAGAAGTTTTAAAAATGGCTGAATCAATGGGCTTTAAAGTGATACATTGGAACGTTAACCCTCAGGATTGGAAAAACCCAGGAACACAAACCATTATCGATTATGTCATGAAAAACACAACAAAAGGAGATATTCTATTGCTTCATGCATCGGATTCAGTAAAGCAAACACCAAAAGCATTGGAAACAATATTACCTGGTTTAAAAAATAAAGGGTTTAAATTTGTTCCTATGTCAGAATTAATATCAAGGGCAGAGGCGCAGGAAAAAAAACTTGAATGATCCCACTTCACCCAATATAACTGAAAACAATGGCAGATGCGCAATGAGTGCGTCTACCATTGTTTTATGAATCGATACACCTAGACTAAATCCATCAAGCATTTACTTTATTGGTGATACGATGAAGAATCAACAACTGATACGTATTGCATACAAGTAAAGGAACAATCATCAACCATGCATAATCTCCCCCATTTGTCCTCAACCCTGGAACCCATTCCACTGATGTAACGACAATCATAAAAAATAATGCTGGTATAAATGCTTTTTGATTCGTTTCCTTAGCTTTAATCCAAGAAATAAGCCATCCGTAACACAAAATAAAAATAGCTACGACTATGTATACTAATAATCCTTCATCATTATTTCCTAAATAACGAAAATAAACCAAATCAAAAAGCGTAAACACAATTAGGACTACTTGAATTGATGTCCAAAACCCACGAAATATACCTAAACCAAATTGATTGACCGTTAAATATGCAAAAAAACCCATTTGGCTAATCAAACTGAAAACAAGTCCAAAAGATGTAAAATATACAATAATTCCAAGTAACTCAATCAAATCAAATGGTTGTAAAAATGTCATATAGGAATTTGTTTTAACAAAAAAACTCGTTAGTAATGTAGCGACTGCACCAAGTAAAAGTGTAACTAAAAACATGCGAACCCAATTTCGGCTATTCAAACTTACTCCTCCTATAAATTATTCAAATGTCATCTTCGGCTATTTTACCATGAAAAAAAGGTTTTTACCTATCGATACATATTTTTTCTTCCCATTCTCATATTAAGAGTATGGATCGTTAATCGAAAGGAGGCTTTCTAAGTTGTACAAATCTGCCAAATTCGTAATTATAATTTTCTTCTTGGTTGTGGTTAGCTCCTGTAATGGAGGCGGCTCCTCAGCAAGTAGTGAACAAACCGATTACGAAACAACAAAAAAAATGGTAGTTGATATATTAAAAACGGATGAAGGAAAAAAAGCGATAACGGATATCCTTTCTGATGAAAAAATGCAAAAGCAAGTAGTTTTAGACTCAAAAGTTTTAAAGAATGCTGTAACTGAAGCATTGGCTTCCAAGGAAGGGAAGAAATTTTGGTCTAAAATGTTTGAAGATCCAAAATTTGTCGAGTCGTACGCGAAGATGATAAAAGATGAACAAGAAAAACTAATGAAAAGTTTAATGAATGATTCAGACTACCAAAAAAAGATGTTGGAATTACTACAAAATCCAGAAATGGAAAAACAAATTTTAACTGTTTTAACAAGTCAAAAATTCAGGGCTGAGCTAGAAAAGATCATCACAGATTCTCTACAGACACCAATGTTTAAAGCACAAATGAGTGACCTTATCTTGAAGGCTGCAGAAGAAATGAAAGCGCCTGGAGGTCAAGGTAGCGGACAACAAGGAGGCGGCAGTTCTAGCGGCAGTTCTGGTGGTGGTTCTGGTGGCAGCCAAGGTGATAGTGGAGGCGGGGGACAATAATAAGAAAGTTATACGTGTCTCCAAATGATAAGCGGCGCATCTGCTTGTCCAAGACGGGCTGAGCCAGCGTTTACACAAGAAGTGGTAAGTGGTAGACATTAGCCGAGCTTCTTTGGTCTTGTTTTCCGCTACTTAAAACTTCGTTGCCTACCTGTTTGGACGCTAGTGTTGACGTTGCCACAGGACGCAACAACATTAGTCGACCTTCTAATTTATCGGCTCTTTGAACCCACACTTACAGAAAACAAAATACAATAAATAGGGAAGCACCAAAATTAGGCACTTCCCTATTCTTTATTCTAACTGCGCTATTATCTTTGCGGCAACTCTGCGTAATTCTTGACCAGAAACGTGATCTTCTTGGTAAATGGATGGTGCAAAAACGTCTTCTTCTTCATATGGTTGTTGAAGCGGTAACTGACCAATAACTTTTGTTTTCAAAACTTCAGCTAACTTTTTACCACCACCTTGACCAAATACATATTCTTTTTCTCCAGTAATTTTACTCTCAAAATACGCCATGTTTTCAATAACACCTAGTATTTCATGATCGGTTTGTAGCGCCATTTGACCCGCGCGCGCTGCCACAAACGCAGCAGCTGGATGTGGGGTTGTAACAATAATTTCCTTTGACGAAGGGAGCATGGAATGAACATCAAGCGCAATATCTCCAGTTCCTGGTGGTAGATCTAGAAGCAAATAATCCAATTCTCCCCACTCAACCTCTTTAAAGAAGCTTGTCAACATTTTACCCAGCATTGGCCCCCTCCAAATAATCGGAGAATTGTCCTCTACGAAAAAACCCATAGAGATCACTTTAACACCAAAACGTTCTACAGGAATAATGCGTTCTCCTCTAACGACTGGGCGTTCTTCTATTCCCATCATATCAGGTACACTAAACCCATAAATATCGGCATCAATAATGCCAACCTTTTTACCTAGTCGGGCTAAGGATACAGCAAGGTTTACCGCAACAGTTGATTTCCCTACTCCACCTTTTCCACTAGCTACTGCAATAAATTTCGTCTTCGATTCCGCATTTAGTAAATTAGCTTCCTGTTTAGATTCGGAACTAGGTTGATGTTTCTCAATTACTTCATCTGGTAGTTGTGTAAACCTTAAGCCAACGGTTGCTGCACCTGCTTTTTTTAACACATTAACGACATGTTGCTGGAGTTGCATTTGCTCACCAGTATTTGTTTTGGCAATTGCCAACTTTATACTAACATGATTTTTGTCTTCCTTAACGACTACTTCTTCAATACCGCCAGTTACTTCAAACGTTTTATGTAAAAACGGGTCTTCTATAGGGTTAAGCAATTCCACTACTTTTTCTTTCGTTAACAAAATAGGTCACCATCCTTTATTCCTAGCATTGCTATCATTGTATGAATTCATACTTGGTACTTATCTTTCACGGCTAGTATAACATACTTTTGCCAGATGCTAAGTAATTAGGATTTCAGGATCTAACGCTTCATTCTTTATCCTTCATTTGTTGATTTCTCTGTTACAAATCTTAGAATCCCCTCATAGATACTACCTGCCATCTTATGCTGATATTTTTCTGTTTTGAGAAGCTCCCTTTCGTGCTTATTTGATAAAAACCCCATCTCTACTAGTGCTCCAGGCGAATCAGCATTTTTCAAGATGTACATCCCGTTTAATGCGAGTGCTTGACGCTTGGTGTTTTCTAAATTTCTTTTAATTTCAGCTTGAATAAATTTTGCTAAATTCTCACTATCTTCAAGACCTGGGTAGTAAAAGGTTTGTGCCCCATTCCAACGAGTAGATGGTAAAGCATTTAAATGTAAGCTAACAAAAAAATCCGCTTCTTTGTCTTTTATGAACTCTACTCTTCTTCGTATATCTTCTACTTTTCTTCTAGCTAGTCCATCTGTTCCCTCATCAGCTAAATCCTTGTCCTCTTCTCTTGTCAAGTAAACTAGGGCACCAGATTGCTGGAGATAGTTTTGCAAATCCTTAGCAATTTTTAGCACAATGTCCTTTTCAAGCGTATTATCCTTCCCTACTGCACCACCATCAACACCTCCATGACCAGGGTCTAATACAATCACTTTTCCTGACAATGGAAGTGACCATGTATCCCATGATTCTTGTGACTTTTGAATCGGATACTGAATTAAAAAAACTAAAAGAAACGCCCCAACAATCCAACTAATTATTTTCAAATACCGCCCCATACTTGTTCCCCCCGAATATAATCCTGTTTTCACTATATGGGACAAGGGGGTGAATTATGCCTTTAATGCTTTAGGTGACTACGTTAATATTTTAAATATCATATCAGCTTATAAAAATGTTGAAAGGAAGTAATAGATTCTTCCTCCTATACTGCCTGCCAGTTTACACATGACTTATTTACCTCAGACTCAGAAATTTCAACAATCCCTAGTGCTCGTGAATGTGTGCCCTCTCAGTCCGCTAAACCTCTCAAAACCATGAATTTTTGCCAAATAGCGGCTTCTGAGTCCGCTTAAAATTCTATGCGGACTCACAGGCCCTTATTTTCCGTAAATAGCATGATTTCATTGGGTTTGCGGACTCACAGGACGCTATTTGCTATAAATGGGTCAAAAATGATTGGATTTTCGGCAACCGGGGTTTCTGCGGACGACATTAACCACATGAAAATTTCCTATATTAAAAAAGACCCTTTCCACCGAAGTGAAAAGAGCCTTGAAACGCATGACAATTAACGTTTTGAGAACTGTGGTGCACGACGAGCGCCCTTAAGACCGTATTTTTTACGTTCTTTCATGCGGGCATCACGAGTAAGAAATCCTTCACGTTTAAGTGAAGCACGGTATTCCGGATCTGCTTCTAGCAATGCACGGGCAACGCCGTGGCGAATTGCTCCAGCTTGACCAGTAAATCCTCCACCATGTACATTAACTAATACATCATAACCACCTTCTGTTTCAGTAGTAGCTAGTGGTTGTTTGATGATGGTACGTAGTGTTTCATATGGGAAATAATCTTCCGCATCACGATTATTCACAACGATACGTCCAGTACCTGGAACTAAACGTACTCGTGCAGTTGAACTTTTACGACGACCAGTGCCGTAATATTGTACTTGTGCCACAATAAGAAACCTCCTTTTTATTTATCCGCGAAGCTCATATACTTCTGGTTTTTGTGCTTGCTGGTTGTGTTCTGCGCCACGATAAACGTGCAATTTCTTACCCATTTTACGACCAAGGCTTCCTTTAGGGAGCATACCTTTAATTGCAATTTCTAGCATTTTCTCAGGGTATTTTGTACGCATTTCGTCTGCATTACGTTCTTTTAATCCACCTGGGTGGTTGGAATGACGGTAATACACTTTGTCATTTATCTTGTTACCAGTCAATTCAATTTTTTCAGCGTTTAAGATAATTACATAATCACCTGTATCCGCATGCGGTGTATAAGTTGGCTTATGCTTTCCACGAAGGATGGATGCAACTTCGCTAGATAAACGACCTAACGTTTGTCCTTCCGCATCCACAACAAGCCACTTGCGTTCGATATTATTTTCATTCGCCATGAAAGTAGTGCGCATGATCTGTTAACCTCCTGAATTTCAAATTCCTCATTTTCACTTTTTGAATGCTAGGTTACTACCTTAGCCTTTTTTCACATCTAGCTATCATTATAGCCGATCGCAACATAGGAAGTGACGAGCTTAGTCAGACAATCCTATTTTAATAAATATATTCCAACACGAATTAACTTTCCGGGGCTATTCGTGGTTTAGAAAATAAAATGCCATAGATCATCATATACTACTCAACCTTATATGTCAAGGATATGTTACACCCGGTTTCGTTGTTTAAATTCAACCCGTTACGCATATAGAATAACGAACAAATTAATCATACGATACCTTCCATAAAAATAACCCCTGTGGAGGTGCAGTTTTTCCAGCTGTTTCTCTATTGGCGGCTTGTATAATAGAAGGTAGATCGGATGGTTTTCTTTCCCCTTCTCCTACCTCTAACAATGTTCCCACCAAGATACGTACCATATTATATAAAAAACCATTACCTTTAAATGTTATTGTGATCAACCCTTGCTCCTTTTCACATGAGGCAGCATAAATCGTTCGGACTTTGTCGCCCTTTACCCCTGAATGAGAGGCGCAAAACGATGTGAAGTCATGTTTCCCTTTCACAAATTCACAAGCCTGTTGCATAGATGCTATATCTAGGTCATAAGGTACATGATAAGCAAAATGCCGTCGAAATACATCTTGGGCTTTTGTATTTAGGACAAAATAGCGATACTCTTTTTCCTTAACATCAAAGCGTGCATGAAAGGGAATATTCATAATTGATACTTCATCGATTAAAATGTCATCAGGGAGCAGTGTATTCAATGCTTTTTTCCAGTTTTCTTTTTGAATATGGAGGTCAGAGTCAAAATGGATCACTTGACCCTTTGCATGCACACCCGCGTCCGTTCTTCCGGAGGCCACTACCTTGACTACTCTCCCCTTATGGATTTTAGTAAGCGCAGTCTCTAGTTCTTCTTGAACTGTTCTACCATTTGGTTGAATTTGGTAGCCTGAAAACCACGTACCATCATAGTGGATCGTGCACTTTATCCGTTCCATTACGCTTTCCCTGCCTTTTAGAGGTTGTTCAAACAGTCACTAAATTACTTCGAGAACCCCGTTTTATAGGATGCTCATACACTCATTTAAACTCGTGTCAAAAATAAGCCAATCACAATCAAAAAAAATACCGAAATTGCAAGGTAGTCTATCCCTTCGATTCTTAACTCCCTTAGCTTTGTTCTACCATCTCCACCTTGATACCCCCTAGCTTCCATTGCCATGGCTAATTCTTCAGCGCGCTTAAAGGCGCTCACAAAGAGAGGAACGAGCAGTGGTATAATAGCCTGAATCCGATTCTTAATTGGACCTGATTTAAAGTCTACACCCCTTGATGCCTGTGCTTTTGAGATTTTTTCTGTTTCTTGCATGAGCGTCGGAATAAACCGTAAAGAGATTGACATCATGAGGGCCAACTCATGGACAGGGAATTTGATTCGTTTCAATGGATGTAGCAAGCTCTCAATCGCATCCGTAATTTCAAGCGGTGTTGTTGTCAATGTTAGTAAGGACGTAACTAAAATAAGTAAAAAAAACCGAAGTGAAATAGCTGCTCCCTGCGCAACTCCCCCAGAATAGATAGGATAGGAAATAATTTGGAACAGTACAGCCCCCTCTTTTGTAACGACCAATTGCAAAATAAATGTAAATACAATTAACAACCAAACAGGAGTTAACCCTTTTGCAATGTAAGATAAAGGAATCCTAGTACTCAGTGTCGTTAATACTGTGAATATGGTTAAAAGGCCGTAGCTCCATACTGAATTAGCAAGAAATACAACGATAACAAATAGAAAAATAATAACCATTTTCGATCTAGGGTCAAGACGATGAATCATAGATTCACCTGGGACATATTGACCAACAATAAACGCATTATTCACTTGAACCATCTCCTCGTATCAAACGATTTAATTCAGATGCTAGATCTACTATCGATTGACCTTGGTATGGTATTTTTACGCCAAAGATGTTTTCCACTCGAAATAAGAATTGAATGATTTCTGGAACATCTAACTGTACAGCCTGAAGCTTGTCCTTCTGAATTAGAACTTCTTCAGGCTTCCCTTCCATATATTTTGTTCCATGATCAAGTATAATGACATGGTCGGCATACTCTAGGGCGTCCTCCATGCTGTGTGTCACGAGAATCGTAGTTAATTCATTCTCACGATGGAGTCGTTTAAACATAGACATAATTTCTCGATGTCCTTTTGGGTCTAGCCCTGCAGTTGGTTCATCTAGCACAAGTACCTCTGGCTGGATCGCTAAAATACCAGCAATTGCTACCCTTCGCATTTGACCACCACTTAAATCAAAAGGAGAACGTTCTCGTAATTCCTCTGAAAGACCGACAGCCTCAAATGCACTTTTGGTTCGTGCCTCAATTTCGTTTTGGCTTACACCAAAGTTTTGAGGGCCAAAAGCAATATCCTTTACAACTGTCTCTTCGAAAAGCTGATGCTCTGGGTATTGAAACACCACTCCAACTTTCTCTCGTAACTGTTTAAGTTCTTTTATTTTTTGATCAGATGACAAAATGTACTCACCGATTCGTACTTCTCCTTTAGTTGGTCGTAATAAGCCGTTTAAATGCTGAATTACTGTCGATTTACCTGAGCCCGTATGGCCAACAATAGCAACAAAGGCGCCTGATGGAATATGGAAGGACAAATTTTGAATGGCTTGATGTTCAAATGGTGTATTTTTTTGATAAACATAGCTTACCTTTTCAAATATAATGTCCATAGTTCCTCCAGTAGTTCATCATGATTTAACGGCTCTTTTGAAAGCTTTGTACCTAATTTGGTTAGCTCATCCACTAATTTAGCAACAAATGGGATGTCTAATCCGCTTTGTTGCAACTTTTCCTTTTTAGCAAAAATATCCCTAGGAGGAGCGATTTCGACTACTTTTCCTTCACTCATTACAATGACTCGGTCAGCGCGAACCACTTCTTTAAGGTCATGTGTGATCATTATGAATGATACATTATGCTGTTCCTTAACATGATGCATTGTCTCCATTATTTCCAGTCGACCTCTAGGATCTAGCATCGCTGTTGCCTCATCTAATATAATTACCTGTGGTGCAATAGCAAGTACTCCCGCTATTGCAACCCTTTGTTTTTGTCCACCAGAAAGGCGATGGGGTTCATGTAACGTATATGCTTCCATTCCTACTTGCAGTAAAGTTTGTTTGATACGCTTTACCATTTCTTTTCTTGGGAAGCCTCGATTCTCTAACCCAAAAGCGACATCATCTTGAACAGTTGTACCGACGAACTGGTTATCTGGATTTTGAAAGACCATCCCGATATTTTTTCGAATCTCCCATATCGTTTCGGGCGTAACTGGTGTACCATTAACTAGAATTTCTCCTTCTTGTGGTGTAAGTAAACCATTCATGAGTTTCGCAATGGTAGACTTTCCTGAGCCATTATGACCAATAATAGCCACCCATTCATCCGCATTAATGGAGAAGGAAACATTATTTAATACCCAAGGGAGGGATTCTCTATAACGAAATGAGACATTTCGAAACGTCACTATTCTTTTCTCCATGATGCCACTCCTCAACTCAAAAATATTGCCCAGGGAATAAATCAGGTAGGATGTTCCTTGGTGTTATGTAGCGATTGGTTGTTTTATTTTATGTTCCTATAGTTGAATGCTACCTTCACAAATCGATTCTAGCAATTATTAGCTGTCTCTGTATCCGCTCCACCCAAAACAAAAAAGGGCTGGGATTCACCTCGTGGAGAGACTCTGTCCTGCCCTTCTAGCCTTTTTTATTTATCATTAAACGAGTTCAATGACAGCCATTTCCGCTCCATCACCTTTACGAGGTCCTAGTTTAAGGACTCTTGTATAACCGCCTTGACGTTCGTCATAGCGTTCAGCAATGTCAGTGAATAGTTTTTGAACTGCATCCTGATCCTCGCTTGCGTTTGCATTATATAAGTATGCAGCGGCTTGACGACGCGCATGAAGATCTCCACGCTTACCGAGCGTAATCATCTTATCTACTACAGAACGTAAGTCTTTAGCCTTCGCTTCTGTTGTTTCAATTCTTTCATGAATAATTAAGTCTGTAGCAAGGTTGCGTAACAAAGCCAAACGCTGGTCAGTAGTACGACCTAATTTTCTAGCCATGTATTATCCCTCCCTTTTTCGGCATGTCATAGATGTCTATAAATCAATCGTCATTACGAAGACCAAGTCCAAGATCCTCAAGCTTATGCTTCACTTCTTCAAGTGATTTTCGGCCAAGGTTACGGACTTTCATCATGTCTTCTTCCGACTTATTCGCAAGTTCTTGTACGGAATTGATCCCAGCACGTTTTAAACAATTGTAAGACCGAACAGACAGGTCTAGTTCTTCAATTGTCATTTCAAGAACCTTTTCTTTTTGATCCTCTTCTTTTTCAATCATGATCTCAGCATTTTGCGCTTCATCTGTCAGACCAACAAAGATGTTTAAATGTTCTGTATAGATTTTTGCTCCTAAAGATACTGCTTCTTCTGGTCGTATACTACCATCTGTCCATACGTCCAATGTAAGTTTATCATAGTTAGCAATTTGACCTACACGTGTATTTTCAACTTGATAGGTTACACGGGACACTGGCGTGAAAATAGAATCAATTGGAATTACACCAATCGGTAGATCATCATGATTATTTCCTTCTGATGGACGGTATCCACGACCACGCTCTCCAACAATACGCATGCGTAGGTTCGCGTTTTTACCAAGGGTAGCGATATGAAGATCCGGATTTAAAATTTCTACATCACTATCATGTGTTATATCTGCAGCTGTTACCTTGCCTTCTCCCTGCACATCTATCTCTAATGTTTTCTCTTCTTCAGAATAGATTTTTAGGGCTAGCTTTTTAAGATTTAAGATGATGGTTGTAACATCCTCAACAACGCCTTCAATTGTTGAGAACTCATGTAGCACTCCATCAATTTGGACGGATGTAACAGCAGCGCCAGGAAGTGAGGATAATAGGATACGACGCAAGGAATTACCTAGAGTTGTACCATACCCACGTTCAAGCGGTTCTACGACGAATTTACCAAACTTTGCATCATTGCTGATCTCAACCGTTTCAATTTTTGGCTTTTCTATTTCGATCATTCTACAAAACCCTCCATTCAAAACGTCGAAACCTCGGTCAGACATAGTCTAACCGAAATTCCTCTGGTAGGCAGTTACCGTTCTCTGCTCTATTTACTCTCGTACTCTCTGTCATACCTAGATGCTATTTAAGCTATCATAACCCATTATAGACAGGGTGACAAATTATATACGGATGAATTAAACACGACGACGTTTTGGTGGGCGGCAGCCATTATGAGGAACAGGTGTCACGTCACGAATTGCCGTAACTTCTAATCCGGCTGCTTGAAGTGAACGAATTGCTGCTTCACGTCCAGCACCAGGCCCCTTAACAGTTACATCTAGAGTTCTTAAACCGTGTTCCATAGCTGATTTGGCGGCAGCCTCTGCTGCCATTTGTGCCGCAAATGGCGTAGATTTACGAGAACCTTTAAATCCAAGTGAACCTGCGCTGCTCCAGCTAATCGCATTACCTTGAACATCAGTAATCGTTACAATTGTGTTGTTAAAAGTAGAACGAATGTGCGCTACACCCGTGTCAATATTCTTTTTCACTCGACGTTTACGTGTATTGGTTTTACGAGCCATTAATGGTTAACCTCCTTCTATTATTTTTTCTTGTTGGCCATTGTTTTACGCGGGCCTTTGCGTGTACGGGAATTGTTTTTTGTTTTTTGACCTCTAACTGGTAACCCACGGCGATGACGGATTCCACGATAAGATCCGATTTCTATTAAACGTTTAATGTTCATAGAAACTTCTCTACGAAGATCCCCTTCAACTGAGTATTTTTCCATTGATTGACGGATCTTGCCTAGCTCTTCTTCAGTCAAATCACGAACTCTTGTGTCTTCAGATACACCCGCATCTTTTAAAATTTCCTGTGCAGTAATCTTTCCAACTCCATAAATATAAGTTAGTGAAATTACTACGCGTTTATCGCGGGGAATATCAATACCTGCAATACGTGCCATTAGATACATGCACCTCCTTTTGGATTTATCCTTGTTTCTGTTTATGCTTAGGGTTTTCGCAAATTACCATAACTTTTCCTTTACGGCGAATTACTTTACACTTTTCGCATATTGGTTTTACAGATGGTCTTACCTTCATCATCCATCCTCCTTTTATATCGGAGCTTATCTGTTATTTATAACGGTACGTAATACGACCTCTTGTTAAATCATACGGAGAAAGTTCAACCGTCACTTTGTCGCCAGGTAAAATTCGAATAAAGTGCATTCGAATCTTTCCCGAAACGTGTGCTAAAACGGTATGACCGTTTTCTAACTCAACCTTAAACATTGCATTCGGCAATGTGTCCGTGACGGTACCTTCCACTTCAATTGCATCGTCTTTCGCCATCGAATTGATCTCCCTTCTTCCAATCAGTCACTATCTCATTGACAAATTTTGATATAGCAAAGCGTAGCTTACCATTCGTTACGCGACCTGTTTCTAGAAGGCTTTGTTGTACTTCTGGAGAAATAAAATCAAGGGGCTCAATATGATTGATATTCTTCTTTTTAGGTCGATCATATTTTCTTTTTTCTCCATCGGCAAGCAAGGCATTACGATTATCTACCAAACCAATGACAACCGCAAACTGTCCTGCTTCACGTCCTTGTACGATACGAACAACTTGACCTATCTGTGGACTCGACTCAGCATCATTCAACCATAATCACCTTCACTTAGGCTATAGTTAAGATTTGATAACCATCTTCTGTAATAGCAATGGTATGCTCAAAATGTGCACACATTCTACTATCTTTGGTAACAACTGTCCAATTGTCTGCAAGTGTCTTTACAAATCTCGCACCTGCATTAACCATTGGCTCAATTGCAAGTACCATGCCAGGTGTTAATAATGGCCCCTTATTAGGTGGTCCGTAATGAGGGATCGGTGGTTCTTCGTGCAAATTTCGCCCGACTCCATGCCCGACGTATTCTCTTACAATACCGTAACCTTTAGGTTCCACAAAACGTTGTATGGCATGAGATATATTGGATAAACGAACATTTGGCTTAGCCTCTTCCATACCTAAGAAAAGAGAGGTCTTTGTAACTTCTAACAACTCTTTATTCGCCTCATCTATTATACCAACTGGGTAGGTCCATGCAGAATCACCATGGTAGGAGTTATAATATGCTCCAATATCGATACTGATGATGTCTCCACCCTTCAGTTTTCGTTGACCTGGAATTCCATGCACAAGCTCATCATTGACAGATGTGCAAATACTACCACGGAATCCATTATACCCTTTAAAAGAAGGAATTGCACCCATACTACTGATGAATTTATCAGCAATGTTATCCAGTTCCTTCGTCGTAATCCCTGGTTGGATATAGGGCTCTAGTTCTTTGTGTGTTAATGCCACGATCTTGCCTGCTTCTTTCATTATTTCGATTTCCTGTGGTGTTTTGCAAATAATCATCTAAGATAGGCCTCTAAGCTTCACGTCAATATCCGAAAATACCTTATCAATGTTCTGATCTCCAGCTATAGTCACTAAGTAGCCCTTTTCCTGATAGAAATCTAACATCGGCTGTGTCTGTTTCAGATTAACCTCTAATCGCTTTTTAACAGTGGCTTCTTTGTCATCATCACGCTGAATCAATTTACTACCATCTTTGTCACAAATACCTTCCTCTTTTGGAGGATTAAAAATAACATGGTAAGCCGTTCCACATGTTGGACAAATTCTGCGTCCAGTTAAACGTTCAACAAGTTGTTCATTTGGTACATCCACGTGCAAAACATAATCAAGGGTAGCATCGATATCTGCCAATAATTGCTCAAGAGCTTCAGCTTGAGCTAATGTCCTAGGAAACCCATCTAATAGAAATCCTTTTGCACAATCATCCTTGCTTAAGCGTTCTTTCACAATCCCAATCGTAACCTCATCAGGAACTAGCTCCCCTTGATCCATGTATCCTTTTGCTTTTGTACCAAGCTCTGTTCCTTCTTTAATAGCTAAGCGGAACATATCTCCTGTTGAAATATGAGGGATGTGATACTTTTCAACTATCTTCTCTGCCTGTGTACCTTTTCCAGCACCAGGTAAACCCATCAGAATAAGATTCAACAACTTTCCCCTCGCTCTCGTGTAATCATCAAGGTGTTTTACCATTTATTTGTCAATTATTTTATAAAGCCTTTATAGTGACGTTTGACTAGTTGGCTTTCTAACTGTTTCATTGTTTGCAAGGCAACCCCTACTACAATCAACAAACTAGTACCACCAATTTGAACCGACGATGGTAAATTAGCAACACTACCTAAAATGAGAGGCAAAACGGAAACAGCCGCAAGGAAGATCGAACCCACAAACGTTAGACGATACATCACACGTGTTAAATACTTCTCTGTATTTTTTCCAGGACGAATCCCTGGTATATAGCCGCCTTGCTTTTTTAAGTTTTCAGCCATTTGCTCTGGATTAACCTGAACAAATGTATAAAAGTAGGTAAATGCTATGATTAACGCAACATACATCACCATTCCTATAGGCTGTGTATAGTCGAAAATGTTTGCAATTGCTCCTGCAATATCATTCCCTTCAAAGAATCCAGCGACCGTTCGTGGCGCTATTATAAAGGAAATCGCAAAAATTACAGGGATTACTCCTGCAGCATTTACCTTTAAAGGTAAATGTGTGGAATGGCCGCCCACTGGTGAACGATTTTCTAAACGCTTTGCATATTGAATTGGGATTTTTCGCAATGCCTGTTGAATAAAAATTACCCCAACGATTACTGCTAGAATCACTAGCACGATTAATGCAACGATAACAATGTTCAGAAATAACGCTTCACCAACATCTCCACCGAAATATTGCTCGTAAATTTGATTAACACCATTTGGAATTGCTGCAACAATACCTGCAAAGATTAAAATGGATATTCCATTTCCTACACCATTGGCAGTAATTTGTTCACCTAGCCACATAAGAAATGCTGTACCACTAGTCAATACAATAGCAATCACAAGGAATTTACCAATACCAGGATCTGCTATTAAAGTTCCGCCGGTTAAAGCGTTAAAGCCAATCGACATACCTATTGCTTGAATAAAAGCAAGCACAATCGTTCCATAGCGGGTAAACTGTGCTAATTTCTTACGGCCAACTTCACCTTGCTTTTTCCACTCAGAAAATTTCTGTACAACATCCATTTGCAATAGTTGCATAATGATGGACGCTGTGATGTATGGCATAATCCCCATTGCGAAAATAGAGAAGTTTTGCAATGCACCGCCTCCAAAGGTATTCAAGAAACCAAATACGCTTTGTTCATTCATAAAATTAATGGCCTCTCGATCAGTGAAAGGAACCGGAATAAATGTACCTAGGCGAAACACAATTAACATAAGCAGGGTAAAAATTATTTTCCGTCGAATGTCATTTACGCGCATAAAATTGGAGATTGTACGGAACATTAAATCACCTCAGTTTGACCGCCCGCTGCCTCTATTGCTTCTTTAGCTGAAGCAGAGAACTTTTGAGCTTTTACTGTAAGTTTCTTTTCAATATTACCTTTTCCAAGAATTTTAATGCCTGCCTTTAGTTTACTTACAACACCAGTTTCTAATAAAAGCTCAGGTGTAACCTCTGTGCCATCTTCAAATTGGTTTAAAGTTTCTAAGTTAACAACCGCAAATTCCTTACGGTGAATATTAGTAAACCCTCGTTTTGGTAGACGTTGAAATAATGGCATTTGCCCACCTTCAAAACCTGGGCGCACACCTCCACCTGAACGTGCTTTTTGCCCTTTGTGACCGCGCCCAGAAGTTTTTCCGTTTCCTGAGGACATTCCCCTACCAACGCGATTACGTTCTTTGCGTGTTCCATCATTTGGTTTCAATTCATGCAGTTTCATGCGAGCACCTCCTCTTTAACGCTTTCGTTATTTAAACTTCTTTAACCGATATTAAATGCGCTACTTTATTGACCATGCCACGAACAGCTGGAGTATCTTCACGGACTACTGATTGACGAATCTTGTTTAATCCTAATGTTTTGACAGTTGCACGTTGTGCTTCTGATCTGCCAATAACACTGCGCGTGAGGGTAATTTCTAATTTCTTAGCCATGTAATTTCCCTCCTTATCCTAACAGTTCTTCTACGGACTTTCCACGTAGTTTCGCAACATCTTCTGCACGCTTAAGCTCACTAAGACCATTAACAGTTGCACGCACCATGTTAATAGGTGTATTAGAACCTAATGACTTAGATAGAATATCACCAACACCAGCAAGTTCTAATACCGCACGGACAGGTCCGCCTGCGATAACTCCTGTACCTTCAGAAGCTGGTTTCATTAGTATACTACCTGCTCCAAAACGTCCAGTAATTTCGTGTGGAATAGTCGTACCAACGACTGGTACTGTAATTAAATTTTTCTTTGCATCATCAATTGCCTTTTTAATTGCTTCTGGCACTTCTTGTGCTTTACCAGTGCCAAATCCGACGTGACCATTTTTATCGCCAACAACAACTAATGCAGCAAAACGAAATCGACGTCCACCTTTTACAACTTTTGCAACACGATTGATTGTAACAACACGTTCTTCTAGATCTAACTTATTCGGATCAACGTTTGTACGCATATATGTCCCTCCTTTAACAATTAAAATTCTAGCCCTGCGCTACGGGCTGCATCCGCAAGTGCTTTTACACGTCCATGATACAAGTAACCACCACGGTCAAATACGATATTTGTGTAGCCTTTTTCCTTTGCGCGATTTGCAATGAGTTCTCCAACCTTTTGAGCTGCTTCCACATTACTTGTCGCTTCTAGGTTTACTTCATTGTCAACTGTTGAAGCGTTCGCTACTGTCTTACCATTTATATCATCAATTAGCTGAGCGTAAATGTGTTTATTTGAACGGTATACATTTAGACGTGGGCGTTCTGCAGTACCAAAAAGGTTTTTACGTACACGTGCATGTCTTTTTTTACGTACAACGTTTTTGTCTGGCTTTGTGATCATCTAGGTCACTCCTTTCTGCTACCTAACTAACCTTATTTAGCTGTCTTACCTTCTTTACGACGTACATTTTCGCCTTCGTAACGGATCCCTTTTCCTTTATAAGGTTCAGGTGGACGAATGGCTCTAATATTTGCAGCAACTGCACCTACAAGTTCTTTGTCTATTCCCTTTACGGTCACCTTTGTATTGGAAGGTACTTCAATATCGATTCCCTCACGTTTTTCAAGTTCTACAGGATGGGAATAGCCCGCACTAATCACAATCTTTTCTCCTTGTTTTTGAGCGCGGTAACCGACACCAATAATTTCTAGACTTTTTTCGAATCCTTTATGCACGCCTTCTACCATGTTACCGATAAGGCTTCTAGTAGTACCGTGTAACGCACGATGTTCCTTATGATCACTTGGACGCTCTACAGTTAGAACGTTATCTGCAATTTTAATTGTCATATCTGGGTGGAAGCTTCGGGTTAGTTCTCCTTTAGGCCCTTTTACAGTGATCGTATTTTCATTTTGGTTAATTTCAACGCCCTCTGGAATTTCTAATGATTTAAGTCCTACACGAGACATTCAATTACACCTCCTAACTAAAATATATATATTACCAGACGTACGCAAGCACTTCGCCACCAACAGCTTGTTCTCGTGCTTCTTTATCTGTTAAAACGCCTTTAGATGTTGATACGATCGCGACACCTAAGCCGTTTAGTACCTTTGGCAGTTCGTCTGCCTTAGCATAAACACGTAAACCTGGTTTGCTGATTCTCTTAAGACCTGTTATAACTCGTTCTTCGTTCACTCCATACTTAAGGAAAACGCGAAGTACACCTTGTTTATCATCTTCAACATACTCATAGTCACGAACAAAACCTTCACGCTTCAGGATATCTGCCACTTCTTTTTTAAGTTTAGACGCAGGAAGCTCCAATTTTTCGTGGCGAACCATATTTGCGTTACGAATACGAGTAAGCATATCTGCGATTGGATCTGTCATAGTCATTACTTATTACCTCCTTCCCTAATCGGGGTTTACCAGCTTGCTTTTTTAACACCAGGAATTTGACCTTTATAGGCAAGTTCACGGAAACAAATACGGCAAAGTTTAAATTTACGCAATACAGAATGAGGACGACCACAGCGTTCGCATCGAGTATATTCTTGCACTTTAAACTTCTGTTGGCGCTTTTGTTTTGCAATCATTGATTTTTTAGCCACTATTTTCCCTCCTTCGATTCGCTTCTTCGCTTACATTTGGAAAGGCATGCCAAGTTTAGCTAAAAGTTCACGAGCTTCTTCGTCAGTGTTTGATGTTGTTACGATAACAATGTCCATGCCGCGGACTTTACTTACTTTATCATAATTAATTTCTGGAAAAATCAATTGTTCTTTTACACCAAGTGTATAATTACCACGTCCATCAAAAGCTTTTTTAGAGATACCACGGAAGTCACGAACTCGTGGAAGAGATACAGCTACAAGCTTTTGTAAAAACTCATACATGCGTTCTCCCCGTAAGGTAACTTTTGCCCCGATAGGCATCCCCTCACGCAAACGGAATCCCGCAATTGATTTTTTCGCTTTTGTAACCACTGGTTGTTGACCAGCAATTAAACCTAGTTCTTCAACCGCACTATCCAAAGCCTTTGAATTTTGAACAGCGTCACCGACACCCATATTGATTACAATTTTTTCTAATTTAGGAACCTGCATTACTGATTCATAGTTGAACTTTTCTACTAAAGATGGAACAATCTCATCTTGATATTTTTGTTTCAATTCGTTCATCGAGTAGCCCTCCTTTCGCCGCTAAGTTATTTATCTAATGCTTCACCGGATTTTTTAGCGATACGAACTTTCTTTCCGTTACGTTCTTCATAACCAACACGAGTCGGTTCTCCAGACTTTGGATCAATTGGCATTACATTTGAAACATGAATTGGTGCTTCCTGATTCAAAATCCCGCCTTGCGGATTATCTTGAGATGGCTTTGCGTGTTTCTTAACAACATTTACACCTTCTACAAGAACACGATCTTTCTTCGGGTAAGATTCAAGGATGGTTCCTTGTTTTCCGCTATCCTTACCTGAAATCACCATGACTTTGTCACCTTTTTTAACATGCATGCTTAACGCACCTCCTTACAAGGCTTATCTTTCCATTTTTGAGGCTCTTATTAAGTCCTATGACTTATACGAAAATAGATTATTTATTGATACGAGTAACATTTGTGTTCATACGTTATTGCCTCATAATTTATAAAACTTCTGGTGCTAGAGAAACAATTTTCATGAACTTTGCATCACGCAGTTCACGTGCAACAGGTCCAAAAATACGTGTACCTCTAGGACTTTTATCATCACGGATGATTACTGCTGCGTTCTCGTCAAATCGAATATAAGAACCATCTTTCCGACGAACTCCGCTTTTTGAGCGTACAATAACAGCTCTAACTACTTCACCCTTTTTAACAACGCCTCCTGGTGTTGCTTGTTTTACCGTACAAACAATTACATCACCAATGTTAGCTGTTTTTCGACCTGAACCACCTAACACTTTGATCGTTAACACCTCACGAGCGCCTGAGTTATCTGCAACTTTTAAACGTGATTCTTGTTGAATCATACCGCTGTAACCTCCCTTCGGAATCCTTCCGAGCCAACTTTATTAAATAATAACCGCTTCTTCTACTATTTCAACCAGACGGAAGCGCTTGGTAGCTGATAGCGGGCGAGTTTCCATGATGCGTACAATATCACCAATTTTTGCTTTGCTATTCTCATCATGTACTTTTAATTTCTTTGAATATCGAACACGTTTTCCATAAAGTTTATGGAACTTGTATGTTTCGACTAATACGGTAATCGTTTTATCCATTTTGTCAGAGACGACACGACCAGTATAAACCTTACGATTATTACGTTCACTCATCCTGAGGCCTACCTCCTCTCGGTTTTTCAGTTATTTACGCTTAATTCTCTTTCACGAGCAACAGTTTTTAAGCGTGCAATTGATTTACGAACTTCACGAATACGTGCTGTGTTTTCAAGTTGGCCTGTTGCTAACTGAAAACGCAAGTTAAAAAGTTCTTCTTTCAATGATTTGACATTTTGTTCAATTTCGGCAGTGGTTAGTTCTCTAATTTCATTAGCCTTCATTGATTTCACCACCAATTTCTTCACGTTTTACAAATTTTGTTTTGATCGGTAACTTGTGAGAAGCAAGACGTAATGCTTCGCGAGCTACTTCCTCGGATACACCAGCAATTTCAAACATGATTTTGCCAGGTTTTACTACTGCTACCCAACCCTCAGGAGCACCTTTACCAGAACCCATACGTACTTCTAGGGGTTTAGCAGTATAAGGCTTATCCGGGAATATTTTGATCCAAACTTTACCGCCACGTTTCATATAACGAGTCATAGCAATACGTGCAGCCTCAATTTGTCGGCTTGTGATCCAAGAAGCTTCAAGGGCTTGTAAACCATACTCACCAAATGCAACTTCCGTTCCACCTTTTGCTTGACCTTTCATGCGACCACGATGCTGTTTACGATGTTTTACGCGTTTAGGCATTAACATAATGCTGTTCCCCCTTCCTTACTTGTTGTTTTTTGTTGGAAGGACTTCTCCACGATAAATCCACACTTTAACACCCAATTTACCATAAGTGGTGTCTGCTTCTGCAGTTCCATAATCGATGTCTGCACGAAGGGTGTGTAGTGGTACAGTTCCTTCACTATAATGTTCTGCACGTGCAATATCTGCTCCGCCTAGACGACCAGATACTTGTGTACGAATACCTTTTGCGCCAGCACGCATAGCACGTTGAATCGTTTGTTTTTGAGCACGACGGAAAGAAATACGATTTTCCAATTGGCGAGCGATATTTTCTGCAACTAATTTTGCGTTTAAATCAGCCTTTTTTACTTCAACAATATTAATGTGCACTCTTTTACCAGTTAGTGCGTTCAGTGATTTACGCAAGGCTTCAACTTCAGAACCGCCTTTTCCGATAACCATACCAGGCTTAGCGGTAGAAATAGATATATTCACACGATTCGCAGCTCTTTCAATTTCAACACTTGAAACAGCAGCGTCTTTAAGGCGTTGTTCAATATATTCACGAACTTTAATGTCTTCATGTAATAGTTCAGCGTAATCTTTACCTGCGTACCATTTTGATTCCCAGTCACGAATTACACCAACACGTAGACCTACCGGATTAACTTTTTGACCCAAGATTATCCCTCCTTCTGTTCAGATACGACCACTGTAATGTGGCTAGTGCGTTTGTTTATTTGACTTGCACGTCCCATTGCGCGAGGACGGAAACGTTTCATTGTAGCACCTTCATTTACAAATGCTTCTGATATTATAAGGTTATCTGTGTTCATTTCATAATTGTGTTCCGCGTTAGCGATAGCAGAATTTAAAACCTTTTCTACTACAGGGGAAGCTCCACGTTGAGTGTGGCGTAGTATTGCAACAGCTTCTCCAACTTTTTTTCCTCGAATTAAATCTACAACTAAACGAACTTTACGAGGAGCAATACGAACAGATTTCGCAACGGCTTTAGCTTGCATTTAGGAGTGCCTCCTCTCATTAGCGTTTTGTTTTCTTATCATCGCCAGAATGCCCTTTGAACGTACGGGATGGCGCGAATTCACCTAGCTTGTGCCCGACCATATCCTCTGTGACATAAACCGGAACGTGTTTCCGACCATCATACACAGCAATTGTATGTCCAACAAACTTAGGAAATATAGTAGAGCGACGTGACCAAGTTCTTATCAGCTGTTTTTTATTATCTTCGTTCAACTTCTCTACTTTTTTCATCAAATGGTCATCTGCGAAAGGTCCTTTTTTCAAACTACGACCCATACATAAACCTCCCTTCGTGATTGCCAGATAGTTCTACTTTCCATCATGCAATCACGTTATTTTTTACGTTTACGAACGATAAATTTATCTGTTGGCTTGTTACGTTTACGCGTTTTGTAACCAAGTGTTGGTTTGCCCCATGGTGACATAGGTGACTTACGTCCGATCGGTGCGCGTCCTTCACCACCACCGTGTGGGTGATCGTTAGGGTTCATTACTGAACCACGAACTGTTGGGCGCTTTCCTTTCCAACGAGAACGTCCTGCTTTCCCTACTTTAATCAACTCATGTTCTACATTACCAACCTGGCCAACTGTTGCACGACATGTACCTAGTACCAAACGAACTTCCCCAGATGTTAAACGTACAAGAACGTACTTACCTTCTCTACCAAGGATTTGCGCTTGTGAACCTGCGGAACGTACAAGCTGTCCACCCCGTCCTGGTTTTAATTCGATGTTATGAATAACGGTACCTACTGGAATGTCCTCAAGCTTAAGTGAATGACCAATCTTAATGTCTGCACCTTGACCTGAAAGCACTTCATTCCCTACCTTAAGACCTTTCGGAGCAAGTATATAACGCTTTTCCCCGTCAACATAATGAATCAATGCAATATTAGCGGAACGGTTTGGATCATACTCGATTGTGGCAACGCGTCCTGGTATTCCATCTTTGTCGCGTTTAAAATCAATAATACGATATTGTCGTTTGTGACCGCCGCCTTGATGACGAACCGTTAGCTTACCTTGGTTGTTACGTCCACCACGATTGTGTAATGGGCTTAGCAAGGTTTTTTCTGGCTGACTAGTTGTGATCTCTGCGAAATCTGATGTTGTCATGCCACGTCTACCATTTGAAGTCGGTTTGTACTTCTTAATCGCCATCGTTGTTTCCCTCCTTCGTTATCAAAGTTTTTTATGCACCTTCAAAAAATTCTAGTTCTTTACTATCTTCGGAAAGTTGAACAATAGCTTTCTTTCGATCTGGCCGAAAACCACCGTATCTTCCCATACGCTTAAACTTACCTTTGAGGTTCATTGTGTTTACTTGCTCCACTTTAACATCAAATATTTGTTCAACCGCCTGTTTTATTTGTGTTTTGTTAGCATCCGTACTTACTTCAAAAGTGTACTTTTTCTCTGCCATTAAATCGGCTGAGTGCTCAGTGATTACAGGGCGCTTAATAATATCTCGCGGATCCTTCATTATGCAAGCACCTCCCCTGCTTTTTCAGCTGCCTCTTTTGTTACGATCAGCTTGTCATGCGTAAGCAAATCTAAAACATTTACTTCACTTACAGAGAGTACTTTTACATTTGGTAAGTTATTGGCTGAGCGGAATACTGTTTCGTTTTTCTCAGTAGTCACGATCAACGCTTTTCCTTCAACATTCAATGCTTGTAGAAGATTTACTACCTCTTTTGTTTTAGGTGCGTCAATTGCAATGTTATCTAATACTACAATGTCATCCTCCATTACTTTAGAAGAAAAAGCAGATTTCAATGCTAAACGACGTACTTTTTTAGGTAACTTATAGCTATAGCTACGAGGTGTTGGTCCGAACACAGTTCCACCACCAACCCACTGCGGGGAACGAATGGATCCCTGACGAGCGCGACCTGTACCTTTCTGGCGCCACGGCTTACGACCACCACCCCGAACTTCGGAACGGTTTTTAACATCATGTGTTCCTTGACGTAAAGAAGCGCGTTGCATAACTACAGCCTCATGTAATACATGTGTGTTTGGTTCAATACCAAATACACTGTCATTCAATTCAACATCTCCGACTTTCGCGCCAGTTTGATTATAAAGTGCTACTTTAGGCATGACATATCCTCCCTTCATCTAGTGATTAGTTAGCCTTAATTGCACTAGTAATTTTAACAAATGACTTTTTAGCTCCAGGGACATTCCCTTTTACTAGTAGTAGATTACGTTCATCATCTACTTTAACTATCTCAAGGTTTTGAATCGTAACTTGCTCTCCACCCATATGCCCTGGTAGTTTTTTTCCTTTAAATACACGCATCGGGTCAATTACACCCATTGCACCTGGTCTTCTATGATAACGTGAACCATGGGTCATTGGTCCTCTTGATTGGTTATGTCGCTTAATTGCGCCTTGGAACCCTTTCCCTTTTGAAGTACCAGTTACGTCAATTACATCTCCTGCTTGAAAAATCTTAACACTAACTTCTTGGCCTACCTCATATTCACCAAGGTCAGTATTACGGATTTCACGAATGTAGCGCTTAGGATTTGTGTTTGCTTTTTCAGCATGGCCTTTTTCTGGTTTGTTCACACGAGAGTCTTTCTTATCAGCATAACCAAGCTGAATTGCTTCGTATCCATCACTATCAACAGTCTTCTTTTGGAGTACAATGTTTGGTTCAGCTTCAATCACCGTGACTGGTGTTAACTCGCCATCTTCTGTGAAAAGCTGTGTCATGCCAATTTTACGACCTAAGATTCCTTTCGTCATCCGTCACACCTCCTGAATTGTAATTATTTGAATTATAGTTTGATCTCAATATCGACACCTGACGGTAAATCCAATCTCATTAACGAATCAACCGTTTGTGGGGTTGGATTAACAATGTCGATAAGACGTTTGTGTGTGCGCATTTCAAATTGCTCACGAGAATCTTTGTATTTATGCACCGCACGAAGTACTGTGTAAACAGATCTCTCTGTAGGTAACGGTATCGGCCCCGATACGTTTGCACCAGATCTCTTTGCTGTATCTACAATTTTTTCTGCGGACTGATCAAGAATACGATGATCATACGCCTTTAAACGAATTCTAATCTTTTCTTTTGCCATTACTTTCCCTCCTTTTCGCCCATTTTTATAATAGACATTCTCCGCGAAAATTCCTTAATAACCCGCCATGGCAAAGGGGCCGGGTGTATCAACAACCTTCCGCTTCATCGCCTTTTATGACCAACATTACTCATTATATAGAAAAACGACGGGCAATGCAACCATTATCAAGCTATTTATACATCATTTTTAACATTATCCAACTTTTTTCATAATACATAAACATACTTTCGAGCACCTCAACGTATTATACTAAATAAAAGCATCGTGATTCAAGAACCACCGCGATTTTATCCATGGTAAATAAAGGGATCATTTTGCGTTTAGTGTTTTTTTGACATAGTTCTGCCAACTAGAATAGGAAATGCCGTTAAAAAAACAGACAGCGAGTCAATTCGCTGTCTGTTTTTTTAAGGTTTATCCTTATTCGGTAATGGTTGCAACAACGCCTGCTCCTACAGTACGTCCACCTTCACGAATAGAGAATTTAGTTCCATCTTCAATGGCAATTGGAGAAATAAGATCAACTGACATCTCTACGTTATCTCCAGGCATAACCATTTCCACTCCTTCAGGTAATTGGATAACTCCAGTTACATCTGTTGTACGGAAGTAGAATTGTGGGCGGTAGTTTGTGAAGAATGGAGTGTGTCGTCCACCTTCTTCTTTAGATAACACATAAACTTCCGCTTGGAATTTAGTGTGTGGAGTAATTGTACCAGGCTTAGCTAGTACTTGACCACGGTTAATATCATCACGAGATACACCACGTAGAAGTGCACCGATGTTATCTCCAGCTTCGGCATAGTCAAGAAGCTTACGGAACATCTCTACACCAGTTACAGTAGTTTTCTTCGGTGCTTCAGAAAGACCAATGATATCTACTTCGTCACCAACTTTAACTTGACCACGCTCAACACGACCTGTAGCAACTGTACCACGACCAGTGATGGAGAACACATCCTCAACTGGCATCATGAATGGCTTTTCAGTATCGCGTTCAGGAGTTGGAATATATTCATCAACTGCATCCATTAATTCATAGATTGCATTTACATACTGCTCTTCGCCTTCAAGCGCTTTAAGAGCGGAACCTTTGATTACTGGTACATCATCACCAGGGAAGTCATACTCAGTAAGTAGATCACGAACTTCCATTTCAACTAGTTCTAGTAGTTCTTCGTCGTCTACCATGTCCGTTTTGTTAAGGAATACGACAATCGCAGGTACACCTACTTGACGTGACAATAGGATATGTTCACGAGTTTGTGGCATTGGTCCATCTGCAGCAGATACTACAAGAATTGCTCCATCCATTTGTGCTGCACCAGTAATCATGTTTTTAACATAGTCAGCGTGACCTGGACAGTCAACGTGTGCATAGTGACGGTTGTCTGTTTCATATTCAACGTGTGCTGTAGAAATAGTGATACCACGCTCGCGCTCTTCAGGTGCTCCATCGATAGAATCATATGCACGAGCTTCCCCTCTACCATACTTGTTAAAAAGTGTAGTAGTGATTGCCGCTGTTAATGTCGTTTTACCATGGTCAACGTGTCCGATTGTTCCGATGTTCACGTGGGACTTGGAACGATCAAATTTTTCTTTACCCATTTATAGTTTCCTCCTTTAAAATTATAAGCTTTTTAAGTAATTTATTTGTTTGCTCAGAAACAGCGTTCCATGCTGTTTCTGAGCTTACAATACAAGTTATACTTGATGAACATGAAAAAATCAATTATTCACCAGCGTTTTTCTTAATTATTTCCTCAGATATACTCTTTGGTACTTCTTCATAGTGATCAAAGTGCATCGTATATTGTCCTCTACCTTGCGTGTTAGAACGCAATGCAGTTGCATAACCAAACATTTCAGCTAAAGGTACGAATGCATTTACTATTTGAGCTGGACCACGGGTACCCATACCTTCAACGCGTCCGCGTCTTGAGGTAATATCACCCATGATATCACCCATATATTCTTCAGGAATAACAACTTCCACTTTCATCATTGGTTCAAGAAGAACTGGTTGACATTTGTTTTTTGCAGCTTTTAGTGCCATTGATGCAGCAACTTTAAAGGCCATTTCATTCGAGTCAACATCGTGATAGCTTCCATCGTAAAGTGTTGCCTTTACGTCGATAAGTGGGTATCCTGCGACGACACCGTTTTCCATCGATTCTTTTATACCAGCCTCGACAGATGGGATATATTCACGAGGCACGACACCACCGACGATCTTGTTCACAAACTCGAATCCAGCACCCTCTTCGTTTGGTTCAAATTTAACCCAAACGTGACCATACTGACCACGACCACCAGACTGTTTAACGAATTTACCTTCGACTTGAGCAGAAGCACGGAATGTCTCCCGATAAGCAACTTGTGGCGCACCTACATTAGCCTCTACTTTAAACTCCCGTTTTAAACGGTCAACAATGATATCTAGGTGAAGCTCACCCATACCAGAAATGATCGTCTGTCCTGTTTCTGGATTGGTTTCTGTCTTAAATGTAGGGTCTTCTTCCGCAAGTTTACCTAAAGCAACAGCCATCTTATCCTGGTCTGCTTTTGTTTTAGGTTCAATCGCTACTGAAATAACTGGTTCAGGGAATTCCATAGATTCAAGGATAACTAATGATTTTTCATCACATAGTGTGTCACCAGTACTAGTGTCCTTTAACCCAACTGCCCCTGCAATATCACCAGCATAAACCTCTGAAATTTCTTCCCGGTGGTTTGCGTGCATTTGTAGAATACGTCCTACACGTTCACGTTTATCCTTTATTGAGTTCTTTACATATGAACCAGCTTTTAGTGTACCAGAGTACACACGGAAAAATGTAAGCTTTCCAACATAAGGATCCGTTGCTACTTTAAAAGCCAAAGCTGAGAATGGTTCGTTATCATCTGCTTTTCGAACAACTTTATCTTCCGTATTTGGAATAATACCTTCAATCGGAGGTACATCCATTGGTGATGGTAAATAATCAATTACACCATCTAACAACAATTGTACACCTTTATTTTTAAATGCTGATCCACAGAAGACTGGATAGAATTCGACATCAAGAGTTGCTTTACGGATACCCGCTTTTAACTCTTCTTTTGTTACTTCTTCCCCTTCTAGGTACTTCATCATTAATTCTTCGTCAAGCTCGGCAACTGCCTCAACTAGCTTTGTGCGATATTCCTCAGCTTGGTCCTTTAACTCTGCTGGAATAGCACGTGATTCTGCGCGGGTTCCGAGATCATCAAGGTAATAATATGCCTCCATGTCAATTAAATCGATAATACCTTCAAAGTTATCCTCTGCACCGATCGGTAATTGTACAGGGTGTGCATTTGCACCTAAACGATCGTGAATTGTTTTAAGAGAATACAAGAAATCCGCACCAATTTTATCCATTTTATTTACAAACACAACACGAGGAACGCCGTATGTTGTAGCTTGGCGCCAAACAGTCTCTGTTTGTGGTTCTACACCTGATTGCGCGTCTAATAGTGCAACGGAACCATCTAATACACGTAGGGAACGTTCCACTTCAACTGTGAAATCAACGTGTCCTGGTGTATCGATGATATTGATTCTGTGACCTTTCCATTGAGCAGTAGTTGCTGCGGAGGTAATTGTAATTCCGCGTTCTTGCTCCTGCTCCATCCAATCCATTTGAGAGGCACCTTCATGTGTTTCTCCAATTTTATGGATACGTCCTGTATAGAAAAGAATACGTTCAGTAGCGGTAGTTTTGCCGGCATCAATATGGGCCATAATACCGATATTACGCGTCTTTTCCAAGGAGAATTCTCTAGGCATGAATCTTTCTCCTTCCTGATCGAGATATTTTGATTTTCACTCCTACCAACGGTAATGAGCGAATGCTTTATTTGCTTCTGCCATTTTATGCATGTCTTCGCGCTTCTTGACGGAAGCACCTGTGTTATTCGATGCATCTAGAATTTCGTTTGCTAGACGTTCTTCCATTGTTTTCTCTCCTCGTAGACGAGAATAGTTCACAATATAGCGAAGCGCTAAAGCTTGACGACGTTCTGGACGGACTTCTACTGGAACTTGGTAGTTCGATCCACCTACACGACGAGCACGAACCTCAAGTACAGGCATAACATTTTTCATCGCTTGTTCAAAAACTTCCATTGCATCTTTACCACCGCGCTCTTTCACTAGTTCAAACGCTTTATATAGAATTTTTTGCGCTTTTCCTCGTTGGCCATCTACCATGATTCGGTTGATCAACCGAGTTACAAGTTTCGAATTATATAGCGGATCTGGTAAGACATCACGTTTTGCTACTGGTCCTTTACGTGGCATATGTCCCCCTCCTTTCCCTTATGTTGATCTAGATTCAGCTTTATTTTTTCGGCCTTTTCGTACCGTATTTTGAACGTCCTTGTGAACGACCTTCTACTCCTGCAGTGTCAAGTGCACCACGAACAATGTGGTAACGTACACCAGGAAGGTCCTTTACACGTCCACCACGGATAAGCACAACACTGTGTTCTTGAAGGTTGTGGCCAATCCCAGGAATATAAGCTGTAACCTCTATTCCATTCGTTAAACGAACACGCGCATATTTACGTAGTGCAGAGTTCGGTTTTTTAGGTGTTAAGGTTCCAACACGTGTGCAAACTCCACGTTTTTGTGGTGAGGATTGATCTGTTAAAGATTTCTTAAAGCTGTTATACCCTTTATTAAGTGCTGGAGAGTCAGATTTCTTCGACTTGCTCACGCGCCCTTTGCGTACAAGTTGATTAATAGTAGGCATATTGTTTTCCTCCTTTCATTCATAAGCTGTAATTCCACATATCCAGGTGGTTCATAATCAAGCAAAAAAACAAAGCCTTGCGTTACATTAAGTAATCGCCAAAACTCTATCGTTTTATTGCTACCGTCGCTGCTCCAACATCGATTCCACATGCATGACCAAGTTTCTTCATCGATTCTACTCGTAAACATGGAATGTTCAGTTCATTAGCAAGACGTGAAACTTTGCTCGTTATTTGCTGGTCAGCATCATCAGCAAGAATAACTTCGCTAATCTCGCCATTCTTCATGGCTTTTATCGTTTGTTTGGTTCCTATTATTAAACCAGTTTTCACCTGTGCTACTTTTTCATAAGACATAATTATATCCTCCAAAGTAACAAGGATAAACGGAAGCACCTTGAATATAGTATCATTCAGCCATTTCAATGTCAACATTAAAATGCAAGGAGCTTTGAAGGGTTATAATTTACGATTACACGTTTATATACCCTTTTTGAGCAGCCTTCAACTATAATCTGGTGCATCCTTTCCATTTATTCCTTGTTTACATATTTGAAAAACTGGCCGATCACTCATTTCTCATTAGCGATCGCCTTGAAACACATTATTGGATTACTTCTTCGGTTAAATGTTCAACTGTTTCCTCGCTAGACGTTTCAACTGAAGATTGAACTTTACGATACCTTTGCATGCCCGTTCCAGCTGGAACAAGCTTACCGATGATCACATTTTCTTTCAACCCAAGCAATTCATCACGTTTACCTTTAATTGCTGCATCCGTTAAAACACGTGTTGTTTCCTGGAATGAAGCAGCTGATAAGAATGAATCTGTCTCTAGCGAAGCTTTTGTAATACCAAGGATGACTGGTCTACCTATTGCAGGCTGCCCATTTTCCTGTAGTACTTTTTTGTTTGCTTCTCTAAACTGATGGATTTCAAGCAATGAACCAGGTAACACGTCAGTATCTCCGTTATCGATCACCCGTACTTTTCGGAGCATTTGACGAACCATTACTTCTACGTGTTTGTCCCCAATTTCAACCCCTTGCATACGGTAAACCTTCTGTACTTCTTTTAGTAGATATTCTTGCACACCGTCTAGGCCTTGAACCTTTAGCAACTCTTTCGGATCCACTGAACCCTCAGTCAGTTCTTGCCCAGAAACAATGTTGTCACCAATGACTACTTTAAGTCTTGCGCCATATGGTGCGGTGTATGTTCTCGTTTCAACATCACCTTGAACAACCAATTCTTGTTTATCCTTCACTTCATTAATGTCTTGGATAACACCGTCTATTTCACTGATAACTGCTTGCCCTTTTGGATTACGTGCTTCAAATAGCTCTTGGATACGTGGCAAACCTTGAGTAATGTCGTCTCCCGCAACCCCACCTGTGTGGAATGTACGCATGGTCAGCTGTGTACCTGGCTCACCAATAGATTGTGCCGCGATAATACCTACCGCTTCTCCGACTTCAACCTCGTCACCAGTTGCCAAGTTTCTACCATAACACTTTTTACAAACGCCGTGTTTTGTATTACATGTAAATGCGGAACGGATAATTACCTTTTCTATACCTGAATCCACAATTTGCTTGGCAAGATCCTCCGTGATGACTTCGTTAAGACCCACTAGTATCTCATCCGTCTCTGGGTGTTTAACGATTTGGAATGCAGTTCTTCCAATTAGTCGATCAATTAGTGGTTCAATCATTTCTGTTCCTTCAGTAATTGACTGTACTGTTAACCCTCTATCGGTTCCACAATCTTCTTCACGGACAATAACATCTTGAGCAACATCAACTAATCTACGTGTTAGATAGCCAGAGTCAGCCGTTTTTAATGCTGTATCCGCAAGACCTTTACGCGCACCATGGGTAGAGATAAAGTACTCAAGTACAGTTAAACCTTCACGGAAACTTGACTTAATTGGTAACTCGATTATTTTACCTGCTGGGTTAGCCATTAAACCACGCATACCTGCTAGTTGTGTGAAGTTTGATGCGTTACCACGAGCACCAGAATCACTCATCATAAAGATTGGGTTTCGTGGGTTTAATGTTTTCAACAATTTATCTTGAATATCATCTTTTGCTTGGGACCAGATGGAGATCACTCGATCATATCTTTCGTCCTCTGTGATTAATCCACGTCTAAATTGTTTTAACACTTTATCCACTTTACCTTGAGCTTGATCTAATATTTCTTGTTTTTCAGCAAGAACTACAATGTCAGATACACCAACCGTAATACCTGCTTTCGTTGAAAAACTGAAGCCAAGATCCTTCATACGATCAAGCATTTTTGAAGTTTCACTAATCTTAAACTTCTTAAATACCTCTGCAATTATATCACCAAGAATCCCTTTCTTGAATGGCTCAATCAAATCCCTAGTTTTAATCTCCTCTTTAATATTTGTTCCTTTAGAAACAAAATATTTTTCAGGAGTTTTTAGTTCTAGATTCTCATGTGTAGGTTCATTAATGTAAGGGAACGAAGCTGGAAGCATTTCATTAAAAATCAGCTTACCAACCGTTGTAATTAACAGTTGTTTTCGTTGTTCTTCTCTAAACGTCTCATTGTGTAACGACCCCGCTTGAACGCCAACCCTTGTATGCAAGTGTACGTAGCCGCTTTGATATGCGATCAACGCTTCATTTAAATCCTTAAACACCATGCCTTCACCAACAGCATCATCACGCTCCATCGTAAGGTAATAATTACCTAACACCATGTCTTGTGAAGGAGTAACTACTGGCTTACCGTCTTTCGGGTTTAAAATGTTTTGTGCTGCAAGCATTAATATTCTTGCTTCTGCTTGAGCTTCAGCTGACAATGGTACGTGAACAGCCATTTGATCCCCGTCAAAGTCTGCGTTGTAAGCAGTACAGACAAGTGGGTGAAGTCGGATTGCACGTCCCTCCACTAGTGTAGGTTCAAACGCTTGGATTCCGAGCCTGTGTAAGGTTGGTGCGCGATTTAAAAGAACTGGATGTTCTTTAATAACTTCTTCTAATACGTCCCAGACCTCTGGATGAACGCGTTCAATTTTTCTTTTCGCTGATTTAATATTATGAGCTAATCCTTTTTCCACTAGTTCCTTCATAATAAATGGCTTGAATAATTCAAGCGCCATTTCCTTTGGCAGTCCGCATTGATACATTTTAAGATTAGGGCCAACGACAATAACAGAACGTCCCGAGTAATCCACACGTTTACCCAAAAGATTCTGCCGGAAACGCCCTTGTTTCCCTTTTAGCATGTGTGACAGGGACTTCAACGGACGATTTCCTGGTCCTGTAACAGGACGACCACGGCGACCATTATCAATCAAAGCATCTACCGCTTCTTGCAGCATTCTTTTTTCGTTTTGAACGATGATGCTTGGTGCACCAAGATCCAGTAAACGTTTTAACCTATTATTACGATTGATTACACGACGATATAGGTCGTTTAAATCAGATGTGGCAAAACGACCACCATCCAATTGAACCATTGGACGTAATTCTGGTGGAATGATCGGTAGTACATCTAAAATCATCCAAGAAGGGTAATTCCCAGAGTTACGAAACGCCTCCAATACCTCAAGACGTTTAATCGCACGCGTTCTTCTTTGACCTTGCGCTGTTTTCAACTCTTCTTTTAAAAAGTCTACTTCCTTGTCAAGATCAATATCCTGCAACAGTTTTCGTATTGCCTCTGCACCCATTTGTGCTTGGAATGTTTGGCCATACTTTTCACGATACGCTCTATATTCTTTCTCGGATAAAAGCTGTTTTTTCTCAAGTGCTGTATCTCCCGAATCCGTCACAATGTAGGCAGCAAAGTAAATCACTTCTTCAAGGGCACGAGGGGACATGTCAAGCACAAGCCCCATCCGACTTGGAATACCTTTAAAATACCAGATGTGAGATACAGGAGCAGCAAGTTCTATGTGCCCCATACGCTCACGACGAACTTTTGATTTGGTAACTTCTACACCACAACGATCACAAACAACACCTTTATAACGTACACGTTTGTACTTGCCACAGTGACATTCCCAGTCCTTTTGCGGCCCAAAGATACGCTCACAAAACAGGCCATCTTTTTCAGGTTTAAGCGTGCGATAGTTGATTGTTTCTGGTTTTTTTACCTCACCAAATGACCACGAACGGATTTTGTCAGGCGAAGCTAAACCAATTTTCATGAACTCAAAATTGTTTACATCTAGCAAGGAGCCTACCTCCCTTTTAGTTTCAGGTTTTACCCTAAGCTCGAGAACTGTTGATTATTTTTCTTCGACTTCTAAGTTCAGCTTATCTGCTGATTGGTTTTCATCTTCCTCGATATCACGAAGTTCAATTTCCTCTTCATCTGCTGACAGCATTTTAACGTCCATACCAAGACTTTGCAATTCTTTAATCAATACTTTGAATGATTCTGGGATACCCGGCTCAGGTACGTTGTCACCTTTAACGATCGCTTCGTAAGTCTTCACACGACCAACCACATCGTCAGACTTTACAGTTAGAATTTCTTGCAGCGTATACGCTGCACCATATGCTTCCAATGCCCATACTTCCATTTCACCAAAACGTTGCCCACCAAACTGGGCTTTACCACCTAATGGTTGTTGTGTCACTAAGGAATATGGTCCAGTTGACCGTGCATGGAGTTTATCGTCGACCATGTGCGCAAGCTTGATCATATACATGACACCAACAGAAACCCTGTTATCAAACGGTTCCCCTGTTCGGCCATCATAAAGAATTGTTTTTGCATCCCTCGGCATACCCGCTTCTTCAAGGGTCTCCCAAACGTCTTCTTCTCTAGCTCCATCAAATACAGGTGTAGCTACATGAATCCCTAATTGTCTTGCTGCCATACCTAAATGCAGTTCAAGCACCTGTCCAATATTCATACGTGATGGAACCCCTAATGGGTTAAGCATAATATCTATTGGTGTACCATCTGGAAGAAATGGCATATCTTCTTCAGGTAAAATTTTTGAAATAACACCTTTATTTCCGTGACGTCCAGCCATCTTATCGCCTTCGTGAATTTTTCTTTTTTGAACAATGTACGCACGAACAAGCTGGTTTACTCCTGGAGGTAGCTCATCTCCATCTTCACGGTTAAATATTTTTACATCTAGCACAATCCCACCTGCACCATGTGGTACTCTTAAAGAGGTATCACGGACTTCACGTGCTTTTTCGCCAAAGATCGCATGTAGTAAACGTTCTTCCGCGGAAAGCTCTGTTACACCTTTTGGCGTGACTTTCCCAACTAAAAGATCGCCATCACTCACTTCAGCACCAACACGGATAATGCCTCGTTCGTCTAAATCACGTAAAGCATCTTCACCTACGTTTGGGATGTCGCGCGTAATTTCTTCTGGTCCTAGTTTAGTGTCACGAGCTTCTGATTCGTATTCCTCTATGTGAATGGAGGTGTATACATCGTCTTTCACTAGTCGCTCACTCATGATAATGGCATCCTCGTAGTTGTAGCCTTCCCAAGTCATAAAACCAACAAGGACATTTTGCCCTAGAGCTAGTTCCCCTTCTTCCATTGAAGGACCATCAGCAAGAATTTCTCCTTTGACTACTCGATCACCACGTTTAACGATTGGACGTTGGTTGTAACAAGTTCCTTGATTAGAACGGATGAATTTCTGAAGACGGTAACGATCTACATCACCTTGTATTTCCTTTCCATCCACTTCCGATATCCGACGAACATGAACTTCCTTAGCTTCCACTCGTTCAACAATTCCCTCAGTTTGACAAATAACAGCTGCACCTGAATCTTTACCGTTCACATACTCCATCCCTGTACCAACAAGCGGTGATCTTGGTTGTAACAACGGTACCGCTTGACGTTGCATGTTCGCACCCATCAAGGCACGGTTAGAATCATCGTTCTCTAGGAATGGGATGCAAGCTGTCGCAGCAGATACAACCTGCTTCGGTGATACATCCATATAGTCAAGTCTGTCTCTCTTCACAATAGTGTTTTCACCACGAAAGCGAGCAATTACCTCTTCATCAATGAAATATCCCTCTTCATCGAGTTTCGCGTTTGCCTGTGCGACAACATAATTATCTTCTTCATCTGCTGTTAGGTAGTCTATTTGTTCTGTTACCTTTCCAGTTTCAGTATCAACACGACGATACGGTGTCTCGATAAAACCAAACTTGTTCACCTTTGCATAGGATGATAGTGAGTTAATCAACCCAATATTAGGCCCCTCTGGTGTTTCAATCGGGCACATCCGTCCATAGTGCGAATAGTGTACGTCACGGACATCAAAACCTGCACGCTCACGGGTTAGTCCACCAGGTCCTAGAGCTGACAAACGGCGTTTATGTGTCAATTCGGCTAACGGATTTGTTTGATCCATAAATTGAGAAAGTTGTGAGCTACCAAAAAATTCTTTAATGGATGCAATCACTGGTCGAATGTTGATTAACTGTTGGGGCGTGATGGCGGACGTGTCTTGAATAGACATCCGTTCCCGTACCACTCGCTCCATTCTAGATAAACCGATACGGAATTGGTTTTGCAACAGTTCGCCAACCGAACGAAGACGACGGTTGCCCAAGTGATCAATATCATCCGTATCCCCTACTTGGTGGAGTAGGTTAAAGAAATAACTAATCGACGCTAAAATATCGGCAGGAGCAATGTTTTTAACGCTATTATCGACATTTGCATTACCAATAACCCTTAACGTCCTTTCACCTTCTGGATCAGTTGGGTCAAGGATCTTAACAGATTGTATTTTGATTGGATCCTGTAATACTCCTTCATTTGGCTCTAGTATTTCCTCACCAAAGTTCGTATCTTTTCCTTCCAAGTATGGAAGTAGTTTGTTTAATAGACGTCTATCAATTTTGTCTCCTCTTTGCCCTAACACCTCGCCTGTTTCTTCATCTACAAGTGTTTCAGCTAGAATTTGATTAAAGAGACGGTTCTTAATGTGAAGCTTTTTATTCATTTTATAGCGACCAACATGTGCAAGGTCATAACGTTTAGGATCAAAAAAACGCGAAACTAGTAAGCTTTTTGCGTTCTCTACAGTCGGTGGTTCACCAGGACGTAGACGCTCGTATATTTCAAGTAATGCCTTTTCACTATTTTCTGTATTATCTTTTTCGAGCGTATTCTTTAAATACTCATTATCACCAAGAAGATCTATGATTTCTTGATCTGTACCAAAACCCAGTGACCGTAATAATACGGTTATAGGAAGCTTTCTTGTGCGATCAATCCGAACATGGACTACATCTTTTGCATCGGTTTCATACTCAAGCCATGCACCACGGTTCGGAATTACTGTCGCCGTATTTCCTCGCTTACCGTTTTTGTCAATTTTTTCACTAAAATAAACACTTGGCGAGCGTACTAATTGTGATACAATAACCCTTTCGGCGCCATTAATAACAAACGTACCTGTGTCTGTCATTAACGGGAAGTCACCCATAAACACTTCTTGCTCCTTCACTTCCCCCGTTTCATTATTTAATAGACGGACTTTCACGCGAAGTGGAGCATTGTAGGTAACATCTCTTTCTTTTGATTCTTCCACAGGATATTTCGGCTCACCTAGACTATAATCTACAAATTCTAATGATAGGTTTCCTGTGAAATCCTCAATAGGGGAAATGTCTTGAAACATTTCCTTTAAACCTTCTTCTAAAAACCATCGATAAGAAGCGGTTTGAATCTCGATTAGATTTGGTAACTCAATCACTTCACTAATGCGCGCATAACTTCTGCGTTGGCGGTGTCGTCCATACTGAACTAGTTGACCTGTCAACACTGATTCACCCCTCAAATCAAGCATAATTGTATAGTAAAATAATGTTCAGCAAACATGCCGAACAAACTCGTGAAGCTGCCATACTATTTCACAAGTTATATTATAAAAGCATTCGTTTCAATACGAATGGTATATCAACTCTAACATTGACTCGTCATTAAAATTGGTATTTAACTGGATTCATTATTTCTTTTAAACTTACATTTATCCAAGGGATAGGAAAAGGGTAGTTGCGAATACCCTATTTATATGTATGATCATCTCCAAGGTATGATCAATGACAAAATAGAACGATTTTACCATTGTGCCCTTTCACCTATAATCGCATACATAAAAGTATAAAATTTCCCCTTGACATGGAAGGTCGCCTATTGGCATTTTTTAATATTACCATATTCAAGAATTAGGGTCAACTTTTTTAGAGACAAGTATATGGTAGCCTTTTTTCTTCGTAGTTACCTCTGCATTCCCAAATCGTTCCATTAATTTAGCTTGAGCAGAGGGGGCACCTTGTTTTTTCTGTATGACCACCCATAGCGTTCCAGATGGATTAAGATAACGGTAACTGTCTTCAAAAATTTGATAAACAATCTTTTTCCCTGCGCGGATTGGTGGATTGGTAAGGACGGCAGCGAACGTTTTGTCAGCTAACTGTTCAAATCGGTCACTTAATTGAAATGTTACATTTGTAATGTTGTTCTGCTTAGCATTGTGTTCAGCTAAGGTAACTGCCCTTTCATTGACATCTGTAAGATAAAAATGTCGATTCGGAAAAGTTTTTGCCAAAGAAAGACCAACAGGACCATAGCCACAGCCCAAATCTAAAATCTCTCCTTCTATTTGAGGTTCTTTAAAGGTATCAATTAGAATTCGCGATCCAAAATCAACTTCATTCTTCGAAAAAACACCGTGGTCAGTCGTAAAAGTGAATACATTTCCTTTTAACTTATATTCCCATGATTTTGGAGAACTTTTTGAATGGGGATGCCTTGAAAAGTAATGATCTGGCATAAAGTACACCTTCTTTTCATCAACCTAGTTTTAATCAGATCGATTCTACTAAAAGCACGCATAAATAAGAAGCTTAACACGCACTATAGCTTATATTTAAAGCAAACAATGCTCGCCGTTCATACGGCGAGCATTTGCTTTTATTACTTTAATTCGACAGTGGCTCCAGCTTCTTCAAGTTTTGCTTTCACTTCTTCAGCTTCTTCTTTAGCAATACCTTCTTTGATTGCTCCAGGTGCATTGTCTACTAGGTCTTTTGCATCTTTAAGTCCAAGCCCAGTGATTTCACGAACAGCTTTAACAACTTTAATTTTTGAGCTTCCAGCGCTCTCAAGAACGACATCAAATTCAGTTTGTTCTTCAGCAACTTCTCCGCCACCTGCTCCAGCTGCAGCAACTGGCGCAGCTGCAGTTACTCCAAATTCTTCTTCAATTGCTTTTACAAGATCATTTAATTCAAGAACAGACATTTCTTTTATTGCATCAATAATTTGCTCTTTAGACATGATATTTCCTCCTTGATTTCTTCGTTATATTATTTTTCGATACATGTTTTACTTAACAGCTAGTACTAACTTATGCTCCTTGTTCTTCCTTTTGCTCTGCAATTGCTTTTGTAGCATAAGCAAAGTTCCGGACAGGCGCCTGAAGTACACTGAGAAGCATTGATAGCAGCCCTTCGTAATTCGGAAGGTTACCAAGCTCCTTGATTTGTTCTAATGAAGCAACATTACCTTCAATAATTCCGCCTTTTATTTCAAGTGCATCATGATCCTTAGCGAAATTATTCAAGATTTTTGCTGGTGCAACCACATCTTCATTACTAAACGCAATAGCAGTAGGACCTACTAATGTATCGCTTAGTTCAGAAAGTTCTGCTGCCTCTACCGCACGACGTGTCATGGTATTCTTATAAACTTTAAAATCTATCCCTGCTTCACGTAATTGTGTACGAAGCTCTGTTACTTCTGCAACATCAAGCCCGCGATAGTCCACTAAGATAGTGGATTTACTTTCGCGAAATTTATTTGCGATTTCACTTACAACTTCCTTTTTCAGCTCAATTGTCTTGGACATCGTTCCACCTCCTATTAACTTTACATCATTCCGTCAGACATCCGAGGATGGATGATTAAAAATGCCTCCATGTAGACATGGAGGCATGATGAAGTGATAAATAACAATCCGCAATCATATTATCACTATATATTCACAAACCTCGGCAGGATATTAAGCATCTACGCACCTGCTATCTACGGTATAAAGATCGATTTTAAATTGTAATTGATTCGGATCAAATCCGTCTTTACATAACAATAAAAGTAATTGTACCTAACTTGACCTAAAAAGTCAATCTATATTTCTAGCCGCGGACATATGTGGAAACGTCTACTTTAACACCAGGACCCATTGTAGATGAAACAGAAGCATTTCTCATATAGATCCCTTTAGCTGCTTGTGGCTTAGCTTTAACTAGTGTTTCCGTAATCGCTGCAAAGTTTTCTACTAATACGTTTGTATCAAAAGAAACTTTACCGATTGGAACATGAACATTTGATTGACGATCAACACGGTATTCTACTTTACCGGCTTTGATTTCTTGAATTGCCTTTTCAACTTCGAACGTTACCGTACCAGTTTTAGGATTTGGCATTAATCCTTTAGGTCCTAATACACGTCCTAATTTACCAACCTCAGCCATCATGTCTGGTGTTGCAACAACAACATCAAAATCAAACCAACCTTGGTTAATTCTGTTAATTAAATCTTGATCCCCAACATAATCTGCTCCAGCCGCTTCTGCATCTTTCGCTTTATCACCTTTCGCAAATACAAGAACACGTTGGGTTTTACCTGTACCATGTGGCAATACCATTGCACCTCGAATTTGTTGATCTGCTTTTTTCGGGTCAACACCTAAACGAAATGCAGCTTCCACGGTTTCGTCAAAGTTTGCTTTCGCAGTTTGTTTTACCAATTCGATCGCTTCTTTTGTATCATATGCTTTCGTGCGATCAACCAGCTTCAGGGCTTCTTGCTGTTTTTTTGTTTTTTTAGCCATTATTATTTCCTCCTTGATTGTGGTTTTAACGGTTATACCTCCCACTTAAAAAAGCAGAACGGGCTTGGATGCTGCTAATGTCACGATCACCCTAACCCGTGTAGCTAGATTTGAAAAAGCGGAATGGTCGTACACTGAAAGATGCGTGTTTGACCTAGAAGAAAGGTCACGAAATGGCTTCCCATCCTCGCAACCTTTAACATTAGCAGCGTACTGTTAAATTAATCTTCTACAACAATACCCATGCTACGTGCAGTACCTTCCACCATACGCATTGCCGCTTCAACATCAGCAGCATTCAAATCAGGCATTTTTGTTTCAGCAATCTCTTTAACTTTGTCACGCTTGATGGTTGCAACTTTATTACGGTTCGGCTCACCTGATGCTGTTTCAATTCCAACTGCTTTCTTAAGTAAAACAGCTGCAGGTGGAGTCTTTGTGATAAATGTAAAAGAACGGTCTTCAAAAACCGTGATTTCAACCGGAATAATCATACCAGCTTGATCTTGCGTACGGGCATTAAATTCCTTACAAAACCCCATAATATTAACACCTGCTTGACCTAGCGCCGGCCCAACTGGTGGTGCTGGATTTGCTTTCCCTGCTGGGATTTGAAGTTTTACAACTTTCATTACTTTTTTAGCCACGAAACACACCTCCTTAAAGTCCGTGATGTGGTAATAGGGTTATACCCTCCCACTCAATAAATATATCAATACAAGTCTTATACCCAAGGCATAAAGAACATAGAAATTTTAGCATCTTTACCTCTAAATTGCAAGTATGGTTTCCATATTCGCTTTCATGAAATGACTAGAATCCCTAAATCAAACTATCCTTTTCAAAACCTACAACTTTTGAATTTGAGAAAATTCCAGTTCAACAGGCGTCTCCCGACCAAACATATTTACATGTACCTTAACCTTTTGTTTATCTAAATCAATGTGTTCAATTTGGCCAGTGAAGTTAGTGAATGGACCATCCGTGACGCGAACAGATTCTTTTATTTCAAAATCTACATCAACAACAGGCTCATCCATCCCCATTCGTTTTAACACTGCATCAATTTCTTCTGGTAAAAGCGGAACTGGCTTTGATCCTGAACCAGTTGACCCTACAAAGCCTGTAACACCAGGAGTATTTCGTACAACATACCAAGAATCGTCCGTCATAATCATTTCAGCAAGGACGTACCCAGGAAAGACCTTTTTTTTGGCCACTTTCTTTTTACCGTTTTTAATTTCTGTTTCTTCATCCTCAGGGAAGATTACACGAAAGATCTTATCCTCCATCCCCATCGATTCTACCCGCTTCTCTAAATTTGTTTTTACTTTGTTTTCATACCCAGAATAGGTGTGTACAACATACCATCTTTTTTCCATATTTACAGGACAATACCCTTGTCCTTCCCTCCCTTTACTATGAAGTCATGCTTCCAATTTCATTCCAATATTAAAAAACCCGCAAAACGGGTTTTTCGCGAAAAACTATTCTATTAAACATTATAGCATATAATTCCAGTCTTTATTCAAAAAATAAGTTTAGTATTTGTGTAATCCCTAGGTCAACAACAGCAAAGAATGCAGTCACAAAAACAACAGTAGTTACAACTGTAATCGTATATTTCGTTAACTCCTGACCTTTTGGCCAACTGACTTTCTTCATTTCTCGAGTAACATTTTTAAAAAAAGCGACTAAGTTCATGCTAGTACCCCCAAACTATGAGCCATAAGGCTTCTCTCTTATTTCGTTTCACGGTGTAGGGTTTGCATTCCACACCTTTTACAAAACTTTTTTAATATGAAACGCTCTGATTGATCAGCTTTTTTATCTAATCGATAATTCCGACTACTACAAATTTCGCATTCCAAAATAAATTTTTTCCTCATGTTTACCACCACAATTACTTCTCTATTTGACATCTTCTATTACTCATACTAATGTAGCACCGAAAAAATAGCCTGTCAACGTATGTTTCAATGCGTGTAGCAGGAGTAAATAGATGATCAAATTGTTCGGATGTCCGATCAGAAGCATCAATAAAAGCAATCAGCAAAAGTAGCACCGCTATAGAGTAATCTCACTTATTTCGAGGTAACGTTCCAACTTCCGCTTTACTCTTTGCAATGCATTGTCAATTGATTTCACATGACGTTTCAATTCACCAGAAATCTCCTGATAAGAACGCCCATCGAGATAAAGCGATAACACTTGCCTTTCCAGTTCACTTAATAACTCGGACATCTTCCCTTCCATATCACCTAGTTTTTCTCGGTCAACTAAAAGTTCTTGGGGATCAAATGCTTTGGACCCAGCAATTACATCCATTAATGTCCGATCTGATTCTTCATCATATATGGGCTTGTCCAATGATACATATGAATTTAAAGGAATATGTTTTTGTCTGGTAGCCGTTTTAATCGCCGTAATAATTTGCCGTGTAACACATAGTTCTGCAAAAGCTTTAAAGGATGAGAGTTTGTCTCCATCATAATCTCGAATCGCTTTATACAGACCGATCATACCTTCCTGCGTAATATCTTCCTGGTCTGCACCAACAAGGAAATATGTTCTAGCTTTTGCACGAACAAAATTACGGTACTTCGTTATTAAAAAATCGAGTGCCTGACCCTGACCTTGATGAACCAATTTAATTAATTGATCATCTTCAAGGTTCTGTAATTCATGCTTGTCTGTATCCTTATACCTGATGCTCACCAGGATTCCCCCCGACAACATTCACGTGAATATATAGATATCATTATACAGGAAGCGTTTCCGTAACGCAATATAGTTAAATTTTATTTGTTGCCACGGCGCCATTTCTCAAACAAATCTCGCATTTCTTTGTTCATTGGAATTCTAGAAGACGATTGATTGTGCTTATGAAATGTCACCTCTTTTTCAATTTCTTTCTCTATGTTTTTCGTTTCAATATATAGTTCCCTTGCCGATTTTCTTAATGCCCCTTGCGCGAATATCGTTCGTTGTTCCGCGTAATCAGAAGTTGCAACATAAACTTTCGTTTTCACATTTTTAACCTGCTTGACTAATTTTTCTATGCATTCATCCGCTGTTTCATTTTCCTTCGTGTAGATCACTTCTACTCGATGATCCTTTTGTTTTTTTTCTAAACCGCGAACATAATAAGCATCAAATACAATGATCACACGATCCCCAGTGAATGCTTGATACTCAGCTAACTGATTAATTAAAAGATCTCTTGCTTGGCCAAGATCCTGATCCTTTAATCGTTGTAACTCCTCCCATGCACCTATCATATTATATCCATCAACTAATAGGACTACCATCGCTTACTCACCAGCTGGGTATCGTTTTCGATATACTTCATACATCAACAAAGACGCGGCTACAGAGGCATTTAACGACGATATTTTCCCCTTCATCGCAAGACTTACCGTCCAATCACATTTTTCTTTCACAAGTCTGCTGATTCCTTTTCCTTCATTTCCAATTACGATGGCAAGCGACATATCCCCTTCAAGCCTTCGATAGTCTTCTGTTGCATCTGCGTCTGTTCCAACTACCCAAACACCCTTGTCCTTTAATTCATCAATCGTGCTTGCTATATTGGTGACCCTTGCAACAGGAACATATTCAATCGCACCAGCAGACGTTTTGGCAACCGTTGCCGTCAATCCCACTGAACGACGCTTAGGTATAATTACACCATGTACACCAGTTGCATCCGCCGTTCGAAGGATCGATCCAAGGTTATGCGGGTCTTCTATTTCATCCAAGATCAGAAAAAAAGGTGTTTCTTGGCGTTTTTCAGCTTTTGAAAATAAATCATCCATTGTTGCATATTCATAGGCAGCAATAGCAGCAGCTATTCCTTGATGATTTCCTTCAACTAGTTGATCCAGCTTTTTTCTAGGGACCTTTTGAACGATAAAACCCTTTTGACTAGCTAGTTTTTGGATTTTTTGAAAGGATTGGTTGTGTAACTGCTCTGAAACAAGGATTTTATTCATGGTACGTCCAGAACGCAGCGCCTCCATAACTGGATTTATCCCTATAATCCACTCATCTGCCATACGCATCAACCCCTTTCCTCTACATATTGAATTGCGTTTACAATTAATTGTTCCATCCGCTCCTGTTGTCCTTCTAAATACAGATAGCCGATTAATGCCTCAAATGCGGTGCTATAGCGATACGTTTGGACATCCGTATTTTTAGGGACAGAGCCTGATTTGGCATTTCTGCCCCTCCGTACGATACTTGTTTCCGCTTCATTTAGTTTGTCTGTTTTGATCCACTTCAAAATAACGTTTGCTTGGGATTTCGCGGATACAAATTTAATGGCGTTCTGATGAAGCTGTTGTGGCTTCACATTCCCTTTGTCTATTAAATGATGTCGAACATAAAGTTCATACACAGCATCCCCCATATAAGCAAGGGATAAACTTTTCATTTGCTTCACATCTACCATAGCTTTTTATCCTCTTTTCCAGCGGGTTCCTTGAGGTGTATCTTCTAATATGATATTCTTTTCTTTCAAATCATCTCGAATTTTGTCTGCAAGTGCAAAATTTCTGTTTCTTCTCGCTTCTATCCGTTGTTGAATAAACGCTTCAATCTCTTCATCCAGTAATTCATTCTCTACCTTTAATTGAACGCCCAATACTTCTGTTATTTCGTTAAAAAGTTTTTGGAAGGCTTCGATCACTTCAACAGACGTTTGTTTTGATTGAAGGTATACATTTGCATCCTTTGTCACCTCAAACAATACGGAAATTGCATTTGCAGTATTAAAGTCATCATCCATTTCCTCAACAAATCTTTTTTCATGCGATTTCAACTTTTTCAGCCAAGCTTCAGCGTCTTTGTCAAGATTCGTGCTAGAATTCTTACGGTGTTCTAAATTAAGATACGCATTTCGAATTCTGTCCAAACTGTTTTTTGCGCTTTCTAGTAAAGTTTCACTAAAATTAATTGGATTTCGATAATGAACACTTAACATAAAAAAGCGAATAACCTGGGGATCATGTGCTTGGATTAAATCATGTGTTAGGACGAAATTACCTAGTGACTTTGACATCTTTTCGTTATCAATATTAATGTAGCCATTGTGCATCCAATAGTTAGAGAATGTTTTACCTGTACTTGCCTCAGATTGAGCAATCTCATTTTCATGGTGTGGAAACGCGAGATCCTGCCCGCCTGCATGGATATCTATGGTCTCACCTAAATATTTTTTAGCCATTGCTGAACACTCAATATGCCAACCAGGTCGACCTTTTCCCCATGGAGAGTCCCATGCAATTTCCTTAGGTTTTGCCTGTTTCCATAGCGTAAAATCAAGCGGATCCTCTTTTTTCTCTCCAACCTGTATTCGTGCCCCTGATCGCAGTTCATCGATGGATTGATGTGAAAGCTTTCCGTAACCGTTAAAGGCACGCGTTTTATAATATACGTCCCCTTCCGATTCGTAAGCATATCCTTTTTCCACTAATTCATCGATCAGAGCAATAATATCTTCCATCGTGTCCGTTACCTTTGGATGATGAACAGCTTTTTTCACGCCAAGTGAACGAACATCCTCTAAATAAGCTTCAATAAATCTATTAGACACTTCAGGAACAGATTCTCCTAGCTCATTTGCTGCCTTAATAATTTTATCGTCCACATCCGTAAAATTAAGCACATATTTAACGTCATAACCACGATACTCAAAATATCTTCTTACTGTATCAAAAACAATAGCTGGTCTTGCATTCCCGATATGAATGTAATTATAAACGGTTGGACCACATACATACATTCGTACCTTTCCTTCTTCAATAGGCGCAAAATCTTCCTTTTGCTGTGTAAGGGTATTATAAATTTTTATCGACACGGACGATCACTCCTTTACTCTTAGTTAAACTTCTGCTTAGCTGAATTTGACATGTGCTTTTAATGCATACCCGCTTACCGTTTTTTCACTTCATTTGTAAGACGATCTATTTCTCGTTCCATTTCTTTAAGTTTTTCCGAAATGGGGTCTGGTAGCAAATGGTGATCTAGGTCCCTTCTTATCTTTTCCCCGTTTTGAACCACCACTCTACCCGGAATACCAACTACTGTTGAGTGGTCTGGCACATCACGCAAAACCACTGAACCTGCACCGACTTTTGAACTCTCGCCAATTACGATAGATCCTAACACTTTAGCACCTGTAGCTATTAGAGCATTATCCTTTATTGTAGGATGTCGCTTCCCTCGTTCCTTTCCTGTTCCCCCAAGTGTTACACCTTGAAAAATGGTTACATTGTCCCCAATATCACACGTTTCTCCTATGACGACACCCATTCCATGGTCAATAAAGAAGCGTTTACCAATCCTAGCACCTGGATGTATTTCAATTCCAGTAAAAAAGCGACTCACCTGTGATATTACCCGGGCAATAAAAAAGAACTTTTTCTTAAAAAAGGCATGAGCAATTCGGTGTGCCCATATTGCGTGTAATCCAGAATAAGTAAGCAATACCTCGGCATATGTGCGCGCTGCAGGGTCTTGGTCAAATACTACATCAACGTCTTCCTTAAGCATTTTAAAAAGTCCCATACCTAGTCAGCCCCCTAACTACGATTAAAATTAAAAAACGCCCCTGTGTATGACAACACAGAGACGCATTTAGCGCGGTTCCACTCTGTTTAGGATGAAAGAAGAATCCTCAACTTGAGTCCTATTAACGGAAGGAAATCCGCCCTTGTCTACTTATTCAACAAGGGACTCCGAGGTGCATTTCAAAAGTCCGTGCTTATAATCACTTTCAGCCAAGGTGATTTTCTCTGCTTAAGCCCATTACTTTTTACTTCTCCTCATCAATGTTCCATATATAGTGTATTACTACTATATTACACGATTTTGGTTTTGTGAATAAGACTGCTTACATATTTGATGACTTTTTTACGAAATAGTAATCTTTAGCCTTACGTGTAGTCTGGCAAGCCATAGTGTTATTTTTGAACATCCTATTAAAGTTTATCAAGTGTATTACGTAACCGTTTTAATACAACAGTTCTTCCGAGCAGGTGAATTGCATTTGGAAGCTCTGGGCCATGCGCCTGGCCTGTTGTAGCCACACGTATAGGCATAAAAAGTTTTTTACCCTTTTGCTTCGTCTCCTTCTGGGTCGCCTTTATCTCCCCTTTAATCGCTTCTGGAGAGAATGGTTCCAGTTTTTCTAGTTTCGTCGCGAATACCGACAATACTTCAGGAACCTGCTCACCCTTTAAAATATCCATCGCTTCACCATCATATTCTATATCTGTTTTAAAGAATAGCTCTGTTAGCGGAACAATTTCCTGACCATAGCTCATTTGTTCTTTGTATAGGCTAATTAATTCAAGTGCCCACTTTTTTTCGTCTTCACCCATATCCTCAGGTAATTTTCCAGCTGCAATTAAATGTGGTAACGATAAATCTTCCACACGTTTCATGTCTGCCGCTTTTATATATTGATTGTTCATCCATTTTAATTTTTGCGGATCAAAAATAGCTGGCGAGGTGGATAACCTTTCAGGATCAAATATTTCAATAAGCTGTTCTTTTGAAAAAATTTCTTCCTCACCAACAGGCGACCACCCTAGTAGGGTTATGAAGTTAAACATCGCTTCTGGTAAATAACCAAGGTTTTTATACTGCTCAATAAATTGTAAAATGTGCTCATCACGTTTACTAAGTTTTTTTCGATTTTCATTTAAAATTAAAGTCATATGGCCGAATTTTGGCGGCTGCCACCCAAAAGCTTCATATATCATCATTTGTTTTGGAGTATTAGAAATGTGTTCTTCTCCTCTCAAAACATGGGAAATTTTCATTAAATGATCATCAACTGCAACGGCAAAATTATACGTCGGAATTCCGTTTTTCTTTACTATTACCCAATCCCCAAAATCCGATGATTCAAAATTGATATCGCCTCTAACTATGTCATTAAAGGAATATGTTTGGTTTTCTGGAACGCGAAAACGAATGCTGGGCTTACGATTTTCCGCTTCAAATTGTTGAATTTGTTGTTCGGTTAAATTACGATGGGCTCCAGAATACTTTGGAACTTGTCCGTTAGCACGTTGGGTCTCCCTTTCTTGATCGAGTTCCTCTTCCGTCATATAACATTTGTACGCGAGCCCACGATCCAGTAGTTCATCAACATATTGCTTGTATAAATCAATCCGTTCCGTTTGTCGATACGGGCCATAATCGCCACCAACATCAGCACCTTCATCCCAGTCAATACCTAACCACTTCAGAAAATGGAACTGGCTTTTTTCTCCACCAGCGACATTTCTCTTTTCATCTGTATCCTCGGTACGAATAATAAACTTCCCACCTAAATGGCGAGCATATAAATAATTAAATAACGCAGTACGAGCATTTCCAATATGTAAATTACCTGTTGGGCTTGGTGCATAACGCACACGAACAGTATTTGTCAATGTCATTCTCCTTTCGATTCGTTTAGGCTAAAGCACGTTGTCAGACGATTCGTTTGCATATAGTAAAACAACCGCTTGTGCTGCAATCCCTTCTTTTCTCCCTGTAAATCCTAACTTTTCTGTAGTTGTTGCCTTTACATTAATCTGTGATGTATTGACTTTTAGAATTCTGGCAATATTTTTGCATATCGTTTCTATATACGGCGCCAATTTAGGTGACTGTGCAATAATGGTACAATCCATATTTCCGAGACGATAACCTTTATCACGAACAATACCCCAAACTTCCTTGAGTAATTCTTGGGAATCTGCGCCCTTATATTGTTGATCTGTGTCAGGAAAGTGCTTTCCGATATCTCCCTCACCGATCGCCCCTAAACAAGCATCTGTAATGGCATGTAATAAAACATCCGCATCAGAATGACCTAAAAGCCCCATTTCATAAGGTATTTTGACCCCACCAATGATACAATCTCGATTGTTTACAAATTGATGGACATCAAAACCTTGGCCAATTCGAAACATGTAAATCCTCTTTTCTGGCTATTTGTTTTTTAAATACGATTGTGCTCTGTTTAAATCCTCAGGGGTTGTTAATTTAATATTATCATAACTACCCTTCACAATTGACACTGGATGTCCTGTACGTTCCACAAGTGAAGCGTCATCGGTACCAAGGAAGCCCGTCTCAGCCGCTTGTTTATGTGCATGATAAATAATATCATAGTGAAAAGCTTGCGGTGTCTGTGCTGCCCATAACGTTTTTCTATCTAGTGTGTTTAATTCAGAACCCTTACGTTGTTTAATTGTGTCTGTAACAGGAACTGCAAGAAGAGCCGCCTTTGTCTTACTCGTTTCCTCTGCTAGCTCGTGTAGGCTATCTACCGAAACAAAAGGTCTGGCGCCATCATGAATAAACACAATCGATCCATCATCATTGATGTGCTTTAGTCCATAAAAAACGCTTTCCTGACGTTCCATTCCGCCCTCAACAAGTGATAAGGTTTTTTTCAATGGAAAGCCCTTGAGAATAGATTTCATCCGATCCTTTTCACGTTTATTGACAACTAATACGATGGACGTACACCATTTGTCTTTATTAAATACATCTAACGTATGAAGGATTAACGGCTTATGACCAATTTTGATAAATTGTTTATTTTCCCCTGCGTTCATCCGTTTCCCCTCACCCGCTGCTAAAACGATTACACGATATTCTATCATATTATTCCGCCTATACTGACTATTATAAGTGGGTTCAAAAAAGTCGGCAAATTAGACACAGGTTATCATTTGGTGACTGTTTTACCATCGATCCACTATAAAGAACAAAAGCGATAACATAATGTTATCACTTTTGCTTTCCTCTATTTGTTATACCTTTTTTATAATGCTTTTTCAAGTAGTTTAGGCTTTGCAAAGATCATTCTTCCCGCAGAAGTCTGAAGAACGCTTGTGATAAGCACCTCGATCGTTTTACCGATATAATTCTTTCCTTCCTCTACAACAATCATGGTACCGTCATCTAAATAGGCTACACCCTGATTCTGTTCTTTTCCGTCCTTTATGACTTGGACAGTCAATTCCTCACCAGGTAACACTACTGGTTTCACAGCATTTGCAAGATCATTAATGTTCAACACCTGAACATTTTGGAATTCACATACTTTGTTTAAATTAAAATCATTGGTTACGACAATTCCATTAATAACCTTCGCAAGCTTAACAAGTTTGCTATCCACTTCTTGTATATCCTCAAAATCACCTTCATAAATTTCTACGTTAACTGGTAAATCCTTTTGCATTCGATTCAACACATCCAATCCACGTCGTCCACGATTACGCTTTAACACATCAGAAGAGTCCGCTATATGTTGTAGCTCCTCAAGGACAAACTGTGGAATAATAACCGTTCCTTCTAGGAAACTAGTTTGGCAAATATCTGCAATTCTGCCATCAATAATAACGCTTGTATCCAGAATTTTTTCTTTGGGCTTGTTATCATCTAAGTCATCTTGATCCGATTGCTTTTTTCGCTCTCTATCCTTTTCTTTACGGGCAATCATAAGCAGCCCTAAGAACTCATCTCTTCTTTTAAATCCAACCTGAAATCCCAGATAGCCTAAGAAAAATGTCAAAAAGATTGGCAAAACTTGTGACACAGGTTGAATCTCTATATCCTTGATCGGAATATTAATTAAAAAAGCAATAACCAAACCTACTATGATTCCTAGACTACCAAATAACAAATCACTAATCGGCGCTTTCACTAGCGTCTCTTCCACCCAACGCAGGAAATCTACGATATAATCAACAAACCAAAATGTTAATAAAAACAAGATAATTGCACCTAACACTAATCCTACATAACTGGACTCCATCCACTTCGTTTCAGTAGGGTTAAGTAACCTTACCACATCTGGCATATACAAATAGCCAACTGTACCTCCTGCTATAACGATGAATAGCTGCACTATTTTTTTTAACACCGCCGTCACCTCCTATCAGACAGTATTACCCAATTTTCTAAAAATAATCTAATTCTAAATAAATAAATACATAATAATATATAACTTTATCATAATTACCAGTTTTAGTCAATTTAAATAGGGTTGTCGAATAATCATTTGTTTTTTGTTTTTCAATCCATTTATGCTCCTCCTAGGGCTGCTTTCAGGGCCTCTTGAACTGAGTTCACACCCACTACTTCCAACGACTTTGGCGGAGTCCAACCTTCTAGATTTTTCTGGGGGATAATCGCACGTTTAAAACCAAGCTTTGCTGCTTCCTGCACCCTTTGATCAATTCGAGCAACCCTTCTCACCTCTCCCGTGAGGCCAACCTCTCCGATTAAAACATCATCAGGTCTTGAAGGCTGATTACGAAAACTAGAAGCGATACTTACTGCAACGGCTAAATCAATTGCAGGCTCATCCAGCTTGACACCGCCTGCTACTTTAACATATGCATCTTGATTCTGAAGCATTAATCCGATTCTTTTTTCTAGGACTGCCATTAACAAAGGAACCCGGTTATGGTCAATCCCAGTAGCCATTCTTCTAGGGTTACCGTAACTAGTTGGTGATATTAGTGCCTGAATTTCAACTAGAACTGGCCTACTTCCTTCCATGGAAGCAACGACGGTCGAACCTGCTGCACCTTGTGATCTCTCTTCTAGGAAAATTTCAGACGGATTATTTACTTCGCGTAATCCTTCTTCTTTCATTTCAAATATTCCCATTTCATGCGTACTACCAAATCGATTCTTCACCCCTCGAAGGATTCGAAAGGTATGATGGCGCTCACCTTCAAAATATAGTACGGCATCCACCATATGCTCAAGTAATCGCGGGCCTGCTATAGAACCTTCCTTTGTGACGTGCCCCACAATAAAAATTGGAATTCCTTTGCTTTTTGCGATACGCATAAGCTCACTCGTACATTCCCTAACCTGTGACACACTTCCTGGTGCACTTGAAACCTCTTCTCGATAGATCGTTTGAATAGAATCAATCACGACAAATGAGGGATTTAATAACTCGATCTGATTCGTTACATCTAGTAAATTTGTTTCAGACAAAACATAAAGTAAGTCCGATTTAATTCCAAGTCTGTCAGCACGTAACTTTGTTTGCCTGGTCGATTCTTCTCCTGAAATATACAGAACAGGAAATGCTTTATCTGCTAGCTGGGCTGACACTTGAAGCAATAAGGTAGACTTTCCAATACCAGGATCTCCACCAATAAGAACTAATGAGCCTGGAACAATTCCCCCTCCCAAAACTCGGTTAAATTCTGGCATTTTTGTGGTAATTCTAGGCTCTTTTTCTGATTTAATTTTGGTTATGATCTCTGGTTTTTTCGTGCTGCTTACACCCTGAAATGTGTGCAGATAACTGTTCTGAGATGAGGAGGCTACGAATTCCTCTACCATCGTATTCCAGTTTTGACATTCTGGACATTTACCCATCCATTTCGGGGATTCATATCCACATTCTTGACAGACAAATTTTGATTTTCGCTTAGCCAAACATACCTCTCCCTTGTCTACCTCTCCATTATATACGAATTACTTATCATAGATGTTACATCATTCTATCAATTTTCTTAAAATTTATTATTGATGTATTAAAAATCGGAAGGTGTTAAAAACCTCCCGATCTCATCATCCAAAAGATAAAGAACTCCCATTACTTCTTAGGACTAACTTTAAATGCACCCTTTTTATCTACATCTATTTTTACTTTCTGCCCCTTAGTGATCGCTTCCCTTAATAGCTCTTCTGAAAGTAAATCCTCTACATTTTTCTGAATGGATCTACGAAGCGGGCGAGCTCCATATTCTGGGTCAAAGCCTTCATTTGCTATTTTCTCAATTGCTTTATCGGAAATTGTAAAGTCAATTTCTTGAGCAGACAAGCGTTTTTGCAGTTGTTCTACCATTAAAGTAACAATTTCACTCATATGTTTCTTCTCTAGAGAGTGGAATACGATCGTTTCATCAATACGGTTTAAAAACTCTGGACGGAAGGCTTTTTTCATCTCATCCATAACCTTTGACTTCATACCTTTGTAGTCCTGATCATCATCACCATCTAAATTAAAGCCAACATACTTATTACGCCTTAGCTCACTCGCTCCGACATTAGAGGTCATGATTAATACTGTATTTCTAAAATCAACAGCGCGGCCCTTTGAATCTGTTAGTCGGCCATCCTCTAAAACTTGAAGCAAAATATTGAACACTTCTGGATGTGCTTTTTCCACTTCGTCTAATAAGACAACAGAATAAGGTTTTCTTCGTACCTTTTCAGTCAGCTGTCCACCTTCTTCATATCCAACATAGCCTGGTGGTGAACCTACTAACCTAGATGTTGCATGTTTTTCCATGTACTCAGACATATCAATTCGGATCATGGCATCTTCATCACCGAACATCGCATCTGCTAATGCTCTAGCAAGCTCCGTTTTACCAACACCCGTTGGACCCAAAAAGATAAAAGAGCCGATTGGACGTTTTGGATCTTTTAACCCTGCTCTTGCACGTCGAATAGCTTTGGAAACGGCCTTTACCGCTTCTTCTTGACCAATTACGCGATTGTGTAAGATTTCTTCCATGTTTAAAAGACGTTCACTTTCGTCCTTCGTTAGCTTAGAAACAGGAACACCCGTCCATGTGGATACGACACTTGCGATATCTTCCATTGTTACTTCTGAGCTTTCTTGACCTTGTTTTTCTTTCCATTCATTTTTTGTTTTATCAAGTTCATCACGTAACCGCTGTTCTGTGTCTCTTAACGAGGCTGCCTTTTCAAATTCTTGGCTTTGTACTGCCGCATCTTTTTCTTTTCTAACTTCTTCTAGATTTTGCTCTAATTCCTTTAAATTAGGTGGAGCTGTATAGGAACGCAAACGAACCTTTGACGCTGCTTCGTCTATTAAGTCAATCGCTTTATCTGGAAGAAAACGATCACTAATATAACGATCTGAAAACTGTGCAGCTGCTTCAATCGCTTCATCTGTTATCGTTACTCGATGGTGTGCCTCATATCGGTCACGAAGTCCCTCTAATATTTGGACAGACTGTTCTACTGTCGGTTCATTTACTTGGATTGGTTGGAATCGCCGTTCAAGGGCTGCATCCTTTTCAATATATTTCCTGTATTCGTCTAAAGTAGTTGCACCTATACACTGTAGTTCACCTCTAGCAAGGGACGGTTTTAAAATATTGGAAGCATCAATTGCTCCTTCTGCACCACCTGCCCCAATAAGCGTATGCAACTCATCTATGAATAAAATAATATTTCCAGCTTGCCGAATTTCCTCCATCACTTTTTTCAAACGATCCTCAAACTCACCACGGTATTTGGTGCCAGCTACAACTGTTCCCATATCTAATGTCATCACACGTTTATCGCGTAATGTTTCAGGTACTTCATTATTGATAATTTGTTGTGCTAATCCTTCTGCAACAGCAGTTTTACCAACTCCTGGTTCACCAATTAATACCGGGTTATTTTTTGTCCGTCGACTAAGTACTTGAATAACACGCTCAATTTCCTTTTCCCTACCAATTACAGGGTCAATATTTCCTTCTCTTGCAATAGAAGTAAGATCTCGAGCTAGTGAATCTAACGTTGGCGTATTTGCATTTGCCGATTGTCCACCACGTCCATTCTGAGCAGATGTTGACTCATTGCTACCAAGTAACTGAAGCACTTGTTGACGTGCTTTGTTTAGGCTGACACCTAAATTATTTAACACCCTTGCTGCTACACCTTCACCCTCTCGAATTAACCCGAGAAGAATATGCTCTGTTCCGACGTATGAATGTCCAAGCTTTCTCGCTTCATCCATGGACAATTCAATCACCTTTTTTGCTCGTGGTGTATAATGAATCGTTTGGGAGGCCTTTTGACCACGTCCGATCAGTTGCTCTACCTCTTGTTGTATTTTTTCTGTTTCTAACCCTAAAGATGTTAAAGATTTTGCAGCAATACCTTCACCTTCACTAACTAAACCTAATAAAATATGCTCTGTACCTATATTATTATGACCTAGCCTAACCGCCTCTTCTTGGGATAGTGCTAGAACCTTTTGTGCTCTCTCTGTAAAACGACCAAACATCATAAAGGCCTTCCTCCTTACAAAAGTTATTTTTCAAGATCCAGTCGTTCCCGAATTAAAGATGCTCTTAATTCATCTCGTTCATCTGGAGACAACGTTTTTTTTGCATATTGCTGTAAGAATCCTGGTTGTGTCAAAATGGTTAGCTCGTTTAAAATCGTATTGGAAATGTTTTTTAAATATCCTAAATCAATACCCAGTCTTACATCTGATAAACATTTTGCCGCCTCTTTGGATTCTATGATACGACTATGTTCTAAGATACCATAAGATCTAAAGATACGATCTTCTAGCTGAAGGCCTGTTTGATCCATTAGCGATTGCCTAGCTTTACGCTCCCGTTCAATTAACTGTTGCACGACGCTTTGCAAGTCTTCCACAATATCCCATTCTGATTTCCCTAAAGTAATTTGATTGGAAATCTGAAAAATATTACCTAATGCTTCACTACCCTCGCCATAAATGCCCCTCGCTACTAGACCAAGCTGACTTATTGCAGGGATCATTCTGTTAATTTGTTGGGTTAATGCCAAAGCAGGAATATGCATCATGACCGATGCGCGCATTCCTGTACCAACATTTGTCGGACAACTTGTAAGATAACCTCGTTGCTCATCAAATGCATAATTAATCTTCTCCTCTAGCCAGTCATCAAATTCAAATGCCTGTTGTAGTGCGCGCTCTAGTTGAAAGCCTGGAAGATACAGTTGAATACGAATGTGGTCTTCTTCATTAATCATTAATGAAACTTGTTCGCTTTTCGATATTAAGGCGGCGCTCTCACCATTACTTTCAGCAAGGTGCGGACTTATTAAATGCTTTTCAACAAGAACCCGCTTCTCAATAGGTTTTAAATCACGCATTTGAACTAACTCTAAATCCTCATATGCTTTAAACGATTGGTGCTGATATTCTTGACCAAAAAAATCCAATACTTTTTCTAACTCACTTTTATCTGCAATAATCGGAAATGGTATCTGATCAAAATTCCTGGCAAGGCGTATACGACTGCTTAACACGATATCACTGTCAGGCCCATCTTCTTTTAACCAAGGACTAACCGCCTTACTAATAAACTGTTCTAAAGACATCAGAACTCACCTTCTTCCTTACAATGCACTTCTTTTTCTAACTTTTTTATTTGATCACGAACTTTTGCTGCCTGCTCAAAAGCTTCCTGTTCAATCAATTGCTGTAATTTAATTCGATACTGTTCTAACTCTTTCTTCTGATGAAGATTGCTTCCAATCCGTTTAGGTATCTTACCATCATGCTTTGTATTTCCGCTATGAACACGTCTAAAAATAGGATTTAATCGATCTGAAAAAGCTTGGTAACACTCCGAACAGCCAAACTTGCCTACACGGGTGAAATCCTTATAGGTCATTCCACATTTCGGACATTTTAAACCCTGTTCTGAAATCTTTTCATTTGACGTTGATGTTGACTTCCCAAAAGGAGAAGGCTCAAAATTAAACAACCCTGACAATAGATGATGTAAAGAATATCCTTCCTCACCGTACGACATATAGCCCTTTTCTTTTGCACAATGTTCACAAACGTGCACTTCTGTCTTATCACCGTTTACTACTTGTGTAAAGTGTAGAGCTGCTGGACGTTCATGGCATTCCTGACACTCCATTATTTCTCCCCCCTTAATCGTATTTAAGAGCGACAAGCATAGCTGTCATAATTCTAGCTCTAATCTCGTCACGAAGTGGTAATTGAAAGGATAATGTGTTGCGATTAATTGCATTCATCATAATTCGTGCCTCACGCTTTGTAATAAAATCTTCCTCAAACATTCTTTCTAAAATATCAAGTGCAGCTTGTTGGGACACCTCTGGATTAATCATGGCAATAATTTCATCAATTAGCTTTGCTTTATCTTTGTTCCTTACACGAATGATTCGGATATAGCCGCCTCCGCCACGTTTACTTTCAATTATATAACCCTTTTCCACAGTAAAGCGCGTATTAATCACATAATTAATTTGAGAAGGAACGCACTGGAAACGATCAGCTATTTCACTTCGTTTAATTTCGATTTCATTATTTTGGTTTGTTTTTAATATTTCTTTTAAATATTGCTCAATGATATCCGAAATGTTGCTCATTTACCCTCCTCCTCAGATCTTGACTTTGACTATCTTTGACTTTATTTATATTATACTCCAGTCAAGCGATGATGCAAATAGTTAGCATTATTATTGACAATACTTGTGTAAAAAAACCTCCATACTTGGTAATTTTACTTAATCCCTTTCATTTATATATTTAACATCCTCAATTTCTGCTAATTTTCCAAACAAGACTACTTGGTTAATTTCATGCCCCTTTTCTATTTCGATTAGCACCGTACGTTCATCGTCCGAATTCTTTTCTATTTCCATTCGACGAATCGATAGATGAAAGGAATCGATAACCGCTTCTATCTGTCCCATTTTCACCTTGTTCCCAGCAACAATTCGCATACGAAAACGTCTACGTCCTTTGGTAAACACTTTTTCTACATTATTTAGAAAGACAAGGCTCAATAGAATAACAATAGTAGTAAAAACAGCTGCACTGTACATTCCAGCACCAATAACTAAACCAAGCCCTGCTACTGTCCATATGGATGCTGCCGTTGTGAGTCCTCGAATGGTAACACCATTAACAATAATAGTGCCGGCACCTAAAAAACCGATGCCACTAATGACATAGGACGGTATTCGTGCAGGGTCAAACTGAATATTCTTATTTTCCTCAAGGTAAGTCTCAAATCCATATAAAGATAATAGCATCATTAGGCACGATCCAACTCCAACAAGAATGTGCGTCCTAAATCCAGCTGAATGATTGTTCAATTCACGCTCAAAACCAATTAAACCTGATAAAATAAGTGCAACTAGAATCCGAACCATAATTAAACTAAAGTGGCCACTTCCAATATCATCTACTAATGTTTCCATTGCTACCCCTCTTTTCTATATCCTTTGTTTACCCTTTTTAGATAAAATAATGTTTGCTTAAAAGATTAAATGAATGACAATTTTACTAAAGTATAGAGTATGTAGTTTAAAAATTAAATAGAACTTGTTAGAATTGGATAGCTAAAACATAGAGCAATTATTATAGCAATGTATGTTACTCCAGTGAATCGTGGATATGCATAGGGAGAAATAAAAAAAGCGAACGGTATCAATGAAAACCCAAAAACCCGATCAACTATTAAAAGTTGATCGGGTTTTCTAATGCTTGGCGGCGTCCTACTCTCGCAGGGGCAATGCCCCAACTACCATCGGCGCTGGAGAGCTTAACTTCTGTGTTCGGCATGGGAACAGGTGTGACCTCTCCGCCATTACCACCAAACAGTTATTCAAATTTCAAGGACAAGATATAGTCTATTACTTTCTAGACAAAAAAGCAAATACTTTTTGTATACCTTCAAAACTAGATAAGAACGAAAGACATATAAAACATATAGTTAAGTCCTCGATCGATTAGTATTCGTCAGCTACACGTGTCACCACGCTTCCACCTCGAACCTATCAACCTCATCGTCTCTGAGGGATCTTACTCATTTAAAATGATGGGAAGTCTCATCTAGAGGGGGGCTTCATGCTTAGATGCTTTCAGCACTTATCCCGACCACACGTAGCTACCCAGCAATGCTCCTGGCGGAACAACTGGTGCACCAGCGGTGTGTCCATCCCGGTCCTCTCGTACTAAGGACAGCTCCTCTCAAACTTCCAACGCCCACGACGGATAGGGACCGAACTGTCTCACGACGTTCTGAACCCAGCTCGCGTACCGCTTTAATGGGCGAACAGCCCAACCCTTGGGACCGACTACAGCCCCAGGATGCGATGAGCCGACATCG
>NZ_JAMQKB010000015.1 GCF_028416575.1 Terrihalobacillus insolitus | reverse complement strand
TAATATTGTATTTTTCACTCAAAGATATAAATTTATCTTTAGCATAGTCTGAAATGGGATCATCCATCACTTTCCTTCGATACTTCACGACTAACACAAGATGGTAATACATCAAGAACACTGAATGGTTATTACTGTCTAACTTCATTGTTATATCAGTTCTTTTAATTTATAATACTGATTATACCATATTTAGAAGAAAGAAAAAGCCTTTGGGCTATCGCCCAACCGAAATTCATCTCCCCCTTACCGTTGGGCTACGCCCTTTACACGCTTGAAGAGGGAGACTTCTTTCGGAAGTACGTTAAAAGTATTCATACAATGATAAATTAGTTTTTCCGATAGAAAGCCGTTCCTCCCAGCGATTATCGGGAATCTTGGAAATTGTGTTATAAAGCTCTTTTCTTGTCGGATAAACTTATCTATTGTTACCTGTTGATTTTCTTTTCTATTAACAGAAGCTGATTGTGCATTTATTTCCTCAGCCTCTGGGCTTTTCGGAACCGCTTGTTTAGAAAATAAAGGTTCTATTAACACTGTTTTTTTTGCGTTTTTCACTCCAAAACCGAACCCGTTAACAATAAATCCATGCGTTTTTATTTTTATATGATTTTCTATACAATATTGAAACATACAACATTCGTATGCACCCGCAGAAAAAAGGTACAGACGAATGAACATCTATAAATCTAGCAAGGCTAGAATGTATAGTTCATACTAATGAACTTCCGATGGACCATTTCTCGCATCGCATATTTGACACCTTCATATCCATAACCAGAAGATTTCAATCCACCATATGGCATGTGGTCAAATCGTAATGTAGGCAAATCATTTACTAATACTTGACCGACTTCCAATTCATGCGCAAAATGAAAGCCCTGTGGAAGATCGTAGGTGAACACACCAGCATTTAAGCCGAATTCACTATCATTCATTGCCTCTAACGCCTCTTCCCCGTTTTTAACTGTGTTTATAATGACGACTGGGCCAAACACTTCTTGACAGGAAACTTTTGAATGAGTAGAAACATTTGCTAAAATGGTAGGTTTTACACCGTTTTCTTCTTTTTCTCCACCCGTAATGAGGGTTGCTCCGTCTTGAACCGCTTCGTCAATCCATTCCAGTATGCGCTTCTGTGTTTTTTCATCTATCAAGCCGGACATGTCTGTCGATGGATCATTTGGGTCTCCGTATTTTAATGCCTCCGTAGCTATTTTAAAATGCTCTATAAAAGATTTACTTACAGTCTCATGGACATAAATACGCTGGGTACTAATGCATACCTGGCCATTATATGAAAACGCACCAACTACTGCTTTATTTGCAATTTCCTCTATCTTACTTTCCACGCTTTTATCGATGTATAATGCTGAGTTACTTCCAAGCTCAAGTGTTACTTTTTTCAACCCTGCTTGTGATTTGATAAGCTTACCTACTTGTGGGCTCCCTGTGAACGTAATTTTTTTGACTGCTGGGTGGTCAATGAGTACTTTTCCTAGACGCGGACCATCCCCTGTAATGACTTGATACGCGTTCTCTGGAAGTCCTGCCTCCTGCAACACGTTTGCAAGTAAAATAGAAGATAGTGGCGTTTTTTCTGCTGGCTTTACAATGATCGTATTTCCGACTGCAAGGGCAGGCCCTACCTTGTGTATAACTAGATTTAAAGGAAAGTTAAATGGTGTAATCGCCCCAACTACTCCGATTGGCTGAAAAATCGTATAGGCGTCTCGTCCAGCACCATTTGGCGCCGCATCCATTCGGATTGATTCTCCTTCAAGCTTTCTTGCTTCGATTGCAGCAAATTTTAATGTTTGAATCGTGCGGTCCACTTCACCTTGTGAAAAGGTTATCGGCTTCCCAGACTCTAATGTAATTGTATTGGCAAAGTCTTCTTTTTTGTCTTCGATAAGTTGACTTGTTTTGAAAAGGATGTCGGACCGTTCTGCTGAGGACAGTACCTTCATTTGTTGAAAAGCTTGTTCACTTTTAGCTATGGCAGCTTCCATTTGCTCATTTGTACATTCTGGGATCTCTGTGATTTTTTCTCGAGTGTGAGGATTTATTAATGGATACGTCCCATCTGATGTTTTTGTAAGTTTGTTCATGTAATTTTCTATAGATTGTAACATTGCTTGATCACCTCTCCTATACGTTCTACCCGTTTTGTCTTACTTTTAATCTAAATAATACATGTGAAAATGTCAATAAATTCAGACGACTTACATATCGAAAATGAAAATATAAATAAGGGCCTCTCAGTCCGCTTAGGATTTTTAGCGGACTGAGAGGCCCTTATTTGGCAAAAATTCGTCGGTTTGGTGGGTTTCGCGGACTGAGAGGCCGTTAATTGCCAAAAATCCAGCCTTTAATGGCACTTTTTCTGCGAATAACGGCCTGTGAGTCCGCTTAACCTTGGGAATCAGGCATTTTTCCGAGAATAAGCGCCTCTCAGTCCGCTTAGGATTTTTAGCGGTCTCACAGGCCCTTATTTGGCAACAATTCGTCGGTTTGGTGACTTTAGCGGACTGAGAGGCCGTTAATTGCCAAAAATCCAGCCTTTAATGGCACTTTTTCTGCGAATAACGGCCTGTGAGTCCGCTTAACCTTGGGAATCAGGCATTTTTCCGAGAATAAGGGCCTCTCAGTCCGCTCAGGATTTTTAGCGGTCTCACAGGCCCTTATTTGGCAACAATTCGTCGGTTTGGTGGGTTTCGCGGACTGAGAGGCCCTTAATTGCCGAAAACCCAGCCTTAAAAAGCCCATTCACTGCGAATAACGGTCTGTGAGTCCGCTTAACCTTGGGAATCGAGCATTTTTCCAAGAATAAGCGCCTCTCAGTCCGCTTAGGATTTTTAGCGGTCTCACAGGCCAACAATTCGTTGGTTTGGTGGCTTTAGCGGACTGAGAGGACGCTATTTGCTTTATAGCCAGCCGTTTACAGAACAGTGGGCACTATCAGCCCGACTTGTGTTTTAAAATGTTTGCATCATTCGGATCACAGCTGGTCCAAGTAAAACGACGAAAATACATGGGAAGATAAAAAACACAAGGGGAAACAGCATTTTGATTGGTGCTTTCATTGCTGCTTCTTCGGCGCGTTGCTTTCGCCTTTGTCGAACTTCATTGGATTGAACTCGAAGTATTTGCACCATTCCGATCCCCAACTGTTCCGCTTGCAGAATACTGCCAATCAGTGATTTAATATCGTCCAATATCAAACGGTCTCTGACTCCTGATAATGCTTCTCTCCTCGTTTTCCCGAGGCGCATTTCCTCTAGGCATCGTTGGAATTCCGTCGCTAACACACCATTTTTTTTGGCAACGACTTTACTTAGTGCTGAATCAAACCCTAATCCTGCTTCAATACTAACGGTGACGAGGTCGAGAAAATCGGGTAGTTCTCTTAATGCTTGTTTATTTCTTGTAGCAGTTTTTTGCTTCAGGTAAAAAGCAGGAATGTATACAGCTAACAGAATACCCAAAAAAAGTAAGATAAAAATGATCCCAGCAGACTGATTTAGAATATACCCGTATAAACCGAATAGGAATGGAAATATAATGATCAAAGCCAATTTTACAATTTGGAATTCCACCTGTGTCATGCCCATTGGATTTCCAGCCTGAAGAAGCTTGTTTTCAAGTTTTTCCTTTTTCTCGCTAGATAACTTTCGTTGCAGCTTCTTTTTCATCATGTTCCATATTGGATCCATCATTCGTTTGGAAAAAGAGAGCTTTTCGACGGAGTCAATGGCTGTTTCGGTTTCTAGGTTTGGATCGATTTGATGAAAGACGGTAGAAAGCCGCTTCTCGATGTGTTTCTTTTTTTCTTTACGAGTAACTACCAATCCATAGACAAGCAATAGTACCGTTAATGTATAAAAAAGGACAACCATTAGGCTACACCTCGATCGTCGTTAATTTTCGAATCAACAAGAATCCAATGATACTTGAAATACTGGCAATGACAACAAGTACAATTCCAATTGGATGGGTAAAAAGAACACCAATATATTCTGGTTCGATTAAATAAAGGAACAAACCTAATAGAACTGGTAACAGGCCGATGATTACACCTGACAGCCTACCTTGTGCTGTTAAAGTGCTTATTTGACCTTGAATTTTAATTCGATCCCTAATGGTGGTAATAATTGTTTCTAACACTGTCGCAAGATTTCCACCGACTTGACGTTGGATGATAATTGCTTGAATCATGATGTCCAAATCATCGCTTGGCATTCGATCATTTAATCGTTTTAGTGCGTCTTCTACATTTGTTCCGTATTGCATTTCGCGTAAAACTGTTTCAATTTCTTCTTTTATCGGTGACTGTGCTTCTTCTACGACAGACTTTAGTGCTTGGGGGAAACTAAAGCCAGCTCGTAATGCCCCAACGATTGTCGTAATCATTTCTGGTAGCCCATCATTAAATTTTTCTAGGCGTTCCTTTTGTTTCTTATGAAGAAGGAGCTTCGGAATGTTAAAACCGATTATTGCACCTATAGGAAATAGAAGGATATTCCCAATAATTAAATAGGATATACCTGCACCTAAAAAGGTGGCAATCCATTGGAACATAATATATTCTTCTGGCTTTAATGGAACTCCAGCCCGATGAATCATGAGAGCCAATTTCTCGTTTTTGTCTTTTGTTAAAAGTTTTCGCACGTTCTGTTTTGTTAAATTCAGGTCGATCGAAAGTCGTGGCTTTTGTTTATTTTGTGCTGTTTCATTGTTCGTTTTTGTAAAATAACGTTCCTTTCGTTGCTGGATCCTTTTATCTTTAAAGAAAAACAGCTTTAACATACTCCAAAACAAGAAGGAAGCAGAAAAGAAAACCATCACAATTACGAATGTTTTCAAGCTTCCCACTCCCCTTCATTGATAAAGACATTCGGAGGTATGGTTATTCCAGAATTTTCTAGTTGATCATAAAATTTCGGCCTTACGCCTGTTGGAACTAATCTTCCAGCAATTTTCCCATTTTCTTTGATGCCTTCTTGAACAAAGGTGAAAATGTCTTGGAGTACGATAATATCGCCTTCAAGCCCTTGAACTTCTGTGATTTTTACAATTTTACGGGTGCCATCCTTTAATCTAGATTGCTGGATGATAACATCAATTGCACCTGCTATCTGTTCTCTAATTGCTTTTACGGGAAGCTCTACACCTGCAAATAAAACCATCGTCTCTAAACGCGCGATCATATCTCTTGGACTATTGGAGTGTCCTGTTGCCAATGAGCCGTCATGTCCAGTGTTCATTGCTTGCAACATGTCGAGTGCCTCTGCACCACGTACTTCTCCTATGACAACCCTGTCTGGACGCATCCGCAATGAATTTCGAACTAAATCACGGATCGAAATGCCACCTTTTCCTTCAATGTTTGGTGGGCGTGATTCTAGCGATACGACATGTTCCTGACCAAGCTGTAACTCTGCTGCATCTTCAATCGTTACGATACGCTCATCATTTGGAATGAAATTGGATAATACGTTTAATGTTGTTGTTTTACCAGATCCTGTTCCACCGCTAACAAAAATATTTAACCTTGCCTTTACACATGCATCTAAGAAAGTGGCCATTTCTTGTGTTAACGTTTTGAAGTGAATAAGATCGTCTATCACAAAGGGATCCTTGGCGAATTTACGAATGGTTATCGTTGGTCCATTTAGCGCTAGTGGGGGAATAATTGCGTTTACACGTGAGCCATCGGGTAATCTAGCGTCTACCATTGGGCTGCTCTCATCTATTCTTCTCCCGATCGGTGCAACGATTTTTTCAATCACATGCAGGACATGTTCATTATCACGAAACGAAATATTCGTTAACTCTAGCCTTCCTTTCCGCTCACAATACACTTGATTAGGACCATTTACCATTACCTCCGAGACATCCTCATCTAATAGTAGTGGGTTGATTGGTCCAAAACCTGTCAGGTCGTTCATAATCTCTTCGACAACCTTTTTGCGGTCGATACTCCCCTTGAACTGATCGTTTTCTTTAATAATATCAATTGCCATTTCATCAATTTTCGGAATAATAGCGTCGATGTCGTCCGTTTCCTTTAACTCTTGTAAAATTTGGTTGTGCAATATTCTTTTTAGTTCTCTGTATTTGTTTTGTTTTTCTGTTTGCTCTGACGACTTTTGATTGAATTTTTTCTGCCCCTCTTGTACGACAACAGTTCTACCCGACGAATTTTGCTGCTGATCCTGTGGTCGTGGCTGTTGCTTGTGTATCTCTTGAACTGTTTGGGGGTTTTTGTCTTTTATACGGTTTAGTAAACTCATACGCCATCCGCCCCTTTACTCATACCAAGCCAACGTTTTGGACGTTTTTTCTTTTTCGTTGATTTCTTGGTTTGGTCTGATGTTAACTGCTCCGTCATTTTAAAAATAGCCTTGGATAAGTCTGAATGTCCTTGGCTAATAACGAATGGAATGCCTAAGTTTAAGGATTGGGAGGCTAATTTGAAATTGTTCGGAATATAACTAATCGGCTGCTCATCCAGCATTTCTGTAATATCCTCTGCTTTTATTAGGCTATCCATATTGAATCGATTGACGATGAGTCGTACTTTATGTCGAATACCAAGCTGATCAAACGTTCCAAGTAATAGTTTCGTGTTTTTTAATGCGGTCATTTCTAAATTGGTCACAATGAGAATGTCATCTGCTCGTTCTATTATTTCTAGGGTTTGATCGTGAATGCCCACACCAGTATCAATTACTACATAATCATACTGGTTTTTAAAAAGTTCCATTACCTTAATCAATCGATCATTTGTTACTAACTCTGCATATTCTGGCCGTTCAGGGGTGGCCAATACATCCACCCCTGAAGAATGGGTTGTCATGTAATGCCGAATGGATTCTTTATCGATTTCATTTTCACTCATTTCTTCCATGACATCTTTTATCGTGAACGATGGCTGGAGATCCATTGCAAGGCTTACATCACCAAACTGGAAGTTGCCATCGAGAATAGTAGTGTTTAGATTTTTTTTATTTAATGCTACTGCCAGATTGACAGAAAGAAGTGTTTTTCCAATACCGCCTTTTGCACTACATACAGCAACAATTCTGCCTTCATTGATTTGTTTTTCCTCGACCACAGAACTCCCACCCTTACTACATGTTACTTATTTGTTTGGTCAACGCCCGAATGCAACGTGAAATGAACTTTTCCCTTTTCAGAAGCATTCACAAGTTCTTTTGCATCGTCTTGCTTTAATTCGACTGTAATTGAATTGTATTCGCTAAACGCTTCCTCACTCGATGTTGGGGGGGTCATACTTTGTCCAATCGCCAGCACGCGAACGTTTGATAGGATTTGTTTCGTTTGTCCTACAGAACCGTCCTTTAAAAGTTCTGTGTACATAATATCAACAAAATCTTCTGGTTCAATTAAGTTGGAAACAGACTGTACTGCATTTACGCCAACAGACACTGCTCGAAAGCCTGGTTTTATTTTATTTGAAACGATTCGTTTTTCATCCACTTGAGTCTGAAGTCGATGTGACAGGAGTATTTCCCCTTTCACAATCCTTCCTGTTGCAAATCTTCCTTCTGCTTCTTTTTTATTTTTGACCGCTTGAGGATGTACCTCATTCTCAGAAACTTCGACCGTCTCAAGCATGTCATTTGTTATCGTTGTGTTTTGTTCGATGTCTTCCGTTGCTCTTACGACTTGCACCATATTTTTCTTCACTTCTGCTTTGCCTTCATCGTTTAAATATGTAAAGAGTAAAACAGTCGTCAATCCACCCATCGCCAATGCCAGGATGAAGATTACGCTAGCTCGCATTTTTTCCACCTACTTTACTAATCTAATGCTATATGCACCGCGATTGACGGCGTTCGGATCGTCAAATCCTGTTCCAGTTCTTTCTAAAAAAATCCCCTTAATAGATGTATCATTTTGACTCATCGGTTCGGTTATATAAAAATAAGCGAACCCAGTAATTTCCACCTGTTTCATTTGATTCTGATCATAGCTGTAAGGCTTATATACAGGAATTAATAGAATCCTTGGACAGTCTCGTTCATCTTGGCTACTACATGTTTGTACTAAATCATTTATGACAGAAACTGTTTTACCAGCAATGTTTCCTGTTTGCGTGTCTACAATTTCACCAACCTGAAGGGGATCTTGATAGCCATTCGCCAGATTATACTCATATGTTTTGGCTCCAGGTCCTTGTAATGCTAGAATTCCGAAGTTCCCTGTATCGACATCTGAGGAATCCACTTTCAGCTGGTATTCTTCCCCATATACCAATGAAACAGATTCTGGGATACCGAGTGGTGCGGCACCTTTGGCTTTGCCCATTACGCCTAATTGGGCTGCCGCATGTGCAGTTACATTCACTGTTTCGATTCCAAATAACTTGGAAAATGCAAGTGGAACTTTTTTCCCTAAGTCGATTTCTACTTTATCGTTTAAATTAATAAATACACCGTCTAGCGCATCGGCTTCATCATGCTTCATTAAAATTTGATCAATAATTGCTTGAACGTTGCTCTCACTATCTGTAGTTAATGCTTGCGCCCCTGATAATGCGGAGGCATTTGCGACTTTTTGTAGTTCAGTTTTCGTCAAATAAAGTGTTCCACCATCAATCACTAGCCCTGCCATTGTTAATAACCCGATAAAGGATAAAGATACAAGGACAAGTACATTGCCGTTTTCATTTTTAAACAGGCTCCATAGCTTTTTCATGTTTATCCCTCACTCTACTCGGATCGTCGAATCGACTCGTAATAAAATTGGATCTGGAAGAAAGGTGCCGATCAGTGGTGTAATCGGTTGGATCGGATAGGATAACGTGACGGTTATGTAATCACCTGAGGCTCTGGTATCTTGAGTAGGATCGATGTTCACCTTAAGCATGGCGGAATCACCAGCATTAAATTCATCATAGGCGAATTGGGTGATTTCTTCATCGGTTCCGCCTAATCCACCGATTCGAACTGTTTCCTGACCAGTGAATTGAAGGTTGGTATACGTATATAAGGTTCTCCCTAAATCAAACACGCCTAGTAATACAAATAATAGGACGGGTATGATTAATGTCATTTCCACTAAAGATTGCCCTTTTTCATTCCGAATCATAATGGTACAACTCCATTAAAGAACAGGCTTGCAATAGCTCCACCGGCAATTGCCACACCGTATGGATAAGTCGTTTGCAGTCCTTCTTTAAAAGGCAAGAAAGAAGGTTTGATTCCATATCTGATACCACATAAGAGATAGGCCATTTGCTTCAAACGGCCAGAAAGACCGATGCGGAAAAATAATACAAGTAAACCGACAATTGCGCCAATTACAGCCATGTATATCGCTGTCGCAAAAACAAAAGAAGTACCTTGAAAGGCTCCAATTAATGCTAATAACTTGACATCCCCAGCGCCCATGCCGCCCATCAGATATGGAATCAATAAAATTGCAAAACCAGTGAGAAATCCTAATAGGCTTGTCGTAACGCCAGTCCAGCCAAAAAGAATTCCGTTCAAAATAATGCCAAGAAGCAATGATGGAAAGATGACTTTGTTGTAAATTTTGCGACTTTTTACATCGGTAATCACACAAATAATTAATATGGAAAGTAATAATGCCGTTAACATACCATCATTGCCTCCTTTGCCAAAGTTTACTTCAGTTAACGTACACTTTATGCAGCAGTGGTTCCAGTTAACTTATCAATCACTTTTTGGAATTGATCTTTGATCGTGTCACCAAGTGTAATGATAATTGTTACAACACCAACTGCAATAACGCCTAACACTAACGCGTACTCTGTCATACCTTGTCCTTGCTCTTCTGTGAATAATCCTTTTAGCTTGTTCATCATACTTTTCCCTCTCCCTTATAACTAAATTTTAATTGATCACCAATTTCCAATTTGGTTTTCTGCGCTGTACCTGCGGATAGTTCAACAACTGATACTACATGTTTGTACCGTCGCCCTAGCTTACCTGGCTCCAATTGATGATCTACTGCAACAACAACATGTTGTTGATCCAGATAAACAACATCAATGGCGTAGTTCATAAAAAAGGTGTGTACGGATGGGCAGGGATTTATGTGTAAACCAGTGCCTGAGTGCAGTTGTCTTGTAAACATTAAACCTTTTAATCTACTAAAAAAGGTGTAGGCACACGCCATTTCGACTGCGATTTTGCGATCCTTGCTCAGGTTTACTAGCTGCAATGCTCCACCTCCCATACAAACAAATAATCCCCGCCTTTACCGAAAGGGGGGTTCATCATGGCATCGTTCTTTTAATAGAAGAAAACGATGCCTCCCTGATCTTTCGGTAACTGGCTGGCATTGTGTGTTGTATATCCACACTTTAGCCCCTCTAGCTTTGCGTCGCTGGTTTTCACCAGGTTTGCCTTTGTCGAGATTCAGTATATATAGATATGCGTGTTCATCTTTGAACAACGTCCATCTAATAGACTTTTTCCGACTGATCTCTTAGCACTATCATATAACACTACAAATAATCACGTAATCCGCCAAAATACCCGTTTTTTTTTCGTTGTCAATCACTCTCACCTTAAGATTATTGTTTTAATTTTCTAAAATATACGATTTCCCTAGTTACATTTATCTATCAAACAGAAAAAATTAGTCCAAAAGTACGGTTTTGTAGTGCTTTATACTCAATTGGGCATTATGATTTATTCGGTTAACTTTATTAGAGGTTGTTCAAAAAATCACCAAATGATAAGCTACGCATCTCGGGCCCACACGATGTGGGTCATGCAGGCGTTGCCACAGGACGTGGCGGTCTTAGCCTGTATTCCTTAAATGGCTCGTTCTTCCGGTCCTCATGTAGGGAAAGCCTACACTGCGGTCCTCAGAAGCATCGCCGCCTCGATCTGCTTGCTTCTAATTTGCCGACTTTATGAACACGCACTATTAGAGGTTGTTCAAAAAATGTTTGAGTGCTTACTTCAACGTTTACCTTTCTTTTATGATAAACTGTTGGGTAAGAGCAATGATGTAAAAGAGGTGTAACAGATGAGACGTAAGGGTACTATGAAAGAGAAAGAAATCGAAAGCGCCTATCTTCAGGAGAGGATAACGATTCGTTGGTATGAACCTGAATCCTTTTCCGATTTATATAAATATCATATCTGTATCATGCAGGATGGAAATGATTATTACCAGCTTGGCCGAGTCGCTACATTCAGTGATCAACTGCATCAGGAAGACGAGATACACCATACTGTTTTTGTTGGGATCCATTACAAAGATAGGTATGATCGCAAAGACAAATATCATCCAGATGGAGTGAAACAATCCAATTATATGCACTTTCTTGTGAAGGAGGTTGTACCTTTTTTAGATGACGTTCTACCTACTTATCAAGTTGGAGGTAGTCGTGCATTAATGGGGGATTCACTCGGTGGTACGGTTGCACTTATGACCGCATTAAAATATCCGAATACTTTTGGAAAGGTGATCATGCAGTCCCCTTACGTTGATGACAAGGTACTTGCTTCGGTGGAAAATGCGAATCCAATTTACTCTCTTGATATATACCATACAATTGGAACAGAGGAAACAGAGGTCGAAACTACAGGGGGAAACATTCAGGATTTCCTTGCCCCAAACCGTACCTTACACGAACTTCTGATACAGCATCATCAATTTGATTATCGTTATCATGAGCTAGAAGGAAATCACACGTGGAAATTTTGGCAAAAGGATTTAAAACGTGCCCTTTCGACTATGTTTGGATAAGGATTCGCTATTACGTATTTTGTAACCATTTGCTATAATAAATAAAAAGCTTCATGAAAAAACATGGGATGAGTGTATCAATGCGGGCAACGAGCAAATTGATTATGAACTACACTTATAAACGCACTACATTCAGATTTTAGGAGGGATTTCCAATGAAATATGGCATTGCTATTTTTCCGTCAAAAAAAATTCAAGACGAGGCTAATTCTTATCGAAAGCGTTACGATCCACATTATGCTCTAATACCACCACACATCACCTTAAAGGAATCTTTTCAGGCAGATGATGATTCCATTCATGAGATCGTTACAGAACTGAGACAAATTGCGAATCAAACGAACCCATTCCCACTTAGCATTCATAAAGTGAGCTCTTTTTCTCCTGTAACGAATACCATCTACTTAAAAGTGGAACCTGTTGAAGAATTGATGCACTTAAATAAAAGACTCCACCAGGGTTCTAAGATTCCAGATACGCAAACCTATGCGTACATCCCACATATCACGATTGCACAAAAGCTGTCCGATGATGAATATTCCGATGTATTTGGAAGCTTGAAAATGAGAGACTTCAATATGGAGGAAACGGTTGATCGATTCCAACTACTTTATCAGCTAGAAAATGGTTCTTGGACCGTATATGAAACGTTCCGATTTGGGAAGGAGTGAGAACGATCGTGGAAGTGAAGATTGTAGAAACCGAAGCAGAATTAGACCAAGCATACACTGTAAGAACGATCGTGTTTGTTGAAGAACAGAACGTTGACCCAGCCATCGAAATGGACGAACACGAAAAGGCTTCCACCCACTTTATTGGCTATGAAAATGACGAACCTATTGCTGCAAGTCGACTACGCTTTATGGATGACTACGGAAAACTTGAGCGTATTTGTGTTCTTCAGCCTTTTCGCGGACGTACATTTGGGAAGCAAATCATAAATGAAATGGAACAAAGCATAAAGAATAAAGGATACAAAAAAGCAAAACTAAATGCCCAAACACATGCAGAAGAATTTTATAAGGCGCTTGGTTATCGTACGATTTCAGACGAATTTTTAGACGCAGGAATTCCGCATGTTACCATGATTAAGGAACTTTAACATAGTTTTTTATACCAACCTAACATTGACCATCTGTTAAAACAGGTCAATGTTAGGTTTTTGTTGTATGAAATCAACTCAGCTTGTCTATCCTATTTTAGTGTAGTTTAAATAGGAGGATGACCGAAATGGGTAACACTGGACTTATTATTACGGAAACCTTATTTGGCTTTGTTGCATTATTTGCTATTACAAAAGTACTTGGAAAAACGCAAATTTCTCAACTCACCGCGTTTGATTTTATTTCGGCTTTGATTATGGGTGAATTAGTAGGGAATGCCTTGTTTGATGATCAATATGGCCTTTACGAAATGGCACTGGCGATATTTTTATGGGGAGGTCTGCTATACCTATCAGAAGTTATAACACAAAAATTCAAGCGTTCCCGCTCCCTATTGGAAGGTATTCCTTCGATCGTTATTCATAAAGGAAAGATTAAGTATAATGAAATGAAAAAAGCGAAACTTGATCTAAATGAGCTGCAACATTTGTTACGATCCAAAGGAGCTTTCTCAATAAAAGAAGTGGAGTATGCCGTTTTAGAAACAGATGGAACAATATCAATTTTAAAAAAATCACTGGAACAAGCACCGACACGAAAGGACTTTCAATTACCACAAGAGGTTGTGTCAATGCCACTTGCTTTAATATTGGACGGTGAATTGGTAAAAGATAACTTGAAGGAAGCAAAACGCGATGAAGCATGGCTACACCAACAGCTTCAAGCACAGAGTATAGAAGCAGTTAAAGATGTCCTATATGCTGAATGGAAAGAAGGAGAACCACTGTATGTTTTAACATACTAGGTTCTCCTTTCGGGTCGGAACTACTTTATGAGGATGGACGAAATAGCCAACGACCCATTTCAATAGAATAGCTGATCTTATCCTGTTTGATTAAACCAATCAGATATCCAGTAATTGCTGTACGAATTAAGAGCCATTGGGAGAGTTTAGGTGTATCCACGCCAAAATGCTGGCACATTTCAGATACAATTGTCTCGTGTGTGATTCCCTTTTGTTGTTCTCCAATTTTTTGTTCCAGCCAGTCCAATAATGCTTGATGGTAATGTATGTTTTTATCTACTGTCACACAGAATTCCTCTTCAAACGTTCCGTGGCCTGGAAAAGCACCTTTGCAGTTTATTTTTTTTATTTTCTCCAGACTTCCTAACGTTTGAAATGCATCCGTAATGAATGGGATTTTGTGTTTCTTCAATTGATCCGCAGCAAAATAACTGTCTCCAGCAAATAAAATATCATCGACTACGATACCAAGCTGATAATAACTGTGGCCTGGGAGATGGTGAGCTGTGAAAGCAAAGCTCCCGATTTGAGTGCTTCCTTCCTTAATTGTTTGATCGATTGTGATCGATTTTCCTTCCAGAAATTTGTTGCGAAGTTCCGGTAGAGGATCATTGCCTCCAAATAGGTATAATGGTTCAAGCATTGGATTGCGCAATATGGCTTCCTCTAAAACGGGAGCAATCGTATGTACAGAATATTTCTGATGTAAATGGTCGGCCCCGCCGTAATGGTCGGCATGTGCATGTGTAATAAAAAGATGGGTTATTGGAAATGCCTTTTTTTCTAAAACCTTTAGCACCTTTTTCATGGTGGATGCATCGATACCAGCATCGACTAACATTCCTTCTTCTCCATGGTGAATGTACCCAATGTTGACAGGGCCGTCAAAATAATAACAGGTACTCGTTAATTTGCGAAATTCCATATTCTCTACTCCTTAGATTTTTTTATATTGTTTCGCTAAAGTACCTGCCTTTTCCTGTTAAATCTGCATATATTTTTTCTCTTGCCTGACTTGCATGTATTTCTTGTGGTGCATAAAGGGTTTGTTTCATTGGTGGGATGTTGGGATCTTGTCGATTCGAAAGCCGTTCTTTTTTTTGTGGATTGTGCCGCAATTTCTGGATCTCATCCACATAAAAAGGACCCTTTTCTTTTATGGTAAGCCGTTCGTGGTAATCTTTATATCCATATTCTTGAGTCGGAAGGATGTACCCCATTAGCATTCCCCCTAGAACATAATGAACTATTTACCTAACTATACCCGAAACGGGGAAAATTATGCACATATTTTAATCCTCATCCATCTTTTTTTCAAAATTTTTAAAAGATTGCTCCATATCTTGTATTCCTTGTTCAAAGTTTTTGTTCCAATCATTCATTTCTTTTTCAAAGTTCTGCTTCTTTTGTTCTGGTGATTGGAACCATTTTTCATTTTTTGCTAAATGTTTTTCAATGGCCTTGATGTGTTTCATCCACCTGGGATCACCTGGTTTATTTTTACTCATCGATCACTCTGCCTTCCTATTTAAACCTAGAATTCATGAATGCTTGAAAAAATAGGCAGCAAATACTTGCTACCTATTTTTTCATAACGTATTATACCTCATCAGGGCTTTCTTCCCCAATTTCTTCTGATGATTCCTCTTCGCTAAGCGGCTCTCTGCCAGGCCTTCCGTACGGACCTAATGGACGAAGCGGACGTGGTGGCTCGATCCGAACATGATCTGCTTTTATCACTAAGTCCTTCACATGAATAACCTTTTTCTTCTTTTCAGACATACTCACTTTCACTCCTTTGGCATATATAAAACTTGATCGATATTAGTCTATGAACCTACTAACGAAAGGGTATGGACATACGCCCGTTTCTCAACGATTAAATTAATTTGCGCTTCTTTTTTTAAAGAAAAGATAGATGCCTACACATTACCTCGTAGCAGTCATATTCTATTAGGGACAATACGTCAAAATAAGAATTTAGAAAGGGGACAGATATAAATGGCCTGTGGAAGTCATTTTGAAACTGGGAACTGTGTTTGCGACATCTTAAGACAAATTGCAGATGCCCAATCTGATGTTGTTACAAATGAATGTACAACTAGCTGTGAACAATCTATTAATGATTTATTGGGTGGCACGTTGCCTGCAGCCAATGACTTAGATACCGTACCAGTAATCCTTTACTGTGACTGTGAGCCATTTAAAGGCTTTGGAGCACCAACAGGAACAACTGGAGATCTCGGTTCATTTGGAAATGTTGTTGGAAGCTTCTTCTTCCGAGTGAAGTCTGTCGATGATAACTGCTGTACAGTGCTAGAATTGCTTCGTGATCCTAACGACAACAATGATAACCCTGATTCTCCAGCAGATCAAAGTACAGATAACCTTGAAGCAACTGGTATTTGTATCACTGTTAATGTAAATTGCTTCTGCCACATCACTTGCCTACCAGCAATTAGTGCATTGTAATTCTACGTTAAATATTGCTGAATGGGGGGCAAGATCTCTAATGAGGTCTGCCCCCCATTTTTTTGGGCTAAAGTGTGTGTTCAAAAAGTCGGCAAATTAGAAGCAAGCAGGTCGATGCGGAGATGCTTCTGAGGACCGCAGTGTAGACTTTCCCTACATGAGGACCGGAAGAACGAGCCATTTAAGGAATACAGGCTAAGACCGCCACGTCGTGGCAACGCCTGCATGACCCACATCGTGTGGGCCCGAGATGCGTAGCTTATCATTTGGTGACTTTTTGAACATCTTCTTAAAATAAAAATTAAAAGCCGATTATCCGAATGTTTTCTATGTCATCAATTGGAACATCTACTTTAAACGGACTACGGAATGTACGCATGTGGACAAGCCCGTCCTGATAATCTGTCACAACACCGCGATAGGATTTGTTATTCGTAATCACTTCACATTTCATTTTTGGTAATTGTGGTGGTATTTTTAAAAAATAATGGACTTTTTCTTCTACTGTCATATTATTAAAAGGGCGACGTTTATTCTGTGCTTTTTGTTTTACTTCTTCCCCTGTCTCCAATCCTGATCCTTCATCAGACAGTTTTTCTGTATGGTGGTTTTTGGTTTCTGAATCTTGATTTCCTGTTTCTGAATGTTGATTTTCGGTTTCTGAATGTGTCATCTGATCTTCTGTGACTTCATCATCCAATTGTTGAACATCAACATTTTCAGCCGTTTCATTCTGTTTATTTGAAACAGGCTCATTTGCCTCATTATTTTTTTTCGACTTTTGTTGTTTCGCTGAACGCCTTCTTTTTTCATTCTCTATAGCGGACGCTTGTTTTTTTTTCTGTTTTGGTGTCCGATAGTCATATTGCATTCTTGCTTTTGGTGATTGCAGATCTGGTTGAGTGATGTATAACATCGGCCCACGCTCCATCTTTTTCCTTTTCCTCATAAATCGATGTCTCCCCTTTGTTCAAAACTCTTCAAAGACAGTATATGAATGATAAAAAGTTATGTGCCCACTAATAACCCCATCATATTATTAACGGCCTCTCAGTCCGCTAAAAATTCTGTGCGGACTCACAGGCCCTTATTTTCAGAAAAAAGCCTAATTTCTATGGTTTAACGGACTCACAGGACGCTATTTTCAGAAAAAAGCCTGATTTCTATGGTTTAACGGACTCACAGGCCGTTATTTGCTCTAAATGGGCTGTTTTTGGCTGGCTTTTTGGCAATTAACGGCCTCTCAGTCCGCGAAACTCGCCCAAACCATGGATTTTTGCCAAATAACGGCCTCTCAGTCCGCTAAAAATCCTAGGCGGACTCACAGGACGCTATTTTCAGAAAAAAGCCTGATTTCTATGGTTTAACGGACTCACAGGCCGTTATTTGCTCTAAATGGACTGTTTTTGGCTGGCTTTTTGGCAATTAACGGCCTCTCAGTCCGCGAAACACATCATAACCATGGATTTTTGCCAAATAACGGCCTCTCAGTCCGCTAAACCCGCCATTACCCACGATTTATATGCAAATAATTTTAATTTCCTAAACTAAACGATAAAAAAAGCACCCAGAAAAGACTGGAGTGCTTTTTTTGCATTATTAAAGTCCTAGGATGTTGTAGCCTGAGTCAACGTGGATGATTTCACCTGTTACGGCACGAGAAAGATCACTTAACAAGTAATAAGCTGTATCGCCAACTTCCTCTTGTGAAACGGTTTTTCGTAACGGAGACTCTTCTTCGATCTTTTTTAGAATCGTGTTAAAGTCACCAACTCCTTTTGCAGATACGGTACGAATTGGGCCTGCAGATATCGCATTCACGCGGATTCCGTGCTTTCCGAGGTCGTTTGCAAGATAACGCATACTTGCATCAAGGCTTGCTTTTGCAACACCCATCACGTTGTAGTTTTGTACAACACGTTCTCCACCAAGGTATGTTAATGTAACGATACCTCCACCTTCTGTCATCAATGGCTGTGCAGCCCGCGCTACAGCAACCAACGAATAAGCGCTAATATTTTGAGATAACAAGAAGCCGTCTCTGCTCGTATTCACGAATTCACCATTTAATTCCTCACGCTTTGCAAAAGCAATGCAGTGTGCTAGTCCATGTATCGTTCCTACATCTTGTTGAATTTGGTCAAACGTCGCATTAATTGCGGCGTCATCTGTTACATCACATTCATAAAATAAAGAATCTTGTCTATCAAGTGTTGTTGCAAGATCTTTAACAGGCTTTTCAAATCGTTCGGATGCATAGGTGAAAATCAATCGAGCACCAGCGTCATGCAGAGCTTGAGAAATCCCCCAAGCGATACTCCGTTTATTCGCAACTCCCATTACAACATATGTACGTCCTTCTAAAGATAAATTCAATTTTATAACCCTCCTTGAGGTTTAACTATTGCTTGTTATTAGTACCTACTACTATTTTAGCGAATCGTGAACAAAAAAACAATTATTTTAAGCGTGTGTTCAAAAAGCAGGCAAATTAGAAGGTCGACTAATGTCGCCACGTCCTGTGCGTCGCAAGCAGGTCGAGGCGACATAGTTTTGAGTAACGAACGTATGCATTTAATACGTCGTTACCTTGATCCTACTTTTTTATAAGCGCCGGCATCATCGCTTTCGTTAGGTAACCAAATTATCATTTGTTGACTTCTTTAACCTAACAGTAAATTCATAAATGCAGTTGCCAACCCAAAATATATTAATATGGAGATAATGTCATTGATCGTTGAAATAAAAGGGCCGGACGCAACAGCAGGGTCTATCTTTAAACGATCCATTATAATGGGAATAAGGGCACCTGCAATTGTAGCAACAATTAATGTAACCATAATAGAAATTCCGACTAAAATACCAAGGTAAATATTACCCTTCCACAAATAAACGATCGCCGTGATCAGGATGCCACAACATGTTCCTGTTATTAGTCCAGTAACCGCTTCTCGTAGAATAAGCGTTGCTTTACCTTGTTTTTCAATATCACCTGTTGCTATTCCACGAACCGCAACAGCCAAGGCTTGAGTCCCAGTATTCCCTGCCATCCCTGCAATTAATGGAATAAAAATAGCTAAAATTGCATATTGATTCAATGCTGCTTCAAAGCTACCAATCAAACTTGCGGTAAACATGCCCATAAACAATAGTATAATAAGCCATGGAAGGCGTTTTTTTGCTGAGGAAAAAGCACTTTCATCCGTGTGATCCAAATCGGACACCGCTGCAAACTTTGAATAGTCTTCACTTGCTTCCTCTTGCATGACATCCATTATATCATCTACAGTAATAATTCCCAGTAAGTGGTTTTGAAAGTCAACAACTGGTAAGGCAAGAAAGTCATAATCACGCATCATTTTGGCTACCTCTTCCTGATCCTCTCCGACCACTACGGATACAACACGGTCGCTCATCACATCTTCAATCAGCCAATCAGCTTCAGCAATGATTAAGTCACGTAAGGAAATAACTCCCACTAAACGCTTATCGTCATCAGCGACATAGGTATAGTAAATTGTTTCGGCTTCAGGCGCTTCCATCTTTAAGTGTTGCAAAGCTTGTCTAATCGTTTGTTTTTCGTGGATGACCACAAATTCTGTGGTCATAATACTACCAGCTGTTTTTTCTTCATAATGCAGTAATTCTTTTATCTCGTTAGATGCTTGTGAATTCATTATCGTTAAAAAGCTAGCTACTTGATTTTTATTCAATTGATTCAGAATATCTACCGCATCGTCAGTAGACATTTCTCCTAGTATTTGTGCTGCAAATCTTGGATCCATTTCTGTAAAAAAGCGTTCTACGTGATCAACATCTATTTGCTCCATTACGTCCGCTACTTCTTCTGGAGACAAGTAAGTATATATTTGCATACGAATTTCTGGTGTTTGCTCTTCAAATATTTTGGCCTGATCATAAGGATGCATTTCTAAGAAATCAGCACGAAATTCGTCAATGCGGTCATTCAATAACGCATTCTGAATGTCCTCCCACAGGCGTTCGCGTTCCGTTTCATTTAAGTTTTCCATCTTCCGCCTCCATTCGTTCCTAACTTTAATCGTTTTATCATAGTCGGCAAGCCTCTTTTTGTCAATATAACACCTATGATTGCATGATGGGAAACTTCGTGGACAAACTCTTTTTTAGAGAAAGTTAAAAAAGTCACCAAATGAAATGAAAAGAAATCATACTGCCACTTAAAAAATAATCCAATATGATGTAGAATTGATTTATATGTTTGATTGTAAGGGGAATTATGGTAAAATTCGACATTACCTTTTAAACAAGCTCTTAAATAGAAAGTAAGGTATATTATGCAAACAAAAAATACAAAGTTAGATTATACATTGATTTCGATCGTCCTATTACTTGGTATTGTTAGTTGTTTTGCCCTGTACACGGTGCAGCCGGGTCTGAGGCCGGATTTACAGGATGATCAGTTTTATTTAAAGCAGATTGTTTGGTATATAGTTGGATCAATGTTCATTGTTGTGATAATGCTGTTCGATTATGATCGTTTACGACAAATTGTCTGGCCTCTATATGCAATCGGAATGATAGCACTGCTTATGCTTTTCTTTAATTTTCCAGGTGAACCTTTCATCCGAACGGCCAACGGTGCAACAAGTTGGTTTTCCTTTCCAGCCATAGGGACGATCCAGCCATCTGAATTTATGAAAGTTATTCTTATCATAACACTAGCACATGTGTTGGTTAAGCATAATGACATCCATAAAAAACGCACAAACAAAAGTGATCTACTTCTTTTATTTAAAATATTAATTTTGTCTGTTCCACCGATGTTGTTAATTGCTGTTCAGCCTGACTTAGGTGGATTTCTCGTGTTTATTGCTATCACGGCAAGCATCATTTTAATATCAGGCATTAGGTGGCGAATCCTTTTTGGTCTCTTATTTGGGGCTCTCTTTATTACTGGGATCCTGGTTGCCGCTTATTTTCTATTTCCTGGTCCCATCCAGACATTCTTGGAGGAATCCATTTTTAAATACGTTTCAGGCCGTTTCTATGGATGGCTTCAGCCAGAAAAGTTTGTACAGACGTCTGGTAACCAATTATACTATGCGTTACTTGCCATTGGTTCAGGTCAATTGGTCGGAAAAGGACTGATGGATATGGAAGTGTATGTTGCTGAACGTCAAACAGATATGATATTCACTGCCATTGCTGAGCAGTTTGGCTTTGTAGGTGCAAGTATCGTAGTCACTCTGTTATTTTTACTCATCTACCGACTAATCCATGTTGCACTTCAAAGCAACGATGTATTTGGCAGCTATTTAGTTACAGGTATGATCGGGATGTTCAGCTTTCAAATTTTCCAGAATATCGGGATGTCGATTCAACTACTTCCGATTACCGGTCTTCCGCTCCCGTTTTTAAGCTACGGAGGTAGTTCAACCATAACCTATCTACTTGCGATTGGGATTGTATTGAACATTCATTCACGAACAAAAGAATATATGTTTGATTAGAATGAACAAAAGCGCGGGGCGTCCGTGTAGCTAGCGACGTATGGACTGCACCCGAGAAACACGGGTGGTTCGGTATTGCAACCAAAGTAGCGATCTTAACCGAACATCGCAAAAAGCTCAAAAAACAATTCATTTTAATTTCAAACAAATCATGGTATAATTTATATAGATACTAAATACACTAAAAAGACCACAGCTTCCACTGTGGTCTAAGATAAGCGGTTCCCCCAGCGGGAGCGGCTATCCCTTTGGAATAGACCTCTTCCTAAAACTTTGCTGGTAGTAGGGAGGTCTATTTTCTATTGATCATTTTCATGACCAAGGCAAGCAATGCGAGTAAGAAGGTACCAAAAGCAAAAAGCACCATCAAAATCTCGTACATACTCATAGGCATCACCCCCTTTCATAAGCAGGGCTAGCCGACCCGTCCCTAAAAGAACTTTATCTCATCTATTAACTTAGCATAGTTTTCCATCAAAAGCGATAATATGTTCCCTTATGTGATCCTTTCCTAATCACCCAACACTAATTAACTTTTTCGGATATGTCGTTAATACCTCAACTTCACCTTTTTCATTTACATAAACATCATCTTCAATGCGCACCCCACCAAAGTTTGGAATGTAAATACCAGGTTCAATTGTAAAAACCATTCCTAATTTAATTAGATCTGCATTTTTTTCGTGGACGGAGGGTTCTTCGTGAACTTCCATTCCCATCCCATGACCAACTCGGTTATTAAAATAGTCGCCATAGCCGGCTCGTTTGATCCATTCTCTTGCGGCGATATCTACCTTGCTAAGAGGCTGGTTTATTTTTACAGATTCTATCGCTTTTTGATTCGATTCTAGTACAGTATTATACATTTGCTCCTGTTTAGCCGAGGCCTCTCCCACTATAAACGTCCTAGTAATGTCGGAGCAGTATCCTTCTGTTTTAACCCCCATATCAATCAGTAAGAAATCATTATTTTCAATTGGGGTTGTTACCGGTTGGCCATGTGGAAGCGAGGAATTTTTTCCAGTTAACACAATAGTTGAAAATGACGGCCCATCAGACCCAACCCTACGCATTTGGTATTCTAACTCTGCCAAAAGATCTATTTCCAACATCCCTACTTGCACCTTTTTCCTGCCAGCTTCCATTACTTCCTCAATCATATCGATTGCTTTTTTTATTTTGGTAATCTCTTCTGGCGTCTTGCTAATTCTTTGGGATGTAATAAACCCTTCTATATCGATCCAATCCCTAACAGGTGACCACTGATTTAATCGTTCATACTGATACAAACTCATATTTTTCTTCTCAACCCCAAATGAAGTGGGTTTTCGTCCTACTTTAGACTCTAGTACTTGATAAGGATCTTGTGAATCGGAAACAGTCAAAATTTCACGTACATACGAGTGACTTTCCGCCGCTTCAAAGTCTAGTAAAGGAACAAATAAATAGGGTTGATTTTTATTTCTCTCTAAAACGAGTGCCATAAACCGTTCATGTGGATCGGAATAAAATCCAGTAAAATAAAAGATGTTTACTGGAGAAGTGATCATTAGTAAATCGACTTCCTTTTCTTCTATGAAATTTTTTAATTTATTTAGTCGTTGGTCATATGTGTTTAGTTCCATTATCTCACACCTTTAGTTGTAATTAGGTCCAAAGCAAAAATTTGTTGCCTTTTCCTTGGACATGACGAAAAGGCAACATCAAAATCAAAAATTTATTTTTGAGCTTCAACTTTTATATCACTCGCAATTTCATCTGCAGTAACAAAATCTTTCTTTGTAAATTGATCTGGCTTTACTTTTGCCTTTATTTGCATACCAACTAAATATATAATAGCTGACAATATTAATGATTGTACAGCTGGTATTCCAAACGGAGCTACGTATTGAGTTAGATAGCCAATTAGCGCCCCAGATAAAACAGCAATAGTAGCTACCCAGTTCCATCCGTGGTTATCTTCCCACTCTTTATTACGAATAAAGAAAAAATCAGCAAACATAATTCCCGCTATTGCCGGATACATAACGCCTAATAACACAAGAAAATCAGTAAAGTAATTTAATATTCCAACTAATGCAAGGGCAACACCGATTAGTGATCCAACAACAGTTAATATTGCTCGCCCTTTTGCTGTATCAATATTAAACATGTTTGCTGCAGCTAATCCAATTGAATAGCTGGCAACAAGTTGGCTAGTCCAAAGAGCAAGCCATAAGATTAAAAATCCCCAAAACGGAAATCCAAGATTTACCATAACGTTTACTATGTCTGCTTCTCCTACACCTACAGACATTATTGCGCCAGTGAGGAAGAAAACAAATCCGATAACAATAATGCCAAGTGGAATTAACGCTTGATCTTTAATCTTCGGTTTAGAATAGCGAGTGTAGTCGGATGCAATTAACCATTGTGCTACATTAGCTCCAAGAACAAGGCTAATCCCACCAAAAAAAGTTATAGAAGGTGTAGGATTCCAAGAGACGACTGTGTCCCAACCAGTACCTCTCAAAGCAAAAAATACGCCTGAAACAATTAGAATTAGACCAGCCGGAACCGCTAAATAATCAGTCCATTTCATTGAGTTATATCCTAAGACAGCTGGTAAGGCAAATAGAACACCTGCAATTGTTGTTATCAAAATCCAGATAAACAATTCTTCTTGATAATTTATTCCAAACATAGCAGAAATCGAATTACCCGCAACAGCAGTATTAACACCAAACCAACCAACATTGAGAACAACAAGCGCTAACCCTATAACGAATCTTGCCTGGATTGAACCGAAGCTTGATCTAGCAATAACAGACGAAGGACGTCCAGTTTTAGCACCAAGGTAACCCTGTAAAGCATTGCCAACCCACTGTATAATAACCAGACCAACCAATAAAATCCAAAAGATTGTCGTAAGCCCAAAGTTAATTGCCAGAGTGGATCCAACCATTATTACCGGAACGGCAAATTCTAAACCACCAAAAATAGTTGCTGGTACTATCCAATTTTCCCGTTCGGACTTAGGAACCGAAGAAAGCGCAGAATCTTTTTTAAAAGTACCCATATTTATCTCCCCTTTACATAATCAAAATTTCTGCTCATAATTTAATCATTTAACTTTTCAAAACAAACTTTTTCTGTACCATTTAACCAAATACGCTCTCCTACTTTATTAATCTGATGGAGTTGGCTATAATCAATCTGGGCAAAAACATTGACTGGCTCATAACCTCTATGACTTCTCGCTAACTCAGCGCCGTAATAAATCGCAATTGCCTGAGAGAGATCACCGCTCCCCTCCCAGTTCCAGTCACGCCAATAGCAAACTTCACCAATACTTGTATATATTGTTTGATTTTCTCGTATTGGATAGGATGATGCACTAAAACGACAATTGATTTCCCTACCAGACCATCTTGATTGAGTGACAGCGCTTTCAAATGGAAGATGATTTAAAATTAGCTCGCACGTTTGAGGTGCCTTTACTTTAAGTAAAAAAGCAGATAACACCTCACCTTGTTCAAAACGTATTTTAATTGCACTCATTTAAATGACCACCCTAACGGTTTATTCTCCGGTATTTCTCCGTTTTACTATAATCAATCTCATAGGAATCTAATTTCATCTCGACTACAACTCCATATTTATTTTGCGCCTCATCCTTATCGATATAACCATCAAGCAAATCTTCTAGTACTAATACCGGAGTTCGATCAAATGGATGCCCGAAACCTCCTCCTCCACCAGTTTCAACAACTACTAAATCTCCTTGTGTTATTGGCCTTGCATTTACTTTAAGCATAGTTTCTTCCTCGATGCTTCTCTTTACGGTTACTCGTGGTTTTTGACCTGATTCGCCATTAAATAACCCCCAGGCTGGTGTTTTAGACCGCTCAAACCAAAGGTATAAATTAGCATCCTTAGAGAGAAGTTCATATTCCCTTTTAATTCCTAAGCCTCCACGGTTTCTCCCTGGCCCACCTGAATTTGCCCTTAATCCATATGAATTAATTTTCAGAGGGTATTTATCCTCTAAAACCTCAACTGGTAAGTTCTTAAAATCACCGTTTACATTGTTGATTAGGCCAGACTGCCCATCATCTGCTGCAAAAGCTCCCCATCCTCCGGCTGTAGGTTCAACATATAAGAAAGAAGAATCATTTTTATCATCATAGCCTGCAAACGTAACAACCATTGAATCACCATAGTGAGCAGCAGCGCTCTCTTCTTTTAGTACAGGTGATAAAGCTTTGATAACTAAATCAATTAAAAGTCCTAAAGCTGAAAAATACCACCCACAAGCAACCGGTTCCTCGGCACTAAAAATTGTCTTTTTTGGAACAACAATTTCCATAGTTTTAAAATTACCACCAGTCACCTGAGAATCAGGGCTTATAAGGTGTTTAAAGGCAACACGACAAGCTGATATGGTTTGAGCTAAACCACAATTTGTCATTCCTTTACGTTGCTTACTAGAACCCGTTAGGTCTATTTTTAAATTTTCCCCTTCTACAGTAACTTTCACCTTGACAAGAACAGGTTCATCTGTCACGCCATCGTTATCCAAAGTACCTTCTTCTTCGTAAACCCCGTCTGGAATTCTGGAAATATGTTCTTTATCCATTATTTCCGATTGCTTAAAAATATCAACAATTGAGCGCTGGATAGTATCCAGTCCATGTCTCTTTATGATATCCAGCATACGGTTTTCTCCCGTACGACAAGCAGCAATTTGAGCGTTTAAATCTCCTAAAGCAGACTTTCGTAACCTGCTATTCATTGTAATGAGGTCAATTATATCTTTTCGGGGTTGACCTGCATCATAAATTTTAGTCGGCGGGATACGCACCCCTTCTTGATAAATCTCAGTAGCATCCATTGGATATCCTGGGTCTTTAGCGCCTAAGTCTAGCCAATGGGCACGGGTTGCTGAAAAGCCAACTATATCGTTTTTATAAAAAATGGGCGATATTACTGTAATATCATTTAAGTGCGTACCAGCCATATAAGAGTCATTCATGATAAAAATATCTCCAGGCTGATATTTATTATTACCGCCTATATATTCTGTAGTTAGTTTAATACACTCATCCAAATTTCCTAAAAACATAGGAAGCCCAGACGATTGCCCCAATAGTTCTGCATCTTTGTTAAAAATTCCAACACTACAATCCTTCATCTCATAAATTATTGGAGAATAGGAACTTCGAGCTAGACTCTCATTCATTTCTTCAGCAGCAGAACTTAATGCATTTCGGATGATTTCTGTTGTGACAGGGTTTTCTAAGAAATCAAATTGATTTTCTTCCCTCATCTATTATTCCTCCTTATAATTTCAAGATTTCCAACACGATCTACATCAACATGATAATTAGCAGGTACAACAATAGTTGAAGTAGGTGATTCAATGACTGTAGGCCCATTTATTTCCTGGCCATATGATAAATCTTGAATCGAATATACCGGTGTCTCTTCTTCCTGACCATACCAAACAATTGGTTTCATCCGTATTGGATCTGGTTTTTTTTGTGATTTATTAGTAGTTGTTGCTTTTTCTTCATTTTCCAACTTTCCATAACCTACTACACGAAGGTTAACAACTTCTACTATTCCACTTGGATCATTGTGCCCATAAATTTTCAGATGGTTTTCATGAAATAGTTGAGAAAGTTGTTTCAATGACTGATCAGTTATCTTGCCAGGAGAACATGTAACAGTTACAGTGTATTCCTGTCCTACATATCGTAAATCTGCTAACCACGTAAATTGCATTTGATTACTTTGCATTTTTTGTTGTTTAAGAACATCAGAAGTTCCCCTTTGCATTTCTTGATAAAGAGCATTCATTTTCTCTTTATCACAATCGCTTAGCAAAGATACAAATGTGCGAACATCATCATGGCGGATGTCCGTTTTAAGCATTCCCCAAGCAGAAAAAGTACCTGCTACCGTTGGTATAAGAATTCTATCTATTCCTAAATGTTCCGCAATTAGAACCGAATGCATTGGACCTGCCCCACCAAATGCAACTAGGGCAAAATCACGTGGATCGATTCCCTTACTTATAGTCAGAGTCCTTATGGCATCTGCCATTTTTGCATTTGCAATTTCACAAATCCCTTCCGCTGTTTCAATAACACTTAAGTTCAATTGGATTGCCAACTTTTCAATTGCTTTAAATGATGCATCTATGTCTAATTTCATATTGCCACCGAGGAAGCCTTCAGAATCAATCCTACCTAAGACAAGGTTAGCATCGGTAACAGTTGCTTCTGTCCCCCCGTTACCATAACAAGCTGGACCAGGATTAGCACCTGCACTATGTGGCCCTACACGAAGTCCTCCACCTTCCAACCAAGCAATTGAACCACCACCAGCTCCAATAGTATGGATATTAACCATTGGAGACATTATTGGAAATTTCTCCAGACTTGCTTCCGCAGTAACATCAGGTTCACCGTTAATTACTATACTAACGTCAAAACTTGTGCCACCCATATCAACACAAATCAAATTTTTGTGGTCAGTTGTTTTACCTAATTGAATACTTCCCATTGTACCCCCAACTGGTCCGGACATTAGCGTTTGAATTGGCTTTTCCTTGGCAATTTCAGAAGTCATAACTCCACCATTGGACTGCATTATATAAAGACTTCCATCCAATCCTTTATTCACCGCTTCTTTTTCAAACTTAGTCAAATAATTTTCTACGATAGGAGCTATATACGCATTAATAACTGTTGTACTAGTCCTCTCATATTCCCGCCATTCTCTTACAACTTCATGCGACAAAGATACGGACATCCTTGGTAGCTTTTCCTTAATTATTGTTTTAATCTCCTTTTCATGATCGGGATTTTTATATGCATGCAATAAACAGACAGAAACAGAATCATACTCCCGTTCGGAAATGTTTTCTATCACCTGCTCCAAACTTTCAATATTTAGAGAGGTTCCAACACTACCATCTACTAATACTCTCTCCTCTACTTCATAGATATTCCGACGTTTAATTAATGGGCTAGGTTGGCGATATTGTATATTATAAATCTCAGATCGATTAGCTCGTCCTATTTCGTATAGGTCACGAAATCCCTTCGTTACAATCAGTGCCATTTTCGCACCTTTTCTTTCTAAAAATGCATTCAATCCTACTGTAGTTCCATGAACAAAGAAATCAACATCGCTAAAATCCTCTACTAATTTTGTAACACCGTTCAATACACCTTCTGATAGATTACCTGGTGTTGTTGGTATCTTTTCAGTACTATAATGTTCTGTTTGTTTATCGTGTAATACAACATCAGTAAAAGTACCACCGATATCCACGCCTAATCGATAACGTCCCATATTAATCTCCTCCATTTTAAAAATAAACCTCTTCGTCCCTTATGGATGATTAGTTTCCCTAGACCTTAAAAGCGACTATTCAGATTATGTTGTACTAAATTCCACTAATTAATTTTAAAATTTTCCAAATTTTGATCCCTCCCTAAGAGAATTTAACCTGTATCCACCCATATGGAGCACAGCTGCTTTTTTATAATTTTTGAGTTGTTTGTTTTATCAAAAAACCATTCAAAGCAACTGTATTTGTCAAATTAAATGCAATATATATGCCAAAATTCATTATTAACAAAATATTTAGAATAATACTCCTGTAATTACACATTAGAATGAAGAAAAAAATTATTATATATAAATCGCTTTAATTATCTAGGTCTAAAGATTTATACATTATTTACTTTATGTGTCTAACATCCTAGAAATTTCAATACAAAAGAGCCAAAGTCAGGGTTTACTATGGCGTGAAGGGTTCAAATGATTATATCACGTCATTTAACCAAAAACCCATCTTTCAAAGGGTCTGTAGCATCGATAACAAAACGATGCAGACCAGTAATATAGCCTACTCCCTTAGTTTCGATACGAATTGTTTCCTTTTCTACATCCAAAATTCGCGCATCTACGATATGACCTAAAAAGTTTTTTACTGGAGAATACGAGTTACTCTCGCTCACATCTCCCTCGCCGTACAAATAGGCAATAAATCCAGCTGTACCTGAGAATGGAGATCGGTCGATATGGCCAATTCGATCGATCGTTAAAATAGGATGCTCACCTTCACTGTTAATTTCATAAAACAAGATGTGACTTAACTCCACCTCACTAATTTGTTCAAAAATCTTATTGGACTTTGCTTTTAAAACATTCATATCCTCAATCCCCAACGTTACATTCACATCACTTGCATTTAAAATAGCCATCTTATTTCCGTTTACTGCCACAAGGTCAAGTGACGATCCTTCCATTACTACATCTTTTTGTATAAAAGTCGCTTCTTCCTGAACTCGTACTTCTGTCACTTTTTCATCAGCATCATTAAAATCTACAGAAACACAGCATTGTCCATCTAAGTGATCCAGTATATAGTTATCTTTTATGATGCCCATCGTTTCTGCTAAAACGGTAACAACCCCCACTAGGCCGTGTGTTAAAAGGGGTATATCCTTTTCTATATCTTTGAATAAAATTCCTACGTCTGCATTTTCCGAAACAGGAGGTGTAATAAAACAAAGTCTCATTTCGCTATGTCCACGAGGTTCCTCCAACAACCTTTTCCAATTCGATTGATTGGTAGGACGGTTCAATACTTGTTGATATCCCTCCATTGTATCTTTTAAATTAAATAATGCATTAATATGAATCACGCGTATCGGTTCTCCTGCAACATGAACATCCGTTGTTGTGATATAGTTATTCATTCTCATCCTGCCCCTCCTTTAGTGGTCTTCCATTTCTGGTATTAGTAAAAATCCTGTTAATAAAGGATCATTATAATCCAATATAAATTGGTGATGTCCTGTGACCCAAGCAGAACCACCAATATAGTTAATGGTTGCTGGATAATCACCTACTTTAGTAGTCTCAGAGATGTATCCCTTAAAAATAGAGCCAACAATGCTTTCGTGAACAAATTCTTCACCCTTTTGCAATTCACCTTTTGAAAATAACATCGACATTTTTGCTGAAGTACCGGTACCGCAGGGAGAACGATCGATTCCACCTGGAGGAACGACAACCGTGTTTTTAACATGAGCTTCTGGATGACTCGGAGTGGTATAGAACTCAATATGAGTTAATCCTTTGATAAATTCATTTTCTGGGTGAACGATTTCCGTCCGTTTATTTATCGTTTGTCTGATCAATATAGCCTTTTCAATAATTTCACTAGCATTAGACGGTTCTAACGAAAGACCCATTTCATTAGCTGATACAATCCCATAAAAATTCCCGCCGTAAGCAATGTCAACATCGAGGTTCCCTATTCCTTCAACGCTAACGTTCACATGCTTATATAAAAAGGAAGGAACATTTTTGAATGATACGGTCTTCGCTTTGCCGTTTTCGATCTGAATATCTACTGTGACCAATCCAGCTGGTGTATCTAACGTGAGTGTTGTTTGAGGTTCTTTATACTCAATTAATCCAGTTTCAACCAAAGCGGTGCAAAATCCGATGGTGTCATGACCACACATGGGCAAGTACCCACCCGTTTCGATATAGATTACGCCTATATCTGCATCAGGGTGGCATGGTTCCTGCAAAATTGCACCAGACATAATATCATGTCCCCTTGGTTCATTCATTAATGCTTGGCGAAACCAATCGCAATGGTTTTTCATATACAACATTCGTTCACTCATGGTCTCCCCTTGTAACTTTGGTGTTCCGCTAATAACTGTTCGAGTCGGATTTCCGCCTGTATGTGTGTCAATGGTAGTGACGAGTTTGTCTAATTTCATAATTGTACACCTTCTTTCTCGAAACGATCATACCTTAAAGGCTCCAAATCTATGCTCGTCGATTGATTGCTGATCATTTCTGCTATTACCTTCCCAGTAATGGCTGCTAAACCAATCCCATCCCCTTCATGCCCTGCGGCGACATAGTAACCAGGGTACTGTTTCACGTCAGAAACAATCGGTAAATTATCCGCTGTCCACGGTCTTAACCCAGCATAAGCACGGAGTAGATTCATATCTTTTAATTTTGGGTAAAAGCGCATACACCTACGCGCAACACTTTTTACTACATCCCAATCCACATCCGTACTAAATCCGACAAATTCCCTACTAGAACCTAGTAAGAAATTTTGACTCTGAGTTGGCTCAAATACTAAAGCAACACCATATTTCACGATATCCTCATCTACCTTTCTCTCGCCACCAAATTTAGACATCAAATAACCGAATTCCATTACTTTTCTTGGGGACACAGGTACTTGACGAGAAGATACCAATATGTGACCTTTTCGTGGATAGATCGGAATTTTCAAATCTAACATTTCCCCCATTTCAGGTGCCCAAACCCCTCCACAGTTTACGACCTGATTAGCGGTAATCACGCCACGATCTGTTTCAATCGTATAGTTTTCATTATCGTAGCTCATATTTTTAACGGACGTTTGTTTCATTAAACTAGCCCCCAATTGTTTAGCACCCTCATACAAAGCGTACGTTAATAAGTACGGATTAACGGTCGAATCAGACCCGCACTCAAGACCTCCTAACAGATCATCGGCCAAATATTTCGATTCGTATCGTAAATCAGATTGATCCAGCATCCGAAACGGTAAGCCAGCTTCTTGTTGTGATTTCACCCATCGTTCAGCGGCACCCATTTCTTCTTCTGTCTCACAAACTAAAATACTACCTGGCTGTCTATACTCAAATTCCATTGGTAACTCTTTTACTAGCTGACCAATTAGTTTCTGACTTTTTAAAGCCATTTGACTATCAAATCCTGGATCTTTATCTATCGCCAAAATATTTCCGTCGCAATGGGAACTCGTTCCACTTGCTAATTCGTTTTTTTCTATTATAGTCACTTCATAACCTAATTTGGAAATGTAATAGGCGACAGCACATCCAACAATACCTCCGCCTATCACAGCAACTTCTGTACGTTTTTCCTTCATGGCTGAACCCTCCCTTGTCGTTTGTAATGCAAGTAATATGCCAACTATTCAACTTAGCAAACGCTTTTTTTCTAAATAATTAGACAGTTCAGGATAAATGTGTTTAAATTTTTATAAAGGTGAGGTTTACTGCCCGTGAATCTGTGACAAAAGAATTTTTGATTAGCTACAAGGGGGAATCGAAGTGAAACATTTGTTACCAAGTATAGAAAAACTCATTCATAAAAATTTTACTATGATAGTGAACAATGGAGATATTTTTCAACATGACTGTAATCCTGTTATTTTCCAAAAAAAACAAAACCAGTATTACTCGCTCTCCAATACGGTCTTTAGCAACTTAACTGCTTACAATGTATCAACAGATGATATGCCTTGGAATCAAGCCGAGATCATAAATTTGAACGAAGACTGGCAAACGATCGCTGAAAAAATCACCAATTACGATCACCTACTTGTTATGAATCAATCCACCGTTATTGGTTACCTAGTATCTTCTGAAATAGCCCATATCGCTCTCCAATCTTACACCTATTTAAAAACCTATTATGATACAATTCTAGATACCACTGACTCTAGTATTTCTGTTATTGATAAAGACAAAAATACGGTCGTTTGGACAAGTGGTGCAGAAAAATTGTTTTCCATTAAAAAGGAAGAGATCATCGGCAAACCAATGACAGATTTTTTCCAAAACCAAATGCTAGAAAATATAAACACATTAGAAACCGGGAAAAGTGTTCGTCACAAACAGCATCAGCCTAGAGAAGATTTGTTTGTCTTGATCAATACAAATCCAGTTAAGATCGGTGAAGATATCGTCGGTGTCGTCGTAACGGAGACAGACGTCACCTACCAAGTGCAACTCAATAAAGAATTAAACAATGCGAACAAGACAATTCAAACTCTAAGGGAAGAAGTGTCACGTATTCGGCCATCCTACAATCCTTTTAATGCAATAAAAGGTTCTAGCGCACCAATAAGAAAAACGATTGAAAAAGTAAAACAAATTGGTACTACTCAAGCAAGAGTGTTACTACTTGGCGACTCTGGCGTTGGAAAAGAATTGTTCGCTAGAGCCATACACGATATTCGCACAGACGAGGTCGCTCCGTTTATCGCTGTTAACTGCGGAGCAATTCCTCCATCTTTGTTTGAAAGTGAATTATTTGGTTATGAAAAAGGAGCTTTTTCTGGGGCAAATACACAAGGTAAAAAAGGGAAATTCGATTTAGCCAAAGGGGGCACACTCTTTCTCGATGAAATTGGTGAGCTTCCATTAGAAATGCAAGTAAAATTTCTCCGTGTGTTGCAAGAAGGTAAATATTACGCTGTTGGCGGGACAAAACAAAAGCAAACCGAATGCCAAATCATAACAGCAACGAACAAAGATCTCCAAACGCTAATTGATGAAGGCAAGTTTAGAGAAGATTTATATTATCGTCTAAACATTGTTAGTATAAAGATCCCACCGTTACGAGAACGAATTGAGGATGTAGTAGAATTAAGCCACATGTTTCTATATGAATTTGCTACTAAATATAATCGTGAAGTCAACGAAATTCCGAAAATGATCATGCGGGCTCTGCTAAGCCATCATTGGCCAGGTAACATAAGAGAATTGCGTAATGCGATCGAACGGCTTGTCGTCTTTTCCGTTAACGGAGAGTTAGATATTCACGACCTTCCATTCCAAACCGACCCAAGTCAATTGAACAGCGTCGACATTTTTGATACACAAACATTAACAGAGAGGAAAAAGGGTGTTTCTTCTTTAAAAGAAGAAATGGAAACGCACGAGAAAGATATTATTATAATAGCATTAGAGCAAGCCAAACATAATAAAAACAAGGCAGCGGAATTGTTAGGTGTTTCTAGAGCAACGCTTTATAATAAAATGAATAAATTAAACATTTCAGATACCACCTGATTTTATTATCCATTAAAAAATCGGCATTCGCCTTTTCTTATAGCAAGTGCCGAAATTTCTTATGCTTTAATCCTTCAATATTTATGCTTTCTTAAAGTGAGGAAAAGACACCGGATTGTTCCGATGCCTTTTCCTCACTATGCTGATTGATCAACGTTTTGCTGGGATTTCTTATCTAGCCAGAAATTTCTACCTTTATAACCAAAGTACACTGTCACGATGATGCTAATAAAATTTAACCACATAAATGGCAAATACTCTAACGTAGAAACCCCCAACACTGCTGTCATATAGACACCCGCATCCGACCAAGGTACCATTGGAGCCGTTAACGTACCACCGGCCTCTGTGTTTCGTGATAAGGCTCTACGATCAGCACCCATCTCATCGTATAACTTTTCGGTAATTTTTGTTCCCGTAATCATGGATACGTAAGCAGCACTACCAAAGAAATTACCAAAGAATGCGGATAGAACGGTTGACACGGTTAATCGACCAGACTTTTTCTCTTTCCCGTTTTCTACCCAATTTTTGAACATACTACTGAAGGCATATAGAACGCCAATACGATCCATTAATCCTCCTAAACCAAGAGCAAGCAATATAAGCGCAATGACACCTAGCATTGCTTCTATACCTCCTGCGTTCAGAAGACTATCTAAAAAATCAATTCCTGAATCGATCGAAAAACCATTATAAGCCGTTTTTATTGCCTCCACACTATCCATTCCTTGGAACCAAATCGCCCATAAAATACCTAACAGGGCGCCAAACGAGATTGTTGGAATAGAAGGTTTTTTCATTGCTAAAAGTGCAATAACAATAACGGCAGGAAGCAAGGTGTACCAGTGGATAGAGAAATTTTCACCTAGTGCAGTCGCTACAGATTCAGCACGACTTAAGTCAGCTGAACCACTAACATAAAATAAACCAACTACAGTAAAAAGCACCGCTGTTATAATATAAGTAGGCACACTAATAAAAAGCATCCCTTTAACGTGGTCTATTACATCAATTTTAGATAAAGATGCCGTCATAACGGTTGTATCAGACAACGGAGACAACTTATCTCCAAAATAGGCACCAGATAATACCGCACCAGCCACTAGCGGTAATGGAACTCCAAAGCTCGCACCGATTCCCATCATAGCGATACCAGCTGTTCCAGCAGTTCCAAATGAAGTACCAGTTGCCAGTGATGTGATGGAACAAATGATCATCGTAGCTAATAAAAAGATAGACGGGTGTATCATTTGCAGACCATAATAGATAAGCCCAGGCACTACGCCACCAGCAATCCACGTACCAATTAAGGCACCAACGGTAAATAGCACTAATGTAGCCTCAAGTCCATTGTAAATCCCTGTTAATATGGAATCTTGTAATTCTTTGTACGTATGCTTCAACTTTAGCCCCAGACCGATAAATAAAAACCAGGAAGCAAATAATGCCAGTTGAATAGGTAATGCTAGCGTCGAGACTGACAAAAACATAATGACTAAAAACAAACATAAGACAGTAACAACTTCCAATAGTTTTGGCTCTTGAATACGACTCATAAAATATTAGTATCCTCCCTTAAAATTATTCCGTTTGGTAACGCTTTCAAATAATAATCTACTATCCTCCCTTTTTCAACCAATGATGCAAATACTATGCCAAGCCAAGACAGTACATTTAATATCCAGAATATCGTCATAAATACTGGTCAACCTTTCACTTTGTCTAATTATTTAAACATCAACCGTCTAATAATTTAGACCAGTGTAAAAAAATCAAATCAAGGCACAGAACTCGGTAAAAGCAATAGAAAGTTGGCATGATTATTGCAATTCTTATTTATAACCACACAAGGAGGGTCAGTCATGAATGAAAAAGATATAATCATATGCCGTTGCGAAGAAGTTAGTTACGAAGACATTGTTCATCTAACAGAATTATATCAGTGTTCCTCAAGAGAGATAAAACTAAGAACTAGAGCAGCTATGGGCTACTGCGGTGGTAGAACATGCCGAAACCTAGTCGACCAAATTGTTTCGGAAATAAAGAACGAACCGCCTGCTGACAATATCCCGTTAACGTATCGCCCTCCAGTTCGCCCAATTCCTTTTAGGTTATTTGGAGGGGAGTAAAAATGGCTTCATTAAGAATAAAAGAACATCCTATACTAACGGTCGATCAACATGTTCCTGAAATTCAATTTGAATTTAACGGGAAAATATACACCGCTAGAGAAGGCGATACCATCGCAAGTGCCCTTTTATTAAACGGTATTCGTACGTTGCGTGTGCATGAAGAAACAGCTTCGCCCCGAGGAATTTATTGCAATATCGGACACTGTTTTGAATGTAGAGTAACGGTTAACGAAACAGCCGAAAAGAGAGCGTGTCTTACCCCGTTAGAAGATGGCATGGTCATCCATTCAGGTCAACGACTTCCCACCCCCTTTAAGAAAGGAGAAGAATGATGAATCAACTGGTGATCGTTGGCGCTGGACCAGCAGGACTGTCTGCCGCTATTGCAGCTGCAAAAAATGGAGTGAACGTGACCGTCATCGATGAGTTTATGAAACCTGGAGGTCGGTTACTTGGCCAGCTTCATGAAGAGTCTAATGGAATTTGGTGGAACGGCGTAGACGAAGCAACTAACCTTTTTAACGAAGCAATCGAGTTTCATATTCAATTTCAGTTCGAAACAAGTGTGCACCATGTCAAAAAGCATTCAAATCATTGGGACATTCAAACTGACAAAGGAATGTTTAAAAGTCAGGCATTACTTGTTGCTACAGGGGCGGCTGAGCACAGTATTCCTCTACCAGGATGGACGTTACCAGGTGTCATGTCGATCGGAGCTGCACAAGTTATGGCCAATGTCCATCATGTAAAGCCAGGCCATCATGGAATCATTATCGGAATAAACGTGTTATCGATAGCTATTGCAAGAGAACTAAAATTAGCAGGGGTTCAACTAGAAAGTATCGTTTTACCGTCTTGCAATCTATTAAACAAAGAAGCAAGTCAACCAGGAGTAGTTTTTCAAAAACTTGCTAAACTAGCTCACCTTGCCCCCTCCCCTCTATTTAAAATGGGAGGGTTCCTTACCAACAAATTGTCGTTTTTAGAAAAATTAGTAGTACGCTCTTTTCCCAAAAATGGGTTAAAAGCATGGGGAATACCGATTCAGATACGAAGAGCAGTCATAGAAATTTTAGGAGAAGAAAAAGTCGAAGGTGTGAAAGTGGCGGACATTACACCATCAGGGGTCATTATGAAAGGGACGGAAAAAATTATCGATGTTGATTTTGTTTGTATCGCAGGTGGCTTATACCCGCTTACAGAATTAATTGGGGTAACGGCTTGTCCTTTTAAGTTCATCCCTTCACTTGGCGGACATGTTCCTGTCCACAATGAGCAAATGCAAACACCCGTTGAAAAATTATATGTAGCCGGTAACATAACTGGGATAGAAAGCGCTAAAGTGGCAAAAGCACAAGGGAAAGTTGCAGGGTTATCTGTTGCTCATGACTTACATTACTTGCAAGATCACAACGCAATTGATGATGCAGTTCAACACGTAAAAAAAATGCGTGATCATGCGCTAATCCAATTCCATCCTGATATTAACAAAGGAAGAAATGAATTGAATGGTGCATCGATAACCAACTAAATCTTCTTGTCTAATTCTATAAAGTTGGCATTATTATTGCATTACTATCATTGAATACTAATAGAGGAGTGATTTTTTATGGCACGTTTTGAAGGAGTCTATGTAGCGCTCGTTACACCTATGACAGATGATTATAGTGTGGATACAAACCGCTTACACGAAATTTGTGAATGGTTAATAAATGAAGGTGTTGCTGGTCTTATTCCTGCCGGTTCTTTAGGTGAATATGCAACGTTATCTGATCAAGAACGAGCAACTGTTGTAGAAACCGTAATGGAAGCTAGTAAAAACAAGGTACCTGTTGTAGTTGGTACTGGGGCTCCAGCGACAAAAGACGTTGTATACTGGGCAGAACACGCCAAAGAAAAAGGTGCAGAAGGTCTCATGGCTCTACCACCAATTAATTACAACCCATTAGAAAATGAAGTGATCTATCATTATGAGGCATTGTCAAAAGTTGGGTTACCGATTATTGTGTATAACAATCCTCGCGATTACGCAACAGATCTTACTCCAGATTTTCTTACCAAATTGAGTAAGCTAGACAATGTGGTTGGGGTAAAGGAATTTAGTGGGGATGTTCGTCGAGTCCATGATATTAAAGAAAAAACCGATTTAGAAGTGCTAATTGGTGTAGATGATTTGGCTATGGAAGGCCCTATCAGCGGGGCAACTGGCTGGATTTCTGGTGTTCCAAACGCTCTTCCTAAAGAGGGAATTGAACTTTTCAACCTAGCAAGAACCGGTAAAATTGACGAAGCATTACCCTTATATCGGAAATTATTACCTTTATTCCATTACGATGCAGAACCGCAATTAGTTCAAGCTATTAAATATATGATGGAACTTGCTGGCCAGCCCGCTGGACCAACACGCCCACCTCGTTTACCATTAACAAATGAGGACTATATTGCTATTAAAAATGCCTATTTACACGCAGTAGGCCAACCTTAAGACTATAGTTTATTTTAAAAGGAGCTGATAAAGTGACAGTAACAGAGCAACGAATCGTTACACAAAACTGGATTAATAGTGCATGGGAAAAAGGTAATGGGAAGTCCATTGCGGTAAAAAACCCATCTGACCTTTCCGAAACGGTCGGTGAGATTACTTTTTCCACTTCCGATCAAGCCAAAGCAGCTGAAGTTTCTGCACGTAATGCTTTTAAAGAATGGAAAAGCTTAACCGGCAACGAGCGTGGACAATACCTTTATAAAATGGCTCAAGCGCTAGAAAACCACGCTGAGGAGCTCGCTGAATTAGCATCGAGAGAAATGGGTAAGCCCATCGGAGAAATGAAAGGGGAAGTGGTACGTGGCATTCAATTATTAAACTATTACGCTGCTGAGGGCGTCCGTTCAGATGGAGACGTAATTCCGTCTACTACAAAGGGCGTACTACAATATACGAAACGAATCCCATTAGGCGTCGTTGCTTTAATTACGCCATGGAACTTCCCTGTTGCTATTCCCATTTGGAAGCTTGCACCTGCCCTTATTTGCGGAAACACCATCGTTTGGAAACCGGCTGAAAATGGTTCACTCACAGCATTTAAATTATGCAATATAGTTGAAGAAGCAGGCGTTCCAAAGGGCGTTATTAATCTTGTCATTGGTCAAGGAAAAGAAGTTGGTGCTTACCTTACAGAAGAAGCTAATATGGATGCCGTTTCATTTACAGGATCTACTGCAACAGGAACAAAGCTAGCAGGAATTTGTGCACAGCGTAACATCAAGTACCAGACTGAGATGGGCGGAAAAAATGCTGCAGTCGTACTAAATGATGCAGACTTACAAACAGCCCTTCCTCCTATCGTAAGTGGTACATTTCGCTCTGCAGGCCAAAAATGTACAGCGTCAAGCCGCATTATTGTAGAAGAAGGCATTTTTGACGAGTTTATAGATGCATTAAAACAGGAAATGAAAAACGTCCAATTAAAACATGCTCTAAATGCAGATGCGTATTTAGGACCAGTTGCATCTAAGGAACAATTCGAAAAAGTAACATCATATGTAGAACTAGCAAAAAACGAAGCAGAAGTCATATACGAAAAAGAAGATGACCCAGGCTATGACGGCTATTACATCAACCCAATTGCAGTAACCGGAGTAACAAGTGACCATCCTTTATTTCAAGAAGAAGTGTTTGGTCCGCTCACAGTAGTCATAAAAGTCAAAGATTATGATGAAGCGGTAAATGTTTTAAACAAATCTAGCTATGGTCTTAGCGGCTCCATTTTCACCAATAATTTGAACAAAGCACATCAGTTTATGGAAGATGCTGAAATCGGTATGGTTCGTGTAAATTTGGAAACTGCTGGGGTAGAATACCAAGCTCCGTTTGGCGGGTTAAAACAATCCAGCTCTCATACACGAGAACAAGGACAGGCGGCATTAAGCTTCTACTCCAATATTAAAACGTGTGCCATTAAGTATTAACAAAAAATTGAATGGATTGTAAGCTGTGGAGAAAGATTTAACGATCTTTCTCCATTACTTTAAGAACAGGCAGTAACTCCCCCCTACTGATTGGTATGTCAATACTAAACTGAACAGTTTTTTAAAGGAACATAAACTTGTTCACAGCTCTCTAAGTTGTAGCACTTTGTTTGAAGCTTTTGGAGGACTTTTTATAAGAAATACAATTATCTCAAATACATTCGCATTACCTATACTATGAAAAAAAGTGGGAAAGATAAATATGTCTTTCCCACCCTGTTTTCAATGGAGGATAATTTGATGAAGATCGATATTATTGGAGATATTCATGGTTGCTCAGAAGAACTTCATGCTCTTTTTTTGAAATTGGGATATGATTTAGTAGGCGATATTCCAGTTCATCCAGATGGAAGAGTTCCGATCTTTATAGGTGATTTAACCGATCGAGGACCTGATTCGATTGGCGTAATCCGTCTTGTATATCGAATGGTGATTGAAAAAAAAGCAGCTCGATATGTTCCTGGAAACCATTGCAACAAACTATATCGCTACTTTCAAGGAAATCCAGTTAAAGAACAGCATGGTCTTGAAACAACTGTTGCAGAATTCAAACAGCTAACAAGTAAAGACCAAAAACAGATCCAGCATATGTTTATCAAGCTGTATGAGACTTCTCCGCTATACCTGGAAATCTCAGAAGTTGATGCCATTATTGCACACGCTGGAATTCGCGAAGACATGATCGGCAATAAAAGCAAAAAGGTACAAACTTTTGTTTTGTATGGAGATATCACTGGTGAATTTCATGAAGACGGGCGACCTGTTAGAAGAGATTGGGCAAAGAGTTATACGGGTAACCGTTGGATTGTATATGGTCATACCCCTGTATGTGAACCAAGGAAAGTGAATAAAACGATGAACATCGATACAGGCTGTGTGTTTGGAAATGCCTTAACTTGCTTTCAACTACCAGAGGAAAAAACAATTTCTGTTCCATCTAATCAGCCGTTCGTCGAGGAAAAATTTCATTCCTTTTTATAAAGGTTATCGTAATAATTTTAAAAGTGGGCATTTATTCCGTTATTTAAGGTGAAAGTGATTTTTTGGGAATGCTCGCGGACATATGTTCCACTATTTATCAAAAAAAACTGATTTGCTTTAATTCTCACAAACAGTGTAATAAATGTCCGCTAACCCATTTTGATTAAAGCAACAAATGTCCACCAAAAAAGCAAAAGCCGATACGTCACAGTAATCGGCTAATATCATCGGGTAACTTTGAATGAAAGGTTAACCTTTCATTTGTCGTTGGATGGGTAAACGATAGGGATTTACAATGAAGCGCTTGCCTGTTCAGTGTTTCTGTCATTCCACCGTATAAGCTATCTCCAACTAACGGATGCTTAATAAAAGCAAAATGCACACGAATTTGATGTGTCCTACCCGTTTCCAATTTCACATGAACAAGCGTATAGCTGGAATTCTCCAGTTCCACCTGATAATGTGTCACAGCGTGCTTCCCATCCGCGGTTACTTTTCTTTGTATGATAGAGGTTGGATCTCTTCCAATTGGGGCATCGATGGTTCCTTCTTTTTGTGTAAGCTTTCCTTCGATCATCGCATAGTAGCTTCGGTTTACTAGCCCATTTCTTTGATCTCTTGACAACAAGGAGTGACTGTAGCGATGTTTTGCGATTAGTAGCAATCCGGAAGTATCCCGATCCAATCGTGTTACAACATGTATCGTATATTGGATGTTCTTTTTCTCATAGTATCCAAGCAACCCATTCGCAATCGTGCCTGAGGGATGGTGTAATGATGGGATTGTCGCTATACCTGGTGGTTTTTCCAGAACAAGAACATCATCGTCTTCATACACGATCGTTAAATCGATGTCCTCTGTCTTCATAAATGAACCACGCACTTCTTCTGGAAGTAGGATTTCCAAACAATCCCCTGCTTTTAAGTGAAACCGTACAGTTACAGGTGTATCATTGACGATGATGCCGCCACCATCAAATTTTACTACCTTTATCATTCTTTTAGAAAAACCTCTTACTTCCTTTAAATAATCTCGGATGATCATGCCTTCCTGTTCTGCTGTAATTTCCCATTTCACTTGGTGCCACCTTTTCTTTCTAGAAGATGCTCCGTTATTTCGTGTCTTCGCTTGAACACACACTTATAGTTCGTCTGAAACAAAAGAATCACGCACACGTTTCCAAAACGGAAAAGACCGAAAACGTGCAAACCGAATTTTTTCTTTCGCTACTCGACATTCAATCGATTGTACATTTGCGTAGCTTTTTGTTATATGATCAATAGAAATTAAGAAGCTTCGATCATACAAAGGCTTTAATAAACAGTCATGATGTTGCGGTAAAATAAGTGGGGATCCGATCGTACGGAATACCCGATTATTAATTGAAGCCATTTCCGTAATTTGAATTGATGGTAACGAAGGGTGAATAATACCGCCGCCAAGAGCCTTGTTGTATGCCGTGCTTCCAGATGGCGTAGAAATACATAGTCCATCCCCACGAAATGTTTCAAAGTGTTCTCCCTTTATCTCTATGTCAAGTACTACCGAACCCTCTGTTGTTTTAACAGAACATTCGTTCAGAGCTAGAAATTGATCCTTTTGGCTATCGGATTTAGGATTTATGATCACCTCTAATAACGGGTATTCTACAACCTGGAAAGGTGTTTTGGCAATTTCAATAATTAATTTTTCCACTTCTTCTGGCACCCAATCTGCGTAAAATCCTAGATGCCCAGTATGCACCCCAATAAATGCAGTATCTTTTAATCGGTGCACATATGTATGAAAGGCTTCCAAAAAAGTACCATCCCCACCTACTGAAATCGCTAAATCTGGCGCATCTTCATCATATATTAAATCAAAATCGATTAAATATTGCTTAATTCTAGTCTTTATTTCGTCTGATTTCTTATCTCCCTTAGACAGTATGGCAAATTTCATGTCGCTACCCCTTTCTTCTAGAATAATCATAGGTTACTTCATTTCTTTTTATGCTGAAAAATAAGATGCGCTTCCTGTACTTCTCCCCTAATTTGAGACATTTCTTCATCCAACTTAAAAGCTGCCTCTGCTGCTCGTTTAAGTCTTGATTTTATCTTGTCCGGTATTTGACCTGCATATTTGTAGTTTAAAGAATGTTCATTTGTTGCCCAAAAATTCATTGCAAGTGTTCTGATTTGGATCTCAGCTAAAATGTTCTTTTCACCATGAATCGTTTCGACTGGGTACTTTACAATAATATGATAGGAGCGATAGCCACTTTCCTTCTTTTGTGAAATATAATCCTTTTCTTCTACAATTACGAAATCGTTTCTTGATTTGAGCATGTCAATCACGGTGTAAATGTCATCAACAAACTGACAAACAACACGAACCCCTGCTATATCCTGCATCTCTTCTTCAATATGATTTCTCCCTATATTTCTGCGTTTTGCTTTTTCTAATATGCTGGATGTTGGTTTTACTCTGCCTGTAATAAATTCTATCGGAGAGTGCCTTGACTCATATTGAAATTGGGCTCTCATCCCTTTCAGTTTTACCTTTAATTCCTCAACCACCTGTCCATATGGCGCAAGGAATACCTCCCAGTTCATATCCTGCATCACCTTGCCTTTTTCTCATCGTTGTGATCCAAAGTAATTGTATCACAAAAATATATATTGCACGGAAAACGTATATGTAAAAAAAGGTATCTTTTGCTTTTTTGCTCCTTTTTCACCATAATGAAAAATAATTAGGAGGTGGGAAAACATGTCACAGGAAATCGAAATCGAATACAAACAGCTTTTAACCAAAGAGGAGTATGAACGTATACATGAACGGTTCTCATTCACAACCGTACCTTCCCAACTTCAAACGAACTATTACTTTGAGACTCGCGATTTCCAATTAAAGCGTGTTGGTGCAGCTTTGCGAATAAGAGAAAAAAACAGCACCTGGAAGCTAACTTTAAAGGAACAGCATCACAAAGGTCTACTCGAAACACATGACACACTTACTGAAAAAGAGGCTATGTCATGGATCAGTGGAAAGATATTGCCTAAACAAAATGTGACTAAGCAATTGAAAAAGCTGGAGGTTTCCAATGATCAGTTGGTTTACTGGGGATCTCTTGTTACAAAACGAAAGGAATTAGCAGTTGGACAAGTACTACTCGTTTTAGATGTTAGTAAATATAATGGCAGGAAAGACTTTGAACTAGAAATAGAAGCAAAAACCAAAGCCGCAGGAGAAACGTTTTTCAACGAACTAATTGCAATGGAACATATTAGTCCAACTCCAACAATGAATAAGATTCAGCGCTTCTTCAACACACTACCAAACAAATAAGTTGCCCTTCCAGCATGAACGTTGCTAAAATATACTACAACTATAATTTGAAATTCTCTAAAGAGGATGTTAAAAAGGTCAGCAAATGATACGCGGCGCGTCTGCTTGTTCCATTTTTATCGACTTTTTAAACAAGTATTTAAAAATAATAGGATTTAAATATACAAGGATGGTTTAAATGACTCGATCAGGTACGATTTATGAAGCAATTGGTGGTAACAAAACAATTGGAAGACTAGTGAAAGCATTTTACAAGAGAGTTGGAAACCACCCTGATTTAATCCCAATTTTTCCAAGTGATTTGACGGAAACAGCACGAAAACAGATACAATTTTTGACACAGTTGTTTGGTGGACCTGCTCTTTACTCAGAAGAACATGGCCATCCTATGTTAAGAAGAAGACATTTACCGTTTCAAATAACACCTACTAGAAAAGATGCGTGGTTAGAATGTATGGAGGCAGCTCTTGATGAGGCTGAAATTGAAGAACCCTATCGCAGTGCCATTTTTGATCGTCTAACGTTAACTGCTCAGCATATGATGAACACACCAGAGGACGAGAAAGGAGAATCCATGTGAACTGGAAATCGTCTGGAATATCAGATAACCAGAACACAAATGTAAAAGCACAATATGGCTTTGTTGATTTTTTACAAAAGCCTGTTGAAATTTATGTATTTATTGACCCCTTATGTCCAGAGTGTTGGTCGCTAGAGCCCTATCTTAAAAAACTCACGATTGAATATGGAAGATATTTCACGATCCGTCCTATCCTGAGTGGACAGCTTGCCACCTTAAATAAGGACAAGTTTGACCGCCCTCAGGATTTGAGGGATATATGGGAAAAAACTGCAAAACGAACTGGTATGAGTTGTGATGGTGATTTGTGGATTGAAAACCCTATTTCCACTCCTTGGCTTGCATCTTTAGCGATCAAGGCTGCTGAGCTCCAAGGGAAAAAAGCTGGAAGAAGATTTTTGAGGAGACTCCAAGAATCTTTGTTTCTCCACAAAATGAATATTGCTGATGAAACAATATTATACCAGTGTGCAGTAGAATCAAAATTGGACTTAGATGAGTTTCAATATGATCTCTATTCTGCTTCAGCAAAAAAAGCTTTTCAGTGTGATTTAAAGCTTACGAAAGAAATGGATGTCGAGTATATTCCAACAATGGTTTTCTTTAACCAATCTGCAGATGAAGAGGGCATTAAAATATCTGGTTTATACCCTTATACAATTTATGTAAAAGTATTGAAACAAATGCTTCAAAAGGATCCAACTCCAGCTCCAAAGCCTGAACTAGAAGATTTCTTAGCACACTATGGTTTTGTCGGCAACAAGGAAATTTCCGTTGTATACGATTGGTCAAACGTAAAAACAGCGAACGAAATGAAAAAACTACAGCTAAAACAACTTGCCAAAAAAGTCCCAGTTAAATACGGTACCTTTTGGAAATATATTGGTTAGCTATTTGTTACGTATGGTGCCTTTTGAGTACATCGATTATGAAACAAACTCCATGTCTCCATGACGTGGAGTTTTTTATCTGATTTCTGTGGTTAAGCGGACTGAGAAGCGGTTATTTTCAGAAAAAAGCCATCATTTCTTGTAAGTAAGAACGATTTGTCCTGAAATTCCAGAGCATGTTCACTGTCTCTTAATCAGGAAATAAAGGGCTATGAAGTTATACCGACAAGTTATACCCCTAACAGTCATCATGAAAATGCTTGGTCATCAAAGTCTATCAACAACATCGAACTTCCATGCTTTTGCAACGTTAGATATGATTCATGATGCCATGAAGAAAACAAGTCCCGAGGTAGCAGAAGAAGTACTATTTGGAAAAATCAAGATATTAAAAAATCACTTTATAGTCTAGATTAAAAGAAAACACTATGCCGAAAAGTCCATCGCAAACCGTTTGGTTACAGGTGATCAGAAGATTATTCAGCATAATATTTTAATCACCATATGAAGCTTGCAAGAGCTAAGATGTCAATTTTTACGAAAGCAGCAATTGAACTCATTGCCTTGCAATCACAGTGTTATTAACACATTAACCATAAATTACTTACTATTTGGAAACCGACTGAAAAATACATTTTGCGGGAAGCATACGCTAAGCAAAATTTGACAAGCAAATTCATAGGATTTCAAACACTAAGGCAATTGAGAGTATTCAAAAACTTGGTGTTTTAGTTTTTTCTGTCCATAGGTTATTAGATGGGTTATTGAACAATTCTAAAAGGATAAACCATGTAAACCCTTTATTCATAGGATGTTCAGTAATTCCTGATTTTCTGAACAAACCCTTAGCGTATGTTTTCCGCATCTTGCTAGCACAATCCTAATAAATAAGTACCCTTTTTCTGGTATTATATTAAGATCTGCTTTGTTCAAAATCGGGACTAAAGATTCACATAACTTGAAAATAGACTTTTACAATAAGGATAAATAACTATTTTATTAATATTTTAAAATAGTTATTTTTTCTCGTATTTTCCAAAGTTTAAGACGTTTCCCGATAAATGAACTAAAATATAATTATATTTTAGTCTTTCTTACGTCTTCTCCAACTTAAATACGTATTTATCGCAGATATAACTATTAAAACTATCAAAAGAATATTAGTTGTTTCTTGAGTACTTGCCAAATTATCTATAGAGTTTGAAATTGATTCATATGAATAGCGTGTCACATCCTTCAACTCTTGGATTCTATTAATAAATTTGTTAATATATTGGGTTTCCAACTGAACCACTCCTTAAAAAGTTTGTACTACGATTTTACACAAAAAATCTGTTTTTGACAAAATTAGTTTTTTGTTATATTATAAAACTATCAAATTGTTAAGAAGTGGTAAATATGTTAAAAGTATCAAGAAAAAAACTATCTTTATTTTTGGTTGCCACATTGCTAGTTTCATTGTTTATCCCTGGAATGGCTAATGCACAGGGGAAATCAGAATCCAAGGTAAAATTGAAGAGCTTGTTCATTACTATCCCTTATGAAAAGTCTGAAGTTAATATAGCAAAAGATGAAGATGAAAACAGTGCAGAGATTAAAGTATATGATAAAAAATCTGGGGAACTTTTAAAAACATATGGTGAAGTTATAACTCCTGATAACCAAGTTAAAAGTAATATGTTGATGGCTTCAGATTACCAAGCTACCTCTGGCTCATATTACATATCAAATATTTACGAAGATAAAGCAGTAGGTCCAGTAGAATCAAGATTATATACTTCATTAAGAATTTATTCTTATGGTTCATTCCGCCAAATAAACGAGGTACTAGATACTTATTGGTCAGAAGCAAGTTCTGGAAATTGGTATCATGAGAATGAACATTCTAATTCAATTTCAACATCAGGTAGTTGGCCTACTACTGAAATCATGACTTCTGGTACAGCCACAGTTACGATAAAAACAACATCGAGTACATCCGGTGAATTTTCTATAGATGCTCTTCAGCAAGTTGGTTTTACAGTATCCCAAACTACTTCGACCGACTATTATGCTAGAGATGAAGTTAGTATAAGTTACACTTATTCTTTATACTAAAATTTGAAAATAAGAAATTATTATTTAACCGTATCATTAATGATACGGTTTTTATATTAACTTAATCCTATGAATTTGTTTTGAATTTTGCTTAACATATGTTTTCCGCAAAATATTGGTGAAAATCAGTTTAAAGTCTGGATTAATCTGAACAAAGTATTTCATATTCCGAACTAACGTGAAAAAATTTGCACATTAGTTCAGATTTCCTGGAATAATTTAAAAATAGGATGCTGAAATAATGTGCTCGTTTTCAACATTTACTACAATATACACATTCTTATAGTAGCATATATAATCACAGGACCCTATTTGCTATAAACAGGCTATTTGCGGCTAATTTTTTGACAATTGGTAGCCTCTCATTCCCCTAAACTTACCAAAACCATAGATTTTTGCCGAATAGAGGCTTCTGAGACCGCTACAAATACTGATCGGACTGAGAAGCCGCTATTTTAAGAAAAAGAACTATTCCCACTCCTATACAAAAACAAAGAAGGATACACCAAAAAGGTATATCCTTCTAATTTATATGTCATAAGACAAAGGGGGATGAGAGAAAAGTTTCACGGTTAAACAAAGGGGTTTGTTTGTGAATTATCTCACGTTTATACTATAACAAGGAACAATGATGTGATCAACTATTTTGTTCATTAGTTCACAAAAATGTCAAACTTCTAATTATATCTATTCATACATAAGTATATATTAAAAACATTTGGGGGTGGAAAGCATGCAAAAATATTTCCCTACATTCTTCCTACTATTGACGATCGTCGCTTTCTTCTTAAATCTTCTTGGATTCATGCGATTAATTCCAATTATTATAACTGTACCATTGTTATTCGTATCGATTTATTTAACGATATACTCTTTCACGCATCAGAGAGTGTATCGAGGGTCAAGATCGTAATTCCAATTATATACATAAATGAATGTCACATATGTGACATTCATTTATGTCATACTATTATTTTAATAGGTTTTCCATTTGGGTTAATTTCTCTTCAAATACATCTAATGCTGCTAGGATTGGCTTTTTATCAGTCATATCTACTCCAGCTTTCTTCAGTACTTCTATTGGGTAGTCACTACTTCCTGCTTTTAAGAAGTTTACATAGCGCTCTACCGCAGGATCTTTTTCATCTAGTATTTGGTTGGCAAGAGCTGTTGCAGCAGCATATCCCGTCGCATACTGGTACACATAATAATTGTAGTAGAAATGTGGAATTCTTGCCCATTCTAAGCCAATTTCTTCATCAACAATCACATCATCGCCAAAGTATTTTTTGTTTAATTCGTAGTAAAGCTCTGTCAAGCGATCTGATGTTAGTGCTTCTCCTTCTTGCATGAGTACATGTACACGGTGCTCAAACTCTGCGAACATGGTCTGCCGGAATACTGTTCCACGAAAGCCTTCTAAGAAATGATTAAGTAGGAACAATTTTTCTTTCTCATCCTCTGTATGTTTGACCAAATAGTCATTTAATAAAGCTTCATTACATGTAGAAGCTACTTCCGCAACAAAAATCGAATAGTTGCCATAACGAAACGGCTGATGCTTTCTTGAATAATAACTGTGCATAGAGTGACCTAATTCGTGGGCAAGTGTAAACACGTTGTTTAAATTGTCCTGCCAATTTAACAAAATATACGGGTTCGTACCATAAGCACCCGATGAATATGCGCCACTTCGCTTTCCTTTGTTTTCTTCAACATCAATCCAACGGTTCTCAAGTCCTTCCTTCAAAATTGAGATATATTCTGATCCAAGTGGCTCTAATCCTTTTACTACATACTCTTTTGCTTCATCGTAGTTTATCTTCATCTTTACATCTTTCACAAGTGGTGTATACAGATCATACATATGAAGCTCCTCTAACTGTAAAACCTGTTTTCTTAAGGCTACGTATCTGTGCAGTAGTGGTAATCGTTCATTTATTGCCTCGACAAGATTGTCATATACTGTTTCAGGAATATTATTACCATTAAGCGCCGCATGACGTGCAGAATTATAGTTTCGTGCTTTCGCGTAAAAATTATCCTTTTTAATTGCCCCAGTCAGTGTAGAAGAGAATGTGTTTTTAAAGTTACCAAATGTGTCGTACATTGCTTTAAATGCATCTCTTCTGACTCGCTGGTCGTCGGATTCTAAGAAATTAATGTAACGGCCATGCGTTAATTCAATTTCTTCCCCCTCTTCGTTTTTAACAGTAGGGAATGTTAAATCCGCATTGTTTAACATCCCAAACGTCTGGGATGCATTGTCAGTCACCTCTGAAACTTCGGCTAGCAATTCCTCTTCTTTTTCACTAAGAATATGTGGGCGCTGCCGGGTAATTTCATTTAAAGTATGTTTGTATGGTTCTAGCTTTTTATTATTGTTAACGTATTCCTGTAGCTTTTGTTCATCGATCGATAGAATCTCAGGAACAATAAAGCTCGTTGCACTTGACAGCTGCGTAATTAGTTTCTCCGCTTTCGCATTCATTCCTTGGTAAAATGAATTCGTTGTATCTTGATCATAGCGCATATGTGCATACGTATAAAGCTTTCCAAGTCGCTCTGACACCTCGTCCTGAAGCTGTAGTAGATCGTATAACTGATCAGCTGATCCAGCAAGTTTTCCTTGATACTGTCCAAATGATGGGATTTTTTCTTTTAAGGCTTTAAGTTCCTGCTCCCATTCTTCCTCTGATTCAAAAATGTCTTCTAGTTTCCAAGTCTTTTCAACGGAAATCTCTTCCCGTTTTGGCAATGCTTTTGGCAAAATAAATCCTCCTTTTTTCTATATACCCATTATTTCTTTATAAAAGATAAAATCCCTTTTTATTTGTCCTACTTTTTCTATTATATCTAAAATGTTACATAAACATTCGCGTCGTTTTGTACGAGCAATTGTTCCATTAGTGCATTGTCATCCTGAATTGCTTTTTCAACCTGTTTTGGATAATCGATCTGTTTGATTTTTTGAAAATGAAAACTGGAAGTCGGTTTAATATATTCCAGTTTGGTAAGGAGATGCAAGTAGGAATCAATTGCATTAGGAATTTGTTGTATCAATGGGAAACGCGAAGGAGGATAGAATAACTGTTTTAAAAGCGCATAACAATTGTTTCTTGTGAAAATAGCACCTACTGGTAAGACTTCAATTAATTCCACTACAAGTTTACTCTGCCATAACCAGGGAGGTACTTTCGCTTGAAGCTGACCTCTTGTAGGTAGATGTGTAATTGAGGGCAGTAGGACTGGGTGCAAATTTTTTTGATATAATATACCTCTCCATTTTCGCTCCATTTTAGAAGGATAAGGACTGTATCTTGTTCTTTGTGTGTATTTTTCCCACTGCCAATGTGCGAGTAATTGTGTTTGATTCCATGTCTTTTTTTGAAAAAGGTCGAGAAAAGATAGATGATGAAGATGCTGAAAGGAGATGATTCCAAATGATTTTTTCTTTCCTGTGCAAATAATATCTTGAAAAAAAGATAGCTTATTTGAATTTGGACAATAGAAATACATCGTAAGGGGAAAACCCGAAGTAAATTGATGAATAAACAGACGGTCGTTTTCATGGAGGGAAAGGGTGTTTCCATCTAGCCGATTCATTCTGTTTCCACCTAAGATCCAAATCGGATGGATGTTACATTTTTTATACCCAATATTTCTTTTCTTAAATGTTTCTGCTGGAATTCTTGCGCATTGGTATTCTATTGCGATGCGTTTGTTTTGAATAGAGAGTAGTAAATCGGGGCGTTGTTGAATGGAGGGCAGAAAAGGTTCTAGTTTCGTATGAATCCCTTGCGCTTTTATCCATTCATACAGCTTTAGTTTCCCTCGTTCGTGGTATTCTCCCTCTCCGCCACCTTTTTCAGAGCATGCACTCCTAGGTAAATGTGCAAAATGCGGGACCATTTTGCCTCCAGATTTTATTACTACCCTTTCCTTGCAAACAGGACAGTAAAAAAGACCTTTCCGTTTATGGCGTACGATCGTTTCCTGATCTAAACTAAATAGGCTAACTACATTGTTCAACGTGTCATGTGCTTGTAGCATACTTGTCAAGCTCACCTCCCCTTTATTTATTCTCTATGAGAGGGAGGAAATCCTGCTTCAACCTACACTTTTTCATATAAAAAAAAGGCATTCTGTTGGGGAATGCCTTTTACTTTTGCGGGAAATGTTCTTTTATTTGTGTTAATGCATCTTCTTCAAAAATTGTTTTCCCGTATTCTTCGATTCTGAAAATGGACAATGGTGATTCCTCGCCAAATTCAAGAAGCTGACTGAGCAGGTCTTCCTGTTTTTCATCATCCAATTCTTCGTTTTCAAATTCTACATATAAATAGTATCGATCTTCAAAATGATAAAGACCATTGAACATCCCTTCCAACGTCGGAAAGTAATGACTCAACTGAATGACATTTTCAAAATCCTGGAATCGAACAAGGAAACTAATGCTTTGATCATCATCCAGTTCATTTTCCTCTTCTGAGCCAAACTTTTGATCGAGTAACGACTCAATTTTTTCATCAACGGGCATATCAATTGTTTTGCCAGAATCCATTGGCAATTCTAAATTTTGTCCGTCCTTTGATAGTTGTGCTTTCGTAACGATAATTTCTAGACCCTTATCTAGAGCCTGTACTTGTATCCATAATGGTCCTTCTATAGTAAACTCTTCTTTATGGTTAACTTCTTCCATCATTTGCCAAAATAATTGTTCGCTTCTCTCTCGGTTATACCAAATTTCTTCCCGGTCAAAGCCACGATCTTCAATATCTATATAAGAAATATAGAACTTAACCGTGTTTTCATTAATTCTTTCAATTTCCATACATATCTCTCCCTTCTAAAAATGGTTAGGTGGAAGGGATAACTTCACCTATATGCTACCATATAAAGAACTTTGGGTAGATCGAGCCAATTTTCTACCTCTCTTACTCCTATTTTATGATAACAAATCAATTTTTGAAAACCGAAATGCCTACAAACTAAAAAATGATAACTTTGCCTAAAGATTTATAAATTATTGTTAAGTGTTTATTTTAGCTTATTTACCTCCATTTGTCATCAAAAAAACGCACAAAATGAAAAGAGAATTATTAACAGTTATACACATACAAGAAACAAAGGGCTAAAATATTCATGCTTTGAAGTGATACCCGAAATGATAGTAAAAAACGCAGATCCAATTGTAGAAATGATCTGCGCTTTATCAACTAATTCACCATTCTTTGTGCTTCTCTAAGCTGAAATGTCCGAACTGTTCGAGGAAGAAAACGTCTAATTTCATCTTCATTATAACCAACCTGAAGACGCTTTTCATCTAGAATAATTGGACGGCGAAGCAAGCCAGGATTGTCTTGGATAAGATTAAATAGGTCTTTTAAAGGTAACTGATCTAAATTCATATCCAATTTTTGGAATACTTTCGACCTTGTAGAAATAATTTCGTCCGTTCCATCTTCCGTCATACGTAGAATTTCTTTAATTTCATCTAACGAAAGAGATTCAGAGAAAATATTTCTTTCTCTAAAAGGAATATCGTGCTCTTCTAGCCATGCTTTCGCTTTACGGCATGATGTACAACTTGGTGAGGTATAAAGTGTTACCATATGAACTCCACTCCTCATATACAAATGTGGTATTTAAACAAATCATGAACATTGAAGATTTTATTAAATTAAAATTACTTTAATTTACCCTCTTCTATGTACAAGTATACTATAATTGTCAAGCCATGAATACCCTATTACGACGATTAAAACCAATGAAAACCCTTTCATCGTGCATTTTTTATTAAATTTATGTAACTACACTTACGATACCCTATTCATTATCAATTAAACCTTTTTTATTAAAAAAGTTGATAATATTTTCACAAATAACTGTTTTTCCTTAAGTGCTAATCCCCCCTTTAAATTGGGGGGCCAAACATCCTATGCCTTTTCTGTTTCGTTCAGTCCATTAAAAATGTTGTTAGAATTTAGGTTATCATCATAAGTTAATACCTCTTCAACTGGTTGGTAGGATTTTCCGTATAATTCCTTATCTTTGTATGTGTGGATATCTTCATACATCGTTTTCATTTTTTTATAAATTTCTTCCTCAGACTCTTCTTCAGGGGACCAATACAAGATTTCAAGTGGTGTTTCCTCATTCGTTGCTAAAGATCGCCGATTATAACCAATCGATTGTGCATGTACAAAGCCTTCACGCTGGTAAAAACGTAGCCGCTTTTCTGTATCTGTTTCTTCATAATCAACAGGCTCCACTTCAAGGATGATCGGTTTTTCCTTTGATTTAAGTTTTTCAATTAGTTTGTGGCCTAATCCTTGTCCACGCGCGTCTGCAGAAACATATACATAATCGATAAATAGAAACGATGGGAACTCTGCATACATCATGACATGGTTAGAACCCTCATCCTTATAATAGACGTCTCCTTTTTCTTGTAAAAGCATTTCCATATGTTTTTTTGATTTCATTTCTTCTACTGGGAAATATTTGTTTAACTTTTCATACCAATTCATTGATCTACTCCTTTTTTGTTCGAATTGCGTAAAGCATACTCTGTTATTATAACGAAAAGATACACACATGTTAACTTTTGCTAAAGATTGTATGTTTACGTTTTCCAAAGCAAGAACATTTATAATGACTCTTTTCTATCATTAACAGAAATATTTGGATTCATTCCTTATTATTTGGCTTAATAAGGACTTTTTGAAGTAAAATATATATGGCAAATTAAAAGTGGGGTTCAAAAAGTACGAAATAACACAGAAATATCGTCCAAAAAAAAGCACACCTATCATAATAACAGGCGCGCTTTCTAATTCATTCATCTAATGGTGTATAATCTACGTTTGGCGTGTAGTTATTACCTGGATTCCATAACAAAAATTCGTTAATTCCATTTTCGTTTAATGCTTTAATTTGTGCTTCTACTTCTTTTTTCCCATACTCTTTTGCAGGACCTGAATAGAGCCATGGTGCTTCAAAATCTTGAATCCATGGTCTGGATGTCGGTGGGTTTTGTAGTTTTCCTAACACTTGATTTTCGACTTTTGCATATTCCGTTACTAAGCGATATGGTTCTTTGTCAGGAAAATCAATCCCAAAATAGGATGTCCAATGGCTAGGGTAGATCATCGAAGAAATAACGTCTACATTACTAGATATTTTACTGAAATTTTGACCAATTCCTGGTGCTTCTTTGATGGTTGCGGAATAACCAAAAATATCAACGGCCACGTCTACATCATAATACTCAAGCTCTTTTTTTGCATACGCAACAAAATCAGTAACCGCTGCAACCCTTTTTTGAATTGGATTTAAATCCTCATTTTCATAATCGCCAAGATCATAAGAAAGTTCCTTATCACGGCGTTCAAAGCCTTCAGGGAAACGAACATAATCAAATTGTATTTCTTGGAAGCCTAGTTCTGCAGCCATTTTAGCTATTTCGACATTGTATTGCCAAACTTCTTTTTGGAATGGACTTACAAATGCCTCCCCTTTTCCATTAGTCCATACTTTTCCATCTTTCGTAAATGATAGATCTGGTCGTTTTTTTGCTAAGAATGAATCTTTAAACACAACAACTCTCGCAATTGGATAAATGCCTTTATCTTCTAACGTTTTTATCATTTCCCTTGGATTATCAATAAAATTTTGTGCAGTTTCTGCATAAGGCGAATCTGTATCTGGTTTAAACGTTAAATTACCAAAATCCTCCTTGATATCAATAACCATTGCATTGAGATCTGTTGATTCAACTAAGTCCAGAAGTTTTGTAAATCTGCTTCCTCCAGCAGACGGTCCCGTAACGTAAATCCCTCGAACAGCGTCAGGGTAATCAAAGGATACCCCTGAGTCATAAGAGAATCGCTTGATTTTTTCTGGGAGCTTATAGGACTCAAGTGCTGTCATTTTTCCCGAGTGCTTACGAAAGGTATTTTTTTCCGATTTTGCAGCATTGGCAGTGCTTACCGGAAGAATCAAACCAAGCAGGAGAATACCTAGAACCATAAAAATCGCAAGTTGTTTTCTCTCCATCACCATCAAACTCCCCATTTATTCGTTATCCAAACCCAAAATAATTCCTATCCTTATTATAAAAGAAATCGATTTATAATGGGAGAACTTTTTGTAGGTCTTTGTTGGTTTTTGTCATTACTTCTACTCTAAATGTTCTTCAAAAGTCATCGTGTAAAAAAATTACCCATGTCTTAGACAAGGGTAATGATAGTATTAGTATATTATTTTTAACATTATTTATGACCGAGCTTATTTAGCCAAATCTTGCTTGTATTGTTCAAATTCCTTTGAAGTACACAACACCCAGTGACGAGGGCGAATTTCTCTAAACTCAGGTTCCTCGCTTGAGTCATGGTTCGTTGGGTCATAGGAAATTCTTTTACGGTTACGTTCATAATCTGGATCTGGTAACGGAATAGCTGACAACAATGATTTCGTGTATGGATGAACGGCATTTTTATATAGTTCATCACTGTCAGCAAGTTCGACAAGCTTACCAGCATACATGACCCCAGTTCGATCACTAATATATTTTACCATGGAAAGGTCATGAGCAATAAAAAGATACGTCAACTTCTTTTCGGCTTGTAATTTTTTCAGTAAGTTCACGACTTGAGCTTGAATGGAAACGTCAAGTGCTGATATTGGCTCATCTGCGATAATAAATTCAGGATCGACTGCGAGTGCTCGTGCAATTCCTAAACGCTGTCTCTGCCCACCACTAAATTCGTGTGGATATCGGGTTGCATGTTCCTTATTCAGTCCAACTGTTTCTAATAATTCATATACCTTATTTTTACGATCCTTCTCATTTTTTGCTAACCCGTGAACGTCAATCCCTTCAGCAATAATATCCATTACTGTCATCCTGGGGTTTAAAGAGGAATATGGGTCTTGAAAGATCATTTGCATTTGTCTATTGAACTTTTTTAGTTCTTGTTTACTTTTCTTTCCTTGTACATTTTCACCTTTAAATAAAACTTCGCCATCCGTAGCATCATATAACTTAATGATCGTTCTACCCGTAGTAGATTTCCCACAGCCTGATTCACCTACAAGACCAAAGGTTTCTCCTTTGTATATGTCAAAATTTAATCCGTCTACAGCTTTTACAATACTCTTTCTTCCTGCTTTAAAATATTGTTTTAATCCTTTTACTTCGACTAATTTCTCTTGGCTCACTGTTCATCACCTTTCGGGCCACTAGCTGTGGAAGCGATTCCCCTCATTCTTTTCTTCACGGATGCCGGTGGTTCAATGTTAGGGGCATACTCATGAAGCAACCAAGTTGCAGCGAAATGTGTTTCTGACACTTGGAACATTGGCGGTTCTTCTTTGAAATCAATCTCTAAGGCAAATTGATTTCTCGATGAAAAAGCATCCCCCTCTGGAGGGTTTAATAAATCAGGAGGTGTACCAGGAATTGCGAAAAGCTCTGCTTCTTCACTATCAAGTGTAGGCATAGAGCCCAACAATCCCCAAGTGTAAGGATGTTTAGGATTATAAAACACATCATCGACTGAACCAATTTCCACTATTTTTCCTGCGTACATAACTGCAACACGATCGGCAACATTTGCAACCACGCCTAAATCATGTGTAATGAAGATAATAGACGTATCCATTTCCTTTTGAATATCTTTCATCAAATCCAAAATTTCCGCCTGAATTGTCACATCTAGTGCAGTTGTAGGCTCATCTGCGATCAACACCTTTGGATTACATGCTAGCGCAATCGCAATGACGACACGCTGACGCATTCCGCCAGAAAATTGATGTGGGAATTGGTTAACTCTTAACTCTGGATTTGGAATTTGAACAAGGTGAAGCAGTTCAATTGCCCGTTTCTTAGCTTGTCCTCTACTCATTTTTTGGTGTTTGATTAAGCTTTCCATAATCTGATTCCCAACCTTCATCGTTGGGTTTAAGGACGTCATCGGATCCTGGAAAATCATCGAAATATCTTTCCCACGGAGTTTTTGCATTTGTTTATTAGATTGTTTTACAAGATCCATTCCTTCAAACAAAATTTCTCCCTCTTTAATATAACCATGCGGTTTTGGAAGCAACCTCATGAGAGCTTTCGTTGTCACGGATTTTCCTGAGCCTGACTCCCCAACGATTGCTAAGGTTTCCCCTTTTTTTAAGTTAAAATTCACACCTCGAACAGCTTGAACCTCACCATTGTGGGTGTCAAATGATACTTTCAAATTTTTCACTTCTAACATGTTTTCCATTCTTACACCTACCTTCCTAATCATGCATTTTAGGGTCAAATGCATCCCTAAGTCCGTCAGCTAATATGTTAAAGGCAATCATAATAATCGATATTAATATCGCTGGAAAAACGAGCATATATGGGTAAATCTGCAATGATTTGAACCCACTTTCAATTAGCGTACCTAGTGAGGCCTCAGGAGGAGCTAAACCTAACCCAATAAAACTTAAGAAAGCTTCAAAAAAGATAGCACTTGGGATCGTAAACATCGTGTTGATGATAATTAATCCTGTTACATTTGGAATAAGATGCCTCATAATAATCTTACGGTCAGGTGAGCCCAATGTTCTAGACGCAAGCACAAATTCTTGATTCTTTAGTTTGAGAACTTCGCCGCGTACTATCCTCGCCATTCCGATCCAACCTGTTATCGTTAAGGCAATGGTGATGGATATTATTCCAGGTTTAAGAATAATAATCATTAAGATCACAACTACCAAGTTCGGTATTCCAATTAGAATTTCAATAATTCGTTGCATGACGTTGTCAACACGACCACCATAATAAGCAGAGATCCCACCATAGGCCACCCCGATTACAAGGTCTATAGCCGCTGCAAGAAATGCAATGTAAAGGGAAATTTTAGTCCCTTGCCATGCCCGAGTCCACTGATCCCGTCCAAGTGAATCCGTACCAAACCAAAAATACGATTCTTCCATATCCTTTGCTTCATAAATTCGATAAGTAGCATCGACTTTAGCCGAATCTTTTGTGCCATTACCCTCGTTTTTAATCTCTATATCTATAAATTCCTCATTGCCACCATAGCGCGATAATGCGTTTTGTGTTGCTTCTTCTACAGTGGCTCCTTCAAAGGTACCACTGAGCGTTCCAGCAAAGCCTAGCCAACTAATATCTTCAAACAACTGTATACGAGCTGGCATTTTCGCCCTGGATAAATCTTGATCATCGTACCCATAGTCGTTCATTTTAGGCCCAATAAAACTCATGATGATAATGACAAGTAGAGCTACTATTGACACCATTGCTGGAATATTCCTTAATAAGCTTCTAGTTGCATCCTGCAGAAAGGTTGTGCTAGGTCTCGATATTTTATCAACATCGTCATTTTGTTTTTCTTTAAGAACGAATAAATCTTTTGACAACCGATTATTATCCACTACTACTTGTCACCTCCTGCTAGTCTAATCCTTGGATCAATTACTCCATAGAGGAGATCAATAATTAAAATAATGACAACGAATAAAAACGCAAAAAGTAGCGTTGTTCCCATAATAACTGGAAAGTCATTTGTCATAACTGAAGAAACAAACTGTTCACCTAATCCAGGCACAGCAAAAATTTGTTCAATAACTAATGTTCCTGTCATAAGTGACACTGCCAATGGCCCAATTATAGTAACTAAAGGAATCAGGGCATTTCTGAGACCATGTTTAAACACGACACCTAATTCGTTAACCCCTTTAGCTCTGGCAGTTGTGATATAATCAGACCCTAAAACTTCAAGCATCTCTGTTCTTGTGAATCGTGCAGCCGTAGCCAACGGGAATATCATTAATGCTATGGATGGCAGTATGGAGTATTCAAATCCATCCCATAGAGCTACTGGTAACCACCCTAGCTTTACACCGACAAAATACTGCAATAATCCAGCAAATACGAAAGAAGGGATTGACTTACCCATAACTGCTACAAATGTTGAACCGTAATCAAGAAATCCAGTATGGTTGATAGCAGCAAGTAGCCCTAGTAAGATGCCTAGAATTGTCCCTATTACTAATGCTTGTACACCCAGTTGAGCAGAAGGCCCAATCCTGTTCATTAAAATTTGAGTTACACCACGATTATCAAATTGAAATGAAATACCTAGATCCCCTTGGACAAGTCTACCCAAATAATTTACGTATTGTATTGGTTCTGGATCATTCAAACCGTATTTTTCAAGAATTATTTCTCTTTGCTCTTCAGATAACTTATCTTCAGCAGTTAATGGAGTTCCTGGTAGAAGTTTCATTAAGAAGAATGAAATCGTCGCAATTAAAAACAGTGTAATTAACAAATAAAAAATTCTTTGCATGATATATCGCGCCATTCAAGCACCTCCTATACCTTTATCGCAACAATTTGAATTGTATAATTTTTTGATGAAACAGGAAAGAGAGTATACGCCAACTTCTGTGGACATACACTCTCTCATCCTAACGAGCTAGCCTATATAGTTAGAAAACAGGAACTATTATTTTTCTATATAAGCAAATTTGTAACTGTATTCAGGACCAATTAAGTTCTTGAAAACATCTTTCACATATGGCTTCCAAAGCTGTGCTACACCTTCTTGATACATAGGAGCAATTGCAGCTTCTTCCTGAATAAGTAATTTTTCCATATCTAAGAATGTTTGGAAACGTTCGTTTGGTTTTTGGGCAAGCTCATTATTCGCTTTTTCTAACATAGAATCATACTTATCACTAGAGAATCCCATTTTATTATTCGCACCATCCGTGACCCACATATTTAACCATGTATTTGGATCTGCGTAATCAGGTACCCAGCCTGCCGCTTGAATATCATAATCCATTGCTGTATCTAAACGAAGACGCTCTTTAAATGGAACTTGCTTTATATCAAGTGATAACCCTTCAAGATTTGTTTCCAACTGGTTTTTCATAAAAGCACTGATATTTGTAGATGTTTCCGTATCACCAGTTAAATATTCAAGAGTTACACTATCTGTTCCTAATTCATCTAAACCTTTTTTCCAGTATTCTTTCGCTTTTTCTACGTCATAAGGTAAAAGATCCCCATTTATTTCGCGGAAATCTTCACCAGAATCAGGGTCAGAAACGAACTTTTTCGCTACTAGACCTCCAGCTGCAATAGATCCATTGTTCAGTATTGTACTAGCAATTCCTTCTTTATCAAAGGCAGTTGCAAGTGCTTTACGAATATTAACGTTCGCAAGAGCTTCATTTCTAGTTTGGTTGAACTTCAAATAAAATACCCCAGGATTTAACACTGTTTTAAATTCTTCATTACTTCTATACTGATCAACAAAGTCCGCAGTTAAACCAGTACGATCTATTTGGTCATTATTGTACAAATTAACGTTTGTTGGAACGTCTTTTGTAACTTTAACATCGATTGTTTCAAGTTTTACCGTATCACTATCCCAATAATCTTCATTTTTCTTAAGAACCCAGCCTTCACCATGGTTCCATTCTGACATTACAAATGCACCATTAAAAACAAGTGTATCAGCTTCAAGGCCAAATTGATCGCCTTGTTCTTCAACAAAGCTTTGATTCATTGGATAGAAAGTTGTAAATGTAGCTAACGATTCCATGTATGGAGTTGGTTTTTCTAATTCTACTATAAACGTATAGTCTCCATCAGCTTTTACACCTAGATCTTCTATTGGTAAATCTCCAGATGCTACTTCGTTGGCATTTTTGATTACGCCACCCATCATGTATGGACCATATTCAGACCCTACATCAGGATCTACCGCACGTCTCCAAGAATAAACAAAATCATTTGCTGTAACAGGATCACCATTCGACCAAACAGCATCTTCACGTAGATTGAATGTCCAAGTAAGTGCATCATCGCTCACTTCATAACCTGTTGCTATACCTGGTTCAGGCTCTCCATCTTTACCAACACGATAAAGGCCTTCCATTGTAGCACCTAACCATTGTGATGACACTGTATTCGTTGACAGTTGAGGATCCATAGTTGGAATTTCCGTACTGTCGGTGATACGCAATATTTGTTCTACTTCAGCGGCTTCTTCTCCGCCTTCTTCTGTTGTACCTTCGCTTTCACTTTCAGTATTACCTTCATCTGTTCCTTCGCCTTCTTCTGAACCACCAGAACATGCTGCAAGAAACACGCTTAGTACTAAGGCTAGTACAAGCAAAAGCCAATTTTTCTTTCTCATGAAGAAACGACCTCCCCTAATTGAATTTTCTAAATCTTTACGCAGATGTAACATCCACAATTCGAATTATACAAGTTTTCTCAACTGTTTGCATTAGTTTTTTTAAATATTTTTCATGAAACCGCTTAAACATTACGTTCTGATTACGCAAATTAGTACTTTATACCTATAAAATGAAAGTAGAATCTACAGTCAAAGCACTATATATTCGTCAAATTATGCTTATTTAATATCCGTATTGAGAAATATAGCACCTTTTATCTTTTTACGGGCGAGAAGACCCCCACTTCCATTATGTGAAGGTGGGTAACACCAATAATAAGTGGGGGATGAATCGCCCCACCGAAGGAGATGAAATTTCTTGACTTAGAACATTTGTTCTGATAAAATTTAATTATGAAGGGAAAGGAGAATGGCGATGGGCACAAAAACGTACTTCTCTAATCGAGTCTATAAAAACAAGATAGCCGTTACATATGTCAACGCCATTACGGATGTTCTTGTTAACTTCAATCGTGCCA
>NZ_JAMQKB010000014.1 GCF_028416575.1 Terrihalobacillus insolitus | reverse complement strand
TGATGACTGCTTTTTTTACAAGCGCCTTCGCATACTTTGCCTCTTCTGTTTCCCATACTTCCCATCCAACTACTTTTCTACTAAACAGATCGATAATTAAATAGAGTCGATAGAATAAACCTTTCACAGGTCCACCAAGCCATGTAATATCCCATGTCCATACTTGGTTAGGTTCCGTAGCGAGATGCGTTTCTGGTATTCTTTTCGTCGGCTTTTGACTGCGACCTCGGTGATGTTGCATTTTTTCTTCCCGTAATACACGGTAGTACGTGGATTCGGATGCAAGGTATATGCCTTTGTCCGCCAGTTTCGGGACAATTTGTGTCGGTGGTAAATCAGCGTAGGCAGCTCTGAAGAGTAAAAATTTTTCGTGCTAAAATCAGTCTATAATCCCCTAGTCTAGTTGGGAAAAATGGTATAATTAAGATAGAAAAGCACTATTATATCAACATTTTCAGGGGGATTAATTTTAATATGAATAGAAAAGAAAAAAGGGAACTCGAAAAAGAAGCGAAGTATTTTTTCGAGTTAATGAAAAACAATAAACATTTTTTAAAGATCTTAATAAACTACTGCTTCAGGTCAAAGATCCAAGGAATCAAAGTTATATTACCTACGATACGGATGTTCTCTTGTTAGCACCAATTTTAAAAAATCTGTTTAACATGAAGAGTATGCGAGGCATGACAGAGAGTTTTAACCGGGATGAATGCATTGAAAATGTAAAAAAGGTTTTGGGCAAAAAAACTCTTGTAGAGCTTCCTAATTATGATACAATCAACGATTTTTTATCGGCCCTAGATTCGAAAGAGCTAGAGAAAATCAGAACATACATGATCAAAGAATTGTTAAAGAAAAGATCCCTAGAAAAGTATCGAATAAATGAAAAATATTGGGGTGTCATTATTGATGGCACAGGGCTGTTTAGTTTTGACGAAAAGCATTGTGAACACTGCTTGCGCCGGGAATATAGAGACGAAAATGGTGAAGTGAAGAAAACAGTTTATATGCATCACGTACTAGAAGCAAAATTGGTAGTGGGAGACATGGTTTTAAGCATTGCTTCTGAGTTTATTGAAAACGAATCGGAAGATGTGAAAAAACAGGATTGCGAATTGAAGGCTTTCTACAGGTTGGCAGAGAAACTAAAGAAGATATTCAAGCGATTGCCCATCTGTATACTAGGGGATAGTCTTTACACATGTGAAGGGGTATTCGATATTTGTGAAGAAAACAAATGGAAATACATGCTTCCTCAACTTTCGCAGCTAAAAACCATTTGTAATCCCTTGATATAACTGAGGTCTCCCCAGAAATAATATTAAAAAAACACACAAAAATACATCCCAATTTGGTAAAATATAGTTAGCACAACCATAACCAGAAAGGGATGTATTTATGGCTACTATTTTACCAGATTCTGAATCCAAAAACGAGGCTCATTCTTATATTTCACATTTTTTTAAGAAAAATAAACTAGGGACACTATTAAATCAATCGAACATTCGAAAAGAAGATGGATTTTCTCCAATGTTTCTTCTCCAGTTTATTTTCTCGCTTGTCTTGCATGGCAAGAACCTTTATCGCATCCTTGATTCTGACCGCATACAGGATGCCCCTAAAAAAGATACAGTCCACCGTTTCCTTAGTTTTGTCACAGTGACGCCCCGAAATTTGTCGAAGGTTGAAAGGTGTTAAGAGTAGTAGAATATGATATGAGTATGCTTATAATACCCTCATTACTAGGTGTTGACTAATTTAATCTTACGAAGGCATGATGTAATTATGTCCTCCAGCCATTGATATATAAGATTTTCTGAGTGAAATGAGGATTCTAATGGAGGCTTCTCATAAGTTGATGAAACTTTCGGGGAGCTTCTTTTTTTCACTTTATGGGTGACGTGGAAGTATTGTACATTTTTGAGGTTTGATCATCTGATGGCCAAGTCTGTCCATAGTTTATTCGAGTGTACGCCAGCCTCTGAAAGAAGTAATGTGTATGTCTTAATGAATGTAGTTTAAATTCTCGATTTAAGTCCATAATAGCTAATTACCGTACCATATTATTTTGAACAATCTAGATGGCGATGGTTCACCATACTGTCGTTCTGTTTTGAAAGGAGAAGTTCTAGTAATTACTAACTGACCTCTCAGCTACTTTGTGTTTTTGTAAAGCGTTTCCACGTTTATCACGTCGTCATCCACAACAACCGCTCCAATGCTCCCTAGCTTTTAAACAATCGACAAAATTCGGGTCGTCACTGTGACCATACCTTCAACGGGGGAGTGGTCAATGGAAGCCTATCTCTAGAAAATGATCGTACCATACATCCCTGAGTATATTACGTGCATACAGAATTTATATTTGTTAAAAATATAATGAATGAAAAATAAGGAGGAGTATGAATGAAAATAGGAATTATATTAGGTAGTACCAGGCCTGGTCGGAATTCAGAAGCTGTTGCAAAGTGGATTTATGACCTTGCACAACAACGAAATGATGAAGCGGAATATGAACTGGTTGACATCGCAGATTACAATCTCCCTTTATTGGATGAAGCGATGCCACCTTCAATGGGGCAGTATGCAAATGAACATACGAAAAGATGGGCCGCTAAAATTGATACATTCGATGGATTTATTTTTGTCACTCCGGAGTATAACCATGCGGTAAGTGGTGCATTAAAGAATGCGATTGATTTCCTATATAAAGAGTGGAATAATAAAGCGGCTGGCTTTGTTGGAGTTGGCAGCACTGGTGGAGTACGTGCAGTAGAAAACTTGCGACTCATTATGGGTGAACTACAGGTAGCCGATGTCCGTTCACAAGTAGCCCTATCGCTCTTTACCGATTTTGAAAACTTCAGTGTTTTCAAACCTGGTGACCATCATTTGGATGCAGTTAACAATATGTTTGATCAAGTGATTGCATGGAGCAAAGTTTTAAAGACACTTAGATAAAAGGAACAAAAACCACAGAGGAGCAATTTCCTTTGTGGTTTCTATTTTAATTAATTCCACTATATTCCTTCTTTCCCAATCCATTGTCCTGTATTTTACCATTCCAATTGTAGTATAGTTGTATAGAATGTATATATCCGAGAAATGGCTTATTCGAGGCAAAATAAGTTGTAGTAATAGCACACCCTTCTCTGGTTTGAATTTGTTCTCGATGTGTGCGATTGGTTTGTTATAAGATGTGACGAGTGTCGAGTTTTTCTGAAAATCATGATAAAATAAAACTACACAAAATTGGGAGGAGTATTCAATAAATGGCGCAACAAACGTTCTTGTACAACTCCAAAATAAGTCAAGTCTTAAAAAATATTAATCAAGTAATGGTAGGGAAAGAGGAACCTGCTACCTTAAGCCTCGTTGCTTTATTAGCTGGTGGTCACGTTTTGTTAGAGGATGTTCCAGGTGTCGGGAAGACGATGCTTGTTCGTACGATTGCAAAATCACTAGATTGTGATTTCAAACGGATTCAGTTTACTCCTGACCTTTTACCATCAGATGTGACGGGTGTATCCATTTATAACCCAAAGGAAATGGAATTTGAATTTCGGGCGGGCCCGATATTTGGTAATATTGTCCTTGCTGATGAAATTAATCGGACTTCTCCAAAAACCCAATCTTCATTGCTAGAAGGAATGGAGGAAATGAGTGTCACGGTCGATGGTGCGACGATCCCTTTAAAACAACCGTTTTTTGTAATGGCAACACAAAATCCGATTGAATATGAAGGGACATATCCATTGCCAGAAGCCCAATTGGATCGATTTTTATTAAAGCTTAAAATGGGTTATCCAAATGCCAACGATGAAATAAAAATGCTAGACAAAACGTCGAAGCAGCATCCGATTCAAAGCATTGACGCGGTAATGACCAAGGAAGAACTTATTGGGGTTCAAGAGCAAGTGAAAGAAGTGTACATCGAACAAAACGTGAAGCGTTATATTGTAGACCTAGTTACTTCCACGAGAAGCCATCCACTTATTTATTTAGGAGTAAGCCCGCGTGGATCCATCGCAATGATGAAGGCTGCAAAAGCATATGCATTTATTCATGATCGTGATTATGTTTTACCAGATGATGTGAAATTTTTAGCTCCTTATGTTCTTTCTCACCGTATCATCCTTACCTCAGAGGCAAACTTTGAAGGAGCAACGAATGATTCCATTATCCGCGAAATAGTCGACAAATTATCGATACCAGTAAGAAAGGATTTCCGTTAATGAAAGGTAGAATTAAATTCACCTTTACATTACTTTATGTTCTCCTTTTGTTTTTTGTCTTATTCGCATATGCGATGTTTCAAGGTGGCTTTGTAAGTTGGTTTTTATTTTACAGCTTTGTACCTGTTCAATTCTATATGATTCTCCTTTTGTTTTATCCAATCTCCAGGTGGAAGATAGAAAGAAAGCTTTCGAAACGAGTGATCCAGGCAGGAGATAGTGTTCGTGTTGATATTTTTATAAATAGAAAGGTTCCATTCCCTATCTATTACTGCATTATGGAGGAAGTAGTACCTGCCTCACTTCATCGCAAGGATACACATATAGATAAATTCAAGCATATGGATCGTCCTGATGCATTACTCGAGCAAAGAATCGTTAAAAAGATTGCTTTTCCGTGGTTCAGTCGGACAATCAAATTCCACTATTCCTTAAGTCAAATCCCCCGTGGAGAGCATCATTTTCACGCAATAAAGGTAAAAACGGGGGACTTTTTTGGATTTATTAAAAAGGAACATCAATTTGATCTTACCAATCACGTGCTGGCCTATCCATTTAAGCGTGAGATAAAATTGAAAGATAAAGTAAGTAGCTTTGAGGAAGGGGTCACGTCTTCTTTTCAAACACATGCAAGAACGACGAATGTCGTATCAGGTGTGAGGGAATACGCACCCGGGGACCGTTTTTCTTTGATTGATTGGAAAACGACTGCTAGAAAAAATGCGGTCATGACTAAGGAATACGAACAAGAGAAAAGTACGGATGTTTTGTTTGTGTTGGATTCTGTTTTTTACCATGGTTTGAATCCATTATCGTATGAGGCCAGTGTTGAATTAGCCACGTCGATATTTGGTGCATTAAAAACGTCTACAACACAGCTTGCATTTATGTCAATTGGGAGTAAAAAGGCGTTTTTCCCATACCATCAAGATCCAGCAAAACATGGGGCGGTTAACCGGTTTTTGGCAACGGTTCGACCAGGCAAGGCCACTGCTTTTCCTGAACAACTGGAAACCGAAATGCAGAAGCTGTCTGATGGATTCGTTATGATCATTGTGTTAACCAATTTCAATGAAAAAGTAACACAAACGGTCAAACGATTAAGGTTAAAAAGTAAAAGAGTCATACTGTTTTTCGTTAAACCAGCTTCTACTATAACCGAAGTAGATAAACGAATGATGCAAGAGCTTTCCTTAGGCGGTGTGATCGTAAATTTGATTACCGAGGAGCAGCTAATGAAGCGGAAATTTGAGGTGAACACGTAATGGGGAAGATGTTTAATCAACCATATCATGTCTACCATATGCTTGTATATTTATGTGGATTTATTTTATTTACGGAGTGGCTAAGACCATTAGCAGAGATTACGGATACGAGTAACATTCCGTTGTTTGTTCTGTTCGCTGGATTTTGCTTCTTTGTTTCAATGCTAAATCTTTCGTGGTGGCTTTCTGTACCATTAAAACTTGTCGGACTTGTATATATTTTAGACGGATTGTTTATCCAAGAAGCACTATTTAGTAAAGAATGGTTTCTACTCATTTATCAACACTTGATATACAATCTTGACATAATTACGAGCCAGCAATGGGGCGACATGACGCCCATGTTTCGCAGTTTCTTATTTTTAATTCTGCTATGGTTGATGAGTTATCTATTACATTATTGGTTTGTTGTGGCGAAACGTGTATTTTTGTTCGTTCTATTAACATTCGTTTATTTAACTGTGCTAGATACATTCACAACTTATGATGGAGATGCGGCTATTGTGCGAACGTTTGTTGTGTCCCTTTTGGCTATGGGGATTTCTACCTTTATTAAAGAAATGGATCATGAAACACTTTCTTTGAATTGGATAAAAAGGTCTCCAGCATGGGTATTGCCGCTCGTGGCCATGATCTTATTTTCCAGTGTTGTTGGTTATGCCGCACCAAAGCTTGCCCCACAATGGCCTGACCCTGTCCCATTTATAAAAAGTACTGCGGAAAACGCAGGGAGCGGTGGGGTAGGAGGATCCGTAACGCAAAAAATAGGTTATGGCGAGGATGACTCAAGGCTTGGTGGTTCTCTCCAACAGGATACAACCCCAGTCTTTCAGGCGGTTACGAAAGAGGAGCAATATTGGAGAATTGAGACGAAGGATATATATACAGGGAAAGGCTGGAAACAATCCAGAAGAGAGAATTTACAAGGATTGCAAAATGGTAGAATTCCACTTGAAACGTTTTCTGAAAACGTTGAGACCGAGAAGTCAGAGGCGGTCATTGGTTTTGAACCAGAATCCTTTTTTTATAAGCTTGTCTATCCTTATGGAATAGAAAGTGTACAAGGATCAAACGATGTTGAAATGTTATTCGATGCTACTTCGGAAGCCGTTTCGATACAGGGCGATCAGCAAAGTGGTTTATACAATTACAGATTAACGTTTGAAAATCCGACATTTTCAATTGATCAGTTGTTAGAAGCAAACGGTCCAGATCCTGAGCCAATTAGAAATCAATATTTGCAACTTCCAGAATCTCTGCCGCAAAGGGTGAAGGAGCTTACCATGCAAGTGGTGAAGGATGAGGATACAAGGTATGAAAAAGCAAAGGCAGTCGAACAGTATTTCAATCAAAACGGATTTGAATATTCGCTTGAAGGAGTTCCATTTCCATCAGCTGACCAGGACTACGTTGATCAATTTCTATTTGAGACAAAAATTGGTTATTGCAACAATTATTCTACTTCAATGGCTATAATGCTAAGGTCAATTGGTATTCCGACAAGATGGGTGAAAGGTTTTACAAGTGGGGAGAAAGTGCAAGAAGCAAGCGGGGATAGGAATGTATACCAAATCACGAACGCAAATGCCCATTCCTGGGTGGAAGTATACTTCCCTAATGTAGGGTGGGTTCCGTTCGAGCCTACGCAAGGCTTTTCGAACCCGATGGAATTTGTTGAGAATTCGAATCCAGGAGAGGATGATGAAACAACAAGTCCAGAGGCGGAACCGACGCTTGGTAATCAGGACACTCCAGAAAAACCAAATCAAGGATTAGAGATGGAGGATACAGGTAGCAAAGAAACTGAGAGTCAATCGTCTAATTTCCTTAAAAACTGGTGGCTATGGGTACTTGTAGGTGTTATTCTATTCAGTTTAGTACTTGGTATTTATTTAAAACGATACAATTTAATGTCTGCTTTTTTATTGAAAAAGTATCAAAAGCAGAAAGGTTTTACTTCTTTCCAGGATGCGTATCACTACTTGTTAAAGGTATTAGATCATAAAGGATTAAAACGCAGGGAAGAACAGACGTTGAGAGAGTTTGCCACAGACGTTGATCGACGGTTTCTAACAAATGAAATGAGCAGATTAACATATCATTATGAGCGTACTATTTATAGTAAGGGAAATGATGACAAAGAGCGTCATATGCTTATGCAATTGTGGCAAAATTTAATCAAGCATGCATTGTCTTGACCTTCTGCTAATCTGGTTGATAGAATAAAAACTATTCATATAGACCTTTTCCTTCATATATACCTGATAATAAGGGTCAGGAGTCTCTACCAAAGTACCGTAAATACTTTGACTATGAAGGTGGAAATCGGATGAAAACGATTGGATTTCTGCCTTCTTTTTGACGGTAGAAATCCATTTTTTGTATTTTCGTAATTTATAAATCGAGTCGATTGGCTCTTAAGAAAATAGTTATTTTGGTCTTTACATGAAAGTTTTTAAAATTTTAATACATGCTTTGTTTATAAAATCCAATGATATTACTAGATTTGGGAGATGATGATATGGAACAGAATGAGATGATCCTTGTACTAGACTTTGGCAGCCAATATAATCAATTAATTACGAGAAGAATAAGGGAGTTTGGCGTCTATAGTGAACTTCATTCCCACCAGTTAACGGTTGATGAAATCACAGAAATGAATCCAAAGGGAATTATTTTATCGGGCGGTCCGCATAGTGTGTATGATGAAAACAGCTTTCGTTGCGATCAGGCCATTTTTGATCTAGGTATTCCGATCCTAGGCATTTGTTATGGCATGCAGCTAATGACGCAACATTTTGGAGGAAACGTTAGAAGGGCTCTGGATCGGGAATATGGTAAGGCAGAAATTCAAGTAACCAATGGTTCGGTATTGTTTGAGGGTACACCGGAGTCACAGGTTGTCTGGATGAGTCATGGTGATAAGATTATGGAACCACCTAATGGTTTTCATATTGATGCAACAAGCTCGTCTACCCCTATTGCTTCCATAAGTCATCCTGAAAAACGAATGTATGGTGTTCAGTTTCATCCTGAGGTAAGGCATACCGAATTTGGAAATCCACTATTAAAGCAGTTTGTGTTTGATATTTGCCAATGTGATGGTAATTGGACGATGGAGAACTTCATCGATATAGAAGTAGAAAAAATTCGCTCTAAAGTGGGCGATAAAAAAGTTCTTTGTGCCCTTAGTGGTGGTGTTGATTCATCTGTTGTCGCTGTTCTAATGCACAAGGCGATTGGGGACCAGTTAACGTGTATTTTTGTAGATCATGGATTACTTCGCAAAAATGAAGCAGATATGGTAATGGAAACATTCCGTGATGAGTTCCAGATAAACATTGTAAAAGTAAATGCAAAGGATCGCTTCCTCGGAAAACTAAAAGGTGTATCCGATCCAGAACAAAAGCGGAAAATCATTGGAAATGAATTTATCTATGTTTTTGATGATGAGGCGGACAAGCTGCAGGGAATTGAGTTTCTCGCACAAGGGACACTTTATACGGATATCGTCGAAAGTGGAACGGAAACAGCTCAAACAATAAAGTCACACCACAATGTTGGTGGTCTTCCAGAAAACATGCAATTTGAGTTGATCGAACCGTTGAATACACTATTTAAAGACGAGGTAAGAATGTTAGGTGTGGAGCTTGGAATACCTGAAGAAATGGTTTGGAGGCAGCCGTTCCCAGGCCCAGGGCTTGCTATCCGTGTGCTTGGTGAGGTAACCGAAGAGAAATTAGAAATCGTTCGGGAATCAGATGCGATCCTAAGAGAAGAAATTAAGACTGCTGGCTTGGATAGAGATATTTGGCAGTATTTTACGGTATTACCGAATATCCGAAGTGTCGGTGTGATGGGTGATGCGCGTACCTATGACTACACGATCGGCATTCGCGCGGTTACGTCGATCGACGGGATGACATCTGATTGGGCGCGTATTCCTTGGGACGTATTAGAAAAGGTATCTACTAGACTTGTAAATGAAGTAGAGAGAATTAATCGCGTTGTTTACGATGTAACAAGTAAGCCACCTGCAACGATTGAATGGGAATAGTTTCATGCGGATGGTGAAAGGTACCAAATGATAAGTGGTGCATCTCACAACGGGCTGATCCGGTGTTAGATACAGGACGTGTCAGACATTAGCTAGGCTTCGTTGACTTATTGAACACGCATTTAAAGTGTATGTTCCATCTAGAACACACATTTAACGAACATTTATATTAATTTATAAAAAAATATTCGTTTTTTACTTGACTAGTGCTTTGGTCACTAGTATGATAAGAATGTACTTTATAGGATTATTAAATTGAATAAAAACCGTCGTATAATTTTGGGGATAAGGCCCATAAGTTTCTACCAGACTACCGTAAATGGTCTGACTACGCTGGTGAATTGCAATAGCGATTATTTGGATTGCAATTTTCAGTATAGTTGTCTGGTAGCACTCTAGGCCTTTGGCCCAGAGTGCTTTTCTTTGCGACGAAAATAGGGGAGGAATCATCAAATGAAAAAGTTTTTCAAATTTGAAGAACTTGGAACAAATTACCGTACAGAGTTTACTGCAGGGTTAACAACGTTTTTAGCGATGGCATACATTTTATTTGTCAATCCAATTACGTTGGCGGCTGATGGAGCAACTGGAATGCCTGCAGGCGCTGTGTTTACTGCTACTGCACTTGCTGCCGCGGTTGGTACTCTGATTATGGGGCTGCTTGCGAAATATCCGGTTGCACTTGCTCCTGGAATGGGATTAAACGCATTTTTCTCCTATACTGTTGTGTTAGGTTGGGGAATTCCTTGGGAAACGGCTTTAGCGGGTGTGTTAGCTTCTGGACTTATTTTTATCATTTTGACGTTAACTGGTATTCGTGAAACCATTATAAATGCTATTCCAGCAAACTTAAAAATGGCTGTTGGTGCTGGGATTGGGTTGTTTATCGCTTTTATTGGTTTTCAGAACTCTGGAATTATCGTTGGAAACGATGCGACATTAGTAGGTTTAGGTGATCTTTCGGCGGGACCGACGCTACTGGCTATATTTGGGATTTTTGTTACCGTTATTCTTCTTGCTTTAGACATTAAAGGTGGCGTGTTTTATGGAATGATTGTAACAGTAATCGCTGGAATAATTGCTGGGTTGATTCAACCTCCATCAGGGTTAAATGATATTGTGGGCAGTGTTCCAAGTCTTGGGCCTACTTTTGGTCAAGCGTTTGTTCACTTTGGAGATATCTTTACGGGTCAAATGCTCGTTGTTATTCTTACTTTTCTATTTGTAGATTTCTTTGACACGGCTGGCACGTTAGTGGCTGTTGCATCAAAAGCAGGTTTAATGAGAGACAATAAGCTTCCGCGTGCAGGCAAGGCGCTTTTTTCTGATTCTGCAGCAACTGTTGTCGGTGCGGCTTTAGGTACCTCGACAACGACATCATATGTTGAATCTACTACAGGGGTTAGTGCAGGGGGACGTTCTGGGTTTACTGCAGTAGTTACGGCTGGGTTGTTCATTCTTGCGTTGTTCTTCTCACCACTTCTAGGAATGGTTACTTCTGAGGTTACTGCGCCGGCGCTCATCATTGTCGGTGTATTGATGTGTACTACTCTAAAAGAAATTGAATGGGATAAATTTGAGATTGCTGTTCCTGCTTTTTTAACGATTATTACAATGCCATTAGCGTACAGTATAGCTACGGGGATTGCGATAGGATTTGTTTTTTATCCAGTTACGATGGTTGTCAAAGGCAAGGCGAAAGAAATTAACCCTATTATGTGGCTGCTTTTTGTTATATTTATTTTATATTTTCTCTTCTTAATTTAAAGAGGTTGACGAATGAAGCAGGTAAACTTATAATATGTTTCAAGAAAAGATGAAGGCATTGATGGGGATCAGTATATTTGGTATATGTGTATAAGAGAGTGGAGCCCATAGGCTGAAAGGCTCTGCCACCACTAACAGATAGAACCTACCCCCTGAGCTGCTAGCGAAATCTAGCCGTCCCCCCCCTCGTTACGGGCTGAAAGAAGGCGGCTTATTACAGTTAAGCTGCAAAAAAGGTGGTACCGCGGATACAACTCTTCCGTCCTTTGGTAAAGAAGGATGGAGGAGTTTTTATTTTGTCGTTAAAGTCATGTGGGTTATCGTACTATAACCATAAAAAGAGGAGGAGCGAGGTGGCAAAACAGAGAATTGTTGTAAAAATTGGGAGTAGCTCATTAACGAATTCAGACGGTAGCCTTTGTACGGAAAAGATCAAGGAACACGTTACAGCTATTTCTAAACTGACAAAGCAGGGGGATGAGGTGATTCTCATATCCTCTGGCGCGGTTGCTGCAGGGTTTCCTGTTTTAGGCTATCGAACAAGACCTGTTACACTTGCTGGTAAACAAGCGGCAGCAGCAGTTGGGCAGGGACTCCTCATGCAAAAGTACTACGAATATTTTCAGTTGGAAGGAATTGTAACTGCACAACTTTTACTTACACGGCAAAATTTCTCACAACAGGATCAATACAATAATGCGTACTCAACATTAACTGAACTTTTAAAGCGTGGCGTATTACCGATTATTAATGAAAATGACTCCATCGCAGTGGACGAATTAACTTTCGGTGATAACGATATGCTTTCCGCTTTAGTAAGTGGGCTTACCCATGCTGATTTTCTTATTATTCTAACGGATATTAATGGACTGTATGATGGAATCCCACATAAACATTCACAAGCAAAAAAATATACTTTTTTACCAGAAATCACGGATGATCTTTTAGCTATTGCTGGAAAAGCGGGCTCGAAGGTAGGGACAGGTGGGATGCGTTCAAAGCTTGAAGCTGTCAAAACAGCCCTTTCCATTGGAGTTCAAGCTTTTATTGGAAAGGGAGAAGGAACAAACAAGTTACTTGATATTGCTTCAGGAAAAGGGGATGGCACATATATTGGCTATTCCATTAATGCTTCGGTAAAGAATAAAAAGCAATGGATTGGGATCCACTCGAATGTTGCAGGTCGAATTGTAATTGATGCAGGTGCTGAGTGTGCAGTCTTAATCAATGGAAAAAGCCTATTGCCATCTGGTGTTAAGGCGTTAAGTGGGACATTTGAAAGTGGCGATGTAGTTGAAGTTTGGAGTGAAAAAGGAGATCTGATTGGAAAAGGACAAATTAATTTCACAGCGGAAGAACTTGCTTTGATTAAAGGCTATTCTAACCAAGAGGCGAAAGTCAAAACAAAGCGTGATCGTGCAGAAGTTATTCATCGCAACAATTGGGTAACGTTAACAAAGGAGAGAATGTTAAAATGAGTGAGTTAGTTGAGAAAGCACAGAGAGCTAGTGAACTAGCAACAAGGCTTGCGGTATGTACAACGGAACAAAAGAATGACGCCCTAAAGCTAATAGCTGCACAACTACTAGAGGAGACAGCATTTATTTTAACTGAGAACAAAAAGGATTTAGCCGCAGGGAGAGCCAACGGGATTGGTGATCATCTACTTGACCGTTTAAGGCTAACAGAAGAGCGCATGAAGGACATGGCAGAAGGGCTTCACCAAGTAGCGGATCTACCTGATCCGGTGGGGGAAATACTTGAAGGCTGGGAACGTCCCAATGGTCTGCAAATTGAAAAAATCAGGGTACCACTTGGGGTCATCGGGATGATTTACGAAGCAAGACCAAACGTTACGGTAGATGCGTCTAGCCTTTGTTTGAAAACAGGTAACACATCTTTGCTACGAGGAAGTTCATCTGCGCTCCATTCCAACAAAGCAATTATAGATGTTATTCACCGTGCGCTTGAAATAAGCGAATTACCAACGGACTCTGTTCAATTATTGGAGGATACAAGTAGAGAAACTGTAACCAAAATGCTCCAACTTAATGAGTGTTTGGACGTCATCATTCCTCGTGGTGGAGCGGAATTAATTAAAACGGTCGTTAAAAATGCAACTGTACCTGTGCTTGAAACTGGTGTTGGAAACTGCCATATTTATATTGACGATCATGCAGATCATAAGATGGCGGTAGAAATTGCGGTAAATGCCAAAACACAACGCCCGTCCGTATGTAACTCAACTGAAACGATTCTCATTCATAAAGATTGGGCTAACAAACACTTTGGTGCGTTGGTTCAAGCGTTGAAGGAAAAGAATGTTGAAATTAGAGCGAATGAAAAAGCGAGACAATTAGATCACAGTTTACTTCCTGCATCAAAAGAAGATTGGAAAACAGAATATCTGGATTTAATTGTCGCAATTCGAGTGGTTGATCGTTTAGAAGAAGCAATAAACCATATTCAAACATATGGATCGAAACACTCTGAAGCAATTATTACAGAAAACGAAGAGAATGTGGCTGCATTTTTTAAACAAGTGGATGCTGCTGCACTTTACCACAACGCTTCTACTCGCTTTACAGATGGATTTGAATTTGGGTTTGGCGCAGAGATTGGCATTAGTACACAGAAACTGCACGCACGAGGTCCAATGGGGTTACCTGCCCTAACATCCATGAAGTATATCATCCGTGGAACAGGGCAGATAAAATAGATAAAGAGGATGGGGGTAATGAACCGCTACTCCTCATCCTCTAAATTACGAATTTCCAAGCGGTTTTTATTTTTTTTATTTGTAACAAGTCGGTGCAGGTGAATCACAAGTAACCCGTGACCATAAGTAGCGTTAATTTTGTCGTCACGAACAGGAAAAGGAAGGTCCATTTTTCTTTCAAAGGAGCCTTGCAATATTTCCTCGGTTACGATGTGTCCTCCAACATGATCGATGTTAATGACACCTTTTAATTCAAGAGTGGCATGATCCACATATACATGAACATTGTCTAAATCATTTAACCCTGGGATGTTGACTATACAAAATAGCTCATTTTCCTTTTGATAGATATTCATCTGAGGGATGGTTGGCTTCATTATCCCTTCAAATTCATTCCAAAAACGATCGCCAAAAAAGTGATCTAAATTTTTCTTCCAGTCTCCCATGTTACGAAATGGATCCATTTTTATCATGCTCCTTTCCTAATTTGCGCTGATTACCTGGCAGTAGTAAACTAGCTAACATATAGATGGAATTTCTTTTAGTCCTTCTACTTGGTTAAAATAGTGTATGTAAGAGTGTTAACCTGGGTGAAACTCCTATTACTTTTACAGTTCACACTTAATGGTCGTACAGAAGAAATTTGTGGGGGGATTGAATTGCTGGATAATACGGTTGTCATGATTACGATAATCCTGCTTGTGAACGTTACATATGTTGCATTTAATACAATTCGAATGATTTTAACATTGAAAGGAAGACGCTATACTGCTGCAGTTGTAAGTGTCTTTGAAATAACGGTCTATATACTTGGACTGGGGTTAGTGTTAGATAATTTAAACGAAATTGAGAACATTGTAGCGTATGCGCTTGGCTTTGGCATTGGGGTCGTGGTTGGATCGAAAATAGAGGAAAAATTGGCGCTTGGGTATATAACGGTCAATGTTATATCGTCTGATCCGAACATCGAATTTACTAGGAAACTTCGGGATAAAGGGTATGGTGTGACAAGTTGGTTTGCATACGGAATGGAAGGCGATCGACTAGCCATGCAAATTCTAACACCTAGAAAATATGAACTTCTTTTATATGATACAATCCGTGAATTAGACCCTAAGGCATTTATTATTGCATATGAACCGAAACAAATACATGGTGGCTTCTGGGTGAAACAGGTAAGAAGGGGACGTATTAAAAGTGGCAAAAAGGCAAAAGAAGCAGTCCAATCGCAACCAGGACAACAAGGTGAGTAACAAAAAAAGATTTGTATTACAGGCTAACGAAACGATTGATCAGTGTTTGGACAGAATAGAAAAAGAGGGATATCGTCCCGTCCGTAAAATGGAGGAACCAATTTTTAAAGAAATAGATGAAAATGGAGAAAAAACAGTTACGCCGATCGGCAAAAGCATCATTTTTGATACTATTCGCAACTAAAATACGAACATTAATTTAATTAAATATTCTATTGTTCGAAAAATGCGTTGACATTGAAAACGAATCCTTGTTATCATGTAAATAGACAAAAGGAAAAATAGATATACCTCATATAATTTCGGGAATATGGCCCGATCGTTTCTACCCATTACCGTAAATGATGGACTATGAGGGAGGATGAACGTATTCCGTTAAAGACTACGGGATACGTATGTGAACTGGACGATTTTTAGCCCATTCATCTTCTCTTATGGGGAGAAAATGAATGGGCTTTTGTGTGTTAACAAGTAAAAGAGGTTGTTTAAAAAGGGGGACATTTAGCATGATTGGCATTATTATGGGAAGCATATCGGATTGGGATACAATGAAACATGCTTGCGACCTATTAGATCAATTGGAAATCTCTTATGAAAAGGAAGTCATTTCTGCTCACCGTACACCAGACGACATGTTTGCTTATGCAGAATCTGCTAGAGATAGAGGGTTGAAAGTAATCATTGCAGGGGCAGGCGGAGCGGCACACCTACCAGGCATGATTGCGTCAAAAACAACATTGCCTGTTATTGGTGTTCCTGTACAATCGAAATTAGATGGAATTGACTCGCTTTTATCGATTGTGCAAATGCCCAGCGGCGTTCCAGTTGCAACGGTTGCAATCGGAAAAGCAGGAGCTCAAAATGCAGGACTTTTATCAGCACAAATACTTGGCACATGGGATAAGGATGTAGCACAAAAATTAGAACGATATAAACGAGAATTAACAGAAAAAGTGGGAGAAATGAGGGAGCAACTTGCAACCAAATAACATTTTACCTGGACAAACAATTGGCATCTTAGGCGGGGGTCAGCTTGGTAGAATGATGGCAACGGCCGCAAAGCATATGGGATATCGGATTGCTGTGCTTGATCCAACCCCTGATTGCCCAGCAGCCCAGATTGCAGATCATCATGTTGAAGCACCCTATCACGATAGGAATGGAATTCAACTGCTCGCCGATTTAAGTGACGTTATTACCTATGAATTTGAAAATGTTGACGTTGCAGCAGCACACTTATTGGAAAAACAAAACGTATTGCCCCAAGGCTACAGATTATTAGAGATCACACAGGATCGGGAAAATGAAAAAAAGAGCATGGTAGCTAACGGTTTACCTGTTGCTCCCTTTTCCATCGTTCACAATGAGAAAGAGCTGCATGAGGCGATCACCAAGATAGAGTATCCAGCAGTAGTGAAAACGTGTCGAGGTGGATATGACGGAAAAGGACAAATGAAGCTAGAATCCGAGGATGATTTGTTAGAAGCTATTGTTTTTGTTGAAAAGCATGGAAGATGTGTGCTTGAAAAATGGTTAAGCTTTGACAAGGAAGTATCGGTCGTATTTACGAGATCTCATTCAGGTGATATTACTTTTTTTCCACTTGCAGAAAACGCACACAAAGATCACATATTACACACAACAATCGCTCCTGCTCGTGTATCCGCACAGGTGAAAGAAAAGGTGTTAGCTGCAGCGAGAGCGATTGCCGATGGAATAGATGTAATTGGTACGTTTGCAATTGAAATGTTTGTTCATGGGGAAGATATATATATGAACGAAATGGCGCCACGGCCACACAATTCAGGACATTTTACGATTGAATGCTGTAATGTATCACAGTTTGAACAGCACATAAGAGCGATTTGCGGTCTTCCTTTAATCGAAATCCACTCCCATGGGGCTGCATGTATGGTCAATCTATTAGGAGAAGATGTGGAAGACTATTTAGCAAGGATCCAAGCATCCACAAGTGGACATATTCATGTATACGGAAAAAAAGAGATCAAGCCAAAAAGAAAAATGGGTCATGTCACGTTTATCGGTGCATCTATAGCAGATATTCAACGGGACAAACAAATTTTTTCTTGAAGAGGATGTTGAACACGCACTTGAACACGCACTAAGATACTAGGAGGATAATCATGATCGAACGTTATACACGAGAAGAGATGGGGGCCATTTGGACAGAAGACAATCGTTTTCAGGCATGGCTAGAGGTTGAACTATTAGCATGTGAAGCGTGGAGTGAGCTGGGGATTATTCCAAAGGAGGACGTTCATAAACTTCGTGAACACGCAACTTTTGACGTCAATCGAATTCATCAGATTGAGCAAGATACAAGGCATGATGTTGTTGCCTTCACTCGAGCTGTTTCCGAGACACTTGGGGAAGAGAAAAAGTGGGTTCACTACGGACTTACCTCAACCGACGTTGTGGACACTGCTTTATCCTACCTGCTCAAACAAGCGAACACGATTATTCGTAATGATATTCAACGATTCATTGACATATTAGCAACAAAGGCAAAGGAACATCAACACACAGTCATGATGGGTAGAACACATGGTGTCCATGCTGAGCCGACAACATTTGGTCTGAAATTAGCACTTTGGTATGAGGAAATGAAGCGTAATCTAGAAAGATTTGACGCAGCAGCCAACACGATTGAAACGGGTAAACTTTCTGGAGCTGTCGGAACATATGCGAACATAGACCCGTTTGTGGAGCGTTATGTATGTGAAAAATTGGGCTTATCAGCTGCACCAGTCTCCACTCAAACACTACAGCGTGACCGTCATGCTCAATATGTTGGGACACTTGCATTAATCGCAAGCTCGATCGAAAAATTTGCAACCGAAATCCGTGGATTACAAAAGACAGAAACGAGAGAAGTGGAAGAATTTTTCGCTAAAGGTCAAAAAGGTTCGTCAGCGATGCCGCATAAACGAAACCCGATTGGCTCCGAAAATATGACTGGAATAGCACGGGTGGTCCGTGGCCATATGGTAACGGCCTATGAAAATGTCTCTCTTTGGCACGAGCGTGATATTTCTCATTCTTCAGCAGAACGAATTATTTTACCAGATTCAACGATTGCATTGAACTACATGCTCAATCGATTCGCAAATATCGTGAAGAATTTAACGGTTTTCCCTGAAAATATGAAGCGCAACATCGATAAGACGCACGGCGTTATTTTTTCTCAGCGTGTCCTTCTTTCCTTAATTGATCAAGGGATGAGTAGAGAAGAAGCGTATGATCTTGTCCAACCAAATGCAATGAAGGCATGGGAAAATGGCGTTCCGTTTCGTGAACGAATCGAAGCAGAAGAAAAGATCACAACGGTATTATCCGCCGATCAAATCGCAGACTGCTTTGACTACACGTACCATTTAAAAAACGTCGACCAGATTTTTGACAAAATTGGACTTTCATAAGTGTACGTATTGGAATTGCTTGTGGTCTTGTGATGGCGGCGATTTAGTATCTTATTATCCAAATGGAATGAAAGGGCGGAGGACATGAAGGGGAATCTTCTCTATGAGGGTAAGGCTAAACAAGTTTTCAACGTTGTCGGCGAGGAAGAAAAGCTGATTCTATCTTATAAAAATGATGCGACAGCTTTTAACGGCAAAAAAAAGGAAAGTTTTGTGGGGAAAGGGAGATACAATAACCTCATATCGGCGAAAATTTTTAATTATTTACATGAAAAGGGAATCCCAACCCATTTTGAAAAGGGATTGAATGAAACAGAACAGCTTGTGAAAAAAACGACGATCATTCCTTTGGAGGTTGTCGTACGAAGGATTGCGGCAGGAAGTATTACGAGAAGACTTCCAATAAAAGAAAAAACACCATTTATACCGCCTCTTGTAGAGCTCTTCTTTAAAGATGATGTGCTTGATGATCCATTAGTAAATGATGATCATGCACTCCTGCTCACCGACGTAACAAAAGAAGAGCTACAGATGATAAAGGAAACCGCCGTCGCAATTGGGGAGCACCTCGCTGATTTCTTTTACTTGGTGAATCTCTCGCTCGTTGATTTCAAGCTTGAATTTGGTAGAACAGTAGATGGTCAAATCGTTCTCTCTGATGAAATTTCCCCCGATACATGTAGACTTTGGGATGTAGATACAGGAGAAAAAATGGATAAAGATGTATTTCGTGAGGATTTGGGCGATCTGATGGACGTGTACAACAAAATTTTGGCACGACTGGAGGAAATTTAGAATGAAGAAAATAAATTTATATATTACGTTAAAACAAGGTGTGCTGGATCCTCAAGGGAAAGCGGTTCAGGAATCGTTGCATACACTAGGCTACACTGCTGTTAAACAAGCACGGGTTGGGAAATACATGGAATTAATCGTGGAAGACGATGCCAATGTTGAACAACAAATAGAAGAAATGTGCACCAAATTATTAGCAAATCCAGTAATTGAAGATTACACGTATATCGTGGAGGAGGGCATCGTCCAGTGAAATTTGCCGTAGTCGTTTTTCCAGGGTCAAATTGTGATCGGGATATGTACTATGCAGTTAAAGATGCTTTAGGGGAGGAAGCGGACTTCGTATGGTATCAAGACGCAAATTTAGCAAACTATGATGCGATACTATTGCCTGGTGGATTTTCTTATGGAGACTATTTGCGGTCTGGTGCGATTGCATCTACATCCCATATTATGGATCAAATAAAGACTGAAGCAAGTAACGGTACGCCAATTTTAGGGGTGTGCAATGGTTTTCAAGTTCTTCTTGAAGCACAACTACTCCCAGGCGCGATGCTTCGAAATGAGCGGTTAAAATTCATGTGTCACCAAGAGGGCCTCATTGTACAGAATAATCAAACATTATTTACTTCTGAATATGCGGCACTCGAAACAATTACACTGCCGATTGCTCATGGCGAAGGGAACTATTTTTGTGATGATACCACCTATCAGCAGCTACAATCAAACAACCAAATTGTTTTCACATATGAGAATAATCCGAATGGCTCGATCGGGGATATCGCTGGAATTGTCAATAAGGATGGAAATGTATTGGGAATGATGCCTCACCCAGAACGGGCAAGCGATGCAATACTCGGCAGTGACGACGGAATCAAACTGTTTCAATCTATTGTAAACAATTGGAGGGAAACCTATGTTGCAGGCGCTTGACATCTCACCTGAAACAATCGAACAGGAAAAGGTATACCGTGAAATGGGCTTAACGGATAGTGAATATACCTATATTACGAAAGTATTAGGAAGAAAACCAAATTTCACGGAAACAGGGATTTTTTCAGTTATGTGGTCAGAGCATTGTAGCTATAAAACGTCAAAACCGTTGCTGAAAAAGTTTCCGACAAAAGCTCCTCACGTGCTCCAAGGACCTGGGGAAGGTGCAGGTGTTATCGATATAGGGGACGGGCAAGCGGTCGTTTTTAAAATAGAAAGTCATAATCATCCTTCAGCTGTTGAACCGTACCAAGGTGCAGCTACTGGAGTTGGTGGAATCATTCGAGACGTTTTTTCGATGGGGGCACGTCCGATTGCATTGTTAAACTCCCTGCGTTTCGGCAATCTAACATCTAGTAGAGTGAAATATTTATTTGAAGGGATTGTCGATGGTATTGCAGGGTATGGCAATTGTGTAGGGGTTCCGACTGTTGGTGGAGAAATCCAATTTGACGCATGTTACGATGGGAATCCACTCGTAAATGCGATGTGTGTGGGACTGATTGATCAAAAGGATATAAAAAAAGGTATTGCAGAAGGTGTGGGCAACACAGTCATCTATGCTGGCGCACCTACCGGAAGAGACGGGATTCATGGGGCTACTTTTGCCTCAGAAGACCTTTCCGAGGATACAGATAGCAAACGTCCTTCCGTACAAGTAGGGGATCCATTTATGGAAAAACTGTTGATTGAAGCGTGTTTAGAAGTGATCCATTCTGAGGCGCTTGTTGGTATGCAGGACATGGGTGCAGCAGGCTTAACCTCTTCTGCAAGTGAAATGGCTAGCAAAGCAGGGACAGGGCTTGAGCTTAATTTGGATTTGGTTCCACAACGTGAGTTAGACATGACACCATATGAACTAATGCTCTCCGAATCGCAGGAAAGAATGCTTTTAGTCGTTAAGAAGGGTCAGGAACAAGAAATTATCCAAGTGTTTGAAAAGTATGGTCTCCAGGCTGTTGCTGTAGGTCGAGTTACAGAAGACAAAGCATTTCGCTTACTGCATAATGGGCAGGTTGTAGCCGATGTTCCTGTAGATTCCTTGGCAGAGGACGCGCCTGTCTACCATAAACCATCCAATGTACCGGAGTATTTTGATCATTTTCAAAATATGGATCAGTACGAACCTAATGTGGACAATGCCTCAGAAGTTCTAAAAGCTTTGCTACAGCAACCGACGATCGCGAGCAAAGAATGGGTGTATGACCAGTATGATTCAATGGTTCAAGCGAATACGGTTGTGACACCTGGATCCGATGCTGCTGTTATACGTGTCCGTGGCACGGATAAGGCACTTGCTATGACAACAGATTGTAATTCCAGATATATGTATTTAGATCCAGAAACGGGTGGAAAGATAGCTGTTGCTGAAGCTGCGAGAAATATTGTGTGTTCTGGAGGAAAGCCGCTAGCATTAACAGACGGACTTAATTTTGGCAATCCAGATAAACCAGAGAACTTTTGGCAAATGGAAAAAAGTGTTGATGGTATGTGCGCGGCGTCTCGACAACTCGATACACCTGTGATTAGTGGAAATGTATCCTTATACAATGAATCAAGTGGGAAGGCGATCTTTCCGACACCAATAGTAGGCATGGTTGGATTAATAGAGTCACTTGCTCACATCACTCCATCCTTTTTTCAAGAAGCCGGGGATGCCATCTACGTGATCGGTGAAGCAAGTGTAGAATTTGGAGGCAGCGAACTGCAAAGTATGCTAGAAGGGGAGTATTTTGGCAAAGCACCTTCAATTGATCTAGATGTGGAAGCAAGACGTCAACAACAGTTGCTTCATGCTATACAACAGGGGATCATTGCTTCTGCACACGACATTTCAGAAGGTGGTTTGGCTGTTGCATTGGCAGAAAGTCTGTTTGATAAAGAATTTGGCTGTAATGTAGCAGTAACGAATGATCTAACTGTTCAGCTTTTTAGTGAATCACAATCTCGCTTTCTCGTATCCGTAAAGCAACAGGATAGAGTAACATTTGAACAAATGGTAGAGGACGTTTTCTATTTAGGCAACGTGACGATAGATGGAAACTACCAAATCACCTCCGAAGATAAAATAGTGATAAAGGAGCCGACACAAGACTTAAAAGGATTGTGGAAAGGAGCGATTCCATGCTTGCTGAAATAAAAGGGCTAAATGAAGAATGTGGCGTGTTCGCGATATGGGGTCATGAAAAGGCAGCAGAGGTTACGTATTATGGACTTCATGCGCTACAGCATCGCGGACAAGAAGGTGCTGGAATCGTTACAAGTGATAAGGAAATGCTCCACCTCCATAAAGGGAATGGATTAATAAACGATGTCTTTCAACAGAACGAATTCTCTCGCTTGAAAGGCTCGGCCGCTGTAGGGCATGCCCGCTATGCAACACAAGGAGGTGGTGGGTATGAAAATGTCCAACCACTGTTATTTCGTTCACAAAAAGGAAGCATGGCATTAGCACATAATGGAAATTTGGTTAATGCGTATGCGTTAAAACATCAACTAGAGGCACAGGGCAGCATTTTACAAACGACATCGGATACCGAGGTGCTTGCCCATTTAATAAAACGAAGTGGACACCTTGAGATGGACGAAGCTATATCTCAAGCATTAAGTATGATCAAAGGCGCTTATGCTTTTACGATTTTAACCGAAAACCAATTATTCGTTGCATTGGATCCTAGGGGGTTACGCCCACTTTCTCTCGGCAAATTAGGCAATGCTTACGTGATTTCATCTGAAACGTGTGCGTTTGATATAACGGGTGCCACCTATTTACGGGAAATTAAACCAGGTGAACTCCTGATTATTGATGATAATGGCTTAACATCTCGGCAATTTGCTTCCCCACTTAAACGGACACTTTGTTCGATGGAATATGTGTACTTTTCACGTCCAGACAGTAATTTGGATGGAGTAAATGTCCATGCTTCTCGTAAAAAAATGGGAAAGGAACTATTCAAAGAAGCACCTGTCGAAGCAGATGTCGTTACAGGGGTACCAGATTCAAGTATATCGGCAGCAATAGGTTATTCAGAAGCTTCCGGTATCCCATATGAATTAGGATTAATTAAAAACCGTTATGTCGGAAGAACCTTTATTCAGCCTTCACAGGAACTAAGGGAACAAGGGGTAAAGATGAAACTGTCCGCAGTTCGGGGGATTGTAGAAGGAAAGCGTGTCGTCATGGTAGATGATTCGATCGTTAGAGGAACAACGAGTAAACGTATTGTTCGTCTGCTTAAAGAAGCTGGGGCAAAAGAGGTGCATGTTCGTATTGCTTCCCCGCCAATCGAGAATCCTTGTTATTACGGCATTGATACATCTACAAAAGGCGAATTAATCGCTTCAAATAACACAATTGAATCGATTCGAGAATTGATTCAAGCGGATAGTCTTGCATATCTTTCCGCGGATGGCCTGGAACATTCCATTGTCGATCAACCCGATACGTTAGAGCATGGTGTTTGTCAGGCATGCTTTACAGGAAACTACCCTACTGAGATTTATCCGGAAACGTTGAACCCGGCAAACAAGGCGTAAGAACAAAAGCGTGGGGGCGCTGGAGCTAACGAAAAAGGAGCGGTTATATGAGTGACATATACAAACAAGCTGGTGTCGATGTCCATGCTGGCTATCGTGCCGTAGATTTAATGAAAAAGCATATCCAAAAAACGAACCGCCCTGAGGTGATTGGCGGGGTTGGTGCATTTGCGGGATTGTTTGATCTCTCAGCTTTTTCCTATGAAGAACCAGTATTAGTATCAGGAACGGATGGAGTTGGTACAAAGCTGAAATTAGCAATTGACCTGCAATGTCACGATACAGTTGGACAAGATCTTGTTGCAATGTGTGTAAATGATATTATCGCACAAGGAGCAGATCCTCTTTTTTTTCTTGATTACATTGCTTGTGGAAAAAATGTACCAGAACAGATTGAACAAATTGTAAAGGGAATTGCCGACGGTTGTGCACAGGCTGGTTGTGCGTTAATTGGCGGCGAGACAGCAGAAATGCCCGGCATGTATAAAGTGGAAGATTATGATTTGGCGGGGTTTGTTGTTGGAATTGCCGACAAGAAAAAATTGATAACTGGGGATTCGGTCGTTACTGGTGATGTCATCATCGGGCTTGCCTCTGGTGGTTTACATTCAAACGGGTTTTCTTTAGTTAGGAAGATTGCTGAGGAACATCAGCTTGAATGGACAAAAACGTACGAGCCATTAGATTGTTCCCTCGGAGAAGCATTGCTAACTCCGACAAAAATTTATGCCTCATCCGTAAAGCATGTGAAGAGCCATATGGAAATAAAGGGGATTTCTCATATAACAGGTGGTGGGTTTTATGAAAATATCCCACGTGCATTACCAGAACATTTAGGTGTAAAAGTGAAAAAAGACAGCTGGGAAATCCCTGCTATTTATACTGTGCTAGCAGAACGTGCCAACCTTTCTTTTGACGAAATGCTTGGTGTATTTAACATGGGAATTGGGATGGTATTCGTCGTTTCACCTGAGGATGCGGATCAGTGCTTAGAACTTCTTCAACAAATAGGTGAAAAAGCATCGGTAATAGGAGAAGTCGTCGATCGTAATGGGGTGGAGCTGACAGATGACTAAAACGAAGATCGCTGTCTTTGCTTCAGGTACGGGAAGTAACTTTGAATCGATTGCAAACGAAATCAAGGCAGGAACGATGGACTGTGAAATTTCGATGTTAGTTTGTGATAACCCCGAAGCGAAAGTTATTGCAAAAGCTACCACATTCGAGATCCCGACCTTTGTTTTTAATCCAAAGGGTTATACGAATAAAGAATTATATGAGACAGAAATAGTAGAAGTATTGGAACAGGCTGAAGTGGAATGGATTGTTTTAGCTGGATACATGCGCCTGATCGGTCCTACTTTACTGACGGAGTATAACGGACGAATACTCAATATCCATCCATCCTTACTCCCGGCTTTTCCAGGGAAAGATGCTATTGGTCAAGCGTTAGACGCAGGTGTTAAAGTAAGTGGTGTTACGATCCATTACGTGGACGAGGGCATGGACACAGGTGAAATTATTGCTCAAGAGTCACTCGTATTGGAAGATGGAGAAGATAGGGAGTCACTACAGGAACGGATCCAGCAAATGGAACATCGATTATATCCAATTGTACTTCAAGAGGTTGTTCAAAGTTTCGTCAACAAAGAAGGGAAGGACATACAATGACAATGAAAAAGCGTGCACTAATCAGTGTTTCAGATAAAAGAAATGTAGTAGATTTTGCAAAAGAATTGAACAACTTAGGATACGAAATCATCTCAACAGGGGGGACGCTGAAGACATTAAGGGATGCAGGTCTTCCAGCAATTCCTGTTTCAGATGTGACCAAGTTTGATGAAATTTTGGATGGGCGTGTCAAAACGTTACATCCATCGATCCACGCAGGTCTACTTGCCAAAAGAGAGAATACACAACACCTGGAGCAATTGCAAAGCCAAGACATTACACCAATTGATTTAGTAGTTGTCAACCTTTATCCGTTTAAACAAACGATTGAAAAAGAAGGTGTAACCGAAACGGATGCGATAGAAAATATTGATATTGGTGGTCCAACGATGCTCCGTTCTGCTGCGAAGAACTTTTATGACGTTACGGTTATCGTAGATCCTAATGACTATGCAGAAATAGTAAGCCAGCTTAAAGAAAACAAACTCGACATTGCCACAAAGAAACGCTTGGCAGCAAAGGTGTTTCGGCATACAGCACATTATGATGCAATGATTTCGCAATATTTTTTAACTTTGACAGGCGAGAAAGACCCAGAGACACTGACGTTTTCGTATGAAAAAGTGCAGTCGTTGCGATATGGAGAAAACCCACATCAACAGGCAGCGTTTTATAAAGAACCGGTTGTTCACGACGCATCACTAGCCAACGCGGAGCAATTGCATGGGAAAGAGCTTTCCTTTAACAATATTCAAGACGCGAATGCGGCACTTGAAATTGTACTTGAATTCAATCAAGCAGCAGCTGTAGCTGTTAAACATATGAATCCGTGTGGAGTAGGGATCGGTTCGAGCATTTCCGACGCCTATCGTAAAGCATATGAAGCAGACCCTATTTCCATTTTTGGCGGGATCGTTGCGTTAAACCGAGAAGTGGATTTACAAACTGCGGAGCAATTAAAAGATATTTTTCTTGAAATTGTCATTGCCCCATCCTTTTCAGAACAGGCATTGGAGCTGTTAACACAGAAGAAGAATATTCGGTTATTAAAGATTTCGATGGATCAAGGTGAATCAAGTAGCAATCAAAAGGTTGTGAGTGTTGCAGGAGGTGTTCTTGTTCAGGATAAGGATAAAGGTACAGTCACAAACGATGATCTAACCATTCCGACGAAACGTCATCCGAACGAGCAAGAGCTTACAGATCTGTTATTTGCTTGGAAGGTTGTAAAACACGTGAAATCCAATGCAATTGTTATTGCTAAAAAAGATCGTACACTTGGAGTTGGCGCAGGGCAAATGAATCGTGTTGGAGCAGCGAAAATAGCATTAGATCAAGCGTTTGATCAAACAAATGGTGCGGTGATGGCATCTGACGCATTTTTTCCAATGCCAGACACAGTGGAAGAGGCCGCAAAAGCAGGAATTACTGCGATTATCCAACCGGGTGGATCTAAGCGTGATGACGATTCTGTTAAAGCATGTGACGAACATGGAATTGCAATGGTGTTCACAGGTCTACGTCATTTCAAGCACTAATAATAGTTAGGTGGAAACATGAGGGGGGATTGGGTGAACATTTTCGTGGTAGGAAGTGGCGGACGGGAGCACAGTATGATCAAGAAGCTTGCAATGGACACTCGAGTAAGCAACATATACGTAGCGCCAGGTAATGGCGGCATGGAACAAGAAGCGACTCGTGTCCCGATTCAAGATACAGAAATAGAGAAGCTAGTAGCTTTTGCACAATCAGAGCAAATCGATTGGACAATCGTCGGTCCAGAAACCCCGTTATTAGACGGGATTGTCAATGCCTTTCAAAAAGAAAGCCTGAACGTTTTTGGTCCGACTAAAGAGGCCGCATTAATAGAAGGAAGCAAGGACTTTGCAAAAGCGTTTATGAAGAAGCATCATATACCAACCGCAGATTATGAAACATTTACAAATGCAGATCTGGCAAAAGACTACATAAAAGAAAAAGGTGCTCCAATTGTCATTAAGGCTGATGGGCTTGCAGCTGGAAAGGGAGTTGTAGTTGCTCTCTCTGTTGAGGAAGCATGTACTGCAGTTGATAACATGTTAGTTGATCAACAATTCGGAAATGCCGGTAATAAAGTTGTTGTCGAAGCGTTTTTGGAAGGTAAGGAATTCTCACTGATGGCTTTTGTTCACGGTGATCGGGTGTATCCACTCGTCCCTGCTCGTGATCATAAGCGTGCCTATGATGAGGATAATGGCCCTAACACTGGAGGGATGGGGGCATATGCACCTGTTCCAGACTTGAGTAAAAAAAATATACAGTATGCTGTAGATCATATTCTAAAGCCCACTGCAAAAGGTCTTGTAGAAGATGGACGGTCTTTTACTGGTATTTTGTATGCGGGTCTGATTGAAACAAATGATGGCCCAAAGGTGATTGAATTTAATGCTAGATTTGGTGATCCAGAAACCCAAGTCGTTTTACCCTTAATGGAAAATGATTTGCTACAAGTGATAGAAGATGTAACGTCTGGAAAAGATCCTGATTTACGGACCAAGGGTGGGGCATGTGTCGGTGTGGTGATTGCCTCTGCAGGCTATCCAGGCCCCTATCGAAAAGGGGTGTCTATTCCCAAAAGTCTAACCGATAACAGTGATTCTGATTGCTTTATTGTCCATGCAGGTACGGAACGCAAACAAGAAGTCTATCAAACATCGGGTGGAAGAGTACTACTTGTCGGGGCAACAGCAGATCATTTGTCCCAGGCTCGTGAAAAAGTATATGCAAAACTGGAAGCCTCCCAAAACAATGAAGACTTTTTTTATCGCAAAGACATCGGCACAAATGCATAAACAAATGAGGCAGCTAAAAAACGGCTGCCTCTATTCATAATCAGCGAAATAAGCATTTGGTGCATTTTTGAATATCTCTTCAATAAATGTTCATATTTTTTCAATGCGTTTTACAAGTTGATATGGTACGATTAACAAAATAAAAAATATTGGAGAGATCTGCGATGAATGAACACCGCTATCGTTGGAGAAATCGAGAGCTTAGAAAGCATGTAGCTATCATAGATGGAACGGTCGCACCAACGTTATTGTTAAAAAATATAACGTATTTAAATGTGTTTCTAAAACAATGGGTACGAGCGAACATTTGGATTTATCAGGATCGAATCGTCTATGTCGGCGACAAACTCCCAAACAATACGAGTGGAACTGAAATCGTAAATTATGAGGGGCGTTATGCCGTTTCAGGATATATTGAACCACATGTCCATCCATTTCAATTATATAATCCCCACCAATTAGCGAAATATGCAGCATATTCAGGAACAACAACATTAATTAATGACAACTTAATGTGGTTATTTTTGTTGGAGGAAAAGAAAGCGTTTTCTATTATAGACGACTTTATGCTTTCCCCTGTTTCCGTGTATTGGTGGTCGCGTTTTGATTCTCAGTCATCCCTTCAGGTAGAGGAAGAAGAACTATTCACAAACGAAAAGGTGATGAAATGGTTAGAGCATCCAGCTGTAGTTCAAGGAGGGGAGCTAACGGCTTGGCCACAAGTGCTGTCAGATGACGATCGAATTTTATATTGGATGCAAGAAACGAAGCAGCTTCGGAAGCCAGTAGAAGGACACTTGCCAGGAGCGTCGGAGCATACGTTAGTGAAAATGAAACTTCTTGGTGTTGATGCCGATCATGAATCCATTACTGGTAAAGAAGTGCTAGAGCGGTTGAAGCTAGGATATCAAGTCGGACTTCGTTATTCATCCATCCGTCCCGATTTACCCGATTTATTGAAAGAAATAAAGGAATTGGGGATTGACTACTATGATTCTTTTACAATGACAACGGATGGAGCAACGCCTTCCTTTTATGAAAAAGGTATTATGAATCAATGTATTGAAATTGCGATCCAACAAGGCGTGCCTGTAATTGATGCTTATTTAATGGCGAGCTATAACGCAGCAAGGCATTTGGGTATGCAAGAAAGGATTGGAAGTATTGCACCTGGTCGAGTGGCACATATCAATATATTAGAATCGAAGGAAAACCCGAATCCAATTTCTGTTTTAGCAAAAGGAAAATGGATGAAAAAAGACGGAGAACGAACGGAAAGTATGCCACCAATTCATTGGGGGAAGTATGGTATTGAACGACTAAACCTTGATTGGGAGCTGCAGGAAGATGACATGCAGTTTTCCCTTCCTATTGGGATGGAAATGGTGAGCGACGTTATCATGAAGCCATTTGCCGTATCGATAGATGCAACGGTAAACGAGATTCACAACAAATTTGATGAAGCGTTTTTGATGTTAATCGATCGACAAGGGGCATGGCGTGTCAATACAATAATAAAAGGGTTTACGAACTCTTTGGGGGCAATCGTAAGCTCCTACTCTAATACAGGTGATATCGTGTTTATTGGGAAAAACAAACAAGACATAGCGATCGCCTTTGAACGGATGAAGGAAATAGGCGGAGGCATTGTCCTTGTCCATAATGGGGAAGTTAAGTTTGAACTACCTCTCACTCTTGCTGGAATTATGTATGACGGCTCGTTGGATCAACTTATCATTGAAGAGAAAAAACTAAAAGATTTGCTAAAGAAATATGGATATCCTTATAATGATCCTGTCTATCATTTGTTGTTTTTGTCGTCGATGCATTTACCATATATTCGAATTACACCTAAAGGAATTATGGATGTGAAGAAAAAAGAGGTGCTTTTTCCAGCGATAATGCGGTAAAATGAAGAAATAGCAATGACTGATCATCTCTCATGGGAAATTGAAAAGTAGTAAGGTGGGAAAATAGTGAGAAAGCATTTTTTATTCCTTTTGTTCCTCCTTATTTTTCTTGTTGCTTGCTCTAATGAAGAGGAAGCAACATCGAATAATGAGGAACAAAAAGAACAAGACAATACGACAGAGCAAACAGAACAAATAGAGGAGCCGAAACAGGAGCCTGAATTTGAAAACGTTTATCCACTCACTGGAATCCGGACAAACGACCCAGTAAACGACCGGATCGTATCCGTAATGGTGAATAATGCCACGCAGGCAAGGCCACAAACAGGTCTTACGAAAGCAGATATTGTTTTTGAAATTTTGGCTGAAGGACCGATTACACGGTTTATTGCTTTTTTTCAAAGTGAAAAGCCTGAGGTTGTGGGACCAGTAAGGAGTGCCAGAGAATACTATTATACGCTTGCCGCGAATTATAATGCTTTGTATATTTATCATGGTGCAGCGGATTTCATTGAAGATCGACTAAGAGCAGGGGTAGTCGATAATCTGAATGGTGCCTATTATGATAATGATGGGAATTTGTTCAAACGTGCAAACTTTCGAGAGCCCCCTCACAATTCGTATGTCCTTTTTCCAGCTATATATGACGTTGCGAAAGAGCAAGGATACGAAGTGAAAGCAGATTACACCCCACTACCATTTCTTGATGACGAAGAGGTGGAAACGATTGATGGTGGACAAGCTACAGACGTAGAAATTGTGTACTATCCTGAGGAGATCGTTACATATCAATATGACTCTTCTAGTCAGCAATATGTGCGCTATAGTGACGGTAGTAAGACGGTTGAATTGGAAACAGAAGAAGCTGTGTCGGTGGATAATGTATTTATTGTTGAGACCCGTCATGAAGTCATAGATGATGCTGGTAGGCGGTCTGTCGATCTGCAATCTGGTGGAAATGCTTATTTACTTCAAAAAGGCAAACTAGAAAAGCTACAATGGAGAAATGAAGAAGGACGTATTGTGCCTTACAAAGATGGACAACCAGTTGGTTTTGTACCAGGAAAAACATGGGTTAATGTGATTCCAGAGGATCCAGGTTTAAATGGAGCCGTAACCATCCAATGATCGTCCTCGAAAAAAAGGGGCAATTAAAGAGGTGAGAGCATGCAAATAGATAAGCTTAGAGGCCAACACTTAGATCAATTGTTTGATGCTATCTTAACCTTAAGAGATCGGGAAGAATGCTACCGTTTTTTTGATGATATTGCAACCATTAGCGAAATTCAGGCTTTGTCCCAAAGGTTGCAAGTAGCCAAAATGCTAAGAGAAGGGTATACATACCAAGTGATTGAAAAAGAAACGAGTGCTTCTACCACAACGATTTCAAGGGTAAAAAAATGTTTGAATTACGGTAATGATGCATATGAGATGATATTGGATCGTTTACAAGATGACGACAATAAAAGCGATGGATAAAAAAAGATAATCGAATGGACTTGTTTTTCCAACCGAAAACGGTCAAAATAAATAATAGAATTTTTAAACCCTAGTTCAATCGGCTAGGGTTCTTTTTTTAGAGGTTGTTCAAAAAGTCACCAAATGATAAGCGGCGCATCTCAGGCCCACACGATGTGGGTCATGCAGGCGTTGCCACAGGACGTGGCGGTCTTAGCCTGCATTCCTTAAATGGCTTGTTTTTCCGTTTCTCTCGTATTAAAAGCATATCCTCAGAAAAAGAAGAACACTTTTTCTTCGTGCGAGGTAATGCTTTCGAAGCAACAAGCTTTCGCTGCGATACTCAAAACTGCGCCGCCTCGACCTGCTTGCTTCTAATTTGCCGACTTTTTGAACACGCATTTTTAGTGTAAATACTCAAAGAAACTTTGCTATAATAGATTTGAACAGTCAATACGTTTTACTGGAGGCATTATCCGTGTATGATATGAATAAATGGCAACATATTTTTAAGCTTGATCCAAACAAAGAAATAAGTGATGACAATCTAGAACAGATATGCGATTCTGGAACAGACGCGATTATTGTTGGTGGTACGGATCATGTCACACTGGATGGCGTGTTACATTTGTTGTCCCGTATTCGCAGGTACGTGGTTCCTGTTATTTTAGAAATATCGAATCTTGATGTCATAACGCCTGGGTTTGATTTCTATTATATCCCGATGGTTATGAATAGTAAGGATAAGAAGTGGATGATGGATATACACCACCATGCTGTCAAAACATATGGCGATGTAATGGATTGGGATAACGTTATGGTGGAAGGTTACTGTATCCTAAATGAGGATGCAAAAGCATTTCAACTCACAAATTGTACAATCCCAGATGAAGAAGGCGTTTTAGCTTATGCACTCATGGCAGAAAAAATGTTTCGTCTCCCCATTTTCTACATTGAATATAGCGGCAAACTTGGTGATCCTGCTTTAGTAAAAAAGGTGAAGCAAAAGTTAGATCATACGCTACTTTTCTACGGCGGGGGAATTCATACAGCAGAAGAAGCGAAGCAAATGAAAGAAAATGCGGATGTTGTCATCGTCGGAAATAGTATCTACGAGAATTTCAAACAGGCATTAACAACGGTTAAAGCAGTAAAAGGAGAGGGATAAAGGTGGTGGATACTGTGGGTAATCAAGTCAAAGATTTACTAACAGGGTTAAATAAAAAACAACAAAAGGCGGTACAGCATACAGAAGGCCCTTTGTTAATAATGGCAGGTGCAGGTAGTGGTAAAACCCGTACCTTAACACACCGAATCGCCTATTTAATCGAAGAAAAGGAAGTATCCCCTAGAAGTATACTAGCAATTACGTTTACTAATAAAGCGGCACGTGAGATGAAGGAACGGGTTTTCCGACTAGTGGGACCTGAAGCATCGAATATTTGGGTTTCTACGTTTCACTCTATGTGTGTACGTATTTTGAGAAGAGATATTGATAGAATCGGGATGAGTAGCAATTTTTCCATTTTGGACAGTGGAGATCAACTGTCCGTTATCAAACAGGTAATCAAGGGCTTAAACATAGATCCGAAAAAATGGGATCCAAGAGCGATGCTTGGTGCGATAAGCTCAGCCAAAAATGAATTGATAACACCTGAACAATATGAAAAACAAACAAATAATTTTTATGAGAAACAGGTAGCAGACATTTACACAAATTATCAAAAAACACTCCGCAAAAATCAGTCCTTGGATTTTGACGATTTAATTATGCAAACGATCCATTTATTTGATCGGATTCCTGAAGTATTGGAATACTATCAACGGCGCTTTCAATATATCCACGTCGATGAGTATCAGGATACAAACCACGCACAATATTATTTAGTTCAGCAAATGGCAAAACGATACCAAAATTTATGTGTTGTAGGGGATTCAGATCAATCGATCTACCGTTGGCGCGGTGCTGACATTCAAAATATTCTTTCATTTGAAAAGGACTACCCGAGCGCGTCCGTTATCCTGCTCGAACAAAATTATCGTTCTACGCAGCATATCCTCGAAGCAGCAAACACCGTTATCGAAAACAATACAGGAAGAAAGCCAAAAAAATTGTGGACAGATAATAAGGAAGGCGCGAAAATCCAGTACTATCAAGCGGCCACTGAACAAGAAGAAGGATTGTTTGTAGCCAATAAAGTAGAAGACTTTATTGCAGATAACACATACAACTACAAGGATATTGCGGTTTTGTACCGAACAAATGCACAATCTCGTTCAATTGAGGAAACGTTTGTCAAAGCAAATATCCCATACCAAATTGTTGGTGGAACAAAGTTTTATGATCGAAAAGAAATTAAAGATATGTTGGCATATTTAAGGCTTATTTCGAATCCGAATGATGACTTGAGCTTTGCTCGTGTTGTGAATGAACCGAAACGAGGTGTTGGAAAAACATCCCTTGAAAAACTACAGTCTTATGCTGCGGATCAAGAGATTTCATTATATCAAACAGTACAAGAAGTAGATTTTGTAGGAGTGAGTGGTAAGGCGGCTCGATCCCTATCAGAGTTCGGTGCCCTTATCCGAAACTGGACCCAGCAGCAGGAGTTTTTGTCTGCAACAGATATGGTTGAAGAGGTTTTAAATCGGACAGGCTATGAGGAAATGCTACGAAACGAAAGAACACTTGAATCTCAAAGTCGTCTCGAAAACTTAGAGGAATTTAAAACGGTAACCAAGCAATTTGAAAAAAACAGTGAAGATAAAAGTTTGCTCGCATTTTTAACCGATTTGGCACTTATCGCGGATATCGATCAAGTAGATGAAGATCCACTTGGAGATGATAAAGTAGTTCTTATGACATTACACTCCGCAAAAGGGCTTGAATTTCCAGTCGTATTTTTAATTGGGATGGAAGAAAATGTGTTTCCGCACAGCCGATCCTTAATGGACGAAGATGAAATGGAAGAAGAGCGTCGCTTGGCTTATGTTGGTATCACAAGGGCAGAAAAGCAGCTCCATTTAACCCATGCAAAAATGCGGACGTTATATGGAAGGACAAATATGAACCCAGTTAGTCGGTTTATCAATGAAATTCCGGAACAGTTAGTAGAGGGAATGGAAGAAATGAAACAGTCGATGTTTGGCTTTAATTCTTCTCCAAAACATAAACCAGATCCATTTGCTGCACCGAAACGACCCGCAAGAAAGACACAGCCTGCCTCAACTGGTGGCGATACGCTTGCTTGGAAGCCAGGAGATAAAGCCAATCATAAAAAGTGGGGACAAGGAACAGTGGTCAAAGTACAGGGCGAAGGGGAAGCATTGGAATTGGACATTGCCTTTCCTGCACCAACAGGAATCAAGCGATTGTTAGCTAAGTTTGCGCCAATCACAAAAGCGTAGAGGGATAAGGATCTGGGTCAGGACGATCATTCACAGTAAAAATGTGGTCATCGTTCTGTTTCGTCTGCTGACTTGAGACCTCCTGCAAATGCTAATATCGCTTTTGTTCCTGAACACCTATCAAAAGTGAGGGTTAAGTAATGAATCGTGATGTAGCCAAAAAACAAATTGAAGAATTACGTAATGAAATCAACACCTATAATCACGAATATTATGTGGAGGATCGTCCAAGTATTTCGGATTATGACTATGATCAAAAGTTGAAGAAATTAATCGAACTAGAACAGCAATTCCCTGACCTAATTACCACCAATTCCCCAACACAACGGGTAGGAGGAGAACCACTTGATGCATTTAAAAAGGTGGAGCATGCTGTACCAATGCTCAGTCTCGGAAATGCTTTTAATGAAGCGGATCTTCGTGATTTTGATCGCCGTGTTCGGGAAGGCCTCAAAGAGGATCAAGTAACCTATGTATGCGAATTAAAAATAGATGGATTAGCCGTTTCGTTAAGCTATGAACAAGGTGTGTTCGTAAGAGGCGCAACACGCGGGGACGGGACGATAGGTGAAGACATTACAAAAAATATAAAAACGATACGAAGCATTCCGCTAACGATCGATCAAAAAGAAGCATTCGAGGTTCGTGGAGAAGCGTTTATGCCACATAAATCCTTTCTTGCATTAAACAAGAAAAAGGAAGAGAATGGTGAAGAACCGTTTGCCAATCCACGTAATGCCGCTGCTGGGTCGTTAAGACAACTAGATCCTAAAATTGCCGCCTCTCGTAATCTAGATATTTTTCTTTATGGAGTTGGCAAGTGGGAGGCAAGAACCCTTTCTGCACATAGCGAAAGTCTCGAATATTTAAAACAACTAGGTTTTAAAACAAATCCAGAGTGGAAAAAGTGTACGAATATCGAGGAAGTCATCGACTATGTACAGGAATGGGTTGAAAAAAGACCACATTTAACTTATGAAATTGACGGAATCGTTATTAAGGTAGATCGATTGGATCACCAGAAAAAGCTAGGGTTTACTGCGAAAAGTCCAAGATGGGCAACTGCATATAAATTTCCTGCTGAAGAAGCTACAACAAAATTGATTGATATTGAACTAAGTGTTGGACGAACAGGCGTTGTTACACCTACTGCACTATTAGAACCGGTCAAGGTTGCTGGAACAACTGTCAAACGGGCATCCTTGCACAACGAAGGTTTAATCCATGAAAAAGATATACGTATAGGTGACACAGTTGTCATCAAAAAAGCAGGAGATATTATTCCAGAGGTAGTACGCGTTCTATTAGAGGAACGCCCAGAAGGTCTAGGGGAGTTCCATATGCCTGTTGCATGTCCGGCATGTGGAAGTGAACTCGTCCGGTTGGAAGAAGAAGTCGCTTTGCGCTGCGTGAACCCAAACTGTCCTGCTCAACTAAAGGAAGGGTTAACTCACTTTGTATCACGAAATGCTATGAACATTGACGGTCTAGGAGAAAAAGTAATCGAACAGCTTTTTAGTGAAAACTTAGTGCACACGATCGCGGATCTTTATAAACTGAACAAGGATGAACTACTTCAGTTGGAACGTATGGGAGATAAGTCAGTGGATAACCTTCTGGCTGCGATAGAGACCTCGAAGAATAATTCCTTAGAAAAACTTTTATTCGGACTCGGTATTCGCTACGTCGGTTCAAAGGCAGCCAAAATCCTTGCACAACAATTTGAAACATTGGACAGACTAGCTGCAGCTTCCTTTGATGATCTTATTGCCATTAACGAAATCGGAGAAAAAATGGCCGATTCCATTCTACATTTTTTTGAAGAACCAAAAGTGAAAGAACTAATAGATCAACTAAAGAGTCTAGGTTTGGCAATGGAATACAAAGGACCAAAAGGAGTGGAGGACCCTGAGGTAACTGTTTTTATGGATAAGACAGTAGTTTTAACAGGCAAAATGGAACTCTTCTCTCGCCAAGAAGCGAAAGAAAAGATAGAAGCCTTGGGTGGTAAAGTAACTGGTAGTGTTAGTAAAAAAACAGACTTTGTTGTAGCAGGAGAAGATGCAGGCTCGAAATACGACAAAGCATTGGAATTGGGGATAGAAATTTGGGATGAACAGCGTTTAAAAGAAGAACTGATGGAATAGGAGTGACAAGGTGAAAAAAATTAGTGTACTGATCATTATGCTCCTCGTTATATCAGCCTGTGCCCCTTCCTATGATAAACAAGAAGAAGTGGTTGAAGAAACGAAAGATGATACACAGCAACAAACAGCTATTGTGCCTAGTTATAATATTTCGAATGAAAACTACAAAGTGCTTCTTCCGTATGAACCAAGTGAGGCACGCGGAATCATTGTGAATCAAATGGCAAACCGATTGGACATTGATGAATTTGAAGAAGGGTTAAGACGCCAGTCTAAGGAGATTTTTAAACCGAGTAATTACTATTTTCAAGAAGGTCAATACTTAGGAGAAGACACTGTATTAAATTGGCTTGGCCGAACGATGACAGATAAACAAGTAGATGATTACCTGTCAGAGAACAAGGATTTATATAAAAACGATGCCGAAAAACAAGAATTAAAAGAATCACTACAAATAGGATTGAATCCACCTATAGCAGAAGATGAGTTAAAAGAAGAGGATTTTAGAGAAAGTCCGAAATATTTATCCCATATCCTTGAACAGAACTTCCTCAAAAAAGGTGCAAATGATGCCGTGAAATTAGGAGGAATTTCGATCGGGTTAGCAATGAAATCTACCTACCGCTTTCAAACGGAAATTGGTGGACCTTATTATTACGAGGATATTCCAAAGGCTGACATGCTAACGGAAGGAAAAAAAATAGCCGAGAAAATAGTGGACAGATTGCGGCAAATGGACAACCTTGGTGATGTCCCGATTATGATTGGGTTGTATCGCGAAGAAGAACAGAGCGCGATTGTACCAGGTAACTTTGTAGCAAAAACAACAGTTGCTGGGGATAAAAATTCCATTGGGGAATGGGAACCTATAAACGAAGAATATGTACTCTATCCATCAAATGAATTGAAGGATAAGTATTTTGATGACAATGAAAGCTTAAAAGAGTTTGAACAGCAGGTTAGGAAGTATTTCCCGAACTATGTAGGGGTAATTGGCAAAGCATTTTACGTAAATGGAAATCTACAAAGACTTACGATAGATTTGCCAATTGAATTTTATGGTAAAGCAGAAGTAATTGGGTTCACGCAATACGTCTATGGGCTTGTGATGGAAACCTTTAAAAATTATTTTGACCTCGAAGTGAATATCATGTCAAATGATAAACAAGAAGCCCTTATTGTAAGAAAAGCGGGTGAATCAGAGCCGTATGTTTACGTATATGATCAATAGGGAAGAATGCAAGCCTCTGGTCAAAAATCCTTGTTTAATAAAAGAAATCAATGTGCTCCTTCCGTTTACTTTTCAGAATGTTTGAAGTGTTTATCTCAATCGGTTAAAATATAAATGGCAGCGCCTCAGCCAAAAGTTTTAAAATGGTTGGAGCAATTAAGTCCGAATTGAAAAAGGAGGTTATTACATGGTAACACCGTACAAACACGAACCATTCACAGACTTTACCATTGATGAAAATCGTAAAGCATTGGAAGAAGCTATTTTAAAAGTGGAATCTGAGCTCGGTAAAGAATATCCTCTCATTATTGGTGGGGAACGAATTACGACAGAGGACAAGCTCGTTTCGTATAATCCTGCAAAAAAAGATGAGGTTATCGGTTACGTTTCGAAGGCAAATAAAGACCTTGCAGAAAAAGCGATGAAAGTTGCGGATGAAACATTTCAATGGTGGCGCAAGTCTAAACCTGAAATGCGTGCTGATATTTTGTTCCGCGCGGCGGCTATCGTCCGTCGTCGTAAAAATGAGTTCACTGCCCATTTAGTAAAGGAAGGTGGTAAGCCGTGGAAGGAAGCAGACGCGGATACTGCTGAGGCAATTGACTTTATGGAATATTACGGTCGACAAATGCTTGAATTCAAAAATGGCGTAGAGATCAACAGTCGTGAAGTTGAAAATAACCGTTACAACTATATACCACTAGGAGTCGGAGTTGTTATTTCTCCTTGGAACTTCTTGTTTGCGATCATGTGTGGTACTACTGTGGCACCTCTTGTTACTGGAAATACTGTACTGCTTAAGCCAGCTAGTTCAACTCCAGTTATTGCATATAAGTTTCTAGAAGTACTTGAAGAAGCGGGAATGCCTGCAGGTGTCGTCAACTATATCCCTGGAAGTGGTGCTGAAGTTGGAGACTATCTCGTAGATCACCCACGTACTCGTTTTGTAAGCTTTACAGGCTCAAGAGAAGTTGGAACGAGAATTTACGAACGTGCAGCTAAAGTGCAGCCAGGTCAAAAATGGCTAAAGCGTTCAATTATTGAAATGGGCGGAAAAGATACGATTGTTGTTGATAGTGATGCAGATCTTGAGCTTGCTGCAGATGCAATTACGTATTCATCATTTGGATTCTCAGGTCAAAAGTGTTCGGCATGCTCTCGTGTCATTGCCCACCAAGATATTTATGACGAGTTGTTGCAACGTGTAGTGGATAAAACAAAAGAAATTAATGTTGCAGATCCTACTAATCATGACACGTACATGGGTCCTGTCATTGATGAAGGAGCATACAATAAAATTTTAGACTACATCGAAACTGGTAAAAAAGAAGGTAAACTACTTACTGGTGGAGAAGGAGACAATACAAAAGGCTGGTTCGTAAAGCCAACTGTATTTGGTGATCTTGACCCTGAATCGGTAATTATGCAGGAAGAAATATTTGGTCCTGTCGTCGGTTTCTCAAAAGCGAAAGATTTCGATCAAGCTATTGAGTTTGCCAATAACACCGATTATGGCTTAACAGGCGCTGTGATCTCAAATAACCGTGATCATATCGAACAAGCTAGAGAAGATTTCCATGTTGGTAACCTCTATTTTAACCGTGGTTGTACGGCGGCAATTGTAGGTTATCATCCGTTTGGTGGATTCAATATGTCTGGTACAGATTCGAAAGCTGGCGGACCTGACTACTTAATCCATCACATGCAAGGAAAAACAACATCTGAAATGCTGTAATGTAAAAAAGTACGTACGAGCATCCCTATCCACCAACCATAAGCAGTGTGGAAGGGGTGTTTTTTTGTTTCTGGGAAAGTAGGAAAGTTTTTGGTGGGTTAATTCGGTGTTTTTGACCCCAACTTTCCCAATATACAAAAACTAAAAATATGATATGATAGTTTCATAAGGAAGAACTGCAACAACACTTTGGGTAAATGGTTCTAGTCAAGAAATCAGGTGCGGGTTATATACCTATTCATTTTCTATAATTTAGGGGTGGGAATTCTATGGAAGTAGGATCTTTTATTAAAATACATAGAATTAAACAAAACATGACCCAAGAAGACTTAGCAGATGGCATTGTTTCTGAATCCTACTTATCAAAAATAGAAAATCAAAAAACAGTAGCTAGTCCAGAAGTAATAGACATGCTATGCGTAAGGCTAGGGGTACAGTACAGGGATCAAGAAGACTCCATATTAGAAGAAAAATGCAAGGATTGGTTCGATCTACTATTTGAAAACAATAGTAGGGACACCATTAACGCAAAATATGAAGAGCTAGAAGAACTAATGAAAGGTTCCAACTCTGATTACGAGATGTTGTTTGAAATTCATAAGATCAGATATTACCTTGTTTTGGGAGAAGAAAGGCTAGCATTAAAGCAAATCAATAGTTTAAGAGAACTAGCAAGCAACTTTGAAAACTCCGCCCAATATTATTGGTTCAAGTTCAACGGAAACTATAATTCCGTTATGGAAGAGTATAACCAGGCAATGAGGTTTTATCGACTTGCGGAAGAAAAGATTGTACATGCTGATATTAGTGAAAATGAAGAAGCTGATCTCAAATACACGATGGCTGTTACATATAGTAAGATAAGAAATACATTAGAGGCAATAGATTATTCAAATAAGGCTATAGATATTTTTAGGAAGAATTACAATTTTCACAGGTGTGCCCAATGCCATATCATTCTTGGAATATCGTATAGAAGAATTCGTGTATATGATAAAGCTATTAAAAACTATAATTTAGCAAGACATTTGGCAGAATTGGATAAAGATGAAACATTGATTCGATTAACAAACATAAATTTAGGCCATTTGCATGCTAGTAAAGGTGATACGAAACAAGCCATACATTTTTTTAATTCCGTTCTCGAAAAAGCCGAGGTTGATGCGGAAGATAAACTAGTTGCTATATCTTCCCTTATTGGCGAGTACTATAATTCTCATAATTACGACAAGGCCAAGGAAATGGTTGATGAGGGATTAAAAACAATAGAAAATGTTAGTTCTGATGCTAAATTTAAAACATTATACTATTATAAGTTGAGTACTTATTATTATTCACTTAATAAAGATGTTGATAGATTTGAAGCTATTGTTGTTAACGAATTTATTCCGTATTTACAAAAACAAAAAGATTATGCTAATTTGGTTATTTATGCAAATATGGTTGGCAAGCATTTTGAAGATAGGAAAAAATATAAGAGTGCAAATAAGTTTTATAAACTTGTCAATTTATCATATGAACAAATAATAAAAATATAGGAGGAATTATTTAATGAAAAAACTAATCGTTAGCTTGACACTAGGTGCTTTGATTTTAGTGGGATCACTTTATGTTGTAAATAACAATAGTAATCTCTCAATTGAAAAGGAGCCATCTATCTTTTCATCTGAATTTACGATTGAGAAAGAACCGAGTATATTCTCTTTTGAATTATCTATTGAAAAAGAACCAAGCATTTTTTCTCAAAAAACGTTTTATTAATCCAAAAAGGATATAATAAATATATACTCCCAAATGACTTTCCCAGGGTGTGCCTCTAATGACACCTCTGGGGTTTTTTTGTTTTTTGGCCTATTATGATGGGAGTGATAGAATGAATGCACGCTTAATAATGCTACAAGTTGCCAATAATCGTTATTATTTGCTATTATCATAAGTATTGTAGCAAACGTAAAATCAGTGGAGGTGACTCGAATGTCTCAAATTACAAAGGATCAGGTAAAGCATGTGGCCCATCTCGCCCGCCTCGCGATTTCAGAGGACGAAACAGAAAAGATGACCAAGCATCTTGGAGATATTATTAAATATGCAGAACTATTAAACGAACTAGACACGGATCATGTGGAGCCAACAACACACGTGCTTGATTTAAAAAACGTCATGCGTAAGGACGAACCAAAGAAATGGATCGACAAGGAAGACGCACTTCAAAATGCGCCAGACAAGCAAGATGGCCAGTTCCGCGTACCGTCGATTTTAGAATAAGGAGGGGTAGAATTGTCACTTTTTGATCATACATTAACAGAACTACAAGACAAATTACATAAAAAAGAAATAAAAGTAACAGATCTTGTTTCTGAGTCCTATCAACGGATTCAAGAAGTAGACGAACAGGTGAAAGCTTTTTTAACTTTAAATGAAGAAAAAGCTTATGAAAAAGCAAAGCAACTAGACGAACAGAAACTAAATGATCAATCGATCCTTTTTGGTATCCCAATTGGCATTAAAGACAACATTATGACAGAGGGACTTCGGACAACGTGTGGAAGTCAATTTTTAAGAAATTTTGAAAATCCGTTGTATGATGCAACCGTTATTAAAAAATTGTCAAAGTCAAACACTGTAACCATCGGGAAATTAAACATGGATGAATTTGCGATGGGGTCTTCAAATGAAAATTCAAGCTACTTTTCAACAAGAAATCCGTGGAATACCGATTATGTACCAGGAGGATCAAGTGGAGGATCTGCAGCAGCTGTTGCAGCAGGGGAAGTGTTTTTTTCAATCGGATCAGATACAGGAGGCTCAATTCGTCAGCCTGCTTCTTTTTGTGGAGTAGTAGGGTTGAAGCCAACTTATGGATTTGTATCACGTTTTGGATTAGTAGCGTTTGCTTCTTCCTTAGATCAAATCGGCCCAATCACACGAACGGTAGAAGACAATGCACATTTGTTACAAGCATTGGTAGGTCACGATGAAATGGATACAACGTCAGCTAATGTAGACATTCCGAATTTTGCAGATGCGACGAAACAAGACGTAAAAGGGTTGAGAATAGCTGTTCCACAGGAGTATTTGCAAGAAGGGGTTTCCCCAGAAGTTAAAGAAGCTGTGTTAAAAGCACTTAAAACATATGAGGATATGGGTGCCACCTGGGAGGAAGTGTCGCTACCACATTCTCGCTATGCTGTTGCTGCATACTATCTCTTGGCATCATCGGAGGCATCCGCCAATCTTGCTCGATTTGATGGTGTTCGTTATGGAGTGCGCTCTGAGAAAGCAGAAAATATGCTCGACATGTTTAAGCTTTCTCGCAGTGAAGGTTTTGGTGATGAAGTAAAACGCCGTATTATGCTCGGAACTTTTGCACTTAGTTCTGGCTATTATGATGCGTACTATAAGAAAGCACAAAAAGTTCGTACGCTGATTAAGCAAGATTTTGAAAAAGTATTTGAGAACTATGATGTGATTGTCGGGCCAACTGCTCCGACGACAGCATTTAAGGTAGGAGAAAAAATAGATGACCCACTAACGATGTATGCAAATGACATTTTAACGATACCTGTGAATCTTGCAGGCGTACCTGGAATGTCCATCCCATGTGGATTCTCATCAGAAGGTCTACCAATCGGCCTGCAAATTATTGGTAAACATTTTGATGAAAGCACATTGTATCGTGCGGCATATGCATTTGAGCAAGCAACAGACCATCATAAACAAAAACCGGTATTGGGAGGTGTGAGATAATGAATTTTGAAACCATTATCGGTCTTGAAGTCCACGTAGAGTTGAAAACTGCATCCAAAATTTTCAGTCCAAGCCCGAATGCCTTCGGTGCAGAACCTAATGAAAATGTTAACCCGATTGATTTGGGATATCCTGGAGTATTACCAGTTTTGAACGAGGAAGCTGTGAATTTTGCTATGAAGGCTTCAATCGCACTTAACTGTGAAGTGGCTAGCAATACTAAATTTGACCGTAAAAATTATTTTTACCCAGATAATCCAAAGGCATATCAAATTTCACAGTTTGATCAGCCAATAGGAGAGAATGGCTGGATTGAAATTGATGTGGACGGCGTTAAAAAGAAAATAGGTATAACCCGGCTGCACATGGAAGAGGATGCGGGAAAATTAACACACAGTGATGAAGGCTATTCGCTTGTGGATTATAATCGCCAAGGTACACCTTTGGTCGAAATTGTGTCTGAACCAGATATCCGATCTCCCAAAGAGGCATATGCTTACTTAGAAAAACTAAAGAACATTATTCAATATACTGGTGTGTCGGACTGTAAAATGGAGGAAGGCTCGCTGCGCTGTGACGCGAACATATCGATTCGACCAATTGGCCAAGAGGAATTTGGTGTTAAAACAGAATTGAAAAATTTAAACTCCTTTTCTTTTGTCCAAAAAGGATTGGAGTTTGAGGAAAAACGGCAGCGTGAAGTCCTTTTAGCGGGTGGAGAAATTCTTCAAGAGACACGACGTTATGATGAACAAACAAAAGAAACGATTTTAATGCGGGTAAAAGAAGGTTCAGATGATTACAGGTACTTCCCTGAACCAGACCTCGTTCCATTATATATAGATGAAACATGGAAGGAACGAATTCGAGCAGAAATTCCTGAACTTCCCGATGCTCGAAAAGAACGCTATATAAATGAGCTTGAGCTACCAGCATACGATGCAATGGTGTTAACGAGCACAAAGGAAATGTCCGATTTCTTTGAAGAAACGATTGACAACGGAGCAGATGTCAAACAGGCATCGAACTGGTTAATGGGTGAGGTTTCAGCTTACATGAACAAAAACCAATTAGAGCTGAGTGATCTACCACTTACCCCTAAATCGCTAGCAAAGATGGTTAAATTAATTGAGGACGGAACAATTTCATCAAAAATGGCCAAAAAGGTATTCTCCGAGCTCGTTGAAAAAGGTGGAGATCCTGACAAAATTGTTAAAGAAAAAGGTCTAGTCCAAATTTCAGATGAAGGTAAGCTGAAGGAAATTATTACAGGTATCCTAGATCAAAACGAACAGTCAATCGTCGATTATAAGAACGGAAAAGATCGTGCGCTTGGTTTTCTCGTTGGACAAGTAATGAAGCAAACAAAAGGGCAAGCAAACCCACCAATGGTTAATAAGATCATTTTAGAGGAAATGGAAAAACGATAATAGTGTATGGAGGGCTTGTTTCACAATGTGAAGCAGGCTTTTTTTGTAGTATAAGTGCGTGTTCAAAACCCCCATGGCTTATTAGCCCGCTTAACCATGGAAATGAGGCTTTTTTCTAAAAATAAGGGCTTCTGAGTCCGCATCGAATTTTTAGCGGACTGAGAAGCCGCTATTTGGCAAAAAACCGTGTTATTGGTGGGTTTCGCGGACTGAGAGGCCCTTAATTGCCAAAAAGCCAGCCATAAATAACCCATTTATAGCAAATAGCGTCCTGTGAGTCCGCTTAACCATGGAAATGAGGCCTTTTTCTGAAAATAAGGGCCTCTGAGTCCGCGTAGATATTTTTAGCGGACTGAGAAGCCGTTATTTGGCAAAAAACCGTGGTATTGGCGGGTTTCGCGGACTGAGAGGCCCTTAATTGCCAAAAAGCCAGCCAAAACAAGCCCAATTATAGCAAATAGCGTCCTGTGAGTCCGCTTAACCATGGAAGTGAGGCTTTTTTCTAAAAATAAGGGTCTCTGAGTCCGCTTAGATATTTTTAGCGGACTGAGAAGCCGCTATTTGGCAAAAAACCGTGGTAATGGTGGATTTCGCGGACTGAGAGGCCCTTAATTGCCAAAAAGCCAGCCAAAACTAGCCCATTTGTAGCAAATAGCGTCCTGTGAGTCCGCTTAACCATGGAAATAAGGCTTTTTTCTGAAAATAAGGGCCTCTGAGTCCGCATCGAATTTTTAGCGGACTGAGAAGCCGCTATTTGGCAAAAAACCGTGTTATTGGTGGGTTTCGCGGACTGAGAGGCCCTTAATTGCCAAAAAGCCAGCCAAAACTAGCCCATTTGTAGCAAATAGCGTCCTGTGAGTCCGCTTAACCATGGAAATAAGGCTTTTTTCTAAAAATAAGGGTCTCTGAGTCCGCGTAGATATTTTTAGCGGACTGAGAAGCCGCTATTTGGCAAAAAACCGTGTTATTGGTGGGTTTCGCGGACTGAGAGGCCCTTAATTGCCAAAAAGCCAGCCATAAAGAACCCATTTATAGCAAATAGCGTCCTGTGAGTCCGCTTAACCATGGAAATAAGGCTTTTTTCTGAAAATAAGGGCCTCTGAGTCCGCGTAGATATTTTTAGCGGACTGAGAAGCCGCTATTTGGCAAAAAACCGTGGTATTGGTGGATTTCGCGGACTGAGAGGCCCTTAATTGCCAAAAAGCCAGCCATAAATAACCCATTTATAGCAAATAGCGTCCTGTGAGTCCGCTTAACCATGGAAATGAGGCTTTTTTCTAAAAATAAGGGCTTCTGAGTCCGCGTAGATATTTTTAGCGGACTGAGAAGCCGCTATTTGGCAAAAAACCGTGTTATTGGTGGGTTTCGCGGACTGAGAGGCCCTTAATTGCCAAAAAGCCAGCCATAAATAACCCATTTATAGCAAATAGCGTCCTGTGAGTCCGCTTAACCATGGAAATGAGGCCTTTTTCTAAAAATAAGGGCCTCTGAGTCCGCGTAGAAATCTTTTATCGATTCAAAAAAATGGTTAGAACTTTTCAATTAGCAAAAAAAAGGCTATGATGGATAATGGACAAACTGGATAGGGGGATTCCTATGAAACGTGCCCGTATTATTTATAATCCAACATCTGGACGGGAAGCTTTTAAAAGAGAGCTGCCTGATGTATTGCAACGTTTTGAACAAGCGGGATACGAGACATCTGCACATGCAACAATTGGTGCTGGAGATGCCACAAAAGCTGCCCGAACAGCAGTAGAACGGAAATATGATATTATAATCGCAGCTGGCGGTGACGGTACGATAAATGAAGTCATTCAAGGAATTGCAGAACAGGAGCACCGGCCACAGCTTGGCATTATCCCAGTTGGCACTACGAATGACTTGGCTAGAGCACTTTGCATCCCAAGGAATATACAAAAAGCTGTTAGTGTTGTGTTAGATGGTAAAACAAAAGCATTGGACATTGGCCGCGTGAATGAACATTATTTTATGAATATAGCTGGTGGTGGAAAATTAACAGAGCTTTCCTATGAAGTTCCTAGTAAGCTTAAAACGATGCTAGGTCAACTTGCATACTATTTAAAGGGAATTGAAATGTTGCCCTCCCTTCGACCAACTAAAGTTAAAATAGAATATGATGGAAAAATATTTGAAGACGAGATTATGTTATTTCTTGTTTCTAATACAAATTCTGTTGGTGGCTTTGAAAAGCTTGCCCCAGCAGCCGCGATGGATGATGGCCTATTTGACCTGCTTATTTTAAGAAAAACAAATTTGGCTGATTTTATTCGCTTAGCGTCGCTAGCGTTAAGAGGAGCCCATTTAGATGACGGACATATTTTATATGTTAAAGCAAATCGGATTAAGGTAGAAACAGATGAAAAGCTACAACTCAATATTGATGGCGAATTTGGGGGGCTACTACCAGGAGAATTCGTCAATCTTTATCAGCACATCACTTATTTTGTGCCAGACGAATTTGTCGAAAAGCAAAATAGAATATAGAAGTAGGGTTAAGGATATAGGTATTGGAGGACACTCCAATACCATTTTTAATAGTTTAATCTCCGAAATTGGAGCGGAATTTTCCGAAAAGTGGGGGAATTGCTGATTTGGTGGTGTTACAGAATATAATAGTAGTATCTCACTACAAGAAATTAAGTTTTATTTTCCATATTATGTACATCGAAATAATGTTAAAATAAAACGGTAATGCTAAAATAGAATTCTCAAAATGGAAACTGACTTTTATTAGAGGTTGTTCAAAAAGTCACCAAATGATAAGCTGCGCATCTCTTCGTTGGCTTGTTTTTCCGGTGCTCATGTAGGTTATGTCTACACTGTGCTCCTCAAAACTGCGCCTCCTCGACCTGCTTGCTTCTAATTCGGCGACTTTTTGAACACGCACTATTTGAAAATAACACAAAAGAAGTCCTGCACCTCACTGCATAACGCGCGAACCATCAATACGTTAGGAGGACTATGTAAATGAATGTACAATTTAGCAAGCCGAAGCGATTTGGAGAAATAATGGATCACACTTTTACCTTAAGTAAACAGCGCTTTTCTGATCTATTCACAATCCTGCTTATTTTAATCGGCCCTATTTATATACTTCAGGCTATCATCCAACTACTATCGGGGGTTCAATTTTTCCGAGATGTAGGGAATGATGGTTTATGGTATGAGCAAATGATGACAGGATTAGAAGAAACCTCTACGGCAACAACATCTAGTCTTGGCGGAGATATAGTAATGGTATTGGCTAGTATTATCTTATATCCAGTTGCAGAGGCTGCCATTCTGATTGTCATCAACCATATAAAAAAAGCAGAAAGCTACACAGTCGGTTCCGTAATCAAAAAGGCTTTTTCGCGTTTTTGGCCGATTCTTGGTAGTACTATTTTGTTTGGTTTGATTGCCTTTGGGTTAATCATCGTCCCAGTGATTGTCATTAGTTTGGCAGGGGTAATTGGAGCCATCATGAATCCGGTCATTGGAATTGTCTTGGGAATTGTACTTTTCTTAGGCTTTGCAGTTGTGATTGGATATTTATTAACGAGATGGAGTTTTTACTTTGGTGCTGTTGTATTAGAGGAGGATGCACCTGGCCTTTCAAGAAGCTGGAGGTTAACTCGTAACCGAACATGGGTATTACTAGCACTTTACATTGTATTCTCTTTGATTATATTTGCCATTAGTGCTGCAATGGAGCTTTCAGCTGGAATGCTTCTGGGTAATAGTGTATTCATGACCATTATCGTGAATATTGTGTCCCTGTTTACAACCATGATTTTCACGGTAGGTTATGCGGTTATGTTTCTCGATCTAAAGACGAGACATGATGCAGATGATTTAAAAGAAATGATTGAAGACTACAACGACAAATAACCTATTTCCTTGGGAAAGCTAGGTGATTTTATGTTACAGGAGAACAAAGCAAGAGATGAGCTACAAGCCATTTTAGACGGACAAGAATATCAAAAATATTACAACGACAAAAGCATGATCGAGATCTGGTGGGAGAATGTCAAGGAATGGCTGGCCGATTTATTAGCAAAATGGTTCCCGTCAATTGAGGCTTCAGGCAATACAGCGGGTGCCATCATGGTTGGGATTGTTGTTGCTGTCGTCATAGTGTTGCTTATCGTTTTAGTTCTTCTATTCAGGAACAGGCAACGCGCTCGCACATTTCGGAATCACCAACCGATTCAATCGATAAACGAAATGAATTGGTCGTATAAACAGCATCTTGAAGAGGCAACGAAACAGGAGGAATTAGGGATTTATGCCCTGTCAACCCGCCACCTGTTTTTGGCGTTGCTTCTTTATTTTCATGATAAAGGCTGGTTAGAAGCAAAAGTATGGAAAACAAATTGGGAGTACTATGATGAACTGCTAAAGGTGAACCAACATCGTGCTAGTGCGTTCTATGACCTTGCCCTATTATTTGAAGAAGTGACCTATGGTGAACGTGATCTGAATCATGAGGAATATGATCAATACAAAAGCAAAATAGAAAAATGGTTAAAAGATGAAACACGAGCAGGATAGAAAAAGGTGCACTTGCTGGAGGGGAAAGGAGAGTGGATGCCAAATTGCAAAAAACTGTAGCGAACAGACGAACGTGGCTCTGGCTAACGGTTATTCTTTTACTATTCATTGTCGTTAGTTATAGTTTAAATGTCCAGGGACCAAAGGAATATCCTAGTTATGTTTCGGAATCCCCTTCCCCTACTGGAGTAAAGGCTATCTATTCTTATTTAAATAATCAACAAAATTTTTCTGTAACAGCATGGTCGAACAACCCTGAGTACTTACAGAAAGATGCAGGGAACCAATTGATGATCATGGTAGAGCCTTCTTTTATACCAGAAAAAAATGAAATGGAAGCTTACATGGATTTTATGCAGGCAGGGAACACGATCCTCTTAATGATGGATAATCCTAAAGGGATGTTCGATGTCAACACCGTTCCAATCGAGCAGCCACTTGATTTTGAACAAAAGATCTATAACGAAAGCAATAATACATACCAAGCTACTATTAGCTCAATCATTCGATTAGAAGTATCGAATGAAGATAAGGTCTTGCTATCTGACAAAGCTGGGGCAGTTGCGTTTCAACGGCAATATGGAAGCGGAAGTTTGATCGTGGCAAACACCCCCAATTGGATGACAAATAACAGTATTTTAGAAAATGATCATATTGAATTGATCCTGTCACTACTTCAAAAAGGTGCACAAAACACGAACGTTATTTTATTTGATGAGTATATTCATGGCCAAGGTAATGGTTCCAAAATCACAACATTATATCCAAAAGGCCTTTTAGTATTTATCCTTCAAGCTATCATCTTTACTATTATGGGCTTGTGGTACCAAGGGAAGAGATTTGGTCCAATTTTCATACCAAGAGAAGAGACCGTACGATATAGTGATGAAGGAATAAAGGCATTGTCGTCTTGGTACCTTAGAGGACACCGACACAAAGAATCGTTACACATCCAAGCGGATTATCTAAAGATAGTACTACAAGAAATGTGGGGGATTCCCTATAGCAAAAACTGGGAGGATGTTGCCGTTCCACTGGAGCGAAAATGGAAGCAACGATCAACAGACGAAATTCGTTCGTTTTTATCTGACTTAACAGCAGTATTACAAAAAGAAAAAGTAAGTAAACAGGAATACTTACTATGGTCAAAAAACATAGACCGTTTAAGGAAAGAGGTGGAAAAAGGGTGAAAACGGAATTAGCATCCTTATTAGAAAAGTATGAACAGCGTATTTTAGGGCAGCGGTTAAACATTAAACTCCTTTTATCCGCTATTTTGGCAGGAGGACACGTGCTTCTAGAGGGTGTCCCAGGCACTGGGAAAACACAAATGGTTCGCACACTTGCTCGTCTTCTAGGCGGAACGTTCAAGCGTGTTCAATTTACCCCAGACTTACTTCCAAGTGATATAACAGGAAGCAAGATCTATAACATGAAGGAGAGTGCATTCACAACATTAAAGGGGCCAATATTTACAAATATTTTACTAGCAGATGAAGTCAACAGAACACCAGCTAAAACACAAGCAGCACTGTTAGAAGCAATGGAAGAGAAACAAGTAACCATTCACGGGGAAACCTATCCGTTGCCTGAGGTGTTTTTTGTGGTAGCAACCCAAAATCCAATTGAGTTTGAAGGAACCTATCCACTCCCAGAGGCACAACAGGATCGTTTCTTGTTTAAGCTCCAAATTGATTTTCCTTCGTTTGAGGAAGAACAACACGTATTAAAACAAGTAATCGAAGGGAGTTATGACGCTACTAATGTAGGTGCGACACTTGATATCGACACATTTTTGCAAATTAAAAAAGAGATTGAACGTGTAACCGTGAGTGAAAGTGTCCTACATTATATGATGCAAATTGTTCGAAAAACGAGGGATTCCGAATCGATTCGCTTTGGGGCAAGTACGAGGGCTGGTATTTCCATTGGTAAGGCAGCGCAGGCTTGGGCATATTTGTCTGATCGTCATTATGTTACGCCAGATGATATAAAAATGGTAGCCAAACCTGCTTTGAGACATCGGATTCAGCTATCACCACATTTGGAATTGGAGGGAGCGACCATTGACCAAATCGTTGAAGAACTTGTGGGGTCGATTCCTATTCCAAGATAGAGGTATATTGCCGACAAGAAGATTACTAGTCGTTTTTCTAATCCTCACTTTTGGACTTCTGTTTGCCACTTTGTGGGAAATCTCCTGGATCGTTGTGTTTGCAACGAACATTTTTGTTTTGCTTCTAAGTTTGTTGGATGTAACGTTATCACCAAGGCAAACAGAACTGATCATTACGCGTTCGCTTCCAGAGGAAATGGAACGAAACATCACCTATACGGTACAGGTTGAAATACAGAACAATTCCAAATATGCGTTCACCTATCGGCTTGTTGATGGAATTCCTCAATCCTTTGATCAACCGTTTCCATTAGGGGGAGTTGCATTAACAGGGACGAAAACGCATATTGCATATGAAACATTTGCACCTGTCAGAGGAAAATACCATATAAACAAACTATACTTTCGTTACACAAGTAGATTAGGGTTATGGGAAAAACAAACAACGGCTTCCTTAGAGGATTCGGTAAAGGTAATCCCCGATCTAACAGAGACGAAGCAATACCTAGAAAACGCACAGCAATTCTTATTATATGAGGGTTTGAAAATTAAGAAACAGCAAAGTGGTGTAGGAGAATTTGCCAAGATAAGAAGCTATGTTGTTGGAGATGATCCTCGCAAAATTAACTGGCTCCAAACGGCGAAGCTTCAAGAAGTCATGACAAATGAATATGAGCCAGAGCACGGGAAATATATAACGATCCTTATCGATTGTGGCAGGTTAATGGGCGCGGAGCTGTCAAATGGGAACCGATTAGAAAAGGCATTAGAAGCAGCTTTAACGGTTATGACAGCTGCCTTACAAAAAGGGGATTATGTAGCCGTTTTAGCCTTTTCCAAAGATATAAAGGCATATGTGCCACCAGCTAAAGGGATGTCTCATTTTCAGACGATCGTGCGAGCCATTTACAATCTAGAAGTGGAGGCAAATGAATCTAATTATGCGGCAGTACTAGACTATCTGCAAACGGTACAAAAAAAGAGAAGTCTTTTGCTGCTTTTTAGTGATGTACGTACTTTTTTATACGAAGAGAGCACGCTGTTATACTTAAAACGATTAAGGCAAAAGCATTTATTTCTGATGATCGGAGTAGAGGACGAAACCCTCCTAGCAACAACAAAACAAGAACCAGATACCGTACAAAAAGCAATGGAAAAAAGTGTTGCACAACAGCAAATGCTTGTTAAAAAGCGGGAAAAGATAAAATGGGAAAAGCAAGGCCTCCAACTAGTGGAAGCCAGTGAGGAAAAACTAGCTACAGTAGCCGTTTCCCATTATATTGATAGGATAAACAGAGGCTTATTGTAATTGTTGGCGCCTTTTTCCCAGCATTTTCCCAGTCGTGATGTATAACAATAAACCAAACACGGTCAACCCTGCCACGATATATTTTGTTCCTAATGAAAGTGGGGCTGGGGTAATAAACCCTTCAATAACACCAGCAATAACGAATAATGGAATGGTTCCAAGCAATAGCTGGACAGATCGCTTTGCTTGTTGTTTTAATTGATAGCCTCTAGAAAAAGGACCTGGCACGAAAAGCTTGTAGCCCATTAACAGGCCAGCACCACCAGCAATAAAAATGGCAGTAAGCTCAACCATGCCATGTGGTACAATGTACGCCCAAAACTCATAGGTTTTGTCATACTGCCAAAATAAAGCAGCAAGCGCACCAATAATAATACCATTGTAAACAAGTAAATATACGGTCAACAAGCCAAAGGTGACACCACCTGCAAATGCTAGAAATGCCACCTGGATATTATTCGTCATAACAGTAGCAGACATAAGTGAAGCATCAACAGCGCCATCCTGTTCACCTACTCGATCTGGGTTAACACTTTTAGCTATTTCCCCAGGAAGTACGGAATAAAGGTGCAACGGATCATTCATTACGGAAATAAAACTTCCTACTACACCTAAGGTAAAAAGAAGTAATGCAACGACAACGAACTTCCACTGTTCGGACAGAAGCCTGACAAATGTCGTCGTAAAAAAATGGCGCATTTGTTTCATGCTAGAGATTTGGTCTTTATACAAGAGGTTGTGTGATTTAGAAACAAGTTCATTCAAATATTTCGTCACATCTTCTTTTGGAAAATAGGTTTGGCTATAAGATAAATGTTGGGCTGTTTTTTGATATAGTCGGTGAAATTGATTTATATCAGAGCCAGTATACTTGTTTTTTCCTTTATGTAGTAACGTCACGAATTGCTCAAGCTGTTTCCATTCCGCGCGATGCTGTTTCACGAATTGCTTTACGTTCATATGGGGCACACCTTCTTATTTTGGTATTTCGTGGTATAATGCGTGTTCAAAAAGTCGGCAAATTAGAAGCAAGCAGGTCGAGGCGGCGTAGTTTTGAGTAGCGCAGCGTATGCTTTTAATACGTGAGCAATGGAAAAACAAGCCAACGAAGAGATGCGCAGCTTATCATTTGGTGACTTTTTGAACATCCTCTATTAGGAGTAACACGTTTCATTAAGGTGAATCTATGCTACTGTTATCATACCATGTTATTTCGTTTTCAGAAATTAGAACAAAAATGGGGTCATTTTATGGATCAAGAACAAGTCAATATTAAAACACCTGAATTTGTTTCCGTTCAGTTTCAGTTAGCAGGATTAGGAAGTAGAGCGTCCGCATTCCTTATTGATCAAATCATTTTAATGGCGGTGAACCTACTCATCTTACTTGCTGCATTTGTCATCGTAGCTGGACAGCCAGACCTTCTTTTTTCTATAGAGATGAATACTGTTCCGATTGCCATTGCAGTTATCGTAGTTTTTATTATAAATTGGGGCTATTTCTTCGTCTTTGAATATTTTTCAGGTGGAAAAACAATTGGAAAAAAAGCATTGGGAATTCGAGTTATACAAGATAATGGCCATAGTATTACGCTATTATCAAGCTTTATTCGCAATCTGTTGCGGATCATCGACTCGTTACCCGTTAACTACCTAGTAGGAATGCTCATGATTTTTTTTCACTCAAGACATAAACGAATAGGCGACCTTGTTGGTGGTACAATCGTTGTCCATGAAGGTAAAAAGAAGACGAAAAAGAAAGGGAACAGTATTGAAAAAGAAATAAAGAATAGAGGATTATCCAAAGATGATCTTATTCTAGAAGATTGGACATTAGGAGCAAAAGAGTGGAATCTAATTAAAACATACTCCAATCGTTATTTACAATTATCCACATGGGAGCGAACGCAGCTCACCAAGCAAGTGGGAGGCCTTTTATTACCAAAAGTAGGGATGGAAGTAGAAGGCAAAACCATTCGGGACATCGAAAACACACTTTTTGTTATCTACCTACACCTTAAAGACGAGTGGGAATTTGAATGGTGATCGGTAGGATTAACGCTTCTATTTTCTTTTCAAAGGTTCGTGTGATACACTTTTTTTCAGCAATGTATACAAAGGACGATGATAAATGGCAAAACAAAAACCACCAGTGAAAAAGAACGAAACCGTTGAACTAACTTTTGAAGATATAACCCATGATGGGGATGGGGTAGGTAAAATAAACGGCTATCCTCTTTTCGTACCTTACGTTCTGCCTGGCGAAACAGGGAAAGTCAAAGTTGTGAAAGTAAACAAGAACTACGGCTTCGGAAAGCTTATGAAGCTGACAAATGAAAGCCCTGACCGTGTAGATCCACCTTGTGATGTGTTCGTTCAATGTGGCGGTTGTCAGCTTCAACATATGAGCTATGATATGCAACTTGAAATGAAGCAAAAACAAGTAAAAAACACGCTACGAAAAATTGGCCACATCGAGGATGTCCCCGTGCATCCCGTTCTCGGAATGACGGACCCCTGGCGCTATCGCAACAAAGTGCAAATCCCAGTAGGCGAACGCGACGGAGAGCTCATTACTGGATTTTATCAAAAACGGAGCCACACGATCATTGATGGTATGGACACATGTGTCGTGCAGGACGAGGTAAACGATCGCATGGTCGAAGCGGTGCGTCGAATTGCAGATCAGCTCGGGATTTCTGCATATCGTGAACAGAATGATAGGGGGGTTCTGCGCCATATTATGGTCCGAACAGGACAGCAAACGAACGAGACGATGATCGTGCTCATTACGAGAACCGAAAAGCTCCCACATCAAGAACAACTTATTCAACAACTGACAGAGACATATCCACAAGTGAAATCGATCATTCAAAACGTGAACAAGCGTAAAACGAACGTTATTTTGGGTGATAAAACAAAGGTCCTCTGGGGTAACGAATACATCTACGACACGATTGGGGACATTAAATTCGCGATTTCAGCTCAGTCATTTTATCAAATTAATCCACCACAAACAAAGGTTCTGTATGACAAGGCGTTAGAATACGCGAATCTTAGTGGTAGTGAAACCGTTGTCGACGCATATTGCGGTATCGGAACCATTTCGCTCTTTTTAGCACAACAAGCAAAAAAAGTATACGGGATTGAAATCGTCCCAGAAGCGATTTCCGATGCCAAAGAAAATGCAAAATTAAACAACATAAACAACGTAGAATTCTACGTCGGGGAAGCAGAAAAAATCTTGCCCTGGTGGACAGGTCAAGGGCTCCGACCAGATGTAATCGTGGTAGACCCCCCACGAAAAGGCTGTGACGAAGAGCTACTCCAAGCAATGATCACCATGCAGCCAAAACGAATTGTATATGTATCCTGTAATCCAGCAACACTAGCAAGGGATTTGCGAATTTTATCCGATGGTGGGTATGAGACGAAGCAGGTGCAGCCAGTTGATATGTTTCCGCAGACGACACATGTGGAGTGCGTAGCTCTGTTAACACTCGATTAATACAGATGCCGAAAAACTTTATTGTATAAAGGTTTAAAAGTATATAACAGAGGGGGACAAACTTGCTATAACAGGGTTTAGTGGATCTGTATGCTATAATAAAATCAAATCACTAGGATGATCGGGAGGTAATGATAATGAAATGGAATCAAGTTTGCAGTCAGTATCCTCCCCAGAAATTTGGTATTATAGAGGTCAACACAAAACCATCAACCAATAAAAATCGATATTTTCTTTCTATGATTTGGTTTTAAATGACTATGAATTTGGAGTTGGAGTTGTCTTATGGCTAGAAGAGGACGAAAAAAGGGATCGAATGGAGAAGAAAGCAGATTATTATTACTTACAATTGCAGCTGAGGAGTTTGCCAAAAAAGGTTACCAGCAGACAAAAGTGAGCGATATAGTAAAACAGGCGAAGGTCACGCAGCCAACTTTTTATATCTATTTCCAAAGTAAAGAGGCTCTTTTTCAAGAACTGGTGGATTCTTTCCGAACGCAGTTAGTAAATCTGGTAAGTAAAAGTCGCTTAGAATCTGGACTAGACGATGCCGATTTATCCAATACGATAAAGAGCAGTCTGTTAAATATCTTCACTTTTTTTGCCGAAAATCCATATTTGACTAAAATCGGTTTCTTTATTGCCCAAGAAGCTGGGGATATTAAGAAGGGAATTGCAGAAGGAATAAAGGAAAATCTGGATGATGAAATAAGCAAAGGCTATTTCAACTCGAATTTTGACACAAAAATCGTTGCCGAAAGTTTAGTTGGAGTCATCGAAAGGCTGACACTAACAAAACTTTTAGATAGATTAATTCAACCTGAAAATCTTGCTAACCAAATTGTACAACTTTTCTTGTATGGGATAGAGAATAAAAAAAGGATTGAGTAGAAGGCCCGACTATAAAAGTCGGGCCTCTTTCAACTTACAAACTCTTTCTTTTTATGGCCTTAAATCTTCATGACCAATCACATTATTTAGAGCTGGATTCATGTCGGCAAATGTTCCATTAGGATTATCAAGGAACCAAACATGCATCCCATATAGATCTGGATGCCATTGGTCCAAGGTTGCCCCAGTGTCAGGATTGGTTTGTGGAACAGTTGTTGGGTCTGCCCACTCCATTTCAGAACCATCGGTGTAATGGGCACTCGCCTTGTGCACGAGGTTAAAGTTCGTGCCATCAATGGGTGATTCGGCATTCGGGTCTGCCGTACCCCATTCGGCACCAACGAGTGTTAATACGCCATTAACTGGTGCATAAAGCAAAATATTTGGTAAATCTGTCCCTACCGCAGCTGTGTTCGTGTAATGATAGCCCATTTGCGGTACAAAGTCAGTCAATTTTGTATAACCCGCTTTCTCTGCTGCTTTTACACTTGTATACTTTCGCAATTCCCTCTTAATCACATCAAGCTGACTAACCTGTGCATTCGTGGTTTGTGAACTTACCTCAAATCCCGGATTAGTTTCTGCAGCTGAGGTGCCAAGCGGTCCAGCAACCATAGACCCGATCAAAGCGGCACTACCTAATCCAATTTTCCAACCTTTTGTTGTCTTCGAATTTAACATCTTCAATTTACTTTTCATCATAATTCCCCCAAATCTTATTTTGTATCTTGACCAATTAAAACGACAATTTAAGACTCTAAACGATTAACCTATTTAAATTTATCTTCACAATCCTCCTTTATACAGTTCATGATTGACTTAATATTCGTCTTAATATTCTGAAATAATATATTACTGTTAAGTAATATATTACAGTAATCAGATATTGTCAATGCATTTAGAAAATAATTTCGAATTTTGTTTTGCTTTCAACGTGTTCTGCTGTTTTAGCAACAAAGTTAGGTTTGCCTTATGTATTTGCTTCTAAGAAACACAAGGGGTCAGGCACCACAAATGGACATATGTCTTTTTGCGGTGCCTGACCCCTTTATATAAGGATGATCCAAATAAATTTAATACTATAGTGAAGCTTGTAGAGAAGGTAGAAAAAAATGAAATAACTTTAGTAATCCCTACTGTCGTAATTGCTGAATGCTGTTGGTTACTAAAGTCTTTTTATAAATTAGATAAACGAAAAATAACCGAATATTTATTAGATGTAATTGAATCTGAGAATGTTGAAGTAGAGGAAGATAATGTAGTCATTGCGCTTGAAAAGTATTCGGATATGAATGTTGATTTTGCTGATGCTTTAATTTCGAGTAAATCTAATAGTAAACTTCCTGTATTAACTTGGGATAAGAAAGATTTTAAAAAGTTAGACTGCGAATACTACATGCCAGATGAATTATTGTAGTTGCATAGTTCAACGATACTGTCCAGAAGTGAGTTATTTTAGTGGAGTAGTCACTTTTGATAAGAAACGCAATCTGGAAACTATTGTTTAAAATGTTAAATTACCTATTTAACACAAATGGCATTAAGGGCAATGATTTGTTATTATCGGGGCCGCACGTTCACGCAAAACTAATATTTATGCTTGTCAGTATCACCATTCTATCAAAATACATGTTGAGACAGCCGCGTTGATAGAGCTAAAATAGCTTGGTATCAATAGGCCTGACAAGTTTTAGTTAAATATTGAAGTGTGCTTTCTGTTCCCTCGGACTAATGGTTCGTCGCCAATGAGCTAACAGCAGCAATAAAAAGGAATGCATCTATCGACTGGCATGTGCGAAAAAGTGCACAAGCGGGAATGAGAAGAATCATTAAACGCTTATTAAAAAAATATGATTACCCACCAAAACAAGTAAAGAATGCTCTTGATGTAGTTATGAGGCAGGTTGAATTGATGTGTGGAAATGTTAAGGTGGAAGATATGCAAGCTAATCGAGCAGCAGAAACCAGTGGAGAATATAATGTATAAATCATTAAGTAATTAGTGGAGGAGTAAAAATGGCAGAGCTAAAATATGAAATCACAGAGCATATCGCTATTCTTTCCGAATCACCAAAAGGTTGGCACAAAGAACTTAACCTTATCAGTTGGAACGGTCGCGATCCGAAGTATGATATTCGTGACTGGGCACCTAATCACGAGAAGATGGGGAAAGGTGTTACATTAACGGAAGAAGAGTTAAATAATTTGAAAAGTGTTTTGTTAAAGAAAGGTTAATGCATTAATTGTGGAACACAAGGGGTCAGGCACTACAAATGGACATATGTCCTTTTGCGGTGCCTGAACCTTTATATAAACTGAAAGGAATTGTTTCTTCAGAAATAATGGCCTATTTCTTTCGTTAAATTTTTAAAATTGAAATATGATAGATAGCATAAATGCTATCATTTAAGAAACAATTAAAGAGGAAGTTAAAAAATTGAGAAGTTCTCGTACCTTTATCATTTTATACAGAGGAAACGTAAGAGATTTTGAGGAAAAACTTTTGCGTAATTCCGATCGAGAAATAAGAAAGGGTCTTCCAGGTAAATGGACTAAACTTGCTGATACATATGCCCGACAACTTACTATTATAAGTATCAACCCGTATCCTGAAACAATTATCATAAAGTGATTTTGATACATTACTTCGATAAGAAATATAACGGTTTAATTAAAAGAGCTGACTTAATTCCAGCTGAAACTACTTACCAAAAATATAGTAAACTTGATCCAAGTCTTTATTGATTCGCAAAAAAGGAGGGGTTATACGTGAGTGATTTTTTTAAAAGATATTCAAAAGTTCGTGGTGAAGATCATGTGAAAAACCTTCAATTTGAAGGGCGTATTGCTGCCCAAATTAAAACGGTACGTCAAAACCGTAGCTTATCACAACAACAACTAGCGGACTTGGCAGGGGTTCCTAAATCTACAATTGGTAGGATTGAAGCAGGGCTAACTAGTCCAAAGGTAGAAACTTTGTTACTGTTATCTAAGGCTCTAGATACACCCTTCATAATTGATGGAACAATGGACAATAATGATCATAGTTTATATTTGAGAACGTGAAGGAAGGGATTTCGCCAAATAAGATCAATATGGAATTATGTCTCCCTCAAAGTAGTCCTTCATAAAATTACTCAACCATGACAAACACTTAACTTTGGTAACGCGCTTGATCACATTTAAAATCCAAACACACTTCTATATGTTATTTAACGCACTTCTCCTGTTTTGGGTTGACTTAAGTAATCTAGGCAAAGTGGCGTATTAAAGCACAAAAGTCATTGGATAATTTAGTATAATCATGATAATATAATGCTAATAAACAAATGAAGAGGTGTTTTCATGCCGCACATAAGGCCAGTTTCGGATTTACGGAACAACTTTTCTGATATTTCAAGAACTGTTCATGAAACAGCAGAACCAGTATTTTTAACCAAGAATGGATATGGTGATATGGTTGTTATGAGTATTGATGCTTATGAACGCAAATTGTTTGAAGGTGAAATTTATTTCAAATTAAAAGAAGCTGAACTGGAGGCTAAGTCTACTAACAAGCGGCATTCACATGAAGAAGTGTTTTCTGACTTAAAGGCAAGAATCGCCAATAAGGTTGAAGATGATGTATAATTTGAAATACTTGCCTTTGGCATTTAAGGATTTAAAGAACATTACAGATTATATAACTGATACCCTTAAAGCTCCAAAGGCCGCAATGGATTTATTGAATGCTTTGGATGATTCCATATCTATGCTTCAACAATTCCCTTATTCTTATAAGGTTTATCAGCCAATCAAGGAATTGGAGAATGAATATAGGCTCTTACTAGTTAAGAATTATGCTGTTTTCTATGTTGTTAAAGAACAGGTTGTTGAAATTCACAGGGTTGTATATGGCAAGATGGATTTGACTAAAGTTATAAAGTGATATATGAAGTACCACTAAATCAATTATTTGCAGAACACAAGGGGTCAGGTACCACAAATGGACATATGTCTTTTTGCACTGCCCCCTTTATAAAAAGGCGTTACAGTTTAACAAACGAATGCACCAATCAAGCCCCATACTGCAAAGCGTGTGGAAGAGTTCGTGCTAATGAGTGTTTTTCTGGCAAGGGTCATAAACAACATATATGCAAAGAAGACTGTAAAAGAAAAGGGGAAAAAGTTGTGAATATAGATCCTGTCTCAATTTCAACGTATGATCGAGAGTTCAATCGTCTACACAAAGCTATTAAACAATGTATGCTAGTGTACACGACGAATGCCAACTTTTCTTATTCGAATACCAAAATGAACGTTACATTGCAAGAAATGATTTTCAGTCTGAATTTTTTGTCTATCAATCAATAAAAGATCAAAATTTTTCTGGTTGAATCATTAACAATAGCAGGAGCATTAGAATGTTAATTTGGTTGAACAAGCCCATTATTCTTATTACAATTAAGAAAACTTATAAGGGAGAACATATGATGACCAAACATCGGATCTATACAATGAGTTTCGCGAGCGTTTACCCCCATTATGTTACGAAGGCGGAAAAAAAGGGACGTACGAAAGCAGAAGTAGATGAAATTATCCGTTGGTTGACCGGGTATAGCCAGCAAGAGTTAGAAGCGCAACTGGAAAAACAGACAGACTTTGAGACTTTTTTCGCGGAATCTCCACAACTAAATCCTTCTCGGGCTTTGATCAAAGGTGTAATCTGTGGTGTCCGAGTGGAGGACATCGAAGAACCAGCCATGCAGGAAATTCGCTATTTGGATAAGCTGATTGATGAGTTAGCAAAAGGAAAAGCAATGAAGAAAATTTTGCGGACATAATGGTTACAGTTGCACTCCTGAATTATTGAAGTGGGGGGATATTTTGGAAGAAGCTACAAAAAAGCAAAAATTCAAAAATATATAGAAGGAAAAAGTGCTTTTCAGGTAGCAGATGAATTAAGAGATCAACTTTTTGCTTAGCAATAACCATTTCTGTGTCATCGGCGATTATTCTACCCCGAATTAACGTACCAGTAATACCCTCACTTTATGATTTAAAGGCGTACAGAAAAGATAAGTGAGGGATAAACTGTCCGTAAATCCTCAACTTTCGTTCAACTAACATTCAGTTGGGGAAATAGAAGAGGAAGTTGCTGTTTTTCCTTTTTTGGAAAAGACGGCACTTATAAAAACAAGGAAGAAGTAACTGATCACTATATTAGCTACTTCTCCTTAGTTTACCGTACTGTTAGGTTTTTTTTCATGAAGTGCACGAATTCGATCTGCCCAATATGCTTCATCATAATGGTGAACATACATTGGATCATCTGCAAGCCTCTTTAAGAAATTTGACTGTACTAAAATTGTAGATGTATCTTTTCCAAAATGTTTTTCTAATTCAAATTGGACATCTAAAATAAACTCCATGTCCATTTCATCAAAGTTATATTTTTTTAATGTCAATGCGTTTCACCTCCATTTGTGTAATACATCTTACTGCATTAATTGTGTTTAGTGATAATTGGTTGCTTATTTCTGTATAAGGCATGATGCCTTGATGAAATTGTCCGAAACTGATTCTCTGACTTTCTAGTCGCTTAAGAAGTGGTACAATTTTCCCGTCAGCCAATGGGCCACAAACATAATCATCAGTATGATATAGTCCACCATGCTTACCAACTCTTCTACAATTATAAACAAATTGGGCCCATTGGGTTGAGGGATTGTCGAACACTTGGCCATTTAATTTTCTTAGTTTTTCAATATCTAATTTCAGCACAATGATCGTTGGAAACAACTTTTGGCTTATTTCTTTATAATCACTAAATTTTTTTAATGCCCACTCTTTTGCTTGGCTCATGTTATTTGTCCATAAAATCCTTGCCTAAAGTCTGTAAATGTCCTACCAGCTGTTATATCTATTTTGTCTGCGATTTTATCAGCATAATCATTAATTGTGCCATGATAACTAACATTAAATTTTTCTAACAAGCGCTTGCTCCTTCATTATTCCTTTTTTACATTATAGCATATTTTAATTTTATAAATTACTAGTGAGCTTTTTTGCATTGAACAATTTTATCGTTGTGTGTGAAAGGTTTAAGTTAGTACATAAGAAATAAATTGTATTTTAACACAAGGGGTCAGGCACCACAAATGGACATATGTCTTTTTGCGGTGCCTGACCCCTTTATAAGATATTTTCCCTGGATATCATATGAATAAGGAACATTGGATCACACTTGTTTTAGATTGTACCGATACAAAAGAAGGGATTTATGACTTAATTGAAATGAGCTATAATTTAACCAAGAAATAGTGAAGAGTGCTTCTGCTAATTGTTGAAAAACTATTAAGTATATACTCGTGTGTTGTTCCGTTAACGGGGCAGGGATGTTGAATTAGAAAGTTATATTTTATTCATTAAATATAAGAGGAGATAATAAAAATGACGGTTAGATTAGAAAAGATGAATTCGGTTGAATTTCAACAATATCTAAGTTATGCAATTAAAAACTTTGCCGACGAACAAATTAAGTCGGGTATTTGGGAGCAGCAAGGGTCAATTAGCAGGGCTAAAAATGAATATATAAAGTTGTTACCTGAAGGGGAGAAAACTGAAAACAACAATTTATTTACAATACGTGACGGAGACCAAGAGGTTGGTATGATTTGGCTCGCACAAAGAACAAACGAAAAAGGTTTTATTTATGACATCAACATTTGGGAAGGTAACCAAGGTAAGGGGTATGGTAAACAAGCAATGAAAGAACTTGAAATCGCTGCTAAAAAAATAGGGCTGAAAAGTATAGGGCTTCACGTCTTTGGTCACAACAAAGTAGCACGAGATTTATATGAAAAATTAGGATATATAGAAACAAATATTAGAATGGAAAAAACATTATAAGAGGATGTTCAAAAAGTCACCAAATGATAAGCTTCGCATCTCAGGCCCACACGATGTGGGTCATGCAGGCGTTGCCACAGGACGTGGCGGTCTTAGCCTGTATTCCTTTAATGGCTTGTTTTTCCGTTACTCACGTATTAAAAGCATACCCTTAGAAAAAGAAGAACACTTTTTCTTCGTGCGAGGTAATGCTTTCGAAGTAACAAGCTTTCGCTCCGTTACTCAAAACAGCGCCGTCTCGACCTGCTTGCTTCTAATGCTGACTTTTTGAACACGCATTATATGTCGTAAATATATTTCAACTAACTGGCCGTTAATGTAAAAAGGATTTCTAACAAATTTTAGAGAATTTTATGAAAGAAATTTCAGCAAATAACTGTAAAAGGAGTAACTATATTGGAGAAACTTGAAAAATTAATTGATTGGGTAGAGGATATAAAAGAAAAAAACAGGAGTAGTGCTTCTTCATTATATATACTTAAAGATAACAAAGTAATATTAGAACATTATAGTGGTTATCATTCTAACTCTACTCAAGCAACTCCAATCAATTCATCGTCTCAATTTAACGTAGCATCTGCAAGAAAAAGTTATCTTGCTTTAGCAGTGGCTTATGCTCTTTATGAAGGAAAAATTAAAAGCCTTGATGACTATGCAATTGAATATTTTGAAGAAATAGATGAACAACTACTGGGAAAAACCACATTACGGCATTTAGTAACTCATTCACACGGTTTACACGAAAAAGAAGATGGTACTATTTTTAGAGAGTTTGAAGCAGGGCATGGTTGGGCTTATAGAGGAATAAATGTGTTAATGATGACTTGGTTGGTAAATAGCCTTTTTAATAAGAGTTTTCCAGAACTGTTAAATGAGAGAGTATTTTTACATTTAGGCATAAGGAATACTGGCTGGGAAACTACGGAGAATGAATCGTTAGTAAAAGAAATTATTAATCCAGATGAAGAGGGTTCATATAAGTTGGGTAGTTGCAATAATGGTAATGAATCAAACCTTTATACGACTGCATCTGAGTTTGCGCAATGGGGAAATCTACATTTAAACAAAGGCTTTGTGAATGGTAAACAAATCATTCCAAAAGAAGTGATTGAAATTGCAACTCAAATTCAAAGCCCTCCCTTCAAAGATAATAATCTTCCACAAAATGGACTGTTTTGGTATGTACAAGGCACTACTGCCGCTTACAGTGAGATTGGGGAAAGAGTTCCTAAAGGTTCTTATCAAATTCTAGGAATAACTGGACCAACTCTTCTAGTGATTCCTGAATACAATGTTGTTGTAGCAAAAATGTATAACAAGCGATATAACTACGGTGGTGACAACTATCTTTACTACCTAAGGGAATTTAGTAATTTAGTGGCTGATACTTTTCGAGAGTAAAGATTGTGAAGAAATGTACGTAAAGTGAGGGGGCTTAAGAGAAAGTGAATTGCATACATAGACTTTTTTGGAAGACAAAGGGTTATATAACGATACGATATTCATTTAGTGGTAGGGAGGAAGATGGGGATGTATAGAATCGCAATAGTCTCAGATATTCATGGAAATATATACGCATTAAACGCTGTTTTAAAAGATATTAAAGAAAAATCAGTGGATTTTATATACTGTCTTGGTGATATGATTGGAATAGGACCCTTTTCCAATGAAGTTTTGAATACTTTATTTGAACTAAATAATATTGAAGTGATAACTGGAAACCATGATGAATCGGTCTTAGCAATTTTAAATAATGAGCCTTATCCAGAAAGCAGAGTTAATGTTATTCCACATCATGAATGGATCGCAGAAAGATTAAATAGTGAACATATTTCTAAGTTGGAAAATCTTCCTCGTATAATAAATACTACCATCTATGAACAAAGCCTACATCTAATTCATTATCCAATGAAACAATCTTTGTACGATGAACATATAAGTAAAGATCCCTTTGATTTAACTGGTATGCCTACAACACAGAATTTTTCTGTTATAGACGGATTAAATGATTTCTCATTGATTTGCTTTGGGCACGATCATAGTAAACATCAATTCGTTTGTAATAATAAAACATTTTACAACTCTGGTTCCCTTGGTTGTTTTAATGAGCCTTTTGCTAGGTATGGGGTTATAGATATAGACAAGAATGGATTTAATATTATGCAACAGTATGTTCCCTATGAATTTTATACTTATGTCAACAAGTTAAGAAAAACAAATATGCCACGAAAAGAAATAATACTAGCTATTTATGAATGAAATCTTTGTTGAAAACGGTGATTGCTGGACATTTGATCGGAGAAGCCATTATAAAGATTTGTAACCCTAGAAGAGTTAATTATTCTATTTATGGGAATACAGATGCTTATTTACATGCCCATGTGTTTCCTTGCTATAATTGGGAACCCCTAAAGAACGAATTCCTTATCCTGTTTGGCAATACTCTGGTGAAAAATGGCGAAATGCTGAATATCAATATTCTGATGAAATACATGGGGAATTAAAAGAAAGGTTAAGCAATAAAATCCAGGAATTAATGAAAGCGGCATATTAATGTTTTATTCTCGGGTCTTATCTTGAATAAGTATTGGCGAGATTGCTTTATAGGCAGTCGCTTCTTATGTCTAAAAAAAACAGCATATTTAAAAAAAGAAATGATTGGTGGCATTTTAATGAAGGTTAACCAAAAAGAATTTGATATCAATAATTTACGTTATAGCGTACGATCTGCAACAGAAGAAGGTTCAAAAAGCCTATCTGAAGTAAGGGTCCAAATAGATGGAGAAACAGAGAATTTGGACAGAGAAAAAGGCGAGGCGTACATAGATGAACCAGGGTTTAGACAGATAATTATAGATGATACGGAAAGTATTAATAACTTATTTTTGGTTGCTGAAATTAATGAAAGCATTGTTGGATTTTCAAGGTGTGAAGGGAACAAATTGAAAAGAACGTCTCATAAAGTAGAATTTGGGGTCTGTGTATTAAAAGAATATTGGGGATATGGTATAGGGAAAAACTTTCAGCAAGGGTTAAAGTACTTTTTATTCTGCTAAAGAAGCAGCCTATTTTAAATAAGGCTTCTGACATTTAGAACATGTAACAAATATAAAAGAGCTGAAAAAGAGGTATAGTTTATGAATAGTAAATATATTAAACACATTAAACAAGTTTACCCTGAACTTTCCATTGAGGATTTTCAACCTAATGATGTTGGGCAAAATAACGATGTTTTGATTATAATTGAACTACCCACCACTTACAAAAGAAAGTTCGCTTTTGTTGAAGTGGGGGATTCTAGTTAAATAGACATACACGGTTTATGTTGTGTATGACCGTATCCCGTTCAACTAGGATACGGTTTTTCC
>NZ_JAMQKB010000013.1 GCF_028416575.1 Terrihalobacillus insolitus | reverse complement strand
ACTTTTTGGTTTGTTTTTTGTGGTAAATTAACAATACCTTATATTTGAGTGTGCTGCTATATTAAATTAGCTGAAATGTTTGGGAAAGATGGGTTTAAAAGCCATCGCGATAGCGATTTTGTTCAATGTCACCAACCACTTATTTCACTAACAAATCTCCAGTACATTTCATTCAACATGTAAAAGAACCTCCAAGCGATTTCGATCAACAGAACCTTCATTCAGTTCATAACAAAAGAACAAAGCTACTTAAACAAATACCACTAGAACGGTTAATGGATTTAAAAGTGGATTATGCTTTCAAACAGCTTTTTGGAAATGAGAAGAACAAGGAAATTACGGTGATATTTTTAAACGCCATATTACAGACAACAGGCCGAAGTCGAATTAAAGATATATCATTTTCAAACACAGAAGCAGGGGGAGAGTATGTTGATGATAAGCAATCGAGGCTGGATTTGTTAGTACTGACGGATGAAAACGAAAGAATTAATGTAGAAATCCAATTCACAAACCAATATGATATGATTAAACGTTCCATTTACTATTGGGCTGGTACATACCGAAGCCCTCTTCATAAGAAAATGACCTATAAGGAGTTACGACCGGTAATCGCCATTAACATTGTAAATTTCAATCTATTTAATCATACAGACCAGTTCCACACATCCTATCATTTGTATGAGGATGAAGAACGGTTTAAATTAACAAATGTAATGGAATTTCACTTTATTGAAATGTCCAAGTTAATACAAGATTGGAAGAATGACAAACTAGACCCATGGAACAATGTTTTGGCAAGATGGCTATTGATGTTAGGTATGGTCGACCATCGAAACCATAAAGTTTATGATGATATTTACCGAGAATTGGAGGAAATATCGATGAAAGATAAATCACTGCGTGACGCTTTTGAAAACTGGGAAGAGTTAAGTATGACCGAAGAAGAATATTTTGCCTATGAAGCACGTTTGAAACGAATTATAGATGAAGAGGCTGCCAAACGGGAAGCTGAGCTTAACATACAGGAGGCGAAACAAAAGGCAGAACAAAAGGCAGAACAGAAAATACAAGAATCAGAACAAATAGCAGAACAAATAGCAGAACAAAAGGTTAAAGAAGCGAAGGAGCATAATGAAAAAATTGCTAGGCGACTGTTAACAAAGGGAATGACCGTTAAAGAGGTTGCAGAAATCATTGATCTTGATGTGGATAGAGTCAGAAAAATAAAACTTGACATGTGAAAACTCAGACGGAAATAGGTGCCCTATGTCCATTTGGAACAAAGGGCTACTTCTTTTCTTTATCATAGATGATTCCATTGTATAACACGTTGTTTCCTAAATCTATTGTATTCCCTTTAGTTATTGAAGTAATAGTTGAACCAGATTATACAAAACTCCCCCCTCAACCTGCTTATTTTAAATTTGTCGACTTTTTGAACACGTACTTTTATAATTTATATTATAATGTTAATTCAAGTAGGAAGGTGATTAATCAAAAATGGAGAACTTTTATTTTTTTATCGTTATGTGTATTTTGCTAATTATTTTGCCTGGTCCTGATACTGCCATCGCTACAAAGAATACCCTCGCTGCTGGAAGAACAGGAGGATTTAAAACTTTGTTTGGTACATTTTGTGCACTGCTAATTCATACATTTGCTGCTGTTGTAGGTCTTTCAGCAATTATTGTTAAATCCGCTTTATTATTTTCCATCTTCAAATACGTTGGTGCTGTGTATCTATTTTATCTTGGCATTAAGACATTATGGGCGATACGGAACAAGAAAGCAGATGCAGCCATCGAAATGCCTATCGCAAGTAAGTATGGGAGCAAGTCTTGTTTTAAACAAGGATTTCTTACCAACATATTAAATCCAAAAGTTGCTATTTTTTTCCTAACCTTCTTGCCACAGTTCGTAGATTCAGGAAGCAATACTTTTGTACCGTTTCTTTTAATGGGAATAACTTATGCCATATTAACAGCCGTATGGTTTTTGTTCTATATCTCTTTAGTTAACCAGATTAGTATTTTTATGAAAAAGCCTAAAACCACAATGTTTGTTGAAGCGATAACAGGTACTGTACTGATAGGTTTTGGTATAAAATTAGCTCTAGAAAAGACATAATTAGATTGCTTTTCATACTCTAAGGACTGGTTAGCTCAACCAAAAAAATTTCAGAGCGTTTATCGTGCATATTATAAAATTTTGTTTCTTCTATTAAAAAATTGCCACCTCCCCACTGCTTTAATGCTCTCCGATTTTTCCCCTGACTCTTTTTCTATTTGGGAGGCGTATTGTTAAAAGAAGAATACAGACTCCAATAATCGATCCAATAACCCCAATGATATGAAAATTTTCTGTTGTTACATTTTTTCCAAACAAAATTCCTAATAAACTAGAAGAAAGAATTGTTCCAATGTATCTAGAAGTCATAAATAATCCTGAGGCAGCACTCGTTTCCTCTGGGGTGACAAAATCGTATAAGGCTGTTTGCATTCCTAAGTTGTTAAAGCCGTTGCTCACTCCTAAAAAGGATAAAGCAAAAAAGATCCACCCTAAGCTAGATTCGTCTTGTATCGTTAAAATCATTAATGTCCCGATAATTAGACTAATCGATCCAACGAACAAAATGGGTTTGGATCCACTCTGATCAATCCATTTCCCAGCAATAGGCGCAATAATCATTCCAAATCCAGCAATGGAAAGCATCATAATGCCCGTATTTTTGGCATCTAATTTTAAGTTCGTTTGAAGATAAGTCGGCACCCCAAAAAATAAAGAATAAAAAAGGATGTTGACCAAAATGAATTGGATATAAACAAAGGTCACATTTATATTTTTCTTTAATCCCAATACATCTATAAATGGATCCTTTTGTCGTACTTCATAGTGGTAAAAAAGAAAGGATACCACTAGACTAAGGAGTAACTTCCACCAGCTTACGGTTTCTTCAAATGACATGAAAAACAACAGCCAACTCATAATCATACCTGTAAACAAAAGAATTCCTACATAATCAAGATGAAAGTCCTTTCGATTTGGCGGCGGATCTTTTGGCAGAACCTTAATGGATAATACAAATGAAAGAATTATAAATGGGAAATTGATAAAAAAGATAGCGGGCCAATCTCCAAACTGAATAAGAAAGCCACCTATTGAAGGGCCAAAAGCTGCTGATACCGAAGAAAACACCGAGAGAACTCCTAACGCTTTTGCTTGCTTATGGGTAATTACCTGGCGAACGATTCCCATACCAGCGGGAAAAAGGGTGGAGCTTCCAAGTGACTGGATAATCCGAAAGCCAATAAGCCAACCAAATCCTGGTGACAATGGTGCAAGGATAGAAGCCACTGCAACCATCGTTAAGCCAAGCAGGAAAAGACGCTTCCTACCAAAGATGTCACTTAACTTCCCCATGACTGGCTGACCTACAGCGCTGGCAAGATAATAGGTTGATATGAGCCATGAGGCATCTGAAAAAGACAATTGAAAATCTTGCTGAATCCGTGATAGAGCTACTGCAATCATCGATGAATTTAATGGATTCAGTAGTACTCCTAAAGCTATTGTCACAATGAGTAACAGATGACGTTGATTATTCCCCATATTGTTAAAGCACTCCATTCTAACTTCTATGATACTACAAGGTTGATGGGAAATTAACAGATAAAGGCCGAAGTGATATTGGAACCATAATACCTGTGACCCATCAAATCCTTTTCATTTTATCTTTATAGAGGTTGTTCAAAAAGTCACCAAATGATAAGCTGCGCATCTCGGGCCCACACGATGTGGGTCATACAGGCGTTGCCACAGGACGTGGTGGTCTTAGCCTATATTCCTTAAATGGCTTGTTTTTCCGGTCCTTGGAAAAGAAACCCACTTTTCCTTCGTGCGATGTATATTCGGGGAAGCATTCCTTGTGCTCATGTAGGTTATATCTACACTGCGCTCCTCAAAACTACGCCGCCTCGACCTGCTTGCTTCTAATTCGGCGACTTTTTGAACACGCACTTATATGGTATAATATAGATATATATAAATAAACTAAAAGACCCACAGTGGTAACTGTGGGTCACGAGATAAGCGGTTCCCCCAGTGGATCGGCTATCCAAATGTTGCGATAGACCTCACCCTAATAACTTTGTGGGCTAATAGGGGGGTCTATTTTCTATTGGTCAGTTTCACAACCAATGCGAGCAGCGCGATTAAAAAAGTACCAAACGAAAAAAGTACAATCAAAACCTCATACAAACTCATGGCATCCCCCTCTCATGGGGTTAGCCGACCCATCCCTAAAAGAACATTACCTTCTATCAATTATAGTACATCTCATATAAAACATGAACGTTTGTTCTGTTTTCATTCTTGTTTTTTCACCTGTAACATAAACCAGAAAAAAAACGACAAATTAGATATAAATACTTATAAAAAGGAGACAAACAAATGAAAAAAGTACTTTTGTTCGTGTTACTTGGTTTACTGATTACTGGATGCGGGACCGGAAATGCGGATGCAAGCCAGGAGAAAGGTGAAGGAAAAAATGGAGGTGAAAGTGGTATTGTGGCAGGAGAAATGGTTGCAAGTTTAGATAAGAAAAGTGCATTGGTGTATAGCTATCAAGTCAAAAACCAAACAGAAAAGGTAGTGACGCTAGAGTTTACAAGCTCTCAAAGAATCGATTATTCCGTAGAGACAAAGGACGGGGAACAAGTTTTCTTATATTCTAGTGTATCTTCCTTCTTAGCTGTTCTAGGTGAAGAAAAAGTAAAACAAGGAGAAGCACTGGAATACACGGTTGACCTAAATGATCTTAACCTACCAGCCGGAGAGTACATTCTTACTGTTTGGATGACGCCTAAAGATGGGAAAAAGTTCACCGTCAAAAAAGAATTTACGATTGAGTAGGAAAAGATCATGACCCTTAAATTATAAAGAAATAATTTCCATTGAATAAAGAACGTTTATTCGCATATAATATACTCACGAACATTAGTTCTTTTGTGAGGAGATTATTTCATGAAAAAAGTTATATTTTTAGTAGACATGCTTTCGTTTTATGCTTCTGTGGAAAAAGCAGACAATCCACAGCTTCAAAATAAACCTGTGGTTGTTTCTGGTGATCCAAAAAAAAGAAGTGGTATTATTTTGGCTGCTTGTCCATTGGCTAAGAAATGTGGCGTTCAGACAGCAGAGCCACTATGGGAAGCACAACAAAAATGCCCCAACGCCATTATCGTCAGACCTCGTATGCAACGTTATATTGAAGTGTCGTACCAAATCACTCAAATATTAGAACAATTTACGGATCTTGTAGAAGCTTTTTCGATAGATGAGCAATTTATGGACGTTACTGGGAGTCAGCGGTTATTTGGTGATCCAGTAACAATCGCCAAAAAAATTCAACAGGCGATTATGGAAGGCACTGGTGTGTATGGTCGGATTGGAATTGGACCAAACAAGGTACTTGCAAAAATAGCCTGTGATGTTTTTGCAAAGAAAAATGATCAGGGTATTTTTCAATTAGATCATACAAACATACAAGAGCAAATGTGGCCGTTACCAATCGGTAAAATGTTTGGTGTTGGAGGTCGAATGGAGCGGCATTTAGAACGAATGGGGATTCAAAATATCGGTCATTTAGCACAATTCCCTGTTCACCTTTTAAAAAAGCGATGGGGAATAAATGGTGAGGTGCTATGGCAAACAGCCAATGGTATTGACTATTCTCCCGTGACAACGAACACCCATAATCATCAAAAGGCAATCGGTCATCAAACAACCTTGCCAAGGGATTATGAAACACTTGAAGAAGTAAGGGTCATACTGTTAGAGCTCAGTGAAGAAGTTGCTCAACGCGTCCGATTGCAAAATTATAGAGGTAACACCGTAACGGTAGGAGCGCGAGGGGCAAGTTTTGAATATCCGACGGGTTTTCACCGACAAGTGAAGCTGGCCTCTCCTACGAATTTTGGAATGGACATCTTTCAAGCTGCTTTTAAATTGTTTTGTGCACATTGGGATGGATTGCCGATAAGAAGTGTTGGGATCACGTTATCACAGCTTCAACCAGCAGATTTTTACCAATTAAGCTTGTTTGATTTTTCTTTAAGAAAAGAGCATCTGAGTCAAGCGATGGATACAATCCGCTCGAAATACGGTCCAACAGCCCTTGTTCGAGCTACTTCCTTAACCAAATCGGGTCAGGCTTTTGCTAGGGCTGAAAAAATTGGTGGACACTACAAGTAGGACTGAAAAAGGATGTCCAAAACCACCACATAGCATACCAGTCACTGCGAATGAAAACAGGAATAAAGTTACTCGTTTTCGTATAAAAAGAGGTGGATGTTAAAATGAAACCAAACAAGCTTACTCCTGGATATAATTTAAGGTGGGAGTCAAGTCGTATGATGTTACCTGAACATAAACAGGTGCTTCAACGTCATCAAAAAGAGTTAAACACAAAGACAAAGCCCATTCTGGATGAACAACAGGCTGTAATCATTTCTAGACGGATTACGGATTCAATAAACCGAAACATGAACGTCAAAATTCAATTGTTTGATCCGTATCAAGATTCGTTTATCTTAGGAAAGATCCAAAAGCTGGTAACGGAACAAGGCCAAATGAAAGTTTCGTGTCAAGATAAAGTAGTTTGGGTGAGGCTGGATGATATTATAGATATTCAAATGATAGAAGATGATCTAGATTGAGCGGAAATATCGAGGAATCTATTGGTCTAATTAGAGTTAGCTTGCTGAAACGAGTTCGCTTGGTGACACCGTCAAATTAGCCTATTGACGGTGATCTACTCATTCTTAGATCATCATTCCCATCATTTCTTGTGAAACTGCCGTTTTAAGGCCCGTTCCATCAAACTAGGCAGGACCTGATAGAGCCTGCTGCCAATGTCCATCCAAACAGGCATATTGATTTCTCTTTTTTTGCTAAACAAAGCGTTTGTCACGCGGTCTGCAACCTTCGCTGGATCAAGCATATAGCGATCGACAGCACGTTGATAATGGCCTGTTGGGTCGGCTGCTTCAAAAAAATTTGTTCGAACTGGTCCAAGATTAACCGATGTCACATAAATGCCATGGTCTTCCGTCTCAAGCCTTAAAGCATTTGTAAAGCCAATCACAGCATGCTTCGTGGCCGCGTAGACAGCAGACTTCGGTGTGGCAATTTTTCCTGCTTGTGAGGCAATATTAACAATATGCCCCTCCGCGTTCTCAATAAAATGAGGAAGAATCTCGTAAATTCCTTGGATAACCGCAAATACATTTAACCGAAACATCCGCTCGGTATCCTCCCATTTGCTATCCTCTACTAATTCAAAAAAGCCGAACCCTGCATTGTTGACTAAAGCATGTATCCGTCCATGGTCAGATAGGATCGTCTTTAACACGGACTTCCATTCTGTTAAGTTGGTCAAATCCGCACAATACCAAACACACGACACATCATACACCTTATTTACCTCTTCTGCCAACGCTTGTAGCTTTTCCAGTGAACGTGCCACGAGAATCGGATTTCCTCCATTTGCCGCAACCTTCCTTGCGATATGACTTCCAATTCCACTTGAAGCACCTGTAATAATGATGTTTTTCCCTTGGACACGGTTCATTCCTATCACCTACATCGAATAATATTTCCACACACCGTATTCTATCTCTTTTCGAATCTTTTGTTGATCCTCTAAGTAGTCTAACTGCCCGATCGTTTCCGACATCGTCAGCCCAAATTCCTTGTCCATTTGTTTTTGGAAAAGAAGTGCACAGACTTGAAAAGCCGTTAATCCTCCTTCTTTTAAAAAGGAAAGCACTTTACCAGCTCGTTGTTCTTGTTTTTCTAGGCGGATGTCAATCAGGTTTCGAACGTCTGAAAAATAAGGTCCGTGCCCTGGGTAAACGGTAGTAATGTCATATTGCAAACATTTTTTCATTGCATCGCGATATTGCAGCAATGGCTTTGGCCGCTCATTAGATGGATCGATCGGCGGCTCCAGTAATGGATTAGAAGAAATGTGATGAAGCAAGTGATCCCCAGCTAGAAGCACACCATCTGATTCGCGAAAGAAGGATAAATGACTTTGAGCATGCCCTGGCGTTTCGATGACCGACCAATCTGCGTGGCCTGGCAGGAAGTCCCCTTCAACTAAACATCCAGACAATTTGCCTTCCCCTGCAAACTTTAATGGTGCACGTAAAGTTTGTAAAAATTTTTTGTAGCTGTCTGGTACACCTGAGCGTTCATATAGTTCCTCAAAAAATGTTTGATAACGTTGAAAAAATGCTTCATCTCTCGTTAACCAATAGTCATTATTTGTATGTCCGTAAATTCCCTTTACCTTAGGGAATTGATCCACTAAACCGATATGATCTGGATGATGATGGGTTAAAATAACTTGCTCCACGTCTGCTGGGGTATAGCCTATCTCCTTCAACTGCACAAGTAATGCTTCCCAAGCTTCTTTTGTCTTCACTCCAGCATCAACAATTGTTAACATATCCCCTTCTAATAAATATAAATGCACATCCCCGACTGGAAATGGAGTGGGAACGGTTAGTTGATGGATCATTTTATTTTTCACTGTCATGTACAAGCCTCCAAAATGAATAGTCATTCAGTTGTCTATGCGTATTGTACCTTTTTTATAAGGATTTGTCATACACTTTGACGCTTTTCCTTTCATGAACGATTGAAAAATTACCCCTCAAACAACGTATGAATGGCATTTGTTAAAATAATTGGAAGCTTTTCAAAGCTGTACGTCAATTCTAAGCGTTCTGTCCATTGGTGCGGATCCTTTCCCATAGGCCCAATATTAATGATTGGCATCGATTGTGCTTCCATTATATTTTCTGGAATGTCAAATCCTTTATTAAGGAGTGGCATCTGTTTTGTTAAAGAGGAAAGCTTCCCTTTTGCCGAAACAGGACCAATGAAGCTTAAATCAGAGAGACCAGGAAAATATTCCACGTCAGTCAATGAAACATCAAATTGATCGATAGCAAATTGTTTTACCTTTTCTACTGTTTTCATGATATATGGATCATCATTAGATGAAACAGCTGGATAAAATGGCGGACTATAAAATAACACAATCATCGGTGCTAGATCCTTACACATCGATGCCAAATCTTGAACAAGGAGTGTGGAAAATTCACGATCTCCCTTTTCACGTTGAGTCATAAGCAGATTTTGCCGGCGTTCCACCTCCTCTTTTCCATGTCGAGAAACAGCTTCCCTATACAATTGATCATACATAAGAACATGAACCTGAAATTGTGGGACAGAGAAATTGGAAGCAAGCCTAGAATAATGTGTAACTTTTTCATGAAAATAACTTGAAATTCTTGCACTTGCGCTGTTGGCTGCCTGATAAAGTTTATCATTGATTTCCTCAATTGTTTGCTCCATATACAACACATTGTACATAGCAATGGCAGCCTTTGGTGTTTGAACAGAATATTCTTCTTTTAAATCACGTTGCATTAAACTTATTGGTGGCGGCGTTACTTCATTCCCGACCTTTTCAGCAAAGGTTTGATTTAATTCAAGCTCCTGCGCCAAGAAGCTAATCATCAAGTTAGGGTTCAATCCAGAAAATGGTTCACCAACATGTGTTTCTTTTCCGTAACAAAGAAATCCTGGTAGTGTCTTACCAATGGAGCCCGTATAAAGATAGATTGTGTCGTCTCCGGGATATTTACTGAAAACTGGCTCTCCATTTAAACAGGCTTTATAGCGAAGGTTTTCTTGTTTTTGTAAATTATGTAACACTGGTAATGCGGTTAACATACCGAGTGAGTTTACCTCTTCATCTGGCACAGAAACAAGTAATACATTCCCTTTAAATTCCCCACTCATTGCCTTTTCGAGCATAGATAAATGAACCGTTAACCCTGCTTTCATATCCATTGTTCCCCTGCCAAACAACCAATCTCCTGACTCAAGATCCTTCTTTACTTGATCTGGCAGCTCATCGATGTTTTTATACCATTCATCCGTTAATTCTCTCGGGTGAAAAGCAAGATTTTGCATTGTTCCATAATCCTCTACTCCAACGACGTCAAAGTGGCTTAACAAAACAATTGTATCTTCCACGTCCCCTTGCTTGACCAAGGCTGTAACAAGCTGACGTCCATCCTTTAATGGGTGTAGTTTTACGTGTTGCGGATATTTTCTAAAGTATTCTTTATCAGACAGTAAGTAATATAAATACTCTGCTAGGGCATTTTCCGACTCACTACCAGTTATGCTTGGGTAATTCACTAGTGAAACTAAAAGATCGGTTAATTGGTTTTTGGATTGCCAATCTTTCATCTAAAACAGCCCCTTTCAAATTGACTTTTTCTTATAATTGCGTGTTCAAAAAATCGACAAATTAGAAGCAAGCAGGTCGAGGCGGCGCAGTTTTGAGTAGCGCAGCGAAAGCTTGTTGCTTCGAAAGCATTACCTCGCACGAAGAAAAAGTGTTCTTCTTTTTCTAAGGATATGCTTTTAATACGTGAGCAAAAGGAATGCTTCCCTGAATATACTTCGCACGCAGGAAAAGCGGGTTTCTTTTCCAAGGAACGGAAAAACAAGCCATTTAAGGAATACAGGCTAAGACCGCCACGTCCTGTGGCAACGCCTGTATGACCCACATCGTGTGGGCCCGAGATGCGCAGCTTATCATTTGGTGACTTTTTGAACATCCTCTATAATTGAACCACAATCATGAAGGATAGGTAGTTTTGCATAAACTGCTAATAAAGAGGTGAAACCACTTGAAAACATTAATCTACGCGCACCGAGGTGCAAGTAAACGAGCTCCTGAAAATACATTTCCAGCGTTTGAAATTGCATACCAAATGGGTGCAGATGGGATTGAAACAGATGTACAGCTAACGAAGGATGGTGTGCCTGTTTTAATCCATGATGAAAATGTTCGTCGTACTACAAATGGAACGGGTTTTGTACAAGATTATACATATGAAGAAATCCAAAAGCTGGATGCTGGCACATGGTTTTCAGAAAAGTTTGAGGGTGCACACATCCCTTCTTTAGCTCACTTCCTAAATTGGGTGAAGGATAAGTCGTTAAAGTTAAATATTGAGCTAAAAAATAATATAATGGAATACAAGAACTTAGAATCCATTGTATACGATATGCTGGTTGCCCACAACGTGTTAGATCGGACGGTTCTTTCTAGTTTCAATCCGGAAAGCATTCAAAGAATGAAAAAAATCGATAAAGCCATTCCTACAGCATTTTTAACATCAAATAAAACACGGGACATGGTTTCCTTTGTGAAGGAACTTGGTGCAACTTCCGTACATATTAAATATCGATTATTAACTCAAAAATTAGTGAATCAATGTCAGCAAAACAATTTAGCTATTCGCGTGTATACCGTAAACCGAGAAGCACAACTAGCCCGTTGCTTCAAATTACAAACGGATGGAATTATTACAGATGTCCCCAACCTTGCACTTAAACAGCGTAAATTATATTCGCAAACTATGAATTAGACCTATTGGCTAGATAAAAGAAAACAGATTAAAACTGGAGGGTTTTATGTATGACAGCAAAATTATTTTCACCTATCACCTTTAAAGAGGTTACTTTAAAAAATAGAATTGTAATGTCTCCCATGTGTATGTATTCGTCTGAGCAGGAAGATGGGACGGTTCAGCCCTTTCATGTTGCCCATTATGAAAGCAGAGCTGCCGGGCAAATTGGACTGGTGATGGTAGAAGCCACTGCGGTACAATCATCAGGAAGAATATCTTCAAAAGATTTAGGAATTTGGAATGATTCACAAATAGAAGGACTTAAGGCTATATCAGACCGTGTCCATGCACATGATGCAAAAAGTGGGATACAACTTGCACATGCTGGAAGAAAAGCAGTGTTGGAAGAAGAAACATTTGCCCCGAGCGCACTAGCGTTTAATGAAACCTATAAAACACCAACTGCAATGACAAAAGAAGACATAAACGATACGATAAAAGCCTTTCAATTAGGGGCAAAACGAGCAAATGAAGCAGGGTTTGATATTATTGAGTTACACGGGGCTCACGGCTATTTAATCAACCAATTTCTGTCCCCGTTAACGAATAAGCGAGACGATGAATATGGGGGCTCCCGTGTCAACCGCTATCGAATCCTATCCGAAATAATTGATGCTGTTAAAATAGAATGGGATGGTCCAATTTTTGTCCGTATTTCTGCCAATGAATATGACGAGAATGGAAATAGCGTGGAAGATTTTGTTTATTTTTCATTTGAAATGAAAAAACAAGGAATAGATTTGATTGACTGTAGTTCTGGTGGAGTCGTTCCGGCAAAAATAACACCTTTCCCGGGCTATCAGCTTCCGAGAGCGGAGAAGATCAAAAAGGAAGTCGAGATTGCGACAGGTGCAGTTGGTCTTATAACGAGTGGAATCCAGGCCGAAGAAATAATACAAAATGAGCGAGCTGACCTCGTTTTCCTTGCTAGAGCGTTATTAAGAAACCCATATTGGGCCAAATATGCTGCTGACGAACTAGGGTATTCACTAGAATCCATAACGCAATATCGTCGTGGTTGGCAATAATGCCTGTCGTCCTAAAGGAGATGAAATGATGGAACTTTTCTTTTTAGGTACTGGTTCAGGGCTACCTTCTAAGCGAAGAAATGTAACCTCGATCGCACTACAAATGCTTCAAGAGCGTGGTAGTATATGGATATTTGACTGTGGGGAAGCGACACAGCATCAAATTCTTAAGACATCCATTCGACCGAGACGAATTGAAAAAATATTCATTACACATTTACACGGTGATCATATTTATGGGCTACCAGGTCTGTTGAGCAGCAGATCGTTTCAAGGCGGGGAGACAGCCTTGAAACTTTATGGTCCACGCGGGTTGAAAAACTTTGTTGAAACCAGTCTTTCGGTAAGCGATACGCACCTCCCTTATCAGCTAGAAATAATAGAGGTTGAACCGGGTGTTATTTTTGAGGATTTCCAATTCACTGTTACGTGTCAGCTACTAGATCATGGCATCCAAAGCTACGGATACCAAATAATTGAAAAAGATCTTCCAGGAGAACTTCTTGTAGACAAGCTAAAGCAAAATGGTATTGAACCTGGCCCAATTTATCAACAGATTAAACAACAAAAAACGATTACACTTGAAAACGGAAAAATAATTCATGGTGAAGACTATACTGGTCCAGCTAAACCTGGTAGAGTAACTACCATCCTTGGAGATACGCGATATAAACCTGATCTTTGTTCCTTTGTGGAAGGCTCTGACGTACTCGTTCATGAAGCCACGTTTTGTAAAGAGGATGAAGCACTTGCCTACCCGTACCACCATTCAACAGCAGAACAGGCGGCCACACTTGCACAACAATCTAAGGTGAAACACCTTATCTTGACCCACTTTTCTTCTCGTTATCAAGAAGAAGGCGAGGGAAAGTTACTAAATGAAGCACAAACCATATTTCAAAATACTACTCTTGCCCGCGACTTTCTTCAAGTCGATATCCCGCGCAAAGGATGAAACAATGATGCCTTTTTTAAGGGGCATCATTGTTTATAATCACTTTGCGATGACAACTCTCCGCTGAATGTCCCGGGATGCCTATTTTTTAAAGGGCATCATTGTTTATAGTCATCTAGAAAATCCTTTTGAAAGCTGGTTCGCGGTTGGTTCTCTTGCTCTATTCCCTTTGGCTTTATAAAAGGATTTTTCCCATATTTATCAGTAAGGTGCTCAATCGCTTGATAAAGTTTTTCCCGTTCTGCCTCCTTCTCATATGTAAACAAGTTCAATTGTTGAGCCACATCCTGTTTTTCTTCAATATCTTGAACCGTAATCCCGAGTAATCGTATCGGTTGCTGATTCCAATTCCGCTCGAACAAATCGAAGCTAACTCCCATAATATCATCTTCGTTTTCAATATAGTTAGGTAGCTTCCTACTTCTTGTAATCGTTTTGCGATTATCATACCGAATCGTTATTTGCACACTCTGACCAACTGATTGCTTTCTCTTCAGTCTTCGCTCCACATTTCTTGCCAACTGACGAAAAAGTTTTTTTATTTCTAATTCATCTGTTGTGTCCTGGGGTAACGTTTCTGAACTACCTATACTTTTAAATTCATGAACCGCTTCTGGATCGACAGGACTAGGGTCTATTCCTTTTGCCCGATTTTGAAGCCGTTCCCCATTTATTCCAAGCACTCGCTTTAATTGATAGCTATCAGCAGATACTAGATCTTCAATTGTATAAACATTCATTTCGTACAATTTGGCTGCCGTTTTTTTCCCTACTCCATACATTTCTTCAATGGGTAAAGGCCAAAGTTTAGTAGATAGATTTCGTTTTCTTAAGACGGTAATTCCCATCGGTTTTTTCATGTCAGAAGCCATTTTAGCTAAAAATTTATTTGGCGCAATTCCAATACTACATGGAAGGTCTAGCTCCTCCAAAATTCTTGTTTGGATTCGGTCTGCTATTTCTAGCGGAGAGCCTTGATTCTCACATTCTGTAATATCCATGTAGCCTTCATCAATGGAAACCGGTTGAACAAAAGGGGTTATATCGGATAATATGGTAAACATCGCTTTTGAAGCCATTCGATATTTGTCAAAGTTAGGCCGCAAAACTATTAACTCTGGGCATAATTTCCTAGCCTCCCAAAGTGGCATCGTAGTCCGAATCCCTTTTTTCCGAGCTTCATAGCTACTCGTCACAATAATCCCTTTTCTTTCCTCAGGATTCCCTGCTATTGCTACTGGTTTTCCTTTTAACTTGGTATTATAAGCCATTTCAACAGAGGCATAGAAACTATTCATATCCACGTGAAAGATGACTCGTCCCTTTTTTGGATACCAGCTTTCCATAAGTTAATCTCCTTACTTTAACGGTTATGATTTCTAATTATAGCATAGTGGGTCGGCAAACTAAATTCGTACCATCACTACCTTTAGCGTTTCAATCATAGGTATTTTGTGGTACGTTAGATTAATAGATATTCACACAAAAATAACGAGTGAATACAATAGAGGAAATGATAGATTGATTAAAGGGAGTGGAAAGAGTGAAAAATCACTTAAGGAAATTATTACCAACCTCTAAAGTGGGATATATAGCTATCTTTTTATTGATTGTTTCTATAATTGGAAATATCATAATCGCCAATTATATGACTCCAACGCCTCTTTATTTCTTTTGGTTGGGCGTTATTTCCATTTCTATGTATGTAATTGATTATACAAAAGACATGAAGGACGGAGCGGAAAAATGACCGATCGTTTATGCGTTAACAAAGACTGTTGGCCTAGCTTTTTATAGATTGCAGACTTCCTATATAAAAAATCCCTCACCCTCCAACTTTAACGTTGGAACGTGAAGGATATAAGCACTTAGTTATTTGCCACCTCTTGCGTGATCATAGTGATAAGTTCGGCTATTTTTACAAGCTCTGCAATCGGAATCCGCTCATTGGTCGTGTGGATTTCTTCATAGCCAACAGCTAAATTAACCGTCGGAATTCCAAATCCTGCAATTACATTTGCATCACTTCCACCACCACTTTGCACCAACTCACTATCCCTGCCAATTATTTTTGCTGCCTGTCTAGCCACTTCTACTACTTTGTCCCCTGCTTCCTGTTTATAACCTGGGTACATGATCGAAACATCTAAATCAACGGATCCACCCATCTCCTCCGCCGTTTTCTCAAAAGCACTACTCATTTTTTTAACTTGCTCTTCCATTTTTTCTGGAACAAGTGAACGTGCTTCTGCCAAAATTTCCACATAATCACACACAATATTGGTTTGGGTGCCACCCTCGAAACGACCTATGTTGGCGGTTGTTTCCTTGTCAATTCGGCCGAGCGGCATCTTTGCGATTGCTTTTGCTGCAAGTGTGATCGCTGAAATGCCTGTTTCAGGTGCAACTCCAGCATGGGCTGTCTTTCCCTTTACAACGGCCTTCACTTTAGCTTGGGTCGGGGCAGCAACAATAATATCTCCCACTTTACCGTTACTGTCGATTGCATAGCCAAATTTCGCCTTTAAGTGCGTACGATCCAATGATTTAGCACCGACAAGTCCTGATTCTTCTCCAGCTGTAATAACAAATTGGATATCTCCATGCTCTAGTTTATTTTCCTGAAGAAGTCGGATAGATTCTAAAATAGCAGCTAATCCAGCCTTATCATCTGCACCGAGAATGGTAGTTCCATCACTAACGATATACCCGTCTTTTATGGATGGTTTTATCCCCTTACCTGGCACAACCGTATCCATATGGGAAGTGAAATAAATAGGGTCTACCTCTGCTTTATTCCCTTTTAATGTGCATATTAAATTTCCTGCCCCATGACCAGTCTTAGCTTGACTATCATCTTCAACTACTTCAAGTCCAAGTTTTTGAAACTTTTTCTTAAGCACAGCCGCTATTTCTTTCTCATACTTTGTTTCAGAGTCAATTTGTACCAACTCCATAAACTCATTTACGATACGATCCTTATTTACTTCTACCATGTACTGACCTCCCTGATCTAAATGCACATCCTCTACAAGTGTGTGATCCTTTACAATGGGATATTACCGTGTTTTTTGTATGGACGTTCCTCTTGTTTATTATTTAGCATTTCTAACGCATTCATTAAGGCAATTCTCGTTTCTCTAGGATCAATGACATCATCAACCATTCCGAGACCAGCTGCTACATATGGATTCGCAAATTTCTCTCTGTACGTTTCGATTTTTTCCTGTCTTGTTTCATCCGAATTTTCACTTTCTTTTATTTCCTTGGCAAAAATAATATTTGCCGCCCCTTCTGGCCCCATCACGGCAATTTCAGCATTAGGCCAAGCATACACAATGTCAGCACCAATCGATTTACTGTTTAATGCCACATATGCTCCGCCATATGCTTTTCTTGTAATAACTGTGATTTTTGGAACGGTTGCTTCTGAATAAGCATATAAGATTTTTGCGCCGTGACGAATGATGCCACCATGCTCCTGTTTGACACCAGGGAAAAATCCGGTCACGTCTTCAAATGTGATTAACGGAATATGGAAGGCATCACAAAATCGAATAAATCGAGATACTTTGTCACTGGAATCAATATCAAGTCCTCCTGCTAGATACTTGGGATTATTACAGACTAATCCAATTGATTTTCCTTTCAGCCGCGCGAACCCCACCACAACGTTTTTAGCGAAGTCGGAATGAATTTCAAAAAATGACTGTTCATCCACAATCTGTTCAATGATTAATTTTACATCATAGGGGCGGATCGCATCAAAGGGAATCAGATCGGTTAACTCTGGACGATAATCGGATTGAACTTCCGCTACTTCTTCTTCAATTAAAGGTGGTTTTTCCTTATTGTTCGAAGGAAGATAATGAATCAGTCGTTTTACAGCATCAAGCGCTTCCTCTTCATTACTTGCTTTTATGTGTGCATTTCCACTTTTACTATTATGTACCGCAGCGCCTCCCAAATCTTCAGATGTTATTTTTTCACCGGTTACCGTTTCGATCACTTTCGGCCCTGTAATAAACATCTGAGACGTCTCCTCGACCATCACAACAAAATCGGTTATTGCCGGGGAGTAGACGGCACCACCCGCACATGGACCCAAGATGACAGAAATTTGTGGAATAACCCCTGAATAAATGGAATTGCGATAAAAAATATGACCGTAGCCATCCAAGGAAGAAACTCCCTCTTGTATCCTAGCACCACCAGAATCATTTAACCCAACAAATGGTGTCCCATTCTTTGCAGCTAGATCCATAACGGCTGCAACCTTTCTTGCATGCATTTCACCTAAAGCCCCACCGTAAACGGTAAAGTCTTGGGCAAATAAATACAAAGGGCGTCCATCAATTTTTCCATATCCTGTAACGACCCCTTCTCCAGCTGCCTTGCTCTTATCCATACCAAAGTCGGATACTCGATGTTCCATAAATGGATTTAATTCAACAAAAGATCCGTCATCAAGGAGATAGTCGATTCGTTCACGTGCAGTCATTTTTCCTTTTTCATGCTGTTTCGCTATTCGCTCATCGCCACCACCGAGTTCCACCTGCCTCCTTTTATCGTAAAGTTGATTGATTTTTTCGTAAATGTCCACTATTCCTCACTCCCTTTGACATGCTTTGTTAGTTCAAACAAGACACCATTCGCTCCCTTTGGATGAATGAAGGCGATTTGACTATTGTTCGCACCTTGTTTCGGCTCCTCATTTAACAATGGGACTCCTTCGTTTTTCAATTGAAGGAGTCGTTCTTCAAGACTATCCACCTCTAAAGCAATATGATGAATGCCTTCTCCTTTTTTATTCAAAAATTTACGAATAGCTGATTCCTCGGAAAGTGGTTCTAAAAGTTCTATGCGGCTTTCCCCAATTGATAAGAAAGCAACTTTCACTTTCTCGGTGTCTACTTCCTCTACCATGTCCAATGCTAAACCTAGCATGTGCTCGTAAAAAGGTAGCGATTGATCGATACTCTCTACCGCTATTCCAATATGAGAGATTTTTTTCGGCGATTCTAAAACCTTTTCTGAATGAACTAATCCTTTAATGTAGTGCGCTAACAAATCTGTCGATGCCCCGCTCGTAAATATTTTTTTTACTCCTTTTTCTTCTAAAAAAGCAATGTCCTCAGACGGTATAACACCACCACCTATAACAGGAATATCCTCCGCATTTTTACTTTTTAAGGCTTCGATCACCTTTGGGAACAAGGAACGATGCGCTCCAGATAAAGAGGACAAGCCAACAACGTCTACATCTTCCTGAACGGCAGCCTGTGCAATTTGTTCAGGTGTTTGTCTTAAACCGGTATAAATAACCTCCATTCCATGATCTCTTAGCGCTTGAGCAATGATTAAAGCCCCACGATCATGCCCATCTAACCCAGGTTTTGCTATTAACACACGAATTTGCTTCATATTAGATTCACCCCTAAATTCCAGTATACTCTCCAAATTCCTCTCTTAATACATTGCAAATTTCACCCACAGTAGCATACGCTTTGACCGATTCTAATATATACGGAAGCAGGTTTTCACTATCGTTTCTTGCGGCCTTTCCTAGACGATCCAAGCAATCCTGCACTTTATCGAGATCGCGACTTGCTTTTATTTGTGTTAACCGTTCTTTTTGGTTTGCCTCAAGGGTTTCATCGACTTTCAATAAATCAGGGTTCACCTCTTCCTCTAGCTCAAATTGATTCAGCCCAACAATAATCTCTTCTTTTTTTTCAATGCGTTTTTGTGTGTCATATGCGGTCTGATGAATTTCACGCTGCATATAACCATCTTCTACAGCTTGAACAGCACCACCAAATGTATCTATTTTTTCAATGTACTCCATTGCTTTCCTTTCTATTTCATTTGTTAAGTGCTCTACATAATAGGAGCCACCTAGTGGATCAACCGTATCGGCAATACCACTTTCATTTGCTAAAATTTGTTGGGTTCTTAATGCAATTCTAGCTGATTCTTCCGTTGGCAGGGAAAGGGCTTCATCGCGAGAATTCGTATGTAAGCTTTGCGTACCACCCAATACAGCTGCAAGCGCTTGCAGTGTTACCCGAACGATATTGTTGTCCGGTTGCTGTGCGGTTAATGTCGAACCACCCGTTTGTGTGTGAAAGCGCAGTTTCCAGCTTTTTGGATTTTTTGCATGATACCGCTCTTTCATAATCTTTGCCCATATCCTTCGTGCTGCACGAAATTTTGCTGTTTCTTCAAAAAATTGATTGTGTGCATTAAAAAAGAAAGCGAGCCTTGGTGCAAATTGGTCAATATCCATACCAGACTGAAGTGCAGCATCCACATAAGCAATACCATTTGCAATCGTAAAAGCAACCTCCTGGACAGCTGTAGATCCTGCTTCCCTTATATGATAGCCGGATATACTAATCGTATTAAATTTTGGTGCGTTCTCTTGACAATATCTGAAAATATTCGTAATTAAACGCATCGAAGGTTTCGGTGGATAAATATAAGTACCTCTAGCAATGTACTCTTTCAGTATATCATTCTGAATCGTGCCTGTAAGCTTTTCTGAAGGAACTCCTTGTTTCTCTCCTACCGCAATGTACATACATAATAGAACGGAAGCTGGTGCATTAATCGTCATAGATGTGCTAACCTTCTCAAGTGGGATCGATTCAAATAATTGCTCCATGTCTGCTAATGAATCGATCGCAACACCAACTTTACCTACCTCTCCTTCTGCCATTGGATCATCTGAATCATAGCCAATTTGAGTAGGTAAATCGAAAGCAACGGACAATCCCGTTTGACCTTGCTCTAGTAAATAACGGAATCGTTTGTTTGTTTCTTTAGCAGAACCAAACCCTGCATACTGGCGCATCGTCCAATATTTACTTCGATACATGGTTGGTTGGATACCCCTTGTATATGGAAACTGACCAGGAAAGCCTAATTTATCAATGTATGAATCACTTTCTTGCTCTGGTGTATATAATCGATCAATTGGAATATCGGAGCTTGTTTTAAAATCTTTTTTTCTTTCAGGAAAGCGTTCAGTTGTTTTCTCGGTTTCCTTCTCCCACTCCTGTTTTACGTGAGAGAACTGACTTTCTTGTTTCATTGTGACTAACTCCTCCTTTAAGTCCGTTCTAAATACAATCCTAACATGTTATCATTCGATACTACCCATAAAAAATCCTTTTACTTGCTATCTTTTACTTGAAATAATTACCTTGACTTGTCCATTTCTTCTTTTCACGGTAAAATACAAGTAGTATTTGTGTGAAGGAGGCGTTCATGTGGCAACAAAAACCAAAAATCCACAACCACGAAGAAAGTCCAAGCGTGAGAAAAGAATAAAGATTATCGTCTATATTATGATTATTGCTATGATACTATCAACTATTACAGCAGGATTAGCAATGTTTATTTAACATCAAAACGACTGGTGGGGGGTCGAACCTTTCATCAGTCTTTATTTTTTTTCGTGTTTTCCAATCGTTCCTTTTTATGAAACGCTGGTTTTCCATTTTTGTTTATCGTTTTTTTAAGAATTAAATATTGCTCTATTTCCTGTAACAACCTATACAGATTCGCTCTTGTTTCAAACTCTTCCCGTGTTTGAGGCAAGGCATCCTCTTCAAATTTCTTTTTTAATCGATGCACTTTTTCCAGAAATATTGTAGACGTATTTCCTGGGTGAACACTATCTGATAGTTCATCAAAAAATGTAGCCATCTGAAACGATTGGGCATAAGTATGGTTTAGCTGACTTGCAAGTGGCAGCATTCTTTTTAATAGTTCAAATTGCTTTCTCCTCATTTGAAAATAACTATAAAATGGGTGATGGGATCTGAGCAAATGATTCTCAATATCACGAACAACATAGCTTTCAGCATGATCCAAAATGACTTCTGTTTCTGTCAATTCTTTTCCAGACCAAGCCTGATCACCATCTCGCAAAAAAGTGGCTATTTCCTTCAAAATAACTTTAAAATGATGTTCTAGCCTTTCTTGGTACTCCAACAATTTTTTGTCTAGACTTGGCATATATAAATTTAAAAGCAATGCTGTTCCGATTCCAACGGTGATTAACAATAATTCATTTCCAATTAACTGAAATGAAATATCTCTTGCTTGGTATAAATGCAAAATAATGACCGTGCTTGTCACGATTCCAGGAGTAATTTTCCACTTAACTGTTATTGGAATGAATAAAAGTAGCACAATTCCAATTGTGATAGGATGGTAGGTAAGACTTTCAAACACAACAATTGAAATGAACATCGCTAGTAAAGTCGCAATAAATCGATGCCATGCACTAAGGACAGAACTTTTCCGAGTTGTTTGAATACATAAAATCGTTAAAATCCCAGCAGACACAGCGCCATCAAGCTGCATAAGCTGTGCTATCCAAATAGCAATTGGTGTTCCAACAGCCGTCTTAAGTGTTCGGTACCCGATTCGCACAGATGATTTCCCCTTCTAAAACATGCTTGCTATTTATCTTCCCTTAGTGTACCACTTAGATATGGGAAAACCCCTTGTCACTACGTGTGGCAAGGGGTTTGGTATGGTGATCTATTAAAAGCCTAATCTTAAATTAAACCTCTTGGCAATGCTCATCAAACAGCCTTTGCAATTTTCCAACAACATCAACAGGACCAAAGCCTTCAATATCGTGGCGCTCTACCATTGACACAATCTTTCCATCCTTTAAAAGTGCAAAAGATGGTGATGATGGTGGGTATCCTTCGAAGTACGCTCTTGCACGTTCCGTTGCATCTTTGTCTTGTCCAGCAAATACAGTAACTAAATTATCAGGACGTTTATCAAAGTGAATCGCATTAGCTGCAGCTGGTCGGGCTACCCCTCCTGCACAACCACAAACAGAGTTGACCATTACAAGTGTTGTACCTTTTTGGGTAAGTACTTGGTCCACCTCTTCTGGAGTTCTTAATTCTTTATAGCCTGCCTCTGTTATATCTTTACGAGCTGTGTCTACCACGTCGTTCATGAATAAATTGAAATCCATTGATCCTTCAACTCCTTTGTTGATTTCCTAAACATAAATTTATCATAGCAAAAATGTTCCAGTTTTTCAATTCTAGGCAACTATAAACATTTGATATATCACCAAATATACAGTTTACTAGCCCCTGCAACTATCCTGCACAACACGATAGTTTGGATACATCTTTATCGAAGGTCAATGCTGCAAGCTTCATTCCTTCTGCCATTGTTAAATATGGGCATAATGTCTCATTTAAATCTTCAATGGTCAATCCAAATTTCACTGCCAATGTTGCTGCATAGATAATATCTCCCGCATTCTCAGCAACGATATGGGCACCAATTATTTTGTTCGTTTTTTCATCTGCAACTAACTTGAAAACCCCTGTTGTTTCTCGGTTTACAAGGGCTCTTGGCACTGCTTCTAATGGTAGAACAGACGTCTTTACATTGTACCCTTCTTCCTTTGCATTTGCTTCCGTAAGCCCGATAGATGCAATAGACGGATTTGTGAAAGTAACAGCGGGAACATGTCGTAAATCCATTTTACGTTTAGCTACACCGAGTGCATTATCTGCTATAACTGCACCACCATAGGCTGCCACATAAACAAATTGCGGAGCTAGTGTAACATCACCTGCCGCGTAAACTCTAGGATTTGTCGTTTGTAAATAGTCATCAACAACAACTTCGCCTTTTTTCCCTATTTCAACCCCCGCGACTTCTAAGTTTAAGGAAACTGTATTAGGTGTTCTTCCTGTCGCAACTAAGACTTGGTCAGCTGTGATTACTTGTTCTTCTCCATCTTTTTCAATAATAATTCGTTTTTCTGATCCATTTTGTTCTACACGTTTATATGTTGTAATTCCTGTAATTGTATGAATGCCTTTTTCATCTAAAAAATTGGCAACAGCTTCTGAGACTTCAGGATCATATTCTTTTAGAATCCGTTCACTACGTTGCATGAGTGTGACTTCCTCTGCCCCAAGATTGTGAATCATTTGTCCTAGTTCCATGGCGATGTAGCCTGAACCGATCACCGCTAATCGTTTTGGAAGCTCTGTTAATTGAAGTAAAGTTGTACTTGTCAAATAATCAATTTCGTTTAATCCAGGTATATTCGGAATAGACGGAGATGCTCCAGTTGCAATCATGATTCTTTTCGCTGTTTTTGTTTCCCCATTCACTTCAATTGACTTCTCATCCACAAACTTTGCTTCCCCTTGAATAAAGTCAAACCCATATTCATCAATTAAATTCACATATTTTTCACTTCGGAGTTCATTTACAAGTTCATCTTTATTGCCAGTTAGCTCTTTTAAATGAACTGATCCAGCAGATGTATTTAAGCCATTAAACGGATTAGATGCAGCCATTTGATTGATTTCACCAGCACGGAGCATTGTCTTTGATGGGACACAACCAATGTTGACACACGTTCCACCTGTTGTCCCGCGTTCTATCATTAATACTTTTGCAGCTTTCTCAACAGCTTGAATAGCAGCTGAGAATGCCGCACCCCCTGATCCGATAATTAAAAGGTCATACTCTCCTTCATCACCTAAATGTAGTTTTTCTTCACCACTAACAATGGCTTCGTTTCCTGGTTTGTAGCCTGTTTCGCGAATCGCTTCTTTCGCTTTTTCCAAATCTCTTTCATCTATTTCGAACACTGCTTCACCTCTACGAAAATCCGCACTCGAATTTTCCGCCCCAGACTTGTCCAATGCCTCTGTAATGTGTTCTTCACACCCTGTACATGTCATCCCTTCTATTGGTAATCGTACTTTTTTTAAATTACTCATTATACCGAACTCCTTTTTATTTTTTATGCAATCGTTAGTCTTTGCATTCTATAGGCATACTCCAATATTTTATCCACTCTCTTGCACATAGTGCTTCACAAATCCGCCTGACTGAAACCATAGAAGCAGCATTATAAAAGAACGCCAATCCCTCCAAAAGTGGCTGCAACACCTTTATCTTTTTCTTTCTTTTACATTAATATTCCACTCCTTTACATAAATTATAATATTTTAATGTATTCCTCGCTTCTCATACACGTATCACTTATTTATCTTATTGTTTGTCGTAACAATATCATATTAAAATATAATAATATAATAAACTGAATAGTCTACTGTGTCAAAAACCACGATTCTGTTATAATTATCCATAACACACTATTAAAGCCAAAGTAACAATAACTCTTGAATGAGGAGAATGTATGATGCAGAAATATTTGTTTCAAAAGTTTTTTAACGGAATGAAGCATCAAACGTTTCATATCACCTATTGGGATGGTGCTATGGAAAAATACGGGGAAGGAGAGTCTTCTTTTACGATTGTTTTTCATGAGAAGATCCCATTTTCACAATTAGCCAAAAGTCCTGCTTTAGCCATCGGAGAAGCTTATATGAATGGGACAATTGATATCATCGGTGATATAGAAGAACTAATTAAAACGGCTAATGCAAACAAAGATTCTATCTGGTCACAAACACTTTCTCATCTACCTAAGGGAACTTCGGTAAAAAAACAAAAAGAAGATGTTCAGTACCATTACGATCTGGGGAATGACTTTTATTCATTATGGTTAGATCAAACGATGAGTTATTCCTGTGCATACTTTCAAACAGCTAGTGATTCTCTTGAACAAGCCCAATTGCAAAAAATAGATCATGTTTTAAAGAAACTACAATTACAACCAGGAGAAAAACTGTTAGATATAGGAAGTGGATGGGGATGGCTGATTATTCGTGCAGCACAGCAATATGATGTGCAAGCAACAGGGATTACATTAAGTGAAGAGCAATTCAAAAAGACACAGGAGCGGATTAATGAACTAGGTTTACAAAGCAAGGTAGAAGTGGAACTAATCGACTATCGCGAACTAGCAAAAAGTGGAAGAACTTTTGATAAGATCGCAAGTGTTGGAATGTTTGAACATGTAGGACAGGCAAACTATCCAGATTTTATGAAAACGGTGCAAAATTTACTGACTCAAGGTGGTCTGACATTGCTTCATTCAATCACGCATCCGACAGAAAAACCAATTGATCCGTGGATCTCCAAATACATATTTCCAGGCGGTTATATTCCATCCTTACGTGAAATAATTTGGTTATTGCCCGATTATGATTTTCATACGATTGATGTTGAAAGCTTAAGAATCCATTATGCGATGACACTTGATCAATGGGGAGAACGCTTTGAAAAAAATGTCGATCCGATACGTGACAAGTATGGAGAACGTTTTGTACGTATGTGGCGATTGTACTTGAGATCTTGTGCTGCATCCTTTCGTATTAGCGGCATTAACATCCATCAGATATTGTTCTCTAAAGGGTTAAACAATGATCTTTCTTTGACCCGCAAACACTTATACATCTAATCATTTTGGAACTAATAATTAGAAAGTTTTTACAGCGATAGAAGGTGATCCATTGCGTTCTGTCACCTTCTAATCGCTGTTTAGACATGAAATTGGTGCAGTTGAAATTGTTTCGATATATCCTCTAATACGTGAACACCTATAACACTGTTTCCTTTTTTATCAATAGGTGGACTAATAACTCCTATTCCCATTTTGCCAGGAACGACAGCCATAATCCCGCCGCTAACACCACTTTTCGCAGGAAAACCTACTTGAACTGCAAATTCACCTGACGCATTATACATCCCAGATGTCATCATAATTGTTAAAACAATTTTCGCAATTTCTGGTTCAATGATTTGTTCCTTGCTGTGAGGATGCTGCCCCCCGTTACTTAACCATAGGCCAATTTTAGCTAGGTCGCTACACGTGACATTAATAGAACAAATCTTAAAGTATAAATCTAAAGCTTCTTCAGGATCGCCTTCTAGAATTCCTGTGCTTTTCATAAAATAAGCCAGTGATCGATTTCGATTGCCTGTCTCTTTTTCTGATTGATACACAGCCTCGTTTAATTCGATATGTCTAGAGCCAGTAATCGTTTGCAACAACTGAATAATACGATGGAAACTAGCTTCCCCATTTTGTCCTTTTATAAGAGAAGTAATCGCTATTGCCCCCGCATTGATCATAGGATTAAATGGCTTATTTGGTTGTAACGTTTCTAATTTAATAATTGAATTAAACGGATCACCACTCGCCTCCATTCCTACTTTTGAAAACACTTTATCAAAGCCACAATCTTTCAAAGCAACAATTAAAGCAATAACCTTTGAAATGCTTTGAATGGTAAAACGCTGATCACAGTCACCAATTGTAAAGGAGTCCCGATTAATGGATGCGATTGTAACACCTAGAATAGTCGGATCCATGTTTTTCAACTCTGGAATGTAATCCGCTACTTCTCCACTATTTATTTTTTTATGATTTCGACTTATAATTTCTTCTATTTCCTCTCTGTTCACTACCTTCCCTCCATTTCGTAAATACACTCTACATATGTTCCCCAAATTAGGCGAACTTAGTATTAACGTTAACTCGTTGGGAAGAAGTATATGATTAAGACATATCAAGTAATAGATAGAGGAAATCAAGTAAGGGAGGAATTATAGAAGTCATATTTGGGTGGTGGATTTAAAACCCAAAAATAAACCCTATATGACGGACTTCATTTCACCGTCAAATAGGGCTTCATACTAGACGCGGACGCAAGAACTAATAAGATTGGCATTGTCCGCAACAACGGATTGTACCAAATGGATCATTTCCTGAACCCTTGGATCTGTTACTTTATAGTAGACAAATTTCCCTTCCTTTCGAGATGTGACAAATCCGCACGTTTTTAAGCATGCCAATTGATTGGAAATCTGCGACTGTTTCATACCCAGTTCATCGACAAGCTCACCAACATTTTTTTCGTTGTTCATTAAAGATAGTGCTATTTGTAACCGAACAGGATTTGATAGACCATGGAAAAATTTTGATATCAACTCGTTTTGTACTTGTTCAAAATCTATTTCTACGCTAGAATTCATTAATAATCACCTCGTTTTTAAAAATCGGAAGTTTAATCAATATGATACACAAAGTATTATAAAATATTATAATACTTTAATAAAAAAAAGTCACTTAACAATAAATCCGAAAATCTAGTCAACGCGTCCTCATCTGAGTTATGAGGACGCGAACTGGGTCATACTGTTCCCGAATATTACTTTTGAACACCCTCTTTAAAGTTAAAGTTATCCAGCACAGCAAGATAATTTACTAACGTCTTTATCAAGTGTTAAAGCAGCAAGTTTCAACCCTTCAGACTAGGTTAAATAAGGGTCGATTGTATTTTTAATACAAATAATCCTCAAAGTGGGTGAATGATCCACAATGAGGATTTTTTGTCCGTAATCCTAATAAACAGTTGTATTCTCCTTTGACATGTTCTCTAAAATTTCTTTTAGACGTGCTAAAAATTGCCCACAGATAAGTCCGTCTAAAATACGATGATCAAGGGAAAGGCATAAATTAACCATATCTCTCGCAGCGAACATCCCATCAATGATGACTGGTTTTTTTACAATGGATTCAACCTGTAAGATGGCAGCTTGTGGATAATTAATGACGCCCATGGATTGGACTGAACCAAAGGAGCCAGTATTGTTAACAGTAAAAGTTCCGCCTTCCATGTCAGCAGCTGTTAATTTTCCGTCCCGTGCTTTAGCTGCCAATGTATAAATATCCTTAGCAATTCCTTTAATATTTTTTTCATCGGCATTTTTTATAACTGGAACAAAAAGCTCCTGATCTTTTGCCACGGCGATCGAGAGATGAACATCTTTATGTTGAATAATCTTGTCACCAGCCCAAGAACTATTTAGCTGTGGGAATTCTTTTACAGCTTGTGCTACAGCCTTAACGAAAAAGGCGAAGTACGTTAAACCAAAGCCTTCTTCTTTTTTAAACTGATCTTTTACCGCTTTACGATATGCTACAAGATCGGTAACATCTACTTCGACCATCATCCATGCGTGTGGGATTTCTGTTTTGGCACGTACCATATTCTGTGCAATCGCTTTTCGAACTCCTGTCACAGGTATCTCCTTATCACCAGACAGAGACATAGCTTCTATTCCATCGGTGGAAGGCATATGTAAATCCGTATCGGGAACAGAATGCCCCGTCGTCTTGGCTGTTGGTTGTCCCCCTGCTGCAATGATTTTTTCTATGTCTTTTCTAGTGATTCGACCACCTCTACCAGAACCGTTCACTTCATCTAATACAATATCATTTTCCTGTGCGAGCTTTAATACTGCAGGCGAGTACCGCTTTTTCATAGGTTGATTGCCCGGTTTGTCTTGATTTGATTGTTCTGAAACCTCTTCTGTTGATTGTGGTGTAGATCTGGAGGCTTCATTAGTAGTACTATCTGAAATATCTTCTGTATCGATATAACACATTAATTCGCCAACTTCTAACGTTTCATCCTCTTTGGCAACGATTTCCTTAATCGTTCCAGTAAATGAAGATGGTACCTCAGCATTCACCTTATCTGTCATGACCTCAGCGATTGGGTCGTATTTATTGACGTGGTCTCCCACCTGGACTAACCAATTGCTAATCGTTCCTTCTGTCACACTTTCACCTAGTTTAGGCATATTAATTTTCTCTGTTGTCACTTGGATTCCCTCCTTCACCGTTAAAATTCTGCTAAATCGCGCATCGCTTTTTCAACTTTATCTGGATTAACCATGAAATACTTTTCCATTGTTGGAGCGTAAGGCATAGCAGGCAGATCTGGTCCAGCAAGTCGTTGAATCGGGGCATCTAAATCAAAAAGACAATTCTCAGCTATGATTGCTGCAACCTCCCCAATGATGCTACCTTCCTTGTTATCCTCAGTAAGCAGGAGTACCTTCCCAGTTCTGGAAGCTGCCTCTATAATCGCTTCTTTATCAAGAGGATAAACCGTACGCAGATCTAAAATATGTGTATCGATTCCGTCTTCGGCAAGTTTTTCAGAGGCTTGTAGAGCAAAGTGAACACATAATCCATACGTGATAACGGTAATATCAGAACCTTCTCTTTTGACATCTGCTTTTCCAATTGGGAGGGTGTAATCTGTTTCAGGTACCTCACCCTTTATCAATCGATATGCCCGTTTGTGCTCGAAAAAAAGAACAGGATCTTCATCACGAATTGCAGCCTTTAACAGCCCTTTGACATCATAAGGCGTGGATGGCATGACAATCTTTAGCCCTGGTTGATTCGCAAACATTGCTTCAACGGATTGCGAATGATAGAGCGCGCCGTGTACCCCTCCACCATAAGGAGCACGAATAGTAATGGGACAATTCCAATCATTATTCGAACGGTATCTAATTTTAGCTGCCTCGGAAACAATTTGGTTAACGGCAGGCATAATAAAGTCTGCAAACTGTATTTCGGCAACAGGTCGCATTCCGTACATTGCAGCTCCAATACCTACTCCTGCTATTGCTGATTCTGCTAGCGGCGTGTCTAACACCCTTGCTTCTCCAAATTCATCATAAAGCCCGTCGGTTGCACGGAATACACCACCACGTATTCCAACATCTTCCCCTAGTACAAATACCTTCTCATCACGCAGCATTTCTTCTCTTAATGCTTGCGTGACAGCTTGAATATATGAAATTACAGCCATAACGATTCCCCCTCCTTACTCTCTATATACATATTTAAGCGCATCTTCTGGCGCCGCGTAGGCCGCATTTTCTGCGTAATCTGTTGCCTCATTTACTAAATGATTAATCTCTTTCGTTAGCTGGTTCTCTTTTTCCTCTGATAAAATACCCATCTCCCGAAGATATGTCGCAAATGTATGAATGGAATCTTTCTCCCTAGCGGCTTCTACTTCTTCCTTTTCACGATAGGTGCGGTCGTCATCATCACTAGAGTGGGCTGTTAACCTGTACGAAACAGCTTCAATGAGCGACGGGCCTTCACCTCTTCTGCCGCGATTAGCCGCTTCCCTTACCGCTTCATACACAGCAAGTGGATCATTTCCATCAATCGTAATACCTGGCATTCCGTATCCTTGAGCACGATCCGAAACTTTTTCACACGCTAATTGTTTATTTGCAGGAACAGAAATCGCATATTTATTATTCTCTACCAAGAAAACGACAGGGAGTTTATGGACCCCTGCAAAATTTGCCCCTTCATGAAAATCTCCTTGGTTCGATGAGCCCTCCCCAAAAGTCACCAAGCTGACAAAATTCTTTTTTTCCATTTTTCCAGCCAAAGCGATTCCGACCGCATGTGGAACCTGAGTAGTCACTGGGGATGATCCCGTAACAATCCGGTTCTTTTTCTGTCCAAAATGACCAGGCATTTGTCTGCCAGCTGAATTAGGATCCTCTGCTTTTGCAAAACCAGAAAGCATTAAATCTTTTGCAGTCATACCGAACGCTAGTACAACTCCCATGTCACGATAATACGGAAGCACATAATCCTGTTCCCGATCAAGTGCAAACGCTGCCCCAACCTGTGCCGCTTCTTGCCCCTGACAAGAAATGACAAACGGTATTTTCCCTGCCCGGTTCAGTAACCACATTCGTTCATCAATTTTTCGAGCTAACAGCATGGTTCGAAACATATCTAACACTTGTTCATCTGTTAAACCTAATTTTTCATGACGGTTATTAGTCATTTGTTTACCTCCTAACAATAGATTTTCAGCCGTGTATTTGTTTTTCATCCACAGCTAATGCCGCTTCTCCGATAGCCTCTGACAAGGTAGGGTGTGGGTGAATACTTTCACCAATTTCCCATGGTGTCGCATCTAGCACTTTCGCTATACCAGCCTCAGAAATTAGGTCGGTCACATGAGGTCCCACCATATGAATCCCTAGTAAATCATCTGTTTGTTTATTTGCAATGATTTTGACAAAGCCATCCGTTTCACCATAGACTAATGCTTTACCAATTGCCTTAAAGGACATCTTTCCTGTTTTAATCTCATATCCTTGTTCAATTGCCTGTTCTTCCGTTAATCCGATACTTGCAGCTTCGGGATTAGAGTAAATACATGTTGGAACATTGATTTCGTTCATTTTTACTGGATCCTCTCCAGCGATATGCTCTACAGCAATCACACCTTCATGTGATGCTACATGTGCTAGCTGTAATCCACCAATTACATCGCCAATTGCGTAAATATGGGATTCCTTTGTTTGATAAACATCATTTGTTTGGATACAACCATGTTCATTTGTTTGAATATCCGTGTTGTCTAAACCGATGCTTCGGCTATTCGGAGATCGTCCAACAGAAACAAGCATTTTATCTGCTTGATATGTTTCTGATTTACCATTTTGATCTACTTGGACTTCAACCCCATTATTTATTGTAAGTGTATCTGGGAGCAATTTAGCGTTCGTATGAATAGAAATTCCTTTTTTCTTCAAAAGTCGTTTCATTTCCTTTGATACTTCTTTATCTTCAGTTGGAAGGATCCGATCCATAAATTCAATAATCGTTACTTGAACACCAAAATCAGCAAGCATGGAAGCCCATTCGATCCCGATTACACCACCACCAACAATTAAAATAGAAGCAGGCAGCTCTTCCATCAATAATGCTTCATCAGAAGTTACGACATATTGACCATCTATTTGTAATCCTGGTAGGGACTTTGGTTTAGAGCCTGTCGCAATTAACACATTTTTCGGGATGAGCATTTCGTTTTCTTCTCCATTGTTCATTTCAACAGATACTGTACCTGCAGTAGGAGAGAAGATGGATGGGCCTAATATACGACCATACCCTTCAAACACATCTATTTTCCCTTTTTTCATTAATCCTTGCACGCCTTGATGAAGCGTGTTCACAATCGTTTGTTTTCTTTCTTGTACTTTCAAAAAGTCAACCTTAGGATCTGCTGTGGTTATACCGAATTGGTCTGCTTCCTTCGTTTGCCGAAACACTTCTGCACTTCTTAATAAAGCTTTGGAAGGTATGCAACCCCTATGTAAACATGTCCCACCAAGCAAACCATGTTCTACGATTGCCGTCTTTAAGCCAAGCTGTGAGGCTCTGATCGCAGCAACATAGCCACCAGTACCTCCTCCTATTATTACTAAGTCGTAATCTTGCGTCATATCATTCTCTCCCTTTCCTACTTGCATTCGGATATTGCTTTGGAGTTTCTTCCTTTTTCAATACACGAAGCGTCCCTTCACAGAGTGCTTGTAATTCGTTTTCTCCAGGGTAAACCATAACATCTGCAATCCAATTCACCCGCTCCGAGATCATCGCTACAAATTCTTTCCCATATGCTAAACCACCTGTTAGGGCAATAGCATCCACCTTACCATATAATACAGCACTCATTGAACTGATTTCCTTTGCTATTTGGTAGGCCATTGCTTGATAAACAAGTACTGCATCCTGATCCCCTGCTTGAATTCGATTTTCTACGTCTCGAGCATCGTTCGTATCCAAATAGGCAACAAGTCCACCTTGACCAACAAGCTTTCTCATGATTTCATCACGGTAGTACTGTCCCGAAAAACAAAGTGATACGAGATCACCTGCTGGAACAGTACCTGCACGTTCAGGGGAAAATGGACCGTCTCCGTGAAGACCATTATTCACATCAATGACACGTCCTTGTTGATGTGCCCCGACTGTAATCCCACCACCCATGTGACAAACAATAAGATTCAATTGCTCATAAAGGTTACCGAGATCTTTCGCTACATGACGAGCAACCGCCTTTTGATTTAATGCATGAAAAATACTTTTTCTTGGTATTTCTGGTACGCCAGAGAGTCTGGCGATTTGTTCCAATTCATCAACGACAACAGGATCTACGATATATGCCGGAATATTTAAACCACTTGCAATTTCATGTGCAAGAATACCACCAAGGTTCGAGGCATGCTCTCCGTTGTATCCCATTCTTAGATCCTGCAGCATATTGTCATTCACTTCATATGTTCCACCTTCTATTGGTCGTAACAAACCACCACGTCCACACGTAGCGTTCATTTTAGAAAGATTGATCCCTTCCTTATCTAATTCCTCTAAAATAACCGTTTTCCGAAAATCGTATTGGTCAATAATGCGATGAAAAGAAGCAATATCGTCGTTGTTGTGTCGGATTGTCTTCTCAAATATGCATAATTCATCATCAAACACACCAATTTTAGTAGAGGTAGAACCTGGATTTATTACCAATATTCGATACGTTTGTTGTTGCAAAACAATGAACCTCACTCTCTATGTTCGCTACTGTTATCTTCTGCTAATAATGTGGTGCCCATTTAATAAAAATGTACTTCTGGATTGTTGTAATCCCTGGATACGTTCCTCGGCCATCCGGTCTGCAGCTACATAAGTAGGAATGTTGTCTCTTTTAGATATAGCGAACACACGCATTAAATTATCATATATGGTTTCCACTCTTTTCATTGCGCGTTCACTGTCATACCCATTTAGTTCATCTGCTACATTAATGACTCCGCCAGCATTGATCACATAATCAGGAGCATAAACAATTCCTTTTTCATGCAAAATGTCTCCATGTCTTGTTTCTTTAAGCTGATTGTTTGCGGCACCAGCCACAATCGTTGCTTTCAATTGAGGAATCGTTTCATCATTAATTGTTGCACCTAACGCACAAGGTGCATAAATATCACAATAAACGCTATAAATCTCATCTGGTTCTACAGCCTTTGCACCATAATTTTCGACTGCACGCTGTACGGCTTCCTTGTTTATATCTGTGACGATTAAGTTTGCGCCCTCTTTATATAGATATTCACACAGTTTATAAGCTACATTGCCAACACCTTGGACGGCAACCGTTCTTCCTTCTAATGAATCAACGCCATATGCTTGTTTTGCAGCTGCCTTCATTCCCTTATATACGCCATACGCTGTAACTGGAGAGGGGTTTCCCGAAGAACCAAAGGCTGGGGAAATACCTGTTACAAAATCCGTCTCTTCATGAATCGTATCCATATCGTTTACGGTTGTTCCGACATCCTCTGCAGTAATATATCTGCCGTTGAGACTTTGGATATACCTGCCAAAGGCACGAAACATTGCTTCGTTTTTATCTTTTTTAGGGTCTCCAATAATAACCGTTTTTCCACCGCCAAGGTTAAGTCCAGCCGCCGCATTTTTGTAGGTCATTCCTTTTGCAAGTCTTAGTGCGTCAATGATGGCGTCTTCTTCTGAGGCATATGTCCACATCCTTGTTCCACCTAATGCAGGTCCTAACGTTGTGTCGTGAATCGCAATAATTGCTTTTAAGCCTGAAGCCTTGTCTTGACAAAAAACAAGTTGTTCATAATCGTACGTTTCCATATATTTAAACATTTCCATGTCGTTACCTCCTAATGGTTAGATGACAAAAGAGCCAAAGCGATCGAATATAGCTTATTTTCCGCTGAATCAGATCTAGATGTTAATACGATTGGTATGTTTGCACCATAAATAATCGAAGCTACCTTCGCATGAGCAAAATAAACAAAGGACTTATATAATGCATTACCAACTTCAATTGTTGGTACCAATAAAATATCGGCATCACCAGCGACTTCTGAGCTTATTCGTTTTTCAACTGCTGATTCCTTGTTTACTGCATTGTCAAAGGCTAACGGGCCATCAACAATACAATCTGTGATTTGATTTCGTCGTTGCATTTGTGTTAAAGATGCCCCATCCATGGTTGCTTGCATAGAAGGATTAACATGTTCAACAGCTGCAATTGGCGCAACTTTCGGCAAATGGATGCCAACACGATTTGCTACTTGAACAGCATTATGAATAATTTGTGCTTTTTCCTTCAGAGAAGGTGCAATATTCATTCCAGCATCTGTTAAAAAAATAAGCTTTTCTCGATCTGGAATTTCAAATAAGGCTACTTGTGATAGGATATTATCTGATCTTATACCAACATTCTTATCCAAAACGGCAGTTAATAACTCTTTAGTAGAAATATCTCCTTTCATCAGTACATCTACTTCGTCACTAGCTACTACTTTCATCGTTTCGTATGGAACGTTACGATCATCTTGAACATGCACGATTGTGATGTTATTTTGATCCACATTTAAGTGAATGTTTGCCGCAATCATTTTTATTTTTTCCTGATCACCAAATAAAATAAAGGAGCACAAATGAAAATCTAACGCATTTTGAATTGCTTGTAACACTCCTTTGTTAGCTGCTTGAGCAACAGCGATTGTTTTCTTTTTGGATATATCTATTTCTCGTAATAATTCGGATAGCTGTTCCATGATCTGCCTCCAACATTTTTGATCCTCCACAAATTAATGATGCAAAAATCGTGCCAATACCTATTTAATGAAAGCGCTTCATTGTGTTCAACCAACACCTGCACATTTTAGCAATCATGCAAATTATTGCATGCCATCTTTATCAATTTTGTATTTATCCATTTTATAATACAGGTTTCGAATCGAAATACCTAAGGCGATCGCCGTTTTCGTTTTATTATAACCATTTGCCTCAAATGCATCTGTTATGACTTGTTTTTCAAAAACTTCAACGGACTCCTGTAACGAAAGTTCCCCTTCCCAATGAAAACTTCCTGATATTTCTTGTCCATCATCGTGTTCCATTTTGGACAGAGAAGGGATGTGGCGGCGTTGAATCATTTCTTCATTTACTTCAATATAAATCATAGCTCGTCCTAGCACATTTTCTAATTCTCTTACATTTCCAGGCCAATGATAGCTCTTTAAATAGGAAATTGCTTGGCTACTAATGGACGTAACATTTCGACCATAGTCCTGATTAATTTTTTGGATTAAATGATTCGTAAGTTCCTCTAAATCGCCAATCCGTTCTCTTAGTGCTGGGATAAAAATGGGTAAACGATTTAAACGGTAATATAAATCTTCTCGAAAATCTCCATTCATGATCGCTTTTTCAAGATTTACATTTGTAGCGGTGATGATACGAACATCAATCGTTACAGGCTTGGTTCCGCCTACTCGTACAATTTCATTTTCTTGCAACACACGTAAAAGCTTAGCTTGCATATGTAAAGACAACTCACCAATTTCATCTAAAAAAATACTGCCATTGTTCGCTTCTTCAAACAAGCCTTTTTTACCACCTCGTTTTGCTCCTGAAAAGGCACCCTCCTCATATCCAAAAAGTTCGCTTTCCAGAATGGACTCTGCAATCGCGGCACAGTTTACCCTGATAAACTTGTTATGTCGGCGCCCACTTTCGTTATGAATAGCATGGGCAAATAGTTCCTTACCAGTACCTGATTCCCCACGTAATAGTACAGTTGCTGGTGTTCTAGCACCAACTTTTGCCTGTTCCAATGCTAATGTCATTTCATTCGAATCTCCAATAATGTCATCAAAGGTGTATTTTGCTTCTAGATTTCGAATAATTTGGCGAGCGCGTTTTAATTCACTTGTCAGCTCGCGTATTTCTGTTACGTCATGCAAAACACCGACGCTTCCCTTTAGCTTTCCATCTACAATTACTGGAGCCACATTAACGAGTACATCTTTTTTGGTTGGACCAACCTTCATTCGGACTCCGCGAACGCCTCTTCTCGTTTGCAATACTTTCATGTGCATACTTTCACCTTCAGAAATGTCTACAGTTGCTGGTTTTCCAACTATTTCTTTTTCTGTTAATCCAGTTATCCGTGTGTATGCAGGATTTACCATAATTCCAATTCCGTTTTCATCAACCACACTAATTGCTTCATCTGACGAATGAATGATTGCTTCTAGCATTGTCTTAACGTCTTTTAAATCCGTTAATTCCTCAGCAAGATCAACCACTTCTGTAATATCACGAAAAATAGCAAACGCACCTTTGAGGTTGTCCTTTGCATCAATAATAGGAATTCTAGTTGTAATGATCTTTCTTCCGTTTTCTAGTGTGAGTTTTTGATTTACTTCCTTTCTTCTTGTCCTTAATGTGTGTGGTAGCCGCGTATGTGAAATAATTTCTTCAATCGGTCGAAAGAGAAATTGATCCTGCGGTATGCCCACAATACGCTCAGCACTTCTATTAACAAACACCACGTCTTCCTGGTCGTTTATAACGATCATGCCCTCATGGATATGATTGAGGATTAACTCGCGGTTTGCTGCTTGCTGCTTCATTTCATGTAATAACGTTTCTTTTTCCTCTAGTAATTCTGCTGTTATTGTAGCAACTGAGCCAGGGATCACAACGGTTTTTCTGCTTCGTTCCTGAAGAATTTGCTCTAAAACTTCTTCACTCCCTGTTGCTTCTATTACGATGTCAATTCCTTCTCTTATCCAGTCTCTCCATTTATGGGCGGTTGTTATGCTATGTTGAGCGGCTAACTGCAACCCTGGGGCATCCTGCTTTATATCCACGATCGCCACTATTTCCATTCGATTTGTCTCTAGCAACAATTTTAATAAGGCAGTTCCACCCTTTCCAGCACCAATGATTAATACTCGTTTCAATCGCTCATCACATCCTGCAATTTTTTGCGTACTTTTATCGTAAACGATTGTGCATAATATGGCAAGAGTGGAATGGTTTTCAGAATCCTACTGCTTTGCTATACTAAAAATGCGTGTTCAAAGTGAGAGGAGTTTAAAATGGGTAGATTGATGGCACTTTTAATACTAGTTATTCCTGGTATTTTGGCAACGATTGGAATAAAAATAATGAGGGATGCCCTTTTTGGGGTTTTTTATCCTATTTTCTTTTATTTAGGTATACAGTTTTTCCTCGGACTTATATTTTTCCTTGGAGGATTAAGTTTCATTGCAGGCTTTATTTTTTATCGTGATAAAAAAAGAAATCTCACAAAGGGGAAGGGACGCTCTAAAAAAAAACGATGAGGATGCCCGTAAAAAGGCACCCTCATTTTTTTCATTGATTAAAAAACATGTCGTATAATGATCTTACTGCTGGCTCTAGATTGGAAGATTTCACACCAAACATAACCGATACTTCGGACGAACCTTGATTAATCATTTCAATATTTATATTGGCATTTGCAAATGCGGCAGTTGCATTTTTTGCAACACCAACGGCACTATTCATTCCTTCTCCAACAATCATGATCATAGCTAAGTCTCGTTCGATTGAAATGGTATCAGCTTTGAGTTCTTCTTTGATCCGACTCATAATTCGTTCTTCTTTTTCAGGTGTTAATTGGCTTTCTCTTAAAATGACTGTCATATCATCAATCCCAGACGGAGCGTGTTCAAATGAGATATGTTCATCCTCAAGAATATTTAATAAACGACGACCAAACCCTATTTCACGGTTCATTAAATACTTACTAATATACAAACTAATGAAACCTGTATCACTAGCAATACCTACTACTGGGTTACCATTAAGCTTTCTTTCAGACACAATCATTGTGCCACTTGCAGAAGGATTATTCGTATTTTTTATACAAACAGGGATTTTCGCCTTAAATGCAGGAATAAGAGCTTCGTCATGAAAAACTGAAAATCCAGCATAGGATAACTCCCGCATCTCTCTATAAGTAAGCGTAGTAATTTCTTTTGGCTGTTTGACGATCGTTGGATTGACACAGAAAACAGAATCAACATCCGTGAAATTTTCATATAAATCCGCTTTTACTCCAGCGGCAACAATTGATCCAGTAATGTCTGAACCACCACGCGGGAAGGTCATTAACGTACCTTGTTTTGTGTAACCAAAAAATCCAGGAATCACCAATATTTCATCCCTATTTCTTAGTTGATATAATTTTTCAAAGCTTTCTTCTAATATTTGAGCATTTCCTGGTTGGTCGCTTACAAAAATTCCAGCATCCCTCGGGTTTATGTAGGTTGCATTCGTACCAGTTGATGCCAAATAAGCTCCAAAAACCTTGGCTAAGGAATCTTCCCCAATCGCCTTTAAGGCATCCATTTTTAGTTCATTTGCTTGATCGGATGCTACCACACTCGCTATATCATCCTGAATCACACGTAATAACATGTCATCCAGACCTAGCGCTGTAGTAATATCTGAAAAACGGTTTACAATTTTGTTCATCGCATTTTGATAATCTTTACCATCCAAAAAAGCTTCTCCAAGTTCAATCAAAAGGTCTGTTACCTTTTCATCTTCTTTAAATCGCTTTCCAGGCGCAGACACAACTACGATTTTTCTTTCCTTGTCTGCTTTGATAATATTTGCCACTTTCTCCAATTGCTCTGCACTCGCAACGGAACTTCCACCAAACTTTACTACTTTCATTCATCTCTCTCCATTATCTTTTTTTATAATTGTACGGATCTCGAATAGTTAAAATATTAACACAGTTCGTTGTAAATTGGCTAGTTAAAAGAGTGTAAATCAAACTTATCTCAAACAAAAAAACCTTTGACCTATTTAGAGTCAAAGGTTTTTTATTGTTACTTTTCTATGAACATTTGGGTCCAATTGTTCCCTTTTTTTGCATAGCCTACTCCAATATGTGTGAATTTTTTATTTAAAATATTTTTTCTATGACCGCTACTTCCCATCCATGCTTTGACAACTTCTTTAGGGGTTTTCTGCCCTTGGGCAAGGTTTTCTGCTGCGCTTTGATACTTAATTCCAAAATTACGCATCATCTTGAACGGTGAGCCGTACGTGGGACTGGTATGGGAAAAGTACCCTTTATTTGCTATGTCCTCTGATTTGTACCTTGCAACTCGTGACAATTCCCAATCTGGTTTTAAAGCAGGTAGACCATATTTAGCACGCTCTTGATTTGTTAATTGTATTACCTTGTGTTCAATGCTCTTCAATTCGCTAATGGTAGGTATCGTTAATTTTTGGTCGGGATAGATGAGATCAGGATTCTCTATTTGTGGATTTGCCTCAATAATTTCGGTAACCCCGATCTTAAACCTTTCAGCAATTTTCCACATACTATCTCCTGACCTCACAGTGTAAGATGATTCTGCTGACACAACAAAAGGGAACAACCATAAAACAAATATCAATACAATTAATGTTTTCTTCAAGTTACCTTCCTCCTTCTGTTTTACATTCCCACAAAAGGAGTTTATTTATTCACTTTTCTTCGTAGTTGTTAACGTATGTATTCTTTCATACACTCCGTTAAGGTAAGGTTTCATCGTTTCAACTTGCTCGGTGCTCGAGTCTAAGTCGGTCAGCAACCATTGCTATAAATTCACTGTTGGTTGGCTTTGCCTTTGAAATACTAACGGTATAACCAAATAAAGAGGAGATGGATTCCATATTCCCTCTACTCCATGCCACTTCGATCGCATGACGAATAGCACGTTCAACTCTAGAAGCAGTTGTATTATACTTTTTGGCTATGTCAGGATAGAGCACCTTTGTAATAGAGCCTAACAATTCGATATCATTATAAACCATTGTAATTGCCTCTCTGAGGTACATATAACCTTTGATATGTGCTGGCACCCCAATCTCATGAATAATGTTCGTAATGTTCGCTTCAAGGTCTTGCGCTTTATTTTCCTTTTTTTGTTTTGGACGAGAAGAAAAATTTCCGTCAAATGAAGGTGGAGTTAACCCACTAACCTGCCTGATTTGTTCGGCCAAGTTTTCTAAATCAAATGGCTTAAGAATGAAATAAGCTGCACCTAAATCAACGGCTTTTTTTGTAACTTCCTCCTGTCCAAATGCAGTAAGCATAATTACATTTGGAAGTTTTTCCTTTTTCAATTCTTTTAACTTTCCAAGAACAGCTAAGCCGTCTACATGAGGCATAATAATATCGAGAATTAAAACATCTGGATCTAATGAATCAAGCATTTCTAAACATTCTTTACCGTTGTAGGCAGTGCCGACGACCTCAATATCTGTTTGATCATCGAAGTATTCACCCATCATGTTAATCAATTCTCTGTTATCATCGACCAAAAACACCTTAATTTTTTCCAATTTTCTTCCTCCTTAACCTTTATCCTCCTATAATTCCATGTAACAGATTCGACACAACTTCGAAAATTCCTTCTTTTATTGAAAAATCATTGATTTTTTTTGCGTTTTCTTTAATTTACTCAAATTATCTTCCGTTTTCGATAGATTACGACAAAAAACATAAGTGTTTGTCGAAAAATCTTTATTTTTAATTATAACATACTTCACAATTATCTAAAATATTAAAATAGAAATAAGAAGCGCCATGCGCTTCTTATTTCTATTTTAAATGCGTTTAATACTAGCTCGCTTCTTTTTTGCCCTTCTTATAAATGTCAATACCTGCTTCCTGCAACATCCATTCAATATGAACACCGTAGCCACTTGTTGGGTCATTGACAAAAACGTGTGTGACCGCTCCGATCACTTTTCCATTTTGAATGATTGGGCTGCCACTCATTCCTTGTACAATTCCACCCGTTTTATCAAGCAGTTCTTCATCTGTAATCTTTATGATTAAACCTTTTGTGGATGGAAACTTTTGCGGTTCACTTCGTACGACCTCTACATCGAATTCCTGGATCTTTTCTCCTTCTAATACCGTTAATATTTTTGCTGGCCCTTCTTTTACTTGATCCGAAAGTGCTATTGGCATTGGTTTATTATATTTACCATCATTCAATTTCTTGTTAAGTTTCCCAAATATACCAAAAGGTGTATTTTTTGTTATCGAACCTATTTCATTTTCTTTTACAGAAAACTTTGCTTGCTTTTCCCCTGGTTTGCCGCTATTTCCTTTATCGATGGAAGTAACATTAGAACGTACAATGGTACCATTTTTTATTTCTATCGGCTTTTTTGTGTCCATATCCGATATGACGTGCCCAAGTGCTCCATATTTTTTAGAATCGGGGTGGTAAAACGTCATTGTTCCGATACCAGCTGCAGAATCTCGTATATACAAGCCGATTCGATACGTTTCATCACTTGGATCTAAGGTAGGCTTTAATTCCTTTATTACTGTTTTGTTACCTCTCTTTACCTTCACTTTTAGGGGGTTACCACTTTGGCCTGCTTCTTTTATAAAAGGACTAACATCAGCCATTTTTTTCACTTTTTGTCCATTGATTTCTAAAATAATATCGCCAACATTGATTCCTGCTTCCTCACCTGGAGATATTTTTCCATCTTTCGTTTGAACGAGGTGGTGTCCAACAACAAGGACGCCTAGTGTATTTAACTTAACGCCTATCGATTGTCCACCAGGAATTACTTTAAAATCATCAAGAACTTCTACGTTGACTTTTTTTAGTGGTACACCAGCCAATTCATATATAATGTTACTATCTCCAGTTGCAACCGATTGAAAACTTGCTGGACCAAGTGCTTGAATTACCTTATTCTGGTTGTCTTGATTTTTTATCTTTACCTTTTCACCCATAGTTGGAACGCTAATTTGTTCATTGTTTTGGAATGTTGTTAATTCATTCGGGATTGATAAATACGTTTGTATTGGTGTTAAAAATGGAATGAACAGGAAAGTGATTAAGAGCAAAATTCCTATTCCATTGCGCATGTGATTTTTAAAATTCATTGGTTCACTCTCCTCGTTCCTAACCCATACCCTATTTTATTTATTTCTGTATTTATAATTTGACCTTCATCCATCGTTTTTAAACCCAGTAAAGTTGAGAAAAAAGGGGTAAGATTTCCTGCTGCGCCAACTATTTTCCTTTGATCAAGTTATTTAAGAAAAAAAAGAACTTTGCCAGATTTGGCAAAGGTTTATGTTACATGCTGATTGTTTTTAAATTTTTCAGCCAAGTTAATGAGTTCCTTTGCATGCTGTTTGGTTGTCTTAGTTTGTTCTGCGCCGGTAATCATTCTGCTTATTTCGTCACTTCTATCTTCTTTCGATAGTTCTTTAACAATTGTATAGGTACGTTCACCTTCCACCTTCTTTTCAATTAAAAGGTGGGTATCTGCCATGGCTGCAACTTGTGGTAAATGTGAAATACACAACACTTGCGATCCAGATGAAACATCGTATATTTTTTCTGCAATTGATTGTGCAACTCTGCCGCTTACTCCTGTATCTACTTCATCAAAAATAACGCTCGTTACCTTTTGATGTCGAGAAAAAATTTTTTTAAGGGCAAGCATAATTCTTGATAGTTCGCCACCTGAAGCTATTTTATGGAGTTCCTTTAACGGCTCCCCGGGGTTTGTTGTAATTAAAAAGCGTACGATATCCATACCTGAGGCGTGCAATTTACTAATGATAGGGTCTTCGACAGATCCTTCTCTTTTTTTAATACTTACGTCAAATGAGGCTTTTTCAAGGTACAAGTCTTTCAATTCGCGGTATATAGCTGTGGTTAATTCTGCAGCAGCTTCCTTTCTCTTTTCATGTAAGTGCTCTGCCTCCAATAACGTGTCCTTGCCAATTTCGGATACTTCCTGCCCTATGTTTTGAATGTGACTTTCTCGGTTTTTGATTTGATCTATTTCATCTTCAACTTTTGACAGATACTCTAACATATCATTGACAGAAGTACCGTATTTTTTCTTTAACCGATTGATTTCGTTCAGTCTACTTTCCAATTGATTTAGCCGGTTCGGGTTAAAATCTAACTCATCTAATCGATTTCTGATTTGAAACGTCATTTCTTCTACTAAATAGTACTGGTCTGAAAACTGACTTCTAATTTTTTCAATCGTTTCATCAAATTCACTTGCACTTTCAAGCCCTGTCAGTGCTAGTGAAAGCCAATCCAATCCTCTTTGTTCTCCGTACAAAGCATTATACGCATCTTGTAAGCCATTAAATATTTTCTCGAAATTAGCTAACGAATTCCTCTCTTCAGATAGATGATCATCTTCATCTGGTGATAATTCAGCCTGTTGAATTTCTTTCACTTGAAATTCTAATAGGTCTAAACGCTGAGCCATTTCCTGTTCATTTTGATTTAATTGTTTATAACGTTTTTTAAACGATTCCAACTTTTGAAACAAACGAGAGTATTCCTTTTTAATGTGGTCAATCTTGTCTTTATTATACAGATCTAATAGCTCGATATGTCTTTCGGGATCCATCAACGATTGTGTCTCGTGTTGGCTATGAATATCAATAAGCGCCTTTCCAAATTCCTTTAAAATGGCTAACGTAACGAGCTTTCCATTTACACGGCAAATACTCTTTCCGTTTGAGGTGATCGAACGTTGCAGTACTACCATCCCATCATCTTTAATATCAATACCGAATTGGCTGCCTTTCCCATATACCGGATGATCCTTATTTTCAATTGTAAACAGTCCTTCAATGTCTGTTTTTGATTTTCCATGACGGACATATTCAACAGAACCTCTGCCACCAGTTAGAAGCTGGATCGCATCAATGATAATCGATTTTCCTGCACCTGTTTCACCTGTGATAACTGTTAAACCGTTGTGGAACGTAATGGATATTTCATCAATAATAGCAAAGTCTTTTATTGATAATTCAATTAACACGTTTATAGCACCCCATTCTTTCCAGCTCATAGTGCGTGTTCAAACCTCTCATAACATATCTAAAAACTGATCTTTAATTTGTTGTGTATCGTTTTCTGTTCGACAGATAATTAAACATGTGTCATCTCCACAAATTGTTCCTAATATCTCAGTCCACTCAAGGTGATCAATTAGCACTCCGATAGCGTTCGCATTTCCTGGTAACGTTTTCAACACAATAAAATGACTTGCAACATCGATACTAACAAATGCATCCATGATAAGTCGCCTTAATTTTTCAAGTGGGTTAAAGCGTTGATCAGCTGGTAGGCTATATTTATAGCGATCATTGTGAGTTGGTACTTTAACTAGGTGAAGTTCTTTAATGTCACGAGAAACAGTAGCTTGTGTTACGTTATACCCAAGACCTTTAAGACTGTCAACGAGTTCATCCTGCGTCTCAATATCATTGTTCGTAATTAATTCACGTATTTTAATGTGTCGCTGAACCTTGTTCATCGTTTCCCTCCAATCGTATAAAAAGGACTACCAAGTTAAGTAGCCCTAAAATATGTGTTCAATAGATAATGCTAGTCTTATTTGTAGTGGGTTTGATGTGCTTGTTTAACTATGCTACTTATTTCGACATCAACATCTATTTTTCCTTCTTTATCCCCACTCCAAAACAAATGGGCTAAAAATTCAATATTCCCCTCACCTCCTGTAATCGGTGAAAAGGTCAACCCCTTTACAACAAAACCTTTTTCAACAGAAAAATCAAGGATTCGTTCTAACACTTTTGTATGTGTTGCTTGGTCACGTACAATCCCATTTTTTCCAACTGATGCTTTACCAGCTTCAAATTGTGGTTTAATCAGGACCACGACATCACTATTTGGGCATAAAAGCTGTGAAAGCACCGGTATGATTAAGGTTAAAGAAATAAAGGATACATCGACACTAGCGAAGTTTGGTAACCCTTCTGTTAGCATATCGGCAGTAACATACCTGAAATTTGTACGTTCCATGACGACCACTCTTGGATCGCTTCGAAGCTTCCAATCTAATTGATTGTACCCTACATCAACGGCATAGCTACGTTTTACTCCTTTTTGCAGACCACAATCGGTAAATCCTCCTGTTGAGGAGCCGACATCGATCATTATTTTATCCTTTAAATAAAGCTGAAAAATGTCCACTGCTTTTTCTAACTTCAAGCCGCCACGCCCTACATAAGGTATGAGTTTCCCTTTTATTTGAAGAGGAATGTCATGATTTACCTTCATGCCTGGCTTATCTAACCGATGCTGTTCAGAATAAACTAACCCTGCCATAATGGCTCTTTTTGCTTTCTCTCTCGTGTCAATTAAATGTCTGTCAACTAACAATAAGTCTAACCTTTGCTTTTTAACCATTTTTGCTCATACCCTCTTGGGATTAAGTCTTCTACCTGTTTCACTACGTTTTCTTTTGTTAATCCAATTTCGTTTAATAATTCCTTAACAGAGCCATGCTCAATGAATTTGTCAGGTATACCCATTCTTCTAATCGATTGGTTTTGGTACGCATTGGCTTCAGCAAATTCCAAAACAGCACTGCCAAATCCACCTTGTAAGACAGCCTCCTCAATGGTAAGCAATGGAATATTGGCCTTCATGAATTGATGAAGCATATTTTCATCTAATGGTTTGATAAATCTCGCATTCACAACCTTAGCAGAAATACCTTTTGCCGCAAGTTCCTTTCTTGCCTCTAATGCCATCATTAATGTTGTACCAAACGTTAAAATTGCTACATCGGTACCCTCTTGCACAATTTCCCAGCTACCAATTGGGATGGAATGTAATGTCTGATCCATCTCTACTCCAAGCCCGTTTCCTCTTGGGTATCGAACTGCAATTGGTCCGTCATTGTATTCCAAGGCTGTATGAACCATATGTTGACACTCATTTTCGTCCTTTGGCATCATCACTACCATATTCGGCAGATGTCGTAAAAAAGCAATATCAAATACTCCCTGATGTGTCTCACCATCTGCACCGACTAAGCCAGCTCGATCTATTCCAAATGCGACATTTAAATTTTGGCGACAAACATCGTGAACAATCTGATCATACGCTCTCTGAAGAAATGTCGAATAAATAGCGAGAAATGGCTTCATCTCTTGTGTAGCTAGGCCTGCTGACATTGTTGTGGCGTGTTGTTCTGCTATTCCTACGTCGATTAAACGATTCGGAAATTCATTCTGAAACTTTTCTAACTTAGATCCTAAAATCATAGCAGGTGTCACAACGGTAACCCGATCATCTTCCCTGGCTTTTTGTTGTAATGTATCACTTACAACCTGACTCCATGCTGGGGGGGCATTAACAGGTTTAATTTTTTCACCAGATTCTATTTTATATGGGCCAACTCCATGCCACTTATCTTTTATATCCGTTTCTGCGGGACGATACCCCTTCCCTTTTTCAGTTATCACATGGATTAAAACAGGGCCATCTGTTTTCTTTGCATAGGAAAGATTTTCAAATAAATCGTCAAAGTTATGCCCGTCCACTGGTCCGTAATAAGTAAAACCAAATTCCTCAAACAACATGCCTGGTATCATAAAATATTTCATACTGTCTTTAAAACGTTCTGCTGCTTGGGCAAGCTTTCCTCCAACAGCAGGTATTTTTTTCATGAGTAGTTCAAGTTCATCTTTTACCCGGTTATATTTCCCTGCACTTCGCATTCTTCCAAGTGCATTGTGAAGTGCACCAACATTTGCAGCAATTGACATTTCATTATCGTTTAAAATAACAATCAAATTCTTTTTTTCATGTCCAATATGGTTTAAGGCTTCAAGTGCCATACCCCCAGTTAATGCACCATCTCCAATTACTGGGACGATCGAATGATTTTCACCTTTCAAATCTCGAGCGAGCACCATACCCATTGCCGCTGACAGAGAAGTGGAGCTATGGCCGGCTTCCCATACATCATGCTCACTCTCTCGCCTTTTTGGAAAGCCGCATAATCCCTTATATTGTCTAAGCGTATCAAATTGGCTTGTCCTTCCAGTAAGCATTTTGTGAATATATGCTTGATGGCCAACATCCCAGATTAATTTATCCACGGGACTAGAAAATGCTTTATGTAGTGCTAGTGTTAACTCAACTACTCCAAGATTGGCACCCAGGTGTCCACCTGTTGTCGATAGTTTTTTGATAAGAAAATTTCTAATTTCTGAAGCTACGTTTTCTAATTCTTCGTTCGATAAGGCCTTTAAAAACGAAGGATCTTTCATTTTCATAAGATCCATGATGGGAATCCGCCCCTTTATAAAATTCACTTACCCTTTTTATCCTGAGATAAAATTTTGATTTTTAATTTTTCCTCTAGTATAGCCAGTATTTTACCAGCGTAAAAAATAATTTGTGTGGAAGAATGGATGGCAAAATATTTTCCAAGTGCCTTACCTCCAACGGTTAAGGCGGCAACAAGGCTAGTCATCAGAACAGATAAGACAATATAGGTAGCAGAACCCTCGCTGTTCCCAAAAACGTTTGCCAATTGAATGACAACGATTGCGGATGCTGTACCACTTACAATCCCTGATATATCGCCAATTACGTCATTACAAAAACTGGCAACCCTTTCAGCATTTCTGACAATAGCAATAGCTTGCTTCGCTCCTGGAACTTTCTCCGCTGCCATCGCATGAAAGGGTGGTTCATTTGCTGCAGCAGAAGCGGTACCTAGCATGTCAAATATAACACCGATTAAAACAATGATAAAAACAATAACTAAACCAGCAATCCATACAACCTCACCTAAAACTGACGATGAAACAACTGAAAAAATAGCCGCTAACACGAAAGTGATAACGGCAATACTTATACTGAATTTAAGTGATTTCTTTATTTGACTCTTCATTTATTTAATCGTATCCTTTTTTTAAATTAGATTACTTGCTTCTAATTTGTTGTCAACTTTATGTACATGCACTCAAAATATGTAGGAAAGGAATGGTCACGAAACAGGTAAAAATTGCAGCTTAGGTCCAGTAGGTTTTCCCAGTCAAGTACCAAGTGTCACCACTTTGGCGGTTCCCCTTTAAACTTGACTCAGCATCGTTTCCGAATGCTGGACTGGATTACCACTTAGTCCGCACTATAATCCCTGTTCCATGTCCATTTCGAACAGTCTAGGAGGTTTCCTCAACAGCCTTTAACCGTTCCTTAGCCTCTTTTGCAGAGCTGATTTCATACGGTGAAACTACCAGAATAGTGGCCACCTATTCTGGTAACGATAAACGTAATCCCCTCAACTCCACTCAAGGCAGGCTACGCTGCGGGTAGAGATTCCCCATCCCTATTACGCAGGTTCATACCCCATTTCATAGTGCCCCTAGGCTTAGGGTTACACTACAAAGATGGGCCTCCGCGGAAGAAGGGTCTTCGCCCACATGCCTTTGTGGATCGCCCTTCAACCTTAACTCCCAGCACTGACCCAAGGCTGGGCGCCTCAAGCCAGCACAAGGAACTTCATCGATGTGCCCTTTGGCGGATTTTTAGGCCCGCCTTCAGGAACGGAGGACTGACTAGAATACTGCACCATTCCTTCTATATTACTTATATTAACATATTCTTATACATTTCTCAATCTAAAATTTAATGATCACGCTGGTTAAAGTATTCGATTAGTTCTTCTAAAATCGTTGAGTTTACATCGGCCTCTAATAATTTTGATTTTGCGAGTTGAACATAACGTTGCTTTTGTTGAATAGCTCCATCCAATCCAAGTAGACGTGGATACGTGCTTTTTAACTTTTGTTCATCTCCTCCGACCGCTTTTCCGATTTTATTAGGATTACCTGTCACATCTAAAATATCATCCTGGACTTGAAATATGAGTCCTAAGTAATAGGCGAACGTCTCCATTGCTTTGAGTTGTTTTTGGTTGGCATCAGCCATGAATGCGCCTGATCGTATCGCACATTTTAACAATTGACCCGTTTTCAAATGGTGGATCATTTCTAATTCTTCCACAGTAATCATTTTATTTTCAGCTTCCATGTCTAATACTTGACCTGCCACCATTCCCCTTGGACCACTTGCCTCAGCTAATTCCTTCATAAGAAATACTTTATGAGAATCTGTAAGCTGTGAATCTTTGGAAATGATTTCAAAACTATACGTCAGTAATGCATCCCCCGCTAAAATAGCGGTTGCCTCATCAAACATTTTGTGATTTGTCCATTTCCCTCTGCGATAGTCATCATCGTCCATTGCAGGCAAGTCGTCATGAATTAATGAATACGTATGAACCATTTCAAGTGCAACGGAAGCAGACAGCACTTTCTCGTATGTTGAACCAAAGGCCTCACAGGACGCCATCATCAAAATAGGCCGAATTCGCTTACCACCTGCTTCAATCGAATACAACATCGATTTCTTTAATGGATCAGGGATAGCTATCATTGAAATGTAGTTTTTTAATTCCAGGTTGATCACCTGTTGTCTTTCGCTTAGATACAATTCAAAAGGAGCTTGCACGCTATTCTTCCTCCTGGACGATGAATGGTTCAAATGTACCTTGCTCATTCACGATTTGTTCCATTTGTCCCTCAACCTTGGTGAGTTTTTCACTACACAGTTTAGAGAGCTTCATTCCTTCTTGGTAATAGTTGATTGCTTTTTCTAGTGGAACGTCTCCCTCTTCCAGTTTTTCGACGATTTTTTCCAACTGTTGCATGGCCTCTTCAAAAGATAGCTCAGCACTTTTATCATCGTGATCGTTCGTCATATCTCTTCTCCCTCCTCGATCCCCCATACTTGGCAATCTAATGTTCCGTCCTGCAATCGAACCATTATTAAATCGCCTGGTTGCGTTTGTTTTGTTGATTTAATAATTTGCCCATTCTTTTCGGTTGCGATCGCATATCCGCGCTTCATTGTTTCCAGCGGGTTCAACAATGTAAGTTTATCTAACACTTGGTTAAAAGAAGTTTGTTTGTCTATCCATTCTTTACGCATTGCTCGATCGTTTCTTTGGTACAGAAGCTGTAAATGCTGTTTAGCTTGATCTATTTGTCGCTGTGGATGCTGCTGTCCAAAGCGAATTCGGATTTGTCGTAGCCCTTCCTTTTTTTGGTTCAAAAAATACGTCATAATCCGCCCTAGTTTTTCAACACTTTTATCCAGGTCTTGTTCTTTTTGTCTTAATAGCTGCTCTGGATAACGGAAGGCATATGATTTGTTCACTTGAGACAGTCTCCTGGTTTGTTCTAAAACGGTTCCCTTTACTACCATGTGTAAGGATCGGGTAAGCGTATTTACACGGTTTATTAATTCCGTTTGGGAAGGTACTGCTAATTCTGCCGCTCCAGTCGGTGTTGCAGCCCTTACGTCCGCAACAAAATCACTTATCGTATAATCTGTTTCATGTCCAACTGCAGAAATGATCGGAATCTTTGATTTAGCAATCGCTCGAGCAACGGCTTCTTCGTTAAAACACCATAGTTCTTCAATCGAGCCTCCACCCCTACCAACAATGAGGACATCAAACAGATTAAGCTGGTTGGCTTTTTCGATAGCAGCCACAACAGAACTAGCCGCTTTTTCCCCTTGAACCAATACAGGGAAAATACTAACCTTTACCAACGGGTATCTACGTTTAATTGTTGTGAGTATATCCTGAATGGCTGCACCTGTTGGAGATGTCACAACCCCAATATGGCTTGGGTATGATGGAATGGCTTTTTTTTGAAGTGGGTCAAAAAGACCTTCTCGATGTAGCTTTTCCTTTAATTGTTCAAAGGCGAGGTATAATGCCCCAATCCCATCTGGCTCCATTGTCTGAACATAGAGCTGGTATTGTCCTTGGGGTTCATAAATACTTACTTCCCCTTTTACAAGTACATTCATACCGTTTTCGGGTTTGAATTTGATCGTACGGTTATTCCCTGAAAACATGACCGCTTGAATTCTGGAACGATCATCTTTTAATGTAAAATACATATGTCCTCGACTATGGTGGTTAAAGTTAGATATTTCAGCTTTCAACCAAATTTCCTTTAAATGCTTGTCCATTTCGAGTTTTCTTTTTATATACCTTGTTAACGCACTAACGGTTAAATAACGATCTGTTGCCATTCTACTTCCTCGACCTTCTATTTTAATCCTGCTTGTGCTGATTTAATTGTATTATGTAAAAGCATTGTAATGGTCATTGGACCGACACCCTTTGGGACAGGTGTAATGTATGATGCTTTCTCTTTGGCAGATTCAAACTCTACATCACCAGTTAATTTACCTTCTGCATTTCGGTTAATTCCAACATCGATGACAACAGCACCGGCTTTTATGTCCTCACCACTTATAAAGTGTTCCTTGCCTACGGCCACAACTAAAATATCTGCTTGTTTCGTAAAGTGACGGAAATTTTTTGTTTTTGAATGAATGTAAGTCACAGTAGCATTTTCATTTAACAATAATTGTCCAACCGGTTTTCCAACAATATTACTCCGTCCAACTACAACGGCATGTTTTCCTTCTATTTGAATATTTTTCGATTTTAACATCGTTATGATTCCATAAGGTGTGCATGGAAAAAATGTTTCCTTTCCAGTCATCATTTTCCCGATATTAATTGGGTGAAATCCGTCCACATCTTTGGTAGGATGAATTGCCTCAATGATTACCTGCTCATCTATGTGATCTGGTAATGGTAACTGAACTAAGATCCCGTGGGTTTTGGGATCATTGTTTAGCTTTTTTATTAACTCTAATAGCTCAGATTGTGATGTAGTATTATCCATTTCGATTAATTTTGAATCAATCCCAACCACATCTGATGCCCGTTGTTTTCCACGAACATAGGAGATAGATGCTGGGTCATTCCCAATAATTATCACAGTAAGACCAGGAGTTACCCCATGTTGCTTAAGTTTTTCCACTTGTTCTTTCATCTCTTGCCGTAGGTTTTCTGATAATGTTTTTCCATAGATGACTTCTGCCGCCATTGTTCTCCCCCTATTTCAACATTTTTGACAAGACACCATTGATAAATTTACCTGATTTCTCATCTCCAAACTTGTGTGCAAGTTCAACCGCCTCGTTGATCGCAACACCTGTTGGTACCTCATCATTATACAGTAATTCATATGTTGCAATACGTAAAACCGTTTTTTCTACAGAGGCTAGCCTATTTAATGACCAATTTTGTAAATGATCAGCGATCTGTTGATCAATAGAACTCTTTTTTTCATTAACACCAAATACAAGCTCACGTAAAAAGGAATCTTGAACTGGTTTTTCTAAAACATGTTCCAATGCTTCGGATGGATCAACTGCATTTATATCCATTTGAAAAAGAACTTGAAATGCTTTTTCTCTCGCTGTCCTTCTATTCATTACCAATTCTCCTTATCATTCGTTCCTTTGATAACAGTTGTATAAATAATATCATGTTCCATCTAGTAATGCTAATGAAGGAATTAATATAATAGGATGTTCAATATCCTAGTACTACCAGCAAAAACGATGAATAAAAAAAGCCCTGAGAGATACAAATCTCTCTGAGCCATACTTTATTCTTGAACCTCTGTAGTATCTTCTTCTTTATGTTCTGTTTGAACGCCTACAACATGTACGTTCACCTCGGTTCGTTCTAATGCTGTCATATTGCGTATTGCTTGACGAACATTCGTTTGAATTCTTTGTGCTACATCTGGAATGCTGCTACCGTAGTCAAGTACAACGAACGTATCAATGATCACGCCTTCTTCCGTAAGTTCCACCTTAACCCCTTTACCGTGAGATTTTTTCCCAAATCTCTCTGCTACACCTGAGGCGAAATTTCCACGCATCGAAAAAACACCGCCGACCTCTGATGTAGCAATACCAGCAACAACCTCAATGACCTCAGGAGCAATTTCCACTTTCCCTAAATCCGAATTATTTCCTACGCTTAACAAAGGGTTTTCGCTCATTCCCTTCACCCCTTCCTTTCCACTTCACTTTCCATTATAGTATATTTTTCAAGGAATTTCGTATTAAAATCACCATCAATAAAAACTGGATGATCCATAACCTTACTATGAAACGGTATTGTTGTGAAAACGCCCTCGATTACAAATTCACTCAGTGCACGCTTCATCCTTTGAACTGCTTCATCACGTGTTTTTCCATAGGTAATTAACTTTGCGATCATGGAATCGTAAAAAGGTGGTATGGAATAGCCTGGATAAGCAGCAGAATCGATACGCACTCCAAGCCCACCAGGTGGCAAATACATCTCGATCTTACCAGGTGATGGCATAAAGTTTTTGGATGGATTTTCTGCATTTATTCTACATTCAATGGCCCATCCATTAAACTCAATATCTTCCTGTTTAGAGGATAGCTTCTCATTATTTGCAACTTTTATTTGTTCCTTTATGAGATCAATACCAGTTACCATTTCTGTAACGGGGTGTTCAACTTGGATTCTCGTATTCATTTCCATAAAGTAAAAAGATTGATCTTGTTGATCAAAAATAAATTCAATCGTGCCAGCGCCTGAGTAACCAACCGCTTTCGCTGCCTTCACAGCAGCTTCACCCATTTCAGCCCTAATTTCTGGTGTAATAGCAGGACTTGGTGTTTCCTCTATCAGTTTTTGCAGCCTGCGTTGGATCGTGCAGTCTCTTTCACCAAGATGGATTACATTGCCGTGATTATCCGCCAGTACTTGTATCTCTACATGGCGAAAATTTTCAATGAATTTTTCGATATAGACTCCAGGGTTTCCAAAAGCAGTTTCTGCTTCTCTTTGGGTCACTTGAATCCCTTGTACAAGGTCTTCTTTTGTTCTTGCAATTCGGATCCCTTTTCCACCACCACCAGCTGTGGCTTTAATTATGACAGGATAACCTATTTCTTCAGCAATACGTAATCCTTCTTCTTCATCAGCTATAATTCCTTGTGAACCTGGGACGACAGGAACACCAGCTTCACGCATTGTTTCACGCGCCACATCTTTTGTCCCCATTTTTTGAATGGCATACGGACTTGGGCCAACAAATGTGATATTGCAAGCTTTACATATTTCTGCAAAGTCAGCGTTTTCGGACAGAAAACCATATCCTGGATGGATGGCGTCTACTTCCGTTAGTGTGGCGACACTCATTATATTTGTAAAGTTCAAGTAACTATCTTTACTTGATGTAGGTCCAATGCAATAAGCTTCATCAGCTAATTGTACATGGAGTGCATCCCTATCTGCCTCGGAATAAACTGCTACTGTTTCGATATCCAATTCTATACAGGCACGAATAATACGAACAGCAATTTCTCCCCTGTTCGCAATTAAGAGTTTCTTAATCACATTGTCATCCCCTTACTCCGACTTAACTCTAAATAATGGTTGGCCGTATTCAACCAGTTCCCCATTTTCTACTAAAACTTCAACAATTTCACCATTTACTTCTGCTTCAATTTCGTTAAATAATTTCATTGCTTCTACAATACAAACCACTGAGTTCGATTTCACTTTTTCTCCTTTTTGTACAAATGGGTCACTGTCTGGTGTTGGAGAACTGTAGAAAGTACCGACCATTGGAGAAACAATTTCATGATCATAATTTGTTGAAGCTGCCGTTTCCTCTACTTCTTGTGTAGCTACTGATTTTGATTTCTCAGCTGTTGCTACTGGCTTTTCGTCTACTTCTACTTGAACCGGCTCATATGTACTCCTACTACTTTTGGGTACCTCCTCAACTTGAAATGATTCTTTTTCTTTTTTCATTGATACCTTTGTTCCATTACTTTCATAGGAAAATTCATCGATGGATGATTCATCAATTAATTTAATTAGTTCTCTAATTTCTTGAACCTTTAACATTGTCTGGCACCCCTTAATCTTTTCAATTTTAACAACAGGTACTAATAACTCCTATTAACATTCTACGACAAATACATATCCTACATCAACAATCATCTATGTAAGGATAACAAAATTTAAAAGAATTGAATAGTAACCTACAAAATCATCGCAAAAAGACAAAACCTTTGTACAACAAAAGTTTTGCCCTTTAAATAATTTATGTTGAATTGCGTATGACTTCATTAAAATGGAAACGTATACGATGCATTAACTAATTGGTTGATACTTTACATCGACCGATATTTGTCCAAATTCATCCATAACCGATCTCATAATGTTATTCGCTTCTGTCTTAGAAAGTTCTTCATCTGCTCGCACTGTTACATGGACAACGTCATCGTCTTTACGCACCAGCACATCTTGGTAATTTGCTTCAGCTAAAATGCTTTCCTCTAAAATGGACTCTTTCGTTGAAACTTTTTCTAGTTGCTTCATTTCGGATCTTGCTTGATTTTTCTCTTCTGACGTAGTACTGCTAGAAGCAACAACTTCTTCTAATTGTGTTTTAATCGCACTTCTCTCATCCTGGATTTGCAATCGAATCGAGTCAAACAATTGATCTGATGAAATTTGAGAGATTACACTTCCGTCAGCTGCTTCGCTTACTTCATCCGCTTCACCTGCTTCTACTGGATCGATGTTCCCATCCTCCATGTCCGAGGTCGTTTCATCTACGTCTGTTTCTGAATAGCCAATCATTGATAGCTGATCACTTCCTGGAGAAGTCATGTAATAAACACTTAGGACAATCATAAGACTTAACATTGTAAGTAACCAAACCGTTTGTTTTTTTAACATATTTTTTCCTCCTTAATTTTTCGGCATTACCGATATTTGATTTGTAGGCACATCTAGAACTCTTGACACAGCATCGATGACCCATTTTTTTATTTGTATATTTTCTACACCCTTGGCTACAACAAGTACCCCCCTAACTTCGGGCTTTTTTGTTTGAACCAACAGTGGAACCTCTTTATCCCCTTGTCTCACTAATACAACTTGTTGTTCTTTTGTTACGTCTTCCACAATACGTTCTCCACCATTTTTATCGGTTTCTTCTGTTGATTGTTGGCCAAGAATGAGGTTTTTTTCATAAATTTTTTGTTTGGTTGAATCGAGATTGACCATTACATCAGCATCTGATATTCCCTGAATCTTATTTAGAAGCGTTTCTAGATCTTTTTCATACTGACTCTCAATGCTTTTTACAAATTCACTTTTGTTATCATCTTTTTGTAGGATCGTTTCTTTTTCTCCTTGAATATCTTTACTTTCGTTTTCTGAAGGCAAAGGAGGTGCCGCTTCCTCTTTAGATGGTTGGAAGATATTACTCACGATTAAGAGTAGCACTCCAGTTAAGGCAATAATCAAAATGTAGCCTACCTTATTCGATTTATTCGTATCGTCTTGTTTAAAGTGGATGCTAGACAGCCAATTTTTTAGTGGATTTTTCACTGTACCCCTCCCTCCCATTCAATCGTTACATCTTTTTTTTGAAGCTGCCATTCTTCTTTTAAATAAGAACGAATGCGACTAGTGTTAGAAGTGTCTTCTGTTTCCTTCTTTTCATCCTCTTCCTCGTCACCAACACGAATTACCACTTCATCAACGTTCCCAGTTTCTATTTCCTGTACATCTTCCTTTTTAAGGATTACAGATACTTTCTCAAGAGAATCATAATTCACCTCTCGCTCATCATTTAACTGAAATGACATGTCAACAATGGCAACACCATAATTATCCCTCAACCCCTCTTTCACGATATCTTCCATTTGGACAGCCATCTGTTCTAAAATATATGCACGCTTAGAGGCTTGTATTTCTTTTTTCTTTAATTCGATGGAATTTTCTATGTTTTTTTCTTCATTAGATGTATTAAAGCTTGCAATGGCGCGATTTATGGTTTGATCAACATCCGCTTGAAATAAATAGAATACAGGCTTTAAAAAAATGAGTATAAGAAGAAGACCAACTACTACTTTAATGTAATTCTTCATTGTTGAATTTGGCAGAAGCAGATCAATTATTGTTGCTAACAAAATAAATAAGATAATTTGGGTCACCCATTGAATTACGAGTTCGATAGCTGGCCCCTCCTTTCCTATTTTTGTCCAATCATCGAAGCATCATCGTTACGTTACTAGAAGCGACAATAATAACAATGGCAAGGAAAAACATGACAGTAACAACAAGTAAGGCCGCAAAGACAAAAAGGATGTGTTTGCTGATCGTATCCATACTTTTAATGACTGGGCCATCACCAATAGGCTGTAATAATGCGGCTGCAAACTTATAAATAACAGCAATAGCAAACACTTTGACAGCAGGAAATAGGGCTAGTCCCAAAACAATAATGACCCCGACAATACCAATTGCGTTTTTTAAAATGAGAGAAGCACTTAACACCGTATCTGCTGCATCCGTAAACATCCTGCCAACGACTGGAATGAAGTTACCCGTAACAAATTTAGCCGTTTTCATTGCAACACCATCCTGGATGGCACTTGCTGCACCTTGTACAGAAATGACCCCAAGGAAAATGGTGAGGAATACACCTAAAAGAGCGAGTCCACTATTTCTGAGAAGGTTTGCTAACTGGGTCACATTGTATTTTTCGTTTAACGTACTTACAATGCAGAGAAGTGCTGACAAAAAAAATAGTGGAAGAACGATATTCGAAATTAACACACCACTCGCATTAATCAAGAATACAACTATTGGATGAAAAAAAGACACTGCCACTACATTTCCAAACGAAGCCATTAACCCTAGCATCAATGGCAACAAGGCAAGCATAAAGCTACCCATCATATCAATTGCCTCTTTTGCATAGGAAACAGCTAAGTAAAAGCTATTTAAAGCAAGCACAATAAGTACTAAATATACAATGGCATATGCCACCTTGCTCACTGCATGGTTTTCAAAGGCATTTTGTATCGTTTGCAATAGGACACTGAAAATCGTGAGCAGAATAAGGCTACCTAACAATTTTCCATTCATTACGATTTCATAAAAGAGATACGTTAACATCCCAGTAATCCAGTCCTTCACGGATACTGTTCCTTCTCCTTTAATAAATTCTAAGAAATTGCTTTTTTTTATCTCAGGTAGATATCCACCATATTCATCGACAACCTTATTCCAGTAACGATTAATTTCGTCAAACGAAAGAGCATCGAATGTTTGTAAATCTACTGTTTGATTATTATCAGGTGCTGCCAGAGCTTGTTTGGGGAAAAAAGATAAACCAACGAACAAAACTACAATAATTGGCGCATATTTGAACATTTGCTTCCTCCCCTATTACGTGACCTTTCACCCTGTTACGTAGGAATAAATCCAACAATTGTCTCAATTACAGCGGTTAAGATCGGTACTGCCAATACTAAAATAAACACCTTACCTGCTAACTCGATTTTAGCAGCTACAGAGCTTAACCCGGCATCCCTTGTAATATGAGCCCCAAATTCAGCAACATAAGCGATTCCGATAATTTTTAAAATGGTCTCGATGTACATTCCGTTTACATTTGCCTTTTGACCAAGGTATTCAACCAACTTAATCACTTCGGCTATTTGTTGAATGACAACGATAAAAATAAATATCCCTGCTAGTAAAATGAGAAAAAAAGCAAGTGGTGCATGTTGTTCTTTTATAAGAATGTATAGTAAACTTGCGACAATCCCAAATGCGACGATTTGTATAATTTCCATAACCTACCCCTGATATAAAAAGACAGATTTTATTTGTTGAAATAAATCGGCTATACCATCAATTACCATAGCTAAAACAATAATAAATCCTATTAGTGTCGCAAATTGTGCAATCTCTTCTTTTCCCATTTGCTTCAAGATTGTATGAATCATAGCAACGATAATGCCTATTCCTGCAATTTGAAATAAAATCGATGCATCATTTAGCATTCAACTTTACTCCTTTCCATAAAAGAGGTTGCCTGGCGACCTGCACATAAGGATCATTGCAATGCACCCTCCCTTTGTCTGTAATTAAATCAAAAGCAAAATGATGAGTAATCCAGTCAGAAATCCTAAGCTTTTCACCATCTTGCCATATCGATATTGATGATCTTGTGCCTCTTGAAGCTCTCTTTCTAGGTGGGTTAGGGCAAGCTGGATATGTTTTTGCTGTTGTGTGAAATCATGTTGCCCTAACGTACGTCCAAATTGAAGCATAATTTCTTTTTCATTTTTTTCCATTGCGGTTATTGCCCAAAAACGTTGGATATTTTTTTTCCAGACTTCAAACAAATTTGATTGACCTTTAGATAAATCTTTACTAACCGATTGAAAAAACCAGCAGATTGGCTCAGGCAGTTGCTTTCCAATAGCAATACATGCCTCTACTATTGGAGATTGACTGTACAGAATTTCCGCTTCTAATATTTGTAACGCATTTTTTAATTGTCTAATTTGTTTTGGGCGATCATTGAGCTTTTTTGCAAATTCAAACCCCACCCAAGTAGTAGCGCTTAGCAGGAGAAGTGCTCCGATCCATTTCATTGTTTGTGCACCTCGGTTTCATCAAGATATTATGTCCCGACTCATTTAAAATGGACTCTATTTTTCCAGGCTGGTTCACTCTATTAAGAATTACGAACCGTTGAAATGCTTCTTCATGAAATAATGGGGCTAGTGATGGTCTTTTCTTTATATCTGTTAATGAGTCACCATGCACAGTGCAAATAACTTTTACACCAGCATGAATGGCCTCCATAAGGGCCTGTACATCTTTTTCACTACCTATTTCGTCTACTACGAGCACTTCTGGAGACATGGAGCGAATCATCATCATCATTCCTTCTGCTTTTGGGCAAGCGTCCATAATGTCTGTACGCTTGCCGAGCTGATGTTGTGGCACTCCCTTTACACTTCCAGCAATTTCAGAACGTTCATCTATAACAGCAACTTTTTTGGGCGTAACCTTTCCCCAACCACTGGATGCGATTCTCACAAGATCTCTTAGAAACGTTGTTTTACCAGTTTGCGGGGGACCGATAATCAATGTACTAACATATGAATGATCATAAAGATAGGAAATAAAAGGTGCTGCAACTCCAACTTTCTCCTTCGCAATTCGGATATTGTAAGAAGAAATATCTTTGATCGCTTTGACCACTCCGTTCGTCGTGTTGACCTTACCAGCTAATCCGACCCTATGTCCCCCCTCGATTGTGATAAACCCTTCGCGTAGCTCGTCCTCCATTCGATAGAGAGAAAACTGACTAAGTTGATTTAACACATACATCCCATCTTCATCTGTCGGAACTACATTTTCGATCCAGTCTTCATGATCATCAAAAACCAATTCAATTGGCTGATTGATTCGAAACCTAATTTCTTGAAGGGTTGTCCAACGATCAGCTAAAAAGATTATTATTTCTGACTTTATATGTGGGGGGAAAAGACGTGTAATAGCATTCATCATATAAACCTCTTTCCATACCTCTTAGTTTGAACTTCCTCTTTCAGTTCGTCCTCTTTTTCTGGACATCCTTTTTTAGTGATACTTACTGATAAATGTATGCTGTACGAATAGGTTTATGACAATCACAATTTCATTTAGTTGATAGAGTGGGTAGACAAATACAGCTTACCTATTAGATAACGAGCGGAAAAGTGAACTCGTTTCAGTAAGCTGAAACACCGGGGGATCTAAAACACTAAAGCCATTTAAAGATGGACCACTTTTCTTTACTCAAATGCGTGGGTTTTGTCCTTCATCGGCTCTATGAACCACTTTTCCTTGCTCAAATGCGTAGGTTTTGTCCTTCATCGGCTCTATGAACCACTTTTCCTTGCTCAAATGCGTGGGTTTTGTCCTTCATCGGCTCTATGAACCACTTTTCCTTGCTCAAATGCGTGGGTTTTGTCCTTCATCGGCTCTATGAACCACTTAAATGAACAAAAGTGCGGTCGGACTTGTCGATGACTGATTACTGATTTGAGGGATCTAGGGAGAGGGAGCTAACCGATAAATGCCATATCTTGTAGTACTATGTACATCTTGCACAACGAAGCAGGCAGGCTAGTTAACTAGTATATACATTTATCACTCACCAACAATTTTCCACAAAATACAAAAAATCCGTTATTACAATGTAATAACGGATTTTTTGGTCATCTATTTATGCTCGGGATACATATTTTCCATCATTGGTGCTGATCAATAAAACGTCTCCTTCGTTAATGAAAAAAGGAACCTGAACAGTAAGTCCTGTTTCTAACGTTGCTGGTTTGGTTCCACCACTTGCGGTGTCTCCTTTTATTCCTGGTTCTGTCTCTGTAACGGTTAACTCAACATTATTTGGTAGATCTATACCAATTGTTTCCCCTTGATAGACCATCATGCTGATTTCCATATTTTCCTTCAAGAAATTTAATTCATGTTCGATTTGAGTTGTAGGTAATTCTATTTGTTCATAAGAGTTATTATCCATAAAGGTATGCATGTTACCAGAGGAATAAAGGTATTGCATTTTTCTATTCTCAATATGCGCTCTACTTACTTTTTCTCCTCCACGAAATGTTTTCTCCTGAATATTACCATTTCTTAAGTTACGCAGCTTGGAGCGTACAAATGCTGCTCCTTTGCCAGGTTTTACATGTTGAAAATCAATAACTTGCCAAATACTATTATCTACCTCTATCGTTAATCCTGTACGAAAATCATTTACAGATATCATTTCTGTTTTTCCTCCTCCTAAACACCCATTGTTTACAGTGTTATTAGTTCTTTTGGTGAATGGGTTATTCTCTCATTTCCATCCTTTGTGACGATCGTGTCGTCTTCAATTCGACAACCTCCAACATTTGGAACATATATACCTGGTTCAACGGTAACAACCATCCCTGGCTCAAGCGGTTTATTTGTTCGAAAAGATAAACCAGGCCCCTCATGAACATCCAAACCAATTCCATGCCCAGTTGAATGTCCAAAAAAATCACCATAGCCTTTTTCCTTAATATAATCTCTTGTCAGCGCATCCGCGTCTGCTCCAGTTATACCTGCTTTTATACCATCCATGCCTCGTTTCTGAGCTTCTAAAACAGTGTCATAGATTGTTTTTAATTCCTTACTAATTTCCCCAACTGCTACAGTTCTCGTAATATCGGAACAATACCCTTTATAGAGTGCACCAAAATCCAATGTTACAAGTTCCCCTGCTTCGATCACTTTGGTGGACGCAACACCATGTGGTAAAGCAGATCGCACTCCAGATGCAACAATTATATCAAAGCTAGAGGATGTTGCTCCTTCCTTACGCATAAAAAATTCTAGTTCATTAGAAACATCTATTTCTTTTACACCAGGTTTGATGAACGTCAAAATATGTTTGAATGCTTTATCGGCGATCTGAGCAGCATCCTTTAAAATTTGGAGCTCATCGTCAGATTTTATTAATCGTAGCCTTTCCACAATCCCACTAACAGGGATAAACGCACCATTCACCGCTTCTTTATACTGTTCAAATATCGCATAGGTAAGGTCGTCTTTTTCAAAGCCTACTTTTGATATGTTGCGGTTACTTAATTGCTCTGCTACCTCTTTTACAATCGATTGTTTATGCTCAATGATGTCAAAACCTTCAATTTGCTCGTTTGCTTGTTCTATGTATCTGAAGTCGGTAATAAACAATGCCTGCTCATGGGTAACTAAAACAACACCAGAAGTACCTGTAAAGCCTGTTAGATACCTTCTGTTCTTTCCATTCGTAATCAATATGGCATCTACATTTTCATTTTGTAACGATTGACGTAAATCATCTAATTTCCCCACTTTTATCCTCCTTGTCTTTATTACTTATGCATTTTCTTCCATAAACACTGTCGCTGCTAGACGGTAACCAATAGAACCTAAACCAACGATTTGGCCTTTACAAACAGGTGCTAGCATAGAAGTATGTCGAAAAGATTCTCTTCTATGTACATTAGATAAATGTACTTCAATAACCGGAACAGAAATGGAACTGATCGCATCCCTAAGAGCAATACTAGTGTGTGTGTATGCTCCAGGATTAAAAATAATGCCTCTATATTTCCCCTCTGCTTGTTGAATCAAATCAATTAATTCACCTTCATGATTTGATTGATAGTCTTCCACGACGTAATCGAAAGTTTTAGCAAAGTTTGTAACGTCTTGCACAATCGACTCTAGTGTAGCACTCCCATACACTTGTGGCTCGCGGTTGCCAAGTAAATTCAAATTCGGTCCATTTAAAAGCAGCAGACGCTTCATATACTCCCCTCACTCCTATACAATATCGAAAATAACGTTTGACCATCTAAGTTTATCACAATTAGATGGTCTTTGTAAGTTGAACATGTCGTGCTTTCTATATTACGTTTCTGCTTTCGATTTCGGTTCGTTTTGCTTAATGGAATCATAATACTCATAGGAAATGGAATATCCGATAAAGGTTCCATATAGGATAAAAAGGCAGACAGTTGTCACCACTGTGTCACTAGTAAGTTTCGTCATTGACTTTATATTTGGAAAAATTGGTTGTAATAAGTAGAATACTAAAAACCACAGGACAACTCCGAATACAATGGAAGGCCATATTCCTTTCATCTTTCTTAGCAAAGCATAATAGAGTATGGCTATTAAAATGGAGATAAGACCAAGCGCTATGATGGCTAACAGTTCCCCTAGCCAACCGTCAGACCATTTTGTTTGAAGCCATGATCGGATTAAAAAAGTTGCAGGAGATACGGAACTAAAATTAAAATAATGGGTAACCGCACCTAAAAAACTCCACAAAAGCCCCCCTATTACTCCTGTCACGATTGCTTTAACAAAGGCAGACATCGGCTTTTCATTTTGATTCTGATTTTGTTCTAATTTTTCTTTCTCCATAAACGACACCTCCACCCATTAGGATGACCCAAATTCGTTCCATTCATCCGTCTTACTATGATCAAAACAGTAATGAAAAAGGACTTATTTTGTAGTAAAATAGATGATAACAACATGAAAAGTGGCCGACTAAAATGTTTGAAAATGCCCTAACACGGTAAGCAAGTTATTGTAGAAAGTGTTATGTATTTACTTTTAAAAATTAGAAATAAGAAAAGATGATCGTGTTGAATATTTTTCTCTAAAAAGGAAAGAATTTAATGTAGATAGAAGTTTAATGCTGCGTTTTTGGGGTTGTTGTCATTATTCTAGCAAGTTCGACGGCTTTTAAACTTTTACTATTCTCGGTTACTTGTATATTGTTTCACTTACACTATTGCTAATTCTCACTTTTAAATCCAGACTCTAGCATCTGCTAATGAATCCAAGCAATCTAAAACAACCAAGTATATGTAGCAATCCATTCGTTAAAATGTTCTAGAATAGGATGAAAATGATGCAAATTGTGGTATACAGAATAGTAAGGCAGTGTAAGTCGATGACATAGTGAAGGGAGGATTTAATTTAATGATTCGCCATAAGCTGTCTCTATTTGTTTATTTGCTTATTGGCCTCGCGATTTTTGGATTTGTCACACAGCTAGCGACAAACACAACATCTCTTCTATCCAGTTTAGTAATGATGGCTGCAATCGGGGCTGCAATGTACGGGTTGGTTTATTTCTTTTTTCTAAGAAAGCGAACCTCAAATGAAATGAGGAAATACAAAAAAGCGGTTCGGCAAACAAAAAAGAAATATAAGAATGATGTTCCGTCGAAAAAAACGTTATCCCATACAATAAAAAAGAAAGCTCCGTTAACACAAAAAAGCAGGTTATCTAAAACAAGACCTACCCATTTAAAGGTTATAGAAGGAAACAAGCAGAAACGAAAAAATCGAGCTACTTTTTAATGGCTCGATTTTTTTCTATTTAGACTCTCATATGTTTCTAAGCAGAATGATATGACTACCCACTATATGAATTGGATCTTGTTCATTTTTTATTCTTCGTTATTTTGTTGCACTTTCCGAAGACCTTGAATCCTTGTTTTATCCTCTTCAAAGAATTGCACGAGATCCCCTATACGGTCAATGGAGTTCCAACTTAGATGATGCTCTATTCCTTCAACATCCTCGTATATTTTTTCCTGTTCCACTCCTATAATTTCTAAAAACTGCTCCAATAAATCGTGTCGATAAACGAGGCGCTTTCCTATCTTATGTCCTTTTGACGTCAGTATTAGTCCTCTATATTTTTCATACTTTAAATAGGCATCTTTATCTAATTTTTGAACCATTTTCGTAACGGAGGAAGGATGCACGTTTAACGATTCAGCAATATCTGAAACCCTAGCGTATCCTTTTGTTTCTATTAATAAATAGATTTGTTCGATATAATCTTCCATGCTTGGTGTGGTCATTACGATCCTCCATTTCTCCCGATTTCTATTATGACTAGCTATTAAAATGATACACCAGTTTCATAACCGAAACAAGAGCATCTATAGTCTTCAGAAAGATAAATCAATTTGGCAAGTCACCATTATAAGTGCGTGTTCAAAAAGTCAGCAAATTAGAAGCAAGCAGGTCGAGGCGGCGTAGTTTTGAGTAACGGAACGTATGCTTTTAATACGTGAGTAACGGAAAAACAAGCCAACGAAGAGATGCGCCGCTTATCATTTGGTGACTTTTTAAACAACCTCTAAAAGGGGCTACTAAGAATCGTAGCCCCTGCTTTACAATTATAGCCCACATTTTAATTGTGCATTACAATTTGTACACGTATTACATCCACCAACATCTTCTACCGTTCCTTTTCGGCAAACTGGACAAGTATCGCCTACTTCTGAGCCTATCGTAACATTGGTTTTCTCCAATTCATGTACTGTGTCCATTAATACAACGTGTGGTTTGTTGGTTGTTTGTTGTTCTGTTTCGTCAAAGCTGTTATCTTCTGCCTTTAACGTTAGGACTTGGGTATCACGACTACCATCAACATAAACGGTACCACCTTTTGCTCCACCTTTATAAAGACGACGATACACATTCTCTACTTGTTCTACTGCATATCCTCTAGGTGCATTGACCGTTTTTGAAATCGAGCTATCTACCCATTTTTGAATCACACATTGTGTATCTGCATGGGCTTCAGGTGATAGTTCCATTGCAGTAACAAACCATTCTGGCAGTTTTTCTGAATCTTGATCTGGATGACTGTCTAAGTATTCTTGAACAATCGCTGCCTTTACTTCGATGAACTTGCCTAATCTTCCGCTTCTATAATAAGAAAAGGAAAAATACGGTTCTAATCCCGTGCTCACGCCAACCATTGTCCCTGTGCTTCCAGTTGGAGCGACAGTTAATAGATGTGAATTTCTAATTCCGTATTTCAAAATGCTTTCCCGTATATCTTCTGGAAGTTTTTTTACGTACCCTGTATGAATAAAACGTTGACGCAATGCCTTCGTTTCTTGTTCAGTTTCGCCTACAAGGAATGGAAAGCTTCCCTTTTCTTTCGCTAGTTCTACTGAAGTACGATACGCAGTTGTTGCAATTGTTTCAAAGATTTTGTCTACGAGTTCATTTCCTTCTGTTGAGCCATATTCTGTTTCACAGTAGATCAACAAATCGTGTAATCCCATTACACCTAATCCGACGCGGCGTTCACCAAGTGCTTGTTTTTTATTTTCTTCTAAGAAATATGGAGTAGCATCAATAACATTATCCTGCATACGAACCCCAATTTCAACGGTATTCTTAAGTTTTTCAAAGTTGACTTGCTTATTTTGTTTGTCCGCAACAGATGCCAAGTTAACAGCAGCTAAATTACAGACAGAAAATGGTGCAAGAGGTTGTTCACCACACGGATTTGTTGCAACTACTTGTTGACCATATGCTTTTGCATTCGTCATGTCATTTGCATTATCAATAAAGAAAATTCCAGGTTCCGCTGAGTAGGTAGCACAAATGTTGATTAGGTTCCAAAGCTCTTTCGCTTTAAGACGGCGATACACCCGAACACCATAACCCATTTCTTCCCACTTACGGACATCTCCTACCTCATGCCACGTTTCATTGTACTCTTGCATTTCCTGTTCTGTATAATTTTCAACATTTGGGAAGCGCAACTTGTACTCTCCATCATCTTCAACTGCATCCATAAATTCTTTTGTTAAACAAATTGAAATATTTGCTCCAGTTAAGAATTCTGAATTATGAACAGCATAGGTTCCACCAGTTTGTAGCTTTTCTTCGGCTTCTTTTATCGCATTATCTGTAAACCCACCTTGACCTGGCATATTTTTATAATTCACAATACCTTGGTACAAATCTCTTTCCGTTTCTGTAAGAGGTGTGAATTTCAGCTTTTCTTTAGCTAGTCGTTTGATTTGCTCATCCTCTGAGTTTTCAATTAAGAAACGTAAGATCCGAGGATTTTGCATTTTTGAAATAATGAATTCAATAATATCTGGATGCCAGTCTGCTAACATAATCATCTGTGCTCCACGACGGGAGCCACCTTGTTCAACGAGATGGGTTAGTTTTGCAATATCATCTAGCCATGATACAGAACCAGATGATTTTCCATTCACCCCTCTTGCAAGTGTATTTCTTGGACGAAGAGTGGAACCGTTTGTACCAACTCCACCACCTCGACTCATAATCTCCATCACCTGTTTACGATGATCAGATATTCCTTCTCTAGAGTCTTTGATGTATGGCATTACATAGTAGCGATAGGTAATGTTCATCTTCAGCTTGACCTGTTAAGATTACTTATTTTCCCCCGCCTAACACCGTGCGTGCGACTTTCACCGCACACGGCGCCCCATCTACTGTTATATCAGTAACTTGTTTCTAACTTTTCTCTGAACTTTTCGATTTTTTTACGTTTCTTCGTGTCCAGTTTGGAAATGTCTCCGTTGTGTAATAAGCTATGGCATTTAATATGCATACTCGCTAAATTGTTGACTTTATTTATGAGATCAAGAGGAAGCTTTGGGTTAACATGATGTGTATGAGTGCGATTAGCCTCTAGATACTCATTGCATATTCTACATTTCCCTTTGTCCCTAATGAACGCATAACATCTGTTCATTATGTACTCAAAGGAGTATTTTTGTTTCCTTGGTTCCCGTTTGGCGTAGGCTATTGCGTGAGCTAACCCTAAGCTTCTTAGCTCGTCTGCTCTCGCTTTCGGTGGTTTCTTCTTCGTCCGGCTTTCGTAGATTTCTCTACCCTTTGCCGTGAATGGAGTTTCATTTGGAGACTTGGCTTTTCCTTTTTTAAAGGTTACGAACGATAGATTCGTTACCCCTAAGAAAAGCTGTTCCTCCTCACCCTTTGACTTTTTCTTCTTTAGCTTCTTCCTGTCTTCCTTTGATAAAGGTTTGATAGGAATTGCTGGAAGTTTGGTGTCATATTTGGAGTGTACTCCTAGAAGGTTATCCACTGATTTAGCTTTCTTCCATGTGGCACCGATAGGTGCTATTGAGTTCCAAGCTGCATAGCTTAATACCCTGGAATATTTCTGTGTAAGGATGCTTATATCTGAAGCGTATTGAAAATAATTCAATATTCCCCTTATTTTAGAGTTGATTTTTATTAGGTCGTTAATTTTCTTATCATGAGTATCTCTCATGCGGACCATATATAAATCTTTTTTAATTTGTCCAATTTTCTTGGCAAATTTTTCTCTGTTTGGAGTGCTTTTGGATACAAAGCCTTTTCCTTGTTTAGATTTCCCTGGTACACGTTTGTAGTTAAAGCCAAGGAATGTGATGTGCCTTTTTTGGATGTTTGTAATCTTTGTTTTCTCTTCCGACAGCTCAAGTTTGAGTTCATCTTTGAGAAACACGCCGATTTTATGTTTCCATTTTAAGGCATTATTCTGGCTATTGGTTAGTACAACCCAGTCGTCTGCATATCTGATTAGGTAAGCCGGTTTAAGGTTTGACCTTTTCTTTAGGGCATTGATTTTAACATCTTGTCTTGAGTATGTGTGTCTGGTTTCCTTTCCTTCCCAATTGCTACTCATCCATTGGTCGAATGCGTCCAAATAGACGTTTGCAAGGAGAGGAGAGATTATGCCACCTTGGGGTGTTCCCAACTCGTTGTAGCGGATTTCCTTAAATACACCCGCCTTAAGCATACTCTTTATGACCATTAGCATTCTTCGATCTTTTATACCCATTCCATACAGTCTTTTCAGAAGTACGGTGTGGTTTATTTTATCAAAGAATTTGCTGATATCTCCTTCAATGACCCATTTGTAGCCCGTAGTGTGGGCTAAATCGCTAATTCTGTATAGTGCTTGGCTAGCTCCCCTCATTGGTCTAAAACCATACGAGTGGTGGAAGAATTGTGCCTCTAGGATTGGCTCGATTGTTATTCTTACGCATTCCTGCACTATTCTGTCTTCGATTGTGGGTATCCCTAATGGGCGTTTTTCCTTTTTACCGGGTTTGTCAATCATTTTGCGTCGAACTGGTTTAGGTTTGTACCAATCTAGATGGTTTTGGAAAAGTGTTATTACCTCTTCATATTCCATTTGAAGGATATCGTTGATATCTTTACCATCTACGCCTGGAGTTTTACTTCCTTTATTGGCTTTAACTTTGTGAATAGCTGAGATGATGACTGTTTCCGATTTGGCTATTTCAATGAGGTCTTTGAAACTAGGTCTTTTGCCTCGGTCGAATGCCTCCTTGGAAATTTTGAACATCTCATCCTGTATTCCACGTAATTCATTTTCGGTGTTCGGATAGTTAAGTTTTTGTACCATAGGCATCACCCCCTTATGGTTATTTGGGTGAGTATGGCTTTAATCAGGTATGCTCCACGGCATCCTTAACAAGTTAGTGTTACTGATAATCTTATTGAGTTTTGCTAAAACCAACAGTAGACTATGCCCCTTCGCCATTACCATAGGTTATTCCCTTGTTCCGCCCAGCTAGGCTAAGAACTTTCAACGTTTATCGTTTACTATGGGTTAAGACTACTACGGGCTAACCGCCACCAACATTCAACAGGCATTTCCTCCTGTTTAGAGACATCGAGGTAAATTCCCACCCTTAGCATTCTCTTGTTGGCTTCCAACGTTCCTCAAAAACTAGCCTTCCATATGAATTTAGGTGCCTTCTTTAACCCGTCAATCACCTTTTTGTCCGTTTTCGGAGGGACTCTAGGCAAATATCCTCTATGGGATAAATATAGCTGGTGCAAACTGCAATACACCCTGCCATGATTGAAAGCCACTTTGGGCCCTCTTACATCTCTGTAAGAGTACTTTAACGAGCCGTACATTCGAAGGTTCGTCAGTTCCTTTAATATGCCAATACTAGGAACATTCTCACCATATTCATTTTGTGGCATCCCGACTACTTTCTGTTTCTCCTTTATAAAGGTCAAACAGGTTTCGCCGTCTTCAGCGAACTTCAGACTAGATACAGGGATTTGTACTAGCATGTCGCAGGATCAGATTCACTCATCATCTGCCGAAATTCAGATGGTCCGGGAATTTCACCCGTGGATCGTTTTTGAAGTTAAGCAAATTAGTTTTGCTCGCTAACCTTGTAGGTGGTTTCCCACTCTTTTTCGGTTAAGCAACGTTGCATACACAATTAAAGTAAGTAACGTCTGTATCAGCTCCAGCTCCATATAACACACGTCCAGCAGGGATGAAGTTTAAGCTTGATAATTCATTGTAAAAATGATGAAACCACTCCTGCTGTTTTTCATCTGTATTCTCTACTTTTGCTAAACCAGTTGCATTTCTTTTTGCAATCTGCTCGTAGAAAACCTCTAATGGCTTGTCAATGACATCTAAAGATCTTGTAACAACACCAGATTCAATTTCGTCATCGTTATCTAGTACGGAAACAAACTCTTTATCCACTTTGATATCTGCTGTTTTATCTACCAAGTTGATCGATTTCACAAAACCTAGACCTCTTGCCGGGAACTTCGGATCAGCTTTTACAGTTAATACAACAAAATCACCTTCTGTTAACGTGATTTTTTCAGTATCCTTAAAAGCATACCGATCCAGCATGACAAGTCGTGAAACTCCCTTATGGGTCAACGTCATATCTTCGGTGATTTCATGTACTTGGGGAAATAAGCGAATGTCTTTGTTCAATTTTTCGACATTAATCCCCAGTTCGTTTTTGGTGAGTATTGCCATCTACTTACCATCTCCTCTTCCACTTTTATATTATTTCTGTTAGACTACTCAACTGATGCTAGTTTTTAATCCACTATTAACATACCACATTCAACTAAATTAAAACAATATATATTGTGTTCAAAATAAAAATTTATACTATATATTGTATTTGGAGCAATTCAAGTTCATTTTGTCAAACCATGAAAATGAATGAAAAAAGGAATAAATCAATGAAATAGAAAGAAGCATTGCAGAAATCAGTAGAAATACCAGAATTTCAGACATTGCAAAACTTAATAAAAATTATCCTAAACTTAGACAAAACACGACGTCTTTTGCAGGATTTGAAGCGCACTCAAATGTTCCAATAAAAAGAAGTAAGGCATTTCCTAAAAGTGCGTGTTCAAAAAGTCGCCGAATTAGAAGCAAGCAGGTCGAGGCGGCGTAGTTTTGAGGAGCGCAGTGTAGAAATAACCTACATGAGCACAAGGATTGCTTCCCTGAATATACATCGCACGAAGGAAAAGCGGGTTTCTTTTCCAAGGACCGGAAAAACAAGCCAACGAAGAGATGCGCAGCTTATCATTTGGTGACTTTTTATACGAAAATGGGGGTTATGCTGAATTTTGGCGCAAAAAAGCACCCCCCTTAAATGAAATTGTTCATTTTAAAAATTTATGGAACATTATTGTAGTTAATTATGCTGATTTGTTTTCTT
>NZ_JAMQKB010000012.1 GCF_028416575.1 Terrihalobacillus insolitus | reverse complement strand
AGGGCGATTGCTTGCTTCCCGCGCTCGACTTGCATGTATTAGGCACGCCGCCAGCGTTCGTCCTGAGCCAAGATCAAACTCTCCATAAAAGTTTGCACATGGATGTGCTGACTTCGATGTTGCAACAAAACGTTGCGAACTTAATCGAAGATCGTTTCATCTTGCTCGAATGAAAAACTAGCTTTTTCTTACTTGACATTACTGGTTGTTTTGTTCAGTTTTCAAGGATCAAAATTATGTCGTTTCTTAGCGACAACTTTTATATTATATCATCTCGCCGCAATCACTGTCAACCATTTTTTGTGGTTGCTTTCGATAGCAGCTAAATTAATATACCATGATGAACTTTCATTGTCAACATTTCATCGTATTTAAATTTGCAGCTAAAATCGCCTCTCTTTTCAACGACGGAAATAAATATAACACGATAAAACAGCCAAGTCAATAACATAGTTAACACTTTTTTGTACGATCAGAATTTATAAGGTCGAGTCAGCTATGGTTGAGCTCCATTAAGGGTTTCTTCTTCAATATCACTTATTACCCACGAACAACAGTGTTGTATATCTCTCGACGCAAGGCAGCAAGGCAGTAAGGTAGTAAATTCAAGTAATTGCCTTACTCACGTATTAAAAGCATATCCTTAGAAAAAGAAGAACACTTTTTCTTCGCGTGAGGTAATGCTTTCGAAACAACAAACTTTCGCTCCGTTACTCAAAACAGCGCCGCCTCGACCTGCTTGCGACGCACAGGACGTGCTAGTGTCGACGTTACCACAGGACGCGACGACATTAGTCGACCTTCTAATTTGCCGACTTTTTGAATACACACTATAACAACATGCTCATTCACAGCTACGAGATTCTCATCTATCCACATTCGTTTTGTACTTTCGATGAAAAACACCTTTACCTTTTGTTTCTGATTGTACGACTTCTATCATACCTTTTCCGACCAGGTATTCAATTGTTGAACTCAACTCTAACGTATATGGCTGAATATCCGGATGAACTTTCAATTCTCCAAATGTCCACGCTTCTTCTCGACTTGTCATGATATTTAGTAAATGCTTTGCGCAATTTTCTGCTCTTGAACGAATTGCAAATTCTACAGCCAACAGCATTAGTTCCACTCGTTTTCCTGGATCTTCGTTACTTTTTATCAATTCTTCATATAGCTTGTAAACCTCTGGATCAATTCGCTTTACCTGATTCCAAACTGTTATCTCGGGATGGTATCCTTTTTCTATAATTGCAAGCCGTGCTAAATAATGAAGCGAGTGAAGCATTCTGCTGTATGCATCTAAATGTTGATCGGATTCAAATAAGTCCTTTGATTCCATATAGCTTCGAATTAGCTTGGAAAACTCCATCGCCATTTTTAGTTCGCGTTTTTCTTGCGGGAAATTCCGAAGCTGTTCTTTTAAATTTGCAATGTATTCATTGCGATCAAAAACCGTTTTCCCATATATAATCCATTCAACAGACCTACGAAATGTGCTTGTATCCATCCATCTTGTTAATAATGTTTCATCGACGATGTGCATGGCAGCTGTTTTATCGTTAAATTCATAGTGTTTTACATACCAAGGCTGTTCCGCTTCTTTTACAATTATTAAAAGTATTACATCAAAGTTATCCGTTACAGGGCTATTTGGTTTTTTCTTTTCTATGATCAAAACACCAAGTGTGTTTTTTTGACTAGCACGTTCTTGGTAAATAGGTCTTAGTATATCTTCCATTTTTCATTTCCTCCAATAATAGAATAGAAACTATTTCTACAAAACAAGATAAATCCCTTTTTTCATACCCCATTTTTTAGTTCCTATTTTTTAATCCGTTATTAAAACTGTGCTATACTAGCCATTGAGATGTGAAGGAGGGAACAAGAAATTGGCGTTACAATACTCTAGTAAAATAAATAAAATTAGAACATTTGCTTTGAGCTTAATTTTTATTGGCTTTGGTGTCATGTATGTTGGACTTGTGTTTAAAAATATAGAATGGTTAATGGTGTTATTCTTTATTCTCGGACTTTTATGTATTGCGTTAAGTACTGTCGTTTATTTCTGGATTGGGATGCTCTCTACAAGGGCCGTCTCCATTATTTGCCCTTCCTGTGACAAACCGACAAAAATGCTTGGTCGTGTAGATGCTTGCATGCACTGCAAACAACCTCTAACAATGGACAAGAACCTGGAAGGGGAAGAGTTTGACGAGGCCTATAATTCTAAGCAATATCGTAAAAAAATAAAGAATGAAACGGACACAAATAAGTGAAGGTTTTATGGCCTGCTTGCAACGCACAGGACGTACTAGTGTCGACGTTGCCACAGGACGTGGCGACATTAGTCGACCTGCTAATTTGTCGACTTTTTGAACACGCATTAAAGCGAAAAAAATCCGCCTCAACATGAAGGACGGATTTTTTTGTTCTATGAGGATGTTCAATAATACGTATGATCAACTACGCACCTACTTGTCCACGACGGACTGTTCCAGCGTTCGACACTGAACGTTACAGTAAAAAATCCCTTATCACATTATTTGTGGCAAGGGACGGCATATGAAAATTTCATGTAAGCGAATATCACAAAAGAAAAATTAATGTTTCGTTACTGCTTTACAGTCTTTGCAAGTACCGTATACCTCCATACGGTGATGACTTACATCAAAACCTGTAACCTGCTCTGCAAGTGATTCAACTTCATCAAGACTCGGATAGTGAAAATCTACTATTTTGCCGCAAGTTTCACAAATAATGTGGTAATGTTCTGATGTATTACAGTCAAATCTACTTGAAGAATCTCCATAGGTTAATTCTTTTACAAGACCAATCTCACGAAATACACGTAAATTGTTATAGACCGTTGCTACACTCATATTTGGGAATTTTCCTTCGAGGGCCTTAAATATATCATCAGCGGTAGGATGTATATCGGCATTTAAAAGATATTCAAGTACCGCATGACGTTGTGGTGTAATTCGAACGCCTGATTCTTTTAGCCGGCCAACAGCTTCTTGAATTTTCAGTTCTTCTGACACCGCCATGCACCTCGCTTTCAATTGTATTCATGCATTTTATAATAACCAGCTTGAGAAAGTATCATTATTTTTCTAGTACGATTATTAGTTTATAATTCTTATAAGAAGTGTAACCGCTTGTGTACGATCCTGTCAATAAAAGTATATTAAAAACAAGAGCCATATATACTAAATATCTGCTTTAAGTGGTAATTCTTTTCCCCCGCATTTGTGATTTACAAATCTTGCAGCAACAAATAGAAAGTCAGAAAGTCTATTTAAATAAGAAACAACAAGGGGGTAGGCATCGTCATCATTTAGTGCTACAGCAGAACGCTCTGCCCTTCTGACGATCGTTCTGGCTGAGTGCAGGGCAGCAGAAGTCGGGATGCCAGATGGTAGAATGAAATTTTTCAATGGAGGTAATTCCTTATCCCATTCATCAATTTGTTGCTCTAATTCTTTAATATGTTCCTCTTTTAGTTTCCATGTTACTTCTTTATCACTAGGCGTGGCCAATTCTGCCCCCACATGAAATAAAATGGTTTGCACCCTGTGTAGCGTTTCTTCAAATTGTCCTTTCTCGTTCCAGTCGACCTCGTTCAAATGACTTAAACTAATTCCTATCATTGAATTCGCCTCATCACATGTGCCATATGCTTCTACCCGAATGTCGTTTTTGGGCACTCTTTTACCAAAGATTAATGACGTTGTTCCTTTATCCCCTGACCTAGTGTAAATTCGCATATTTTAATACCCCCTGTTTAGATTGATGCGATTGATTAAATCGTTGTCTCCACTTACATACTTCGCTAAATTTTGTACAAAAATATGAATGGCTCGCGGCACATACTCTGGAGAAATACCAGATAGATGCGGTGTGACCGTGACTTTATCATGTTCCCAAAATGGATGGTCTGGTGGCAGTGGCTCTTGTTCAAATACATCTAGCACTGCATGACCTATTTCATGATTATTTAGCGCCTTTAACAGAACGTCACTTTGGACAGCATCCCCCCTGCCCATATTTAAAAAGATCGCATGTGAAGGCATAATTTCAAAATGTTCGTATGTATATAGATGTCGTGTTTCTTTTGTGCTTGGCAAAACAGATACGATAAAGTCGGCTGCTTCTACTGCTTCACTTAAATGATCCGTAGTAAGCATCTGATCAAAGTGTGGTTGATCCTTCCCGCTTCTGGATACACCAATCGTTTTCATCTGAAATGCCTTGGATAATCTCGCTACTTCTTGTCCAATCGCACCAGTCCCCACAACCGTCATTGTTCCTCCAGTGATTTCTCTCATTGGCACTTTGCGTCCCCATGTGTGTTGCTGTTCATGTTTATGAAGTTCTTTTGCATTTCTTGATACTTGGAGGATCATCGATATTGCATATTCCGCCATTGGGATTGCGTGAATTCCTCTAACATTCGTCACCATAATCCCTTTGGCTTGAATCGTATGAAACGGCATTTCATCCATACCAGCAGACAATACCATAATCCACTTTAAATGCGTTGCTTTTTCAACTAAATCAGCGTTCAGGTCTTCTCCATATGTTATCAATACTTCAGCTTGATCAAGATAAGATTGAGCCTCCTCCATACCTTTACAAAAAGTGAATGTGATCTCCGGATAACTTTCTCTTAATTTTGACTGGATCGATACGTTTAATTTTGCTGACGACAAAATCATCATCGTTCATAACTCCTTTGTTTATCACTATCCTTATTATGATATACTTTTGCAATTCAGAAAAGAATAATGTTGTGAAAAGCACAAACATCATGATTTTTTCTTGTCTTAAAAAAAGGAGCACAAAGGATGACCAGTGTGCCCAATAGTGATTTATATTTAAGGGAGGTTTCAGTACTTTACTATATGCCTGAAAAAACCCGTTGTATAGAGGCTTTGCCTACCTATGTCAAATTTGTGGTTAAATTTGAACACGCAATTTAAGCTTTCAAATAAAAACGCTCCTCTTTCCCAAGAAGAGCATTTTTTATAAAATTATTAAGCTAGATGTTCACGGATGTACTTTAAAGCTTCCTCTACGTGTCCATCTACTTTTACATTACGGAATTCTTTTCTAAGCTTTCCTTCATTATCAATGATAAAGGTAGATCGTTCGATGCCCATGTATTCTTTACCAAATTTTTTCTTTTGCTTCCATACGTCATATTTTTCTGCAATCTCATGATCTTCATCAACTAATAATAGAAAAGGGAGATCATGTTTATCTTTAAACTTTTGGTGGCTTTCCGCTGAATCTGGACTAACACCGATAATAACCGCGTTAAGATCAGCAAAGGTTTCATGGTTATCGCGAAAATCACATGCTTCTGTTGTACAACCTGGTGTATCGTCTTTAGGGTAAAAATAAAGTACAACATTTTTTCCTTTGTAATCGGCTAGCTTAACTTTATTTCCATTATTCGCCACCGACTCAAATTCTGGTGCAGCTTGGCCTACTTCTAAACTCATGACAATCCCTCCTTAAACTTTCTACCTCTAGGTTATCCAAGTTTAGCCAATGTTACAAATGATTGAACTTTTCCTGTTCATTTTCTGGGCTTTGATGTGGAATCGAACTTTGCCAAAGCTTTAAGAAGAATGCTGCTGGTAGGATATACCCAATCAACGCTTCGATTAATGCAAGTAAACGTCCTATCCCGATCGGAGTTATGTCCCCGTAGCCCACTGTAAGAAGGGTAACACCACTGAAGTATAAAGAATGTGCTAATGACTCTAGAACATTAACTGATTTAAATGCATTTCCCTCTATTAAAATGATGCCATTGAAAGATAAAATAAAATAAATGGATGCAAAACCTAACATCACAGATATATATACAAAAAGAAGCGTATAAAAAAGTTCGAACGAGAAGTAACTATTTCGGTATGGTTGATAGTGAAAAAATGAAAACAAACTTCCCCCGATCGACAGAACAACCAAACCAATAACGACCCACATGTTCAAATACAATCCCCCTTCAGTACTTTCAGTTCGCCCTGAAAGCAATGAATTCCCCTACTCTATTTGTTATTCACTGCTTGTCTAAAGTATTACCTCTACTTTTTTATATAAAAATTAAAATTATACACATCACGCTGTCTGGCATGTGAAGAGGATTTTGGACAGGCACATAAACACATTTTGTTCATACATGCGCTACTAGGAATACATGTTATAATACCAATAGCATAAGGAATGGAGGCATTGATATGGACTTTTCTAAATCTGAAGTGCTACATAAAGAAGCGTTAGAGCATATTGTTGGCGGGGTGAATTCTCCGTCACGCGCATATAAAGGTGTTGGTGGTGGCACCCCAGTCTATATGGAAAAAGCAAGTGGGGCTTATTTCTGGGATGTGAATGGCAACAAATACATTGATTACTTGGCAGCATATGGGCCGATTATTACTGGACATGCCCACCCCTATATTACAGAAGCAATTACGAGGGCGGCTCAAAATGGCGTTCTCTATGGTACACCGACAGAACTTGAAAATACTTTTGCTAAAATGTTGAAAGAAGCGATTCCGTCATTAGAAAAAGTCCGTTTTGTTAATTCTGGGACAGAAGCCGTGATGACAACAATTAGAGTGGCACGAGCATATACAGGTCGAAATAAAATTATAAAATTCGCTGGCTGTTACCACGGTCATTCCGATCTTGTGCTTGTACAGGCAGGATCTGGTCCTTCCACACTTGGAACTCCTGACTCAGCAGGCGTGCCGAAAGCGATTGCTTCCGATGTCATTACTGTACCATTTAACGATCCTGAAGCATTACAGGAAGCACTTTCCCGTTGGGGGGAGGAGGTTGCGGCTGTTTTGGTGGAACCAATTGTCGGTAATTTCGGTATCGTGGAACCAAATCCTGGTTTTCTTGATCAGGTGAATGATTTAACACACAACGCTGGGGCACTCGTTATTTACGATGAAGTGATCACAGCATTTCGGTTTACGTACGGAAGTGCCCAACAACTCTTACATATCGAACCAGATATGACCGCGATGGGTAAAATCATAGGTGGCGGACTGCCGATCGGTGCTTATGGTGGAAAAAAAGAAATTATGGAACAGGTTGCACCTTTGGGACCAGCCTATCAAGCGGGTACAATGGCTGGTAACCCAGCATCCATGTCTGCAGGTATTGCTTGTTTAGAACTCTTAAAAGAAGAAGGCGTCTATGAGAAAATGGATACACTCGGCGAAATCCTAGAAAAAGGACTTTTAGAACAGGCGAACACGTACAATATCCCAATCACGATTAATCGTTTAAAAGGAGCATTAACTGTTTATTTTACTACAGAAACAGTAGAAAATTATGCTCAAGCCGAAGCAACAAATGGGGAATTGTTTGGACAATTCTTTAAAGGAATGCTCCGCCAAGGGATTCATCTCGCACCATCAAAATACGAGGCTTGGTTTCTCACGATAGCACACACAAAACAAGATATCGAAGCAACACTACAAGCGTCTAAGCACACCTTTGCAATGATGGCAGATGCATGATTATACAGTTATGGGCGAATGACTCTAATTAGTGAAAAAGGAAATTATTATAAAATATACCATATTGATTAAAGTTCGTTCCCTTAATTTAGAAACACCATAATTATTTTTATTCACTTTTTTGAATAATTAATTGATTTTTTTAGTACCTTGTGCTAACATAAGTCTTGACAGTTAATAATCAGAAAATTCATATTAAACATGGTTTTTCTGAAACCTTTCTCTGTTTTTGATGAATTACCTTTCCTAAGAGTTAGATCCTTTTGTCTTTGCACAAACGTGTAAAGGCTCTTTTTTTGTTTTCTTTCCATTTGTTTACTCATATATTCCATTTCGGTTCATATCCTATTGAAGTCTGCAAAAATGCAGTATACTAACTTTGAACCGAGCGAACTCGTTTCAGCAAGCTGATACATCGGGGAATCAGATGGAGTCTCGACTCCACCTGATTGGAAGTTCCCACCTACGCTTCGCTTAGAGGTGGAGGTCTAATACCCTAAAACCATTTAAAGATCAATATATTACGGATATAATTGACTTATAGAGGTGATTCACTTGAAATTAGGTGCAAGAATGTTAAAAACAGGTTTAGCAGTAGCCATTTCTTTGTATGCAGCAGCTCTGCTAGGCTTTCCTTCGCCTGTGTTTGCCGGAATTGCAGCAGTGTTTGCTATACAACCGTCCATATACAGGTCTTATCAAACAATCATCGAGCAAATTCAGGCAAATATTATTGGAGCAGTCATGGCTATTATTGCTGTTTTTGCACTTGGAAATGATCCATTTGTGATCGGATTTGTAATCATTCTTGTTATCGGGATTTGTATGAAACTTAAGATGAATGAGAGTACCATTTCTCTGGCATTAGTAGCGGTTATTGCCATTATGGAAACAACCGATCTCGCATTGATCGAATTTGCACTTATGCGTGTTACAGCACTAACGTTAGGAATTTTATCCGCGTTTTTAGTGAACCTTATTTTTTTGCCACCTAAGTATGAAACGAAGCTGTTTCACGAGATTAATCAAACCACTTCAAATGTTTTGCAATGGTTAAGGGTTACTACAAGGCAGTTATCGGATGAGCCTGCATTAAAGGGAGAAATCCAACACATCCAAAACAACATGACGCATATTGATCAAACCTATTTATTTTATGCAGAGGAAAGAACATATTTAAAGAAACGTCATTATTCCAAAGCAAGAAAATTAATCCTATTTCGTGAATTGATTGCTACCACGAAAAAAGCCTTTGAAGTATTAAAAGCCTTTCAGCAATTAGATGATGAAATAGAACAAATTCCGGATAGGTTTCAAAATACCCTTATTCAAGAGCTCGATAAAGTGATTCATTCACATGAAAAAATACTCCTTAGTTCAATGGGGAGAATCAAAAAACAACATAAAGAAACGCTTCAAGAGGTACTTGATCCTAATATACCAAAACTAGCGGAATCTTTAATCAATCTATATGAAGACGATGCGGATAACCGCCTGCTTTTTTTATCACTGGCAGCCCACCTAATGGAATATCATAATCACCTCATCCACTTGCGTAAACTATTAAAAAGTTATCAGCAATTTCACCAGGATGAACAGCTACAAATGAATAAATAGTGGGAAAGAGGATTGTCCTATTACATCAATAAGCGAACTCGTTTCAGCTAGCTGAAACATCGGGGAATCAGATGGAGTCTCGACTCCACCTGATTGAAAATTCCCACCTACGCTTCGCTTAAAAGTAGGGATCTAAAATCCTAAAACCATTTAAAGATGAAAAAACCGAACAACCTACAGATAGGTTGTTCGGTTTTTTGATTAATTTCATATCCGCGGGATTGTAGTATGCTAACCCTCTTGACCCTGTGTTAAGACCAAGACAAGGAACCTGTTCCTCTGTCCCAAACTAACTCGGTGAAGGTGCCTTTCCTCCTGTTACCCCACTTGTGTCATCGAGCTGCTGAACTTGATATAAATTGTAGTAGCTGCCCTTTCGTTTCATTAATTCACGATGGGTGCCCTCTTCTTTAATTTCCCCGTTTTCGATTAAGATGATTCGATCGGCATGTGTGATTGTCGCTAATCGATGTGCGACAATAAAGGTCGTACGCTCAGAAGCCAATTTTTCTAAGGCTTCTTGGATCAGGTGCTCGCTTTCTAAGTCTAATGCGGAGGTCGCTTCATCAAGGACCAGTAATGCTGGATTTTTCAAAAACACTCGTGCAATTGCAACCCGTTGTTTTTGTCCACCAGACAGTTTCACACCACGTTCACCGACTAATGTTTCATATCCGTTGGCCAAATTCATAATAAAACCATGTGCATTCGCTGCCTTAGCCGCTTCTATCACTTCTTCGTCCGTTGCATTTGGATTTCCCATTCTAATATTCATGGCAATGGATTCACTAAACAAAATGTTGTCCTGCAATACCATTCCAATTTTGTCGCGTAATGATTTTGCTTTGACATCTCTAATGTCAATTCCATCCACTTTAATACTACCACTTGTTACATCATAAAACCGTGGGATTAGGCTAATTAAAGTGGATTTTCCTCCTCCGCTCATGCCGACGAATGCAATTGTTTCTCCTTTTTTAACGTGGAGAGATACATTTTTTAATACTAATGCTTCCTCATCTGCATAACCAAATGAAACCTGATCAAAGCTTACCTCACCTTCCACATGTTTTAATTCTTTTGCGTTCGCTTTATCTTCAACATCGTACTTTTCATCCATAAATTCAAATACACGATCTATCGAAGCAATCGACTGGGTTAACACAGTCGATGAATTAACAAGCCTTCTAAGCGGACTATAAACCCGTTCCATATACCCGACAAAGGCGACCATAGTACCAATAGTTAAACTACCTGTGATTACTTGATAACCTGCAAATGTAATTACTAATAGTGGTGCTAAATCCGTTATCGTGTTTGTAACAGCAAACGTCTTCGCATTCCAAATAGTATGGTCAATGGCTTTTTGTAGAAAATTATCATTTTTGTAGCCGAATTGTTCCTGTTCATAATCCTCTAAAGCGAAACTTCTTGTGACTGGAATTCCTTGAACTCGCTCGTGCAAATGACCTTGAACCTGTGCTAGCGCCTGGGAACGGTCACGTGTAAGCTGACGTAGATTAGCATAAAAGTATTTCACCGCAAAACCATAAAACGGGAACAACGCGATAGATACGAGCGTAAGCCAGACATTCATTGTCAGCATGATAACAATCGCAATCAAGATCGTAATGATATCTAACCAAATATTCATTAATCCTGTCATAACAAAGTTCTTTGTTTGTTCCACATCAAAAATTACCCTTGAGATGATTTCCCCTGTTTTCGTTTGGGAATAATAGCGCAAACTAAGCCTCTGAATATGATCAAATAATTTGTTTCGAATATCAAATAAAATTTTGTTTCCTGTCCACTGTGCTAAATATTGGCGAATATATTCTACAGGTGGCCGTAATACTAGAAAAATGACAAAAGCGGCTCCCATGATCCAAAAAAGTTGTGATAGTTTTTCGGATTGCCCTAGCTGATCGGAACCAATAATATTATCTACAACATATTTTAAAATGAGAGGTAATAATAACGGAATCGAAAATTTAACAATCCCGATCATAACAGTCCAAAATATCTTTTTCTTATACGGCTTTACAAAAATTAAGTATCGTTTAATGCTTTCCATTGATGAAACCTCACCCCTATTTGAACGCCCCCATAAAAGAGCACATCAAAATGTTTGTTATTATAGAAACGACAAAACCTTGCCACTTTATTTGCGACAAGGGTTTCTTTATCACGAACAATATCTTTTAATAACGATAGGTTAAATACCGTTCATACCACTGATCAATAAATTCTGGTGAAAAGGGCCCCTTTCTTTGTCTGATCCAACGAATCAAAACATCTATATTGTTACGCAAAATTTGATCCAACACCTTAGGGTAATTCATTTCTATGCTGTGTTGCTGATATTCATCTTCATCTAGCAATGTGAATGTCATGTCTGGAAAAACCTTGACGTCTAAATCATAATCAATATATTTTAATGCCTCTGAATCATAAACAAACGGGGAACTGATGTTACAGTAATAATAAATACCGTCATGACGTAGCATACCAATGATATTAAACCACAGCATGGAATGAAAGTAACAAATTGCTGGTTCCCTTGTTAACCATGTTCTTCCATCGCTTTCTGTAACGAGTGTTTTGTCATTAGCTCCGATCACGATATTTCGATTACCCTTCAAGACCGTACTACTTTCCCATACGCGATGGAGCTGGCCATTATGTTTATAGCTCTGTATTTCCATTTGCATACCAGGATTTGGGCCAGCCATCTAATCTTCCTTCCTTGTTAAGGTGGATCAACATCCTTCATATTTTTTTATTATAACGTTTACGGCTATAAAATGAAAAGAAAAGCACATTTTTTATATTGCAATGAAGGATTTAAAAGAGGTACGCTTATAGAAAAAAGGAGCTCTCCGCCGTATGTGGGAGAGCTCCTTTTCGTCTTTAAAGTTCGGGGGTGCGTGCGTTATTGTTGGTTTTGCTGCTTTTTTTGTTTTGATTTTTGGTTTTGTTTTTTTACTTGTTGTGCGTTGGTCTCTGAAGCAAATTCAGTACCAAATTGACCTTGACCTTGCGCGGCTTGTCGGTTTTGTTGTTTCACTTGCTGCGCGTTCGTTTCTGAAGCAAATTCAGTACCAAATTGGCCTTGCCCCTGCGCCGCTTGACGGTTTTGTTTCTTTACGTTTTGAACATTCGTTCCTGCAGCTGTTTGATTTGGCTGTTGTTTTTGGTTTTTAGCCATGATTATCACCTCCGCACTAATTAATCTATCCCAACATGAAGGATGTTATCCAACTGTCTTTGGTAATAATCATTTCCTGCCACACCAAATTTTGCTATATCTGAATAATACAAATGCACTTGTTTACAATACTTAGTAACCACTTTCTCTTACTGGAGCTGCTTCACAATCTTTTGATGTGGAACAGGCATCGGGAAGTTTGCCATATCCTGAATCGAAACCACGGTGGTATCTGGTCGTTCCATTTTGTTTGCATCTTCCTCTATAATGGAGGCTTCGATTACGTCAAGTTCCCAAATAATATGGGAAAATACGTGTTTCATGGTGTCGATCTGTTTTTCTATTTTTATTTTTATACCGTATTCTCCATAAAACCAATGAGGAATACTTTTTTTATCGATATCAGATAATGGTGCCATTGGGAACTGCCAAAGATTTGCTAGTAGTCCTTTGTCAGGTCTTTTTTCAATTAAAAAACCTTCATGATCATCGCGAATGACTAATACAGTGTAAGGAATTATTTTTTTCTTTTTTGCTTTCTCCTTTATCGGTAGCTCTAACTCCTTGCCTTCAGCAAATGCCTGGCAGTGTTGTTGAACAGGACATAACAAACAGGCAGGAGAATTAGGTGTACATATTAAAGCACCTAGCTCCATTAACCCTTGATTAAATGAAGAAGGGTTTTGCTTCGATATTAATTTTTCTACAAAGTGTTCAAATAGGCTTCTAACGGATGGCTTTGCTATATTTTCTTCAATTAGAAATATTCGCGAGAGGACACGCATGACATTTCCGTCAACTGCAGGTGCTGGAATATCATACGCAATACTCAATATAGCACCTGTTGTATAGGGACCTACTCCCTTTAAGCTACCTAATCTTTCGGGGGTATTGGGAACAATGCCACCGTATTCAGAGACAACCTCTCTGACAGCATGCTGCAAATTCCGTGCACGCGAATAGTAACCAAGCCCTTCCCAGGCTTTTAACACTTCTTGTTCAGTAGCTGATGAAAGATCAGCAGGAGTTGGAAACTTATTGATAAATCGTTCATAATATGGAATAACTGTATCAACTTTCGTTTGCTGCAGCATTATTTCGGATATCCAAATTTTATATGGATCTTGGCTCTTTCTCCATGGTAAGTCTCTTTGCTCATTTTCAAACCAAGTGATTAAATCATGTTGGAATTGCTTTTTGTCTATTTGTTTTAATTTTTGATGGATATACTCTGTTTTCACAGTATGTCACCTTTCATGTTACAATAATAATTGTGATATTTATATCAAATACGTGTTTAAAATTAGAAAAGGAGGATATGGATGGATACTGGCACCCACATCGTTATGGGTATCGCACTAGGGGGGATTGCCACATTAGATCCAGTTGTTCAACAGGATCCCGCTTTATTTAATGCAGTTCTAGCTGGAACCATTATCGGATCCAATGCCCCTGATTTTGACACAGTCCTTAAGCTAAAAAACAATGCTGTATATATTCGTCACCATCGTGGAATTACCCATTCGATACCAGCCGTTTTATTATGGGGAATCCCAGTTTCCGGGCTAATTTACGTATTAACGCCACAGATTAATTTTTTTCATTTATGGTTCTGGACATTTTTGGCTGTCATATTACACGTCTTAGTTGATGTCTTTAACGCATATGGGACTCAAGCCTATCGGCCATTTACAAGAAGATGGGTCGCATACGGGTTTATTAACACGTTTGATCCTTATATCTTTTTGTTGCACATCATTGGAATTGGTGCTTGGTCACTTGGCGCGAGCCCAGGATACACGTGGTTAACCATTTATTCGATTATCATTCTATATTATTTGAAACGGTATATGGACAAACGAGAAATTGTTAAGAAAGTTCATGGCCACTTTCCAAATGTCGAACAGATTGCCACCTCACCAACGATCAAGCACAATAGTTGGCGACTTGCAATTACTACCGAAAACTATTTTTATGTAGGCCAAGCAGAAAACGGCCACATTAAGATTGTGGATGAATTTGAAAAAGTGCCTTTACCAGATAGCAATTTAATTAAAAAGGCTAAGGAAGATAAGAACGTCGATGCATTTCTTTCTTTCTCCCCTGTATACCGGTGGGAAATATACTATTATGACAATTACACGGAAGTACGTTTCATTGATTTAAGGTACAGGTCAAATGGACGTTATCCTTTCGTGGCCGTTGTCCAGATTGACGAAAACATGAAAATCATTAGCTCGTATACTGGGTGGATTTTTTCCGAACAAAAACTCCAAAACAAACTATTAGCGGATGAACCATCTCTATTATAACAGGAAAGAAAGGCTGTCGGGCATTACAAATGCGACAGCCTTTTTATCTAATTTGGTGACTTTTTGAACACGCACTTTTACCAACATTTGACCCTTATTCTATCACATACAAGTTGAAAATCCGTACATCATAAGATTGTATCATTGCATTTGATACAATTTTGCTGGGAGGTTTGTTGAAATGCGTAATAAGAAAAAGGATTTCCCTGAAATGACGATGAATGGTGAAGCAGAAGGCGCTCGTGCCAAAGCTGCTTATAGCCCCAGACGGGCAAATGGTCAAACCAACACAAGACCTCAGGAAAGAATGAAAAAATCATCTAACCGAGATCATTAATTGGGAGGAATGACACAATGGCATCCAAACGTCAACGAAAGGCCTTTTTTGACAATTTGTATCGTGATCCATTTCAATCTCCGACAGCAAAACCAAAACATGCTGGTCATCAAGTAAATGGCCAAACGAAAAAAAACCAAGCAGAAATCATAACCGAAGTACAGGCTCGTAAACGAAACTAAGCGGTTTTTTCCCTACTAAAGCGATAAAGGATATTCATCCTTTATCGCTTTTTGATAAGAGAGCATTTTCTAGCTATTCTCGAACTTTCTTGTTCAAGAGGGAGATTGGGAGTGCTTCTTGATCTTCTAGTTTATCCCCAGTTAGATTAATACGATTGCCCCAAGCAAAAACGCCATTCAAATAATTAATTTTGAACTTCTGACCAGGATCTCCATGAATTTCATAAACTTCATTTGGCTTGAAATCCCCTGGGTTCATCGTATAAGCCAACGCCATATGGATTTTCCTTTCGTATATGGCATATTCACTAATATTCCCCATCTGTTCTGCCTTCTGTACTTTTTCCTTTAAGCGCCCTATTTCATCTCTAAGTTCTTCTACTGTATAATCACTATACCGACGTTCCATCATTTCACCCTTTATCCGTTAATATTCGCCATTAAGATGTTCTTCCAAAAATCGATCAATATATTCTAGACGAAATCCCTTTCGATAAAGACCTGCCTTCACCTTTTGCTTATATGCTGAGCCCTCTGACTGCTTGTTAAATTTTCTTATGAGCTTTTCGCCTTGATAAACGATTGCTTCCCATTCCGAATCTTCTTCCTGTCCCTCTCTAGCCTCTTTCAACACCTCTTTCACAACGTCTGAGGCAAACCCCTTTTGGAGCAAATTTTGCTGAAGCCCTTGTAATTGGTGCTGAAATGATTTCTTTGTTTTCGTCGTTCGCTTTTTATTTACCCACTGTAACGCTTTTTGATACTGATCTTCAAAGGTATACAAAGATAATGCTCGTTCTATTATGTCATCTCTAATCCCTTTTTCTATTAATTCTTTTCTTATAAAAAATGGGCCTTTACTCGTCATTTGTAGCCTCGTTTGAACAAAGGCTTCTGCAAATTCGAGATCATTTAATAGTCCCTCTTGCTTTAGTCGTTGGATGATGATTGAAATGTGCTCTTCATCCACCTCTTTTTTCTCCAAATACATACTCATTTCCTTTTCAGAGCGCATTCGATAACTAAGATAATGTAATGCCATTGAATAGGACTTATGTATGGTATCCTCTTTGGTTAATCCCTGTATCGTACTTTCATCCAGTTCCATTCCTTTTCGAAGCTGATGCTCGACAAGGATTGCTTCATCCACACTAAAACCATACCTTTCCAAATTTCCATTCGTTAAAAAGATAGAATAGCGGCTCTTACTATTTTTCTGTGTCGCAATACGAGAAATTTTGTCCATTCATTCACCCCTACTTCATGATACAGGTATCAAGAACAGTTTCGAATTGATTCACTTTATTCTATCATAGGTTCCACTATCTGTTTACCTTTTGACACACAAGGCAGATTTAGAATTCTCACAACAATCTCCATGCCAAAAAATGTCGGATTTTAGAGTAAAAAAGATGTTCCTTTTTTACTCTAAATTGTGTAAGATATTCATGGGATTAATAATAAAAATGGATGTGCAAAAAATCGGCTTATTTGCACACCCTTTAAAATGAATACAGGGAAGGCAAATGGTGCGCCACCAGTTATACTGGTTCTAGTGGGTTCGATTCCCACCCCGAATTTTTGTTGCATCTTAATAAAAATTCGAGGGTGGGCTTCTCACTATCTCTATGTGGAAACCCTCCTCATTACAGGAGGTTTTTTTATGTTAAAAAAACGAGACCTTCATGAGGTACCTGCACTTTATGAGCTACTAACGCACCCAGAAGTTTTCCCTTATGTCCGTCACAAAGCCTACTCTGTTGATGAGTACTATTTTTTAACGAAACAAACGATGGAAGCTGAGGAGCAAGGTGAATTAATCACCCGAACAATAGTAAATGAATTTCATCATCCAATTGGAACGATAAGCCTCTTTGATCTGCACGATAATAAAGGTTTCCTTGCCACCTGGATTGGGCAGCCTTATTTCGGAAAAGGTTATAACAAATTAGCAAAAGAAGCCTTTTTTGAAGAACTTTTTGAAACGGCAGGAATAAAAGCGATTTTTATAAAAATTAGAAAAACAAATACACGCTCCCTGAAAGCTATGTTGAAAATTCCATTTGTTTCTTTAGGCAATATCCTTTACCGTGAAATATTTGAAAAAATTAACGCAAATGAGCCTGTATATGAACTATTTGTTATTACAAAAGAACAATACTTCTTACATCGTGCACTTCATCATGAAACACATACTACAGTGAACGATGAGGAAACCGCAGTATAAACGATGCCCACTTAGGATACTATAAAGATAACAAATCTAAAGTGAGGGATGTTTGTATGAGGAAAAAACAAACATTGCGTGAGCAAAAAACCAATTTGTCAAAAACACAGGAAGTGCTTTACCAGAGAGAATTCAAGGCGGCTAACCGCGCATTTAACCATTCTCGAAAAGAATAGGTTTACGATTTCGTTTGGGAGGGTATATTTAAATAGGAAGCAAATTTCCTCCCCTAACTCTATTTATCCACAGTGTTGTGCACAATGTTGATAACCTTGAAAAAGGCTGTTAAATAGGAACCTTTCCTGTGCATAACATCTTGTGGATATTTTTCTTTCTTTTTGTGGAAAATGTGGATAACTTACTTGATTATTGTGTGTGAAAGGCTCGTGTTGTGGATAACTTCTTGGATGCGTGATTATCTTCTGATGAACAAACGAGCCTGATTTCTCCCCTGGCAACGGGGAAAATAATCACAGAATCATTTCGGTTGATCACCATGCATACTGGTGAAGCCGATTTTTTCTTTCCTTAGTGTAATGCATTCATCTCAAACATTTTGCTAATCCTTTTAGCTAGGGAACGATAGGCTTTGGCTTTCACCTCTTCTACTGTTGTCCCGAATCCAAACCCCACTAGAACATCAGCGCATTCAAACTCCAAAGCAGCTTGCCAAACCATCAACTGACTTACATCAAAAATGTAGCCAATGACTGTATGTTCATCATCTTCTTCTACCTGCATTTCTTTCACCGCAAACATTGCCTGAAAAATTTGCAGCTTCGTTTTATTTGTAATACTGCTATGGTATAAAATCAAACATCCGATCATCCCATTCCCACCCTCTCTTAGTTCCCTATGAGAACATTTTACTATATGTTCTTAAAAGGAACAAATATTCCCGCTATTTTTTTAAAGATAATGTTACGATAGCGATTATACAATAGCGATTAATAGGAGAGTTCGTTTGAGAGTGGGATAGAATGAATTTAGAAAACATTGCTTACAATATAAAATTTTTTCGTGAACAAAATGAGTGGACACAAAAACAATTAGCTGAAATACTTACTATTTCTAGATCAGTAGTGGCGAAATGGGAAAATGGATCCGTCATTCCAGACATTAAATCCCTTATTGAGTTAAGCAGTGCTTTTAATATTTCTCTAGATTACTTGGTAGGTATTCACACACCTCGTAAAGATTTATTAAAGGAATTTAAAAGAGCATATGGATCCAATAAAGAAATGGACGAAGAGATTGTCGATATTATTGAATATGTTTTAAAGCACCCTGCTTTTAAAGAGCAGCTTCTTCGTATGCAGAACTTTTCTGTTAAAAAGCAAAAATCTCTCCACACGTTGTTCCAAAACATAATAGATGAGTTCGATCGAGTATGAAAAGGATAGCCTTTTTACGGTTTTCATAATTTAGCTACTTAAGGCTAAAGATAACCAAAAAGGAGGGATTTGAATGTCTGGACTTCTTGTGAAGTTGGTTACTTGTCCCGTCATTGTGGTACTTTCTTCTTGGTTATTTACGAACGTGAACTTTGCGTATTGGTATCAACCGATTATACTTGGGGTGATCCTTGCTGTGGTTGGCTACGTCATGGAAGTTTTTCTTTTAAAAGAAGGAACGATTTGGGTTAGCACAATGCTGGATTTTGCAGTTTCAGTTCTCCTTGTTTATTATGTTGCCATTGCATTTCAAAATACTGTCGTTACCTTCTGGGGCGCAGTTCTTACTGCTGTATTGCTATCTATTTCTGAGATTTTCCAACATAGCTGGCTTGTCAAAAGCAACAGAACGAGAAAAGAACCGATTGAGGAATAATGTTAGTGAACTACGAGCGTATGTACTAAGCCCTCCAAATTGAACTGGAGGGCTATTTTCATTTTATTAACCAAAATATCGAACAGTTGATTTTAAGAAATAATATTTTTAACCCTACCTACCTGTCCATCATTGAGTCGAACTTTGATGCCGTGAGGGTGTGACGGAGAATTAGTTAGAATATCCTGTACGATCCCTTTCGTTTTTTCACCTGTTCTTTGATCTTTTTTTAATACGATTTCAACTTCCTTACCTGGTGAAATATTTTTCCGGTATTGTCCTTCTGTTGTCATGATAGATCCAGCCTTTCTAGTTCAACTTGTATTTATTGCCTATTTACTATTTGCAAGACCTAATACGGTATGATACAAAACTTCCGCTCCCTTGGCACAGTCTTATTTCGTGCTCCATTCTGCTGGATTATGGCTAATTCCATCTTTAGACTGCACAAAAATCATGCCAATCGGACAAAAGTCTTTAAACTGCATGCCATCATGACCCGCTCCACTCGGCATGGTGTAGGCTTTTACACCTGACTGACTGCAAGCATGCTCGATCACTTCACGAATTTCTGGTGAACATGGGACTGGCGCTACTCTTTGCAAAGTTGTAACCTCTAATTCAACTTTTCTTTTTGAACAAATTTTATTTGCATTAGCCACAATTGTTTTTTCTATTGTGTCGCGGACGGACTCATCAATGTCTCGTAAGTCAAGAGTAAATTCTACCTCACCTGGGATAACATTTACACCACCAGGTTTAATGGAAATTTTACCAACCGTTGCTACGGCATTTGTATATTTCTTGGATTGTTCTTCTATATCCTGCATAATCTCAGCAGCAGCTACAAGCGGATCTTTTCTGAGTTGCATCGGGGTGGCTCCTGCATGTCCTGCCTCCCCTTTGATTTTCCAGTTTAACCAAAGTGGTCCAGCAATACCTGACACAACTCCTATAGGCAGGTTATTCGTTTCGAGTACCTTACCTTGTTCAATATGGACTTCCACATATCCTTTTACCGTTTTAGGATCTCTTGCGGCTTCTTTGAACCGTAATGGATCAAAGCCATTTTCTTTCATTGCTTGTCCCAATGTAATTCCGTTCTGATCACTTCTTTGCAAATCTTCTTCTGTTAGCACACCCGCAACGGCCTTGCTTCCGATTAACCCAAATTGAAAACGACTACCTTCTTCATCAGTAAAAGCAATCACCTCAATCGGATGATCTGTTACGATCTCTCTTTCGTTCATACTCTGGAGTACCTCGATTCCTGCAAGCACACCAAGTGGTCCGTCAAACATTCCACCCTGTGGTACGGAGTCCAGATGTGATCCAATAAGCACTGCAGGAGCATCGCTCATTGTGCCTTCTTTTCTACCAATCAAGTTGCCAATCGCATCTTCTCTTATTTCCAATCCCGCTTCAAGCATATATTTTGCCGTTAAATCCTTTGCCATTCTTTCTTCTTTTGTAAAAGAAAACCGAGTATGTCCTGCAATCGGATCTTTTCCATATTGACTCAATTCATGCAGTCGATTCCACAGCCGTTCTTTATTCATCCATTTTCCTCCCTTTCATTTAACATAACGATCTATTCATAATGTATCATATTTTAGGTGTATGAGTGGATTGAAAAGAGGAATTTAAGCTGAAATGTGATTTAATGAATATTCTCATTAAGAAGGGTGCCCCTCCATTAATTATAGGAGGGACACCCTTAACTTACTTATTTCAGTTATCTATTCGACAGAACTAGTTTCGTTTACTGCTAAATCAGCTGCAAACGCTGACTCTAATTGCGCCATAATGGAAGAAAAAAGATTTGTGTGTAGTTGCTCTTCTTCATCCGTTAATTCGGAAATAGTTGATTGTAAAATTGTCTCTAACCTTGGAAAGATCGTTTCTAATTCCGATTCTGTCGCTTCGGAAGCATTATTCGTCTCGGTAACTCCTTCTTCTTCAGTTTCGATGACAGCTTCCTCTGCTTCTTCTACTGTATTTTCAGTGTCTTGTTCCACTTCTTCCATTGTAGCTTCTGTTCCCTCGATCGTTTCTTGTCCTTCTTCTTCAGTTTTATTTGTTTCTTTTACAACTTCATTTGTTTCTTCATTCGCTTCTTGTTGTACTTCATCTGCTTCTTCTTGTACCTCATCTGCTTCTTCAGTCACATCTTCTCCGTCAGCATCGCTTTCTTCTTGATCCTCAGCACTAAAATGAACTGCTGCATTTGCAGATGCACGTTCTTTTGCTCGTTCACTTGCACGTTCGCTTGCCATAGAACGGGCTTTATTTTCTGCAGACGGATTTTTAACTTCCTCTTCCACAGAAGTTTCCGTATCTTCTACTGTAACTTCAAGAGCTTCTTCTTCTGTGTCCATATCTGCAGATTCCTCTTCAAGATTCGCATCCTCTGCCATTGCACTTTCATCTTCACTTGCAACTTCTACTTCTGACTCTGTTTCGTTTTCTGCCTCCACATCTTCTTCCACATTCGCATAAACGGCTGCATTCTTAGATGCATTCGCTTTTGCTTGTGCACTTGCATGTTCACTAGCTTTTGATTTTGATTTACGTGCAACAGATGTTTTTTCTTTTTCGTCAGCGTCTACCTCTTCTTGCTCTTGTATATCTCCTTCTTGTTGGATGTTCGCCTCCACTTCAAGTTCTGAGTTTTGTTTTCCTTGAATTGTTTGCATACCATCGTTACTAGCTGCTTCGATTTGAAGACCTCCTGCTAGAATTCCGACAGAAAAAACCCCTGCCATTATTGTTGCTTTTGCTAGATTGATTTTCATGTATAGTCTCTCCTTTTTTCCTATTTTTAAGAATTTGTTAATATCTGTTTGCTGTTTTCATAGAAAAAAAGATATGTTTTTGGTGGTGGTGATGGCGGTGCATTCACCCATTGATTTCGATAAATAAACTGACGTGATAGAAAACCTTCTGTTACATTAACTTCTTTCCCATCGACTACAGATGTAAGTGGAGCAAACCAATATGGGCCAGCATTTACAATATCCTTATTTATGCTTGGCATTTTTGTTGCAGATTGAAGCGGCAGCAAACTAAGTAAATGAGGAAATTCCCTTTTTCCAAAAGGAACATTCTTTTCCTGGTTTTCCTCTCTTTCGGCTTGTCCTTCTACCTTAATCTCTGAGGCTACGGAATTCTCTTCTTTTGTAAAATCGTCTTTTTGCTCAAACTCAGCACCAGTCAAATTTGTTTCAACGACTTCTTTTTTACGATTTAGTTGGTTATCGTTGGTTCGATCCGATTCACTAATGGTTTCCTGACTTGGCCTATTCTTTGATTTAATCTGAGGACTACGACTTTCTTTCACTACCTGATCCGTTTTTTTATTGGTAGACTTTACAGTTTTGTTTATTGCTTCTTTTGCTTTACTGTTTGCTTGATCAGGCAAGTCAACGACCCTTTTGCTCTGGGAATTGTCCTGTTTCTTATTTGTATCTTTGGCCTTATCTGCTTTGCTTATCGTTTTTTGTTCTTTTGTAATTGTAGTCTGCTTAATTGTAGCCTGCCTATTTATTGCACCCTTAATGTTTTGTTTTGTTTTTATATTGGTTTTTAATGCTTCCTCATTTGGACTGGCAAACGCATTATTAGGCATTGCCACGACAAAGAGTGCAAGTACACTCGCACTAATGAGCATGCTGCGAGTTTTCACATTCTCACCTCCTTCCATCTGGGCTCTCTATTATAGAGTTCTTGTAATTTAGTAGTTTTTTGTCGGTTGAAGGCAATTTATCTTTTAAAATGTCTCCAAATGGATGACAAAATAAGCCTAACTTGAATGAAATCACTAAACACTTGTCAACATCCTCCTCAAAAACCAATTACACAATACATGTACCCTAACCAATCAATTTATGATATAATTTACGTCAAATTCACGAGGGGGAACATGGATGAAAAAGTGGTTATTATTTATATTTATAATTGCAAGTATGATGGTCTTAGCATCTTGTGGCTCATCTGAGAGCGATGAAACAGACTCCGGTTCAGAAGATCTGAATGGGCAAGATGAACAAGGAGAAGGAGAACAAGGAGAAGAAAAATATACAATAGGAGCTACTCAAATCGTTGAACACCCTTCACTTGATGCAGCTTATGAAGGTTTTAAAGCTGCGATTGCAGATGCTGGTTTAGACGTGGAATACGATTTTCAAAATGCTCAAAACGACCAAAATAACACAAGTATTATTGCTAACAATTTTGTGGCAGACAACGTTGATTTAATTTTTGCTAATTCAACACCAAGTGCTCTCGGTGCATTGCAGGCAACAGAAGACATTCCTATTATTTTCACATCCGTAACAGATGCGGTTGACGCTGGATTAGTAGAAGCGATGGATCAACCAGGTGATAATATAACTGGAGTACTTGACCTCCATCCAGATGCGATTAAAAATACAGTCAAATTTATTGACACCTATTTCGAAGGTGCTAATGTTGGACTCATCTATAATGCAGGTGAAGCAAATTCTGTTACCCAAATTGAAGCAGTTAACGCTGCTGTTGAAGGAACAAGTTTAAGTACAGTAGAACGGACAGTTGCGACCTCGGCAGAAGTACAACAAGCTACTACGACATTAGTTGGAGAAGCAGATGTGATTTATGTCATTACCGATAACACAGTAGTTTCTGCTCTTGACACGGTAATTGGAGTGGCAAACGAGCAGGACGTTCCTTTAATTGTAGGTGAGCCTAACTCTGTAAAGGCTGGTGGGTTTGCTACGTATGGGATAGATTATAACACAATTGGTTACCGCTCAGGTGAAATGGCTGTTGAAGTGTTGACAGGGAAAAAAACAACCGCAGATATCCCAGTGGAATACCCGCCTAACATGCAGCTCTTTATTAATAAAGAAGCAGCAAAAGAACAAGGTGTAGAATGGAATGACGAATGGGACGAAAAAGCACAGTTTTTAGAAACGGAGACAGAATAAGAAAAAATCCGACATTTCTCCTTTTTGGTTTAATGTCGGTTTTCTTTTCACTAGATAGAAGGAGAGAACTTCATGTTTATTTCATTATTCGGAGCTGTGGAATCAGGAGTAATTTATGCCATTATGGCACTGGGCGTATATCTTTCATTCCGTGTATTAGATTTTCCTGATTTAACGGTTGATGGAAGTTTTGTGACGGGGGCAGCTGTTGGGGCCATCTCAATTACGAATGGGGTGCCACCAATCCTAGCAACATTGTTAGCATTATTAGCTGGATTTTTGACTGGTAGTATAACTGGAATCCTTAATACAAAAGGAAAAATTAATCCTTTGTTATCAGGGATCTTAATGATGATCGCTCTATACTCCATTAATTTAAGAATTTTAGGACGTCCCACTTTATCTTTAATTAGAGAATCTACCCTTTTTAAAAATTTAGAACCTATTTGGGATGCAACAGGTATTGATCAAGCAATAAATGGATTCATTGGTTTGATGGGGGTCGAACGTTTCCCTGATACATGGGTTGTACTTATCTTCATGATTATCGTTACTGTACTCATTAAACTTCTAACTGATTATTTTTTAAAAACGGAAGTAGGTTTAGCATTACGAGCAACTGGTGACAACGAAAGAATGATTCGCAGTTTGTCAGCAAATACGGATACACTAACCATCGCTGGGTTGGGTATTTCAAATGGGCTAGTTGCTTTATCAGGAGCATTAGTAGCTCAATATGGCGGGTTTGCAGATGTGAACATGGGAATTGGTATGATTGTAATTGGTCTTGCATCCGTTATTATTGGGGAAGCATTATTTGGAACAAAAAATATCGCAAGAACGACACTAGCTGTTATAGGTGGAGCAATTGTTTACCGGATTGTTGTTACATTGGCACTTCGTGTAGATTTTTTAAAAACAGGTGATATGAAGCTAATCACTGCATTATTAGTCATCGTTGCTCTAATAGCCCCAAAAATCATCACAGCTAGTAAAGAAAATAGGCGAAGACAGCGTAAGAAAATGGCACTCAACAAGAAAACGGAGGAGGTTTAATGTGCTTAGTCTTAAAAACATAGCTTTAACCTTCAATGAAGATACACCCGATGAGAAAAAAGCATTACAGGATATTCACCTAACCCTCGAGAAGGGTGATTTTGTTACGGTTATTGGGAGTAACGGTGCAGGAAAGTCTACATTAATGAACGTTATTTCTGGTAGCTTAAAGCCTGACATCGGTACAGTTGCTATTGATGGACGTCAGGTCGTACATTTACCAGAGTATAAACGTTCTAGTTATATTGGTCGCGTTTTTCAAGATCCAATGGCTGGAACGGCACCATCTATGACAATTGAAGAAAATCTGGCGATGGCATATGCACGTAACAAAAAAAGAAGACTTCGAGCGGGTGTAAGTAAAAAACGTCGAGAGCTTTTCCGCGAATTTCTACAAACATTACAACTTGGTCTAGAAGATCGTCTAACAGCAAAGGTTGGCTTATTGTCAGGTGGCGAACGACAAGCACTGTCTTTATTAATGGCTACTTTTACAGAACCAAATATATTACTTTTAGATGAACACACCGCTGCATTAGATCCATCTCGTGCAGAGTTAATTACTAATTTAACAGGAGAAATCGTTGATAAATTTAATTTAACTACATTAATGGTTACACACAATATGCAACAGGCTTTAGATCTAGGCAATCGGCTCATTATGATGGACAAAGGCCAAATCATTTTCGATGTATCTGGAGATCAGAAACAAGAGTTAACCATTGAAAAGCTCTTACATGAGTTCCAACGTATTCGCGGAAAAATGTTAGATAATGACCGAGCTATATTAGGTTAATAGGATACGTCGAAATAAGGGCGACAACAAACGAAGAATATAGGAGCGGACTGAGAGGCCCTTATTTTCGGTAAAAAACATCGTTTCCTTGGTTGAGCGGACTCACAGGCGCTTATTTACTCTAAACGGGCTATTTTTGGCTGGATTTTCGGCAATTAACGGCCTCTCAGTCCGCTAAACCCGACAATTCCACCGTTTTTGGCCAAATAGCGGCCTCTCAGTCCGCGGAATTTTCTAGGCGGACTGAGAGGCTCTTATTTTCGGTAAAAAGCATCGTTTCCTTGGTTGAGCGGACTCACAGGCGCTTATTTGCTCTAAGCGGGCTATTTACGGCTGGCTTTTCGGCAATTAACGGCCTCTCAGTCCGCTAAACCCGCCAATTCCACCGTTTTTGGCCAAATAGCGGCCTCTCAGTCCGCGAAATTTTCTAGGCGGACTGAGAGGCTCTTATTTTCGGTAAAAAGCATCGTTTCCTTGGTTGAGCGGACTCACAGGCGCTTATTTGCTCTAAACGGGTTATTTTTGGCTGGCTTTTCGGCAATTAACGGCCTCTCAGTCCGCTAAACCCGACAATTCCACCGTTTTTGGCCAAATAGCGGCTTCTCAGTCCGCAAAATTTTCTAGGCGGACTGAGAGGCCCTTATTTTCGGTAAAAAGCATCGTTTCCTTGGTTGAGCGGACTCACAGGCGCTTATTTGCTCTAAGCGGGCTATTTACGGCTGGCTTTTCGGCAATTAGCGGCCTCTCAGTCCGCTAAACCCGACAATTCCACCGTTTTTGGCCAAATAGCGGCCTCTCAGTCCGCTAAAGATTCTAGGCGGACTGAGAGGCTGATACTTAAATAAGGATGAACAGTCTCCTACACTGTGCCACCTCGACCTGCTTGCCTCTAATTTGTCGACTTTTTGAACACGTACTTATAAAACCTTTCATTCTTTTGCGGTTTAAACACAAAAAAACGTAACCACTAACGGCTACGTTACTCTTGTATGTTTGATGGAGCATAGAGGGTTCGAACCGCTGACCGCTTCGCTGCCAGTGAAGCGCTCTCCCGCTTTTGTTACTTGCACTGCCCTAATTCGAACAAACTACAAAAGCCACTGATAATCCTGCCTACAATCTATAATATAATCAACATATACATGGCTGTTCTTTGTTTGATAAACCATAAGATAACGTTTTCCGAATAATAACTTCCGGTATTTATTACTTGGTATAGAGAGGTCAGAAAGCAATGGGTTTCGTTCTGGGATGGTTTCTAAGGATTTAGCTGAAACTGTAAAATCTTCAATAAGTTTTTCTGCAGCTTCATTACTTACATTAGTCAAAAACCTAGCATGAGATACGAGCATTTCAGTAGCTATATCCGAAATAATTACTGTATATCTTTTATCTGCTTTTTCCATTCATAACCTCTTTTATAGCATTCTTCATCATGGAAGCTACATCATCAATGGAATTACCTTGTTTTCCGTTTAACCTATCTTCTTCAGCTGCCACCAAATTTTCTCTTAATCTGAGCATGCTTTCACGTCTTGCAAACGCTTCAATATTCATCACAACTAAATCACCCTCCCCATTTCTAGTAAGATAGACTGGCTCTCCTGTTTCTTTACACATTTGTGAAATTTGATTATAATTTTTCCTGATTACTGCAGAAGGTTTAATATTCAATATTCACGCACACCCCGTAGTATTATTTGATACTCATCATATCCTTATTGTACTACAATATATGTTACAATATAAAGAACTTCACCTTTTTATGATTTAAATAAAAAAAACGCAACCTCACTTGGCTACGTTCTTGAAATCATATAGATGGAGCATAGCGGGCTCGAACCGCTGACCTCTTCGCTGCCAGCGAAGCGCTCTCCCAGCTGAGCTAATGCCCCATATATTCAAATCCCGCAAAATTTATTATAATGGACACTGAATTTTTTCGCAATAAGAAGATGGAAATTGCGCGAGACAAACTTTTAATCAAAATAAGCAGTCGCAAGGAAACGTTCCTTGCGACTGCTTATTTTTTCTTACCTTAAACCTTGGAAAATTGTTGTTCTTCTGTTGATCCTTTTAATGCGGTGGTTGACGATGTTCCACCTGATACTACTTGTGCAACTTCATCAAAATAACCTGTTCCGACTTCTCTCTGATGTCTGGTCGCTGTATATCCATCCGATTCAGCAGCAAACTCCTTTTGCTGCATTTCTGAATATGCTTCCATTCCTCTCTTTTTATACCCGTTTGCTAGATCAAACATACTATAGTTGAGTGCATGAAAACCTGCTAGTGTAACAAATTGGAATTTATAACCCAAATCCGCAATTTGCTGTTGGAACGTTTTAATCATTTGTTCATCTAATTTCTTTTTCCAATTGAACGAAGGAGAGCAGTTGTATGCCAAAGGTTTGCCAGGGAATTGCTCATGGATTGCATTTGCAAACTTTTTAGCCTGTTCTAGATTTGGTTCCGATGTTTCGCACCAAATTAAGTCCGCATATGGTGCATATGACAGTCCTCTTGCAATTGCTTGATCTATTCCAGATTTCGTTCGATAAAACCCCTCATCTGTAGTCTCACCAGTAATGAATTCTTTATCTCTTGGATCTATGTTACTCGTTATTAAGTCTGCTGCATCAGCATCCGTACGTGCAATTAAGACCGTTGGTACCCCCATTGTATCTGCTGCAAGTCGCGCCGATATTAAGTTTCGAACAGCCGTTTGAGTTGGCAAGAGTACTTTTCCACCTAAATGACCGCACTTTTTCTCAGAGGACAGTTGATCCTCAAAATGTACGGCTGACGCACCTGCTTCAATCATCGCTTTCATTAGCTCAAAAACGTTTAGTTGTCCTCCAAATCCTGCTTCTGCATCCGCTACAATAGGTAAAAAATAATCGATTTCATCTTTTCCATCAAGGTGTTGAATCTGGTCTGCTCTTTGGAGCGCTTGATTGATTCGTTTTACTACATGCGGAACACTGTTCGCGGGGTACAGACTTTGGTCGGGATACATATGACCAGAAAGGTTGGCATCTGCCGCTACTTGCCAGCCACTCAAATAGACTGCTTTTAACCCTGCCTTTGCTTGTTGAACCGCTTGATTTCCAGTAAGTGCTCCTAATGCATGAATATAGGGCTCTGTTTGGAGAAGATCCCAAAATTTCTGTGCACCTTTTCTTGCCAGTGTATACTCGATATCAATTGAACCTCTTAACCGTACAACCTCTTCTGCAGAATACGGTCTCGTTATATCCTTCCAACGCTTTTCGTTTTCCCACATTACTTCCAACTCATGAACCCGTTCTTTACTCAAATTTAAATCCCCCTAACAATAATTCATAACAAATCACCATCTGTTATAATACACATAATTTACTCTTCGCATTTTGCCATGCATCGTTCACACTCAAACAAATATGATTCGTGTTGCTCTTCAATTTCACAACCACACTCCCGACAAATCTTTTTAGGCAAGTTTCGGTAGAATGATAGTGGTAACATGCTATCCCCTCCTTTTTGTCTTCTGTTGTACTATAACAGTATTGTATTATAACAATTTATAAAATGTCAATACTGTTATATAATATACTTTAAAATCTATCGAATTTTTTGAAAATAGGCCTTTAAAAGACATTGCAACAGTGTAAGAAGATCGAAGCGAACTCGTTTCAGCAAGCTGAAACATCAGGTAATCAGATGGAATCTCGACTCCACCTGATCGGAAATTCCCACCTACACTTCGCTTAGAGATGGGCGTCTAAAACCCTAAAACCACTTATAGATTAATATCAGTCTGAAGAACTTGTGCAAAAAGGATAAAACTATATCTAATGATGATTAAATGGTAAACTGATTAGGTACACACGCATAACATAGGAGGACTTACACATGAATGTACTAACGTATAGCGACGAAATAAGAAGAGCTCTTATCGAAAACAAACCAATTGTCGCACTAGAATCTACGATCATTTCACACGGGATGCCTTATCCAGAAAACATCAAGATGGCTCTTGAAGTCGAACAAATAATCAAAGATGAAGGTGCTGTTCCCGCAACGATTGCCATCATGGACGGTCAAATTAAAATTGGATTAACAAAGGATGAAATCGAGCGGCTCGGAACCGAAGATGACGTAGTAAAAACAAGCGTCCGCGATTTGCCAGGCGTGTTAGCAAAAGAACTTACCGGCGCAACAACAGTGGCTACAACCGCCTATGCTGCACATCAAGCAGGAATTAGATTTTTTGCAACTGGTGGATTAGGTGGGGTACATCGTGATGTTGCTGAACACTTAGATATTTCAGCCGATTTAGTCCAACTAGCAAAAAGCAATATTTGTATTGTTTCTGCTGGCGTTAAATCTATTTTAGATATACCGAAAACACTGGAGTTTTTAGAAACGCTTGGGGTACCTGTATATGGGTATGAGACAGATCGTTATCCTGGATTCTATTTCCGCGAGACGGATCAAGTCGTAGAATCCATTACACGTGATGAACTTGCAGCATTAATGAAAGTCAAAGATCACCTAAACATGAAACAGGCTGTCCATGTTGCCGTTCCAGTTCCAAACCAGGATGCCATGGACCGTGAATTCATCCAAGGTATTATTGATAAAGCATTAATTCAAGCCAACAAAAAAGACATTAAAGGAAAAGACATTACCCCGTTTTTACTTAGTCATATTAAAGATCAAACGGAAGGAGAAAGTTTGAAAACAAACATCTCCCTCATGAAAAACAATGCAAAGGTTGCCGCTCAGTTTGCGGTTCGTTATAAGCAATGATTACGGTTGTCGGCGACTTAGTTGTTGATCTGGTGGTTAAGCACCATGGTGGTAACTACGCTACGGATGCACCTGCATTGATTACAACCCATGCAGGTGGACAAGCCAATCACGTCGCTGCCTGGATCGCTATAAATGAAGAGCCTGTCACCTTGATTGGCCGTGTCGGACAAGATCTGTACGGTGATTTTCTCCTGAATGATGCGGAAAAGCTTGGGGTTACCTTAGCAGTTGATCGTGACGCATCTTTAGAAACGGGAAAAATAGTCCTTCTTGTAGATGGTGAAAATAGTGAACGTTCGATGTTCACAGACAGAGGCGCAAACGCGGCACTAAATGTCGATCAAGTAAAACGAGTAGCGCCAACGATTATGTCAAGTAACTGCATCTATGTTTCAGGTTATAGTCTGTTTGAATCTAAAACACGGGAAGCTAGCATGTTTGCAAAGGAAACGGCTCTGGAGCATAACATTATGATAGCAGTTGACCCGAGTTCAACTTATTTCTTAGAACAACACAAAGAATGGATGTTAGATTTTATTCAGCATACCGATTTCTTTTTTCCTAATTTGGAGGAAGGGATTCTGTTAACGGGTCAAAAAGATCCCGCTAAAATAATGGCCGCATTACGTGAATGGGTGAAATACCCTATTTTAAAACTTGGTTCAGATGGGTGTATGTTTTATCAAGATGACCTTCTTAACCATCTTCCAGCTAAAAATGTTACAGCGGTGGATACTACTGGTGCAGGTGATTCCTTTATCGGATCCTTCCTAGCAAACTACATGAAAACAAATAGTGTCGAAAAGGCTGCCATTACCGCAACAAACACAGCGGCGATCACCGTACAAAAATACGGTGGCCGTCCATAAAATAGCGGTTTTTCGTCTCTGCTTTACCGCACGAATGGATTAGATTTACTGTCAGTTGTAATATATGACTTTCCTGATACTTTCACATCATAGGTGTTTCCATCTGTGGTAATAACAATATTGCCAGATTTTGCTGTGGAATAAATGGTTGACCCAACTTGCTGTAAATTTTCAATCACTCTGTCTACTGGATGCCCAAATTCATTATTTGGCCCATACGTCAATATGGCCGCCTCTGGATCCACTTTCTGCAGAAATTCAAAAGAACTAGATGAGTCTGATCCGTGGTGGCCAACCTTTACAATTTCCGAACGTAGATTGTATCGATCGAGTAAATATTGTTCTTGATCGATCTCAACGTCACCCATTAATAAAAAATCAATAGAGCCATATTTTACAGAAAGGACAAGTGATGCTTGGTTGTTTGTTTTCATAAAGCGATAATCATTTAACACTTTTATGTCGATTTTTGGATCCAGTTCAATTTTTTGACCTTCTTGTGCAAGTTCAACTGGAATATTATGTTTTTTAATTTGGTTTATATAATCATAGTACATCTCTGTTGTATGAAGCTTCCCACTATCTAACACTTTTTTTACATTTAATTCTTCCAAAACATGTGCAAGACCACCAACATGGTCAACATCTGGATGCGTTGAAACGACGAGATCAATGGTGGTGATCCCCTCTTTTTTTAAATAGCGAACTACATCTTTTCCTTTTGACGGGGCACCACCATCAATGAGCATGTTTTTGCCATTCGGTGTTTCGATCAAAATACTATCTCCTTGCCCAACATCAATAAAGTGAACCTTCATTTCTTTATTTCGAGGCTCACTTGTTTTCGTGTTCAAAATAAAATCCCATGGTTGATAGCTATTCACATGTGATTCAGCAGTAGCATGAGACATAGGAATCTGAGGTATGATGAAGGTAAGAATGAATACGAGCAATAGAATCCTCCAATTTGGCACTTTTGTCACCCCTCAAAATTCTTTATAGTGTAGTTCAAAAAGTCGGCAAATTAGAAGGTCGACTAATGTCCCACGTCCTGTGGCAACGCCTGCATGACCCACATCGTGTGGACCCGAGATGCGCAGCTTATCATTTGGTGACTTTTTGAACAACCTCTTATATAGTACTTTTAGAATTAGAATTATGGCGGGTTTTTATTCTAGTGAACAAGTCTCATCTTTTTTATGCTCAACTACAAAAGGAAGCCCAGTGACTGGACTTCCTTTTTGAAGTTGCGTTCTGTTATTGCGTTTTATTTTGCTGGGACTGGGCATTCGCTTGTGCTTGTTGAACTTGTTGTTGCGCCTGTTGAACCTGTTGCTGTGCTTGTTGTAACTGCTGGTTTTGTTGAGCATTTGCACCTGCTTGTTGTTGTGCTTGTTGCACTTGCTGTTGCGCTTGCTGCAACTGCTGTTGTGCTTGTTGCAGTTGTTGTGGATTAGCACTTGCTTGTGCTTGCTGTACAGCCTGCTGTGCCTGTTGTGCAGATTGAACAGCTTGTTGTAATTGTTGTTGGTTTTGTTGTGCCATGATTCATACACCCTCCTAATTTTTTAAACTTACAAGAGTTAGGGTGTGCAATTGTAATTCGTTTACTCGGAAAAAAAGCAGTTTTTTTACTTTTCTATACGTGCAATGGCCAACTACGGCTAAGCAATCACAGAGTTTTCTTGACTATCCCTTGATAACCTTTACCTCTTCATTAATAAGCGATACTCTCACGTTCGTGACATTCTCTTCATCTAAGACTAAGTCTGTAATCCCATCCTCTACCTTTTCTTGGATGACACGTCGTAGCGGTCGCGCGCCATAGCGTGGATCATATCCTATTTTTGCAAGATGTTGTTTCGCTTCTTCATCAACTTCAATTGTTACTCCCTCTTCTTGCAAGTTCCCCTTTAGCTCAGCTAACATGAGGTCGACTATTTGTACTAGATCGTCCTGCAACAATTCGTTAAATGGAATGATCGCATCGAATCGGTTAAGAAATTCCGGCTTAAAGTATCCACTTAACGATTCGAGGAAAGAGGATGATTCATGTTCTGTTTTTTCAAAGCCTACTTTAACTTGTTTCTGTCCTGTTCCGGCATTACTTGTCATAATAATCACGGTTTCCTTAAAACTAACTCTACGACCATGACTGTCGGTTAAATGTCCATCCTCCATGATTTGGAGGAACATGTGTTGAACATCTGGATGCGCTTTTTCGATTTCGTCTAGTAATATTAAGCTGTATGGGTTACGACGTACATGCTCAGTTAGTTGCCCAGCTTCATCATGACCCACATAGCCAGGAGGTGAACCAATAATTTTTGAAACGGAATGTTTTTCCATATATTCACTCATATCTAAGCGAATCAGTGAATCCTTTGTACCAAATAACTCTTCTGCTAAGGCTTTTGTTAGCTCGGTTTTTCCTACTCCAGTTGGTCCAACAAATAAGAATGTACCTATTGGACGTTGTTTCGATTTTAAGCCAGCACGGCTACGGCGTACTGCTTTTGCTACTTTATGGACAGCAGTTTCTTGCCCAATAACTTTAGAAGCTAAGTTGTTAGCTAAGTTTTTCATCTTCACTTGTTCATCCGATTGGATTTTTCTTACTGGTATACCTGTTTTCTCTTCTATAATCGCTTGAATGTGCTCTACCGTTACTTCCACATTTGCAGCTTCTTCGTTTGCCTCACTAAGCTGCTTTTCTAATTTAATTTCTTGGTGACGAAGCTTTGCGGCACGCTCATAGTCCTCTTTTTCAGCAGCTTCTTGCTTCTCTTTTGCTAATTGATCCAAGCTTTCTTGTATGGTCTGTTTATCTGTCTCACTGTTTTCAAGATTTAATCGTGACCCAGCTTCATCGATTAAATCAATTGCCTTATCTGGCAAAAAGCGATCCTGCAAATAACGTTTTGATAGGGTTACTGCACTACGAATCGCCTCCTCTGTGTACCGAACCTGATGATAGGCCTCGTACCTTTCTTTCAATCCAGTAAGAATTTGCACAGCCTCTTCAATTGCTGGTTCTTTGACCATGATTGGTTGGAAGCGTCGTTCAAGTGCTGCATCCTTTTCAATTTTTCTATATTCATTTAAAGTTGTTGCACCAATTACCTGTAGTTCTCCTCTAGCTAATGCTGGTTTTAGAATATTACCTGCGTCCATTTGGGAGCTTTCTGCTGTACCTGCTCCTACTAGCAAATGGATTTCATCTATGAATAAAATCACATTTTTACGTTGCTGTAATTCCGAAATGAGTTGTTTCATCCGTTCTTCAAATTGACCGCGAATTCCTGTATTAGCTACAAGAGAAGCAACATCTAGTAAATATACTTCTTTGCTTCTAAGCTTAGACGGAACATCTCCTTCAACAATTTTAAGAGCCAATCCTTCAGCAATTGCTGTTTTACCAACACCAGGTTCACCGATCAAAACTGGGTTATTTTTGTTTCGACGGTTTAATGTTTCTGTCACTCGTTTTATTTCCTTATCTCTACCAATCACTGGATCAATTAGGCCTGTACGTGCTGCATTCGTTACATTTCTACCTAGTTCGTCTAATAGACCTGAGCCTTTTTGGTTTGTGTCATTTTGTTGCTGCTGTTGTTGGAACCCAGAAAAAGCTTGGTTATTACCACCAAAAAATTGACTGAAAAAGTCATTCGATCCTGTATTTTTATAAAAATTAGATGGATTTGTTGCTTGTTTTTTTATTTGACGAAAACATGTTTCACATATTTGTAAATGCTGCATTTGGTTATTCACTTGAAGGGTTACATTCATTGTTGCTTCACGCTGTCCACAGTGTTGACATTGCATGGATTCTTCCTCCTTCGTTATATACTTGCTAAAGGTTTCATTAGTTTAACTATGTTTAACCTTTGACTATATTTGACCTTTGACTCTATTATAATTTGACCTTCTTTGACTTTCAACCCTTTTGCTTATATTTTTATGTAAAAAAATTGGATAAACTCTTACCATTGTTCTTCTTTACGGATGCAATCAAGTTTTGTTCGGGGTCAGAAAGATGAATGGAGGATATCGGTTAAATAACCGATTTCATAAAAAACCCCGAAAAGCATTTGTGCCTTTCAGGATTTGGAAGGATGGATTAGTTTACATCTGTCATATCTTTCGTTGGTTGATTTCCAACCATGGACTGATAAATGTCTTCAAGAGACCAAGTTTTTCCCTTATTATCTTTATAAACGATGTGTTCACCTCTAAAATGCACAGGTGAATCGAGACCAGCTGCTGCAGCAATTCGAAAAAGACCTTTCCGCATCGTAATAACATAATTTGCTGTTCGGTATTTCTTTTCATCAATCACAAGTGCCTTTTGTAAATCTGGGTCTGTCGTTGCAACACCAACTGGACAAACATTGGAAGCGCATTTTAATGTTTGAATACAACCAACTGTTATCATAAACCCTCTCGCAATATTTACAAGATCTGCGCCCATGGCCAAAGCAATGGCGATTCGGTCAGGTGAAAATAGTTTCCCTGATGCAATAAGCTTCACTTTATGGCGCACCCCTTGCATTCTAAGGGCGTGGTCAACTAATGGCAATGCAGAACGAATTGGTAGTCCTACACTGTCTGCTAGTTCCTGATAAGATGCACCAGTACCACCTTCCCCACCGTCAATTGTGATGAAATCTGGGGCTTTACCTGTATCTTTGATTTGTTTTGCTAATTGTTCGGCTTCATGATGGCTCCCTATGACCACTTTCATTCCAACTGGTTTACCTGAATGTTTACGAATTTTTTCGATAAAGTCAAATAAGGAAGGCAGATCACTAAATTCACGAAACCGATTTGGGCTATCTATGGACTGATACGGCTCAACCATCCTTATTTTCGCAATTTCTGGGGTAACCTTTTCTGCGTCAACATGGCCACCTCTTGTTTTCGCACCTTGGGCTAATTTTAATTCAAATGCCTTTATCTGTGGTATTTTGCTTTTTTCTAATAATGCATCCCAGCTAAAATTCCCTTCTTTATCTCTTACCCCAAATAGGCCTGGGCCAATCTGCATAATAATATCAACCCCACCTTTTAAGTGGTAATCGGATAATCCCCCTTCACCTGTATTCATCCATGTTCCTTGGGCAATTCCTAATCCTTCAGACAGAGCCGTTATGGCACGATGACCTAGGGAACCATAACTCATGGCGGACATACCAATTTGGCCTCTGACACGAAATGGTTGTTCTGCTTTTTCACCGATAACAATCGTGTCTTTGTCGTTGAGTAAATATGCGGTTGACTCATGTTTTTCTAAGCGTTCTTCTCTTTGTGTAAACAATGGATCCTTAATTAATAAGTAACGGTTAGTCGTAACCTTTGTACCTTGATCTATTTCTAGTTCTTCAGTCAACTTCGGAAACAGTGAATTACGGACATAAAAGCCTTGTTCTTCAAAATCTCGCTGGGATCCGAAACCGATGACGTCCCGCTTATATTTCGCTTTTCTAACAATGTGTTGATATTCATTACGAGAAAAAGGTTTTCCTTCCCTGTCATTGTTAAACCAATACTGCCGTAATTCGGGACCAATTTGTTCGAAAAAATACCTTACCCGTCCAAGCAACGGATAATTACGTAAAATTGGATGTTGCTTTTGTGTGCGATCGATAAAGTATAAGTATAATCCTATTACAATTAGAATAAAAAGTATAATTGCCAGTATGAAAAAACCAACAATTATAAGTAAATTTGCTAAATTCATATGCAATCCTCCATATTTCATTCTTTGAATAGGATTACCACTTAATCAATATCTATTCTTCATAGAAAAAGAAAGAGCTTAAGCTCTTTCTTTTTTTTATAAATTTCAAATATTACTGCTTTGCCTTTTCTTTTTGCCTTAATTCGATCCGTCTTATTTTTCCTGACGTTGTTTTCGGTAAATCTTGAATAAACTCTATTTTTCTTGGATATTTATATGGTGCCGTATGAGCCTTAACATGATCTTGAAGCTCTTTTACTAGCTCATCTGACTGATTAACGCCTCCCTTTAACACGACAAATGCTTTTACGATATTCCCTCTTACCTCATCGGGACTTGCTACTACAGCACATTCCTGTACAGATGGATGCTTAACCAAGGCATCCTCTACCTCAAAAGGACCAATCGTATAGCCAGAGCTGATAATGATGTCATCGCTTCTACCTTCAAACCAAAAGTAGCCATCCTCATCTTTACTAGCTTGATCCCCTGTAACATAATAGTCCCCTCGATGTGCCATTTTTGTACGCTCAATATCCTTGTAATACATTTTGAAAAGGGCTGGGCTATCGATTTGTACAGCAATATCGCCTACTTCACCGACTGCAACCTCTTTTCCATCTTCATCAATGATCGCAACATCATTACCTGGGGTCGGCTTTCCCATTGAACCCGGTTTAACTTCCATGTCTTTCATTACACCGACTAATAGTGTATTTTCTGTTTGCCCGTATCCATCACGTACCGTTACATCAAAATATTTTTGGAAGGTATCGATTACTTCTCGATTTAATGGCTCTCCTGCAGAAACTGCACTATGTAGAGCAGGTAAGTGATAGTCATTTAAGTTGTCTACCTTTGCCATTAAGCGATACTCGGTCGGTGTACAGCAAAGGACATTAATATTATGTCGTTCCAAAAGGCTTAAATATTTTTTCGGATCAAACTTCCCCTGATAAATGAAACCTGTCGCACCTGTTCCAAGAACCGAAAGAAACGGACTCCACACCCATTTTTGCCAGCCTGGACCTGCAGTTGCCCAAACACGGTCACCCTCATTTATACATAGCCAATTTTCGGGTGCAGTTTTTAAATGAGCATATCCCCATCCATGTGTATGAACGACCCCTTTTGGATTGCCCGTTGTTCCTGAAGTGTACGACAAAAATGCCATATCATCTCGGGAAGTTTTCGTCATTTCCAATTTATCCGACGCCTGCTCCATAAGCGCCTCCAAATCCTCCCAGTCGTTCGGAAGTGTTTGACTAGCTCCAAAGGTAAACTTCTTTATATTGTTTGCTTGTGGAATGTCCTTAAATTGATCAATAAATGGTACAAATGAAACAATCGCACTGACTTCCCCATGAGAAATGCGATATGCCAAATCCTTTGTTTTAAGCATTTCAGAGCTTGGAATAATCACAAGGCCTGTCTTTAAGGCAGCCAAGTATACCTCATACGCCATAATTAGACGTGGAATCATTACGAGTACTTTATCTCCTTTGCGTAGTCCACTAGCTTTGAAAACGTTACCAATCCTGTTTACATTTTTTTGTAGTTCGCTATAGGTTTTTTCTTCTGTGTTTCCTTGTTCATCTTCCCAAATCAACGCCGTTCGTGTAGGGTCATCTGTAAAACGTTCAAATTCTGTTAAAATATTATACTGTTCCGGAGCAATCAAGTCTAAATTATTCATCATATCCACCCCAATATGTTATTTTAAATGTCTCTCCTTTATCCTATCAAATATTCAAAATCTTTTAAAATGTTTTGTTAAAATAGATAAAGAAAAAAGCCTTACTGTTCTAAAAAGTGCCTCTCCCGGCATTGATCAAACGTTTGTTTAAAAGTGTGAAAGGGCTTTTATAAAGAAAGAAAAAATTCATGCATTCGATATAAAGAAATGATCTTGGAATTGTGTTATGATATGGAAAAAGAGGAGTGGGAAATATGGAAACGAAAGTCGACGTTCATCTGAACAATAAACAGTCATTGGAACTCTCAGCTAAAAGACTAGTCATTTACCAGTATACGAAGATTATTGAAGCAATGGACACGAACCAAAACACATACTATCTTTTCTTTTTTAAAGATAACTACCTTACTGGTCATAAATTAAAGACGATTATGATGGGTTCCTATCTGCACAAGGCGCTTACCAATGGCATTGAATTTGACGGAGATCATCCAATCACTACCTCCCTGTTAGAAAACCGTAAATCGTTTATCATTAATCGCCCTCATCTATTTTTAAAAAAGGCTGAAAAATCCTATTCTAAACAAGAATTGGCCTTCATTTATACCATTCTCGATACCATCCTTACGAAAGAAAGTGTAAAAAAATATTTAAAGGAAATGTTTTACCAATACAGACGAGATGGTAAACTGCAAGCTGCATACAAACTGTTACTCATGTATGTGGATGTTGATCCGTCCGATCCGTTTGGCAATGACTTAAAAAATAGTCTGCAGTTCCAGACGTACAAAGAAAAATATAAGAACAAAGATTGGCTCGTTCAATATGATCCCGATTACTTAGAAAAAAAAGCTTTCTCCCAACTTGATGATTCTTCCTTTTATAAACATCTTTTATCCATGCTTGAACAGCAAGGACGATATATGGATCTACTTGCCATTAGAACAAAGATGCTCCAGTATACTTCTCACCAAGAAAACCTTATTGCAATAAAAGAATTGATCGCAACACATTTTGATGAGAAAAATCAGTTAAACTTTCTCCAATATCTTGCACGAACAAATCCAAATGTCCCAGAATTTGCGCAAGCACTTTTGCATGCATATACACAAGCGAAAGCGCATGATGCTGTCGTCAAATTCGTGACCGAATACAGAATAAATGTGACACCCGCCCAAAAAGAAGCTATGAAACAAAGTTTTTTAACTGCTTCTCTTGATACGTTTACCCCACTATTTGATTCTTTACATCATTGTATTATCCATTTCTTTCAGGATGAAAAAAGCATACTAGAAAAAATAGTTACTCGTTGTGTTTCCGCATTCCTGCAACAATATAACCTCGATTCCATAAAAATTTGGTTCACACCGTTTCATGAAAAAGGTTTTCATTTGGCAATAGAGCAAAAGCTTGATTTGATGAAGCAATATGAAGACGACCCAGATCAGCAGTTAGCATTAGGCGAACTGTATCTTTTGTTTCAGCAACCCGAAAAATCGATTGAGTGCTTTAAATGGGAAATGGAACTAAATCCTGATAACCCAATCCCAGTACGGAAGCTTATTAAATTGTATCAGGACTTAGGGAATTCTGAGGAAGCAAAAGCTTATCAACAGCTGTTAGTTATATAAGTACTTGTTTAAAAGTGACAAACAATAAGCGGCGCATCCAGGCGATCAAGACGCATTCGGGGCTGAAAACCAGACGTACGCGCTCTCATCCGCGCAATCAAGACGCATTCGGGGCTGAAATCCAGACGTACGCGCTCTCATCCGCGCGATCAAGACGCATTCGGGGCTGAAAACCAGACGTACGCGCTCTCATCCAGGCGATCAAGACGCATTCGGGGCTGAAAACCAGACGTACGCGCTCTCATCCGGGCAATCAAGACGCATTCGGGGCTGAAATCCGGACGTACGCGCTCTCATCCAGGCGATCAAGACGCATTCGGGGTTGAAAACCAGACGTACGCGCTCTCATCCAGGCGATCAAGACGCATTCGGGGCTGAAAACCAGACGTACGCGCTCTCATCCGGGCAATCAAGACGCATTCGGGGCTGAAAACCAGACGTACGCACGTCCTGCCCCATCTGCTCGCTTTTAATTATCTTGTTTTTCATACGAAAATTAGTAACTTTAATCCTTTTTTCATTCATTGTGGTGACTGATAAGCCATGAAGGTTTTTGAACACGCACTAGTAGATAAAGATCTATTCAATACTTCTCCAAAGTGTAATAGAAGCATAGCTTTGGTATGGTGACCAATCACTGCTTAAAACGTTCATTTCGTCTATGGTTGGCTTTCGATCCATCTGAAAGTAACGTTTTAACGCATTTTGAATTCCAATGTCTGCTCGTGGAAATAAGTCTTTTCTTCCTAGTGCAAAAAGAAGCCAGTTCTCTGCTGTCCATTTGCCGATGCCACGAATTTTAACGAGTTGGGATAAGATGACTTGATCATTTTCTTTAGCAAGTGTGTCTAATTCAAGTTCCCCATCTACGATCATTCGCGATGTATCAATGACATATTCTGCTTTTCTTTGGCTGAATTGATAATTTCTTAGTGCTTCATATGGCAACGATGCAATGGTTTCAGGTGTTGGATCAAACCAAACACCATTCACACATTCACCATAGTGTTGAACAAAACGAGAAGTTAGCGTATGAGCAAATTTTAGATTTAATTGTTGATGAATAATCACCTTCATAAGAGAGCCGTATAAGTCAAAGTCTTTAATGATCGGGGTACCGGGGTACATATCAAATAGTTGATTTAAATTTGTCTCCTTAAAATGGCGCTTCACCTCCATTAAATCAACATCCCATTGGAACAAATGGGAAATATGTTTCAGTAGCACATCCTGTTGTTCTTTACTATTACTTGATATCTCAAAGGCTGGATTGTCTGTCGTCCCAATCCCCTTAACCCGAACAACATGCTGCTCATCTCCCAATCTTACTGGGACATCTACCCACCTTTGTGTCTGGTCCATGTGGGTTAGCGGATCCATGGCTAAGCGTTGCAATGCATAATCAAAATCGTACACCCCGTTGTTGTTATAGACTTTAGACCACATAATCTCTCTCCCTTTGATATCTTTTTGAATTCATTTTACCTAAGAAACGGTTAAAAGTCTAAAGGCAGGCGAACTCGTTTCAGCAAGCTGAAACTTCGGGGAATCAGATGGAGTCTCGACTCCACCTGATTGGAAATTCTCACCTACGCTTCGCTTAAAACCATTTAAAGATTAAAAAGAAAAGATGTATGCCTCCTGTAGTGACATACATCTTTTCTTCGTTATAATCCGAGAATGGATCTTGGAACCATGTTCTTCATCATTAAATCATCTAAGGATTGAAACGTATAGCCTCGTTTTCTAAGTTCGTCAATTAAATGCTCCAGTGCATCTGCGTTGTCCTTAGAAACGGTGTGAAGCAAAATAACTGCTCCTGGATGCATTTGCTTTATTACCTTCTTATATGCTTGTTGCCACCCTTGTTCCTTTCCTTTGTTCCAATCAACTAATGCTAGCGACCAAAACACGTTCATGTAACCAAGGTCTTGGGTAATGGATAAGGTTCGTTCACTAAATACACCTTTAGGAGGGCGAAGATATTTCATCGTTTTTTGCTCGGAAATATCCGCAACCGCATCTTCTAGTTTTCTTAATTCCTTTTCAATTCTTTGTTTTGATACAGAGGTTAAATTCTCTGGATGACGGTAGGTATGGTTGCCAATAATATGCCCTTCCTTCACCATTCTTTTAATCAATTCTGGTTGGCTCTTTACATAATGACCTGTAACGAAAAATGTCGCCGGTACCTTTTTTTTCTTCAATACATCTAAAATTTTACTTGTATGACCTGCTTCATATCCATTGTCAAACGTTAGATAAACGACCTTGTCCCCAGAGTCGTCTATATAGATCCCATTATATTTACTCAGTATTTGTTTATATTTCCCTACTTCTGGAGGTTCATTATTATCCTTTTTGTTGAATCCCCAGCCATATGTCTTGTTACTTTCACCATACACAAAGTTAGGTGAAATGAGGAACATGAACATGGACATTATGATAAGGTTAACGATTATATTCTTCACTTTGATCACCCAAACTTATTTTTTATCAGGTAGGTTTTTTTATTCAACATTCTACTTCCATTCGCTCCGATCTTTCCCAAGTGATATAATAGCGAAAACGAGTCTCTTTTGGAGGAAATGAACATGAATTGGAGCAAATTTGAAATATATAGTCAAGGTTTTTTTGACAACACGATAACTCAAATCTTAATTGGGGCTGGGTTTGTTTTTCTTATCGTTATTTTGTTTAAACGAATAATCCGATCATTTTTTGAAAAAACGAGCTTTATAGAAGAACGTAAAGAGCAAACAATCGAGTCCATGTTAAATTCTTTGATTCGTTACGTTGCTACATTTGGTCTCATTGTTTATGTCCTCTCCGTTTTTGAAGTACCTGTTGGAAAAGTCCTTGCAGGTGCTGGTGTAATTGGAATCATCCTTGGTTTTGGTGCACAGAGTTTAATAAAAGACTTACTCGCTGGCATCTTTCTTTTGTACGAAAAGCAACTACATAAGGGTGATTGGATTAAGGTTAATAATAGCTTCCAAGGAATAGTGGAAGATGTAGGGTTACGTTTTTTAAAGGTCAGAAAATGGGCTGGTGAATTGGTAACTATTAGTAATGGACAGGTGCAAACAATCGAAAACTTTAACATCGATAAAATGCGTGTGATTGAATCTGTTACTACAAGCTTTTACGAAGACCCAAAAAAAGTATTTCAAACGTTGGAGGAAGCAGTTGCTCGATTAAACTCGGAATTGGATTTATTTTTAAAAAAAGATCCCTTAGGCAAAGTAATAGAGCAATACCAGGTGTACGGAATGTCTTCTCTTAACGATCAATTTCAAGGTTATCAATACACCGTAACCGGACTTTGCAATGATGAAATCTATTGGACGGCTGCAAAAGAAACAAGACGGATAATTGCGGAAACATTGTATAAAAACAACATTCAGATGGCGGAACAACGTGTTGAAGTAAAACAATCGATTTCCAGATCAAGTTCGAATGAAATTTAAAAAGAAAACAAGGTACCTAATTTGAAAAGTACCTTGTTTTGATGCTTACTTAGTTAAGTTTGAAGGAAAAAGAAATGTGATCTTGAATCGGAATCCATGCACCAATTCCTTGTTTCGTAACATTTTTAATCATTAGCTTCTTGTCTGAACCTTTTAATTTAATGTAAACCTCACCAAAGGTAACCTTTCCTTTTTCACTAACAGCAGGAGAATATGCATTGAGATTACCAATTTTTTTTGTTGGTACCACATAGGAATTATCTTTTTTTGTCCCTTTCCCGATTACAGTATGAAAGGAAAGAGGAAGATCCGTATGCTTCTGTGCCTCCAACAGAATCATTTTTTTCACTTCGTCAGGACTTTGAATTTTGGCTGTTAGAGCGCCCTTTACATGTTTTTCCTGTTCTTGTATATAGTTCATTTTTTCTTGGTTTTTACCGCCTAAATTGTTTAATTGGTTTGTATTCACTTTTTGGTACTCCCAGTTAATATTCATTTCTTCTGATTCATAGCTTAGTGGCCAATGACCCAAATAGATCATTCCACGGTAACCAAATGCGATTGGAGATGGATTCAATGAAGTTTCATTTAACATTTTGATCAAACTTGGATTATTGATTTCTATATCGACCTCGTTGATTAACTCCTCAACCAGTTCGCTTGGCTCCAAAACAACCTGATCTTTCGTTGAATTTGGATACGTATTTTCTTTTGAAATATTCAATACATGACTCGGAATCTTACTGTTTTTTTCCTTATCTTTTTGGTCTAGCTCCTTTGCTGCCGATGGTAATGGATAAAAGATGGTAATCATCAAGGCAATAATAGCAAGCCATTTCAATTGTTTCATCTGTCCCAATCCTTTCTCTAGAGGATGTTTTGGGTATAGTATTTTCGTGATGCTTGCGTATTATACAATTAGAATATTCTATAGAAGAAAGAAAAGGTAAGAAAACTGGCTCTATCTGCCTTTTTGATCTTTTTTAATCTGTTCTATTTCAGCATTTATTTCTCCACCTATAATGATAATCATTCCAGAAATAAAAAACCAAACCATGAGAACGATCACACCACCCAAGCTTCCGTACATGGCAGTATAGTTACCCATTGTATTCACATAGTAGGAAAAGGCTAGTGATACCAACTGCCAGCCAATTGTTCCAAACACTGCACCTGGAAAGGCATGATGAAACGACACAAATTGGTTAGGCGCAAGCTTGTAAAGACTGAGAAGCACGATAAAAAACACGATGGATGAAATAATCCACCTGATCATATTCCACCAATCTACAAAATCGTTCGATAAACCAACAAAGGAAAAAAGATAAACACCAATCGCCTTCCCAAATATCGGAAGTAAAAAGGCAATGACAATAACAAATATCATGGCAATCGTTAATACTATCGAAATGATGCGTGATAGATAAAAAGGACGATCCTCTTCTACTTCATATGCTGAATTGAAAGCACGCATAATGGCGTTAATACCATTAGAAGCGGCCCAGATAGTCCCTATGATTCCAAAGGAAAGTAGTCCACCATCACGGCGACTTACAATTTCTGAAAGGTTTTGGTTGATCATTTCTGCGGTTTGGGTTGGTGCATAATTGTTTAGAAAACGAAGTATATCAACTTGTTCAATTGGTAAAAAGCCGACTAGGGTAATTAAAAAAAATAAAAACGGAAACAAGGAAAGTAAAAAGAAATAGGAGAGTTGTGCAGCAAGTCCTACCAAATCATCATTCATGATCCGCATCATTAAGCGTGTTGTAAATGTCACGATTACTTGCACAGTCCCCCTCCTTACTTTTTGGATCTTTTGAACATCCTCTTTAATGAACAGAGTTTTTATCATATACCGTATCACTACTGTATACGCTCTCGACTGAACCCTTGTTTGCTTCCAATTGGCTAAGCTTGTCAAGCGTTTCTTGTATTTGTGTTAAAACAGCCAATACACTGTTTGCCTTTGAGGAAAGTTGGAAAGTAGAACTCTCATAAAAATCGCGCACTTCATTCATTACTTCTGATGGATGTTGAACATAAAACCGAGACCGCTTTCCGGCAGATTTGACATCGGACCAAACATCATTCCGAGTATCTTTGTCCAAAAGTGTTACGAAGCCCCCAACAACTGCACCAATTGCCATTCCTTTAAAAAAACGCTGTCTCGCCATATCCTTGCCTCCTTATAATTGCTTTCATTCTTATCCCTATTCTTTTGCTCTTCAACAAAGTATTTATTATTCAATCGTTTGCGTCATTTCCAATAATTTCTCAAAATTATCTGATGTTGTTGGTCTACTGAAATAATAACCTTGATAATAGTCACAGTTCTCTTCTGTTAAAAACTGCAAAATTTCGGGTTCTTCTACTCCTTCTGCAACCACTTTTAACCCAAAGGTATGTGCAAGCTGAATCATAGCCTTCACTATTTTCGCATTACCACTTTCTGTCGTTACATCCCGAACAAAGGATTGATCAATTTTTAAATGGTTGATTGGAAATTTACGCAAATACCAAAAAGACGAATACCCTGTACCGAAATCATCAATCGATAGGGAAACTCCCATTTCGCGCAAATCGTTCATTGTTTGAATACAGTCTTCCGTATTTTGCATGACACTATTTTCCGTTATTTCAAGCTCCAAATATGCGGCTGGAAGACCTGTTTCCTGTAGAATTTGATTGATTGTACGAGCAAAATTCACACGTTGTAGGTCACTTGCCGATATATTCACTGCTATTTGTAGTGGTTTAAATCCTTTTTTTATCCATGAGACGTTCTGCTCGCAAGCCTCTCGGATTACCCATTCACTGAGTTGTGAAATAATCCCTGTTTCTTCCGCCAATGGAATAAACCTTGTTGGTGGAATAAAACCTTTTTCGTTATGGAACCACCTTGTTAATGCTTCCATTCCAATGATTTGACCCGATTTCACATCTACTTTCGGTTGATAATATAAGGCCAAATCATTATTTGCTAGCGCTTTTCGTAATTCTCCCTCTAACAAAATAAGATCATTATAGGACTGATTCATTTTTGGTGAATAAAACAATTTGTTGTTTCGTCCATTTACTTTACAATAATGCATGGCTATTCCCGCATGATTAATTAATTCATCTGTTGTAATGCCCGGATTACCGTACCGGCTAATCCCAATGGAACAAGTAATGAAAAATTCTTTACCAACTAGTTTAATCGGTTGCTGAACTGTTTTCAAAATGGCATTCGCTAGAGTCTCTAACATTTCTGTATCTACTGTATGTCTAATTACAATAATTAATTCATCACCACCAAACCGATAAACACTTCCGTAATCGGCCACTACGCTTTTTATTCTGTCTGAAATCGTCACAATCACCTGATCCCCAGCGAATTGACCTAATGCATCATTGATATATTTTAAGCGATCAAGATCACAGTAAAAGATAGTAAACGGCTGACTAATTACTGTACGTTGGATTAAATTATCTAAATCATCTCGAAGCTTAGTTCGATTCGGCAGATCTGTTAACGGATCATGGTATGCCATATGTTTAATTTTCCACTCTGCTTCTTCATTAGACGTAATATCTACGGACGATCCAATGACTTCTACTACTTTTCCAGATTGGATAATTGGTGATAACGCCGTATAAATAAAATAGTCCTTATACCTATGTTTGTATGAAACTTCCTTTCCTTCAAAAGCTTGTTCATATTTTTCTTTTAAAAAGGCTGTTTTTGTTTCATCAAAAAAGTTACAGATACGCATTGGAGTATCTAACTCTATTGTTAAGCCTAATTTTTGTGACAGTTTACCTGAAATCAGCGTATAATAATATGTATTGTCTTCATTCCTTACTACCTTAAAGACAAGGTTCACTAAAGCCTTTACAGTTCTATTAAAATCATTTTTTAGTGTATCTATCCGTTCTACTTCTTCACGTTTTTGATCTGTTATATCTGTACGAAATGCAATGTAGGCATACGGTTGCTTCTCTTCGTTTAGTAATGGGACAATCGTCGTTTTTAACCAATGTGTAGAACCATCTTTTTTTCTATTTTTGATTTCACCTGTCCATACATTACCTGTTGAAATGGTATCCCATAGGTGAACAAAAAAGGCTTGATCATGGTAGTCACTTTTCAGTGTACGATGGTTTCTGCCTAATAATTCGGTTTTAGAGAATCCTGTAAGTGCACAAAAATTCTGATCCGCATAGATAATGATATCATCTGCATCTGTGACAACAATGGTGGTAAACATACTCAGAGCGTGCAAAAAGTCTTGGTGAAGTTTCCTGTTTTCGTCTATATGCAGTTTGAGTTTGTTGAAAAGTGTTCCTGAATCCGTGTCCATTCTGCTCATTTCAAGTGTTTGAAAAAATGACTGGATAGCTTGTAGATCAGGAACCTCTTCAAAATTAATTTTTTTCATATGTTTTCACCTTTATTATTTAGTCCATCTCACCATTTACATTTACCCAAAACAAGTTAAATGTAAACATGGGGTATAGTACCAAAAAATCACTCTACCAATGGCTGGATACAAAGTTCCCCTTCATTTTTTGCTGAATTGACATAAGAACGAACATCATAAGCCTGTAAATCATCAACAGAAACAGATTGAAGGAAATCATGTACTTCTTGTGGATCACGTCTAACTGGTTCAATCCAGCTTGGTTCCATAGCTTTTGGTAAAATGACAGGCATTCTTTCATGGATTGCTTCCATAAATAGATTTGCTTTTTTCGTCAAAATAGTACAAGTAAATAAGACTTGACCATCCTTTTCCCACTTATCCCATAAACCAGCAAATGAAAATAAAGAACGCTCCTTTGTCATGATTCGCTTCGGTTTCTTAGCTGTTCCTGTTCTTTCCCATTCATAAAAGCTATCCGCTATAATTAAGCATCTTTTGTTCGCAAGCAAATGTTTGAAGCTAGGTTTTTCATGAGCCGTTTCGCTTCTAGCATTTATCATTTTATAACCTATTTTAGTATCATTTGTCCAAGAAGGTACTAAACCTCATTTCATATAGCCTGCTCTTTTTTCTTTGCCATCATGAATAATGGCAAGAACGTTCTGCCCTGGTGCTACGTTATAACGTGGTGTATAGTTCTTGATATGATGTTCTAGCCCAAATTCACTTAATATGTCAACTTCATTCGAAAGTAACGTAAAGCGACCACACATCCATTATCAACTCCACATATGAGGGTATATCCTTATTATAAGAGTCATGAACTCGGAAAATCAAACCTATTCCCTTTATGCTAACATTTTAACCATGTGGTGTGTACTTTAATAATATAAACGGAACACTTCATCACACAAAAAAATGATGTTACAATGACCACGAAAGCGAACTTAGACACAAAATTAAGGGAGAGGATGATAGGGATGCACGTAGGAAGCAAAGGCTGGTATGTTGAAGAACTGAAAAAATTAGGTGTGCGCTACTATGAAGGTCGAAAAATTGAAAAGTATAAGATCCATCGATTAGCAAACCTATTAGACGAAAAAACAGGTGAATAATTGTATGCACGAGCGGGGAGTCTCTTCTCCCTGCTTTTTTATTTTGACAACCCCATTTTCTAATAGTGTGTGTTCAAAAGGCAGGATAATTAGAAGCCAGCAGATGGGGTGGGGTAGCGCATTCGATTGGTTTTCGGACCCGTATGCGTCCTCATTGCCTGATGCGCAGCTTACCATTCAGTACTTTTGGAACATCCTCTAATAGTGCGTGTTCAAAAAGTCGACAAATTCGAACATCCTTTAATACTTTATATGAAATTAGGAAAGGATAATAACAACTAAAAAGTCCGTAATTTGCCACACCTTCCACCCCCATAAATTGTCGAAAATTCGAGAAAAGCTATAAACAGAAATATGTCATATGGAGGAAAAAATCATGTTTTCTAATGCTGAAATAGGAATAGATCTAGGTACCGCGAATATATTGGTTTACACAAAATCCAAGGGAATTGTTTTAAATGAACCTTCTGTTGTTGCAATAGACAAGCTTACAAAAAACGTTGTAGCTGTTGGGTCTGAGGCAAAGGAAATGGTCGGCAAAACGCCCAAGAATATTGTTCCAATTCGCCCACTAAAGGATGGGGTCATTGCTGATTACGATGTAACAGCACAAATGTTAAAAGAAATCCTAAAAAAAGTGAGCAAAAAAGTTGGTTTATCAATGAGAAAACCGACTGTTGTTGTTTGTACACCTTCAGGAAGTACTTCTGTAGAGCGGCGTGCCATTCATAACGCAATTAAAAGCTATGGCGCAAAGCATGTGCATCTTATTGAAGAACCCGTAGCCGCTGCGATTGGCGCTGATTTGCCGGTAGACGAACCTATTGCCAATGTAATAGTAGATATTGGCGGTGGGACAAGTGAAGTCGGCATCATTTCATTTGGCGGAATTGTGTCTTGTCAATCTGTTCGAACGGGAGGAGACAAGATGGATGAAGAAATCGTTCATTATATTCGGAAACATTACAATATTTTAATTGGGGAACGAACAGCGGAAAATGTTAAAATGGAAATAGGGTATGCACTGATCGAACATGACGAAGAATCAATGGAAGTCCGTGGAAGAGATATGGTTAGTGGTTTACCAAAAACGATCACCATTGCCTCAACTGAGATACAGCAAGCACTAAGCGAATCTCTTGAACAAATTTTACAAACCATTCAATCTACATTAGAAAGTTGTCCACCTGAGCTTAGTGGAGACATTGTAGACCATGGTGTCGTTCTTACTGGAGGAGGTGCTCTCCTTAAAGGCATGAAGGAATGGTTATCAAAAGAGCTGTCCGTTCCAGTTCATTTGGCACCAAATCCATTAGAATCTGTTGCAATTGGTACGGGTCGTGCACTCAAAATGATTAACAAACTTCAAAAAGCAGCCAAATAAGCAGATTTAAAGCATAACAGATCGTGATATGACCCCCTATCTTTTTAGGCAGTAACACTTTTCTAAAGTAGGTTTAGAAAGGTAGGGATTCTTATGTGTTTGAAAGGACAGGCTAAATGTTTATGATAAAATATCTCGATCCAAACGTTAAGGGAGTCTGATCGTATGAATCAACCATTTCAAATAGAAAAAAAAAGAAAAACCGAAATGATAGAACGAATCCAGCATTACTTTATGAATCAAAGAAATGAAGAACTAGGGGATTTAGCTGCGTCCCTTGTGCTTGATTTTTTCATGGACGAGCTCGCCCCCCTATTTTACAACCTTGGTGTAGAAGATGCACATGCCTTTTTGACAGAAAAGCTAGACGATCTGTACGAAATCCAAAGAAAGTGATCGGCCTCTTACCTTTGCTCTTTTAAATCAATGAAAAAGGTTTCTGGCCCTGTTGGAGTGGCACTTCCACCACTTGGCTCAATGCTTACTTTAAGTAATTTAAGACTACCTAAATCCGAGCCTTTATAATACACTAGAGCAGATCCGTCTTGGATGTTTAATATTTTTCCGTCCCATTTGTCATTAGTATGAACGACCCATAGCTGATAGTCCTTAGTGGAGAGTGGAGTTAACCCACCAACCTTAAGAAACAATTCATCAGTCGTATTGTTTAACCATATATCCCCACTTATTCTGTTGTCATTTGACATTGGCTCAATATTTAGACGGGTCGTGTTCGGATCGGATAAAACGTTTTCTCCCATCGCTTCGTTATTTTGCATCACAACATAAGACGGGCTATCATCACGCATTAGCTGGAACAATCCGATTACTAGTATAAAACCTGCTGTCAAACTCATTAACACAATTGCGGGTTTTTTCCAAAAAGTTTGTCTCTTTTTCCGTTTTGGCGGCAATGCTTCAATGCTGTTCATTAGTCTGCTTTTTAACTTAGGTGATGGGTTGATCTCTTTCGGTTGTGTTTCCCCACCAATTGTATCATTCCAGACCTGGAATTTAATACGACACTTTTCACATGAAAAAAGGTGGCTCTCGACTGCTTCCTTTTTCTCATTTGTTAGGTTATTTAATATGAAATCGACAATTATTTCTTCATCTACATGGTTATATTTCATGTTTTTTCTCACCTCCACTAGGTTCTGCCCAGTAAAGTAAGATATTTTGTTTCCGTAAATTTTTCAACCCATATCTGACCAAAGATTTAATAGACCCTATTGGTCGGTTAAGCGATTTTGCCATTTCACTTTGGGTTTTACCTTCAAAATAAGCACCGTAAATAACTTGTTGTTGTTCCTTTGGAATGTACTTCAGTGCTTCTAACACTGTTTCTCTTTCTAGTTGAGACAGAACAGACATTTCTGCATCTATTTCTTGCTTTGTCAACAGGTTTTCGAGTTTGTTTAGTAAAACCGGTTTTTTTCGTCGGAGCCTATCAAGGCACCTACTCCTCGTTTTAACAGCAAGCCACGCCTTTACACTTCCCTTTTCCTCTTTATATTGTTGCGGATTTTGGTAGACTTCTAGAAAAACATCATGACAAACATCCTCTGCTTCAGCTTGATCTTTTATTATACTTTTCGTAATTCGAAGGACAAACTCGACGTGTACCTCATAAAATTGATCAAAAGCTTCAAGAGAACCATTAGATATCCCTGTCAATAAGCGGATACTATTCTGCTTGTCATCCATTTGCTCCACCCTCCTATCACTCTATCTATATTTTTATCAAAAAAAACATAAAAAAACAAATCCATTTTCATATTTATTACGTATCATCTTTGAATCAATTATAAGGAGGAATTAAAAATGTGGAGAAGACTTTTATCATTTGTTCTTATTTTTAGTCTAGTAGGAGGATTGGTAGGAGCACAAAATACATATGCTGCTGGGTCTCTTACCTTATACACACCGTATACCGGTTTATCGGTAACACCTGGTGAAACGATTACCTATAATGTGGACGTTATCAATAATGGCAGCAACATCCAAAATGCCACATTCGATGTACAAAACTTACCAAAAGGTTGGGAGTACACGATAACTTCTGGTGGGAATAACGTCAAACAGCTATCCATACAACCTAGTAGTCAGCAACAAATTATGCTAGAAGTAACAGTCCCATTGAAAGTAGAAAAGGCAGAATATAATTTTGATCTTACTGCAAGTGCAAACGGCGGAGAAAGTACAAACTTGCCAATTCTTGTGAATGTTTCGGAAAAAGGAACATTTAAAACAGAGCTTACAACGGATCAGCCAAATCTAGAGGGCAGTTCAGATTCAAATTTTTCTTACACAGCCACTTTAAAAAATCGCACAGCTGAAAAACAAAATTATGCACTAAATTCCCAACCTCCAAAAGGATGGAATGTCGAATTCAAAGTCGACGGTAAAAGCGTTACCTCTGTTAGCTTAGAACCAAACGGATCAAAAGATATAGACATCAACATTACACCAGCGAAAAACGCAAAAGCGGACACATATCAAATACCAATTAAAGCTGCAACAAGTTCTACATCTGCTGACTTACAGATCGAGTCTGTTATCACTGGCACGTACGGATTAAACTTAACCACCCCTACTGGCAAATTAAGCACAGATATTACTGCTGGGGGAGATAAAACGATTAAATTCGTGGTTGAAAATAGTGGTTCGGCTAATTTAACCAACATTAAACTAAGTGCATCTGCACCACCTAATTGGAAAACGGAATTTGATACAGATACCATTCAGAAATTAGAAGCAGGGCAAAAAACAACCGTTCAAGCAACGATCACAGCTCCTGATGACACGATTGCTGGGGATTATGTGACAACCTTTACCGCAGGAACAGCCGAATCTTCATCAGATGCAACATTTCGTATTTCAGTGGAAACATCTACCTTATGGGGCTTTATCGGTGTTCTCATTATCTTAGCAGTATTAGGCGGGCTATATTATATATTTAGAAAATATGGGAGGAGATAACCCGTGGAAGAGCCAATCATCGAACTGGAAGGGCTAACAAAAAATTATGATGGCCACCCCGCCGTAGATCAGTTATCCTTGACAATTCGCAAAGGAGAAATTTTTGGTTTGTTAGGTCCAAATGGAGCTGGGAAATCAACTTCGATTTTAATGATGCTAGGCTTGAGTGAACCAACTAGCGGCATGGTGACCGTTTGTGGCCTCAATTCAACTAGGAATCCACTAGATGTAAAACGAAGGGTTGGATATTTACCTGATGACTTAGGTTTTTATCAACAAATGACTGGACTTGAAAACCTTTTATACACAGCATCTTTAAATGGAATTCCTAAGAAAATAGCAGACGAACGAGCACATGACCTATTGAAACAGGTTGGACTATCAGATGCAGCTGACAAAAAGACTGGAAAATATTCTAGAGGAATGAAGCAAAGACTTGGTCTTGCAGACGTATTGATCAAAGATCCTGAAGTTATTATTTTAGATGAGCCTACACTGGGAATTGATCCAGAGGGCGTTCGTGAATTACTACATCTAATTAAACAGCTAAACGAACAGCAGAACATAACTGTCTTACTGTCATCGCACCAGCTCCATCAAGTGCAGCAGGTCTGTGACCGTGTAGGGATTTTTGTTAGAGGAAAGCTTTTGGCAGAAGGTAATTTAGATAGTCTAGCAAAACAGCTTTTTTTTAAGGATTCATACGTCGTTAGTGTGGAGGCAACCCCAATAAGTGAAGCTTTAATTGAAGCTATTAATCAATTAAGCGAAGTAAACCGGGTAGAACATATTACCAACACCAAACTTGATATATATTGCCAAAGTGACATCACACCTGTTATTGCTCAAAAAATGCTAGAACATAGCGCTTCTATCTATCATATTAGCAAAAAGAACTATGGATTAGATGAAATTTACCATCGTTACTTTGAAGGGCGTGAGTCAATTGAAACTACCTAAGCTTAGTGTATTAAAAGAAAAAGTAGAGCCGTTGGGGAAAGTGGAGGTTTCGCCCAAACTACAGGAAGTGTCCGCATTCTTCTCCATCGTTCGTAAAGAATTCACAGATTATATCTTAAGCTGGAGAATCATTATTCTTTTAGCCATCATCGCATTAACTAGTTTAGGGTCTTTGTACACTGCAATTTCAACTATTAAGGATACGTTATCGCAATCAAGTGACGCTCAAGAAATAGCAAAGAGCTCCTACTTATTTTTAAAACTATTTACCGTTTCTGATGGTACGCTACCACCTTTTATTACGTTTGTTACATTTCTAGGCCCCTTGTTAGGAATTTCTTTAGGATTTGATGCTATTAATTCCGAACGAAACAAAGGAACACTGTCACGGCTAATGGCACAACCGATCCCAAGAGACTATGTGCTAAATGCTAAATTTGTCGCAGCGCTCCTTATAAACATTGTTTTGTTCTTCACACTTGGTTTTCTCGTGATGGGACTAGGTATTTTAATTATCGGGATTCCTCCTAGCTTTGAGGAGTTCATGCGGATCATTTATTTCTTAATTCTTTGTATTGCCTATATCTCATTTTGGCTAAACCTTGGCATTCTATTCTCGGTTCAATTCAAGCAAGCTGCTACTTCAGCATTATCTGGGATTGCTGTGTGGATTTTCTTCAGTCTATTTTATTCGATGATCATTAATGTGATTACGAAAGGGATTATGACATCAGAATCTCTTACTAGTACAGAGGATTACCTAAGCAAACAAGGATTCATTTTGAATTTAATGCGACTTTCACCGAACTATCTATTTAGTGAATCAACAACAACGCTACTTTCACCATCTGTCAGAAGCCTTGGGCCACTCACAATGGAACAAACTGCTGGTGCTGTTGCTGGACCGCTTCCATTAAGCCAGAGTTTATTATTGATTTGGCCACAATTGACAGGATTAATCGCAGCAACACTAATCTGTTTTGCTATCTCTTATATTTTGTTTATGCGTCAGGAAATTCGGACGAACTAGGAAAGATTACTTTCAATAAATTTCAATTGCCAGTTTGCTACTAAAATAGCAGGCTGGCCTTTTATTAGTGGATGTCAAGAAGTCCAATCTATAACATAAAATAGGATTACTATAATTGTGGCACGAGGTATATGAACTACTTCATCCCCATGGTGTGTTTCATTCGATAGATATCTTTTTTGTTACTCCATAATTCGTCCTTCAAAACATCAAATGTGACTTCAACATTTTTAAACAGTTCTTTTATTTCACCAAATTCTCTTGCATTTTCAACTCTCATGGAATGCAATTCCGCTTTTGTTTCATCTTGCCCTGTTCTTAAAGCAGATAACACCCAACCATGTTCTTTGAATTGTTGACTGTGTTCGTTTAGTTGTTGGCTGTGATCCGTCAATAGTTGACTATGTTCGTTTAAGAATTCACTATGCTCTTGCAATGTTTCCGTATGTTGATTTAAGATTTTGCTATGCTCTTGCAATGTTTCCGTATGTTGGTTTAAGATTTCACTATGCTCTTGCAATGTTTCCGTATGTTGGTTTAAGATTTCACTATGCTCTTGCAATGTTTCCGTATGTTGGTTTAAGATTTCACTATGCTCTTGCAATGTTTCCGTATGTTGGTTTAATATTTTGCTATGCTCTTGCAATATGCCTTTAATTTCGGAAAGTGCATCTAGAATTTGTTCTTCCACTTATTTGACCCCCCTTCTCTATTTTATTATACATTACATCCCAACTTTCGACAAAGAAGGAATTCCTCTTTTTAACGGCTATTGTTTGTTCTAATTTTTATAAATGAGGAAAGTATACACGAGTTTTTTGACAATATTTTCATTGATAACAAAATTCCAGAAAATCTTCGCCTAGATAATAGCCCCTACACATGTTACCATTTACATAGTTTTGAAAAATAAACGCATTGTAAAATGAGGGGGTATTTTTTTGAAGAATCCATACGTTTTACTTTTATTTACCACTATATTTTACTCTGGCAATTTATTAGTAGGAAAACCAGTATCAAACGAGATACCTCCTCTTACGCTTACACTATTTCGTTTTATTATCGCTTTTTTCGTAGTACTACCTTTAGGGTTTAAAGAATGGAGAAACAATCCTGCATTGTGGAAAAAGGAATGGAAGCCACTACTTGCACTTTCTTTAACGGGGCTTGTTTTCTTCAACGTCCTAGTCTATTTATCATTGAATTACACCACCCCAGTTAATGCCGCGATTGTTGAATCGTCTACACCGATATTTGCGCTCTTATTAGGATTTATCTTGTATAAAGAAAAATTCACTAAGATTCAACTTTTTGGCGTTTCACTGTCACTGATTGGTGTATTCACTGTAATTACAAAAGGATCACTAGATGTCATTTTAAATTTATCGTTCAACCCTGGAGATTTAACAATGCTACTTGCAATGGTTGTTTGGTCTATCTATTCCATATTTGTCAAACAGCATAATCATAAATTCCCCACTTATGGGGCATTGCTTGTTATGATAATGTCTTCCTTTGTTTTTCTCATTCCTATGGCCACGATTGAATATACACAACTGGGATCGATCACCTGGTCTCCGTCTGTAATATTAGGTCTGCTTTACTTAGGAATTTTTCCATCTGTTGTTGCACTAATAGCTTGGAATACCGCAGTTAATCAACTCGGGCCATCTCAGTCCTCCATCTTTTTGAATTTTATACCTGTATTTACGATGATTGGCGCAGTTTTATTCCTTGGTGAGCCTATTAAAATTTTACAATTAATCGGGGCAATAATGGTCATCTCAGGCGTTATGATCACTACAAGTAAACGTGCAAGGCTAGAACAAACAAAGGTTAAGGCAAGTTAAAAAAGTCTTATTTCAATTTAAGCCAAGCATATAACCTCTTGCTTGGCTTATCATTTCCCACCACCCTTTTTTTGTAATTTCACCAATATTACTTTTAGCAGGCCCTCAGACAATTCCACTCGAAAGCATTTTTTATCAAATTAAGTTAAGCATATTTTTTTCCATTTAAAGCAAACTTTAAATAGATCTATTTTAGAAGGAGGTACATACATGGCATTAAATGTTACGCAAAAATTAATTCAAGACCATCTTGTTGCTGGTCAAATGACTCCAGGAGAAGAAATTGGTTTGAAAATTGACCAAACTCTAACACAAGATGCAACGGGGACGATGGTAATGCTAGAGCTTGAAGCAATGGGGCTTGACCATGCTAAAACAGAGGCATCTGCCCAATATGTCGATCATAATGTCATTCAAGTGGATAATAAAAATCCTGATGACCATTTGTTTTTACAAAGCGCAAGTCGCCGCTTCGGAATTCATTACAGTCGTCCTGGTAACGGGGTTAGTCATCCTGTTCATATGCAACGACTTGCACAGCCAGGTAAAACCTTGCTTGGAGCAGATAGTCATACGTGCGCCAATGGTTGCATGGGAATGCTAGCGATGGGAGCTGGCGGCATTGATGTTGCAATGGCTATCGCAGGTGAGCCCTTTTATGTGAAAATGCCAAAGGTCTGGGGAATTGAGGTTACTGGTGATCTACCCGATTGGGTAAGTGCTAAAGATATCATCCTTGAACTATTACGTCGTCACGATGTAAAAGGTGGCGTAGGGCGTGTTATTGAATATTATGGCCCTGGGTTAAACAGTTTGAGTGCCATGGATCGCCATGTTATTGCAAATATGGGTGCCGAGCTTGGAGCAACGGGAACTGTTTTTCCATCTGACAATGAAATTAAACGCTTTTTGAAAGAACAGGAACGAGAAGATGATTGGATTGAGCTTAAGGCGGATAAGGGGGCAACTTATGACCTCCATGAGGAATTGAACTTATCTGAACTAGAGCCATTGATTGCAAAGCCCTCTAGTCCAGGAAATGTTGTACCAGTAAAGGATATAGCAGGAACTCCAATCTACCAATCGTATGTTGGTTCATCTGCAAATCCAGGTTACCGTGATTTTGCTGTTGCAGCTGAAATCGTTAAAAATAAACAAATCGCAAATGGGATATCATTTGATATTAACCCTACTTCAAGGCAAGTGTTAACCGACCTTGTTAAAGAAGGACATATCGGAAGTCTGTTGCAAGCAGGCGCGCGACTCCATCAAGCAGGTTGTAATGGCTGTATCGGAATGGGACAAGCACCAGCTACAGGGAGAAATAGTTTACGGACTACGCCTCGTAATTTCCCTGGTCGGTCAGGCACAAAAGAAGACAGTGTATTTTTGTGTAGTCCTGAAACAGCTGCTGCCTCTGCATTGACGGGTGAAATAACGGATCCACGAACTCTTGAAATAGATTATCCAAATATTCAAGATCCAAAAAAACCTACGATTGATATCAATTTATTGGAGAAACCTCTTTCTCTTGAGGAGGCACGAGAGATTGAATTGTATAAAGGACCAAATATTGCCTCCATTCCAGAAATGGATCAACTTCCAGATCAACTAGAAGTTCCAATTTTGCTTAAAATGGGAGACAATATATCTACAGACGAAATTTTAGCTGGAGGTGCACGTGTACTCCCTTTCCGAAGTAACCTACCGGAAATAAGTAAATTTGCATTTGAGATTATCGATGAATCCTATTACGATCGTGGAATGAAATCACGAGATCAAAGCGGGCATGCCATTGTAGCAGGATTTAACTATGGCCAAGGCTCCAGTCGTGAGCACGCCGCACTTGCACCAAGGCATTTAGGACTCCGAGTAGCTTTAGTAAAAGATTTTGCAAGAATCCATTGGCAAAACCTTGTTAACTTTGGGATTCTTCCTATTACATTTGTACAAGAAAAAGATTATGACTCCCTTGAGCAAGGAGATGTTTTACTGTTATCTGATTTAAGAAAAACAATTCAGCAAGCAAAAGAATTTACTGTAGAAGTCAAGGGGAAAAATAAGAGAATCCCCGTCCAACTCGCATTGTCAGGACGGCAAATCGACATGATGCTAAAAGGCGGGCTTATTAATTGGGTAAAAGATCGGCAAAAAAATCAAGTATAAATGGAGGGATAGATGTGGTCGATAGAAGAGAAAACACTTGCAAGGCATGTGAAGGAACTGGGATGCTTGCCGATGATGAAGAATGGCAATATACGTGTACCGTTTGTGGCGGTGATGGTATTTTTCACCCAGGAGATCGGGCCGAGCCATCGGGATTGATCAATGTGGATGAAAACAACCGCATGTTAGATTGATAAAAGTAATGGTATTGTGAAAATAATGTATTAATGTTCGCTAAAATACCAAACAAATGAATCAAGACAATTGAATGAAACGCATGGATACTTTATAAGTATCCATGCGTTTCTATTTTTATTGTTATTAACATGTTATATTTTCTATAATCTACATTTTTATACATTCCCACAGTATAAGCTCAACCACTGAAATTGTTTCTAACGTTTGTAGAGAAGTATTTTAGTGTATCTGTGAATTATAGTAACCAATGTTCGATTGCACGTGCAACCCCATCTTCTTCATTCGTATTTGTTACCCAATCAGCTGCTTCCTTCACCTTTTCTTGTGCATTTCCCATGGCAATCCCTAGACCTGCTTCTTCAATCATTTTTATATCATTCAGACTATCCCCCATAGCCATAACCTTATCCAAAGTGATACCCATTCGGCTGCACACTTTTTCGAGCGCACGCGCTTTATTGATCCCCACCGCGTTTATTTCAATATTAGTTGGACTTGAGTTGCTTAATTCAAGAAACTCATTATCTCGCAGCTCCTCTAGTATTCTATCTTTGATCTCTTGATTATCGGTATTAAAACCAAATTTCAACCATTTGTGAGATTCTAAATCAGCAGGGAACTTACCTCTCCATACGTTTTCCGTGGAGGTAATCCATGCGATCGTTTGATATTTTTCATTCAATTCAACAAGCTTTTTTATTGAATCTAAATCAATCAACTGACGGTCGATTAATTCACCTTTTGTTGTCCATATTTCACTCCCATTTACAGTAATTAAATAAGAGGATAAATTTAGCTCCTTTGCATACTCCCTACTTGTCATAATATGACGTCCTGTAGAAAGAACCACCTCAACTCCACGTTCACGTACTTTATTAATAGCTTGACGATTTGCTGCGGAAACTTCTTCTTTCGAATTCAATAACGTACCATCCATATCTAAAGCGATAAGCTCTATACTCATACTATACGACTCCCTTTATAAACGATTCCTTATTCATTATACGGAATATTTCAATCTCTTTCCATGTTTGAATGACTGAATTTAAAGTTTGACAACTATGTTCTTGTATGGTAATATAACTATTTGTAAATCATTATGTAACTAAAAAAGGTAAAGATTATTGGCGTTCTGCTTATGTTTTCAGTAAGACTTATTCACACTGGATCGACTTCGGAGTCGTAAGGACGTAAGAGAGGTAGGGCTTACGTCGTGTAGGTAAAAACCAGGTGGAATTAAACCGCGGCATTTATTAGTTTAAAATTGAATTGATTTTTACATGAACATATATGTTACAATGATAAGAAGGGTGTCTTGAGTTATTTCAAGGCACCCTTTTCCAATTTTGTGGATCCTATTTAACAGGTATAAACTACTCTTACATCAAGTTCTGCTTTTGTAAAATATTACAACTTGGCGACGTTATGATCAAGATCTATACTAGATATTAGGTAAGAGGTTGGAGCCACTTCCCAATAAAGGGGATTACAAAATGGATTATCTAAGTGATGATTTATTAGTTGAGGTATTCATCAAGGCGATCGCGTTAAGAACTGACTGTGGATTAATTAGCACGTTAGAAAAAGAGATTAAAGAAAGAGAAATTGATATCGAGGATTTTTTAAAAGGAGAATACAAACCGATTAAAACTCCATCGATAACGAACTTTTCACGGGGCTTATGACTAGCCCTTCCTCATTAGTCTATCTTATAGTGTTGGAGTAAACGTTTGTGACAAAAACGACCTCAGTTCGTTATCTTTAACCCTCTGCTTAATAATGCACTTTCCAATATCCTAACGAACTCTCTGTCTAATCCAAGTTCTTTTGCTTTCTTATAGCCTTCTATTAGTTTTTGATCTGACAAATTTTCAAACAATAATATCACCCTTAACTTACATAAGTTGAAAGAAAAATAAAATCCATCCTCATAAAAGGGATGTGCTTAGATAATTATCTATGAAGTCAAATATATTTCACAGGATCCAATATTTGTGTCTATTTCACAACAATTCTTCCAATATTACTATTTTTTCATGAATTAGGTTTATTTTTAAAACCAATAGGTAATATTGCTTGTGAGGAAATTCCTATCTCATTTACCATCCAAATCCCTTCTCACTAAGCAAAAGAAGATCACAGACACACACATTTGTTCTTTTTCATTTATTAACAATTTTACACCAATATTTATAGTATATCAATATTTCGATTAAATAATATTAGTAGTATCTTCGATTAATATATGAATTAGGTGTATATTTACAGTAGTTTCTCTAAACCGAAAACTGAGGTGAAGCATCCATGACTGAAAGAGTAATGTCCAAGGTCATAGGGGAGCGAATTCGAAAATTACGAAAGGAGCGGGGATTGAGCCAAGAAGAATTGGCTCATTTATCATCTTTGCACCCGACATACATAGGTCAATTAGAAAGAGGAGAAAAAAATGCTACGATTGACACCATAGAAAAGGTGACAAAAGCACTAGAGATTTCACTCGAAGAACTTTTTCGATTTGCAACCCTTAATGACCGCGAAAGCGAGAAAGTCGAACAGCTAAAACGATTGTTACATCGAATTAGCGAGGATGACCAAGACACAATCATGAAGATTATCAATGTCATGCTGGAATGGAAGGACAGAACTCGGAATCATAAATAATTTCATCTAAATTTTTACCATCTCAATTACTAATTAGAACTGTTTTATGAATTGAATTAACGTTTCTTAATATGTAGGTAGAACAGGTCAACACATTTGCATGTTAAGAAACGTTTTTAATTGTACTTGTGGATTCCCATATTAGCTATTGATTAAACATATTTTTCTGCTTTTCGAGCTTGTGGAAAAGTTAACTTATCCACAAGCTCTTATTTCCATTTATTTTATCTTGAAAAATGGTTCTTCGCTGTTGTACTGATTAAGAATTTAACTAAATTAGGGCACAATCACCCCTGCCCCATTGAAGATACTTTTATGGAATTATTTAACTGGAAATGTATTATTCAAGATGATGAACGTTATGAAACATCTTCACCCAGTAGGATAAACGAATTTGGTTCTCATATTTTGCTAAAAAAAGAACTTGGAACATTGGCTTCAAACCGCATCAGTTCGCCTTTTGTCGGATGCAAAAAGGCTAATACTTTTGCGTGGAGTCCCAATCGACCAATAGGGTTTAATTTGGAGCCATATTTTTTATCCCCGACAATCGGATGGCCTAAATCTTGCATATGGACACGTATTTGATTTTTTCTACCCGTTTCTAATTGCACCTCTAATAAGGAAAATTGTTTATTCGTTTGCTTTACTTTGTAATGGGTAACAGCTAACTGTCCACCATTTTTGTCTGGGCTTGAATACATTTTGTGTGTGCTACTTTCTTTCAACCAAGAAGATATAGTCCCCTCTGGTTTCTTCATCTGTCCTTCCACAAGAGCTACGTATGTACGCTCCTGGACTATGTCCTTCCAGGAATTCTGTAGTTTCCGCTTTACAGACTCCTTTTTTGCAAACATCATCACACCTGAAGTATCCCGATCAAGGCGATGGACGACAAAAATTCGGTTGCTTGGATTTTCTCTGCGAACGTGATTCATGAGCTGACGATAGGCAGTCATTGTCTTTTCATTAGGCGATGAAATAGACAAAAGCCCTGCCTCCTTGTTAATGACAATTATATCTTCATCCTCGTGTAGGATAGTAAGATCCATTAGTGAGGCCTCTTTTACTACTTTATTTTTATAGATAGTCACGGCCTGTCCTGGTTGAAGCGAATAATCGTATGCTGTTTGTACCTCATTGTCAACTGATACTTGCCCGCGTGTCAGCATAGACTTAACAGAGTTACGGCCGCGATTTATAACTTCTAATAAAAAAGGTAGTAGTTCAACTGGCTCTTTGACCTTATATGTAAGAGATTTATTCGTTTGATTACTCGTACCTTTCTTATGTCCATACATGCTTTTTTACCTCCTAAAATTAATCCTTATTGCTCATATTCTACCAGAAATACGGGGAATTATAGGGATTTCGTGAAACGGCCTCAGGATATTAAATAGTAAAAGTGGGAGAATACTAATAATCATGTAAAGTTGGAGGGTACTAAATGACAGGAAAAGAACAGCTTAGGAAACAAATGAATAATGTAAAACAAGAAACAGACAGTTCTGCTGTTATGAATGATGTAATGGACAGTGAATTTGAGCAATTTCCAGGACAGAACGAAAAACGTACAGAGAATAACACCCTTTCCCCTCTTGAGGAAGAGGTTGTCACAAATAATACAGATAGGAAAACATGGAACACACAAAAAGATAGTTGATGGGAATTCTACGTTAAGCTATATGAATTTTTAATCGAGTTTGTATTTCAAAAGCAGTTAGATTGGCTTGACCAGTCCAACTGCTTTTAAAACTAATTATTCATCATCCTCGTTATACTCGTTTAAATAATTATTCTCACCAGGGGTATAGGAAACGTTCCGCAAGTTAAATTCTTCCTGACCAGGATAGGTTATTTGATGTTCGATGTCTTTGATATCTACATATTCTTTTTTCGTTTTACGAGCATAGGAGAACTTTCTACTTTCATCCATATTAAACCAACTCCTTAGAATCTAGCCCTTAGAACCTGGTCCTTCCTTTGGACGATTGTGATTGCTTCGATTAAAAATTTCCTCTTGTTCAGGTATGCTTTCTTTTGGTGTTTTATTATTTGTGAGTGCTGCATGTTTTTGCCCTCTTCGTTTCCGCATAGGACTCCTCCTTTACACTTCTTTATTGATAGTTTGTGGAGAAGTACTATAGATAGCCAAGGAAATTTTTACATGTTAATGATACGTAATTAGTTAGGTAAGAAATCAAAAGTTGGAATCAAAAAAAATCGGCGAAAAATAACCGATTTAATTTGCACATGAATTTTAGTATTAATTTTAACCTACTACTAAATGTTACGACATCCATTTCGGCGGAGTATTCTTATCCCAATAAATTTCTCCAATAGAATGATGTTTTTCAAAACCATCCTTGCTTAAATGATAATGGAAATTGAACCAGTAACCTTCTCCTGGTCGATTATCACGTCTAATATGGAACCTGGCGACATCCTTTTTTGTTCGAAAATCATATATATCAAAAATCTTTTCACCATATCCTGGTGTCGGTTGTTCAGTAATTGCATAATATGGAATATTTTCGTTACCGACTTCTGCTAAGATCGCTTCAATAGCTTCTTCCATGTTCGGTAAAATACTGCTCATAAAGTCTTCATCAACCTGTCCTGCGATTCGAGGTCCTAGTTTAGAAATGGACTGCTCTTTTACTTGTTCTTTTATTACGCTAATAAAGGAGTTACTTACATCATTTTGTTCAATTTTTTCTTCATCAATTACAACATCCGCATGCTCACTGGCATCAGAATCCTCTTTTGGAGAAAATACTTCATTGCTCTCAGCCGCATCTGTATATATATAGTTCGGTGGGACATACATCCCTAACGTTACAAATGTAATAAGGAAAACAAATATTTTTCTCATCCAAAGCTGCATATAAATTTCTCCCCAAAGTAGTTTTCTGCCTTCACTTTATTTTACCATTTTACGGGGAGATGTCTATAAAACTACTAATTTTTATTAAAAAATAGGAGCGAAATGAAGACTGCAAAAGGATAAATATCGCAAACATATCACTTATGGATAATTTATCTTAAATTGATATTTGTTTTATCTAATTTCGAGATATATAATAATAGCAAGATAACAAAAAGCGGTCTAACATAATGAAAAAAGCCTTCCAAGGGGGAGTCAAAATGAGCCAAATGGAAAAAAACAATAAGATGGAACATTTATGGGAGAAAACGAACTTCCAGAGGGAAGATGTCCTGCGAATGACGGATGAGGAAGTAGAATACTTTCACTGGCTTTATTTTGAAGAATCAGTTTACGATTTAATGTAAAAAAATTTTATAAAATAGATATGTAAAAAAGCTCTTGATTAATCAAGAGCTTTTTTAATGGTGAGGTCGATAAGTTTAGCCTAAGTATCGATGATATAGTGTTTTTGCCTCGGCAATGTCTTTCGTTCCATGAATCAATACGCGACCATCTTTAAAAATGACAAGTCGGTGTGGTTCGACGGAAAAAGAGAGTAAGTATGGATTTTGTGATATTTTACCATTTTTCCCTGACAGAACCTTTGCCAAACTGTCTAAATTTCGATCGATGTTTTCGGGAGGTCTAATTTGAACGGTGTCTCTTCCACATAGCACTGCTGTTTTTGTTTGGTTGGAATAAGATAAAAACGGATAACTACGATCAGATCCGCAAGATAAGCACGTTTCCTTTTTAACATTTTGGACATTGATCGCTGTATGTTGATTTTGCCATAAATCAAACGATACCAGTTTTTTGCGTAAAGCATCATAATCTTCCACTAAAATTTTTAGTGCTTCTGTCGTTTGATAGGAAACAACCATTTGAACAGCTGGACCAATAATGCCAACCGTATCGCATGTCACGCCATTCATTGGAACAGTCTCTAATAAACAGTTTAGGCATGGGGTTTCCCCCGGTATAATTGTGTAGCTAATACCATAGCTTCCAACACATGCTCCATATATCCAAGGAATACGATACTTTTGAGAAATATCATTGATGATCATTCGAATATCAAAGTTATCGGTTGCGTCTACTATTACATTGACATTTTTCGCAAGTTCATCCATTTCTTCTACAGAAACATCCATTACAAGAGATTCGATTTCTACATCTGAATTAATGTGTTGCAAACGTTCTTTAGCTGCAACTGCTTTAGGAATTCTCTGTTTTGCATCTTCTTCCGTATATAGTTGTTGACGCTGCAAGTTACTCCATTCCACATAATCGCGATCTACAATCGTTATCTTCCCTACCCCTGCACGTACAAGCACCTCGGCATTTCCTGTACCAAGAGCACCTGCACCGATCATAAGGACATGCTTATTTCTTATTTTCTGCTGCCCTTCTACTCCAATTGGTGTAAATAGCTCCTGTCTGGAGTACCGTTCACTCACGAAACGCTCATTCCTTCCGTTGGGCTGCTTGCTGTAGCATAACGCTTTTTCGGAATGCGCCCCGCTTCAAAACCTAGTCGTCCTGCTTCTATTGCGAGTTTCATTGCTTGTGCCATTTTGACTGGATCCTTTGCTCCAGAAACCGCGGTATTCAGTAAGACGCCATCTGCACCAAGCTCCATCGCCATAGCCGCATCAGAAGGTACTCCAATCCCAGCATCCACAATGACGGGTACAGTGGATTGTTCGATAATAAAACGTAAATTTAGTGGGTTCACGATTCCTTGACCAGAACCAATTGGTGACGCACCAGGCATAATTGCATGACAGCCCAGTTCTTCTAGTCGTTTTGCCAAAAGGACGTCATCTGATGTATAGGGCAATACGGTAAAACCTTCTTTTAATAGTTCCTCAGATGCCTTCAAAGTTTCTAACGGATCTGGCAATAATGTCTTTTGACAGCCAATTACTTCCACTTTAATCATATCGCAAAGTCCAGATGCTTTTGCTAGCTTTGCAATACGTACTGCTTCTTCCGCTGTCTTAGCACCTGCTGTGTTTGGAAGCAATGTATACTTTCCAACATCCAATTTTTCTAAAAAATTAGGTTGGTTTGCGTCAAATATATTCATTCTTCTAACTGAAAACGTTAAAATCTCTGTCTCCGAAACGTCTACTGCTTCTTTTTGAACATCAAAATCAGGATATTTCCCTGTTCCTAGTAATAACCTTGACGAGAATTCATACGACCCAATTTTCAACATAATCAACCGCCTCCTACGAAATGAACTAACTCAATTTTATCCCCATTACAAAGTTTTGTCTCTTGATGTGATCCCTTTTCTACTATTATTTGATTCTGTTCAACAATAACTACTTTTTCGCTTAATCCAAAATGCTGTATAAGATTGTCTACTGTTTCTACTGTATCTGGCACGTCTATTTTGTCTCCATTAATGACTAACTCCACCTTCCACTCCCCCTTAAGTTAAGATCTCACTCATACGGTCTAATCGAAATGGAGTTAAATCCATTTCGGTCGGTTTATCTTCAACTAGATCACTAACGACTTCACCTGTGATTGCAGACAGTAAGATCCCATTTCTAAAATGTCCTGTCGCAACAAATAGACCCTTACACGTTGGATGTTCCCCCAAGTATGGAAGTCCATCTGCAGTTTGGGGGCGAATACCAGCCCACACTTTCTCCCATTCCGCTTCTCCAATAGAAGGTACTAAGCTTTTTGCCCTTTCAATTAAGAGGGAAATCCCGTCCACTGTCACGCTCTGATCAAATGTTTTTGGAATAACGGTTGCCCCGACAATGATCCGACCGCCTTGTTTAGGAACAAGGTAACATCCATGCGAAAAAATAGTACTTGAAAATAGTGGGCGGTGCGTACAAACTGAAAAACATTCTCCTTTGACTGGGTAGGCTTCAAGTTTGAGCTCTGAGTCTTGAAGTAGCTTGTTACTCCAAGCGCCACCTGCGACAATTACGTTATTACTTATAAAATCCCCTTCATTTGTGATCACACCTGCAACATTCCCATTTTCATAATGGAAAGATTGCACCTCTATATGCTCCTTGATCACGACACCAAGTGCTGCCGCAGACTTTAAAAATCCTAATGTCAACTGAGGTGCTTCCACCTGTCCATCCTTTTCTATATACATTGCTCCCAATACAGTATTAGACAATGCTGGCTCTTTTTCCCTTGCTTCCTCACCAGTCAGCCATTGTACCTGCTCACCGGCACGCTGTTGAATGGCTATAATTCGTTTATACTCTTGCTCTTCCTGTTTTGTTAAAGCTATCTTTAACATTCCCTTGTTGATCAACCCAATATCGATTCCACTTAACTCTTTTATGTCTTTTTTAAGAGCCGGGAACAGGTCTCTGCTTTTTTTTGCTAATTGAAAAAGTGGCCCATCCTCGTCTAATTCCGCTTGGGCTGCTAACATCCCAGCAGCTGCTCCTGACGCTTTGTTAGCGAGTCGGTCTTTTTCTAGCAAAAGAACCTTCTTCCCTCTTTTAGCAAGGCTATAAGCGATAGCACCGCCAATGACACCGCCTCCAACTATGATCGCATCATACATATTTTCCATTAACGTTACCTCCTCTCGTTCGCATGTTTATTACTAGTTTGTTAGTTTTAGATGATATTGTTTGACTGCTTCTAATGGGTCTTCTGCATCGAGCACCCCTGACATCACAGCAACCCCTGCTGCACCCTTCTCTATCGCTTCTCGAACATTTGCTGGTTTTATGCCACCGATTGCAAGTACTGGAATAGATACGGAACTGCAAGTAAGCGCCAACTGCTCTAACCCACGCGGAACGATGTCTGGCTTTGACTGTGTAGGGAAAACATGGCCAAAAAATACGTAATTCGAACCTTGTTCTTGCGCTTTTTGAGCCTCATTGATGGAATGAACGGAACATCCTACTTTTAGGCTAGGAAACTTCCTTTTAACTACATCTGGAGGTAAGGAATGATATGCAAGATGAACCCCTCCAGTCTTTAATACGTATGCAATATCAACCCTGTCATTGATGAATACTTTCGTTGGCGGCACTTGATGCTTAAGCAATAATGCCGCTAATTCATATATTTCCTTTGCAGTTTTCGTCTTTTCACGAATATGGATGGCATCAACATAAGGGTGGATCCTACCAGCAATTTCTGCTAATTGTTCAGGCTGTTGTTTTCCATTTGACAAAACATGTAGAGTACCTTTTTTCATCAGTTATCCACCTCTTAAAATTAAAAAAAACACCCCAGCATTGGAGTGGTTTCGAATATCGCTTACATACTCCACTTCCCTACGCTAGTTCTACCTAGATCAGGTGCAAAGGGTCTGGCAATTCCATCTCAGTCTTTTATAAGAGGTTGAACACACACTTATAGGACTCCCCTAGTGTTTGCTATGCATTTATATCTACATTATAACATACGTCTTTAACGACTAAAACAAAATCGTTTACATTCCTATCTATCCATTACTTCCTCTACATTAATTAAAATAACGAACGTCTTGAATAGAAAAGTAAGGTAAATAGATGGAAGTGAAATAGGAAACTACTATTACCAGAATAAAGTACAGTACAAATAGGACATCAAATTTAGAAAAACCGATTTTGTAATAATACGTTCTATATGTTGAATCAGAAAAACGTTTTGCTTCCATAGCGACAGCAATTCGGTGGGCTCTTCTTATACTTTGTGAAAGCAATGGAATGGAGTAAGCAGTAAGTTTATTATAAAAACCAAGTATCCCCTTTTGACCTTCCACACCTCGTACCTTTAATGCATAACGCAATGTTTGCATCTCTTCTACAATAATCGGGATTAATCGTACCGCAGCCATAAAGCTATAAGCAAATTTCGGTTTCAACTTAACTTGTTGCATGAGTGAATAAAACAACAAAACTGGTCTTGTTGTTAAGGAAAAAACAATTCCTAATATCGCAAACAAGATCCCCCGAAAACCTAAATGTAAACCTCGAAAAAAACTTTCCTCCGTAATATCAATGAGCCCCCATTTGAACCAAGTCACATCTCCTTTTCCAAAGAAAATCATCGATGTAGACGAGGTTAAAAAAATAAAGAGGAATGGAATTGAAATAAGGAATAGATTTTTCGATGAGTGACCAGTACAGCACATATAAAGAACAAGAGCTCCGACCGTATACGTAATGATAAAGTTTATGTTATTAATAGATAGTATATGAATGAACAAAATGACAACAACTAGAAGCTTTAAGCTTGGATTAATTTTGTGGAGCCATGTTTCTCGATAAGAAAAGTCCATTTGCATCTGGTTGACCCCCTAAACGACAGTCGTTCATTGCTTCAACGTACGGAGTAGCAGCACAATCATGAACGAGTATCCCCTTGTCTATGTACCAAACCCTTGTCGCAAAGTGCTCAACAATGTTGATATCATGGGTAACCATTATAATCGCTATTCCTTGTGCTCTTAAGTCGTCTAACAACTCTAAAATAGCAAACGTGTTTTTAGCATCCTGACCAAAAGTAGGTTCATCCAATAACAAGATCGGTTGCTCCTTCACAATAGCTGCAGCAACACTAAGCCTTCGCTTTTGACCCATTGACAGTTGATACGGATGGTTTTGTTTCTGTTTTGCTAAATGAAAAGATCGTAATAATCCATCTACCCGTTCTGACACTTTATCAGGATTCTCATTCTCAAGCTGTAAAGTATACGCAATTTCGTCATATACCGCATTAGTAACAAATTGGAATTCAGGATTCTGAAATACAAAGGCAACATAATCGCTAAGCTTTTTTATTTTATTTGCGTCTTTTCCCAAAATTTGATAAGAACCTTTTGATTTGATTAAATCCATTAAGGCGTGTAAAAGCGTGCTTTTCCCAGCACCATTATGACCGAGTACCGTTATCCACTCTCCAGGAAAAACATCCAAATTCTCCACTTCAATTCTTTTGTTCTTTCCTCTGTAACCAGAAAAATGGTTTAAAGAAAGAACGGGGTTTTTTCCACCAACATCACTTTTTGGCGTTTGTCGGCGATGTTGCTCAGTGTAATCCTGCCATACACCAGGATACCAAATGCCCTCTTCCCTCAACACATCTTTGTATAAATGAAAGATCTCTTGTGTTCGTCCATCAGCAATAATCTCACCATTTTTTCCAAGCAAAATGAATCGGTCTACAAAATCGATTACATGGTCAAGTTTATGTTCCACAATCACCAATGTTTTTTCTTTTCCTACTTTTTTTAACGTTTGCCAGACTTCTTCTGTTCCTTCAGGATCGAGCATTGCCGTTGGCTCATCAAGAAACAATGTATCCGACTCAAGGGCAAGAACAGATGCAATCGCTAGACGTTGTTTCATTCCGCCAGATAGCGTTTGAATCTTCGTATGGATGTCGTCAAATTCCAACCCTACTTGTTCTAAATAGTAACGTATATACTTCTGCATTTCTTCACGTGGAATTTGAAGATTCTCTAGAACAAACGCGATTTCTTCGTCCACATACGGCATACAAAATTGTGTATCTGGATCTTGAAACAAAAACCCCCAAGAGGACGGAATCTTTATGTCATCCGCCTTTATCGGTATTTCCACCGAATTGGGAATGAGTCCTGTTAACACTTGTAAAAGAGTAGATTTACCCGAACCCGAAGGCCCTACTATTAGTACTTTTTCCCCTTTTTGAAACGAAAGAGAGAAATCCCTGAATAACAGGGAATCCGCTCCAGGGAATTTTAACCGTACATTTTGGACACTGGCTATTGTTTCCAATCGTTCCACCCCAAACTTAGTCTAAAGCCTTATAGTCATCACTTGAAGCTGGTCGAACAAGATTCGTTACCTGCGTTTTCTCCAATGCCTGAACAATGAAATAAGCAAATAGACCAGCGATAAGAATAGATCCCGTTAACCTAAATCCGATCATAAGGAACAAGTTCCATAGGGCAAGATCACCAATATAACTGTAATAGTAATCGATGAAAATAGAGGCAATACCCGAAGCAACGGCTGCTAAAGATACGGTCATCACATCATACCTTTTGTATCTAAATGCCATAAACACAAGTTCAGCTGCTAAACCTTGACCTAAACCGAATACTAAGGTCGCGACACCCCATTCGCCGCCAAAAATAAACTCTCCATTTGCAGCAGCAACCTCTGCCAGTAGTGCAACACCTGGTTTTCGAATTATTAAATAAGCGACAGTAGCCGCGATAAACCACATACCATAAATCAGCTGCTCCAATTGAATACCAAACGTTGATACAATACCATATAGTGGACCCCACAGCTTATAAATAACACTAAAAATAAGCGCAATAATAATGGTTACTAATATATCCGTCAGCTTTAACCCTTTCTGCATGCTTAGAAAACCTCCATTCTATTTTTCTACTTTGTTGAAATAGCTTGGACTGGCCATTCTTCTAATCTATAAGCCATATCCCAGAATCCATATTCATATTGACAGCTGATGGTAAAATGTTCTTTCATCTGATCACGATCCATTTCTGTTACCGTTTCAGCTATTGAATCCAATCGGTTTATTTGTTCCTCAACAAGTGTCCGAAACCATTCACCCCCATAAGCTGCAATCCACTCTTGGTATACCTTTTCTTCAGGTGAACAGTTTTGTAGCCTTTCCCCTATTTCATAATAAAGCCAGTAGCAAGGTAATATCGCGGAAATAATATCACCTAAATGTCCTTGATACGCGGCTCGATAAAGATGGGACGTGTAGGCATATGCCGTTGGTGAAGGTTTAAAATTGTCCCGTTCCTCATCTGTCACACCGAGTAGTTTGAAAAAGTTTTGATGCAACGCCATTTCTGCTTCATAGGTTCCCTGTGCATGTGCCGCCATGCTGTTTGTTGTTTCGAAATCATTCGCCCTTGCCGCACCTAAAGCTTGCACCCTTGCAAAATGAGATAGATAGTAGGCATCTTGCTGTACGTAATAGCGGAAACATTCTAATGGTAATGTCCCATCACCAATTCCTTTAACAAAAGGGTGATCAAAGCTCGCTTGCCAAATCGGGTCGGTTTCCTTTCTTAAATACGTTGAAAATGTCATGAAACAGCCTCCTTTTTTTATTAAGCAGTACAGAAAAAGCCACTTTCTCTTCTAAGCATAGAGAAAGTGGCTTTGGAACATACTTCATATCATTCATATGTAATCCGCAACTCCACTTCCCTACGCTGGTTTAAACCAGATCAGGTTCTAAGGGTCTTAAAGTTTTACTTTAATCTCAACCTTTCATCAATAAGCAACTTGATTGCCTAAGGAAGGTCCCCCTAGTGGAAATATTATTATATTTACTTATTAAATCGTATTTACTTGCAATCATAACACGAATCATTCAGTTGTCAACAAGTTATTTTAAAAATGAGAATTAATATAACACATATTGATTCGTCCAGGATTTCACTGACAGCTCTAGAACCTATTTAAGAGTAGTGCAAATGAAGGGAGCGCTACTCTACCTTGAACATTGTGAAACAGGTTTTCTTACATTTTTATCTGTTGTAGAATAGAAGAATAGAATTATCTAATAGCAAGGAGATAAAGATAATGGACAAACAACACTACCCTTTATCAGAAAAAGAACAAATTGCACAGCTAGTGCTTGATAATGTATTGGATGGGATCATTACAATTGACAAGAACGGAATGATAGAATCGCTTAATCCAGCTGCCGAAAGCATCTTTAACTATTCCTCTAATGAAGTGATCGGTAAGAATGTCAAGATTCTTATGCCTGAACCATACAAAAGTGAACACGACAAATACATTAACAACTACTTGCAATCTGGGGTTGCTAAAATCATTGGAATCGGACGTGAAGTTGTCGGAAAACGAAAGGATGGATCTACGTTTCCAATGGACCTTGCTGTTACTGAATTTAAAATTGGTGATCATATGCATTTTGTCGGTATTGTTCAAGATATTACGGAAAGAAAAGCAACCGAAGCTAAATTGCAGCAAGCATTGCAGGATGATTTTCGCCATACGGTTAAAAATTTACAAGGTCTTGTTTTTAAATATAACAAAAATGATCATGGCAATTTTGTATACACCTTATCAGAAGGAAAATTGGCGCAAGATCTTGATATGGCAACTGAAAAAGTATACAACAAAAAGCCAACAGACATCTATCATCAAGAGCTGGCTGAACGGTTAGTAACGCACTTTACACAAGCATACCAAGGTCTTCATACTAATTACGAGATGGAGTACTTGGGAAAATCACTTTATATATCACTTTCCCCAATTATGGAAAACGGGAATGTAAAAGAAGTCGTCGGTTCGGGAATCGATATGACAGACCGAAAAAGAATGGAAGAAGCCCTTGCCGAAGCCCGCGATCAGGCGCTGGAGGCCTCTGATTTGAAATCTCAGTTTCTTGCCAATATGAGTCATGAAATCCGAACACCGATGAATGGGATTATTGGTATGACAGATCTTTTACGTGACACAGCATTAGATGAGGAACAACAAGAATCGGTAAACATCATTCATGATTCTGCTCAATCATTGTTAACGATCATTAATGACATTCTTGATTTTTCAAAAATAGAAGCAGGTAAAATGAAAATTGATCGAGTTGCCTTTAGCCTAACCTCGCTTATAGAGGGAATTGCAGAAATCCTATTATCGAAAGCCCGTTCAAAGGAGCTCTCTTTGTTAACATTTATCGATCCTGCTATTCCTAAGCGGTTAGTTGGTGACCCCATACGTTTAAGGCAAATCTTATTAAATCTAACCGATAATGCCATTAAATTTACCGATCAAGGCAGTGTTGTAATACGGGCAGTTCTAACCAAAACCCATAGTGAAAAAGTATCCATCCATTTCGCTGTAGTTGATACAGGTATCGGCCTTACATCGGAAGAGGAGAGACGATTGTTCCAGCCCTTTGTACAGGCTGATGGGTCAACTACAAGAGAGTATGGAGGAACCGGACTCGGATTAGCAATTTCAAAGCGTTTTGTTGAATTAATGGGTGGGGAAATAGGATTAGAAAGCGAGAAGAGTAAAGGTGCCACTTTTTGGTTTAACCTACCATTTAACGTTGTGAAATCCGTAGCAGAAGAAAGTCTAGATGATGCCAACAGTGCTACATTGGAATCCTTCCACATCCTTGTTGCCGATGACGACCCGGCTGAACTAGAAATTCTTAGACAATATTTAAGTTCTTGGCGAGTAACAATTAGTGAATCCGAGAATGGAATTGACGCTTTATCTACATTAAAACAGAAGATTAATAACGGACGTCCTTTTGATATAGCAATCGTCAGTTTAGGTAAATCAGGAATGGACAGTTCTATGTTTGCAGAAGTCATTGAAAAAGATACCGACTTATCAGATACAAAAATGATCCTTATAACGAACACTGACAAAGATAAAACAAAACAGAGATTACGTTCTGGTTATACTACTTATCTGCACAAACCCGTTAAACAAACACAATTACGGGATTGCATTGTTGGACTGATGAATCAAAAGGCTAAATCCGTTACAGCTAGTAATCCACCCGATGCCATAACCGATACAAATCAATCCGATTCACCGAACCCAACGAAAAAACAGAAAGCCAATAGTCCATTCATTTTGCTAGTGGAAGATAACCCTGTAAATCAAAAAGTTGCTCGTTATCAATTGAACAAACTCGGTTACACGGTTGACACGGCTACAAATGGAAAAGAAGCCATTCAAAAGATCCATCAACATTTCTATTCTATTGTGTTTATGGATATTCAAATGCCGGAAATGGATGGGATTGAAGCAACAAAAGCAATCCGTGAGATACAAGGAGAGAAACGTCATATTACAATTATCGCCATGACAGCGAATGCCATGCAAACGGATAAAGAAAGATATTTACAGGCAGGCATGAACGATTATCTCAGCAAGCCCGTCACTATTGAGTTATTGGAGAAAATACTTAGCAAATGGCTAAAAAAAGAGCAAAATACTGACGACCAGCACACTGAGAAAAACTCAGAAGCCCCGATTGATTTAGAAAAATTGAAAAGCGTATACGGAGACGATAACGACGCAATAAAAGAATTTTTGAATGTGTTCGTCACAACGACTCCTGAACTGTTAGACCAATTACAAAATTATTTGCAAATGCAAGATAGCAAACAAGCGTCTAAAGCTGCCCATGGTTTAAAAGGTTCATCAGCAGTTGTAGAAGCTACCCAAATGGTTTCTTTAAGTAATGCCATTGAGCAATCAGCCAAACAAAATAATTGGAGTCGTGCTGAAAAGCTTTTTAAGAAGCTTCTCCTTTCATTTGAGGAAATGAAATCATTTGTAGAAAAAAATCTTTAAGTACGTGTCCAACAAGTAGCCGCTAACCATGCAGGGGTTCTTGAATATCCTCTAAAGTCGGACATATCGTTCGACTATTCCCTTTTTTCCTAGACGATAGGTGGTTACTTTTGCATTCCAATCTGTGGTTAAACGACTTGGATCGGGCATGTTACTTTTTTAAGCACCGATTCCTTTAATCGTTCTAACTCCTCGTTTGGGGATCCACTTAATAGAAGCATTTTGCATTGGTGGAATCGGACATTCATACAAATTTCTTGTACCGGGTTGCCTACACGGGTAAGTTTTTCATAAGCGACTCCTTGTTCCTCTAAGTAAGCGACTGGTTTAAGTAGAGCGTCCTCTGATTTTTTTGTAATAACCGATTTTAAATCTATTATTCTTTCGTTCGATTTTTGTATTGGCGTTTCCAACATAGAAAATACATTCAGCAAGATGACTTTATTCTCAGGATCACGGCCTGCCAATCGCGCTGCTTCCATGACCGCTTTCATCGAGTCTTCTATATCATTAACTACTACTAATATGTGATCACCCATACTGCCTAGCTCCCTTCACCAGTTCGAGGGTTCCCATTACCATTACATTTCTAATTATAATCCAAATCTAACATTCCTCTTTTGATCGCATAATCGACAAGTTCATGCCGTTTTTTTAACGCTAATTTCTCCATGATCTTACTTTTATGCGTTTCTACCGTTTTCACACTAATATATAACAATTCTGCGATTTCTTTATTACTATAACCTTTTGCTATTAAAATGAGTGTCTCCCTTTCCCGATTAGAAAGTAACTTGTAAGTTGTGGTGTCTTCTCCCTCATCCATTTGCTGTAGTAGATCCTCAACTAGTTTTTTGTTTGCGGAAGGATATAAGTAAGCATCCCCTTTTGCGACAGAACGAACTGCGTCGATCAACTCAGAGTCAATTGCATCTTTTAAAATATAACCCGACGCGCCTGCTTGAAGGACGCGGAACAAGTAATTTTCATCGTCGTGCATCGTCAAAATCAATACGTTCATGTCCGAGTCGGAATTTTTTATTTGCTTCGTTGCTTCAAGACCATTTGTTCCTGGTGGCATACTCAAGTCCATAATGACAACATTCGGATGTGTAGACAGCGCTATATCAACAGCCTCCCTACCATCGGCTGCTTCACCAACTATTTCCATATCCTGCTGTTGAGAAAGTAATAACTTCACCCCGGTTCGAACGATCACATGGTCATCTGCAACAAGTACGCGGATCTGTTCGGCCAAACTAAATTCCTCCAATCAGTTGATTTACCCTTATTCTATCACTGGTTGAAAAGGATGACCAACAGACCCCCTACAGTCGGCAAATTCCAATTGGACAGTCTTCGCATTGGCATATTTGTTTTAGTTTCGTTAAATCCAAAATTTCAATTCGCCCATGATCATACTTAATCAATCCTTCTTGCCGAAACGTTGCAAGCATACGATTCACTGTTTCGCGGGTTGATCCAATCAAATTCGCCAACTCATTATTCGTAAACTTCTCTGTAATCACAATTCTGTTTCCGTTTCTGATTCCATACGTGTTTGCGGTTCGAATCAACATAGCAGCCAGCGCACCGTTTTTTCCGTGAAATAAAAGATCTCTTAATTTGAGTTGTGTATAATATTGCATATGACTTAGCCATTGGGTGAATTCGATCGCAAAGTCTCCATTTTGCCAAACAAGCACTTCGAGATCGCTTTGTTGGATCACACCAATTTTACAATTTTCCATCGCTTGGGCTGTACAAGCACTGTTTTGCTTATTCATCGGATCAAATTCACCGAACAAGTCCCCTTGGAAAAAATAATTCAAGGTTAAATCCTTGCCGTCTTCACTTAATTTCGTATGCTTCACTGAGCCTTCCATCAAATAGTACAATTTGTCATTGGTATCGCCTTCCCAGTAAATTCTTGACCCTTGATCAAATTTCTCCATATACATGATTTCTTGCAATTTACGAAAACATTCTTTTGAAAAATGGGTTGTATTCGTCTCCACTGCTAGTTGATTGACCATGCTCATTTCACTACCCCTTTCCTAGTCGGCTTGTGATTTTTCTACTACCTTTACAATAATAAAAATCACACTTTTTGAATATCGGGGGATTCCCTTATTTTACACTTTAAGAAATCATAAAATTATGGAGGATTAAAGTATAAGAAGCAATGGAAGAGATAAAAATGGGGCACTAATTATTGTATAAACGTAAGAGCATGATTGTAGAAGAGTACTTCTGGTTACTTTTGGATGTTCCGTCATCGAGATAAGGGGAAGGCGGCCGGGGAAATGGCTCGCTTTCCGTGGGAGTACGGTGAGCTTCCTCAGGCTGCCGCCTTGCGGGATCTCACCCTGTACCCTAGTCCCACAGGAGTCTCACCATTTCCCCGACCACCATTATTAGAAAAACTCGGGCTATTCTTCAAGAAGGAGGTTCTTTTTGTCTTAAATTTAAACGCGAAATGTTGCAGCTAAAAATTAAAAAACCACTCATAGTGGTTTTTTAATCATCGTTCATTGCTCCTGCCTCTCGGGAAGTCATTGCACCTTGTCCTTCGCTGACATCTTTTTGAATTTCTTGTTTTACTTTTTGTGCATCAGTTCCAGCACATTCAGGTTTCATAACAGAACCCAAATTCTTTTTAGATTTTTTATCCTGCTGCATATTACTCCTCCTTTATTGTTTTAACAATCTTATTATTTCAAAGTACGCTCGGTATATCCGAGTATGTGAGCGAATTTCACTTAAATTAAGGGCTCCTAATTCTTATGGAGCTAAAAGAAACAGTTTTGTTTATAAAATTGGAAAAAAGGATTATGTCATCCTGTGGTAGAGTATAAATGTAAGTATTTTTTTACAACTATACGAGGGGGAAACAATAGGAAGAAGCTATTCTTAATTAGTTTGCTAATAATCGTTAGCATGATTTTGTTTGGTTGTAGCACAAGCAATGAAAACGAGACAGAAGAGAACAATGCCCAATCGTCTGAAAAAGAGGGTAATTCAACAGAAAATAATGAAGAGATTAACCAAGCAAAAGACGAAGGACTAATTCTTGATATTGAACAGCCTAGTCAAGAATCTATCCATATAGATATTAAGAAGCACATACCAATTCTTAAATCATATTTAGAACAGTTTGATGAACCCAAAAGTGGTGAATAGAATTCGAAGTAACTTTTTACTTTCAAACAATCAGAGGGACTACTTTCTTGTAAGTTACAATTGTGGAACAAAGCTTTGTGACCAACTCTTTAAAGGGGTACCTGCAAAAGGAATGGGATTTTATGGGTAGGGGATTAAATGGTGTGTTATAATAATGATATAAACAGAAGGTGCGGTGAAAAATATGAAATGGTCAGAGGTTAGAAAATTGTACCCAGATCAATTTGTAAAATTAAAAGTGTTATCGTCTCATATTAAAAATGGTCAAGAATTCATCGAGGATATTGCTGTTATAAAGCCTATATCAGATGAATTAGCAACAAAGGAACTTTTAAAATCAAAAGGTGATGAGTTGGTTTATCATACTACAAATGAAAATATTTTGCTTGAAGTTCGTCAAGATGTAAGGTTAAGGAGATTTGACTACCATGAAAATCAAGCATAAATATGGCTTGCTTTTAGTAGATATAACTTTAACATTTAACGGAAAAAGTAAAGTGATAGAAAATATGGTGGTGGATACTGGAGCAGCAAGAACACTAATCTCCCAAGATATTGTTGAAGATATAGGTCTTCAAGTTGAACTCCAAGATAGAATCGTCACTTATTTTGGAGTTGGTGGTAAAGAGCATGCCTTTAGAAAACAAGTAGGTCAAATTCAAATTAGTGATTTTATGGTTCAAAAAGTTGAAGTAGATTTTAATGATTTTGGATATGATGACATTAACGGTTTACTTGGATTGGATTTGTTAATGAAAGCAGGATTTAATATAGATTTACTTAATCTTGAAATGAATATGAACAGTTGAAAAGAACCTTATATAAAAAATAGGGTTCTTTTTAGCTGCTAAATCATAAAATTCCATTCTCAACCTAATATGAGAATAGGATTTACAGCTTTCTGTATGGCTTTCTATTGTTGAAACAATTTCTTCGCACGTGTATTTATGAATCACGAGATCCAACTGTAACTTGTCTTTCGAATTTGTTACAAAACAACAAAAAGAGGAATATGGAGCCAAAGAGCAATGGGTATCTGTTCAAAAAGGAAATATGAAAGGCATTCCTTTTTATGAAGCCAAAGGTTTCAAATTTCAATATGAAAAAATTCCAGAAGAGAATCCAGCGTATATTAAATTAAGATATTCAAGAAAGATTTGAAATCATTTTTTAATTGAATCAATTTCATAAGTGCTGATTTTTGTAAAATAAACGAACATTTAGCGAAATTAAAGCATTAAAATGTTCCTATTTATTCAGCGATATTAGTTGCCCGTAATGAAAGATGACCGACTCCTGCGGGAAAAGCATGTGTCTGAAGACCCCGCAGGACAAGGAAAGCTTCAGCGTACTACATCGCACGCAGGAAAAGCGGTTTTCTTTTTCAAGGAAATGGGTTTCTTCCGAGGAGGCTGAAGCCATGCCCGCGGAAAGCGTGTCTTCTTTCATGTAGGATAACGGTAGCATAAATGAAAACATAATGTTCGTTTTTTCGTTGCTCACAATGAATGATGAAATTGAAATTGATTCAATTGAATAAAACGGGTGCTTATCTTCAATAACTTCTTTTGCTAAAGGTAAGAATAAAAATACAAATAAATATTTTAAGAGGGAATGTTGGTGGATTTCATTTACGTCTTAGTCCTAATCATTTTCGTGTTAGTAGTAATAACTTTCTTTTTAAATGTCATTAACAGGCTAAACTTCATAGAAAATCGTATAAAAAGTATGAAATATACTTTGGACCGGATAGCTAAACAAGTGAACGTGCCTGAACACCCGTTGAATGGTGAATTGCGGGACCTAATTAAAGATGGAAAAAAAGTAAAAGCAGTTAAAAGGACAAGAGAAATATTAGGGCTATCATTAGTAGAAGCAAAAAAATATGTTGATGACTTAGACAAATCGAAAGCCTAAACTGTACCTTCCTCAATGGATTGCGTTAGTTCTCAAGAAAAAAATTAAAACGGCCCAGAAAAAGCCGTTTTTTAGTTTAGTTAACATGTAAATACGGGGCTAGCTCGTTCATCTTATCCTCTGGCAAAGCACGCTCAATCATCGGAAAGATAATGCGCTCCTCTTTTCGGATGTGTGTTTCAAGGAGTGTACCCAGTTCATGCATTAATTCAAAAGGATCATCATCGTCTGCTTTTAGCAATTTGTTCATGAGTGCACCAATTTTAACATGTTCTAACAGCATATCGGATATTTGTTTGTCGTCGATGGAAGCATATTGTGCGTAGGTTGTTAATAGAATTTCCTCTTCTTCGCGAAAGTGCTCACGCCCACCAGGCTCCCAAAAGAGTTGTACCTCTTCCCTTACCTCTTCAACAGAAAATCTACTTTTCTCTGTACCAACCCGCTTAAGTTTTAATGCTACGAATAATGCTTGATTGTGATGATGAGACAACGGGCGCAAAGCTTTATGCCTTTTTAAACCTCTACGCTTTTTTTCCACGCGGGATGCCCCCTTTTAGAATCATGATCCGTCTTTTTAGCCCACTTCACCTTTGCCTTAAAAAACAACAGAATCTCATTAATTAAAAACAGTAGTACGAGCCATGCACCATAGTCTAATATAATCTGACGTAAAGGAACCAAAAGCATACCTTCTTCAATAGTAAAACTAGCAGTAAAAGCGTACAACATACCAAACGTAAAGTTCCTAGACCATTGAGAAACATTGTAATTGCCAATTGCTTTTACGATCCCAAATCTATTGATTCTTGCTATAGCTCGCAACAACTCGATACCTTCTACTATGATGAACCATACAATTACCCAGATCCACAAAAAAAGTGTAAACGGATAGGGTAAAGCTCCGGTAGTCGACGCTGCCAGGCCTGTAATCGAAATGGCTCCGTGAAGAATGCAGTTCGTATTTTGCCAAT
>NZ_JAMQKB010000011.1 GCF_028416575.1 Terrihalobacillus insolitus | reverse complement strand
AGGACATGATACGATAAACAAGTAGCAGCACCTCACTTTTTGGTTTGTTTTTTGTGGTAAATTAACAATACCTTATATTTGAGTGTGCTGCTATATTAAATTAGCTGAAATGTTTGGGAAAGATGGGGTTAAAAGCCCTCGCGATAGCGATTTTGTTCAATTTAGGTCATAAATTGCTGATTTCTATGAATCAATAACAACTTGTGCAACAGCATATTCCTTGCTATGAGAAATGGATACTGCGATTTTTTCATCCTCACTGTTCACTACTGTAATTATTGGTGCTCCTTTTTCATTAGGCAAAATTTCGATATCAATAAACCTTAATTTGCCTATTCCGGTTCCAACTGCTTTCGCATAAGCTTCCTTTGCAGTAAAGCGACCTGCGAGAAATTCTAATTTCCTGGTAGGTGAGGACAACTGATCAAAAAGCTCCCGTTCTTTTTCCGTTAAAACTCGTTCAAGGAAACGTGTATGCCTTTCCATATTTTGTTTTATTCTATCTAACTCAATAATGTCTATCCCAATTCCTTTTATCATAATCCGTATTTCCTACTTTCATCATTTTTTAAATAGTTTATAATAGAGGTTGTTTAAATGCGTGTTTAAAAATTACAAATAACAGAACGATCATATCCATTGTTGTTCTTATTATAACGAATCAATACCAAATAGAGAAAATAAACTGAATAAAGAGAATCATGAAGATTTGCGAATTGATTAAAAAAGGAGTATGGCTATGTTTTTTAGAACGGAAAGCTTTCAACAATTTGTGCGAACATACCCAATTGTGACGACACTTGTCTCGATTCATTTGTTTCTTTGGGTAATAATTGATTTATTCCAATTAAATATTGGCATGCAAATCTACCAGTGGGGAGCAGGCGTAAACCTCATGATCGATAATGGGGAATATTGGCGACTTATCACTCCTATTGTACTACACGCAGGACTTATGCACGCATTGTTCAATTCCTTTTCACTTGTTTTATTTGGTCCTGCTCTAGAACAAATGCTAGGTAAATTTAAATTTATTGTCGCTTATTTTTTCGCTGGTATAGTAGGTAATTTGTTTACCTATGTGATGGATCCAACTGCATTTTACCCCTACGTTGGAGCTTCAGGTGCCATTTACGGGTTATTTGGAATATATCTGTTTATGACCATTTTTCGAAAACATCTTATTGATCAGGCAAACGGACAGATTATATTAACGATTTTCATCATTGGGATGATCATGTCTTTTCTGCGTACTAATATTAATATTTATGCACACATTTTTGGGTTTATCGGCGGATTCGCCATTGCACCTGTTGTGTTACGAAATGCCCGTCCCTTTAACATATGGAGTAACAGAAGTGTTCACCAAGGCGGGGGCGTCAACTTTAATCCAAACCGTTGGAAAGGCAATCGTTGGAGAAACAAGCAGCGCCTAAACAAAGTTGTTTGGGTATTACTTGGCGCACTCGTTCTTTTGGGGCTTTTTAACCGATTGTTTTAATTAGATTCTCCACATATATAACAGAGAAAAGGAGCATGCTTGGTAAAATGCATGCTCCTCTTTATATCCTACTGAAAGAATCGATTGTTCACTATCAATTATACCGGTAGAAAAATTTGACTATGATTGATTTCCACGGTTTTTATTAAATGAACCTCTTTTATTTTGAAACTTTCTATTACGGGATGGCTTGTTATTGTTTCGAGAAAAGTTACGCTTATCATTTCCTCTATATGGCTTTTTCTTTCCCTTTTCTTTGTATGCTTGCTTGACACTAACTGGTGCGATGGATGTCAAACGAACAGGCGTGTTTTGTCTTTCCTTGGTCATCATTTTTAGAGCTGCAGAAACAATGGTAACGGAATCGTATTTACTTAACAACTCATTGGCTGTTTCACGATAGGATTTTAAGTCATTTTTTTCAATCGTTTCAACGAGCTTTTCTACTGTTACCTCTTGTTGTCCGCGGAGTGCTTCATCCGTACTCGGAACAGGCAGACGTTTCACTTTTCCTTTTGTAACCTTTTCAATTAGGTGAAGATGAGGAATTTCTCTAGGCGTAATAAATGATACCGCTTCTCCGCCTTTTCCAGCTCTTCCCGTACGACCTATTCGATGTACATAGCTTTCAGGATCTTGTGGAACATCAAAGTTGTAAACGTGTGTGACACCTGAGATGTCTAACCCTCTTGCAGCTACATCTGTTGCAACTAGAATTTCAATACGTCCGCCTTTAAACTTGTTTAACACAGACATTCTTTTTCCTTGTGTTAAATCTCCATGAATCCCTTCTGCACTAAAACCACGAGCTTGAAGTCCTTCAGAAATTTCATCTACTCGCTTCTTTGTACGGCCAAATATAATCGCAAGCTCTGGTCCGTGGATATCAAGTAAGTTCGTTAATGTGTCAAATTTTTGCTTTTCATGCACCTCAACAAAATACTGGTCAATGTTTGAGACTGTCATTTCTTTTGTCTTCACTTTTACTTCTTCAGGGTCTTTCATTAGCTTCGTACCAATTTCTCTAATTTCTTTTGGCATAGTTGCTGAAAAAAGTAAAGTTTGTCTTTGTTGTGGAATTGCTTTTAATATATCCCGGATGTCATCGATGAACCCCATGTTGAGCATTTCATCTGCTTCATCAAGAACTGCCGTATGCACATTACCTATTTGGATCGTTCTTCTACGAATGTGGTCTAATAGTCGTCCAGGAGTGGCAACAACAATATGTGGCCCATCTTTCAATGCTCTAATTTGACGATCCATATGTTGTCCGCCATATACCGGGAGTGTCCTTACCCCTTTAAATTGACCTAAACGATGCAATTCCTCCGATACTTGAATAGCCAACTCCCTTGTCGGCGCGACAACTAAACCTTGGATTTTTTTTAAGTCCTTGTCGATTTTTTCTATCATTGGAATACCAAAAGCAGCAGTCTTTCCAGTGCCTGTTTGTGCTTGCCCTATTACATCTTTCCCTTGCAAGCCTAAGGGAATCGTTTGTTCTTGAATCGGTGTCGCTTCTTCAAACCCCATCTTTTCTAAAGATTTCAGGATTGGATTTGAAATACCTAATGAATTAAATGTTGTCACTATCTTTTTCTACTCCTTTAACAAAAATATATATTTTGCCACGTTACATCATACCTCATTAAGAACCCGGCTTCACAAATATTTTTGGGCACTCTGGAACCTATTAAAACCGGCGAATATCACCGAGAACTAACATGAACTATTATTCATAACGTGATTTGAAAACTCGGCGTATTGCCAAGCCTATTACTGTAAGCCTTCGTCTGCAAGGATGACACAAGGCCCATTTACTTTGACTATCCATTCATTCAGATCGTTTCGAAAAACACAAGCTTCCCAAAAGTAAATATGGATTCGTTGTCTTTTCTAATTACTTTAATCCGATGAAAATCCACACTTTCTTAAAGTAAAAAAAAGCCTAGCTCCGAGCAGGAAGAGGCCTTTTCGCTACATTCAATGGATTAGTACATCTTACCATACTACTTGTTTAAATTCTACCGATATGGTTAGTGATTTTTAATTCATTGAATGATAAAATGGGTAAAAACCTGTTTGCAGGAGGAATATAAAATGAGAATACCTCCATTCAACCCCTACGCAGCTATTACAGTTGGGGTGATTTCGGTCTCCACCGCCGCGATTTTAGTGAAGCTTGCACCCGAAGCTCCTGCCTCTATTATTGCGAATTATCGATTGCTACTTGCAGTAATTATTATGATTCCCTTTATGGTGAAGACGAAACATGAATTTCGATTTATTACAAAAAACGACTGGATTTTATGTTCATTAGCAGGGGTATTTCTCGCATTTCATTTTATTTTTTGGTTTGAATCGTTAAATTATACATCTGTTGCAAGTTCCGTAGTGTTGGTAACACTTCAACCGATTTTCGCTTTTCTAGGCACCTTTCTTTTTTACCAAGAACGTTTTTCAGCGGGAACTTTAATCAGTATGATCATTGCATTAACTGGCAGTGTTATTATCAGTTGGGGAGATTTTAAAATAAGTGGTATAGCTTTTTACGGGGACATTCTTGCGATTATCGGTGCGATCATGGTCACTGGCTACTTTTTATTAGGACAAAACGCAAGAAAGCGACTTTCATTAATGACGTACACATTTGTCGTATATGGAGTCAGTTCGATTACCCTTATCGCTTATAATCTGATTCTAGGCAATGCTTTTTTTGGTTATCCAATCGGTAATTGGATGGTTTTTATTGGTTTAGCCATCATTCCCACTTTTTTGGGCCATACACTTTTTAATTGGGCATTAAAGTGGGTCAGTACGGCTACCATATCGATGGCAATCGTATTTGAGCCAATAGGCGCTTCACTACTTGCTTACTTGATATTAGGTGAAGCCATTTCTGCGACACAGTGGCTTGGAGGTTCTATCATCCTATTCGGGCTATCTTTGTTTATCGTCAGTACATCAAGGAAGTCTATTTTGACCATTTCAAATAAAAGCAAAAGATCAAATTCTGAATCTTAGCAGGCGAATGAAAAAAGCCTTATTTCCGTCATTGAGCAGACACAGATGCCGTTATTTCAGAATATCCATGCTTATCTTTGTGAAAAAATGTTAAACTTTGCTTCCCTTCTTTTCCTTTGTTAAGAACTCCAGCACCATCTGATTAAGAACATCTTTTTCCCTACTATGACAAATAAGATGTCTCGCTTGATCAAAAAACACAACTTTTTTATCATCTGCTGGTATTTGTTTTTCCAAATAACATGCTGTCTTATAAGGAACGATACAATCCCTCATTCCGTGTGCTATGAACACAGGACAGGTTATATTTGATAAATATTGGCCCGTGAATTTTACACACTTCCTAAACTCCATAGTTGCCTTAAATGGGACTTTACCACTTTTTCTTTTTTCTAGAAATCGATGAACAAATGTATAATCCACAACTTGTCCTTTTACCTTGTTAACCAGCCCTTCCCCTATCTCCATTAGCATCCGTTTAGGAGAAATGTATTTTCCAGATGCAGATAATAAGACCAACTTTTCAATGTCATAATTAGCAGCAAGATAGGTTGCAATCATACCACCCATGGAAAATCCGATAAGATAAACTTTATCACATTCCTTATATAGTTCAACCAGTGCATTTTCTGAGGCTTCTAACCACTGATCGCATGTTGTGTCATGTAAGGATAATGTAGTGCCATGCCCTGGTAGCTCTGGTGCAACGACTTTCCAATTTGAGTTGTTTTTCAAGTAATGTATAATTGGCTTTATTTCGTAAATGCCACCTGTAAATCCATGTAAGCATAAACACCCGATCATCATATTCACTCCTTAACATATAACCATTCCCATTTCGTTATAAAAAATCCTTGTCATAGCACTAGAACAAGGATTTTTTATCTTTACTTTGGTTTTATGAACGTTCCCAATCCTTTAACCATTGGTGAAACCTGTTTTACCGTGTCGGCAACTTTTCCAAAAGTAGATAACATTTTATCAATATCTAGTTGACCATCTTCATCATGAAAGTAATTCATGAACCCCTTTGGCATATTCCCTTGCTGCGGAAATGGAGCCGATTGATATGGTATCCACTGATCCATCCATCCATTATTTTTCGGACCCATACCTGGAGTGCCATAATTCGAAAGATAAGAAGGCTGAGACGGCTTCGAGTACTTTTGGAAAGGTGTAACAGGTATCGTTGGTGAATGGTTGAATGATGCATTTGAATAATACGGTTGCATCCCATTTTGTGATGGCACAGCTTTATTCGGTGGTGCCCCGCCTTTTGCTGGAAAAGGTCCCTGCATGAAAGGATTTCCATTAGATTGAGCAACACCATATGGTGGAATGATTCCTGGAGATGGACGCCGTCGATGATGTTGGTGTATAGGTGGTGAATACTGTATATGGCTTTGATAAGGATAAAACGGTTGGTGCGAAGGATTTTGACGGTTCATGGACATACACCTCTTTTTAAACTCATTTTTATTAGTAGCCTATGAAGGAGCACTGAAATGAGTTCATAAAAAAAATAACAGACAAGTGAGACTGATTCCCCCTCGTCTGTTAAAATCGCTTATAAAAATGATCATCGTTTATCTTTTCTCTGTCTACCCCTGTCAACATTCCCAACGCCTGCTTAATCTTGTATTTTTGATAACCCAAAATAACTTGATTGTTAATGAAGGTCGCAGGTGTGCCATAGATTTGATGCTGCTGCAATTCACGAACTACTTTCTTTTCCTCGGAAATATTTTTCTTTTCATACGGAACGTTGACATATTCCAACAAAGACAACACCTTTTCAGAATGTGAACAGTTGTCACTAACATAGACGACAACATGAGGTTTTTCCACTGCTGTTTGTCCCCCCAGAGATATTCTTAGTTAATCGAACCGAAAATGTATCGCACAAAATCGGTCACTAATTACTTTATACCCACTAACAAGGTTGTTCAAACATACATACAGAATTTCCTGCTTCTATTGTCCTATTTTTTAAATTAGCTGAAATAGATTCAAACAATACAACACTATAAAAAAAATAAGTGCTCTTTTTTTAAAGATCGTTAAATACGCAATTTTTTGTTTCTTCCTATTTGCAAGACCCAATTTCTTTTTACGCGTGTCCTTTAATCTTTTTCACTAGCATAAAAGCCTAACTTTTTAAGTAGCTTTATCGCCGATTCTTTTTCTTCTTTGTCTAAACCATCCGTAATTTCCTCAATCCTGCTCCAATGGTCTGGAAAAATGTCGTTCAAAAGTTCCTTCCCCTTATCTGTAATCGACGCATAGGTAATTCTTCTATCCTCTGGGCAAGGCTTTCTTTTTATATATTTCTTTTCTTCAAGTTTGTCAACTACATACGTAATACTGCCACTCGCAAGTAGAATTTTCTCACCAATTTTTTGCAATGGTTGATCTCCTCGGTGAAAAAGTAGTTCTAGCACCCCAAACTCTGTTGGATTCAGCCCTTTTTTTCGAATATCAGCTTCTACCTTATCTGTGATGGAACGGTATGCTTTTGATAACACGACAAACAATTTTAATGAAGGATCCTGTTTCTTTTCCAAGTACTGTTCTGTTTGATCCATTGTATCACCTCTCCGTACAGGTAAAAATCACTCATGATTCATCCTATTATAACATATAAAAACAAAGCACTGTACGGGCTGTAAAATAACGGATAATTTATCTTGTATGAACATACCTATAATAGAAAACATCACCATTTACAAAACACGATGACAGGCTATGCCTTGCCAACAGGGGTAAGCAACCACTATAGTAGGTAAAAGCCGACGACCATAATAGCGTATGTTGCAAGTAATGTAGCACCTTCAAACCAATTGGTGTCCCCATCGTTGGTCACTTGAATCGTCAATAAAACCCCTAAAACCATAGATACTAGCTCTGGCATTGAGAAGATAAGGGGCATGGACTCTTCGAATAGGTAAGATATCAATACAAGCAAAGGTGCGACAAACATAGCAATTTGCAAGGTGGAACCAACAGCTATTTCAACAGCGACACTCATGCGATTTTTGTATGCCATTATAATCGCTGCCCCATGCTCAGCTGCATTCCCCACAATAGCAACAATGATTACCCCGATAAATATCTCACTCCAACCAAATGTTTCACCAACTGTCTCAAACGTTTGGACAAGGCTTTCACTAATGTAGGCTACTGCAATGGTTGCTAGGAATAAAACAATCATCGCCTTCCCTTTACTCCATTCTGGTTTTTCATTCTGCTCTCCTTCCTCCACACTAGGATAAACACCGCGATGCGTTACTAATTTGAAAAAAAGTGCAGCAATGTATAGCAAAATCATAATAATCGCCACAGAAGTACTCAAAAACATTGCATCGTCTTCACTGAGTCGGTAAGAAAAGGCAATAGGGAAAATAAACGCAACGATAACAGCAAACATGAGTAATGCTGAATTATGCCTTGCATCGTATACATTGTATTTTTGTCGTTTAAACCGAACCCCCCCAACTAAAAAGGATAACCCCGCTACTAGAAGTAAGTTTCCTATTACAGAACCAGTCAAGGATGCAAGAACGACCTCCCTTAACCCTGCTCGTAATGCAAAAATTGCAATAATCATTTCAACAGCATTTCCGAACGTTGCATTCAAAAGCCCACCAACTGCTGGCCCTGAAATAATGGCCAAACTTTCCGTTGCTCGACCCATATAAGCAGCAAGGGCAACAATGGTTAAACAATAAAAGATAAACATCAAAATTTGTGACCAGGACATTAGACTGCCAATCACAGAAACAGGAACACCAACAAATACTAGTGTCGACATGATTTTATTGTACATTCCTCGCACTCCTCTCTTTAGATCATAGACCGTCTTAATTTTCGCTGATCCAGTTAAATTTATTCGAAAAATTTCACAGGTTTACATATTAGAGCGTGTTTAAAAAGTGCCAAACGATAAGCTGTGCACCTGGGCATGAGAACGCATATAGAGCCAAAAACCTGACAAACGCGCTCTCATTCGGGCGATGAAGACGTATTCGGGGCCAAAACCCTGACGAACGCGCTCTCATTCGGGCGATGAAGACGCATTCGGAGCCAATATCCTGACGAACGCGCTCTCATTCGGGCGATGAAGACGCATTCGGAGCCAAAATCCTGACGAACGCGCTCTCATTCGGGCGATGAAGACGCATTCGCGGCCAAAATCCTGACGAACGCGCTCTCATCGGGGCGATGAAGACGCATTCGGGGCCAAAAATCAGACAAACGCGCTCTCATTCGGGCGATGAAGACGCATTCGGGGCCAAAACCCTGACGAACGCGCTCTCATCGGGGCGATGAAGACGCATTCGGGGCCAAAAATCAGACAAACGCGCTCTCATTCGGGCGATGAAGACGCATTCGGAGCCAAAAACTTGACGAACGCGCTCTCATTCGGGCGATGAAGACGTATTCGGGGCCAAAAACCTGACAAACGCGCGTCCTGCCCCATCTGCTCGCTTTTAATTATCTGGCTTTTTATACGAAAACTAGTGACTTTAATTCTTTTTTCATTCATTGTGGTGGCTGATAAGCCATGGAGGTTTTTGAACTCGCACTAATAATTATAAAAGCATCTATTAGCTTTCTAAATAATGTATTTTACCTAATTTAGTTTAAATGCTAAAGGTGAATAGTTGCAATCTCCTGTCATTAATGGGGATAATAATATTAAGATATCGTTATCACAGAAGAGAAGAGAAGAGACGAGAGGAGAACAGCAATGGTTGAGCTAAAATATTTCGGGCCTTCGGATTATGAACAGCTGATTAATTGGATTGATACACCAGAACTTTTAGTTCAATGGGGAGGATCAACCTTTGATTTCCCTTTAACAGAGCAACAATTAGCCAACTATATTCAAAACGCAAACAATGATCACTCCGACAAACTAGTTTACAGCGTGATCCAAAGTGAAACAGGAAAAGTGGTAGGTCACATATCGCTGGGCCACATTGACAAAAAAAATAAGTCGGCGAGAATAGGAAAAGTATTAATTGGTGAGAAATTTGCAAGGGGACAAGGTACCGGCCAACTTATGTTGAAAGAAATATTAAAAATAGCGTTTGATGCACTTCACTTACATAGAGTAAGCCTTGGTGTATTTGATTTCAACAAACCGGCCATTATTTGTTATGAGAGGGTAGGATTTAAAAAAGAAGGATTGCTAAGACACGCAAAAAAATTTGGTGATACGTATTGGAATTTGTGGGAAATGAGCATGCTGGAAAACGAGTGGTTAGGTAAAAAATAGAGAGAATCCAACAGAAATTGAGGGGGCACACAATGAAATTGAGCATATTGGATCAATCACCCATTCTTACAGGGATGTCCCCGCGGGATGCTTTTGATCAAACAACAGAATTGATCCAAGCAATTGATGGGTTTGGGTTTCATCGTTTTTGGGTATCAGAGCATCATAGTACACAAAGTTTGGCTGGGTCAGCACCCGAAATTTTGGTTGCGCATCTCGCATCAAACAGTAAGCGAATTCGTGTTGGAACAGGTGGCATATTAATACCTCATTATAGCTCTTATAAAGTAGCAGAGGTTTTCCGTGTTTTAGAAACGCTCCATCCTAAGCGAATTGACCTAGGAATTGGCCGAGCACCTGGTGGGGCGCCTTCGGTTAACCTAGCTTTAAATGGTGGGAAATTCCCTGATGTGCAAAACTACCCTACACAAGTGGGAGATCTAATGGCTTATCTGCACGGCGAGGATCCACAAAATTTGGATATCCAAGCAACACCTATAGGAGAATCAGCACCGCCCATCTGGATGCTTGGTTCAAGTGGAACAAGTGCACGTTTAGCTGCAAGCTTAGGCACTTCTTATTCTTTTGCCCATTTTATTAATGGACACGGGGGGACAGGTGCAATGCGTCGTTATTTTGAACATTTCACACCTTCTATCCAGCAGGAAACCCCACAAGGAAATGTATCTGTTTTTGCTGTTTGTGGAGAAACAGAGGGAGATGCAGAATTACTTGCTTCGAGTCTGGACTTAGCAATTTTAAAGATCGAACAAGGTGGGAATCGAAGCCGTTTCCCAACAAAGGAAGAGGCGTCAAGCTACCCTTATTCTCTCTTTGAAAAGGAACGTGTCAAGGAAAATAGAAAGCGAATGATTGTAGGGAATCCAGAACAGGTAAAGCAAGAATTGGAAAATCTAGCGGAAAGCTATGGAGTGGATGAAATTATTCTGAATACCATTGTTCATCCATTTGAAGAAAGAATCAAGTCATATGAACGAATAGCAAAAATCTTTAAGCTAAACGAGAAAGAAGGATGAGAATGCTTGCCATTGATCATATTGTGATAGCCAGTAACGACCCCGAGAAGTCTGCTCACCATTTTGCTAATACATATGGATTATCAACAGTTTCTGGTGGCAACCATGATAGCTGGGGTACCTATAATCACTTATGCTTTCTGGGAAATGGTTGCTACTTGGAATGGCTCGGGATTTCAAATCAAGAAAAGGCTACGAATGCAGATAACCCGTTAATTCAACAGCTTTCTATCCACCTAAACCAAAGGGGGGAAGGGGTGTTCCAAGTTGCTCTGAGAACCGATTCAATCAACAGCTTCATACACCACTTTAGAGAGAACGACATCCCATTTCAAGGACCACTTGATGGAAGTCGAAAAAAGCCAGATGGATCAATACTCTCTTGGCGAATGCTCTTTCCAAGTGGGCAAGAAACATTGCCTTTCCTCATTGAATGGGGAGAAGGAAGCATGCCAACGAGTAAGGAGACGAATAATGAATTTCTGTCCTCGGTTAAAATTGGCGTAAACGATCGTGAAAAAACTGGAGAGAGGTTTAACCAGATTTATCGATTACAGGACAATCATGCTGAATGGAAGTTAACAAACAGCGAATTACTTTTAACAGATAAAAAGAACATGGAAATTAAAATTGGAGCTACTATCATCCAGGATTTTTAACATGGAAATGTATGCTCTACTTCTTCTAATAAAATAGAAATGACGTCTAGCTCGTCATCGCCCATGCTCGCACTAAGATAATAATCCACTACTTCCTTAGTCTTTCAAGGCTACAATTTGTTTATCTTTTTGTTTCGTAGCGGTCTTTGCAACAGGATAGTAGTCTAGAACAGATTCGACATACTTGATATCACCATAACAAGCATTATATTGTTTGGCCTCTTCTCTTTTACAGGTATATACATTTGTACCTGCAAGACGGTCATACATCATCACAGAAAACTCGATCGCTAATTCCTCCGTATATTTTCCGCCTCGTTCATTAACATAATCCACAAACCCCAGGCCAAAATTATAAGACTGTAAGGCGAGCTGTGTGTCCCCGTTTGCCTTGTCCAATACTTTCAAAAAATAATCCACACCTTGTTTAATCGATAGACTCGGGTTATCGATACAACCAACCTCACCACAATAACTTTCTGAGGCTTGCATTGGATCATTTCCTCTGCCGCCAGATTCTTGCATCATCAGTGCTAGTAGTAGTGCGGTATATTCCTCTTTCCCTTGTGATTTCAGTTCCTTTGCAATCATTGGCTCATAGCTCTTTACTTTGTTTGTTAGTCTCATGGACTGGTTATCATCCTCAGAATATTTCTCTAAATTACCAAGAATTAAGGCTATAGAAATGACTGTTACTGACACCAACACAATTGTAGTAACACCTTTTAGAAGTTTCCTTGCTTTTTTTCTATAAATTGATGTTTTTCGCAATACAATCTTCCTATCTATCATTAGTAGAGTTACTATCTATTACTATCTATTATTTTACCAGAAATACTTGCTTACATAACACCTTTAAATGGAACGGGGTTCATATTAAAAACGCCTCGCCACAGCTGTTCTGGTGACAAGGCTTCTTTTCATTTATCCTAACTGCTGCTGTAAGAATTCGCGAACTTGTTCTGGCGTTTTGGTGAAGGCACTGTGTTGATGTGCAAGTTTTTCTCCATTTTGAAAAATTAAAATGCTTGGAATACCCATTACTTCTTGTTCTTCCGCAACGTCTGGTATTTCATCACTATTTACTTCATACCATTCATATTGGCGATATTCCTCTAAAATATCCCCAATGAACATGTCCATTCTTTTACAATCTGGACACCAGTCAGCAAAAATCTTTACAACAACAGGCTTTTCCGAATGAATTGTTTTATAAAATGCATCCTTTGTTTGGATCTGTTTCATGTATCCTCATTCCTTTCTAAAGAAAGCATGTACGAACTGTAATAATAGTTCAAGCAATACGTTTTGCCTAATTAGTTAGTATTCAAAAAGTCGCCGAATTAGAAGCAAGCAGGTCGAGGCGGCGCAGTTTTGAGGAGCGCAGTGTAGACATAAACTACATGAGCACAAGGAAAGCTTCCCCGAATATACATCGCACGAAGGAAAAGCGGGTTTCTTTTCCAAGGACCGGAAAAACAAGTCAACGAAGAGATGCTCAGCTTATCATTTGGTGACTTTTTGAACATCCTCTATTAGTTATATTCCACTCGCCCTAGTACGACCGCTACAACCAAGCCAAGAGCAAAAGTTGCAATACTGGTCAACATTCCGCTTACATCTGTCGGCCATCCTGGAAATATGACTACGACTGAACCGACCACAAGTCCGATCACCACTGCATAGGTTCCAGTTGTAAAGCGTTCCATAAAAAAATGGATTACTTTGCTCATTACGATAATACCAACAATAATTCCAACACCAACAACAGCTATTATGTCCAACTTCAATTCGGAAATAGCATTTATAATGGTAGAGTAGACACCAATAATAAGTAAAATAAAGGAACCGCTAATTCCAGGAAGAATCATTGCGCTGCTTGCTATAAATCCTGAGAAAAAAAGAAAAATATACGTGCCCAGCGTCATTGTTAGCATTGGTTCAGATTCACCAGTTTGAAAGAACGCTAAGGATGCTACTAAAGCCGCACCAACAACAAACAGTAGTATATGTTGCATTTTAAATTTTTTCTTTGCCTCTGCTGTATGGAATAGGTAGGGCAACACCCCAATGATCAATCCTAGAAAAGCAAACTGTGTTGGATCAGGGTGATTTTCAAACAACCACTCAATAAGGTCGGCTAACACAAGAATAGCAGTGACAACCCCGACTCCCAGTGGAATTAAAAACCCAAGATGTCGCTTCCATTCCTTACTAAAAAAACCATTAATCGCTTCAATTAACCGATCATAAATACCTAGAACAACTGCTATTGTTCCACCACTAACTCCTGGAATGACATCACTTGCACCCATCAACATACCGCGATAAATATTTTTCCATTCCATTCATTTTGTCTCCTTTTAGAGGTTGTTCAAAAAGTCACCAAATGATAAGCGGCGCATCTCAGGCCCACACGATGTGGGTCATGCAGGTGTTGCCACAGGACGTGGCGGTCTTAGCCTGTATTCCTTAAATGGCTTGCTTTTCCGTTGCTCACGTATTAGAAGCATACGCTGCGCTACTCAAAACTACGCCGCCTCGACCTGCTTGCTTCTAATTTGCCGACTTTTTGAACTCGCACTTTTATCTCACGTATTACATTCGGAATGATACAAGGTTTATCATATCAAAAATAGAGATTGATTAGAACATCTAAATAAATGAACGAAGACAACTACTCATAACTTTGCTCGTTTTGTTAAAACTGAATAAGGAATAAAAGATATAAACATACTTAATTACTTTTTTCTAGCAGAAATATTTGCCACAATTTTTCTTATTGACTAACATGTATATACAAGATATGATTATTGGTGTTAGTTGTATATACAAATTTATTTGAAAGCGGTTATTATTTCCTTTTGTATCGTACAGCAATGCAGTCATACATTTCTTTTTGTCTAAATGAAAACGATTACCGCTCGGAAGTTGTTCAAAAATGTAGTTGATCGGCGGCACATAGTCGATTCTCTCATTTGACGCCTTTACGAACGTACAATTAAGGAGGCTATCACCATGAGTGTTAACAGAAAAGCTGCCGAGGAAATTCTTGAAGCAATCGGTGGCAAGGAAAATATTGGTGCGGCAACACATTGTGTTACGCGACTTCGTTTTGCTTTAAATGATGAGTCAAAGGTTGATAAGGAAGAACTCGAAAACATTGACTTGGTACGTGGTTCTTTTTCATCAAATGGTCAATTTCAAGTGATCATCGGTCAGGGAACAGTAGATAAGGTATATAAAGAACTAGTTGAAGTAGCTGGAATTGAACAATCATCAAAACAGGATATTAAAGACAACGCTGCAAAAAAAATGAATCCGATCCAACGGTTGGTTAAAGTACTAGCTGACATCTTTATCCCAATTCTGCCTGCCATCGTAACGGCTGGTTTGTTAATGGGTATAAATAACATCTTAACTGGGCCCGGAATCTTCTTTGATGAAAAATCTGTCATCGACGTTTATCCACAGTGGACAGATATCGCTGGAATTATTAATCTAATTGCGAATACAGCCTTCGTATTTTTACCAGGATTGATTGGTTGGGCAGCAGCAAAGCGATTTGGTGGCAGCGAATTACTCGGAATGGTTCTAGGACTTATGCTTGTTCACCCCGATTTACTGAACGCTTGGGGATATGGGAGTGCTGAAGAAATACCAGCCTGGAATTTATTTGGACTAGAAGTTCAAAAAATCGGTTACCAAGGTCAGGTATTACCAGTGTTAGTCGCAACGTATTTCTTAGCAAAAGTAGAAATTTTCCTCAGAAAACGTATTCCAGATTCCTTTCAATTGTTGTTGGTCGCACCAATTGCTTTACTACTAGTGGGCTTTGCTTCATTCGTGGCTATTGGACCAATTACATTCACAATCGGAAACTGGATTACAGATGGGGTAGTTGGCATTTTTGAAGCTGTACCGGCTATTGGTGGACTCGTTTATGGTGCACTATATGCGCCAATTGTTGTGACTGGTATGCACCATACATTCCTAGCAGTTGACTTACAGTTAATTGCCTCTACTGGCGGAACATTCTTATGGCCAATCCTAGCATTGTCAAACATTGCTCAAGGGTCTGCTGCTTTAGGCTATATGTTTGTAACAAGGAATGAAAAATTAAAAGGTCTTGCAATGACTTCCACTATTTCAGCGTATTTAGGTATAACAGAACCTGCAATGTTTGGTGTGAATCTGAGGTTCCGTTACCCGTTCATAGCTGCTATAATCGGTTCAGCAATTGCAGCTATGTTTATTACTATTAATGGAGTGAAAGCACCGTCCATTGGGGTTGGAGGAATACCCGGTATATTTTCGATCTTTGCACAGGATTGGGGAGCATTTTTAATTGGTATGGCAATTGCCATTATCGTACCATTCATCCTCACCTATATTTTTGGAAAAACACGTAAAAATGAAGCTTGAATAAGAAATGCGATACCCGATAGTTGGGTATCGCATTTCTATTTTTATTGATGCGTCAGAGTAACAGAGGGAAGAAAAGCACTAGAATAATGAATTCACGAGCTTTCGTTTTTCTTTATCTTTTGAATTTCCTCTTAAACACACGATCATCAAATAACCTAATCACTTTCGATAAAAGAAAGCTCTGGCAGCCACTGGGACATGTGCTTCCTGATGTCTTCGTAATGTTTTGAGGCATTTGGAAGTTCTTCGTTTGTTAGTTCGAACATTGGGGTGACCTCAAAGTCACTTTCATTATTATACTGTACAAAGGTTGGTAGAAAACGCGGATCCTTAATCTGGATCGATTGTTCATCACCAACAATCGTTTTTTCAATGGTAATTGTTATTGCTCCACCAATTCGGTTGAAAAATTCATCCTGTCCAGAAAGGAAATTACCTAATGAATAAGCTACAAACGTACGATTGCCATTCTTCCCTTCCACCCATTCTACAGGCTGTAAAACGTGTGGATGATGCCCAATCACAACCTGTACCCCGTTGTCAGCTGCTAACTGGACAAGGTCTTTTTGCTCTTGGTTAGGTAGTCGTTCATATTCTTGTCCAAAATGTAAGCTGAGTACGATCACATCTGATAATTGCTTTGCCTCCTTGATATCCTGTACGATCTTACCTTGATCGATAAGGTTTACGAGATAACTTTTACCATCTGGAACGACAATACCATTTGTTCCATATGTAAAACTCAAAAATGCAACATCTATTCCTTCTGCTGTCTCGAATACGCGAATTCGACTGCTATCCACTTTATCTTTGTATGCGCCTGTGTACATCATGTCTATCGATTCCCAATACTGTATCGCGTTCTGGATTGCCTGTTCACCGCGATCCATCGTATGATTATTGGCTATGGAAACAACATCTACACCCGCTTCTTTTAACGCATCCCCTACTTGAAAAGGACTATTAAATCTTGGATAACCCGATAAACCGATCGCTTTTCCACCGATCATTGTTTCTTGATTGGCAACAGTGATCGTGGAATCCTCTAGATACGGTTGAACTCGTTCTAACATTGGGAAGAAATCAAACCCATCATTTGATTTTGCATCTTCATAGACAGAATCATGAATCAAGATATCACCGATTGCAGTAAGACGAACACTTTTGGTTATCGGTTTAGGTACTTCAGGTGCAGTCTCTCCTTTGGGTGTTCCTTCCACTTCCTCATTTGCCGTTTTCTCCTCAATTTGATTAACTTTGTTTTTCTCTTGACTACAACCAAAAAATAAAAGCAAACCAAGAAAGGTAACCACTATTAAACAGAGCTGTTTCAAATAGATCGAACCCCCTTTTTGGGATTTTCCTTTTTCGACATTAATCTTCATTTTAGTATATCAAAAAACAATTATTTAAAATACACGCACTTAATGTACAGATTATCATGCTAGTAGCTTATTCCGAGGGATTACGTATTTTTATCTTTCCGAAATTCCAGTTAAATATTTTTATATATATTTGTAATTTCTCCCTCACTTCATTCGTCTACTTAGGTAGGTTAGGAAATGATTCATTTTTCTTTTTAATTTAAAAGGAGGAGTAACATGATTAACGTAAAAAATCTTAGTCATGATTTTGTAATGGGAAAACGCGGACAACAATCTACTTTACCCGTATTACGAAATATATCGTTCGAAGTCAATAAAGGGGAAATCGTAGCATTAGCAGGGAGAAGTGGGTCAGGAAAATCAACACTACTTAATCTTATCAGTGGGTTTATCCGAACTACCCAAGGAGAAATTTGGGTGAACGATACAAAAGTAACAGATTTAACCGAATCAGAGTTTGCAGACTTTCGGCTTCAGCATATCGGGTTCATTTTTCAAAATTTCCAATTAATACCTAGTATGACAGCCTATCAGAATGTAGAATTACCTTTAATATTAAATGGAGAATCCGCTTCTGTAAGAAAGAAAAGAACAGAAGAGACGTTACAAAAAGTCGGTTTATTGGAGTACAGGGATCATTACCCAAGTGAATTATCTGGTGGCCAGCAGCAACGGACAAGTATTGCTCGATCACTCATCTTGAACCCACCACTGATCCTTGCAGATGAACCAACAGGAAGTTTAGATAGTGAAACCGAACAAGAATTGCTACAGTTTATACTTCAATTAAACAAAGAACTTGGCATTACCTTTTTAATTATTACCCATGACGATGAAGTAGCACGTATCGGGAATCGAACCGTCCATATTGCAGATGGCTCGTTGACGCAAGGAGGGACAATATAATGAAATTTAAAGATCAATTTCGTTTTGTACGGCAAAACATGAAAAAGAATAAAGTCCGTGTTTTTATGACTGTACTTGCCACTGCCATTGGTTGTGCTTTTTTAATTGTGCTTGCTTCTGTTGGCTTCGGTCTCCAACAATCGATTGTAAAAGATATGCTTGAACAACGTGCTGTAACTCAGATCGACATTTATGGAAAGGAAGAAGATAAAGGGAGCTTTAGCCAGATTAAAAATGAAGATGTTGACTATTTTGAATCAATCGACAACGTAAAAGCAGTGACGAGAAGGCAGAGACTGAATCAGGAGCCAGTATATAAAATAGGCGATTATAACACAGGGGCAAGTACTTATGTTGCATATTTTCCAGCTGAAATGAAAGCTGGCTTGGAGTTGTCCGCAGGCAGACTGCCCGAAAAAGCAAACGAAATTGTAGTCGGATATAATTTCGTCGAATCACTCTATTCCACTACTGCACCACCAAACGATATAAGAGATGAAAGTGGTAACATAAAGGAAGAATATAAATATAACGATGATCTCGTAGGGAAAAACATAGACATGAAAGTTACACAATTAAAAGAAGGGAAGGAAGAAAGCTCAACCATTACTCTTCAAATTGTCGGGATTACGAAGAAACCTACAAGAGAATGGGCTCGGGATCAAACTGTTTTCATTTCCGAATCGGTTATGAAAGAAATTGAGGCATTTACTGGTACACCAAGGGGGATGGTCAAGCCGCCAAACGATGATATTCAGATGCCTGAGCAAGATCCAAACGCTTATGATGAAGTAAAAATATACGCAAATAATTTGGAGGCAGTAGATGGGATCATAAACCAACTGGATCTGAACGATTATGCCTCCTATTCTGTCGTAAGCGAGATGAAACAGATCAACACAGTCTTTACCATCGCTAAGTCGGGACTCATTTTTATCGGTACGATCGCCCTTCTTATCGCATCTATCGGTATATACAATACAATGACAATGGCTGTTACCGAAAGAGCACCAGACATCGGAATTATGAAGGCAATTGGAGCCAATCCCAGAGTGATCAAACGCATCTTCTTGCTTGAAAGTAGCTATATTGGATTGATTGGTGCCTTGATTGGAACTGTCGTTGCCTATCTTATTAGTATTGCAGTTAACATTGCAATTCCATTCATTATTGAAAGTGCTTTTGGTGAGGAACTACCTGAAACGTTACAATTTTCAGCCATTCCATTGTCGCTCGTACTGATTGCTGTCGGGATTTGCCTTGTGGTAACAATTTTATCTGGACTAAGACCTGCCAGAAAAGCAACAAAAATGGACGTGTTAAAAGCAATGCGTCGAGAGATTTAATCACTTATTTTGCTCCTTTAAAAAGCAGTGCAACCATAATGGTGCACTGCTTTATTATTCCGACCTATTTTTAGACTGTTCAGTGGGGCGTGACCATCAACAAGCTTCCTGCCCCGCAATTTTTTTAAACTGTTTTTCGTTTTCCCGCTTTTTCTCGTTCATTTTTGTTCAGGATTTTTTTACGTAAACGAATCGATTCTGGTGTAACTTCACAATACTCATCATCATCCAAATATTCGATTGCTTCTTCTAGTGTTAGTTTACGCGTTTTTCTAATGGTTGCTGTTTGATCCTTTGTTGCAGAGCGGACGTTTGTTAAATGCTTTTCTTTAGTAATATTAACTGTTAAATCGTTGTCGCGGTTATGTTCACCAACAATCATACCTGCATATACTTCTGTTCCTGGATCCACAAAAATAATACCCCGGTCCTCAAGACCCATGATTCCGTATGTCGAAGCCTTCCCTGCTTCTAATGCAACAAGTACACCTTGTCGTCTGCCACCTACTTGGCCTGAAACTACTGGCGCATAACCATCAAAGGTGTGATTAATAATGCCATACCCTCTTGTTTGAGTCATGAATTCTGTTGAGTAACCAATTAATCCTCGAGAAGGAACCTTAAATTCCATTCTGACCTGTCCGTTTCCTTGGTTCACCATATCGATCATTTCACCTTTTCTGGAACCAAGTGACTCCATTACGGCTCCTGTATGGTCATCAGGTACGTCCACTTGAACGCGTTCAATCGGCTCACAACGAACTCCATCTATTTCTTTGATGATAACCTGTGGCTTTGAAAGCTGCAGTTCATAGCCTTCCCGTCTCATGTTCTCAACTAAGATGGACAAGTGTAGCTCCCCACGACCTGAAACGATCCAAGCATCAGGAGAACTAGTTGGGTCTACCCGTAAACTTACGTCCGTTTCTAATTGCGTTAGTAAGCGTTCTTCGATACGTCGGGAAGTAATATATTTACCCTCTTTCCCAGCAAATGGACTATTATTCACAACAAATGTCATTTGAAGGGTAGGCTCATCAATTCTAGGAATGGGCATTGCCTCTTGGTGATCTATTGGGCAAACCGTTTCCCCAACGTTAATATCTTCCAAACCAGCAATAGCAATAATATCTCCTGCTTTTGCCTCTTTGATTTCTATTCGTTTTAAGCCGATAAAACCAAATAATTTGGTTACACGAAACGTCTTAACCGAACCATCCTTTTTCATTAGAGCTACTTGTTGGCCTACTTTAATTGAGCCTCGGAAAATACGGCCAATACCAACACGACCCAAATACTCATTATAATCTAAAAGCGTTACTTGGAATTGTAACGGATCCTCTGAATTATCTTCAGGAGCTGGAATATTATCTAAGATCGTAGAGAAAATCGGCTCCATCGTTTCTTCTTGTTCATCAGGCTCATTACTTGAAGTTCCATTTAGTGCAGAAGCATATACGACTGGAAATTCTAATTGTTCATCGTCAGCCCCTAGCTCAATAAATAAATCCAGCACCTCATCAATCACTTCTGTCGGACGTGCATTTGGACGGTCAATTTTGTTTAAAACAACTACTGGAGTGAGCTTTTGTTCTAATGCTTTTTTCAAAACAAAACGTGTCTGAGGCATACATCCCTCGTAAGCATCCACGACGAGTAGAACACCATCCACCATTTTCATAATACGTTCCACTTCTCCACCAAAATCAGCGTGTCCTGGTGTATCCAAAATGTTAATGCGAGTATCTTTATAATTAATTGCTGTATTTTTCGCTAAAATTGTAATGCCACGTTCTTTTTCTAAGTCATTTGAATCCATTGCACGTTCATCCACTTGCTCATTCTCACGGAACGTACCTGAATATTTTAGTAACTGGTCAACCAATGTTGTTTTTCCATGGTCAACGTGCGCAATAATGGCAATATTGCGAAGGTCTTCTCTTATTTGCACCGTTTGCATATTTATATACTCTCCTCTTGTATCGAATTCAACTGTCCAGTTCCGATCACAACTTACCAATTATAACATAAGGTCATCTAATTACCTAATTTTTATTTTCCATTAGATTGTTTACTGGTAAAATTATCCTACTGGTAAAATGATGATAAATTTTGCACCGCCAAGTTCCGATTGACCAACATGAATGGATCCACCTGACCGTTCCACAATTGCACGGGAGATAGCAAGTCCTAGCCCTGTCTCTCCACCCTCTCCTTTTACAAACCGATGAAACAATTTGGGCATAAGGTCTTTTTCTATACCTGTACCATCGTCTTCTATTAAAATCGTCACATTGCTATTTAAATGAGTGACTACGATGTTTACCTTTGCTGACGCATGACGGATTGCATTTAATGTAATATTTAACATTGCTTGTAGTAATTTTTCCTCGTCTGCTCGAAGCGTTACTTGATCTACATCATACGTTATCGAAATATTTCTTTCATTTGCCAATGGTAAAGCACGATCAATTGTTTTTATTATTATATCCCGACTGTCAACCTTTGTTTCATGGTAAATTCCTTCATCACTATCTAGTTTTGCCAATAGAATCATTTCATTAATAATTTTTTTCAAACGCGTGATTTCTGCAACCATTACTTCTAATCCACGTTTCGATTCTTCTTCGTTAAAAATCCCATCCCGAATACCCTCAGCATAGCCCTGAATGGTCATTAATGGCGTCTTCAGTTCATGACTAGCATTCTGAAAAAAATGTCGTTGGGATTGAATGTAGTGCTGTAGCTCGTTTGCCATATCCAACACACTTTGCTCTACTTCTTTAATTTCACCGCTTGCCTGAATGGTTTGTACATCCTCAAACTGTCTCTTTTCAATCTTTTTTAACTGCTGCTTCAAACTTGTTAATGGGGTAACAAGTCGTTTCGTTAGCCAGTAGCTCAACAATATGGCAATCCCTACACCAATTACAAATACAATAAGAATACGACTAATAAAGGTTTTCTGTACCGCTTGTAGATCGTTCAACGGGGTCAACATAATCAAATGAATCCATGGTTGTTGGGAAGAGAGTGGTAACTCTGAGACAACAAATTTACCTCCACCACCTTCCCATAAATCATCCATCTGACCGTTTACGTCATTGGTGTTCACCCAATTTTCAACCAAATCCAACGATAATGTAGTAAATAATATTTGATTTTTCCTTTGATCATATAGAAACACCTGCAATTCCTGGTCTTGTAAGAGCTGGGACAATCTTTGAACGTTCGCGAGTGATGATTCTTGATTCAGTAAGTTGACAATCAAGTCACCTTTTGCTTGAAGCTGCCGTTGTTCGTCCTGGACTAACAAATCCAATATTAACGAATATACTAAAAAGGCCGTTAATGACATGATAACAATTAATAACGTCGTAAACGCCGCATTTAATTGATACTGTAATTTCATTTGTCATCCTCTTCGCTTCGTAGTCGATACCCATATCCCCATACAGTCTCTATAGGCAAATTTTCTAACTTTTTTCTTAATCGTTTGATCAAATCATCTACCGCTCGATCACTTCCAAAGTAATCGAACCCCCAAATTCTCGTTAATAATTCTTCTCTTGAGAAAGCGCGGTTTACATTTTGAGTTAAAATGGACAAAAGCTCGAACTCCTTCGTTGAGGTCTCTACCTCCTGGTTTTCCCAAAATATACGGCGTTCTTTTGGGTAAATGGTTAATCGACCAGCTTTCAGTGTTTCCTCGTTTACGTGATCCACCTCACTACGATGTTGCACGTCCCACCGTTTTAAATGGCGCTTAACTCGTGCAACAAGCTCTCTCGGACTAAATGGCTTTGTTAAATAATCATCACTACCTAATTCTAGTCCAAGGATCTTGTCTAATTCTTCATCCTTTGCAGATATGATAATAATAGGAACATCACTCGTTTGCCTGATCTGCTTACAAAATTCATATCCATCTATTCCAGGAAGCATGATGTCAAGAATCCACATGTCTGGTGATTGAGATTGAGTTAATTCCATTGCCTTTTCGGCTGACTCAGCGGTTTTGACATCATACCCTTCTTTTTTTAAGTATGCCGTTACAATATCACGAATGTTGGGATCATCCTCGACAACCATAATTTGATGAGTCATAGTCTAAAACTCCTTTTTATTGGCTATACCTTAAATAATGCATTCTAGTGCGTGTTCAAAAAGTCGGCAAATTAGAAGCAAGCAGGTCGAGGCGGCGTAGTTTTGAGGAGCGCAGTGTAGACATAACCTACATGAGCACCGGAAAAACAAGCCAACGAAGAGATGCGCCGCTTATCATTTGGTGACTTTTTGAACAACCTCTTCTATTGTTATTTTCCCATACTCATAGCAAAAAGGGAACTTGGTAGCAATTTTGAGAAAATCAGGCAACTTACATAAGAGGAATCAATTCCATACTTTTTCCACATTTTTGCCTTAATCTTGCCAAACCTCCTGTTTACAATAATAACTGTAAGAATAACCATTAGCTGAATTCCCCCAGTGATGGTCAAATGGCAGATTTCCTGTTTAAAGTAAGGGTTGAAAAGGGAATCTGCCAATTATAAGACTATAATAAAATATTTTAAAATAATGAAAGGTGGGATACCATGAACTATCAGGACGATCAACACCGTACAAATAATTTTACAAACCAGCAGGAATACGATGGAGAGATGAGGAATTTTGAACAAACAAATCTAACTCCTCCAAAGCAAAAAAAACATTACTTAGGGATGATTTTTAGTGGTATTGTTGGTGGTGTCATTGTTGCATTAGTCGGCGTGTTTTTAGTTACAGCAAACATCGTCCCAATCACTAATAATAGTACTAATTCAACTGAAGATGTCAATGGTTTAACTGGACAAACGACTTCAGATAGCAGTTCTAGCACAGATGCAGTTCCTACTGTAGCTGGTCAAGAAGATAATGCATCGATTTCAGCCGCTATCCAACAATCGAGTCCAGCTGTTGTAGGTGTGAAAAATATTCAGGAATCCAACCTATTTACTAGCTCTCAGCAAGGTGGAACAGGATCTGGCGTGATTTATAAAAAGAAAGACGGGAAAGCATACATTGTGACAAATAACCATGTAGTAGATGGTGCAGCGGAATTAGAAGTTGTCTTAAACGATGGGGAGCAGGTGAATGCGAAGATTTTAGGAACAGATGCATTGACGGATTTGGCAGTTCTAGAAATTGATGGGTCAAACGTAGATGCAAAATCTGTTGCTACCTTTGGATCTTCAAGTGATTTATATGTCGGAGAATCCGTTATTGCAATCGGAAACCCCTTGGGACTTGAGTTTGCTGGTTCTGTAACAAAAGGTATTGTTAGCGGCCTCGAACGTTCGGTTGAAATAGACAGTAATGGAGATGGACAACCAGATTGGACAACAAATGTTATCCAGACAGATGCTGCAATTAACCCAGGGAACAGTGGGGGCGCTCTTGTTAATGCAAAAGGAGAAGTAGTTGGAATAAACTCAATGAAAATTGCACAGGAAGCTGTCGAAGGGATCGGCTTTTCAATCCCCGTTGACACAGCTAAGCCTATTATTCAACAGTTAGAGACAGATGGTAAAATATCTAGACCTTTAATCGGCATACAGGCCGTATCCCTTTCACAAGTACCAGCTCAAGGAAGGGAGCAAACATTAGCTTTACCGAATGATGTAACAGAAGGTGTTGCAATTGCTAATATTGAAGATGGTTCCCCTGCAAGTGAAGCTGGATTACAACGCTATGATGTGATTACAAAAATTAATGACAGTTCAATCACGTCTATGATAGACCTTAGAAATTACCTATACAAGGAAACAGAAGTTGGAGAAGAAATAGATATTACTTATTATAGGGAAGGTAAAGAGAGTACCACTACTTTAACCTTATCGGAAAAATAACAAATCAAAAACCCGTTTGGCTCTCGAGACCAAACGGGTTTTTGATTTGTTAAATTACCCAAAGAAAAAGTCAAAAATATTTCCTGCAGTTGAAGCCTTCTTATTGTAAAACTCCGAATAACCACAGTTTTTACAATATACGACCAGAAACTTATTATTTTGGACATCGAACATTTTGGAAAGTCCTGTTCCAGTCATTGCTACTTCCTTTTGATCTGCATCGGTACTACCACATTTAATACAACCTCTCTGTTCTGACAACTCACCGCCCCCTTTCCTGTATATACGAAATCTCATCCCAATTGTTTCACATTTCTCAAACATTTTCGAATGATTATGAGCACAACAGCGTAAGGAGCCATTCAAAAAATGAATGGCTCCTTTTTTAATCATAAAGAATAGAGCCAACCCCGTTTTCATCGAGATCATCCTCATATTCTTCATGGCTTTTATTGACCCCGATATAGTTCCCTTCCATATCGGTTAACAAAAATCCTTCCACGAGTTCGGCACTTCCTACTAGCTCATCAGAATTAAAAAACATGTCGTCATAATCCTTCGCTGTGTCATAAAAATCGGATGGACTGTTTGATGTTCCCCATGAGCTCACACGCTGCCACGCATCCTCAGGATCAAAAATGGTCGATTCCTCTTCGTCCACTTCCGTTTCCATTTCATTTACACTTGGATGAATGACATCCTCTTCAACAGGGCGACCAAATGGTAAACTTTGCGTCGTATGATCAATGCAAAAGCGTGTAGTAGGCATGGCTTCAAGACGTTCGTATGGGATATCTTTTCCACATTCTTCACATTTTCCATACGTACCTTTATCCATAGCTTTTAATGCAAGTTCGATATCCTTCATTTCATTTTCTTGATGTTCATTTAATGCAATATCTTTCTCTCGCTCATATAATGCTGTTCCATGGTCCGCAGGGTGGTTGTCATAGTTTGACAATTCTCCAATGGACTCTTTAATCAATTCGTACTTCAGACCGAAATGATCCTCGAGATGAGCTGCTAAGGCTTTTCTCCGTTCAAGTAGTTCGTTTTTACATAGGTTTGTTTGCTCATCTGTAAGCATAATAAAATCGCCTCCTGACATATGTCTTCTGTGGGGCATTCTTAGTATATGCTTATTTCCTTAGCCAAACGGATTAGATATTGGAAATATAGGAAGCGGACTCATTTCAGCAAGCTGAAATATCGGGGAATCAGATAAAGTCTTGACTCCATCTGATCTAAAACCCTAGAACCATTTAAAGATCAAGTCCTAAGCAACATATCTACGTGTGGAATGTCATCTTCCAAATATATGTCAGATATTTCTTTAAACCCAAAAGAACCATAAAATTGACGTAAATATTCCTGTCCCTGAATCTTTATCGCAGGTTCCTTCCATTCCTCTAGGATCACGGCAATCGATCTTTCAAGTAACTCTTTTGCATAGCCATTTTTGCGATACGTTTGATTTACTAAAACACGTCCAATGGATGCTTCTTTATATTTTACGTTCCTCGGAAGCAGCCTTGCATATGCAATAATTTCTCCATCATTCTCAAGATAGAGGTGAGTAGACACCTGGTCATAATTATCTATTTCACCATATGGACAATTTTGTTCCACTACAAATACATCTACTCTCGCTTTTAAAATTGCATATAATTCCTGAACCGTCAACACATCAAAAAGTTTCTTTTTCCACTGCATCGTAATTCCCCTTCGTCTAATACTATTTGTGATTACAAGTATACCGTTAACGAACAGTATTGGGCAATTACTATGGTAAAGCTAAGATACCCAAAAGCGAACTCGTTTCAACAAGCTGAAACATCGGGGAATCAGATGGAGTTTCGACTCCACCTGGTCTAAAAACCCTAAAACCATTTAAAGATTAAAGGTCTTCAAAGCCGTTATCTGTATAGTTGACTTTCGTATATTGCCTGGATTTTTGTTCAAAGAAATCTGATTTTCCCAAGTCGACATCTTCATATGCTTTGATCCAGCGAAGTGGATTTTTCTCAACCTCAGGATATGGTTTATCATAGCCTAGTTGCTTACAGCGTACATTGGCATAAAAACGGATGTAGTTCTCAACATCTTCAAGCAAGATTCCGTCAATCTTGTTCCCAATAATGTGCCGAGCCCATTCTATTTCCAATTCAGCTGCTTGTTTGAAGGTAGTTTGAACAAAATCGCTAAGCTGTTCCGTGTGGTATTCAGGATATTCAGCTAACACTTCTTTAAAAATTTTGACGAACAAATCCACATGCAGTTGTTCGTCACGATTTATATAATTGATCATCGTCGAGGAGGAGACCATTTTCTGATTTCGTGCAAGGTGATAGAAGAAGGCAAATCCCGAATAAAAAAACAATCCCTCCAAAATCACATCGAAAACGACTGATTTTAACAACGTTTCTACAGTTGGATCCTCTACAAAAGCCTGATACCCATCTGTGACAAATGCATTGCGTTTTTCTAAAATTGGCTCCGTCCGCCAAAATTCAAACACCTCATCCTGCTTCTGTTTGGATACTAGGCTAGACAAAACGTAAGAGTACGAATGATTATGGATTACCTCCTGCTGGGCCAAAATAATCATAAGTGCATTCAAGCTAGAGTCTGTTAAATAGTCCGCAACCTTCCCTGCATAATCTGTTTGAATACTATCAAGCAATGCTAGTAGCCCAATAATTTTCAAGAACGCATCCTGTTCCTCCTCGGACAATTGCGGAAATTGCTTCAGGTCTTGTGCCATATTAATTTCAAACGGTGTCCAAAAATTACTGAGCATTTTTTTATATTTTGGATATGCCCAAGAAAAACGAACATCATCCCAATTTAAGATGTTGGAGCTTTCACCGTTTATGATTCGAGTCGAACGATTTGGAGCTGTATTATCCATAAGTTTACGATTCGTTAAATCTGTAGTCATGGTCATCTTTTTTCTCCTTTCATTTAGCTTGAAGGGGCAGGGTTCATGTCCCTGTATCCCCGTTTAGCTTGAGCATGATTCACATTCGAGTAGATCTGAGGATGTTGATCGTAAATAATAGGTTGTTTTAAGACCTTGCTTCCACGCCTGCACATGCATACTTAGTAATTCTTTTGCCTGAACTGTATTTGAAACATATAAATTAAATGAAATGCCCTGATCAATATGCTTTTGTCGTGCCGCATTCTGCTTGATGCTCCAATGCTGGTCAATAAAATAAGCGGATTTATAATACCATGTTGTTTCGGCATTTAAGTCAGGAGCTGTAACAGGAATTTTGTAATCCTTTTTCTCTTCTGCGTAAAACTTTTGAAAAATCGGATCGATACTCGCTGTGCTCCCTGCGATAAGGGACGTCGATGAATTTGGCGCAACCGCCATCAAGTAACTATTACGAATTCCGAATTGCTGAACATCCTGCTTCAATCGATTCCACGGCAAAGGAGATTGACTGTTATTTGTGTAACCTTTATTGTCAAAATACTTTCCAGTTTCCCAATCGGATCCTTGGTAAGCAAAACATGCTCCTTTCTCCTTAGCTAAATCCATACTTGCATGAATTGTCAAAAATGCTATCTTTTCATAAAGCCGATCCGCATAGTCAACCGCATTATTGCTTTCCCATTTGATTTGCTTTTGTGCAAGTAAATGGTGCCAGCCAAATGTTCCTAATCCAATTGCCCGGTATTTTTGATTTGTTAATTGTGCCTGTAACACAGGAATTGTATTCAAGTCGATCACATTGTCTAACATTCGTACTTGTATCGGAATCAATCGCTCCAAAACCTCAGAAGGGACAGCTTTTCCTAGGTTAATGGAGGAAAGATTACACACAACAAAATCACCAGGTTGTTTTTCGATTAAAATTTTGCCATCCTTCGTTACTTGTTCCGTCATAACAGTAGCACTTTGATTTTGTGTTATTTCTGTACACAGATTACTTGAATAGATCATGCCTAAGTGGCTATTTGGATTTTGACGGTTTACCTCGTCTCGGTAAAACATAAACGGTCCACCTGTTTCGAGCTGGCTTTTTAACACACGCTTTATAATATCAATAGCGGGAACTTCTTGCTTATTCAAATCTGGGTGGTTCACACATTCTAAATATTTGTCGCGAAACGTCCCATCCCCTTTTATCTCATCATAATAATCTTCAAGCGAGTAGCCCATTACCTTGCGAACTTGATGTGGGTCAAATAAATACCAACTTTCTCTTGCTTCCACTTTTTCCATAAACAAATCAGGAAGGCATATACCTGTAAATAAATCATGTGTACGATACCGTTCGTCTCCATTATTTAATTTTGCATCCAAGAAAGAGAATATATCTTGATGCCAAATATCTAGATAGACACATATGGCACCTTTTCGTTGACCTAGTTGGTCTACGCTCACTGCGGTGTTATTTAATTGCTTCATCCATGGTAATACACCAGATGAGGCTCCACTAAAGCCTTTAATCGCACTTCCCCTGCTTCTGATTTTCCCAAGATAAACACCAATTCCACCGCCATTTTTCGAAAGGTTGGCAATATCTGTGTTGCTATCAAAAATACTTTGTAGACTGTCATCAACCGTATCGATAAAACAGCTTGAGAGCTGACCATAGCTTTTCCCAGCGTTTGCAAGTGTTGGCGTTGCAACTGTCATATATAAATTACTTAAAGCCCAATATGCCTCCTTCACTAGGTCCACCCTTTTGTCTTCAGGCTCATCTTGCATTAATGTCATCGCAATTACCATAAAGCGTTCCTGTGGTAGCTCGTACACACTACCATTGTAATCCGTTGCCAAATAACGATCAGCTAATGTACGCAGGCCAATATATGTAAACAGTAAATCTTTTTCCGGATCGATCACCTTGCCTAGCTCTACGATTTCTTGTTTACTATATGCTTCTAAAAGCGATGGACTGTAAATGCCAAGCTTTGTTAAAGCATCGATCAAGTGATCAAAGGAGCCATATTTGTCTTGTCGGCTATATTCCCTGTGTTGAGCACTTTTAGAATAAAGGATATCAAGGTAAAGAGTGGAGGCAACGTATGTCCAATCTGGTTCGCTTTCATCAAGGTTTGCAAGTGCCTCTAATAGTAATTGATGTACCCACTCTTCATCCGAAAGCCACGGTTTTTGCTGTAATAATGTTTCACCATATGTAACCACCCTAGCGATATCTAAATGTGGAAAATTGCTCATCAAGCTATTGAATAGATCTTGTTTCCAGTCAACCTTTTTGTCTATTTTTGTCTCTAACAATGAGATCATTCCTTCCTTTTTTATGTCATTACAATTCAACAAAAAAATTCTAAGCGGACTGAGAGGCCCTTATTTTCAAGAAAAGCCTCGATTCCATGGTTTAGCGGACTCACAGGACGCTATTTACTGTAAAAGGGCTATTAATGGCCCGATTTTTAGCTATTAGCGGCCTCTCAGTCCACGAAACCTACCAAAACCATGGATTTTTGCCAAATAGCGGCTTCTGAGACCGTTCATACAAACCAAAAAACCGCTCATGGGTGACATGAACGGTGAGAACGACAGAAACATATAAAAAGGACGACTCCCTTTTTTACTCCATCGTCTCATCTTCTCAGTCCCCGAAGAAGTGAAACACGGCAAGCTTAGGCAGGTCTCCTGACTCGTGTATCTTCCTACTTGAGTTCCTTCCCAAATCGCAGCCTTTCATAGCATTTCGATTCAGTGGGCTTACTCGTTCGTCCACACATACAGTTGCGGGGGCAGTCCCAGATTCACACTGGGTTCCCTTTCAAGGCCAAAAAAATGGCCACCTAAATTTGCATGATTGCACTATATATAGTATTCATTTTATAAAAACAACAATATCTTGTATACTTTGACATTAACACAGAAAAATTTATCTGGCAATGATTTTTTTGGCATATTTCTTCATCTGTATCGGAAAGGTAAACGATACATTTCCTAAGTGCATGTTCAAAAAGTCACCAAATTAGAAGCAAGCAGGTCGAGGCGGCGCAGTTTTGAGTAGCGCAGCGTATGCTTTTAATACGTGAGCAACGGAGAAACAAGCCAACGAAGAGATGCGCCGCTTATCATTTGGTGACTTTTTAACAACCTTTTTAAACAGGAATTTACCTTATCCGTGTCGAAATAATTTCAAGGAACATTTAGAAAGGGTGATACGTATGGTTACAAAGGAAAATACGACAATTGGTTTTATCGGAACAGGTGTAATGGGTAAAAGTATGGCTAAAAATTTATTAGATGCTGGTTACAAGCTGAACACGTTTACTCGGACGAAAGAAAAGGCCGATGCGCTTGTAGCATTAGGTGCAACATGGAAGGACACAGTTGCAGAGCTTGCCGTTTCATCTAATGTCATTATTACAATGGTTGGCTATCCTTCAGATGTAGAAGACATCTACTTTGGGGAGAATGGAATTTTAGCGAATGCACAAGCAGAATCTTTTGTGATTGACATGACCACTTCTAAGCCTGCACTAGCAGAAAAAATTTATCAGGAAGGGTTATCCAGGAAGCTTTTTGCACTTGATGCACCAGTTTCTGGCGGTGATATCGGCGCTCGCGATGGCAAACTAGCTATCATGGTTGGAGGATCACAGGTTGCGTTTGACTCCATTTCACCCATATTTAACGTTATGGGACAAAACGTTGTGTTTCAAGGCCCGGCTGGTTCCGGACAACACACAAAAATGAGCAATCAAATTGTTGTTGCTGCAAATATGCTCGGTGTGTGTGAAGCACTCATTTATGCGGAAAATGCAGGTCTAGACTCAGAACGGGTTTTACAAAGTATATCTACTGGTGCTGCTGGAAGCTGGGCACTTACGAATCTTGCTCCACGAATGATAGAAGGAGATTTCCGTCCAGGATTCTATGTAAAACATTTTATAAAAGACATGACGATCGCCCTTGAGTCTGCGAAGGAAATGGGAATCATGACACCTGGATTAGAATTGACACTAGACCTATACAAACAGCTTGCCGAAAAAGGGGAAGAAAACAGCGGAACCCACGCACTGGTTAAGCTGTATGAAGTATAGTATAAAAAGTTTTAGGATAAAAGGCTAGGTGTTCCCTATTCTTTTAACTTTTTCTCATACTCCTCTGCCACAACAAATGCTAAATGATCATTCTCGAACAGTTGCAACACATCTAACACAGTTTGTACGGGAATTTCGTCTGACTCATTTTTGGGAATCGTTAATTCAAAGGCCTCTCCAAGCTGTTGGTTTTTTCCTTGATCTGGATAAGCCTGCTTATACAATTCCCTTGGATCTAAATCGTTGTTTACACACCATTGTGAAAAAACGAGGATCATCGTATTCTCATCTTTTTTGTAGTTATCTAAAATGTACTGCTCTTTTTCTTTCTGATTCATTATTCCACCTCTTTTCTTAACATAAATACCCACATGAAGGATAAGGCTAGCTTTAAAAAAAGGCGTACCTCTAATTGAGATACACCCTTTATAGTTGTCCATAATAAACGAGTTACGTTGGCAGCCTGTGAACACGGTTGCCTTCAAAGATTCTAAATTTAACATCTTGATTTTCATGTTACTACTTCTTATCGTTTAAAACAAGCATTGGATCGTTTTTGATTTATTGTAAAACGACGAGTACCATGATAAAATAAATGTTTGCAAGAGACAATGTACTAATAAATATCCCAACCTAACATTTATATCTTGCAAATATAAATTTGATAGGTGGTAGAAGAATGGAAAAGGAAAAATACCAAGTATTGTTGTATTACAAATATGTATTAATTGACGATCCGGAGACTTTTGCGGCTGAGCATCTACAGTTCTGTAATCAATTAGAACTGAAAGGCAGAATTTTAGTTGCGCAAGAAGGCGTGAACGGAACTGTGTCTGGAACCGTAGATCAAACGAACAAATATATGGAAGAAATGCATAAAGATCCACGTTTTAAAGATATGGTATTTAAAGTAGATGCGTCGGATGGTCATGCATTCAAAAAAATGCACGTGAGACCACGCTCGGAGTTAGTAACCCTTCGATTAGAAGACGATATCAATCCAAAAGAGGTTACAGGTAAATATCTTAGTCCGAAAGAATTTTACGAGGCGATGCAAGATGAAAACACAGTTGTTCTCGATGCCCGCAATGAGTACGAATATGAATTAGGTCATTTTAGAGGGGCCATTCGTCCTGAAATTGACACATTCCGCGAACTACCTTCATGGGTTGAAGAAAACAAGGATCAACTTGAAGGTAAGAAGGTGCTTACCTATTGTACAGGTGGTATTCGTTGCGAAAAATTTTCAGGCTGGCTAATTAAAAATGGTTTTGACGATGTTGGACAGTTACACGGCGGAATTGTTACCTATGGCAAGGATCCAGAAATACAAGGCGAGCTTTGGGATGGACAGCTCTACGTGTTTGATGAGCGTATTGCAGTCCCTGTAAACAAAAAAGAACATGTCATAGTTGGGAAGGATTACTTTGACGGTAAGCCATGCGAGCGTTACGTGAACTGTGCAAGGCCAGAATGCAATAAACAAATTCTTTGCTCTGAAGAAAATGAGCACAAATATATGCGTGGTTGTACCCACGAATGTCGTATTTCTCCGAGAAATATGTATGTCCAAGAGCATAACCTTTCCCAAGAGGAAATCGAAGCAAGACTTAAGAGAATTGAGACAGAAGATGGCGTAGTACAACAGTGATAAACGCGCGGCCTTTCATAGGCCGTTTTTTCTATGGATAATGTCGTCCAAACGGCTCATTACCATTTAAAGGAGTTTGAGAGTAAAATGGACATGTATAGTCAGAATGGAGGTCATGGATCGATGTCAGTTTACCCGTTTTCCGTCGCAACAATTAACGGAGAAGAGCAATCTTTATCTGATTACAGAGAGAAGGTATTACTCATTGTTAATACAGCCAGTAAGTGCGGATTCACTCCACAGTATGAAGGATTACAGCGCTTGTATGATACATATAAGGATCAGGGATTTGTTGTACTCGCCTTTCCAAGCAACCAGTTCATGAACCAAGAGCCAGGATCAGAAGAGGAAATCCAAACCTTTTGCCAAAAAGAATATAAGGTAACCTTTCCCATGTTCAATAAAATCAACGTTCGCGGGAAGGAAGTACACCCACTGTTCGACTATTTAACCAAACAAGCTCCTGGTTTGATGTCAAATCAAATAAAATGGAATTTCACAAAATTTCTAGTGAACAGAGAAGGTTATGTTATCAAACGCTTCGCACCAAGAATAAAGCCTGATAATATCGAACACGACATAAAGCTAGCACTTGGTAAGTAAAGTCAAACTGTTAAATGGAACTATTTATCGATCATCCAATTGTTCACTTATCTTATCGAATGTACTAGAACAAAAGAGCCTCTCCATTGGAAAGGCTCTTTTCGTCCATTATTTATATAGTAATACTTTTCCCACTGTACCATCTGCACTTTGCCCCACTACTCGGAATTTCAATCCGAAGTTTGGAACGTTACGTCCAGCGTCAACAAGTTCTGGATTGCTCCAGTCTGCACTGTCATCAAATAACGGTGTTCTGTTTTGGTTATTATCTTTTAATGTAACACCTAACAAGTCTGTATAGTCTAAGAACATCTTGCTTGTTTTGTCCAAACCAAATGCAGCATCGTTTAATTGGTAACGAGTCGCCCCAATTGAGCCATCGCTCCAGTAATTTGCCTTTTGATCGGCATCAACAATTCCTAGGAAGCCCTTACCAGGATGGACACCAGTCCAGTTGTTGTCATATGCTTTATCCACATACCAAACAACAAGACCTGGATCAAAGCTCATTAAACTGGCACCGCGACGAATGTTTGCTAATCCTTCATCGACACCATTCTGGGATCTCCATTCAAGCAAATAGTACTGCTCGGAATAGAACGACCCAGTGTCTTTATCAAATCCAGCAAATGCAAATGCGGAATCACCTTCTGCATCGTCAAAAAGAACTTCTGCACCATCGGCAACAACCGAAATATCATCTACATAAAAACCTGGAAGAACAGCGGCTCCGTCCGTCCAATAGTTAAATTCAAGTTCCACTGTTTCTCCAGCATATGCGGAAAGATCAAAGGTGGCATCCTTCCAACCGTTAGAAGAACCAGTAATACCATTGCCAGGATTTTGTTTATAAGGATCATCTGTTGTTGTAATATTTCCCTCAATAGATTCCCCGTTAACTTTAACAGAAGCATAATCCCAACCTGTTTCAATATCATACCATGTTTTAAAGTTTAGTTGTGCACTCGAGGCATTCGTAAGATCTACAGTAGTGATCATGGAATTATCCAAGTTATTTCCACTACCACTAAAGTATTCGTAATCCCCACTAAACGGCTCATTAACTACATTTTGTTTATCAGGTAAGTTTACCCTTACTGCATCGTTATTCGTACCTTTTGTTACAGCTTCATCAAGTAAAACCTCAGTACCTTCACTCGTGATGTCGCTAGCATTTATAGTCGATCCACTTAACCAATTACCACCTTGGATCGTTTGAAGAATCTGCTTGGAATAAGGACTAATTCCAGTTGGTTCCGTTCCAGGTACCGCACCCGCCCAGCTTCCACTAGACATAATCGACCAATAAGAAATTGGTTCTCCTGCTCCAGTATATTGTGTGTCGTATTCATCTGGGAGTCCAAGATCATGACCAAATTCATGCGCAAACACTCCAGCTGCTCCATCCTCAGGCTCAATCGTGTAATCATATCCAACTAGCTGACCACCCCAGTAAGGGACATCTGTTTCTGTTCCTTCGATCGGTGTTGGTCCTTCTAAGCTCCAGCTATGAGACCAAATCGCATCTCCGCCAAGCTCCCCACCACCTGCTTCTTCTCCTACACCAGAATGGATCACCATTACATGATCAATAATACCATCCGGTTCGTTTACATCACCATTACCATTTAAGTCATACGGATCTTCTTGGTCATAAGCATTCAAATTAACATCATCTGCCGCCGCAGCATTCAACGCTTCTAAAACTAGATCACGAGGATTTGCATCACTACCATCTGGTGTCGGATAATTACCACCATAATAAGCAGCCGGATTTTTAGCAGTGTACCAACCAGCTACCGAACCATCCACAGTATAGCTGCCACCTGACTGCTCTTCAAAATATTGCTTCATAGAAGTTAGATTTTCTCCGTTCGGTCCAGTATAGCCGTCTTTACCAAAAATCATATTTTGATAGTGCTCATTAGAATAAGCACCTTCTCCATCATAGTACATATCCGTGTACTGGGAGTCTATGTCACCGCGTGGCTTGTCTGGAAAGTCAATTAATAACACGAGCACGTTATCTTTTTGAACTTCACCATTCCATGCTTCTTCCTCCACTGAGGAAACTTCAGAATTCTTTGTTTGACCGAATTTATTCCCACTACCATTTTTTAGTCCAGCGTTTTCGATCAATTGATCCATATATTTTTTATTTTCTTTCTCAAAATCTGTTTGCTGTTCTTTTTTACTAACTGAACTTTCAGACTTTGTTTTCAAAAACTGATTTAATGCTTCTTCTGATTCTGTAGGGCTAGCGTTTTTGTCTAATTTCCCTTGACGTTTGAGCATCTCAATGAGCCTCTCATCGTTTGCAATACCTAAGTCTAGAGGCGCTCCTTGGTAGGTGTTTGACACACTACTTACTACTTCTTGTCTTGCTTGCTCAGCATTTGCCTTTTGCACTGGTGAAAGTCCTAGTGCTAGTGTACTTAAACCTAGTGTTACAGCAATTGCTGTTGAGGCTAACTTCCCTTTTTTCTTTTTCATCAACTAAATTCCCCCTCCTAGATTAATAGACAGTTAATTGAATTACACTTTCTTATATTCTAGGAAAACACCAAAAATTCCTTTACAAATTTTTGAATATTTCAAAATGGGTAAATAGAATCAATTTCAAAATAGGTAATTTAACCCACGTTCGACAATTAGCGCAATAATCGAGCTTTAACACGAGACAAAAGTACTAGTATTGAAATTGTATAGTTATCACAATGATACTGTTCTTCTCATCTCCATCTATCTACGTTCGTTTACACCAAAAAGACTACTGCCATTAGGTAAGGAGCTGAAAAACGGGAGTATCTAAACTAGTCTACACCAGTCAAATGTGAAAAATAAATTACGGCTGTCAAACCTTAAGACCAATTTGGCATGTTAAGAATTGCTACTCCAATAATGATGGCTGTTAATCCTATCAAGGTTTGGAACGAAAAAGATTCCTTCCAAAAAATAAACCCAATGATAGCGGTTAATGCTGTTCCAGTGCCCGCCCAAATAGCGTAACTCAAGCCAATGGGCAGAACTCTAAGTGTGAGAGACAGAAAGTAAAAAGATGCACCGTAGCCTACAATTGAGCCTACTGAAGGAAGTAATCTTGTGAATCCTTCCGACAATTTCAGCATCGAACTACCGATGATCTCACTCACAATAGCCAATCCCAACAATAAATACGCCATGGTCCGATACCTCCTTAAGAACAATTTAGAACAAATAAACTGTATATGTTTTTTTAGTTTTCAAATCCAAAAAGAAAGATAAAAAGCATGATTCACCTTTTATCATCTGGAATAATTCCATAAAGTAATATGTCAACTGTTTGAGAAAGTGCTTCTCTCACAGTGATATTATTTTTGTAGAAAAAGGTTTGATCCAATGTTGTGTTAATCGCTTCAATAAGCACCTTCATAATGACAGTGATAGAATAACCGGTAACTACTTCACCAGTTTTTATGCCTTCCTCGATCAATAATCGGATATCAGCCCAATCCTCTTCAAGAGAAGTTTCGATTTGAACCCATTGATCTGGATAATACCGTTTCATTTCATCTAAAACTGGTCGATTGTATATTTGGTAATACTCTGGAAGTACTTGCATTAATTCTTTCATTTTCACAATAAATGAAAGTTCATCATCCGCAATAATATCATTCGTTTTTTGGTCGGCCTCGTCTAATATTTGCTCAACTATTGTTTTGATGATTTGTTCCTTGGAATCAAAATGTTCATAAATCGTTTTCTTACTAATACCAAGACGGTGTGTCACATCATCGATCGTAAACCGCATTCCTCTTTCTTGAATTTCCTCTACAACTGCTTTTAGTATTCTTTCCTTCATATGATGTCTCCTAAACATACGGAAACTTTTAAAGTTTTTTCCGTTTACTACATTCTACCTCCCTTTTGATCATACGTCAACTAAGGCACCTACTCTCAAAATTTTTTTACTTTTTCACTTCGTTTACTGTAAGATATTATAAACAATCAACGTCTAATAAGTAGAGAGGGGGAAGCAAATGGGTGACTTTTCAGAAGTAGAATACTGGTTTACTCAGCATGGTAATGATATTTATAACTTTCTTGTCTACTTTACTGATAAACAAGAAGTTGATGACTTGATGCAGGAAACCTTTATAAAGGCAATGACATCTCGCCATACTTTCCAGCAACAATCCCATGAGAAAACATGGCTGATCTCGATTGCACGAAGGGTTGCCATCGACAACTACCGAAAAAAGAAGATTGTTAACCTTCCCCTTACTTTGTATCAAGCCTTATTTGTAGATGATAAATCAAATCCTGAGACTACATTACTCGAAAACGAACGAGATCGTGATCTATACAATCAAGTAAATACATTGCCAAAAAATCAACGTGATGTTGTTATACTTCGGGGTGTTATGGAGCTTAGCACTAAGGAATGTAGTGAAGTCCTAAGTTGGTCAGAAGCTAAAGTAAATACTACCTATCATCGCGCAAAATTAGTACTGAGAAAACAAATTCAAATAAAATGGGAGGAGGTTGAATCATGTCATGCCAAAAAAAAGACCAAATAGATGAAGAGTTAGGGAAACTACCTACGTTTAAGATGGATTCGAAACAACAGGAAGACATACTTGAAAAGGTAAAATTAAAGTCTCCAAAACGACAAGGGCTACGGTTCTTACCGATTGGACTTTCTACTATTGCGTTTATCGCATTTGTAGTTATAGGTAGCCAATTTTTAAATAACGAAATACGCCAAACCGAAGTTTCTACAACTGAGTTAAACGATCCTGCATTAAAAAAAGAACTAACCAAATACTTTAAAGGGGTTAAGTCGCTTGATATTGGATTACCAATTACTATTCTTAAAATTCCAGAATCGATGGAAAAGGGCGCTGTTGCGGCTTATTTAATGGAAGCAGCCATATACGTTAATTCGGAAGGAAATTGGATCAATCCCGTGGAACAACCAGAAATGATGACGGAAACGGATTTTGAACTAAGTCCAGTGCAAAAGCAGCAGCTAAAAAACAACTACTCTGAAGACGGACTTGCTTCTGAGGCGAAAGGGACATTGGTGTTACTTAACGAGATTAAAAATCTAAATACTAATGAAGTAATTGATAAACAAGTGGAAGAATGGATCAATCGACTCAATAATACCTCTCCGAATAAATCTTTCGATGAGACTTATAAAATCTATGCGTCCGTGTCACAGGAGTTAATCGGGGCTGCAGGTGTACTCAGAGAAACTCTTACTGAAGGAAAACAGCCGGTTGACAAACTGTTACCTAAGGCTATTTCAACTTCGGATTTTCAAAATATTAAATGGGAAAAGAGCTCTATCTTTAAAATTCCCGTTACCTTTGGTGATGGTACAAAAGGGGAGTATGCATTATATGGTCAAGAGGACAAGTATGGAATGCTCGTAGGTTCAGGCACTGAAGGAGAGGCTGTCATTAAACCGATTCAAGCAAATTCACCAGATAAATATATGCTCTTCTTTAATGGCGAACAAATAGCTTCTGCTGGAATTACAATAGCAGCAATGCATAAGGAAACAGGTGAAATTGAGCAAGTCCTAGTAAAAGAGGGACAAAAAGTATGGCTTACACACTTAAGCGGTCCCTACTTAGGGTATGATGCTAACGCTGTTACTTTAATGGAGTTTTCTAAGCCCGGTCTTTGGGCGATTAATTTTTATTTAGATGGTACATTTTACGGTCAAACCATTATAGAGGTAGAGAATTGATTTATTTTCTACCTCTCCCCCTGAATGGCTTTGAAAAGTATCTAAAATTTAACGATTCATAACAACGTTCCAATCCAGACGTCGATTATCGATGAGGCGCGTGTGTATGATTTTCGGCCGTGTTCGGGTTCTCATAACGTCGATGAGCGCGCGTAGGCATGGTTTTCGGCCGTATACGGGTTCTCATAACGCATCTTCGCTTTGTTCATTTTGAGCGAACGGCAACCAAGGCTTTAATTCATTAACTGAGGCTCTAATTGCATCATACACAGCTTTACCATCCCCAGGCTTCGGCATTCTAATAAGCAATCGTTCCGTTTCAAATTCATGAGGAAAGTCAAACAATATTGGATTCATAAAAAAACCCCTTTGAAAAATTAATAGAAAATAGCCTATGACTTCTTCAAGATAAGCCCCCGTTAATTTAAGTGAGGTTCTTCACAAATCCAGCCTTAGTTGTATATAAAAATGCCATCACAATTATCTCAAGAAAATTTATTTTATTTTTACTTTCATGTCTTTAAAGTCTATTATTAAGTTAGATTTCGTCATAAAATCGACTCCTAGTATACCGTTAAAACCGTATGTTTCTTTTGTGATACCTAGCTGGAGTTGAAATGAATCCATTTTATAGTGATCTATTTCTAAATCATATACAGTTTGTTCATAGCAAAGTTCACTTTCGCCACCAACACCATACATCCTTTTAGGTCTACCATTTTTACGGTCTATGGTAAGTCCCACTTCTTCGACTTCATCAGTATCAAAAATAGTTGTTGAGCACCCTGTATCCAAAAGAACATGTTCCAATAGTATTGTATTTCCTTTATATACAAGAGAAATAGAGACTAATGGTAAACCTCCGTGCATTTGAATTTTCATTGGAGTCGTCTCCTAACTCCAATAAAATTTTGTTCCTCAACTTCAAGCGTATCTTTGTCAGTATGGAAAATATAGTATTCACGTGAAGGTTCGGCTAGATGTAGCTTTTTGTATTCTTTCCATGCGGTAGTTGAATCGGGGAAGTTTGAGATCACTGATAGTTCGTCAGGATATCGAAAGGAATTTTCTGAGTATGCAGAAATTGCTTCAACAAGGACCCACTGCTCTGGATATTGTTTACGAACCTGCTCCCATTTCATCTTTAACACCTCCATTTATTCTTTATAGTTAGTATATCACCTTTTATTTAATAGAGTTAATCTTTGCAATATAAAAAATTTATGGCAGCTAGGACAGTTCTCTTGTTTCCTTTATAGGAATGGAAGCTAAAGCTCCATCTAAGCACATTATATTTCAGCTGGTGGTGGACAGGGTTCCTCTGGTCCTATTACCTTTGTAGAAAGAATGTTCATTACCATTGTTAAAGGAATGCCCCCGTTTGTTGAATAAGCAAGGTGCTTCGATTTATTTCAGAATCTCTATATTTTTTACTTCGAAATCATCAGGGTCCCAACTCTCTGCACTTGTTGTATCAATAAAGGTTACTTTTACATTTTGCCCTACTTCAAGCTCTGATGTGTCCTCTACTTTTAACGGTAAGTCATCAATATACACCATTTCTCCAGTAATCTTTGTTATTTCTCCAGTCTTAGTTACCTCTTCGGAATAGTTAGAACATGCAGCTAATACTAAAACCGACAAAAGCGCATAAATTATTCTCATGTTTCCCCCCAATTCACTCTTATTTTTGCAAGTGCTTGTAATTCTTTGTACTCCATACCTTTTACATCTTCAACATTTGTCATAATAGTTTTCATCATTTTAATTTTCACCTTTTTAGTTTTATTTTTGTTTTGCGGCGTAGAGCCCACAAACCTGCCCTTTAACACAATAAGGACTGTATATCCCTTGTTGAAGATAAGCCACCCTTTAGTTCAACAAACCTTTAGGCAACCGTAAGTCCCAACAAATGATCAGAAAACAAAATAAACTCTTCAAGATGAATTGGTGAGTTTGGAGAAGCTAAAGGTTTTATCTTTACATTCTTCAGATAAATTCAGGCTGAAGTATTTAATATTCTTTTATCTTTTATGTCTATTTCTGGATATAGCTCATACTCTTGAATGGCACGACCTATTAATGGTTCTTCTTCCAAGTTTTCCGCTAATTCCATTTCGAAGTCAGCTTCAATAATTGCAGAATGTGTAACATAGATGAGTTTCTTTTTTTCAGGATATTTCTCTCTAAGTTTTTTTATCTTTAATTGTAGTTCAACAATGGTTAGTTTTTTATAGTCAATTGCTTTTAGTAAATCTTTTCCTTGCATAAGGTGTGCCTCCTAAAATTTCTCTCAAAGTTTATGTGGTTATAGTAACTGCTGTAACTTAAAGACAATGGTTCACACAATAAATCTAAAATATAAGATATCCAATAATTTTTGAAGATTATAAGGGAATGTCAACTACATTGATGACATTCCACTAACATGCATTAAAGCCACCCGTTTGTTTAATAAGGGGAATTATTACTTTTCCAATCTTCAGCTAACATTCCGTAAACAATGTGGTCAACATAATGGTCATATAACCATTCAGCTTGTCTAATACAACCTTCATTAACAAACCCCAATCTTTCAGGAATTGACCTACTCCTTTTATTTTCCACAGCAGCACTAATATCAACCTTATTAAGCTCCAACTCATTAAAAGCATAATCCGTTAGTGCTCTTGCTACCCTTACCATAATACCATTACCTTGATAATCCTTTCCTAACCAATAACCTATATATGCTATTTTATTAGCCCAATCAATTTTGTTATAACTCGCCGTACCAACAATTTCTCCTTTAAAGAGAATAAAAGTTGTTATGCTTTTATTTTCTGCATAACTTTTTAAGCAAGATTTAATAAACTCTTTTGTATCTTCAACGCTTGTTGTCATATCTAACCAAGGAAGCCATTCACGAAGATATTCTCTGGAATTATCAGTTAGTTCAAAAACTCTTTCTGCATCCTTTAACTCAACTAGCTTTAGTGATATTTCTTCATCAATTTTATATACAAACATTTTTCTCCCCCCCAAAAAAAATTATCTGACTTGTTTTCTATATTTTTAATGTAAATACCTTCTTAAAATTACTGCTGTGATAGTAATAAAAGCGTCCCCACTTATTGTAGAATCGTTAGCAATAGGTAAGCATTTGAAGTTATCTCCAGCTTTTCCCATGCTCCACACGGAATGTGACAGTTTCCCGTCGTTCCGCGTTCTATCTAATGCTATGTACTTTAGACTATAAGTTCCTCGTTACCCTTAAACAAGATGGTGCCTACCACTCTACTTGTTAAGAGCTCGCACTGCGAAAAACCTCGCATTCCTACCCGATCGGTGCGATGAACGCTTGGAAAATAATCATTCCATTTCGCTAGACTTGGGGCTGTTCCTCCACTCCTATTACAGGAGCTTCGTCAGTCGTACCCCTACCTTCGCAAGAATAAATGCATTTCAGCTTTCGCCTTATAGCAAACGTTTCGGATAACAGTCCTTGTTTCAACGTTTCCTGCTTCCCAAGTACCTTACAACGTAGCTATCCATTCTAGACGTAGGTGCTTCCTTTAAGCCTGTGAGCTTGATACCGCCTTTGTTCGGTATAGTGTATTTCAGAGGGTGCATTTTTACTCTACACCACTCACCCCAACGTTGGTTGGGACATAGCTTTACACTATGTTCTAACTTTAGACCTGTACATTCGGAAGTTCGTCAGTTCTCTCTATTGGAACATTCTCACTTTATCTAGTTTTTAAGCCATGCGGCATATCAGTTAGCGTACCTTTTCCATTAGAATGGCTTTAGCTTTCCTTCTGCCGAATCTACCTGTGCTTCGAACCCCGTAATCTGTCAATTACGACACACGCAGGAGTATTGATGGGATTGTTTCAGGAAACATGGTTCCATCATTCCAATCCTCCGTTGTAAAGTTAAAGTCTATCTAGTAAACTTCCTGTATTTCACGCTGCAAAAGCGCTTATAACAGAACTTGTCGCGCGCACCCGTTTGTTGAAGAAGATAAAACTATAACCTGAACCGATTTTTTACCATTTTTGCAACTTCTTCAGCATTAAGTTTTGTATTATCTATTCTCAAATAATTATTCTTTTTAATTTCACCTTCTTCTGAATTTAATCTAAGAGTATCCATAGTGCTCAATAAATTTTCTTCAGATTGTTTTATATTTCTTTTGGTAGGTTTTTGCTCCAACCTATTCGGTGTTTTATTTCGTCTAAGCCTTTCTTCTACATTAGCTTTTAACTCTACGAAATATAATTCAGCTCCTTGAGAACTAAAGATGTTACACATTTTTTCAACGTTTTCCCAATCATCTTTTTGATTAAACGCCCATACAAAAGTAAATATCATTCCATACTTATCAGTTTTTGAGAAGGATTTAAATATCTCCTCTCGAAACAAGGTTGATAACCTCCACATTTCTGGGCTAAATTCAAAAAATGGCTCCAACAAATCAATTGTCATATGATTGTGAAATAGCTTTAGGTCAGTAATTTTTGATAGCTCTTGTCCTACTGTCATTTTTCCAACTGCTTGTGGACCAAATATTAAAACAAATTTCAATATTACTCACTCCTGATATTTGTACATTTCTTCTTCAATATTGCTGCTTCTTTACTTAAATAGAAAGGAGCTAAATCTCCTTCTTGAAGAAATGCCCCCGTTACTTTAATAATCTTTTTTGAAGACTTTATCAATTTTATCTCGGTCATAATCTAATATCCAATCATTGTACTCTTCGTAAATCTCTCGTATTGTATCTGGTGAAGTAGCCAGCAAGTCACAACCCCTATCATCATAAACGTGAAATATAGTGTTTTTGTTAACATTTATAAAATATACGTCGTGAAAAATACTTGGTTTTAATCCCATATCTTGATTACAGACTGCCTTTAGCATGGGAATATATTCAAAGTCAGATGTTTTGCACGTTAGAAAAAATCTATGTGTTCTATACTTTCCATCTTCATCATCTTCTGGATAGATATAAGGGATTGTATTTTAGATAGTGGTAAAACTTGTTTCACTTCTGGTATATGCCCACATAAGTTTTAGAGCAATGTAATTTTAGATAGTGGTAAAACCCCAGTCAGTTCTTTACAGGACTGAAGGATTATATCGAAGAGTCAAATGATAGCGTAACGTCTTGAAGGGCTCTCTCTTAGTCGAATAGCACTTGATTTAGCAAGAATGAGAGTGTTATAAGCTCGGTGAAAAGGCGTGAGAATTTACCGTAACAGTCCCGGCTGACGAAATTCTACCCGCGGGGGCGGTGTAAATCATGGCGCTTGAGCTGAATGAACATGGTGAGAGAGCTCGGTCTTTCGGATTGGCATTGTCATCATAAAGAGCCTTATCATCTCACAAGAGATGATAAGTTTTCGAATCTGATCGTGCTATATGAACCTATTCACCGACTTGTCCATTTAAAGGATAAGCTTAAAATTAAAGCTACACTTCAAACATTACACCTGAACCATAAACAAAAAGAAATGATTAATGAACTTCGTAGACAATGCAACCTTCAGGCAATCTAAGATTGGAACAAAATAAACTTCTTTAAATACATAGAATAGGATGAATTGGATTAGTTGGCGCGCCGTACGCGATGAAAGTTGCACATACAGTGCAAACAGGGGGAAAAGGGGGAGATAATGTCAAACCCTTACCTATCTGTATGAGTAACTCTTATATTACGTAGTAGACTGATACTATGTAAAAGAAAAATGAATTTCAACAAACGAGGCGCGTTTGAGGAAGAAGAATAAAATTGGTTTCTGAAGAGTTAGTTACCAATATTAATGTCCGTGAACACAGTTTGTGACATGGCCACAATAGTTCAAAAACAATTGGAATTAGAACTACCTGCTAGGAAAGAAGAAATTTTATAAAAAAGAAGGCAAGGATTCTATTTGGTAATAGATCCTTGCCTTTTTTATTTAATGCTTTGTTCCGTGTATCTATTTTAATTTTAAAAAAATATTGGTTTTTTTTTAAAAAAAAAGAAGGGAATGTAACTTTTTTGAATAATTTGTAATTAAGCGAAAAGGGAGGTGTGATTAATTATTCTATTTACTAGTGCAAAACTTTAATTTTAAGGAGGAATTAGATTGAGTTTTATTGTTAAAAAAATTCTAAAGAGTATTATGGTTTTAACATCAGCAGTAGTCTTAAGTTCAATGTTTTTTATTATTGATGTGAAGGCTGATTACTTTGGTGGAAGTAGAAGTTATCAGGCAGCCCCTTATGCATGGTATCATAGTTCAGTTTATTCTTATAATTATGACGATAATTATGATGCAGGTAGAGGGTACTGGAATGATCATTTTGGTGTAAATATTAAGAAAACTTATGATACTGGTACATATATTGATAGGTATTATGTTGGAAATACATCAACTTCAGGATTGCTTGGAAGAATACAACCCATTAATGGTAACTCGGAAGTTGCAAGTGTTAATGAATATTGGTATCGCGTGAATGTATTTATTTATGACAATCAAATGAGAGCCCAATCCTCATATAATAATAGTCATGTAAGTATGAATGCAGCTCATGAGATTGGACATTCTATAAAAATGGCTCATGCATCCAGTGCATATTATTCTGTTATGCCACAAGGTTGGAGAACCTTACCGTATAATATAACAAGTTATGATTCTGGTGAAATAGATGCTAAGTGGTATTAGATATTTGACCTTGGAGGGATTAGATGAAGAATAGTAATATTTTTTTAGTATATGTTTTTTTATTAGGTATAATTTTTACTAGTGCGTGCTCAATTGAATCTGACAAAAACTCAGCACCTAAAAGTGGTGATACAAATGTTGATGAAACAAATGTTTTAGAAACAGTTAATTTTGATGCAAACTATATTAAATATACTGAGGAAAGTAAGATGTTTGAAGAAGCTGACCTTGTTGTTTTAGCCAAGGTAAATAAAAGTTTTGAGGATAGGGAACATGTTGTGAAATATTTACCATCTGATCCACAACTAAAAGAAGATGTAATAGAAGACTTTTACACTAAAACTCCTATTACAATAAAAAAAGTATTAAAGAAAACTAATGATGATAACATTGATAAAAAAGGAACTTTGAATATTATAGAACCAGTATCTATAATTAAAAATAAAGACAAAAGAAAAAAATTTACTACAGAAAATTATTTGGAATTAAAAAAGGGTGAAAAATATGTGCTGTACCTTAAGAAAAACACATTTGGTGAATATAGCGTAATAAACATGAATAATGGTCGTTTTAATATGAATGTTGATGATGAATTTAAAAACAAACAAATAGATAAGAAAGACAAAGAAACACACAAAAAAATGAAACAAGAGATAAAAAAGAAATACAAAAAAGAAATAAGTGAATTATAATAAAATGTCTGTCAAATAATTGTAGTGATGGAACAAGCCAATCTAAAAAAGTCAATCCTTAGCGTACAAAATTTCCGAATGTTGGCTGTACCCCGTATACGTCAAATTAAGTTAGAATTATTACAACAAATGACATGTTATGCTGAATTATATGACATTTTTAAGTTAGAAAAAGGCATATACTTTAAGGTCGTTTGTGACATTTCACATTAGAATTCACATCAATTGTGAATTCTAATATAAAATGTCATAGGTCAGTGATAGCATATTGCTATTACTGACTTTTTGTTATGTTTTAAAAACAATTTTTTATATTATAAAGATGAAATAGACAAGCTATTGTTAAGTAACAATAAAGTTGGAAACTGACATCAAATCAAACAACCAGGAGCTAAAGCTTTGTCACAGTGACGCCCCGAAATTTGTCGAAGGTTGAAAGGTGTTAAGAGTAGTAGAATATGATATGAGTATGCTTATAATACCCTCATTACTAGGTGTTGACTAATTTAATCTTACGAAGGCATGATGTAATTATGTCCTCCAGCCATTGATATAAGATTTTCTGAGTGAAATGAGGATTCTAATGGAGGCTTCTCATAAGTTGATGAAACTTTCGGGGAGCTTCTTTTTTCATTTTATGGGTGACGTGGAAGTATTGTACATTTTTGAGATTTGATCATCTGAATGGCCAAGTCTGTCATAGTTTATTCGAGTGTACGCAAGCCTCTGAAAGAAGTAATGTATATGTCTTAATGAATGTAGTATAAAAATTCTCGATTTAAGTCCATAATAGCTAGTTACCTTACCATATAATTTTGAACAATCTAGATGGCGATGGTATGACCATACTGTCGTTCTGTTTTGAAAGGAGAAGTTCTAGTAATAATTCGGGTCTTCACTGTGACCATACCTTGGAGAATCATTTATTGATTTTCTTAAGTAGTTCTTTTTCAATGTGTAGTACATCGGGGAAAATTAATTTTATTCCTTTTCTTTGGAGGGCTAACACTCTCTTGGCTTTAGTGATTAGTTCTTTTTCAAAAACTCCGTCTACTTTTACAGGAATATTTGCTTTAGCATCTATGTATTAATTCTTGATGTAACTTGGTAATGCAGCGCATATATTTTGAATGAGAAAAGCTTTCTCGTGTCCTAATACTTCTCCAAATACGATCGTATCACATTTACCATAACGATCGATTTTCTTCTGATATATCCCCTTGAATTTTGTAAGCTGTGAAGAGAAAGGAACGAGCCAGTATATAGAAGTCGCTTCATCGTATACAGCATAAAAACAGGGGCGATCATGTGCAATACCATGTACAGTTTCTTTATTTGACATAAGTTTAGTATCAGGAAAGTCAATAAAATAGTCATCGATTAAAAAATAAAAATTACCTAAATTCATTTTCCCCGCTATCCCCTTACATAAGTAAAGCTCTATCCAATTAGGACAGAGCTTTAAAAGCATTTGAACTCGACCTTTTATTAGTCGCATATCGAGTAGCGACAAACATTTGAACTCGGCCTTTTATTAGTCGCATGTCGAGTAGCGACAAATATTTGATATTTCTCTGTAATTAAATTGTACAGTATTTTAAATGAAATCTCAAGAGGGAATAGCAATTCTTGAGATGAACTGTATCAATTCATTACACTCATAGTATATGCTTATTTACAATAAAAATTTCGTTATTTTTTGGAAAAATTATTGTTTGGTTAAATATATTCATTTTTAGTGCTGTATAAAATAAGGAAATTCGTTAAAACTACAATTTAATCGAACTTGTTCTTATTAATATTAGTAAAAGCTAAAATCATTATAACTACTGCTTTTCATTTTTCCATCGAGAAATTCTTTAATCGATTCCGTAAATGTGAAGATCTCCAGATTAGTCGAATTGGTGGTGGCAAAAATAAACCAAGTTATAAAATTGACATATCTACAATTCAATCGCTCAATCGTAATGGTTTAATAAAATCTGAGTTACATCAATATGGACAAATTATCGTGGATGAATGCCATCACATTTCTGCCGTCAGTTTTGAAAAAGTATTAAAAGCAGTCCGAGCAAAAAAAGTGTATGGTTTAACAGCGACACCAGTTAGGAAAGATGGGTTACACCCGATAATATTTATGCAATGTGGACCTATAAGATATAAAACGAATAGTAAGCAGCAAGCCAATATTCGACCGTTTAAGCAAACTCTTGTTAGAAGAGAAAAATTAATGAGAACAAATGAAACGGACTGAAGCTTTGTCACAGTGACGCCCCGAAAGTATTCCCATCAATTTCAGAAGCTTCAACAGGAGAACCAAAATTCGCTGTTACCCCCGGTGGAGGCGAATACTGCGAATCGAACTACTGCATTTACGGTCCATATTATCAAACTGTTTCCGGAGAAGATTTAACAACATGGACAGCCAAAAATGCACCTGATTCCACCAGTTTATACGCCGCAGCACGTGAAGCCGTTTTAGACCATCATGGTTCCATTGACGAAAGTAAATCTTATCTTATTATGTATGACCAAAAAATTGTGTATAGTAGCTATGGCTTAAGTGATAATGGTTACATAATTAATGTGTACTGCTTAACATAATAAGAGGAGTTGATTAATTTTGGGACTTATTGGCGTTATAGCTATAATCGTTTCAAGTGTTGCCAGCGCTTACTGGTTTAGTGCGGGAACATCAAAAAAAAAAAAGAAAGTAATACTTAAATACAAACGAAACCCTCTGTTTAACAATAACAGGGGGTTTTAAATAAAATAGACTTCATAATTTATGCAGGTAAATAAGGTGCCACGCCAATGTTGACTATGGATTTAACCATCATGGTTCCATTGAGGTTATTGGCGTAGATAAGAAATGTTGTTTTTATGTCCAAGAGCAAGCTTCAAGAGACATGAAGGGATAGATTATTGACTGGAGGTAGCCAAGCGTGAAGGAACGCCATGGCAATCTCTTTTTTTTGCGATTCTTTCTAGCCTAAACACATACCGGGTTTGGGGGAGAAGAAATTAAGTTTTGTCACAGTGACGCCCCGAAATTTGTCGAAGGTTGAAAGCCCGATTTTGTTGTAACTTAGACAAAACTGATTTCTCTTTTACATACTTAGAGAAGATGTTTAACTTGTGTTTGAAGGTTTCGCCGTCTGCAAAGTCATTTACATCCACTACAATATAAATATCATCATTCGGTGAGTGTAAAGACTTAAATAGAGTAATTGCTCTTTTATAAACTCCTTTTAAATATGGACTATTTTTATAAGCATACTTAACATCATAGTCCACACCTAATTCAAAACGAATACCAATATCCCAATTATAAAATAGGGGTGATCTGAGTTCTAAATCAGGAAACTTTTCCTGCATATATATATCTAATAACACATTCAAATCTCATTTCTCATAGCATTTATCTCGTGGCTTTTTAATTATTCTGCTCATTACTTGAAACAAAGGCAGCGACAGCTATTAAGCTATCGCACCCGTTAGCACAACAAGGAATAGAGTTTCAAACTACCCTCTTAACAAACAATACCCTATCTTGATTTGGTCCATCGTAATCAGAAAACACAGATACTCCGTTCACTTCTTTATCACCATTTTCAATATCAAATCCCATCTTAGTATGATAAGCAATTGAAACCTTATTTACTGGTGATGTTACAGCACGGACAACATTTCTTTTATTCTTATTTACCACATTGAAAAATTCATTGTAAAGTTGCTTTCCAATTTGGTTTTTACGGTAATCAGGATTAACACCAACAAAATGTATGTATGCAACATCTGTATCAGATTGAGACAAAAAGCCAATTAAAAAGCCAATGATTTGACCGTCTTTTTCAGCAATAAAACTTGTATTATTAAAATGATCAAAGAATAACTTAGGCAACATATCGGACATTTGCCTACCACCCCACCATTCGTTAATCAAAGGTGAGATAACGTAATAATCAGAACTTTTCACATTGCGTATTTCCACTAATAAACATCCTTTCCCGTTGTTTAACTCTTGCCACCCGTTAATTGAATAAAGACTACACAATTATGTTTGTTTTAGGTTCTTTTTAGTTTAGTGAAATATCTTTAAACTCTTTGAATGTTTTTAATTCCTTTGTTACAGATTCTTTCATTTTCTCTCCACACTTTTCACTACATAAAGCAAATATACCATCAGTTCCTTGATTCTTTGCTTCTGAACCTCTAGCTGTCACAATCATAGGAACACTAGTATTCCGAGTATTTAACCCTATTTGAATAATCGTTCCTTCACTATCCGAGTAATCTACGCCTTCAGCAAACTTAACACTTAGTCCAAATACTGGCTTACCATCTTTAATTTTTTTCATACACCATACATCTCAACATTAAAATCACATCCTTATAATTTATCAGTCCATTTTTTGTTCGCTAAATTATAGGTTTTAGTAAAAACAGGATCAATAAATAACATAATAAAGTGATGCCACTATTCTATTCTTTTACGTAAGCCATATGAATATTTAATGCCGCACCAAAATTTCCTTGTGACATATGGTAATCAATCCATTGACGATCATCTTCACTATATGCTATAGACTCCCCAAAATAGTTATAAGTTAACGGCTGTTCTACTATCAATTCTACGTTTTCATCTAACAAATCGTTTTCTGACCTCACCGCAATATCGAACATCTTCCTCTTCTTTTCTGAAAGAGATTCTTCTTGTTCACGACATATTTCATCCCAAAAATCCTCATGTATTTCTTCCATACTTGGAAGAAAATATTGTTGAAAATCCCTCAATCGATTTTGAGTTTTTAATTGAATTACCTCTAAAGCCATAGGGCTAGATAAATCTTCACGAAACTGTTGTTTATTTGCATCTAAATCTACTATTTCAAAAACCTGTTCTTTGTTTTGTGATGAGTATATAAAAAGCTTTTTGCCCAAGGTAAAGAACGTATATGTGCTGTACATTCCTTCTGTCACAATTACATTCTTAATATGTTTGTGATATTTGCTTGTATTACTTTTTTGATTTTTGTACTTGTTTTTCTTATTCTTCTTTGCCATTACAGTTTCTCCTCTGAAATTTAAATATTAAGAACAGACAAACGATCAAATGACTAGAAATCTTTTCCCTGCCCTAACTTTATACACCACTTATAAAACAATCTTAACAATTTTTGTGTATAATATGGTGTTTTTCTTAAAGAAAAAGCGATTGCTTTCTCCTTCAGCAATCGCTACCCGATAATGCAATAAGAAACAATGTATCTTATCTACTGAAAAGTGTAATAAAAAACCGTCCATATGACGGTGAGGTTTAAATAATGCATTTAATCTTTATAACTTACTCCTAATAAGGGAAAAGTCAATGACCATATTCGTTTCCATCATAAAATCTAGACCAATAAATCCATCAAAACCATATGAATCTTTTGTTATCCCTAATTGAAGTGGAAATTGATTCAATACTCTTCCACCTATAGAAAGATCATTGACTATTTGTTGATTACATACTTCACCTTTTCCTCCAATACCATACATTGTAGTTGGCATACCGTTAACATAATCAACATAAAGCCCTATTTCGGCAAGTAAATCAGTGTCAAAAATACTATCTGAACAACCTGTATCTACTAACACATTATTTAGCGTTAGTTTTTTCCCTTGATACTCTATACCCATTTTCGCTATTAATAGACCGTCTTCTACCCTTAACTCCATCTTCGCCCACGAACTCCAGTGAAAAATTTTTCAAGTACTTCAGGTTTTTCTTCAGAAGTATGGAATACATATAACTCCTTTTCTGGATTTTCTTTATGAGTTTTCTTGTATGCCTTCCATGCTTCCATATTATCGTCAAAAGTTGAGATGATGGACATTTCTTCGACTGTTCGTATATTATCTCTTGAGTTAGCCGATAATGCTTCGACTAATACTAATTTATCAGGAAATTGTTCACGTACTAATCCCCAATCCATTTTTCATCCCTCCACAAAATACTTTTATATCCTTATTTTATCACATAGCTTAACATTTAGAGAGTTAGAAACAGAGAAAGCTATTCGAATTTCCTTCTTCAACTCTCGCCACCCATTACTTTAAGTACATTACTTCACAAACTCACAATTCCTTGAACAAGAAAATGTTTTTAATATTAACATCAACTGATGCTGTCGACCTTTATATATTTAACCATCTATCACTTTCGTATATGATATTAACCTCATATTTAGAAATATCGGCAGCCTTACCTGTACCATCAATGACAATATCTGCGTTTTCCTTTGGTCTATTAACCTCAATATATTTTTCTTCAGCAGGACGATAGACGTTTTCCCACATATACCTATTGCCAGCTCCAACCTGTTCCCTCTCAACGACTCTTTCAAGACTAGTTTGTTTTGGACTATCCACCCAAATTCGAACATCATAAAAAGGGAGTAATTCATTTCGAATCGAAAAGCAGCCTTCAACGATTATGATTCCATCTGTCGGCACATCGTGCCATTCAGCCAACTTATCTGTTTCCCAATCATATCGCTGATACCGCCCGAATTTGTTTTCAGTTAATGGAGTAAGCACCTGTTTGCGTACTCGTTCCCAATCAAAATTTGCACCAATTAGTTCTAAATCGATGTCTTTTTGTTCTTCAGAAGGACGATAGAAGTCATCCATATGGACAACAATCACTCTATCATCCAACTCCTTAAGTTTATCCGCTATTGTGCTTTTTCCCGAGGCACTAGCACCATCAACACCAACGATAGGAGTATTTCGGTCTTTTTGAATTTGGTCGAATTTAGTTATGAAATGCCTCAATGACCTAATCATAAACCCTCCTCCTCACTCTTCTATAATATTCCAATCTAAAATAACTATTTCTACCCTGATGGCTATAATCCCTTTGATTAAATCTTAACCTTCTTATTTCACTATCCTGCTCTTTAACACAATAAGAGCTGACGTATTGGACAACCCCTTGTTCCACTCTTGCCCCCGTTAGTTTAGCAAAAACTTTCTCACCAACTTAAAATAAGCCAGTTTTGCTACTAAAAAGCCAATTGTTAGTCCAACAAAAATACTCGTTAGCAAACGTAGCAGTCCTTCACCAAAACCATAGTTTACATATTCACCTTCCGAAAATAAGAAAGCGTATAATAACATGTCTGACAGGACAACTGAAACAATAAGATATACAGCGATACCAACGTATAAAACGGTTGTTGGGATAGCTGAAGCATATTTCTTTACCATATAAAAGGATGTACCAAAGAACAATGACCAAAAAAGTATAGCGAGCATAACTCCAATTCCCATTCCACCTGTTTCGGAGAAAATCTGAAAAAACGTCATTTTAAATCCTCCTTTTAAAATTTATCTCAATAATCTTTCCTTCTTTAAGAAATCCCTTCATTATCACTTTAACATAAGATCCCAGAACCCTTTCTGAAGAAAAGAAAAAAGCCAAGCGGTTTCCGCTCGACTTGGAAATATAATGTTCCCGCTCAAATGCAACAAAATGTATGTATGCAACATCTGAATTAGATTGGGACAAAAATCAATTAAAAAGCCTGCAATTTCAACATTTTTTCAGCGATAAAACTTGTATTATTGAAATGAACTATTCCTGCCCCAAAATACTCTTATTTCAATTCAGACAACCCTTTATCTGTCATAGAGTATACAATATCCTTGTCTTTAAAACTTACTGTGACAGTAAAATCTGAAGTTGGTGGATACCCAATGGTATATTTTTTATTGTCTTTTCCGGGAAACGGTTGTACAGAATATGGCTTAATGACATAGCCGACTTCAGTTTTTTTACCATTCTCGTCCACCCCATAGACAGGTCTTGTTGTCACACGTAACCTCTTACCATTAGTAAGTTCCAGTCGAATAGCCCCTGCTTCTAATGGGGTAGTGATTTCATTAATTGTGGTTGTGATATTAACGTCTTCGGAATGTGCTTTTGTACCTATTGCAAAGACCCAAGTTAATATTCCTGAAATAAGAGAAAATAATAATGCACTTATGATTACTCCTTTGATAAAGGACTTAACTCTTGAACGGTTCCAGAATGAAGATATTTTTTTTATAACATTAGCATCATTTCTATTTTTTTTAATTTCTTCTTTCGGAATTTTTATATCTTCTTCTATTCTATCTAATTCATTTTTGCAGCTATCACACCCTGAAAGATGTTCTTCAACTATTTTTTTGCTATCATTACTACAAACATTGTCATAATACAAAGGAAGTATATCTTTGACTATATCACACGATATTTTACTCATTATGATTCCTCCTTTAACATACTTTGAATTTTTTGTTTAGCTCGGTGAAATGTGACTCTTGCCCAACTCTCCGTTTTCTCAAAGAGCTGGCTTATTTGTTTAAAGGAGAGTTCTCCAAATACTCTTAGTGTGAATACCTCTTTATAAGGCTCATCTAAGCTATGTAAGATTTGATGAATACGTAAAGTCTTTTCTTTATCAAGTATCATCGCTTCGATACCATTCTCACTTGCTTTTTCTCCTACATCGTCTGCACTATCGTACCGTTTTTGTTTGCCAAGATAAGTAAAGTATGTATTTTTAGCTATTTGACAAAGCCATACATTGATTTTGCAATTGCCATTAAATTTATCAATACTTTTTAGAGCCTTAAAAAATGTTTCCTGAGTAATTTCTTCAGCAATCTTTTCATTACGACTTAGTGATAATACAAACGAGTATACATCTCTAAAATATTGAATGTATATACTCTCAAACTCATCCACATTTCTACCTCCTTTCATAAATATGACTACGTTAAAGGGGGTTCGTTACAAAAATCATAAAAAAAATTGGCAGAACCATTACGTCTGCCATTAAATCATATCATTTATTTACAATAACAAATCAGAATACCTTTGTTCGCACTAATTTAATTACATTCCTTATTAAAGATTAGTGGCAGTTATATACAGTATCAACTATAAAACGTTGATGTGGTGCACCTTTTATCTTTGTGTACATGTAACCAAAGTTAAGCGTTTAAGGACTTGACTTGGAGCCTCTATGGGCATGATCTGTCTTGAAAGGCTGAAGCAGTTGTTTCATCAGGCATCCAAGCCTATCATACCCACCTCTCCAAATAAAGTCCTATGTTTGTTAACGTTGAAAACTATAAATATTGACTGTATATAATCTTTCTACAAAGATAAAAATCTGGCATTTTTGGTAACTTTACTTACGTTGAATACGGTGGAAAACCATACTGTATATAACTGCCCGTTAGCTTAATAAGATTTTTATTTAGTTCCATCAATTATGAGTTCTGCTCTTTCTAAAGGTTTATGTTCCTCAATATAAACATCTTCTGAAATCATCCATATGAACAACAGTTACATTTGAACATTCCGTCTTTAGATTATTTGCTAATGTACTCTTGCCTGAACCTCCATATATTTCATAACTGGCATTACTGGGAAAACCTCTTGATCCAGTGCAATATGTATCTCTTGTTGTTATTTTCTATCTTGTACCCTCATACCACTCAACCCCTAAAATCATATTAACGCTCGGTCTAAAGTCCTCACTATGTCCCCCACCAAAAACATGTGTTTCCTTATCTTGTATACATATTATACAATATTCTCAATATCTAATTCATAAATCTAATATGTATAGGAAAAAAGGATATATGCTCTTATATTGAACATAATATCCTCTTATTAGTTTAGTCTATTTAATTAAGTAAAAGGCAGTCTTTTTGTTATATGTGAACCGCATTTTCTGCTATCCACCGCCAATACCATATATATTTCTCCATATATCTTAGTCATTATGTCGAAAATGATAACGATTATGCTGAAACTATTACATGTTATAATAAGTTATAACTTTTTATAACATGTATCAATCATGAACACATGAAAAAAAACACCTAATTCCCAAGTAAATTATTGTCTATTCTGCATTCCCCTACTATTTAAGCTTCATTCAAATTCCCGTAACAAATTTGCCATTTCTATTGCGGACAGAGCTGCTTCTGCTCCTTTGTTACCTGCTTTTGTTCCAGAGCGTTCAATTGCTTGTTCAATTGTGTCCGTTGTTAACACGCCAAAGATAACGGGTAGCCCCTCTTGCATCGAGACACTGGCAACACCTTTAGACACTTCACTACTAACATAATCAAAGTGTGGAGTTGATCCCCGTATCACTGTTCCTAGCGTAATGACTGCATCATACTTTCCTGAAGCGGCCATTTTCTTTGCAACTAGCGGAATCTCAAAGGCTCCTGGCACCCATGCAATAGAAACGTCTTCTTCCCTAACACCGTGTCTTTTTAACGTATCTTGTGCTCCACCAAGCAATTTGCTCGTAATAAATTCATTAAACCTTCCAACTACAACTCCAATTTTTAAATCTGTCGCTACAAGATTCCCTTCATAGATCTGACTCATTCTGTTTCCTCCTTATTTTCCCTATCTTAATTGTCGGTAAGATTCAACATATGTCCAAGCTTTGTGTATTTTGTTAATAAATAGTCTTTGTTGTCCTTCTGAGCTGGGATTTCAATTGGCATGCGTTCCACCAATTCTAAGCCAAACTCACTCAACCCTGAAATTTTACGTGGATTGTTTGTTAATAACCGGAGCCTTTTTACCCCTAAATCCTTTAACATCTGGGCACTGATCGCATAATCACGTAAATCAGCTGGAAACCCAAGCTGATGATTGGCCTCCACAGTATCATAGCCTTCTTCTTGAAGCTTGTATGCCTTTAATTTATTAATTAGCCCGATCCCTCTTCCTTCTTGTCGCATATATAAAAGAACTCCCCTGCCGGCTTCTTCTATTTCTGCCAATGCTAACCGGAGCTGTGGGCCACAATCGCACCGATTTGATCCGAGGGCATCACCTGTTAAACATTCCGAATGGATGCGAACAAGTACAGGTTCTTCTGTATTTACATCTCCTTTTACGATCGCGAGATGCTCTTTTCCTGAAGCTTTTTCTGTGTATGCTGCTAATCGGAAATCTCCATGCTCCGTCGGCAGGTTAACTTCAACTTCTTTCTCTATTAATGTTTCCATTTTCTTACGATACGTAATTAAATCTTGAATCGTAATAATAGGAAGTCCATGTTTAGCAGCTACCTTTTTTAATTCTGGCAAGCGAGCCATTGAACCATCTTCATTCATAATCTCACAAATCACCCCAGCTGGCTTTGCTCCTGCTAACCGAGCAAGATCAACAGCCGCTTCCGTATGTCCTGGTCTTTCTAGTACGCCACCAGGTTTTGCAATTAACGGGAATACATGTCCTGGCTGTTTAAAATCAGCTGCTATACTATTTTCTTCTATCAGTTTTTGAATCGTTAATGAACGTTCATGTGCACTAATCCCTGTATCTGTTGCTACGTGATCGACACTTACGGTAAATGCGGTTCCCAATGCATCTGTATTATTTGTTGTCATCGGGTGGAGCCTTAATTTATGTGCCAGTTCATGATCTAATGGCGTACAAATTAGTCCCCTGCCTTCTTTCGCCATAAAATTTACAGATTCAGGAGTAGCATGTTCTGCTAAGACGAAAAAATCGCCCTCATTTTCTCGGTTTTCATCATCAACCACAATGAGCATGTTTCCCATTTTTAACTGTTCAATCGCATTTTCAATCGTTTCAAACATGTACCCACCTCCTATATAAAGCCATTTTGTTTTAGCGTATCTATGGTAATACTTGTTGATTCATTTCTTTCATCTTCCCTTGCCAATAGTAAACGATCTAAATATTTTGCTAGCATATCGTATTCAATGTTTACGGGATCTCCTTCTACTTTACTTCCTAAAATGGTAGCAAGCTGCGTTTCTGGAATTAAGGAGATGATAAAACCCGTCGCTTCCACTCCAAAAACGGTAAGGGATGTACCATCAACAGCTACCGATCCTTTTTGGGTTATATATTTCAATCCCTCTTTCGGCATTCCAATATGGATATATTTTGCATTATCTTCCCTATAAATGCGTTCAATTTTACCTACTCCATCTACATGACCTGATACAAAATGACCACCCAATCGATCGGAAGCTTTCATGGCGCGTTCTAGATTTAATAAGGTTCCCACCTTAGCATCAGCAAGGGAGGATGCCCGAAAAGTCTCTGGAATAACATCAACAGTAAACTGTTCAGCGCCAAAGGAAGTAACGGTTAAACATACCCCATTAACCGCTATACTATCTCCAATGGCTACGTCAGATGTAACTATTGGACCCGTGATCGTTAGGGCTAAGGAATTCCGGTTTCTGTTAACTTGGGTTATTTCTCCTTTTTCCTCTACAATACCAGTAAACATTTAACCTTCCTCCTTTTTCGGTAAAGCAATAATTTTAATATCGCTACCAATTTGTTCAATTGAATCAATCGCCAATGAAATAGAATCTCTCATTAAAATTGGTCCTTTGCCACCAACTGGAGAGAAAGCTTCCAATCCACCCAGTAGCTTCGGGGCAATATACCAATGGCATGCATTAAATAAACCCGATTCTACAAATGATCCGTGAACAGAATTGCCGCCTTCTACGTATAAAGATTGGATGCCTTTTTTTCCTAGAAGCGTAAGCAGCGAATGAATGTCTATTTTTTTTGTTTCCATTTGAATTACGTTTATATCACGGTGCTTCTCCCTAAACTGCTCTGCATCGGCAAGAGCACCACAGACGATCCATGTAGGCGCTTCGTCTGTCAAAACGTTTGCCTGATCAGGAGTACGTAAATAGGTATCCAAAACAATGCGAATCGGATTATTTCCACCTTGGGGCAATCTAGTCGTTAATTGAGGATCATCCTTCAATATGGTTCCTATCCCAACAAGAATCGCATCGTGAATCGATCGTTGGTAATGGACGTCTTGTCGTGCAGGTTCAGACGTAATCCATCGGCTATCTCCTGTTGCTGTGGCTGTTTTGCCATCAAGGGTCATTGCCGCTTTCAGTGTCACGTATGGTTGATTGGTACGTATGGAATGGAAAAATGTACGATTGATTGTTTTTGCTCGCGCTTCCCTTAAACCAATTTCCACCTCGATTCCTGCATCCTTAAGCTTTTGAATCCCTGTCCCTGCAACCTTGGGATTTGGATCTGTACTCGCAACATATACTTTCTTCAATTTGTTATCGATAATCAAATCAGCGCAAGGAGGTGTCTTTCCATAATGTGAACATGGTTCCAATGTCACATATAACTCTGCACCTTGAGCAGCTTCACCAGCCTGTTGCAACGCATACACCTCTGCATGTGGACAACCAGGTTTCAGGTGGCTGCCCATACCTATAATCCTTCCATCCTTAACTACTACAGCACCAACAGAAGGGTTTGGACTCGTTTGACCAATCGTTGCCTCTGCAAGTCCAAGAGCTACATCCATATATTGTTCCTTTGTCAAAATTTTCACACCCTCTCTAATAGTGCGTGTTCAAAAAGTCGGCAAATTAGAAGCAAGCAGGTCGAGGCGGCGCTGTTTTGAGTAACGGAGCGTATGCTTTTAATACGTGAGTAACGGAAAAACAAGCCAACGAAGAGATGCGCCGCTTATCATTTGGTGACTTTTTGAACAACCTCTAATAAAAGAGAAACAAAAAGCCCCGATTTTAGCATCGGGGCTTTACACGTAAAAACGAATGTAATCATAAATAAACGTACCAAAGTACGATCCGTTTCCTTTTCCCATCCAGACTTTAACTGTCGGCTTTGGAATCTCACCAAATCCACCGTTACCTTTTGCTGTAACGGGTCACGGACTAAGGGTACCACTACCCATCACCGCCGGTCGGGAATTTCACCCTGCCCCAAAGGAATATCCTATTCAATTAGACATATCTTATCATAACTAATTGTAGATTGCATCTCAAATGAATTACTTATTTTGTCCTTTTGAATTTGAGAAGCAATCCAATCTACATTCTTTTCAAATGCATTGTTTCTTGCCAATAATCTATTTTCTTAGGATTCATTCGATTTAGTTCATCCACTAACGCACCATGCATAAAATAGAATGTTTTGCCTCAATCTACATATAGAGGTGATAAACAGTGGAGATATTTTTAACTTATATCATGAAACCACTTGTTATATTTTTGGTTTCATATCTTTATATTCGACTAGCAGGAAAAAAGGCCGTATCCGAAATGAACAGTTTTGACATGCTGTTTATCATCGCACTTGGAACAATTATTAGTGAACCACTTGTTACAAAACAACCTGTGCAGGCACTATCTTATGCCCTAGTTTTTTCGATCATTTACATCTTATTTTCGTTAGCTACTTTAAACAATAAACTACGTTGGTTATTAATCGCTAAACCTACTGTGTTAATAAGGGATGGTGATATTGACGAACAAGGATTAAGGAAAACACGTATAACCACGGAAGAATTGATTAGCACCCTTAGACAAAAAGGATATGCAAAAACGACAGATGTTGAAATTGCAATTATGGAAGATATGGGAAAAATCAGCGTGATTCCAAAAGCAAATGCTCGCCCACTTCAACCTAATGATATTCAACTAACACCATCACCAACATTTATACCCATTCCTATTATTATGAATGGCCAAATCATAAAACATAATATGAACTATTTGGAAAAGGATGAAGCGTGGCTTAAAGGCCAACTTCAATCACAATCAATGAGTCTAGACAATATATCCGATATTACATTGGGAACCTATACAAAAGAAGGAACATTAGCCATTGATACCGATAATCCAAACGATAAACAAAAGGGGCCACAATACTACAAACCAGGGACGAATAATTAGGAATAGAGAGGATGCTTGTTCAGCCCATTCCAACTTCATTTATAATTCTCCCTGATCTATCATTTCAAATACCTCTTCTGTCGTATAGGTTTTTCCATCCAAAATATCCTTTTTTGCTTGAAGTAATTTTTGTTTTAGTTCGGGATCGGCTTCAACATCTTCTGCAACTGTCGTTTCCGATTCTTCAATAAAGACAGGTAATACTTCTTTCCATCTACCTCAATAACTGTGTCGCCATCATGGATGATTCCTTTGATTACTTCTGCAACTTGGCCTTCAAGCTTTTTCATTAAATTGCCTCCCTGGAAAACTGTTTATATCTTATTATACAAAATCCATAATGAACTATCGACTCGACTGATAAGCATGTGGTAATAAATCCGTTTCAACTTCCCACCGTTTTACAAGTCCAAATGATCTCAATAGACCTTGAACAAACAGCTCAAGTTATGGAATTAAATAACGGCCTCTGAGACCGCTAAAAATGCGAAGCGGACTGAGAGGCCGTTATTTTCAGAAATAGGCCTGTTTTCCATGGTTAAGCGGACTCACAGTGGAATCAGATATTCTAATTGAATCTTCAATCCATCAAAAAACAAGTGCATACACTAGATATAGAGCAATCGAAAGCACAAAAGGAACGATTGTATGCTTAATCTTATATACCGAGTACTCCATAATTTCCATTTCCATTATTTTTGCTATTGTAACGGTCGTATTGCTTAGTGGCGAAATCAATCCACCTAGAGTACCACAGGCAAAAATAATTCCAATCATTAAGGATAATGAAATGTCTGAGCTCTCTGCTAGTGATACACCGATTGGCATTAATAACCCCCAAGACCCCCATGAAGAACCAATAAAATAGGCTAAAACGGACCCTATGATAAAAGTGATCGGCGGAATAAACAGACTAGGTATAAATCCTAAAGTGTTTGTAATAAACTTCGGTAGGCCAAGGTCATTAGTTGCCAACGTTAACCCCCATACAAGCGCAAAAAGAAAGAAAGCTGGCATCAATTTATTTCCTCCATCAAAAAAAGCTTTCACCAATTCTTGCAGAGGATATTTGGCAATAAGAAACTGAACAAAAGCAAGGAACAGTGTAATGATGATCGCTATGAGCATATATTTCGAAACATCCGCCTCAATAAATGCTTGAAGCACATTTGCAGTTTTCTGATACCCATCCCACCATGACAAAAATATAGATAGTACTAATGCTAATGTAAGTGGAATGAACAAATGAATCGGTTTGGATTTTATATCTGTACCTTTTTCTGTCGTAGCTTTCTCCTGTTTATCTGTGCTTTCTTTTTTATTATCAACGTTTACCTTCCCAGGTTTATTTTTTCCACCACCAAACATTTTTGGGTGCTGAAAAATACTATAGATCAATGCTAATGCAATTGTTAAAAAAGAGAAAAAGTTAAACGGAATACTTTTAATAAAGTACGCGTATGCGTTAACATCTTCTGAATTATTGCCCAAAGAAACGTCAATCGTTGACGTCATATACCCGATAAACGCGGTCGCAATAGGCACTAAAGCAATGATAGGTAAAGAACTTGCTTCAATGACAAAGCTGACCCTTTCTTTTGTAATGTTCAATTTTTGTTGTAGCTGCTTCATAATCGGTGCAATCGTAACGATCCGTAAACTAGGGGAAATAAATGTACCTAGTAGTGTTATCCAAATTAAAAAAATCGCCTGTTTTTCTGTTTTTACTTTTTCAGAGGTTAATTCAATAAAGCCTTTTATCCCCCCAGTCATATTGATCATATTTACCAAGCCAGTAAAAACATATAAAAAACCAATGATTTGTAATTTAGGTTCTTTGGCAAGGCTACCAATAATATAGGAAGTCATTTTTTCAATACCACCTAGTAACGAGGGCTCTACGATGTAGGAAGCAACTAACAGACCAAGCGTGAGTCCTGGCAAAACTTGTTTTGTCCAAATGGCAATAGGTATAATTATTAAAAAGGGTATAATTGATTCCCAATTATTCATCATCAACCATCCTTCATGTGAGTTATACCTCTTAGCTTGATCTTTAATTCTAGGATTATTCTTACCCCCTTAGGTCTTTTAAGTGTGATCACCCACAAATATTTGACTATCTATTGGTAAACCCTATTTACAAAAGGTTTTAAATAGTATGAACTATTTGGATAAGGATGAAGCGTGGCTTGAAGGCCAACTTCAATCACAATCGATGAGTCTAGACAATATATCCGATATTACTTTAGCAACCTATACCAAAGAAAGAACATTAGCCATTGATACCGATCATCCAAACGATAAACAAAAAGGGCCACAATACTACAAACCTGGAATGAATAACTAAGGCTATCATTGCTCGCCTCTCCAAATAAAGTGGGCCTTTTTTACTAGCAAAAACTGCAAAAAGAAAATACTACAAATGAAAATAAGTTAGGTGTACTTTTCAATGCCCTAAGTGTCCCTATTTCTTATCTTAGATGTTACTAAAATTTGGCATAAATGCAACCTTTTAGTGGCTGTAATCATTATTACCTAATGAATTTGGTAGCCAGCAAGCAGGGCATAAAATCTTAATTTTCAGGTTTCCAATCGAAGTCTGCATTTTCAATAAGCTGATAAAGGTTATTGTTTTTGACTATTTTGTATTGCCCCTTAGTTCCAATCTGTATATGATTTTTCCCCAACATAATTAAATAATCTTTATATGTATCGGTGTTAATAGTTATCATGTAATCTACAGTAGGTATTTTATTTTGTTTTTTTAATTCCATTTGTGAAGGCTCATTTACTATTTTATTTATTATTTGTTTATTATTTGTACGGAACATATTATCTTTACGAGTACTTTCGATTGATATTTCAGTAATTGCTTCCTCTTGATTCACCATATCTGATATAACTGTTCCATAAGTGGTATATTTCATCTGATCATTTATAAAAAGCCACGTTCCAATCCCAATTACGATTATAGATACCAATATTATTGATCTTTTTTTCAAAGCTATATACCCCCTCTTCAATTTTTAATAATACCATATGTGATCGAGTATAAAAACCAACAGGTTTTATACTCGATTTCCTTTTTATAATTCAATACATTGTCGTTTAATAGATCCATCTGCTCTATCATTACTTTACTTTTGTTTACTGATAGAAAGTATAACTGAATTAGGCGACGAGAAGCTACTGTATCTAAGATCATCCTTTGGTTCCCGATTTCTTCGCTTACACCCACAAATATTTGACTATCTATTGGTAAACCCTATTTACAAAAGGTTTTAAATAGGAGGTCTACAATGGCAAGCAACCATAAATCAGATAGCCAAACGTACTGCTATAGTGAATACGACCAACTGAAACGGGTTATCGTATGTCAGCCCCAGTATATGACGATTCGTGATGTGATCAATGAAACACAAAAAAATTTAAGGACGAAGGAATCCATATTAAGCGTGCAATCGCCCAGCACCAGGCATTTGTAAACATACTAGAAGAGAACGATGTGGAAGTCATTTTTCTTCCCTATCATAAAAAGTATCCAGAACAGGTTTTTACGCGAGACATTGGTTTTACACTTGGACAAACAGTTTTCATAGCAGAAATGGCAAGTGACATAAGAAAAGGGGAACAAGATGTCTTAAAGTTATGGCTTGAGGATGAGGAACTATCCTATTACAACATTATCGGAGACAGGATTGAGGGTGGAGATGTCATTATCGATCGTGACACGATTTATGTTGGATTAAGCAATCGAACCGATCAAGAGGCAGCTGAGCATTTGCAACGTCTCTTGAATCAGTTTACTGTTATACCAATCCCTTTTAAGGAAAGGTATTTGCATTTGGACTGTGTATTTAATGTCGTTTCTCCAGAAGTTGCCTTAATCTTTCCAGAAGCCCTAACAAAAGAGGACATCGAGCTTTTTGGTTCAAGATACGACCTAATTGAAGTAAGCAAAGAAGAGCAATTTTCACTCGGTACAAATGTTTTGGGAATTGGAAATAAGCGTATTTTAAGCCTTCCTGTTAATAAAAAGGTGAACAGGGAACTCCGCAACTGGGGCTTCGAGGTAATAGAAGTAGATATTTCAGAAATCATTAAATCTGGAGGTTCTTTTCGCTGCTGTACACTTCCTATTTTACGCGAAACGACATGATGTAAACCTGCCTAACGAAAGTCGCTACTATTCTTGTTAGGAGCGACTTTCGTTAGGTACAAGTTAGTTTTTCTTTAAATCTAATGATAACAACATATTACCCAATCCATTCATAAAGTACAATGGAATAATAAATCGGGTCAAATAAAGGGTTGGATTGAAACGTCTTTACTTTTCTTATTTTCCCTTCAAGACTGGCTCCCTGTTTTTTAAATCCCTCGATGACGCTATTCGTTAAATAGATCTTTTCTGTTTTTCTGTTTTGGATTTCTCCAAGAAATTCACTGTACGTGTAAATTTCTCTATGTCCATAAGAAACATTTAAGTAATCGAGCACCCTGGTTTCTTCCCAAGTATACACAAACAAAGGCTTACTATAAGAACTAAGTTCGCTCGCCAATTGATAGGTTGCTGGAGGAACTGTCGCTTTTTCTTTGATCCATTGAAATCCTGTCCAAGATTGCATCACAATAAATAAGGTAAGTAAAATAACTTTCGCCTTCATATGTTTTCTATTTTGAAAAATAACATAAAAAAGAACGTATCCACCTATGGGTATTAATGGAGCGATATGTCTTGGCTTTTCAACATTTTGAGCAATTAGTGCCCATAAAAAGTAAGCAGTGCCCATCAAAAAAAGAATCTTAAACTCTTGGCTGAACTTTATTCGCCTATTCGTAACGTAGGTTATGATGAGGACACAAGCCAATAATATGATTAACGCTATTTTTTGACCAAAAATACCTGTCCAAATTAAATTTTCCCACGTCAGCATGAACAGTCTGTCGATTAATGGGATCGATGTCGCTGTAACCGCTCCACCCCAATCAGAGAAGTGCCCGCTTACAAACGATATAGATAAATAAACAAAGTTCCGTATACTTCCTTCCGAGATGATCAGCGCACCAATCCAAATGAATTGTAAACCGACCGCAAGCATGATTTGGTTTGCAATAAACGTCTTCTTTTTATAATTATTTCTCTTCCAATCCAAGTACCAAAGCAGCACAAGGACAATACCAAATGGAAAATAAGATAACCTTGTCCCAAGAAGTAGGCTGTATAACAATAAAGGTAATAAGCGAAACTTCATATGTTGCGGTCGATTAAGTGTTATGAAAACACTCCAAAGAAACCACCACAAAATTGAAATCGCCATCCCCTCACTCATTGGATCCGTGCTGATAATCCAAAGATAACTAAATGATTGAACAAATAGAACGGAGAGCAGGCTTAAGACTCGTGTAAAGTATTTTCTAGCCATTAAATAGATAGGAATCCCTGAAAGTGCAGTCATAATGGCAGTTAAAATTGATAGGGAAAGAGCTGGATCCTTAATAAATATATGGGTGATCATCCCTCCTAAAATAAAATAGGGATAGCCCGGAAAATGTGGTCGCATCTCTAATAAGCTAAATCTGTCAATTGCAAGAGCAAAGTCAACTGTATCCCATGAAGCTGCGAACGGATTACTATAAATAATCCTCGTTATGTTCATGACTAGTAGACCTATGAATAGTATGGTAACGAACACTTTTTCTCTATTATAATCGACATTACTTCCCATGAAATAATCTCCTCCCCTCTATCAGCATGCACAAGGTCTGGGAGCATATTCGCCGCACATATCATTACACTTTGTTTTAACCACTAATTGAATTTAATAAATATAAAATAGCAAAGCGGTCCGCTCTGATGCGAACCGCTTGCTCGTTACTCATATTATCTTGTTTTCATCAATGGATTCGTGTGCTGTACTACTTTTTCAGTTGTCTTTTTTCGTTTGAATTGTAATATACTTATCCTACCTTTTCCGAACATTTTGATCCAACCGATCACCCCTGCAAAGTATAACCAATAAAAGATTACTTGTTCGACGGAAGGGTTTTGAGAGTAGCCAAACATTGCCGCCATAAACAGACCAACCTGACCACTGATTAATGGAGATTCTCCAGTGTTGCGTTCGTATTGTACTTCATCAATGTAATGCTCAGGCATAAATTCAACAATGTTATAAACTGGTGCAGGTTTCCCATCTGCCCCTTCATAGACGCTACCAACGACTCCTAGATCTTGAAGGACACCGACACCTTGAACGAGCAAGCCAGCTGCGATAAACATGATAAATACCCCTGTAATTTGGAAGAAGGCTTTCAAAGAAATCTTCATCGTGCCAGAGAAAAACGCATAACCAATAATTAACGCTAGAATAAGTCCACTTAATGCTCCATAGCTAGTAAGAACATTTTGGATGTCCCCACCACTGATCGCCGCAAAGAAGAAAACCGTTTCAATCCCCTCACGCACGACGATGAGATAAGAGTGAATAATCATGGACGAAATACTACCAGCAGTCAAGGCCGTCTGAATTTTAGTTTTCATTTCACCTTGTAAACTATTAGACTGTTTTTTCATAAACATAACCATGTGCGTCAATAAAATGACAGAAGCGAACATTATGGCAACTCTAAAGTAGATGTCTGCGCCGTATGTAGCAAATCCTGTTAGAACGACCTGGAATAACATCGCTACAAGGTAGCTTGTAACCAATGCTAATCCAACACCAACAATGACCCATTTACGGTATTTTTTTCCGTTCAATCTCGTTAAAAAGGATAAGATTAAACCTACTATTAAAATGGCCTCAAGTGATTCTCGTAACGTTATAAGAAAAGCCTGAAAATCCAAACAAATTCCCCTCCCTTTTTCATAAGATAAGAAAGAATAAATCCTTGCTTATCTTATATTTACGACTACAACTCTGCTGTCGACCCGTTCACTTTATTCATAATTCTACTTCTTATTTCTCTTTTTCCTAATGTTTAAAATAACTAGTACGATCAGAATCGCGGTTAATCCTAAGGCAAACACGAACCAAAACATTTGGTTTCCTTGCTCACCTTGCATGAAATTTAACTCCTCCGTAAAGTCTTTCTGTTCTTTATTGCTACTTTCTCCTGGCATTGGGAATAAGGGCTTAAGCTCATTCTCTATGTATTTTTTTTCAGTCTGAAAAGCTTCGAGATTGCTTTCTGCCTTTCCGACTCCAAATAATCCAGGATTCCCTAATGCTTCTAATGCCTTATCAAACGACGAGTAAATCTCATCCACAAATTCTTGACTTTCTTTTTCAGCTGCAATTGGCTCAAGCACATTAAACGTTCCCCTTGCTTTCGCTAAAAGCAATTTTGCTTGACCGTAATCATCGAATTGATCCTCTGCAAACTGCAACCTTCTTTCAATATTTTGGACCATGGCAGTTTGGTAGGCTGATTGAATCAGGTCTTTATCCTTTTTTTCAAACCCTTGTTCGATTAATTGTAGGGATTCTTGAAAATAAAGGTCAAATTCTTCCTGCTGAGAGGCTACCGCTTCCTTAGCCATTTCCCAATCATCACTTTCTAAATAGGACTCTAGTTGTTTATACGTTTCAGCCATCTTTTCTTCACCGGGGTTCCCATAAGTATAAGCAAAAGCGGTTTTTTGAGTAACTGCAATTAGACTGACCGCGATCAACATAATTTGAAAATATCTTTTCATCGTATCCTCCTTTTATGATAATGATTATCATTGTTAATGTCAATTGTTGTCACTAATTTTTTAGGCTTTAGGATGTTTTCCTCTTTGGATTCATTAAAGCAACAGGACTTTTCCGCTTCCTGTTTACAGGTCTTCTCATCTCTTTTATGATAGCTGGAAGAACAGATGACATATATGCTTTAAATTTAATAAACGATTGCCCTTTTGTCCGAACCTTGTAATCAATCGGCACCTCAATCATTCGGTAACCTTGTCTCATTAAATTAAGTGTTAACACTTGCGCATAATTGTAGTCGTGAATAATGTGTGCATTTTTGATTGCTGATCGAGAAAAAGCTCTCATCCCCGACTGTCCATCCCAAATCCACCTTCTCAATAAGATCGATTGCAAGAGTGTAAATAAATAGTTACCATAGCGGCGATGGATCCTCATTCCCTGAATTGTCCCTTTGAACCGAGACCCCATCGTGTAGTCTGCTGTGCCATCTAAAATTGGTTGGATTAGCTCTGGAATTTGCTTTGCTGGGTATTCGTGGTCAGCATCAATCATAACTGCAATACTGGCATCGTGCTCATAGCTTAGCTTCAAGCCTTGCCGAACCGCTGCTCCTAAGCCCTGATTGTTAGGTAAGCTATAAACCACATCAGCCCCCGCTTCTTTCGCCACCGCTACCGTTTGATCTGAAGAACCATCATCGATCACGATCACCTGCACTTCAAGTCCTTCCCCTAGATGACGTGGTACTTCACGAATCACCTCTCCTACTGTATCCTCTTCATTGTAAGCAGGTAAAAAAACAACTATTTTCTTCATACAGCCTTCTCCTTCTGCTTCCCTTTCATTGCCTCAAGCAGGACATGTCCTCTACTTTTATTCGGATAAGGTGCACCAAGCAGATAAGCAATCGTTGGTGCAACCGAGACTAATGAATGCTTTGTTTGAATTATTTGTCCACTTTCAATCGATGGACCATGCAAAAAGAACGGTACAAATCGTTCACCTTCATCCAAATGACCATGTCCACCAATTCCGTCGGCTTGACCGTGGTCTGCACAAATAAGCAAGGTAGTATTATCCATCATGCCATTTTCCGTTAACCAGTCGACATATTCTTCTATGAGCTTGTCTGCTTCTTCAATTTTTTCTTTATATTCTTCATACAATGCCCCCCGACTATGACCTGTTTGATCTGTACTAATTAATTGGGTAATGAGTAAATCAGGGTTCTGTTCCTTCATAATCTTTTTAGATCGTTCCATAATGTTTCGATCAGCTAGGTCATTGTTCATTACAGCCGTTACCGTTTCAACATCCGTACCCATTGAATCAACGAGATGGGCAATTCCTAACAAACGACCTTTTTTACCGACTTTCCGCAAAGAATCAAAAATACTTTCAACCTTTATTCCAAGCTTCCAAACCATGTTTGAAGTAATCCCATGCTCCCTTGGGTAAGTTCCCGTGAACATCGACGAAAAACAGACGACCGTTCTTGCTGGGTAAACAGTCTCCATTTTTGTGAACTCAGTTCCATCTTTTCTTAACGAATCCAGAAAAGGGGTTTGGGCCTCTTGAAAGCGATCCATTCTCATTCCATCTATAACGATCACAATAACTTTCTTCGATAATTCAGCTGATTGATTCGGATGTTGTTCCGTTGTTAATTCTTTATATTCACTTGGCTTCCAATCAAATAAATAACGATGGAGAATATAACTATACAGGAAGAGCCCAATATAGAAGCCAGTCAAAATTAAATAGTTTGAGAGATTAAGCTCTCTACCATTTTCAAACGCAGTGAAAAAGTAATTCCAAACCGATAATAACAGTAAAAATTTTGGCATCTGTTCTTGGGCATTTCCACTTGTTGAATCACTATTTTTCAAGACGAGCTTCCAAAAACGGGTGAAATTCGTCCAGGCTGTCCCAATCCTGAGATGATAATAAAAGGTACCCCAAAAGAAAACGGTGAAGAAAAAATATAACCCTACTGCGAACAGAAGTAATGGTAGATTTATTCCATTAAATAGTAGCAAATAAGCGAAGAGCGGAATCCACAAGTAATTTCGAAGCATTAACGGAAAATCAAAAATAAAAAACAGGGCGATTAATGGTATGCTAATCGCTAAGGCTAGTAAAAAGTGAATCCAGAAGCTACCATTTAGCAAACTAGGAATCTGAAATATAAGAATGGTGCCAATGACAAAGATAGGTGTAAATGGTTTCCCTTCGTTTAAAAGATTCCAGCATCTAGCAGCTATTTTTTCAAATTTAGAAGCTTGTTTCATCGTGGTTCATTTGCTCCTTTCTTTTCTTCCATTCTTTTATTTGATGGAATGTAATTGGTGTTGTAACAAGGAGAATCATTCCTACAAAGAATGAGTAGACAAACTTATATGCATGTGTAACGACGGCAATCGTTAGCCCATCTTTTAATGAATAACGCAACACAGAAAGGCTGTAACTCATAAAACTTTCATATGTACCAATACCACCTGGTGAAAATTGAAAGGTTTGTCCTGCAATTGTAATACTATTAACCCAAACAGCTTCCGTAAAAGAGAGTTCCTTCCCACTTCCTACCACATTAGCTATTGAAAAAACAATTACTGCTTCCAGTATCCAGCTAAGGGTAATAAGCAATACGATACGAACACCTTTCCAGGAAGACATCGTTTCCATTAAAACGCGCAGATAGTGCAGGATTATTCTCCTCGTTTTTTTAAAGGAGAAGCTTCCTAGAATAAGGGTGGAAATGATAACAAGAATGACGATAAAGACTTTAAAGGACAGTGCAAACTGATAATAAACTGCTCCTATGACGACAAAACTAGCAAGCAACAATAAGTCGAACATTCGCATAATGACGACCGAATACAGCACATCCGCCCATTTGCAGTTTGTTTTTTGGACAAGAAACCCTACTCTAATAAGATCTCCAGCCTTAACTGGAGAAAGATGATTCACAACGAGACTATACAGTATAGCCGTTAAGAATTTACTTAGTGATTCATTAGATCGGAGAAATAACTGCCATGCTTTAGCCCTCGCGAAAAACGCAGCCGTATAAGCAATAGTCATAATTACGGGTAGCCACGGTCGTTTAATTAAAGTAGCCGAATATTGAACGATTTGCTCGAGATCAAAGAACTGAGTAATTAGCCATACAAAAAACCCGAAAATAGAAAGCTTTATCGTCCAGGTCACGCTTTTTTTATTTATAATTGTTGTTTTGCCCATTGGATTGTCCGCTCAATTCCTTCTTCAATAGAGATAGTCGGTTTGTAATTAAATACCTTGTGCGCCTTTTCAACATTAGCCCACGTTTCCTTGACGTCTCCTGGCCTTGTAGTCTTGTCGATGATCTTCATTTCAGGAAAATGCTTACGAATAATGGACAATAATCGATCCATTGAAACAGGCTGTGATGAACCGAGGTTAAATGTTTCGTTTTGATGGTTCAAAGAAAGAACAGACGCAATGCCAGCAACAATATCATCAATGTACGTGTAATCCCTACTCGACTGCCGGCCATACACTGTTATCGGTTCATCCTGCAAACACCGATCTATAAAAAGAGGAATCGCCATATCTGGTCTGCCCCAAGATCCATAAACGGTAAAAAAGCGAAGAATCGTCAGCTGGAATTGATACAGATCTTGATAAACGTGACAAAATGATTCTGCACTAAATTTTGAAGCAGCATAAGGCGATATCACTCTCCCCGTTGCCATTTCCTCCGATAAGGATTGGTCCTGCTTGTTTCCATAAACAGACGATGAAGAAGCGAAAATGACATGCTTCACATTTGTTTCACCTGCTAATTTCAAAACATTAATAGTTGCCTTAATATCATAATCAACATAAAGAAGTGGATCCTTCAGAGAATAGGAGACCCCTGGAACAGCAGCTAGATGGATTACGATATCAAATTGGTGCCGTTTAAAAATTTTTTCCACTCGATCAAAATCGAGTAGATTTTCCTGATAAAAGGTAAACGTGCCCTCTTTTTTAATTTGATGAAGTTGTTTTTCCTTTCGTTCAACGGAATAATATTCGTGCAGGCTATCAATGATCGTTATGTGATGTTGTTGTTGAAGAAGGCGAATGGACAGATGACTGCCAATAAAGCCCGCTCCTCCAGTAATTAAAATATGCATAGTTTATCCGTCCCAATTCATTAACAGTGCGTGTTCAAAAAGTCGACAAATTAGAAGCAAGCAGGTCGAGGCGGTGCAGTTTTGAGTAGCGCAGCGTATGCTTTTAATACGTGAGCAAAAGGAATGCTTCCCCGAATATACTTCGCACGCAGGAAAAGCGAGTTTCTTTTCCAAGGAACGGAAAAACAAGCCAACGAAGAGATGCGCAGCTTATCATTTGGTGACTTTTTGAACATCCTCTAACAGAAAAACCTTGTCACAGAAGACAAGGTTTTTCATCTGTCCATTTTACTTCGCTGTTTCCACGACGTTTGTTAATGTCTCCACAATTTGCTCATTTAATTCAAGTGCTTTATCTTGTTCATCTGCCTGAACAGCTTCTAAATAAGATTGGGCTTGTTCATTTAACGTACTATACCCATCTTCTCCAACAATTCGCTTCAGGTCAGAATCGATCATGTCGATAAAAAGTGCTCCCTCAAGAGCAGTAATAACTGCTTCGTCTTTACCCAAGTTTTCTTCGCTTTCTTCAAACTCATTTAGCGCCGTTTGCGCCCAGCCACGAACAAATGCAAGGTTAACCGTTTCTGGGTTAACCTCTTTTACATCTGTTTCGAGGTTGAATTGTTGCTCAATTAATTCAGCTTCTTCAGGAGAATTACCAGTTAAATAACCTACTAGGGATTGATAGAATGCCCATCCTTCAGCTTGCTGTACTTTTGCTTCATTTACATCTTCATTTGCAGCAATCTTTGTTGCATAACCATTAGGTAGAGCTCCTGTAGCTAGATAAAATGTCTTCATAAGCGTCTTATCAACAACTTGCTTCCCAAGCTGGAACGCTAGTGAATCATCATTCGTTACCGCTTCTTCCATTTGAGTAAATCCTGCATCGATTTTATCAACAAGTGTTGTTGAATATGCAGCATCACGTTTTTCTACGGTTCCTTTAATTAACTCGTAAAATTCTTCTGCTTCTTCAATCTCTTCATTTACTTCTTCCTTATCATCCCAAGCTTCCGTAACTTCAGCAAATTCAGCACGAATCGTTAAGAAGAACACCTTTTGCATCAACTTGTCAAAAAGTTGCTTGACGACAGCAGGATCCATATCCCCTGATTTACCAGCTTCTAGTGCTGCTGTAATCGTTTGATCTAAATTATCCTTGTCAGAATCACGATTTTGTACGAAGGGTTGAAGCTTTTCATCATAGATTGAAATCAGTTTATCAAAGTCAACCTCTTCTTTAGCAAGTTCATCAAGACCTTCTTTATATACAGCGCCATAATCAATTTCTTCTTCTGATTCTTCATCTTCTTCTTGATCTTCTGATGCATTTTCCTCATCATTAACTTCTGTATCTTGGCTAGCAGCTGTCGTATCATCCTCTTTAGCTGCTGATTCATCGGTTTGACCACACGCCGCTAAGACTAAAATTAGTGCTGTAGCAAGGAATGCTACTATAATATTCTTGTTCTTAAACATGAAGTTTTTCCCCCTAATATGTATTAATTGATAATGATTTTCATTGTCGAAATCAATTATAAAGAGAATGAGAATCATTGTCAACAACTTTTTCAACAACTTTTTCAAAATAACGTAGACATTCAAAAATGCTCTTTCTATAAATCCACGAAGCACTAAGAAAGGATAATACGATAGGATGTTCAAAAAAGCCCATGCTAAGCAGCGATTTTTTGATCTCACATCTCTAGAAAATTTCACACTAAAAAGCATTGGAAAAGATTCGTTTTCATCCTTTTCCAATGCTCTTTTTGAACATCCTCTTCTATTTTTGTTAATCAACCTTTGCTGGCTCTTCCATATCTTCACCAATTATCTTTACTTCTCTTTCTAAGGATACAGCGAATTTTTCCTTCACTGTACGTTGGACAAGCTCGATGACGGAAATGTACTCTGTTGCTGTTGCATTATTTTTGTTTACAATAAATCCAGCGTGCTTTGTAGAAACCTCTGCTCCACCAATGCTTTTACCTTGTAAATCGCTATCTTGAATCAATTTGCCGGCAAAATAACCTGGTGGACGTTTGAACACACTTCCACATGATGGATATTCTAATGGCTGCTTTGATTCTCTACGGTGTGTAAGGTCATCCATAACAGCCTTTATTTCATCATATTCCCCATTCTTTAATTGAAACCTAGCTTCTAACACAATATAACCTTTTTCTGGGATGTTACTTGTGCGATAGTCGAGATCTAATTCGTCGGCGGATAATGTTAATTGCTCCCCGTTTCGATCTACAACGACCGTTTCATAAAGAACATCCTTAATTTCCCCACCGTAGGCACCTGCATTCATGAACAGTGCACCACCAACCGTTCCTGGAATGCCACATGCAAATTCCAACCCTGTAAGGGCGTCAGCTAATGCACTTCTAGAGACATCGATAATTGCTGCTCCACTTTGGGCTATAATCCGTTCGTCTTCAGTTGTAATGTCTTTCAGTCGCTTTAAGCTCAGAACAATCCCCCTGATGCCACCATCCTTTACAATTAGGTTCGAACCATTACCTAATAAAGTAAAAGCGACATCCTCTCGATTAGCAAGCTTTACGACTTCCTGTACTTCATCATAGTTTGTTGGTGTGACAAAAAGGTCTGCTTTACCACCCAATTGTGTGTAGGTATGATTTTTCAAGTATTCATTCACCATCACGTTTTCTTCAGAAGTAATGGCTAGTAGTTTTTGATAAATTTGATGGTAATTACCCAATCGGAATCATTCCTTTATAGTGTATGTTCAAAAAGTCTGAAAACATGTCATCGAAGCCCAGCGCGGGCAAGTAGATGGACTGCTTATCATTTGATCCTTTTTGAACATCCTTTTATTCGGATCGTCTATGATGTTATTATATCAGACAGTGAGGAGAGGCTCCAACTATCCTTTTAGCACTTGGTAAGAAACAGTTCCTTTGGTTTATACGTATGTCTAAACATAGTTGATTGTGCCTACACAACCTAAACCTAAAGTACTTTAAATACGGCTATATGACTAAAGATACATTAAATACTTCTCAACTAAAGAAATGTAATGTATTATTAAGATAATTTAAATAAACGATTAAAAAAGGTGGGGTGAGATCGATGCGGACAATTACTCTTGAACGTATTAATCAAAATATTACGAATAACCGTAAACAAGCAAATGCTATTATCAGAACTTCCGCACTTGCCAATGGACGTAGAAAGAAATCTCGCACCCGTACACCTGGAGAAGTAAAAGCCTTGAACGAAATATCCGTTGCTCGATGGCAAAAAGCTGTAAAAGCTGGCAAAATTATTAGAACGGGTAAGAGGTCCATGTACTATGACTACAGTTAATGATTTAAAAGAAGCACTGAAATATTTAGAAGATAAACCTATATTCGAGAGACAACTTGAATTTGCATCCCTTATAACAGACTTTTTTAAAAATAAAGGTATTACGCCTATAGTTGTAGGTGGATTATCTGTTGAAATCTACACAAGAAATGATTACCACACACATGATATAGACTTTGTAAGTGATGGTTGGAATCTATTTGACGAGCTTCTCACTAACCAGTTAGGGTTCGAGCGTACGGAACGTGAGTGGTACCATGTGGAAACTGAAATTGCAGTTGAAGTACCGTCCAACCACCTTGAAGGTAATCCAGATCTTGTGTTTGAATTGACACTTCCTAATGGCAAGAAACTCTATGTAATAGGTGTTGAGGATATCATTATTCATCGTATTGAAGGGATTGCTTTTACCATAAAGTTCCCCGAAGATGATGAAGATTATGAATGGGCTTATAGAATGTTCTTAATTCATAAAGATGACATGGATCTTAAGTATTTGGTCGAGCGTGCGAAACAAACTAAAATTTTCAACCTTATAGAACATTGGTTTTACTAGGTAGAAGTGTTTGGCGAGAATATAGGTAGAGGATACGGTTCAGTTTTAATTGATTCATTAATTAAATTTGCTATAGATAACTCTGTAAAGAAGATTTCGGGTTGGATCTCCTATTCGGATAAGGACCACTTTGATAAACTGGATTTTTTCTATAAAAAACATTCTATCTCATCGGGGTTTTCTACGGCGTGTAACGTTTGGCCAAGGTGGCCCTCTTGTCCACCTTGGGATTTACCTGTTTTTGACCGTAAGCTTTTGGTTTTTCGAAGCCATCTGAAGAAGAGGTTTACTGCTGTTATGGCTGTCTTTGTTCATTTGTGATTTCAGGGCGACTATTGTATCTGCCGCCCATTCAGGGTTTTTCTTGCATTTGGAGAGAATGCCCTGATATTTTTCCATCACAGAGGACCTCCTTATACTTGCGGTTTAGTGGATAAAGATACACATCCTTGACGAGAACTTTAAGTGTTGTGTTCCGATCATTCCGACTTCTCCCTTTGGTTTTGCCAACGTATTGCCAGTTGGCAGCTTGATAACTTGTCCCCCGAAAACGTTCGCGCTCCATAAAGGTTTCAAGTAAATGAATGGGATGACCTTATTTGTTGATCCAATCTGTACTTAGCCGGCGACTTACCTTGCCTAACAGATGGCTGGCCAACTGCGGCACCTTTACCCAATGGAAAATCAAAAAACGTGTATTGTTCGTTGTCAAATGAAGATGGGCTTTTCGCTCCTCTTCCTGCCAGCCAATCCACTGGTCTCGGGCAGCGACGCGCCAGGCAGATGATCCGAACAAAAGGCAGGCCAATGGTCTCCCGTAGATATCAAAGGCCATGTATTGCATATTTTCGCCGACGGTTCCGTGAAAACCCAAATAGTGATACTTGTCCAGCAGATGGTTGAACAATGACTTCTCCCCAGCCTTCTCAATGGGAAGAACGCGAACCGGCGCAATCTTACTAAGACTACCGGAAATCTCCGTCGTATCATGATCAACCGCTGGCTGTGGCTTTTTTCTGATAACCGCTCAATCCGACACGACGGGGTGCCGGAAGCGTGATGAACCCTTTTTGTTCCAGTTTGCGTAAGAGGGAACGGCATGCAATATCTTTGGGTTGTCCATTTTCATGCACCCAATTCCAGACCAGGCAGATTTCCTTGGATAATCGCGTTCGATGCCAAGACGGGTTCGACTCCATTAGTTGTCGTATCCACGTAATATCTTCTGTTATGATTTGTCTTCCTTGAAGAATCATTATTTGTTTTTCCATATGTTAAATATACTACAGAAAAGATTAAGAGTTCGGAGGGAATTTTTAAAAATGAAGTTTTTTGGTGAAAAAAAAGAGGCACCTGAACAGTTACGTCCAAAAAAACATTAGTGATTGGTAATATTTCTTTAAATGAAAAGAAGGTAAGATGTCACTGTATAGAATTGACCTTTTCTAAAACCTGTTTAGCATCAATTATCTCTACTGTGCTGCTTTCTTATTAAATGTTGATTTACTTTCTTTAAGGACTTTCGCTAACTCGTTACTTTGAATACTAGGGTATGCACTTTTAGCAAGTGCAGCAATACCTGTTACATAAGTAGTGGCAAACGATGTACCATTTGAGAATGTATTTTCCCCCTCAGGCAAGACTCCGTAAACGTTTACTCCTGGTGCTGACACCAGATCCAAACCGTAACCAGAAAACTCTTCCAATTCCCCTGCATTATCAACCGCACTTACACATGTAGCCTTAAAATAAAGTTCGATTAAAAACCCCCACGAACCCGTATTTTACCGTAACCAAGAAGAACCCATTTTGAAAAAAGATTGAACAAATGGATTCCTTATTTGTGAAGTAGTATACAATTTTTGTAATAAAGATTGATTATTTTCTACCTATGTTGTTAAACAATTGTCAGCAATAGATAAGCCTTTAGTGTTATCTCCAGTTTTCTCCTGCTCAATACGGGGCGTGTAAGTTTCCCCGCACTCCGCGTTCCATCTAACAAAATTTACTTGATTATAAGTTCCTCGTTACTTCATGTTTGAGTTTTCGATAGATTCAAGTTTATATTTTCTCCGAAAACGATTGACTTTTTCAATCATTGTCCCCGTAAGTAGAAATCTCTTTATGAGTTCATCAGTATCAGTCATCTTTTTGTCCTTCGTATGAATCATTCGATGCACATCTTTGTGAATTATACAAAAGGTAAGGTGGTAAACAGTTTGTAAATTACTGGTACATTCTGTGTCACTTGGCTGCAAAAAATGATGGCAAGCGTATTTTATTCGCCGTAATCACTTTTCGAGCACAAAGGCTACATCTGTTCAAGCTGAAGTTTTCACAGCGTCTTAACAGCCGCTGACACAGCTTATATAAAAATAACAACCAACCCACTTCGACATTTTCAAACATTAACATCTTACAAAAATACATTTTTAATTTCCTGCCTAAGTAGGTTATGAACATACTTCATTTCTTGATTTTTTTCAAATATGATTACGCTAACTATCACATGATGAATATAATCGATGTAATTAATATCTATTTTCCTATTGATTAAAAAACTATCTCTTGTATATTTTATTGAATATCCTATTTTATTTTTATGAATTTTTATTGACTTAAAATCTTTTAATCTAACTATTCCATTAGAAGCCTTGATAAATGCTTCTTTGATACCAAAAAAAAGTGCCAGAACATTTTCAGGATTCATATCCGAGTTAATAACATCAATTTCATACTCATTGAACCATTTTTGTAAAAAAAAGTCGACTCTATCGCTGTGATAAAGTTGACTAATTCTCCTTTTATCAACAATATCAATACCTGTTCCATACAAACTACTGTTCATTAACTCGACATTTTTCCTTTTCTTTTCCGTTAACTTTTTTTCGAATGTTTATAAAATCCACAAGATACTTAGCTATTAATACTACTACTGTTATGATTCCTGAAATCACAAAAATTAGTGATAAAGACTTTTCAGCAAGCGGACTGAATAAAAAAGCTCCTATGCCAACACCAACATAAGACATGATACCAAATAAAGAATATGCATCTGCTTTAAAACGTTGTTCATTTACAGCTGCTATAATACTATAAAACACATTCATCAATGCCCCATAACCAAATCCAAATATCCCCCCCAAAGGAAGTAGTAACCAATAACTGCCAGCGTAACCAATTAACATGATTGATACAGATAATACAAAAAGAAATAGATATAATAATGTTGGAAGTTTAAATTTTACACCTAGTCTCGGAACAAATATTTGCGCCAATACAAAACATATCCAAAATGCCAAGTAGAAGTAATCAATCCGCAAGTCATTTATGTCTAACAAAATCGGTAAATATGCGATAATACAGCCATAATTAATGGAACTAATTAAAAAAATCAAGAGGTTTGATGCATAATCCTTGTTAAGAATTATCGCTTTTAAATTTAGCTCATTTGATTCTGATTTCTCTTCATTAACTTTTCCTTTACCGAACAGAAAACTAACGATTACCATTGTAGCTCCCATTGCAAATAGAATTGGATACATGTTCTCCTTCAATTTATTTAGCATATACACACCCAAAACAGGACCTGTCGCTGATGCTAAAGCCATTAACATATTATGATAAGAAACAGCTTTTTTGTCGGAAGATGCATCGGTCAACATCGTGAGTAGTATAGGACCAACCACTCCAACGCCTACTCCTAAAAATACGCTCCCTATATAAAAGGCAATAATCTGATCATAATAAAAAACTAATAATAAAAATCCTAAACAATATGAAATAACCCCAAATTTATTTAGTAATATTGGTTCAACATATTTATAAAACAAAATAAAACGAACAGTAAGTAAAGACACCATAAATACTGTCATAACGTAACCAGAGGTTGCTGAGGAATTTGTTATTGAAAAAACAATTAACGGTAAGATGGCTGTTAATAAACTAAATAAAAAATTAAATGTAAATACCAGATATAGAATTTTTTTCTTCATTTATTTTGCCTTCTGTCTATGATTTAGAAAAATTTTTCTGTAATATTCTTTTAGCAAAGCCACTTAAAAATTTACTCTTAAACGAAATAAAAGCATGATTAGGTATTAAAGAACAACCAATTCTTTTTTTGGTTTCATAGGTTGTAGAGCCACAATACATTTTTTTATAGCCTTTTGAAATACCATATTGAATAGCTATGTAAAATAAATTAAAGTATGCAAAACAATCATAGCTATGTTTGTAATCTAAACCTACATGTTTAAAGACTAATGCTTCATTCTCTTCAAACAATAAAGCAAATCCCACAAGCTGATTCTTATATGTAACATATATCCATTTATAACAGTCTGGTAATTCATTCATGTTGTTAAATGTCTGTTGATTATAGTTAATTACATTACTTACTTCTTCATTATGATTACTGGTATTTTTATAGAGCTGGAATACTTCTTCGTAATTATTGATCTCTGAATTACGATATATCACTACATCACAACCATACTCATTCAAAAGCTTCATCTTGTTCCTAGCATCCCACCGCTTTTTCTTTTTCAGATGCTTTAAATAATCTTCAAAGCTATTAAAATCTAGCTCTAGAACGGTATTAGGATAAAACGGAATTCTATTATACGTTTTACTATAGCTATTTACATTTGCATCACTGATATTATTCACAAATATAGACGCTGGCTTAATATTTGTGTATATATAGTCGGTAATTTCACTGATGAACTCATCTAATAAAACTTGGTGAGCCACCCTTATTCCCTTCTCACCTGACATAGGATTTGTCAAAAAGACAACATTAAACTTAAATGGATTGATTTTTAACTTATTTAAAAAAGATAAAATTTTCTTTATTCTGGGAGGTAAATACTGTAATAAATCTAATCTTTGAACGTTATATCCTGTACCAAGTGCCACTAGTTTTTCATTCTTAATTCCAACGAAATATAAGGGTTCATAATTAGGCAGATGTTGATCCAATAAGTGGTACCAAGCTATGTGGCTGTCTAAACTATCTAGCAATATATTATTTAAATCTTCTTTATAATCTTTTTCAACATCTTTTATCGTGTTATAAAGTGAAATTTGCATATTATATAGCTAAACCCCCGTCAACAATAATGGTTTGTCCTGTAATATAAGAAGCTTTATTACTGATTAAGAAAACAACAACATCTGCAATTTCTTTCGTACTACCAAATCTTCCTAATGTAATATCTTGTATCATTTCTGTTTCATTCAGTTGTTCGGTCATTTCTGTTTTAATAAAACCAGGACAGACAGAATTAACTCTTATGTTATTAGGGCCAAGTTCTTTAGCTAAAGCTTTTGTAAATCCATTTACACCAGCTTTAGAAGCCGAGTAATTAGTTTGTCCTTTTAAGCCAATAAAGGCTGAAATGGACGAGATATTGATAATCACACCAGTTTTCTGTTTGATCATCTGTTTTCCTACAAATTTACTGTAATTAAACACACCAGACAAATTTGTTTCAATTACATCTCTCCAATTTCTTTCGTTCATAAAACCTAACGATTTATCTCTCTTTATTCCGGCATTGTTTATTAAGCAATCAATTTTTCCCTCAATTGAAATAACTTCCTCTACCACTTCCCTAGTCCTTTTGTAGTCCTTTACATCTGCTTTATAAGCAAAGACATTCTCATATTTATCTAGAAGGTCATTTGCACTCTGTTCATCGCTTTGATAAGTAAAATGAACATTCCAATCATTACTTGCCAATTGATGGACAATGGCCGCCCCTAGACCTCTAGTTCCCCCAGTGACAATAGCTATATATTTCTTCAACAATTTAAACCACTCCCTCTGAAGATAAAATGAGTATACTTTTATTACCTATTTGATTTGTCTCAACTATCATACTATTAGATTTCTGTTCAAGTGCTAGTAAGACCTTTAACATACCCGGTAAAAACATCGTATCATCAGTATAGCTATGAAGTTTATACTGATTTATACTAGCTCTATCTTCAAAGTAGCTCCGTATGAATGCATCATTCTCGTTAGATGATCCAAATATAATATGGTTGACATCTGATAAAGCATATTTTTCAAAAATCGTGTTTAAACGCTTATTAGATATGTTAGAATTATGTTCAAATTCTTGCCAACTGCTAATGAAGTCAATATATCCATAATTTGAAATAGCTTCGTTTTCACGCTCCAAAATAATTGTAGCAGCATGTTCGGGGAATTGCCCGTCACCTAACATTTTTTTATTGTAAGAACTCCCTTTTCCTACACCATCAACCCCAATTACAAGTGCATGGTCTATAATATCATTTTCCAAGTATGTCTTTGCCATATCTATAGCATCAAAGGGTGAAGTAATACCAGTTTGAAGTGTATTATTAACCCCTTGAATATTAAAAACGATAGACACCCATCCAGAGATATTATTAAGTACTGTATTGGGAAACCTCATTGGACTCACATATTTCGCACCACTATTGGCTGCATCATCTAAAAAATCATAAACCTCATCTAAATAACTTAATGAAGTACCAACAAAAACACCAACTCTTTCCATATTCCATTCTTGACTGTTCTCATGGCCTTCCAAAGCTATTGCAGTGGAGGCAATAGCTATTTTTGCTGACCTCCCAATAGTCCTTAACCCTTTTTTATTAATATAATCTTTAAGATTAAACTGCTCAATTTCTATTTGATCCAAAAATTGCCCATTTCTTATCTTTTCTATTATAAGATTTACCTGATCACCAGTTGGTGTGACGGCTCCAACTCCCGTTACAGCAATTTTATCCATATATTTACTCCTCTTTCTTTATTCAGCTTTCTTGAATAAAACACTTGCGTTCGTGCCTCCGAATGCATAGGAGTTATTAAGGGCTTTATTCACATTTAGTTCTCTCGCAGTATTAGGGACACAATCAATTCTGCAATTGTCATCTTTATTCTCGAAATTTATTGTAGGAGGAACAATTTGGTCCCTGATTGCCAAACAGCAGGCTACACTTTCGATAGCACTTGCTGCTCCCATAGAATGACCGAGCATAGATTTAATAGAACTTACAGGAGTAGATTCTCCAAAAATCTTTTGTATAGCCATCGATTCTGCTTTGTCATTTGCATTTGTTCCTGTTCCATGCGCACTAATATAATCTACATCAATTGGCGATATATCTGAATTATGTAAGCATTTCAAGGTAGAACTGATTATACCCTTAGCCTCAGGGTGAGGCGAGGTAATATGAAAAGCATCAGCACTCACTCCATACCCATTCATTTCCGCTAGGATAGGGGCATTTCTTTGTCTAGCAGACTGGTATTCTTCTAGTATTAAACAGCCTGATCCCTCAGCTACTAGCATTCCTTTTCTATTTTTGTCGAATGGACGACATTTATCAGGAGAAATTGCATTTAATCGGTTAAAACCATAATATGCCACACTAGAAAACGGATCAGTTCCAGCTGCAATTGCTATCTTACTATTACCATTTCTAATTTTTTCATAGGCTTGGATAGTTGCATAGTTTCCCGCAGCACAAGCATTACTTATAAGCATTGCTGAGCCATACAAGCCAAACTCCTTACACGCATAGACAAGAATATTATTTAACTTATTAAGTTCTAGTAGACTTTGATCGGCTTTCTGATTATTAGTATATAATGAATGTGTATACTCACCAATCACTTCGCCCATTGTAGTGCCTACAAAAAGATCAGCTTCGCCATATTCTTCTTTTTTTAATTTTGCATGTTCAAACGCATGCCTTATACTTGCAATCAGCAATTGGGCACCACGTCCAATATGATTAACTAGAATTTTTTGTACATAGTTACTTGGATTGAAATGGTGAGTTTGTCCACCAAATTTTGGTCCAACTAGCTGTAAACCTTCCTTTTTAATCTCACTAATTCCTGATTGTCCATTAAGGCATGCATCCCAAAAGTTCTCTGCGCCTTCACCTATAGATGTGATCACACCTACTCCTGTAACGACAACTCTTTTCATAACATCACCTTATCCTTCAAATACTTTTTTTGTAAAAGATAATATCCCACTTGAAACTAACCTTTCTTTTACATACACCTTACCCTCTACAATTGCAGAGTTTTTAACCTTTTTCTGTAATTCAATCTTAATCAGCAATTGATCACCTGGGGTTACTACATCTAAAAACTTTATATTTGTACGATACAAGAGTGGTAATTCATCTAATTCCTCTTGTGCATTTTCATTTGAATTGGCAAGCAGTACAATGGAAGCTTGGGCCATTGCTTCTGTAATTAACACACCAGGGAAAATCTTTTGCTGAGGGAAATGACCTAAAAAGAAAGGATCGTTTCCACTAACATTTTTTACTACATGTGCCTCTTTATCATTTATTTCAATTACTCTATCAATTAACAACATAGGATATCTCTGCGGGAGAATTTCCAGTATTTCATTAAATGTAAGGGATTTTTTCTTACCTTCTTTAACCAACATTAGTTTTTAAATCCTCTAATAGTTTTAAAATAGAGTTAACACTAGTCATTTCTTCTAGCAGTTCCTCGGGGATAGTGATCTTTAATTCTTTTTCTAATAAAGCTACGATCTCCAGAGCCATCATGGAATCAGCATCTAATTCTTCAACTAGATCAGTTTCATCAAATACTTCACTTTCTTCAACTTCCAATACCTCGGCAACAATTTTTCTTACTAATTCAGCTTTTTTTTTCACTTTAGATCAATCCTTTCAATTCGTTTATATTAGACTTCTTCCTTGAAAATCGTTTTGTTAATATCTTCAATGTCTAAAAGCATCGGACATTCATTTGAAATTCCTTTGTATACTTTATACTTACCGATTTGCTTAAAACCAAGTCTCTCATACATTTTTTGAACTGATACTGTACTTTGTAAGAACAAATGTGTAAGTCCCTTATTTATGACGAGTTCTTGAATTTTTTCAAATAAGCTCCCTATTATCCTTGCCTTAATACCAAAGGTAGAAGTATTACTACATTTACGAATAATTAACCTCATTACTTCCCCATATGAATGGTTTTCATCAAGTAGAACATCATGACATTTCTCAATCATTAGCGTACAGTTGTCATTTTTTTCAACTAAACTTATACATCCAACCAACTCATCATCTATAAAGCAACCAATGTGATATGCCGAATTGTCAAAATCATCTTTAAGAAGGCCATCAGTATACAAACTAGCTGGAGCGGCATTTTGTTCAATCACAAAGGTTTCGTATCTTAATCGGTAGAAGTCATGTAATTCATCTGGACTTTTCAAAAGTCTTGTGCTTAAGGTTTTGATCATTTTTTTAAAAGGCACTCCCTTATTTTCTTCATAGTAACAATAAATTTCATTACTTGAATTATCTATAAAGAATCATCAGACTAATGTGTAGAAAACATCATGGGGAACAGATCTTAGGTGGATAATATCCAAAGTCAAGGGAATTTGAATACTATGTGAATGAAATGTGATAACAGAGTTGGGACCATTTAATAGAAAACACCACCTCCATGGTAGAGTCATTTAGTATGAAATTCCATTAAAGTATTTATTATGAATATTATATCTATAATATACTACTAATAAAGGGTTGTCTATAGAACATACTTTTAGAATCCGATCATATTGAATTTGAATATGACGCCCCCTGCTGCGGCAGATCTTTATGGAAGCATGGTAGCTATAAGCGCGTGGTTCATCATAAGTCTAAATCCTATATCATTAAGATCATCAGGAAACGATGTCCTGATTGTAATAAAACTTATTCTTTCATCCCATCTTTTGTTAGGCCATGGGCACGATTTGCCAATCATATTCGTGAGTTTTTTGGACGGTGGGTTTTGACTGATATCCCTGTTTCACGTCTTCCTGAGCAGTTAACTAGTTATGGCACATCTGTCGTATCATTAAAGACTTTATATCGGTGGAAAAAACAAATGGGACATTTCTATCAAAAATGGTTAGTTAACCTAAGAAGTCAAGTCCTAGACGGACTTCATTTTGGAGAACAATTGATAAACCTGTATAGAGAAGGTGTTACGACTAGTGAAGAGTGCTTGTTTTTTCTTAACTATTATTTTGATGGACGTCTTCCGAAAAGGGGGAATTTGATTTCGACCATCAATCTTTCCCTACCGACAAAGGAATGGTGGTAACTGCAGCCTAGGTAGATGTCAGCTTGATGTGGTAATAAATGGGTATTTTCTTATTTATCACTCCACAAAATATGGCTCTACCCCTCCCCAATCTTTTCCTAAATAATGAATGATGTAAGTTATTTTTAGGAAACGGAGAGGAAAACCATGGATGAAACGTTAAGGAATGAAATTGCAGCCTTCCGATTTGGACTAATTGCACAAATTGTGCAGCGTAAATTGGGGCCTGGGGACAAGTATGCCCTTTTAAGAGAAATTGCCAAAGAAAGGTACACGATTCCTGGTAGTGAAAAAAGCACCGTGAGCGTGCGAAGTCTAGAAAGGTATTTAATAGCCTATGAAGAAGGTGGGTTTGAAGCACTAAAGCCGAAAGCACGGGAGAAAAAGGGAAGTTTAAAAACGATAGACTCAGCTGTCTTGGAACATGCCATTGCCCTTCGAAAGGAATTACCAAGTAGAAGTGTTGAACAAATTATCCGTATTCTTGAGTTAGAAGAAGAAGTTCCTCTTGGGAAACTGAAGACACGAACGCTTTCGCGTTACTTTCAAGAACAAGGATGGAGCCGAAGGGATCTTGGTCGCTCGGTGAGGAAAGCCTTCAAACAATTTGAGCATGAAGCAGCGAATGATTGTTGGCAAGCGGACACACAACATACGTTGTATCTTCCAGATCCTAAGGATTCAAATAAACGTAAAAAGGCTTATTTAATAGCTATTATTGATGACCACAGCCGGCGTATCATGCATGCAGAATTCTTTTATGAAGAGCGTTATCCAAGACTAGAACGATGTATGCATAAAGCTATTTTAAAATATGGAACACCTAAGATTTTTTTCGGTATAGTCACAGCTATGACGAATTCGTCATAGCCATGATAACGGAACTATCTACACTTGGCGTAGTTCAATCTACCCCATCAATGCTGTCATTAGTGCTTTTTGTGCATGCAATCGATTCTCGGCCTGTTGGAAAACAACCGAATGCTTGCCGTCGATCACTTCAGCACTTACTTCTTCTCCCCGGTGTGCTGGTAAACAGTGCATAAACGTCACATCGGGCTTCGCTTGGGAAATAAAATCACTTGTTACTTGATAACCAGTGAAAGCCTGTTCTCGGATCACTTGCTCTTCCTCTTGTCCCATACTCGCCCATACATCTGTATAAATGACATCAGCTAGGTGAACTGCTGTCTCTGGATCTTCTTGAATACGTATACTTGCATGATGCTTTGCGGCAATGGATTGTGCTTTTTTCGTAATCTTTGCGTCAGGTTGGTACCCTTTAGGAGCAGCTATTACAAGTTCCATTCCCATAATAGCCGCTCCTAGCATAAGAGAATGGGCCATGTTATTGCCATCTCCAACATAGGCGATCTTTATTCCTGCCAGTGTGCCTTTGATTTCTCGAATGGTCTGTAAATCAGCTAATACCTGGCAGGGGTGGTACATGTCGGTTAGCCCATTAATAACAGGTATGCTTGCAAACTCAGCCAATTCTTCCACCACAGATTGAGAGAACGTACGGATCATAATGCCATCCACATATCCAGATAGCACCTGCGCGGTATCTGAAATGAGTTCCCCCCTACCTATCTGGATATCATTGGAATTTAAAAATAAACCTGTACCGCCTAATTGATAAATTCCCGTTTCAAAGGATACACGCGTTCTTGTCGATGATTTGTCAAAAATCATTCCTAATGTTTTTCCTTTTAACGGTTCTACTACATTTCCATTCTGGCGCTGTATTTTAAGATAGTCTGCTAGATCCATCATATAATGAAGTTCATCCTGTGAAAAATCTTCCAAGCTCAAAAAGTCACGTCCGTGCAACTGTTGTTTATCATTCATCGGCATTACCTTTAGTGTCATCCGAAGATCTCCTCCTTCACCATATTTAGATCCCCTACTTTTTCCAAATAACGATGGATCGGTTCAGGTAATGCTTGCTTTTGTTTAGAAGCTAACAGGTAAGCATGAAAAGTCTCAGTAGAAGAGAAACAGGTAGTATCTGATTTTAATGCGGCAGCACGAAGCATAACGTGCGGATCATCTCCCGATTGAAGCTGTGTGCTGCAAACAATTGAAAATGCACCATCTAAACAAAGGTCAACAGCTTTGTTTAGAGCAATTGTTTCATTTACGATAATCCCTTTTTCATTTAACAGTGGAGCAGATATAGGAGCCGCAGCTATCTTCGCTTTTGTTTCCACCAAGGCCTTTACAAATGAAGGATCTTTATCCAAATCATTTTCTCCTATAGCAAGATAAATAATGTCATCGTCGTTCAACTCTTTGAGCATATTCTCTTTCCAACCAAAAGCTTTGGCCAGTGCTGCTTCTACAGTTGTACCTAAACCAATTGCTTCTCCAGTAGATTTCATCTCAGGTCCTAGATATGGATCAACTCCTGCAAGCTTGTTTGTTGAAAAAATGGGCATTTTAACAGCATAGTACGGAACAGGCTTGTGAAGCCCTAGTTGCCATTTTTGGTTCTTTAACGGTTCACCCATTTGAATTCGGGTTGCCAAATCAATCATTGGTACCCCAGTGACCTTACTAGAAATCGGAACGGTTCTTGAAGCACGGGGGTTCACCTCTAATACATACATTTCTTTTCGATCCTCCCCAATGACAAACTGGATATTCATAATTCCTCTAACAGACAGTTCGGCCGAAATTTTTTGTGTGTAATCCGTGATCATTTGTTTTTGTTCTTCTGTAAGATCAGGTGCTGGAAAAACTGCTATGCTATCACCTGAGTGGACTCCGGCTCGCTCAATGTGCTGAAACACACCTGGAATTAGTACATCTTTCCCATCACAAACCGCATCAACTTCCACTTCAAATCCTGTGATGAATCGGTCAATTAATAATGGAAAAATACGAGATTCTGTTGAAGTATCTTTTAATACTTGCAAGTAATCAATCAGTTGGTCTTCATTTTGAATAACGACCATGCCTCTTCCACCAATAACATAAGATGGACGAATCAATATGGGATAGCCAATCTTAGCTGCAGCTTTTCTTGCGTCTTTGATAGCTGTTACCGTAGCACCTGGAATATGCGGAATGGATAGTTTTTGAAGCAATTGATAAAATTGATCACGATCCTCGGTTGCCTCAATGGCGTCCAATGACGTTCCAGCTATCGAAACCCCAGCCTGGCTTAATCCATCTGCTAGATTAATAGCTGTTTGACCACCAAATTGGACAAGCACGCCATCTGCTTTTTCTTTTTCGATAACTTGTAAAACATCTTCTTCTGTTAATGGTTCAAAATACAAATGATCTGCGGTATTAAAATCGGTACTCACGGTCTCAGGGTTGTTATTGATCACGATTGTATCAATGGTTTGCTGTCTTAATGACATTGCCGCCTGTACCGAGCAATAGTCAAATTCAACTCCCTGCCCAATCCGAATTGGACCTGAGCCTAACACAACCATTTTTTTGTTCCCCGTCAAAGGTTCTACTTCATCGTATTCGTTGTAGGTGCTATAAAAATACGGCGTATCTGCTGAAAATTCTGCTGCACAAGTATCCACCATTTTGTATGAGACACAGACATCTTGCTGCTTACACTTTTCACGAATATCCGTTTGATTAACTTCAAACAGGTTAGCTAGGAAAAGATCTGAGAAACCTAACTGCTTTGCACGTTTGAGTTCTTCTACATGAATTGTATTCCAGTTTGTGTCTTTTAGCTTTCGTTCAAATTGAATCATGAAATAGATTTCGTCTAGGAAGTATTTATTCATTTCGGTGATATGATGAACGTCATCAACGGTATAGCCCCGGCGAAAGGCTTCTGCAATAAGGAACAACCGTTCATTTGACGCATTTATAAGTGCAGATGTTAACTCTACGTCCGTTAGTTGGCTTGCATTTGGCAAATATAGTCCATTCAATCCAATCTCAAGGGAACGAATCGCTTTGTTAAGCCCCGCGGGAAAATTCCTAGCAAGCGCCATTACTTCCCCAGTCGCCTTCATTTGAGTACCAAGCAAACGATCCGCTGAGGCAAATTTGTCGAATGGCCACCTCGGTATTTTAACCGCAACATAGTCGATGGCAGGCTCAAAGCTAGCGTAAGTATCACCAGTAATCGGATTAAGTACCTCATCCAAGTCATAGCCGAGTGCTAATTTTGCAGCAATTCGTGCGATTGGATAGCCAGTCGCCTTTGATGCAAGTGCACTGGAACGACTAACACGAGGATTGACTTCGATTATGATATAATCATCACTGTTTGGATTTAAGGCGAATTGAATGTTACATCCCCCGACAACACCTAGTTCACGGATGACTTTACACGAAGTTGTTCGTAGCATCTGATATTGACGATCTGTCAACGTTTGGGAAGGAGCGACTACAATGCTATCACCCGTATGAATGCCGACAGGGTCGACATTTTCCATGTTACAAACAATAATGCATGTATCGTTTGCATCACGCATAACCTCATATTCGATTTCTTTCCAACCTTTTACACTTTGCTCAATTAATACTTGCTGGATCGGACTAGCTTGTAAACCGTGTTTCACGATACTAAAAAGCTCTGCTTCATTATTGGCAATTCCACCACCAGCACCGCCCAGTGTATAAGCTGGACGAACAATAATTGGATAGCCGACATTTGTTGCAAATTGAACTGCTTCATCGATCGAGCTAGTCGAAATACTTTCCGCGATAGGTTCATTCATCGATTTCATCATCGATTTAAACATCTCTCTGTCTTCTCCCTTTTGAATCGTATCTAAAGGGGTTCCGAGTAACGCAACATTGTATTGCTTCAAAACATTAGACTGGGATAAGGAGACGGCGAGATTTAATCCTGTTTGCCCTCCTAACGTTGGCAACAAACCATCAGGGCGTTCCTTTTTTATGATTTCGGTAACCGAATCAGGGGTTAGTGGCTCTAAGTATACTTTGTCAGCAAATTGTTGGTCGGTCATGATGGTTGCTGGATTATTATTTACGAGGATAACCTCAATACCCTCTTCTTTTAATGCAAGACATGCCTGTGTACCAGCATAATCAAATTCTGCAGCTTGCCCGATTACAATTGGACCTGATCCAATGACAAGAACCTTCTCAATATCGTTGAACTTAGGCATGCTGCTTCTCTCCTTTTCTCACTAACCGATTGAAGAAGTCTTGAAAAATGAGATGAGTATCAATCGGCCCTGGATGTGCTTCTGGATGAAATTGAACAGTCAAAATTGGTTTCTCACGGTGCATCAACCCCTCAACAGAACGATCGTTGACGTTAATGTGGGAAATTTGCCACTCTTGTTCATCGATCGAATCCATATCCACCACATATCCGTGATTCTGTGTCGTAATCCAAACCTTACCGGTCGTCAAATCTTTTACTGGATGGTTGCTACCACGATGCCCATATGGAAGTCGTGTTGTTTCTCCTCCATGCGCAATTGCTACAAGCTGATGGCCAAGACAAATCCCCAATGTCGGGTACAACTCCGTTAGCTTTTTAATTGAATGTTTTAAGTAATCAAGGTCTTTAGGATCACCAGGTCCATTTGATAATACAATCCCATCTGGTTCTAAACCTTTGATCACTTCTACGGATGTATTGTATGGAACAATCGTAACGTCACACCCTAATTCCATTAGTGCGTGACGGATCGAGTGCTTGTAACCAAAATCGACAAGAACAACATGTGCTTTTGAAAATTCCGTTAAATGGCTTTGGTTAGACGACGTACGAAGTCGAATCATTTTTTTGACAGAAACCTGATCTACTATTTTAGCGTCCACTTTGGCCTTTTTCGGTTTATCTTCTTTGCTCATGCTAAACTTACCGTATACTTCACCGTTTTCACGGATAATTCGAGTCAGTGCTCTTGTATCGATATCATAAAGAGTGGGGATATGAAATTTATCCACAATCTCACGGATGGAAGAATTGGCTTGATAATGATCGGGTTTATAACAAGGGCTGGATATAATCAATCCAGACAAAGCAGGTTCCCCACTTTCAAAATCGATATCATTGATTCCATAATTCCCGATAAGCGGATAGGTCATCGTGACAATTTGACCAGCATAGGATGGATCTGTCATCACTTCTTGATAGCCAGTCATCGCCGTATTAAAGACCATTTCTCCCTCAACAGACGAGGAAGCTCCTAACCACTTTCCTTCTAAAGCGTCTCCTGTGCTGAGTACTAAATATCCTTTTTCTAACACAATCCCACTCCTCTCCTGTTTATTTATTTTTATGCATAAAAATAAATATTAATACAATTCATGGTTTGAAAATACATCGCATTTACCATAATAAGTAAATGCAATGTCTTTTCTAGTCCTTCTATTTATTGAAAAATTTCTACTCTCTTAAAGTGTAAAAAAACTAGCCTTTAAGATTGCCCTTCTACTATTTCTGCATGTGTCTGAATCCAGTCCAAGCTCTTTTTAATCAGTCCCTCAGCAGCAGTTAATTGATCCTCTACCCGATTTTTCGCTGTCCCTCCTGCAACGTTTCGAGCATTCACTACTGCTTTAGGTGCAAGAACGTCATAAATGTCTTTTGCTATCAAGGGAGAAAATTGCTGAAATTCTTCTAAACTTAAATCTAAAAGATACATATTATGCTGGATGCTGTACAATACAACCTGACCTACAACTGCATGTGCTTCACGAAAAGGTAGATCCTTTCCGACTAAATAATCAGCAAGGTCCGTCGCATTGGAATAATCCTTAGCAACAGCAGCATACATTTCTTCTTTCTTCACCTGCATCGTTTCGATCATTGGTGCAAATAGTGCAAGTGCACCTTTCAATGTTTCTACAGTATCAAACATTCCTTCTTTGTCTTCCTGCATGTCTTTATTGTATGCCAATGGTAAGCCTTTTAAGGTCGTCAACATGCCCATTAAATGCCCGTATACACGTCCTGTTTTTCCTCTCACAAGCTCCGCTACATCCGGATTTTTCTTTTGTGGCATCATGCTACTCCCAGTACTAAAAGCATCATCTAATTCAATAAAATTAAATTCAGCACTCGACCATTGAACGAGCTCCTCACACAACCGAGATAAATGCATGGAAATAAGGGATGCATTGGATAAAAACTCTACTACAAAGTCACGATCACTAACGGCATCTAGGCTATTTTCACAGATTCCGTCAAAATGCAGCTTTTCTGCAACGTAATGACGATCTATCGGAAACGATGTACCGGCTAATGCCCCTGCTCCAAGCGGGGATTTGTTTACACGTTTCCAGCTATCAGTAAGACGCTCAATGTCGCGTTGAAACATAAAAACGTAAGCTATCATGTGATGGGCAAACAGTACAGGCTGTGCCCTTTGCAAATGGGTATAGCCTGGTAAAACTGTATCTAAGTTTGCTTTTGCTTGTTTGTGTAAAGCCTGTAGCACCTCAACGAGTAATTGGCTAATCGTAATCAATGCTTCCCGCAAATACAAACGCATATCTAGCGCTACTTGATCATTACGACTTCTACCTGTATGCAGTTTGCCACCTACTGTCCCCACTTCATCGATTAGCAATTTTTCTACATTCATATGGATATCTTCATTGTCTTCACTTAGGACAGCATCGCCAGCCTCAATTTTACTGGCGACGGCCTTCAGCCCATTTGCGATCGTCTTTGCATCAGACTCAGAAATAATTCTACACTTGGAGAGCATATCAACGTGTGCTAAGCTACCTTGTATATCATACTTTGCCAGCTTTTGATCAAAGGAAATCGAAGCAGTATATTCATCAACTAATTGATTGGTTGGTTTCGTAAAACGCCCTCCCCAAAGCTTCATTGTTTGACAGCTTCCTTTACATCTACAACTACTTGATCAATTGAGGCATCTTTTTTAGCGTTCGTTTTATTGACAGTAGCATGTACCTGGGTTGGCAAGCCCCATAGCTTAATAAATCCAAGTGCCGCTTCATGATCAAAATTATCCTCTGGCTTATATGTCGCAAGGTCAAAGTCATATAGCGATTGTGCCGATTCACGTCCAATTACTTGAGCATGGCCTTTATATAATTTCACCTTAACTGTTCCTGATACGGTTTCTTGTGTTTGCTCAATAAATGCCTTTAATGCTTCAGTTAATGGCGAATACCATAAACCATCATATATCGTCTGCGCAAGTTTTTGTTCTACGACAGGCTTAAACTGCGAAACCTCTCTTGGAAGTGTTAAAGCTTCTAGTTCTTGATGGGCTGCAATAAGTGTCAATGCAGCTGGGCACTCATAAATTTCACGAGATTTTATTCCCACTAAACGATTTTCCACATGATCAATTCTTCCAACACCATGTTTTCCAGCAATGCTATTTAATTTTAAAATAAGCTGATCTAACGGATAGGATTTGCCATCAATAGATACTGGTTTGCCTTTTTCAAAAGTGATTTGTAGCACCTCAGGTTGATCTGGTGCATCAATAGGATCCACGGTTAAATCGTATGCCTCTTTTGGTGGTTCTGCCCACGGATCCTCTAAGATTCCACATTCATTACTACGTCCCCAAAGGTTTTGATCCACACTGTACGGATTGTCAACATCAACTGGGATTGGAATACCATGTTCTTGTGCATAGGCAATCTCTTCGTCTCTAGACATCGCCCATTCACGAACAGGTGCCACAATTTTCAATTCAGGGTTTAATGATGTAAACGCGACATCAAATCGAACTTGGTCATTCCCTTTACCAGTACAGCCATGTCCAACCGCAACTGCTCCTTCTTTTTCTGCAATATCTACTAATACCTTTGCAATTAATGGACGAGACAATGCGGATACTAATGGGTATTTCCCCTCGTATAGAAGGTTTGCTTTTAGTGCTGGCAATACATATTCGTTTGCGTAAAGCGACTTCGCATCAACCACATACGATTTAATTGCACCGACATCAAGTGCTTTATTTTTTACAAACTCTAAGTCCTTTCCTTCTCCAACATCTAATCCAACTGCAATTACGTCATAATTATATTCGTCTTGCAACCATTTAATTGCAACCGAAGTATCAAGCCCACCAGAATATGCTAAAACAATCTTTTCTTTCCCCATTGATGATCTTCCTTTCGATATGTTTATTTGACTTTCCGTTTATTCATTCGTATGTGAATTATTATGCACTATTAAGTATATTAATTCAAGATAAGAGTGTGAATTTTTTATAAAAAATTTATATTTTAATCAAAAGGAACCCACTCTGTGCGTTTCCCTTGATTAAAACACTTCCATAACTGTAACAATATGCTACGTTCTTTCGTCTAACTAAACAAAAAGAGAGGTGGGTCAATATGAAATACAGGTTTCTTCTTACATTCGTTATTGGCTTTATAATGGTTCTAGGGGCTTGTAGCAATAATGAGTCTACTTCTGAAGGCCAATCGGCTGATTCTAGCGAAATGAATGACGCCAGTACTGAACAATCAGCAAAGGAAAATTCAAAAATGGAATTGACAACAAGTGATTCAAAAAATCAGGACCAAACAAAAGCAACACCAGCAAACAAAGAAAGTAGCTTTTCGTCTCAAGACTCTTCAAGAAAAATGATATACAATGCCAATCTTTCAGTAGAGGTAAAAGATTTTGAAGCATCGGTAAATGACATCCAATCACGGATCACAGAAGCTGGAGGATATATTGTTAACTCCTCTACAAACGGTGGAGCCGATGGAAAACGACTATACGGGCAAGTAACTGCTCGAATCCCACAAGAACGGTTTCGCGATTTTCTCAAAACAGTTGAAAAAGAGAGTATGAAGGTTCTGGAAAGCAACGTGACTGGTGAAGATGTAACAGAAGAGTATGTCGATTTAGAATCTCGATTAAAATCAAGAAAAGTCGTAGAAAAACGGCTACTTGATTTTATGGAAAAAGCCGAAAAGACAGAGGACCTTCTAAAGATTTCGGCAGACCTTGCTAATGTCCAAGAGGAAATTGAACAAATTACTGGTCGTATGAATTATTTACAAAATAAAGCCGATCTTGCAACCGTTACGATTAATATTTCCGAGAACAAAATTAATGTTCCAAAAATTGAAGAAGAAAACTTAAATACATGGGAACGAACAAAAAAATTATTTATGGAAAGTGTTAACTTTTTACTATCAACACTGTCTGGGTTATTTGTTTTTATAGTGGGGAGCCTCCCTGTTTTACTATTATTGGGGTTGATTGGCTTCGTTAGCTTCAGAATATACAAGAAGAAGAAGAAAAACAAAGATCAGGGATAAATTTATAGCTTTTCTTACACGACTAGTCATATAATTACAGATAGTAAAAAGAAAAGGGACTCAGCAAGTGAGTCCCTTTTCTTTTTATCGTTTCCCATTTTGAAGACTTTGTTCGGCGATGTTGATCATTCGTTTGACCATTTCGCCTCCCACAGATCCGTTCGCACGTGCAGTTGTGTCCGCACCAAGCTGAACACCAAATTCGTTAGCGATTTCTTCTTTCATGTTATCCATCGCATTCTCTGCACCTGGCACTAACAAGTCGTTGTTGTTATTATCTGCCATGACCGATCACCCCTCATGGGAAATTGAACAGTATCATGCTGTTCACTAGTTATACTGCGCTAAATTGTTTACCTGTACACCTGTTAGATTTAGGAAAAATGAAATTATTCAATGTTGTTAAAGAAGATGGCAGAAACACTGTTCGTGCAGTCCCCCCGTTAATTAACTTTTTTTGATATGTATTTGTTAATGAGCAGGGATTCTGACCCATTTCTCTATAATGATAAAGGCAAAGAAATGATATAATAAGAGCATAAATAGAACGGTGAAAGATATGAAGTGGTCTGAGATTATACAATTGTATCCAAGTCAATTCGCAAATTAAAAGTGTTATCGTCTCATATTGAAAATGGCCGAAGTTATTGAAGTTAATTGGGTACGAGGAGGTTAAAATATGGCTATAAGTAATGAAGAGTTAGTTGAAATTGTAAAGAAGCTGCCACAGTCAGCAAAAAAATCAGCATATGATTATTTAAAATTTTTAACTATTAGTCATAACCGTCCAAACTGGGATGAAATTATGGATTTAGAGCCAGATGGAACCCCTTTGAGTGAAGAAGAAGAACGTCAACTAAAGAATAACTCGGAGTTTATGTCTTGGGAGGAAGCTATGAATGAGCTTGACTTACCAATTGACATTACGTCGTGAAGCGATAAAATTTTTAAGAAAGCAAGAAAAATCAGTTAAGAATAACCAAAGCTTTAAAACGTACTGGGCGGCATGATGTAAGACGCATCATAAAGCCTTTATATATCAAGGTCTTAAAGGTCATGAGTTTAACTCGTGACCTTTTTTTGATTTTATTTTCAGATTGCCAGTTTTGTTTTCACACCAATTTATCATATGTGAAAAGGGATACCTTGCTAGTGGTATCCCTTTTCATATTTTATTTCGTTGGCAAGTCCTCGATACTATCAATATCCATATACTCTGGTACAACAAAACCTTGTTGTGCACCTTCTAGATTTGGGCCCAAGTCAACGATTTCATCTTTAAATCGCTCAGCATAGGAGGCAGCACCTACAGGGAGCCAGGCGATTAACATCCCATCGATGTCCCCTTCAGAAAGAGATTCAAATGCGATCCCCATATCGAGTGATGTTAATTCGACATTGTAGCCCAATTCTTCAAGAACAAGGGCAACAACATTGGTGGAAGAAAGTTCAGTATCCCAGTTTACATAGGCCAGTTCAACGGTCTCTCCATCTACTGGTTCAATGCCTTCCATCCAGGCTTCCACTTTATCCCGATTGTCTGCAATCCATTCTTTCGCTGCATCTCGCGGTTCCACACTTTCGTCCTGGCTGAATTTTGACATCACGGCATTCATGTCAGCTACTTCCCAATAGAAGTTGTCCAGCAGCTGATAGGCTGATGGATATTCATCCTCAAGGCCTTGCCGTACCATCGTATGTATGTTTTCCGATGACCCTAATGTTCCCTTAGGATCCTCTAGGAATTTCAAATCATATTCGCTAAACGTCCAATGCGGTTGCCAAAGGGTAACCACAATTGGTTCTTCATTCTCTATGGCATTTTGCAGCTCTGTGACCATTGCTGGTTCGGAACTTGGCGTTAGTTCCACATCTAAATTGTATGCATCAACGGTTTCTTGCGCGATATTCATCGTTCCGGATCCCGGCTCAATCCCCACAATTTCATCTACCGCATTTTCTTCGGTGGTATTCTCATCGCCACCACTATTTCCAGATTGGCAGCCTGCTAACAACAATAACATCCCTATGCTGAAGAGGATGATGCCTTTATTTAATTGTAATCTCATCTTGTCGTAAACCCCTTCCATAAAATAGTAGAAGATTTCATAACCTACTATGTACTATATTTCGTACTAAACTTGACGATATTTGTATGATAAAGCAGAACAAGTTAAAGGGCAAAGCTGATTACAGCGATTCTCAGCCGATTTTGGAGGAAGTATGTAATTCAGTGAGGTTTAGCGACAATTCATTTCAGAATCCCCCTATGTTTGAAAATATTCATACCAGTGTAGACCAATTATTGAAGGATTTATCAAATGAACAATGGGTTGAAAAAGTTGGAACTTTTAATAATATTGCCTCTATTATAGACCATATGTCTACTGTTGAAATCGGTTTTATGAAAGTTCGGTAGCTCCTATTTTGCTAAAGAGGCAGGTTTGTGCAACAAGTGGTTAGTTACAAATTAATATATGGTAGAATTTAATTATAAAATCGAGAAATGAGGGATGTATAGTGGGGATTGATTTTCATAGCGAGAAAAATCGATTTACTTACACAACTCGAACTGCTGACAAATCGTGGATTGAAACATTAAAAAAACTTGTACCTATCGACAATATTTCTAAAGCTGTAGATGTAGGTTGTGGCGGAGGAATTTATTCAAAAGCACTATCAGACATGGGAGTGGATTCAGTTACTAGTGTAGATTTTTCTGAGGCAATTCTTGAAGGGGCAAGGGAAAATTGTAAAAAATATAAAAATGTATCTTTCAAACATGGAAGTGCTTTTGATACGGGGTTAGATAGCAATAATTTTAATTTATTGCTTGAAAGAGCGTTAATTCATCATTTTAAGGACTTAAAAAATTGCTTTAAAGAAGCATTTAGAATAGTGGATTCCAATGGGTTTTATATAATTCAAGACCGCACTCTTGAAGATTGTTTATTAGAAGGTAATGATAATCATATTAGAGGTTTTTTCTTTGAACTCTTTCCAAGATTAATTGAAAAAGAAACTAATCGTAGGCACAATAGTCAAATCGTAATTGAAACCCTAAAAGAAGTTGGATTTAAGGACATTGAAGAAGTCAAGTTATGGGAAACAAGAAGAGTGTATGAAAGTAAAAAGCAATTATTAAAAGATTTAAATCAAAGAACTGGAAGAAGTATTTTACACGAATTAGATGATAAAGAATTAAATGTATTGATAAATCATGTAGATAAGTCACTTTCATCTGATAAAAGTATAGTAGAAAGAGACAGGTGGACAATTTGGAAAGCTGTTAAATAAACTAAGATTGTTTACTTTTGCAAAATATATTCAAGGAGCTAATAGGGTGTATATAAGAATAACAAAGATAGAGGATTTACAAAGGTTATTGTATATATTGAATGCAGTTACTTTGGATTTACAACAAAAAGGGATAAACCAGTGGGACTACCCTTGGGATGAAGATGATATTTTTAATCAAATTAGGAATCATTATTCTTACGTTCTATTATTAGATGAAAAAATAATAGGAACTTTTTGTATAAATAATATAGAAAATATAAACGGGTTATCTGTTGAGGTAGGTAGTAAATATCTATCCCAAATTGCAATTTTGCCAAAGTATCAAGGGAGAAATTTTGGCAGTAAAATAACAGAATATGCTTGTTCGTTAGCGGTGTTTGTCAATATAGTTGTCGCATTTTATTGCTTTAGTTTTTTATTTTTCAATCCCTCATCAGACAAAGCTACCGCGCTACGCTTGCTGGCCTAGTGATGGAAGTCAAAAGGAAGATCATGCTTTTGACTTCCATCACTAGGGAAAAAGGGATATTATGATTGCCCCTATGATTTCACTTTCTCCTCCTCTCGTATGGGATTAAGTGCTACTTGTTCATGTGGTCTCCAATTTCTTACGCTTCTTGCCCAACGCTCAGGGTGTTTCTTCCTTGCTTCGTCATAGACTTCCCTGCGTTTTTCTAAGATGGCAATGTGCTCTCCTGTATGGCACTGTTCAGGTGTCACAAAATTCAGTCCACTATGCAGATGAATCTGGTTATACCACTGAACGAATTCTTGTGCCCATTTCCTTGCTTCTTCTAGTGATGCAAAACCCTTGTGCGGAAAATCTGGTC
>NZ_JAMQKB010000010.1 GCF_028416575.1 Terrihalobacillus insolitus | reverse complement strand
TTCTTTAAACTCTTTTGAGAATGTTCTTCTTTCTCTTTTGGCCATAAATTGATTCTCCTCCGACTTTGTATTGAATCAAGTTTACATGACCTTAATGAGTCTGTCCAACTAAGTGTAACCTATCCAAATTACATCACTATAGCTTCCATTCCCAAATTGATCTAAAACTTTAATTCCGTATAATTCTACATTTGGAGCTACACCAATTACTCCAACATCATTATTTTGGGCTGATACAGTCCCTGCAACATGAGTTCCATGACCGTTATCATCCATATAACTAGCTGTCCCTGAAACAAACGATACACCTCCACTTACATTCAAATCTTCATGTAAGTAATCTATACCCGTGTCTAAAACTCCGACCTTAACACCTGTTCCTAATAAACCACTTTCTTGAACTTCCGTAGCTTTTACATGCGGAACCCCCCAAGGAGTTTCTTGACCAATCGCCTTAACCTTACCGTCTGCTTCGACGTATTCAACTCTTGGATTATTACTTAGTGCTTTAGCTGCTTTTTCAGGTAAGGTAACTGAAACAACAGGCATGTTTTGATATTGACGTTTCACTTCGCCGCCGTAATTTTTAATTAGATTAACGTCAACTTGATTGTTAAAGGATACGAAATAATCCTTAAAGTTAGGTGCTCTCTCCCCTTCCGAAGCTAAGCTAGGAGAAGCGATAGCCATAAGTAAAAATACAGTAGTTAAAATTAATAAGCGCCTCATAACGATCCCCTTTCTTTATTCACCAATTTATGAAGGTTTCACTTATTAAACAATTCAGTTGGTCATTGGTTACGCTAATAATGTAAAATAGTTTAAATAGTTTTATAGTATCTTAAAATTTATACATTGAATCTATTATCTATTGGAATTTAATGCTAGTATAAGAATTAACTATATTGATATAGGAACGGTAAGGATCAGTTTAAAAAATAAAAGAAAAGATAGGGAGTATAATATATGAAAACAAAACTTTTCCTTCTTACTAAGACTGATTTTGCCTCTTTGGATAAATCGTTACAAGAAGAAGTTTATCAAGATTTTTACAAACTTGTTTATGGTGTTTCCATACAAATAATTCACGATCACTCAACTGCTGAAGATATAGTACAAGAAGCTTTCATGAAAACAATTTACAATGCTCCTAACATCGAAAATGAGCAACAGTTAATTGGCTGGATACGAGTGGTTACTAAAAATTTAACCTTTAATGTAATAAGAAAAAACAAAAAAATACGTAACCAAGATGATATTGAAAGTGTCATAAATAATGATGTAAATAATCAAGACGAATCAGTTGAAAAGAAAGTAGAAGTCAAAATGATGGAAGAAAACATTTCTAAAAGCATATTAGAGATTAATTCGGAATACCAAAACATCATAGAGTCTAAATGGATTAATGACAAGTCTAATAAGGACATTGCAAAAGAGCAAAATGCAACTGAAGGGGCTATTAAACAAAAACTACATCGTGCAAGAAAAGCTCTGAAACAGAAAATGAAGAAATGGGGTTTCCAAGATGAATAAGGACGAATTTGATCGTTTATTTGATGAGTCTATTGATAAGATGGAAAATAGCAAACCAGATGATCACTCATCTGATTATCGGCCTTCTTGGAAAAAAGTTAAAAAGAAAATAAGGTCTATAGAAAAAAGCAGAAATAGAAAAACCTTCCTTCGTAACGTTTCAATTGTTTTTATATCTATGTTCTTAGGAGCCTTCATTTTCGGGAATATGATTGAAACAAAAGCGTTCAATCCTTTTTACCAAACATTCAAGGAGATGCCAGGAGATATAGCTTCTTTCTTTTTTGGTAATCAGGACAAAGATGTAAATGATGCAAAAACTGAACCACCAACTATCGGAGCCCAAAGTAATGAAGTTGATATAAGTGAAGAAATAAAGACCGTTCACAAATTGGAAGAAGTTCAAAAGAATGTTGAATTTCCTATTCCGTCCTTTGGATATGTTCCCCAAGGTTATAAATTCAAGAATGCTGACTTGTTTATATTGCAGGGAGAAGATATTTCAAATAAGGTACGGTTCACATTTTCTAATCAAGAAAAGTCATTTTGGGTAACATTAAGTTCTCTTGATAGTGATACTACTGTAGGTTCAGGAGCAAATAGTGCTAATATAAATAAGGTTCAGCTTAAACATGGTGAAGGGTATTTAACTGTTTCCAAGGACGGGAGTTCAAAACTTGAGTTCTTGAAAGGGAATGTATATGTAATAGTTTTAGGGGAGTTACCAAAAGAAGAATTGATACTGTTTGCGGATAACATGTAAAAGCCAGGGTCTGAACCCTAGCTTTTTTATTTCATTAAAATATAGTCGCTTACTCTCTCCCCTTGCTCATAAACTCCATTATGAGAAATCCAATGCCTTGTCTTTAACCTGTAATAGTACCCCGCTTCCGCACTACGTAATACGGTTTTATCAAACACGTCTCGTTTAGAACCACTATATGTTGTTCCGGCTCCAGTATACTCCCAGGAAACGCCATTCCACTTCTGAAGGTAGAAGGTCACTCCAATAGTATCAACATATTGCTTTGCGTAAGTAGTTCCTTCTATTCGAACATAATCAGAATTATATATCGTTAATAGATTGGTTCCATCTAACAAATACTGGTGGTTTGAATTGAAAAATCCGTCTATATTCATTTCTTCTACAGGAGGTGGTGTCTTTGCACCATATTTATACCTTCTTTCCGCTTCTGTTGTGTTAGAGAATGATAGTAAAACAATGACACCTACAATGATTGCGGGGATAATACGAAATGCTAACTGTTTCATTTTTTTCATCACCTTTCAACTGAGTATTCCTTTTAATAACACTTCAAAAGGTTGAAGGGTTACGAAAAATTTTTAAAAAACCGTAACCTTTCTTCGTGATAATTGTTTATTAAGTAAGACCTTACACAAAAGTTGATAGCTCACTAAAATTTTAGGTCTATGGTGTGGCTCAATCTAAGAATAAAAACATACTATTGAACAGCCAAAATGCCGAAAGAGGAGGTAATATATTTTATCTAATCACTCTTAGTTGTTGGTAGTAGCTTTGATTAAAAAAGTTAAAAGGAGGAGTAAGTTTGAAAAGGAAAACTTTAGTATCAAGTTTAATTATCTTGTTTGTGTTAATGGGTACAGCCTTTTCCTCTGTTTCTGCGGAATCAAACAACAAAGTCGATAACAACAACAGAGTTAGTAACGTCACCATCAATGAATATCAATGGGCCAAAAAGATGAATGAGCTATCAAGAGAGGAACTAAAAGATAAGGGGCTTTCGAACGAGGAAATAGATTCAATCAGAAGCTATAAGATGAAATTTAAAGATCACTATAAGAAAATGGCAAATATTCCTGAAAGTCAATTAGAGAATTTAGGTTATACGAAGGAACAAAGTTGAATTACTAAAGAAAAATAGAGGTAACTCTAACTACACCGAGGATGAAATGGTTTCTATGGCTGCTTCGGTGAATGTAACTCTTACAGTTGATAACTTTTACTATGATTCTAGCACTAACAGAACTAAAGCAAGATTGGATAGTAGGTTTCAATGGTCAGGTGTACCTTCCTTTAAAATGACAGATATTTTGGCTATAAGTTGGAATAACTATATGCAAACTGGAAAAGTAGGTGGAGTAACATATAGGCATATTTACGGAACACAATCTGATTACTTCAAATCAGCCACTTATTTACCGCCAGAGGGTGGCATGGAGTCTTATGGTGGTGGATATAAATGGAGTGTTTCAGAGCAAGACAATTATTTCTATACGTACAAAGGATATGCTATCTTTGTTATTGAAAAGGCTAACTACAATCATTTAGAAGCTTACACTGCCTATGGACACCAACAGGGTTATGCAAAATTATCATTTTCTGTACGTTCAGGAGTGGATGTTCAGTTCAATTTGCAGCGTAAAAACATTGGTGATGATTATTTTAGTGCAAGATATCCTTAAAAAACTGTAAGGTAATGTTCATTTTCAAACAAATTTTCCCTTTAGATAGCTGAAATAATCTATCTAAGGGGGACTTGAATGTTATATACTGGTTTGATCGAATATAATTATAAAACTTAAATTAATGTTATTATTGCTCAAAGGAGGTTGTGCTTTGAATAAGACTACACTTATTAAGATAACGGGTGGTTTAATAGTCGCATTCATTCTTATATTCACCTTTTTTAAAGCTTTCCACTACTTTTCATACAAGGAAGTGATTGAACAAAAAACACCCCCTCTTAATGTAACTGAGAAAAAAGACTTCGAGAGTTTGAGTAACGAAACGGTTCAGACACTTCAAAAGATGGGTTTCAACGAAATAGGGATAAGCACGATTAAGGAGTTATCGGGTGATTCACCCTTAAATGAAGTTATTACTTATTTAGAAGAGTTTGATAATCAGCAATTAAACATTAAGGATTTAAAGTCGATGGAACTTATCCTCAATTCAGAAAGAGAAGAAGGCGACAATCTTACTATTAATGTAAAACCTATAGCGAGTTTTTATACCAACAGTGAAAATGATGAGTATGAAACCTATTACACCAAAGTTCATTTTGCTGTTAACGTTAATAATCCTATGGTTTTCCAATCAAAAGATACATTTCAATTAGGTTTTAATGAGTGGTATCGAATGTTTGGATATGCAAAACTTCATTATGTTTCTAAAAGCGGGGAAAAGTATGACGAATACCGGTCAACGGTAAATAGTAGTACTAGAGAAGAAATGATAAAATTTGATGTGAGGAAAAGCGTAGATGGTACTACATATTATCTGTCTGGAATTACAGGGATTCATATTATTAAAGGATTAAATCATTTATCGCTTTATGCAGGATATAACCATTCTAAACTAATCAAAAATCAACCTATAAAGCAATACTGGGCAACATGGAATTAAATATTGAAAGTCATTTTAATTTTGTAATAGAAGGAGATTCTGTTTTTATAGTGGATCTTCTTTTTTCTTTAACCTGAATCCTAAAAGGAAAAAGTATAAAGGAAGTAAAAGAAAAACTAAGCAAAAAGGTAAAAGAAAATAAAGAACAAGATACTTTTACAATAAATACGGACTATTCTAGTTATACTAATGACGGATGGGATGATGCTGACGGTATTTGGCAAGGACAAACTTATATAATTTATGATGGGCTGACCTACAACGGTACTGAGTTCGAATATCGGCTATACAATAAATTCCGTTGGGACCAACAACCACGCGCAAACAAGAAAGATTTATTCGCTATCTCTTGGGGAAGTAATGCAACAAAAGTTGCATCACTTGACAGTAGCTCTGTTTATTGGAGATATGAAGATATATACGGTTCAACAAAATACGATTATTATAACGTTACTCATGATCCAACGGATTTAGAAGGTACTGATTGGTCATTTGATTTAGGTGAAACTTATACTGCTTTAGAGATTAACGGATTTGGAAAGGAAACATTAAGGATCCCGGAATCTAAGAGAGGACAAACCTTTACATTTGCAGGTGGATATTTCCATCCTTGGTATAGTGAGAAAGGTTTCATTTCATTCTGCGGAGTCGGGATAAACTTTTCGACACACACTGGCGATAAATGGGCATGGGATGAAAGTTTTGAGATTGGTAAATAAGAAGTAGAAGAGGTCTAAAAAGCAAGGAGAGAAATTATGCTCTACACTTTTTTAGTTATTCTTGGTTCATTTATATTAGGATTTATACTGTATCAAATTTCACCGATTCAAGTCATTTTTGAACACACAGACCTTTTAGGGATGTTTCAAATTGCTAACTTCATAATTTTGGTTGTTATTTTGTATCTGTTATTGAAAAAACGTAGTGAGTAATAAATTCTATATGTTTTATTAAATCTTAGTTCGGAAGTGATCTTATGTCTAAAAATAGGCGCCTTATTTGGATATCCCCCTCTGTTAGGATAGATGTCGTACGATACTTTAGTATTATAGTATGAATTAAAAAAGGGCACAAACAACCTGATCGAATTAGAAGACAGTATCCAAATATAACTAAAATGAGGTACAATAGAGTTAAGCACGAGACGTTGTGAGGGTGGGGACCACTCACTTTGACCTCTGGACACCAATTTTTAATGTAAGCATTAATTGGTGGAAGGAGGGATAATATTGGAAAACATCGCGGCAATATTTCTGATACTGTTTGCAGCTGGAACATTCTTTGTTACATTGCTCCAATACATCATGAATCTCATAAAAGATATGATAGACAAGAAATGAACCCCACCCCGCTGACTCGCAATCAATAGGGTAGGGTTCTTTCTTTGCTTCCTTGTTTTAAGGTAGTCCAGAGGGGATCTCCTCCCGAACTGCTTACCGTGCTAACCGAGAATGTGTCCTGCATTCTCGGTTATTTTATGTTTTCTTATAAGTAATTATAACCTCAAAAATAAGAAATGTCTAATTACCTACAAGCTGACAAAAGCTTATAACAGTATTCTTTCATTGCATCATCAGTACTAACAAGGTTATCCGTTAATACAGGTGGTATGAAAGTTACATGATACCATTGACAATGACCACTATAGGAGTTTTTTAATTCCCTAGTCACTTCCATTGTTCTTTTATTCACTTTGAATTTTGATTCATAAAATTTTTTCTCCTACTTTTAGAGTGGTATGTTCTGCAGTATCGTCCAAAATATCTGCTTCATATACAATGCCTTCTTGAATCACAAAAGGGGGGTCTTCTCGCCCGTAAAAAGATAAAGGATAAATAAATATTTAAGCCACGCTTTAATTGCGTGGCTTTCAATTGTTCCCCTGTGGAAAACTCTCGCTTTGGATTGGCTGCATTAACTTCATTACGACATCCTCCTTTTGTCTTATCGTTTACAGGTTCATATCGCGCTAATCATAAAAGTTTTTTTGTGAGGCAAAATATGTCTAGAACGTACTGATTACGTTAATCCGTCGAGAAGGAGGTTTGTGTAATGCACACCATGTGGAAGGGTACCATCAGCTTTGGGCTTGTGAATATTCCGGTCAAGCTTCATGCAGCGACAGAAAACAAGGATGTTAAACTTAGACAACTTCATAAAGAATGCCAATCACCGATCAAGTATGAACGAGTTTGTCCTGTTTGTGAAAAAGAAGTCAAGAACGATGAGATCGTGAAAGCATATGAATATGCAAAAAACAAATTTGTTATTTTAGATGAAGAAGAACTTGAGGAATTGAAAAAAGAGGAGACAGATCGATCGGTAGAAATCATGGATTTTGTCCAATTGGAGGAAATAGATCCAATTTATTTTGAACGTAGCTATTACCTGTCCCCAAATGAAGGTGGATCAAAAGCATACACATTATTAAGAAAAGCATTAAAAGATACTGGGAAAATTGGTGTAGCAAAAATGATGATTCGGTCAAAGGAACAACTGGCTGCCATTCGAGTATATGAGAACACATTAGTTGTGGAAACAATTCATTATCCAGATGAAGTAAGGGACGTACAAGATGTTCCAAACGTTCCAGAAGAAGCGGAAACGGCAAAAAAAGAGCTTGACACTGCTAAAATGTTAATTGAACAACTCACCACCACATTTGATCCAGAAAAATATAAAGACGAATACCGAACAGCATTGCTAGATTTAATTGAGGAAAAGAAAAACAAAGATCAAACCACAACTGCCAAAGATAAACCAGTACCTGACAATGTGACAAACTTAATGGATGCACTTCAAGCATCGTTAGACCGAGCCAAAAAAGATAAACCGAGTGCCAAGAAAAAGGCAACGACAGGCAAGAAAACAGCAGCATCCAAAAAAACAACTCCAGCGAAAAAGAAAGCACGAAAAAATGCATAAATGGTGGGGATAATTCCCCGCCGTATTAAAATAAAATAAACCTGCGAACCCACAGTTTAGAAGGCTGTTGATTTTGATAATTCCCCACCGTATTACAATAGTAACGATTTTTTCAATTACATAACAATTGGATTTTGTTCTGCTTACAATTGGTTAACGACGGTTCAAATTGTTTCATTACTATGCGAAAATTTGGTAAACAGGGTAGAAAGAAAGGAAATCCCCTGCTATTAAATTTTCTAAAAAGGAATGAGACATATGCAGCGTGATGCTTATATGGATAATGCAAGGCTGGCCTTGATCTTCCTTGTAGTCTTTGGGCATGTCATTCAACCGATGGTAAGTGAATCAAAAGCAATCGAGACCCTGTACCTCTGGATTTACTTTTTTCACATGCCCGCTTTTATTTTTCTTGCTGGTTTTTTTGCAAAAGGATTAGGTGATTTTACGTACATTGCGAAACTTGCAAAAAAACTGCTGTATCCGTACTTGTTTTTTCAACTTTTTTATACCGCCTATTTCTTTTTTATTGACAAAATCGACTGGTACAATACCTTGTTTTATCCACAATGGGCGCTTTGGTTTTTGCTAAGTTTGTTTTGTTGGCATATTTTGTTACTCCTGTACAAGCGGATATCCCCCCTTATTGGGATTATGACTGCAATTCTAGTCGGTATTTTCATTGGTTATATGAGTGATATTGGTCACATGTTCAGCCTGTCTAGAACCTTTGTATTCTTTCCATTTTTTTTAATCGGATACTGGGTAAAGAAGGAACACCTCGCACTACTTAAAACAAAAGCGGTTCGGCTAACAGGAATAGGCATCCTACTCCTTGCAGCAATAGGTTTAGCGATTTCACCTAGTTTTTCAGTTGGGTGGCTTCTTGAATCCAAATCCTATGCCACTTTAAACATGCCAGTGTACGGTGGTTTTATCCGATTAGGTGTGTATATACTTGGGTTTGCCATGTCAGTCAGTGTATTCGCGTTTATACCGAAAAAGCAGTTTCGATGGACCAGCCTCGGTCAAAGGACACTATATGTTTATCTGCTTCATGGTATTTTTATCTGGTTGTTTAGGACAACAGACTTGATACAGGTCGATAACCTATTAGACTTACTTGGTGCGGGAGTTGTTTCACTGACCATCGTTTTTGTACTCTCAAACAAATGGGTGGTAGGTATATGGCAGCCAGTTGTGGAAGGGAAATTAACATTCTGGAAGGAACTCCTTAAGCGCAATAAGAAAGTAAATTCGGCAATGAACGATCGAATGAACAAAAAGGGAACCAACACCTTTCCACAGAAAACGGGAAGTACCGTTAATCACAACTATTATACAAGGTAGGGTGATTCAAGAGTTCAGCTATTAGCTGCTCTCTTTTTTTTCTTTTGAAAAAACAGAATTCTAATGATTTTGACCCCCATAAAGATTTATTAAATACGAAAATTTTAAGAAAAAAGTAAAATTTTATTAAAATAAAGTTTAATTGGTTTTTTTGTAGGGTAATGAAGACATGGAGTTAACTTTGGCTATAACATAAAGATTGTACATAATTCTCTTCATTTTAATTTTGGGACATGAGTTTATAAACGAGAGGAGTGGTTGCTACTACATAGTAAATTGGAAATGATAGTCCATTAGTTCGATTTTTTAATGGCAATGGTAGCATAAAAAGGGAAATAAGTTGGAAAAAGACGGATGGTATTGTAATTAATTGGGTTTTTATGGGGTGAAATTCAGTGTATTCTAATATTATTTCTTAAATTTTGTTGAAAGTAGTAATGTGAAAGCGCTATACTTGATATAGTATACATAATCGGACGGGGTATAAAAGTACATATTCGGTGTTAGGGGGAATCGCTTCATATGATCAGCTTTAATAGCTTTGTGGGAGATATGGAGAAAGAACTAGAACGAAAGCTCATGGAAAACGAGTTAGAATTTGTACAATGGTTGTATGCTCGCTATGAAGAAGAAGAAGTAGAAGAAAGAATAAACGCTTAAAGCAATAGAATGAACGATACGAATGACATAGCATCGAGTGAAAGGTCTTGGGTCATGGGATACGACCGCAAGGCTTTTTTGGTTTTCTATAAGAGGATGTTCAAAATGAGGTTGGTGTACATTTCTGTTATACTATAAAAAGAAGGGAATAAAGTGTGGGAGATGATCAACGTGGCAATTTCCAATCGTGCTGTGTTAAAGAAAATGCAAATAGAAATTCAAGAGGCTCTAAGAAAAGAGCATACAGAGTTTGTGAGGGAGCACATTCGCGCGGTAAGGTTATTGTGTGATTTGGTTTTAGAGGAAGATAAGACTAACTCAGAAAACCCAAGCAAAAAAGAGCTGGATGCGATGATTGGTGATTCCACACAACCATTGAAACAACAAAACAATGTGATTTCGGATTCAAAAACCGGGGTACCAAAAATCAATGCTGAAGAGGCTAATGGGGAGTCTATTTTTGACTTTTAATTTCTTGAAGGGGATGTTAAACACTCGCTAGCGAACTCGTTTCAGCAGGCTGAAACATCGGGGAATCAGATGGAGTCTCGACTCCACCTGATTGGAAATTCCCACCTACGCTTCGCTTATAGGTGGGGGGGCTAAAACCATTTAAAGATAAAAAGAGAATTTCCACTAAATGAAAGGGGATAGGCATGAAATTATTTTTAATACTAGGTATTCTTAATGGCTTTTTGGCAGTGACTCTTGGTGCGTTTGGAGCACACGGACTTGATGGGAAAGTCTCAGACAGTGCACTAAAAATATGGGAAAAGGCAGTCAATTATCAAATGTTTCATACGATGGCGCTTTTTTTAACAGCTTTCTTAGTTGGAAAGGTACAAGCATCGAGCATTACAACGGCAGGATGGCTATTTTTTGTAGGTATTTTGCTTTTTTCAGGAACGTTGTACATATATGCGCCAACTGGTATAAAAGTGTTTGCGATGATCACCCCAATTGGCGGACTAGCCTTCCTCATTGGCTGGTTATTTCTTGGGTATGGTATCATAAAGTATTTGTAGTCCGTTGGTTTAAAAAAGAAATAAAAACCCTTGCTGTCTATTTGTTTAACAGCAAGGGTTTTGTATTGATAGTGCGTGTTCTATCTTGGTGGGTATGCTGCCATCTGCTGGTTGTTTGCATTAGCGTACGGATATTCATAGTTTAACTCTTCATCAAATGTAACGTAGTCCAGATACACCATTAATAGAAGGTAGCGTTTTCCTGATTCAGGGTCACTAAGAATGATATGATCCCTTCCAGCTGCCTCAACAATACCTTTAAAAACCTTCGCATTCCAGCGGTCATTGTTTTCGAAAGTCATATAAACTGTGGCTTGCTTTCCACGGTTTAGACGCAAAATGTTTTCGATGTACGATTGCTCAGCTGGTAATAATCCAGGTGCATCTGGGACTGATGGTACACTGCCTGTAGGTCCTGCAGGATATGGATAACCTTGGAAGTTGCCTTGCTGGAATCCTGGTGTCGGTGTTTGTGGATAGTAATATGGGCTTTGTCCATAGCCACCAAAATCATACCCTGGAAAAGCGTATTCAGGAGCATTTGCACCACCATATCCTGGAACCCCCGCAGCTCCGTAGCTGGGAACCGCACCAGCGCCATATCCTGGAACCCCCGCAGCGCCATAGCCAGGAGCACCTGCTGCATCAAAGCCTTGAGCCCCCGCAGCGTCAAACCCTGGAACTGCTGAAGTATACGGATTCCCTCCCGATGCTTGAGGATTACCCTCAGACTTTTTCCTTTCATTACTCATATTGAAACCTCTCCCTTCAAATAATAGAGATAAGGGCTGTCGGTACAACCCCCATCGCTTTAACTATTGTGTGAATCACTCACAACCTTGTATTTTTATGTGGCTAGCCGTGAGTTTAGTAAACGGCTGGACACTCGGCTGCTGTTGGTGCAAAGAAACAGTGGGACTTATATCTTCCCGTGTTCCATTGTCCGAACCATTGTGCTGGACAACTACCCTCTGGACGGAAAAACCATAAGGAATTACTAGCAGGATCATATTTCATTCCGTTAATTGCCTTCCGTGCTTGACGTTTATCTTGCTCTCTAGCCCTTTGGTAAAAATATCCTTTTTGAGTTGCTTCAAAACCTCCTGGACTTTGATAAACCATTTTTCTTATCGTAGTAATGTCAGTAAAATCAAGGCATTTAGATCGAACACGGTTCACCCCAGTATTGCCTACCATTAGCATACCAAGTCGACCGTCACCTTCAGCCTCAGCTCGCATTAAACGCGCCAATAAAGCTACATCTGCTTCTGTGTATTGTATTACAGCCATCTAGTCACCTTCCTTTAGAAGCAAGAAGTATATTAATAGAACATATATCTTTACGCATACATTCTCTAATAACTATCCATATGCAAAAGGCGCTCAAATGATGACACGAGCACAAGGGATTTTTGTGATCGCTTTTTTGATGATGGTAACTCCAAGTGAATGAATGACAAAATTCAAATTTAGATATCCATGCGGACTGAGAGGCCCTTATTTTGAGTAAACGGCATGATTTCCATGGTTAAGCGGACTCACAGGCCGCTATTTGTTCGAAAAGGGCTATTTACGGCTGGCTTTTCGGCAATTAAGGGCCTCTCAGTCCGCGAACCCCGTCAAAACCACGGTTTTCTGCCAAATAGCGTCCTCTGAGTCCGCTAAAAATTCGATGCGGACTCAGAGGCCCTTATTTTGAGTAAACGGCATGATGTCTACGGTTAAGCGGACTCACAGGCCGCTATTTGCTCAAAATGGGCTATTTACGGCTGGCTTTTCGGCAATTAAGGGCCTCTCAGTCCGCGAACCCCGCCAAAACCACGGTTTTCTGCCAAATAGCGTCCTCTGAGTCCGCTAAAAATTCGATGCGGACTCAGAGGCCCTTATTTTGAGTAAACGGCATGATTTCCATGGTTAAGCGGACTCACAGGCCGCTATTTGCTCGAAAAGGGCTATTTACGGCTGGCATTTCGGCAATTAAGGGCCTCTCAGTCCGCGAACCCCGCCAAAACCATGGTTTTCTGCCAAATAGCGTCCTCTGAGTCCGCTAAAAATTCGATGCGGACTGAGAGGCCCTTATTTTGAGTAAACGGCATGATTTCCATGGTTAAGCGGACTCACAGGCCGCTATTTGCTCGAAAAGGGCTATTTACGGCTGGCTTTTCGCCAATTAAGGGCCTCTCAGTCCGTGAACCCCGTCAAAACCACGGTTTTCTGCCAAATAGCGTCCTCTCAGTCCGCTGAACCCACCAAAACCCTGAATTTGTGCCAAATAGTGTCCTCTGGGTCTGAAGTTACCGAACAACAAGGTAATTCAATGTTGCTACAGGACGTCGCGCCTTCACCGAATCACTGACTTATCGTACGAGTGAGGGAGGCTCACTATAGCTTTAGCGCTGAAACCAGTCAGAGACAACTATTCGATCGTTATCGACATACAACCTCTATAAAAAAAGCTTCCTCTCTACATGTTTATGTAGTAAGAAAGCTTTCCATTAATCCAAATTCTGTTGTGGGGTTGCTTCAAACTCCGCATAGATAATAATGTGAAGTTTCGCCTATATCACTTTGTTATATTTGCAGATAGGAAGGGATTTCTTCTTTTTTTAGAATGTTCCCAACGAAAAATGCGCCGAATTCAGCGTAGCGCGCACTTACTTCATCAAATCGCATTTCATATACAAGCTTTTTAATTTCTAATACATCATGTGCAAAAAGAGTGACACCCCATTCCCAGTCATCAAATCCCATTGACCCAGTAATGATTTGTCTAATTTTCCCGGCATACTTACGACCTGTCTTACTATGTTCATACATCAGTTTCGAGCGGTCGTCCTTTGGCAGCATGTACCAGTTATCATTGCCTTGACGACGCTTGTCCATCGGGTAAAAGCAAATATGGTTCCATTTCGGCAACGTAGGCTTTAATCTAGCTTGGATTTCTGGATTTTGTTCAGGATCTTCGCCACCCTTTGCCATATATTTTGAAAGTTCGACAACAGACACATAAGAGTATGCTGGAACGGTATAGGCAGCAAATGTTGACTTATTAAACGCAGTTTCGACCTCTTGTAGCTCCTCCATTGTCGGACGCAAGATCATGAAAATAATATCAGCCTTTTGGCCGGTAATCCTGTACAAGGCATGACTACCATTTTTGCTACTTTCTACATCTTCCCATTTTGACACTAGCTGTTGTAATTCGTTGATCGCTGCTTGACGCTCTTCATTAGATGCAAGCTTCCATGACGTCCAATCAATTGTTCTTAAATCATGTAAACAGTACCAACCATCCATCGTTTCGACTGCTTCTGGCATTGCGAACGCCTCCTTTACATTTTCTAACACTGATTTTAATATAACACAATTGGGGAATGATAAACACGGTTAGCCCATCGGACGGCTATAGTCTTATATTATTGTCATGATTTTGACAAATATGGTTTTGTTCGTTTAATCATGCATACATAAAGATGGTGCAATCTCGGTAAAAACGAATTAGTTTTAATCATACACAAAAAATCGTATCATATATAACAGGATATTATCTAGGAGGGTTAAAATGAGTGATTTATTTTCTGATTTAAAACAAAAAATTGTTCATAAGAATAAGCGGATCGTATTTCCAGAAGGTTTAGATGAAAGAATTTTAACCGCAGCTAATAAACTAGGTGAAGAAGAATTACTTAAACCTGTATTAATTGGAAACAAGGATAAAATAGCACAGAAGGCTAAAGAAATGGAAACAGAACTGGAAAATGTCGAAATTATTGATCCAACTCGATATGATAAGATGGATAAAATGGTTCAGAGCTTTGTTAAACGTAGAAACGGAAAAGTAACCGAAGAGGATGCTCGCCGTATTTTACAGGATGAAAATTATTTTGGAACGATGCTTGTCTATTTAAGTGAAGCAGACGGCCTTGTTAGTGGTGCTGCACATTCAACCGCAGACACAGTTCGACCTGCCCTGCAAATTATTAAGACGAAACAAGGAATAAAAAAGACATCTGGCGTTTTTATCATGATTCGTGGAGAAGAAAAATACGTTTTTGCTGACTGTGCCATCAACATAGCACCAGATAGTCAGGATCTTGCCGAAATTGCGCTTGCAAGTGCTGATACGGCAGCGCTGTTTGATGTAGATCCCCGCGTTGCAATGCTAAGTTTTTCAACAAAAGGCTCAGCAAAATCGGAAGAGACAAGTAAAGTGGCAGAAGCGGTGAATATTGCCAGAGCAAACAATCCGAGTTTAGTTTTAGACGGCGAATTTCAGTTTGACGCAGCCTTTGTCCCATCGGTCGCAGCTAAGAAAGCACCGGATTCAGACATCAAGGGTGATGCCAACGTATTCATTTTTCCAGGTTTAGAGGCAGGGAACATTGGCTACAAAATCGCGCAACGACTCGGCAATTTTGAAGCAGTTGGTCCTGTTTTACAAGGATTAAACCGGCCAGTAAACGACCTATCAAGAGGTTGCAGTGCAGAAGATGTTTACAAACTAGCAATCATCACAGCAACACAATCACTAGAAAGCTCAGAGTAAGAAAGGCTTAAATCAGGCGATCACCCGAAAAAGAGGTGATCGCCGAAAAGTCAAATAATTGTTGATTTGCTAGCCGACCGGATCCCAATTTGCAGCATCCCGACCAGTCCGAGCACCCGCCCGACCCCAGCTCCCAGCTGGATCTGGCCATCCGTCCGAATCGAGCGCTCCTCCTACTTTATCCAAGTATTTTCTCATTCCTTTCCACCATCAAAGCATAGCGCTTTTGATACCATGCCAGTTCTTCCTCGATTAATTCATCCTGTGTGTATGTGCCGTTACAAAGCCTATCTAAGGACTTTTTTACCCGTTCGACTACTTCTCCTACTGTTATTTCCGTGCTTAGAAGTTCGGATAAGGACGCCATCGTATCAGGTACAACTTCAGGGTACTCAAAACGAGTGGTTCCGATTTGATCACCAAGTCCAACTGCATAGAAATCGCGAATGAGTGCTGCCCTGCTAGAACCACTGCCGTCTACACACAAATAAATTTGGACAGCACTCCCATTTTTAACCCTCCGTTGCGAAATCCCGGCAAATTTTAGCCCTTTCAAGCTTAGGTCATAATCCCCTGGGCAGTATGATCCTCTGACCTCACCTACCTCTATTTCCTTTGTTATATCGGCAAAAAGTTCCTTAATAAACCAAACCATTGCATCATACCCAGTATGGATATCGATTTGCTTTGCATCCGGTAAAACAAGCGAAAGATTTAACACACCAGCATCTAATAAAACAGCAAGTCCACCCGAGTTTCGGACGATTGCACTATATCCCTGTTTTTTCAACCATGAAAGCCCTCGCTCTATGTACGGTAATCTTGCATCAGGAATACCAAGTACAATGGTTTTTTCATATACCCAAAGCCGAGCAGTTGGAGGTGAAATCGTTTCTCCAACAGAAATCGTGAGTGCATCATCGATAGCAAACGATTCCATGGCAGGTGGGATGCTTAAAGGATCCGTACTTTCCTTTTGTTTGGCAGGAGAGGTGGGACGATCAATTGCTATTACATCCATATCCCCGCTTCCTACCTTTGATGTTGTATGATCTATTATTCGAAATGTATGATGTTTAAAAAATTGATTCCATTTATCCACAAATACGCACACCCTAACTATATTTTAAGAAGTTGTTCAAAAAGTCACCAAATGATAAGCGGCGCATCTCTTCGTTGGCTTGTTTTTCCGTTACTCACGTATTAAAAGCATATCCTTAGAAAAAGAAGAACACTTTTTCTTCGTGCGAGGTAATGCTTTCGAAGCAACAAGCTTTCGCTACGTTACTCAAAACAGCGCCGCCTTGACCTGCTTGCTTCTAATTTGCCGACTTTTTGAACACGCATTTTAACAAATATGCATAAAAAACTTTTTGTTATCTCCTATCTATTATATAATAAACCTATCGAATAGAAACGGGATGGTCAAAAAATGACATATAAAGACCAGCAATTAAGTGAAGAAAAGGTGTTTAAGGATCCAGTACATCGATATATCCATGTTAAAGACCAAGTAATATGGGATTTAATTGGTACACCAGAATTTCAAAGACTCAGGCGAATCAAACAGCTCGGAACCTCTTATGTAACCTTCCATGGTGCCGAACACAGTCGATTTAATCATTCTTTAGGAGTGTATGAAATCGTCCGTCGAATCCTTTCCAATTTTGAGGGGAAGCCCTTCTGGAATCAAGAGGAGCGATTGCTTTGCTTATGTGCGGCACTGCTTCATGACCTTGGCCATGGGCCGTTTTCTCACTCCTTTGAAAAAGTTTTTAAACTAGATCATGAAGCATTTACAAGAGCGATAATTTTAGGGAATACGCATGTCCATCATATATTGCAAAGGGTGGAACAGAATTTCCCGCAAAAGGTAGCTGACGTGATCAACAAAACGTATGAGGATAAGCTTGTCATTAGTTTAATCTCAAGCCAAATCGACGCAGATCGAATGGACTACCTGCAGCGTGACGCCTACTATACAGGGGTGAGTTATGGACACTTTGATATGGAGCGGATTCTTCGGGTCATGCGTCCGACAGAGGATCAATTAGTAATAAAAGATACTGGAATGCATGCAGTAGAGGATTACATCATGAGCCGATATCAAATGTATTGGCAGGTTTATTTCCATCCTGTTACTCGAAGTGCGGAGGTCATTCTATCTAAAATTTTACACCGATCAAAATATTTATTTGAAAACAACTACACATTTAAACTCAATCCGATCCATTTTTTATCCTTTTTTACAGAACAGGTGCAATTAGAAGAATACTTGAATCTCGACGAATCGGTTGTACTTTACTATTTCCAAATGTGGAAGGAAGAAGAAGATCCGATCCTCAGTGATTTGTGTAATCGTTTCATTAACCGACAATTGTTTAAGTATATCGAGTTTAATCCAAATCAACAAATGGTCGCGTGGCAAGAGTTGTATTCTTTGTTCCAAGAGGTGGGGATCGATCCATCGTATTATCTGGTTGTTGATTCTTCCTCCGATTTGCCATACGATTTTTATCGGCCAGGTGAAGAGGAAGAACGGCTGCCGATTCATTTATTGACGAAAAAAAATGAATTACGAGAGCTGTCCAGATTGTCAGACATTGTCGAATCCATTTCTGGTAAAAAAAGAACGGATAATAAGCTTTATTTTCCACTCGATTTTTTGGAAGCATTACCAAGTGGTAGTAAAGCAAAAAAAAGGATTTTTGAAATACTGCGGTGAAGCTGAGACTTCCAAGGGGCATGGGTGGTTATCGAACAAGCAATGCAGGAAAGAGATAAAGAAAACGCATCAAATAAGAGAGCAGCAGTCTTCCAATGGGAATTAAGGCCCGGCTCTTATAAAAGAAAAAGGAAGCATGGCGTCATTCCATTGAGTGGCTGCTACGCTTCCTTTTTTAGTTTTCAGTCAATCAATTAGACGTTTTCCTGCAACACCGTAGTCATTTTTGGACATTTCTTCAATGAAAACGGTGACTTTTTCCTTTGACGCTCCCGTTGATTCTACAACAGCATCTGTTACTTTTTCTACTAAAGCTTTTTTCTGATCATCGTTTCTTCCTTCTAACATTTTAACAGTTACATATGGCATTCGTTTAACCTCCTCAACTATTTCAGTTCAAAAAGTCGCCGCCTATCATTTGATGACTTTTTGAACCTCCTCTACTAGTATTCCCGATCATGAAACGAAAAACAAGTTGTAAGTACGAATACAAGCAAATGTCCAATTGTTCACGAACCACAGAAGATGATACCGGTTATGGAATTATGCTACAATATTTAACACAGTCATAGCATGGAAGGAGAATCATGAACATGAGTGAAGATCAATCCCCTAAAAAGAAAAATAATGCGTTTACGATCATGAAGGATGATTCAACAGATGGACATGGTGGGTATGGGGTAGGCTCTATCAGCTTAGAGAATGTATCCCCTGTTATCATTGATCCAAATGAAGATCGCGCATTTGTTGATATGGGAGCAATGCATGCCAGAAGTGAAGTGGAACGACGTGTTAAATTTTTACCAGATAAAGATGCAGTGCCGAATGGTAAACTATACTGGATTGTGTGGGTAACTGTGGATCGAAAAGAATCGGGTCCATACTATGCTGGAGTTGCAGGAAGTGAAATTCGTGTAGATCGACCGATAAAGCGTGCCTACAAATCGATGCCAGAACATGTGACACATTTAGATAAATCGATGAAGGGAAAAATCATTGTCGACCATATGGATGATCATTCAAAAAAACTACTGAGGGATTTCCTGAAGGAGTTTCGACCAGAGTTGTGGGAAAACTCGACGGATGAGTTAAAAAATGCTTTATGAGGTTGTTCAAAAAGTCACCAAGTGAAAGGCTACGCATCAGCTTGCCCACGACGCTTGTTACTCATTTACTGGCTTTTTGAACACGTAGATTTGAACAAATTGTGACTGAATTTTGAACTTTTCTTAAAACAATTGAGGTTTTCGTTTGAAATTTGTACAATAGAAAACACATGGATTATACATGTTTACTAGGACAAAGAAAAAGGTCGGATTCTTGCATCCGGCCTTTTTCTTACTTAATTCATGGAATTTTAATCTTTAAGTGGATTAGACCCTACCTGATTCCCCGATGTTTCAGCGTGCTGAAGCGAGTTCGCCTCTTTTCTCCCAAGCAATATGTCGTCAAGAGAGCATATCCTTCAACAACTCCCAGAATCCTTTTTTCTTTTTGCTCTTGTTTGGTGCGTTCTCCTCTTTACTTTTGTCTTGCTCCTTCGGCTTTTGTTCCGTACAGTAGGATGTTGGTTGAGTACCTTCAACAAAGTACATAAGGCGCTGCGGCTCACAATTACGTGTGGCAAGGTCTCCTGTTTTTGGATCGATCAACACAGAAATAACACCATCAGGCTTTTTAAATTGTTTAGTTGGAATTCCCTCATGAGCCTCTTCCATAAATCCGGCCCATATCTCCTTTGCATATTGTTTCTCCTGTGTTTTTTCAATCGGTTTATTCTGATCATACCCAGTCCAAACTCCTGTAACAATATCGGGGCTAAAACCGATCATCCAGCTATCCGTGTCGGTTGTACCTGATTTCCCAGCGTATGTCCTAGTTAATTGATCGGCAATCGATGCTCCAGTCACGCGCATGTATCCATTAAGAGATTCGTCAAACATCCCTGTCATTAGTTGGCTAAGAATGAACGTTTGTTTTGGATCTAATACAGGATCTTTCTCGGGAAGTTCTTTTTCATAGATGACATTCCCTTTAATATCGGTTATTTTTTCTATCGTATAGGCATCTACAGGAATCCCTCCATTGGCGATTCTACTGTATCCAGTTACCATCTCTTCCACGGATACGGAGGAAGTTCCCAGTGCGAGCGATGGAACGGGCTGTAGTTTGCTATCAATGCCAAATTTCTTCGCTGTTTTGACAAGACGGTCCGGACTTAAGTAAAGGTTCGTTTTCACCGCATAGATGTTATCTGACAAAGCAAGTGCTTGTGCTAGTGTTATTGGCTCATAGGCATAGTATCCGTTGTAGTTACTTGGTTGATAAACTTGACCATTTGCTAGTTTAAAATTAGTCGGTTTACTCATTAAAGTCGTAGTAGGCGTATAACCGCTAGTTAACGCTGCGTAGTACAAAAAAGGTTTGAACGAGGAGCCGGGCATCCGCTTTGCCTGTACGACTCGATTAAACTGACTCTTCTCATAATTGCGTCCTCCCACCAATGATAGAATACCACCTGTTTTTGGGTTCATAGCTAGTGCGCCGACTTGCATCGTTGCACTACTCTTCATCTTTTTCTGGATTTGTTGCTCGAGTATGCGCTGTTTATCGCGATTAAGAGTAGTGTAGACCTGGTAACCACCCGACCTTATTGTTTCGATATCTTCATCTAAGATGTTCTTCAATTCTTCTAGGACCACATCTTGGAAATAAGGTGCGACTGCAATTTTTTTTCTTTCCTTTTGTTTGCTGAGGGCAAGTTTTTCACGAGTTGCCAAATATTTATCTTGTTCCGTAATTTGACCGCGTTCTTCCATGGCTGCTAATATTTGCGCTTGTCTTTCTTTGGCATTTTCGTAATCTCGGAATGGAGAGTAATAGGATGGGCCTTTTGGAATACCAGCCAATAGCGCAGATTCAGCTAATGTTAATGCATTCGCAGACTTGTTAAAAAAATATCGACTAGCAGCCTCAATCCCATATGAGCCATGACCATAGTAAATCGTATTTAAATAACCTTCTAAAATTGTGTCTTTATCGTAAAACATTTCCAGTCGAATCGTATAAATGGCTTCTTTAAACTTTCTTGTCCACGTTTTTTCCTGGGATAAATAAAGGTTTCGGGCGTACTGCTGGGTGATGGTGCTTGCTCCTTGGACCATGGACATACTTGTTAAATCCTGAAATGCAGCAGACAATATTCGGGTAAAATCAAATCCGAAGTGCTGATAAAAATCACGATCCTCTGTAGTTAAAGTTGCTTGAATGAGCGAAGGAGAGATGTCCTCTAAGTCGGTCCAATAGCGATTTTCCATTCCATGCTCTTCCCCGATCACCTTGCCTGATTGGCTGTAGTAGATCGTGTTCTGGTCATTTTTTAATGGTGGTGGTCCAAGGAAATAACTGACTGTTAGGACACTAACCATTGCTACAATACTAATAAACACCAACAAAATCGTACCAATGACAGTCCACCTTAAGGCTTTATTTTTAATGTTTCCATACTTGTTTAATGTTTTTAACATCGGGAACTCTCCTAAATAAGAAAAAAATATACGAAAAAATATTATGTTCTTATCATTATAGGGGAAAATAGAGAGAAATAAACGTTTGGAAATTACTTGATTTTTTCATTCGTTTCTCTATAATTTTAAGGAATCAGTGAATATTTGAAGGCATCGTTTGAACAACGATTGAAAAGGAGTTTTACTACATGGATTTATGGTTTACTGAAAAACAAACAGAAAAATTTGGTATTACAGCAAAAGTGAAACAAACATTGCACACGGAGCAGACGGATTTTCAAAAGCTGGACATGATCGAAACAGAGGAATGGGGAAACATGCTTGTGCTTGATGGCATGGTAATGACAACTCAAAAAGATGAGTTTGTCTATCATGAGATGATCGCACACGTTCCATTATTTACACACCCCAGTCCAAAACATGTGTTGGTCGTTGGTGGTGGTGACGGTGGGGTAATCCGCGAAATTCTCAAACATAAACAAGTGGAAAAGGCTACATTAGTAGAAATAGATGGGAAAGTAATCGAATACTCCAAAAAATACATACCGAAAATTGCAGGTGCATTAGATGATCCACGAGTAGAGGTGAAAGTTGCCGATGGATTTAAGCATATAGCCGAAAGTAAACGAGCTTATGATGTCATTATGGTTGATTCAACGGAGCCAGTTGGACCTGCTGTCGGTTTATTTACAAAAGGGTTTTATGATGGGATATCAAAAGCTCTGAAGGAAGATGGTATTCTTGTCGCACAAACGGACAACCCGTGGTTTAAAGCAGATTTAATAAAACAAGTATACGGGGATGTGCAAGAAATTTTCCCTATTACAAGACTGTATACGGCGAACATTCCGACCTATCCGAGTGGGCTTTGGACATTTACAATGGGAAGTAAAATCCATGACCCGTTAAAGGTGAAAGAGGAGCGCTTTACAGAAATCGAAACGAACTATTATACAAAAGAACTTCACTATGCATCCTTTGCACTTCCGAAGTTTGTCAAGGATTTAACCGAGTAAGGGGAGGGAATCAAGAAATGCGGTTTGATGAAGCATATTCTGGCAAAGTATTTATTATGGCTCGACCAGACCATAAGCAGGCAGATGCCATTTTATACGGTATGCCAATGGATTGGACAGTAAGTTTTCGACCAGGTTCTCGATTTGGACCTAGCAGAATTAGGGAAGCTTCCATTGGCTTAGAAGAATATAGCCCATATATGGACAAGCACTTAGAAGAGGTGAACTACTTTGACGCTGGAGACATTCCACTACCATTTGGGAATCCGAAACGCAGCTTGACGATGATTTATGACTATGTAAAAAAAATACTCGACATGGACAAATTTCCATTAGGACTAGGTGGAGAGCATCTCGTTAGCTGGCCGATTATACAAGCAGTATATGAAAAATACCCAGATATAGCGCTTATCCACATTGATGCACACGCAGACCTAAGGGAAGAGTATGAAGGAGAACCACTATCCCATTCCACACCAATTCGGAAGGCATGTGCATTAATCGGACCTTCCAATGTGTACTCATTTGGTATTCGTTCTGGCATGCGAGAAGAATTTCAATATGCGAAAGAGAGTGGTATGCACATGGCAAAATTTGATGTTGCTGCCCCGCTACGAGAGATTCTTCCATCATTAAAAGGAAGAAATGTATATGTAACGATTGATATAGATGTGTTAGATCCAGCTTATGGACCTGGGACTGGTACAGCAGAAGCAGGGGGAATAACATCAAAAGAACTGCTCGAGGCCATTCAACTTATTGCAGAAGCACCGATTCATGTGATTGGTGCAGACCTGGTCGAAGTTGCGCCGGCATATGATCCGACAGAACAAACTGCCATTGCCGCAAGCAAGTTTGTCCGCGAAATATTGTTAGGCTGGGTAAATAGAGCTAAATAATTGTATTATTTTATATAAATATGTCGAAAATGAACACCTCGTGGTACAATAAGGAAAATAGTAAGGTGTGGTAACGATGTTCAATAACCATCATGATATGAAATCCTTGGATGGGCAACAGCCTTTGATGAATAAATCGATCTTTCAGGAGCAATTTGTCGTGAACGGTGAAGAGCTCCCACTAAATCTTATCATCAAAATGTTGTCCGCGAGATACGCGCCAGCTGAAGTAATGGAGTTGATGCGTGCTGTTTGTCTCCATGTAACATCGGATGACAATTTACGTGTTAGCTTAGAATTTTTGTACACAAACGGATTTTTAGACGACGTAGCCATATTGATAAACAAAAACAAGCAGGTCCATAACGCCAGAAATCACAATTGGGCTAGTGTCTATCAAGTAATTTTAGATCGACGTAAAAATAGAACAAAACCACACCGGTATTTGTCCATGCTGAGCAGCTTAAAGCTAGAAGAAGATGTGCTTTTATGCTTGCGTGATTTTTTACACGTCTATGCTTATTATGAAATGTGTCAATACGGAATGCTTGGAAAATATTTAGATTCTTTAACAGAAAACCTTGCAACGATAGAGGAACCACTTATAAAAGAACTTTTCTCGTTGCGGTTAGATGAAGTGCTATTGACCTATCATTGGAAAAGAAACGAAATGGTGATGGCTAGAAAATATGGTTTTCGTCTGTTAAACAACACATACAACCCCAGGAAGAAAACGGATATTCATAATACGATGGCCCTAGGCTATGTGTTTGATCGCTACCAACAGGCAATGTCTCACGCCAATGAAGCATTAACCATTGCCCATTCCATAAACCATAGCCCAGGTGTCTACGGTATCACCAATTATACGATTCCATTTATTTCGGCCTATCATGGGGTAACGGACGGGGTCACTTCTGATGATGAAGCGGAACAAGCCCATCTTGCATTAGCTAGAGGTGACAATGCAGCGTGTATCGAAATTATTGCTAACATCGAATTTAAAACACCCTTTCAAATGTATTATTTAGGAAAAGCAATGCAGGATAAGCGATTATTAGAAAAATCTTACGTGCGGTTTATTGAAGAGCGGAGCGACTATTTTTTTGCTAGACTACCACTCCTCGAGCTTAATAGGCTAAACTAACAAGCGCTTCCGAATAGTTGGGAGCGTTTTTGCACTTTTGGTAAAATAGAATTAGAATATTTCATATGACTGACATTTGGATGGGAGTTTACAAACGTGGTGCAAAAAATTCCAGTCTCAATAGACTTAACAACCGAGATACGAGAGCTAGATCATGTAGAATCGATAACGATAGAAGAGTCGGGTACCTTAATAAAAAAGGGAAATATAAACGTTCTGACCTTTGTTGAGCACAGAGAAGAGGCAGAGGATATTCTAGCGTTGATCACAATTCAACCTGGTAAAGTAAGCGTAAAACGGAGTGGTGGTGTGGAAATGCACCAAGTATTTAAAAGAAAGCAGACAACAGAAAACGTTTATCGCCACGAATATGGAACCTTACATATGGAAACCTATACGGATCAAATAAGCTACCACCAGCTTGGCAATCAAAAAAAGGGAGAGCTTTTTGTAAGCTACCAGGTCAAGTTGAACGGTGAACAGAAGAGAAAACATCGATTGACGTTATCTTTTAAGGAGGAAACCAAGGATGAACATTATGGAGGAGACACAGAATAGATTAAAATTTGAAATTGCTCAAGCCGTTTTAAAGGCAGGTCTCGCAACCGAAGAAGAACTACCGGATGTTGTGCTCGATCAGCCTAAGGATAAAACACATGGTGATTACGCTACCAACATCGCGATGCAGCTAGCTAGAATCGCAAAAATGGCACCAAGAAAGATTGCAGAAGACATTGTGGCACAGTTTGATGAAACAAGAGCATCGATCAAAAAGATGGAAATAGCGGGACCTGGGTTCATTAACTTTTTTATGGACAATCATTATTTAACCAATCTCATCCCGAACATATTAAAAGCTGGGGAGACATACGGTAAAACAAACACTGGAAACGGTCATAAAATCCAAGTCGAATTTGTTTCTGCTAATCCTACAGGGGATCTGCACTTAGGGCATGCGCGTGGTGCGGCTGTTGGTGATGCACTGTGCAACATCCTAGAAAAAGCAGGCTATGATGTCCAGCGCGAGTACTATATTAACGATGCTGGTAATCAAATGATGAATTTGGCGCTATCTGTTGAAGCTCGCTATATGCAGGCACTAGGGGAAGAATGGGACATGCCTGAAGATGGTTATCATGGAAAGGACATCATCGAGTTAGGAATGGAAATCGCGAATAAGGATGGAGATAAGTGGGTCCACCAATCCGAAGAAGCACGCCGCAAATTTTTTCGTGAATATGGTTTATCCTATGAGGTACAAAAACTAGAAAACGATTTGAGGCAATTTGGCGTAACCTTTCATAACTGGTTTTCCGAAACGTCTCTTTATACAGAAAATAAACTGAAACCAACACTTGAAAAGTTGAAGGAAAAAGGCTATATATACGAGAAAGACGGTGCAACTTGGTTTCGATCAACCGACTTCGGCGATGACAAAGATCGTGTCCTTATTAAACAGGATGGAAGCTACACGTACTTAACACCAGATATTGCATACCATAAAAATAAATTAGATCGTGGTTTTCAGACGTTAATCAACATTTGGGGTGCAGATCATCACGGTTATATTCCGAGAATGAAGGCGGCCATTCAAGCATTAGGGTACGAGGCCAACACATTAGAAGTAGAAATTATTCAAATGGTGAACCTTTTTCAAGATGGACAGAAGGTGAAAATGAGTAAGCGTACAGGAAAAGCGATCACATTAAGAGAGCTTATGGAAGAAGTTGGGGTTGACGCAATGCGTTATTTCTTTGTAATGCGCTCTAGTGATTCCCATCTCGATTTTGACATAGATGTAGCTCGCTCCCAGTCAAATGAAAATCCTGTTTATTATGCCCAATATGCACATGCTAGAATTTGTACGATGCTAAAGCAAGCACAGGAAAAAGGTTTAGATGTTAATGCACAGTACAATGCTTCTCTTCTCATCACAGAAAAAGAAGAAAATCTGCTTAAACGTTTAGGGGAATTCCCGCAGGTTGTCGCCGATGCCGCAGAAAAACGGACACCACATCGGATCACCCAATACATTTTTGAATTGGCTTCAACATTACACAGCTTCTATAACGCAGAAAAAGTGTTGGATCAAGATAACATCGAACGGACGAAAGCAAGGATTGCCTTAATGAAAGCTGTAAGGATCACACTTGAAAATGGCCTTACACTTATTGGTGTCAGTGCACCAGAAAAAATGTAAAACACAAAAAACGGAGTATTCGAACATGAATCGAACACTCCGTTTTTTTACGTATAGTGCGTGTTCAAAAAGTCGGCAAATTAGAAGGTCGACTAATATCGCCACGTCCTGTGGCAACGTCGACACTAGCACGTCCTGTGCGTCGCAAGCAGGTCGAGGCGGCGCTGTTTTGAGTAACGGAGCGTATGCTTTTAATACGTGAGCAAAAGGAATGCTTCCCTGAATATACTTCGCACGCAGGAAAAGCGGGTTTCTTTTCCAAGGAACGGAAAAACAAGCCATTTAAGGAATACAGGCTAAGACCGCCACGTCCTGTGGCAACGCCTGCATGACCCACATCGTGTGGGCCCGAGATGCGACGCTTATCATTTGGTGACTTTTTGAACAACCTCGTATAGGTTAAAATAGTTCACGTTACCATGTAAAAATTCTACTAAGTACAGGGCTAACAAATTGAAACAGTTTGAATCCAGCATATATACCAACAATTCCTGCTACACCTGCCAAAGCAGGTGGCGCTGGGATCGGGAGTTTAATCCATGCAAAAATAAAACCAACTACTAGTCCAGTTAGTAAAGCTAATATAAGTTCCTTCACTGTAATTCCTCCTTAAAAACAATTCGTGAACACATTATTATAGCAAAGGTTTAATACATTTTGCGAGAACACCGCTAATTTTGGAAGAAAACGAACGTTTTTTTAAGCCATTCTCCGTTAATGGAATGCTAGCATTTCGATCCTGGATAAACGAGCTTCTTATTTCATGAATGAACGTATCGCTATCCGTGAAAACAGCACTTACTTCTTTATTCAGAAAAAGACTTCTTTGATCCAAATTAGCCGTTCCGATTTCGCAAAGCTCTTGATCCACAATCATCACTTTTGCATGATAAAAACCTTTGTCATATAAATAAACGTGTCCTCCAGCATTGGAAAGCTCCCGATAGTAGGGAATACTAGCAGGCTTAACAAATGGATGGTCCCCTTTTAACGGAGCGACTAGTGTAACCTCGACCCCACGCTTGATCGCTTGTACGAACGCTTCAAACAATCGTTGGGTTGGTATAAAATAAGGTGAAGCAAGTAAAATTTCAGAATGCGCTTGATTCACGCGATTAACGAGAATATCTTCAAGTTGGCCCGTCTCAGTAGCACTTAATTTTATATGGCTTGTTCCCTCATTGGTAGAACCGTTTTCATCTTTCGGAATCGAAGGGGTCCCCGACATATTTTCCTTCCAGTCATGTTGGAATAAGAACGCCAAGTCCTGAACAATTTCTCCAGTCAGTCGTAAATGATAATCTCTCCACGGACCGAAATAGGCATCCTTGCCGAGGTATTCCTTCCCAATATTAAAACCACCTACATAGCCGATCTTATGATCAACCACGGCAATTTTTCTATGGTTACGTCGGTTAAGTTTGTAAAAATAATAAGGAAATCGTGGTTTATCACTGAACATGACGTTAACGCCAGCGTCCCGAAGATCGTTTGCAATTTTTTTACGAACCTTCAGTCCACCAATGCGATCAATCAGTAATCGCACCTGTACTCCATTTTTTGCTCTTTCCTTTAGTAAATCAAATAATGTTTTGCTTACCTCATCATTTCGAACAATATAAAATTGGACATCAATTTTTTTTTGCGCTTCCATGATATCTTGAAAAAATTGATCAAATAACTTGTTTCCATCTGAAAAAAGGGAATAATCACCTTGCTTCCTACTAAAATCTAATGCGGAGATTGATTTTGTAGCGGCCTTTTTTCCAAGTCTAAAATCAAGCCAAAGTAATAAAATGAATAGAACGAGACTGCTAACAATAAATAAAATAGCCAAATATAACGTCTCCTCTCTTATAGCAATAGAAGTTCATTTTTTATCATTCCCAAATCAGGTAAAAAAGATAATGAAATAAATAGACAAAATGTGTTGACTGAATGCTCATTCATAATATAAAGTATAAGTAAGAGTACAAGAAGTCAATAAAGAGAAAAAGTACCGATCATCAATTGATGACTTTTCAAACATCCTCGAACTAATTGACAAAATTCTGAATTTTAGGCAGGATGTACACATAAGGCAGAAAAAGGGGTATACACGAACAGGGGGAGTTTCACATGAACAGCTGGCTATTTATCAATTGGCTCTTATTTTTAGCAGTCACTGTATACGGCTTATATTTGTTTGTCCGTGTTGTTCGGACGCGTATTGCCTACATCAAACTGGGGAAGAAAGTTGAGTTTGATGGAGAAATTAAGAAACGTTTCGAAAAGATTTGGATATATGTTTTTGGTCAGAAGAAACTGCTAAAGGATAAAAAATCGGGCGCCATCCACGTCATGATGTTTTACGGGTTTCTTTTAGTTCAATTTGGCGCGATTGACTTTATTGTAAAAGGTCTTTCACCTGGATCGAACTTACCACTAGGCCCTTTTTATCCAGGATTTACTTTTTTCCAGGAGCTTGTCACACTAACCATTTTAGTCGCGGTCGTATGGGCATTTTATCGTCGCTATATCGAAAAGCTTGTCCGTCTAAAACGAGGCTTTAAAGCTGGGCTTGTTTTACTCTTTATTGGAGCCTTAATGGTATCGGTGTTAGTTGGTAATGGCATGGCACTCATCTGGCATGGGGAGGAAGGTAGCTGGACAGAACCAATTGCAACCTTGATTGCAAACGCTTTCGCTTGGATGCCGCCAACAGCAGCTGCTGCAATCTTTTTTATAGCTTGGTGGATTCACTTACTTGTATTGTTAAGCTTTTTAGTATACGTACCACAGTCTAAGCACGCACACTTGTTGGCGGCGCCAGTAAACGTGTTCCTTAGCCGTGAAACACCACCAGGAAAATTATCTAAAATAGACTTTGAGATCGACGAAGCCGAAACAGATGCTGAAGAAGTTTCCTTTGGGGTTGGAAAAATAGAGGATTTCACACAACATCAAATGATTGACTTATATGCCTGCGTAGAGTGTGGGCGTTGCACGAATGTTTGCCCTGCTACAGGTACGGGCAAAATGCTGTCACCTATGGACTTGATCATCAAATTAAGGGATCATTTAACTGCCACAGGTGCTGCAGTAACAGGCCAGACACCATGGGTTCCGAGTTATGCTTTTGCCCATACAGAAGGAAATCGCTTGGCAAAGATGGCTGGGGGTTCAGCAGAGCAAGAAGTAGCTGCTGGCCTTGATACATTACAACAAACGAGTTTAATTGGTGATGTGATTACCGAAGAGGAACTCTGGGCATGTACGACCTGTCGTAACTGTGAGGATCAATGTCCAGTGATGAATGAACACGTCGACAAAATCATTGACTTACGTAGATACCTCGTCTTAACAGAAGGGAAAATGGATCCTGATGCGCAGCGTGCAATGATGAATATCGAACGTCAGGGAAATCCTTGGGGACTATCGAAAAAAGAACGCGTAAACTGGCGTGACCTTGACGATTCCGTCCACATTCCTACTGTAAAGGAATTGAAAAAAGAAGGAGAAACATTTGAATACCTTTTCTGGGTCAGCTCAATGGGTTCTTACGACAATAGAAGTCAGAAAATTGCATTGGCTTTTGCTAAACTGATGAATCAAGCTGGCATCAAATTTGCTATCTTAGGAAACAAAGAAATGAATTCCGGCGATACCGCACGCCGAATTGGAAATGAATTTTTATTCCAAGAGCTTGCCGAGAAAAACATAAAAGAATTTGAAAAGAACGATGTCAAAAAAATCGTTACGATCGATCCACATGCATATAATATTTTTAAGAATGAATATCCTGATTTTGGTTTTGAAGCAGAGGTTTATCATCATACCCAGCTCCTATTTGATTTGGTTAGTGAAGGAAGAATTAAGCCACAGTCTGCTATCAATGAAACACTAACGTATCACGATTCCTGTTATTTAGGTCGATACAATGGGGTGTATGATCCGCCAAGAGAAATATTAAAATCGATTCCAGGCCTTAAACTAGTAGAAATGGAACGAAGCGGTGAAAATGCAATGTGCTGTGGTGCAGGTGGAGGTCTAATGTGGACCGAAGAAAAAACCGGCAACAGGATTAATGTTGCTCGGACGGAACAGGCGATGGCGGTTAATCCGACGATGATTTCGAGTGCGTGTCCATTCTGTTTAACGATGTTAAGCGATGGAACGAAGGCAAAAGAGGTGGAGGAAGACATTAGCACGATGGATGTAGCGGAAATCTTAGCGTTATCTGTTTTTGAAGATAAAGAGGAAAAATCGGCATGATGGTAGAATAAGAGTATAATAGATTTTATACCTTCGTCTTTAGTGATTTCCAATCAGGTGGAGTCGAGATTCCATCTGATTCCCCGATGTTTCAGCTTGCTGAAACGAGTTCGCTCTTGCAAAGGGAGGGCCTCTATTTTAAGAAAAGAGAGCCCTTCTCTTTTGAATCTTTACCGAGCGAACGTTCAGTCACCTTTATGTAAGCGATGTCAAGTACTGTACTTTAATGAAAAGAGGAGGAATTTAAATGGGAAAAACAGTGATCGTTTCTGGAGCAAGAACGCCTTTTGGCAAACTAGGGGGAGCCATTAGCCCGTTAACGGCTGCACAATTAGGAGGAAGTGTGATCAAAGAAGCGCTGTCACGCGGTAACGTGGCGGCTGAGGTCGTTCATGAGGTTATTATCGGAACGGTGCTACAAGGAGGACAAGGACAACTTCCGTCACGTCAAGCTGCAAGAGAGGCGGGTATTCCGTGGGAAGTGAAAACCGAAACGATTAACAAAGTATGTGCGTCAGGTATGCGCAGTGTCACCCTTGGCGATCAACTCATTCGTCTTGGTGAGGAGGAAGTCATTGTGGCAGGTGGTATGGAAAGCATGAGCAATGCGCCTTACTTTTTGCCGAATGCGCGAACTGGATTTCGCATGGGAGATCAAACAGTAAAGGATATGATGATTCATGATGGGCTTACTTGTTCCTTCGAAGGCGTCCACATGGGTAATTACGGAAACGATACGGCAGAAGAATATGGCCTATCAAGAGAGGCACAGGATGAATGGGCATACCGTAGTCACCAGCGTGCCGTTCAAGCAAGGAAAGATGGAAAGTTTGCACAAGAAATTGTTCCAGTTGAAATCCCGCAGCGCAAAGGAAATCCAATCATCGTCGATCAAGACGAAGCCCCGCGAGAGGATACGACAGTTGAAAGACTTGCAAAATTGCGACCAGCATTTGATCCTAACGGGACAATCACCGCTGGAAACGCACCAGGAGTAAACGATGGAGCTTGTGCATTCGTGTTAATGTCGGATGAGAGAGCAAAAAGCGAGGGTAAAACGCCATTAGCTATTATCCATGCCCATGATGAGGTTGCAGTTGAGGCAAAAGATTTTCCGAAAACGCCAGGCATTGTCATCAATTCTTTACTTAAAAAGACTGGTAGAAAGATAGAGGAAATCGATCTGTTTGAAGTGAACGAGGCCTTTGCTGCTGTGTCCCTTGCAAGCGGAAAAATTGCTGGATTAGATCCAGAAAAGATGAACGTGAATGGTGGTGCTGTAGCACTAGGACATCCAATTGGCGCAAGCGGTGCGCGGATCATCCTAACGTTAATCTATGAACTAAAACGCCGTGGCGGTGGGCTTGGAATCGCCTCGATTTGTAGTGGCGGCGGCCAAGGGGATGCCGTATTGATCGAAGTACCAAAACAAAGTTGAGCATATTTGCAACGGGAGCTCTAAGCGTATTGCGACAAAAGCAGAGTATACCGCTGTAATAGTCGAGCGCCCACCGAAAGTCGAATGCAAACCACACTTCGAACGTATTTTCTAAAGCGCAGATCCACAAGTGAAAGGAGCATTAAGATGAGTATTAAAAAGGTAATGGTAATCGGCGCAGGCCAAATGGGAGCAGGAATTGCCCAAGTATGTGCCCAAGCTGGTTTTAACGTTTTGCTTTATGACGTCTCAGATAAAGCGTTAGAGAAAGGATTAGAAGGCATCAAACAAAGGTTAACAAGGGCGGTAGACAAACAACGGACCACAGAAGCGGATAAAGCCGCCACCCTTGAGAACCTCCAAGCTGCAGCAAGTATAAACGATGCTGCTGATCGAGATCTTGTAATAGAAGCAGCTGTTGAAAACATGGAAATAAAGTCAACATTATTTGCTCAATTAGACAAAATTGTTCCTACCCACGCCATTTTAGCAACAAACACCTCATCCTTGCCGATAACCGAGATAGCGGCGACAACGAATCGTCCAGAGCAAGTGATCGGGATGCACTTTATGAACCCTGTGCCAGTAATGAAGCTGGTTGAAATTATCCGTGGTCTTCAAACGAGCGACGAAACATTTAAAGCGATCGAATCGATGACAAAGGAATTAGCCAAAACACCAGTAGAAGTCAACGATTTTCCTGGTTTTGCAGCGAACCGAATTTTGATGCCAATGATTAACGAAGCGATTTTTGCCGTATATGAAGGGGTAGCAAGCCCTGAGGATATTGATACGGTAATGAAGCTAGGCATGAATCACCCAATGGGGCCACTCACACTAGCTGATTTTATTGGGCTGGATACCTGTCTTTACATTATGGAAGTTCTATACGAAGGCTTTGGAGATAGTAAGTATCGTCCATGTCCATTGCTGCGTAAGTACGTAAAAGCTGGCTGGTTAGGGAAGAAAACAGGTCGCGGATTTTATGTATATCAATAAAGGAGTCTAAGCCTATGAACCTATTATTTACAGACGAGCAAGAAATGATGCGAAAGATGGTTCGGGACTTTGCAGAAAAAGAAGTGGCCAAAGAAATTCCTCGTATGGAAAAAGAAGATCGCTTCCCAACTGAAGTTGTCAAAAAAATGGGAGAACTCGGCTTAATGGGGATTCCAATTTCCGAACAATACGGGGGAGCAGGAATGGACTACACATCCTACATCATAGCCCTCCATGAATTGTCAAAAGTAAGCGCAACAGTCGGGGTTATTTTGTCCGTCCATACTTCCGTAGGTACGAACCCGATTTTATATTTTGGGACAGAGGAGCAAAAGAATCACTACATTCCAAAGCTTGCTTCTGGAGAATACTTAGGTGCATTTGCCTTAACAGAACCAGGTGCAGGATCGGATGCGGCGAGTTTAAAAACACGGGCGAAAAAAGATGGCGATCGTTATATCCTAACTGGATCAAAGCTATTTATAACGAATGGTGGAGTAGCAGATACGTACATCGTATTCGCTCGGACAAGTGAAGAAAAGGGATCGAAGGGTGTTAGTGCCTTTATTATCGAAAAAAATACTCCGGGGCTTGTCGTAGGTAAAAAAGAAAAAAAGATGGGCTTGCACGGTTCCAATACAGTTCCACTCACCTTTGACCAATGTGCCATTCCCACATCACAATTACTAGGCAAAGAAGGAGACGGCTTTAAAATTGCGATGGCCAACCTGGATTTTGGGCGAATCGGAATTGCGGCCCAAGCACTAGGCATTGCCGAGGCAGCTTTAGAATATGCAGTAAGGTACGCAAAAGAACGGCACCAATTCGGTAAAGCAATTGCCAATCAGCAAGGAATATCTTTTAAGCTAGCAGACATAGCTACCGAGGTCGAGGCAGCAAAACTACTAACCTATCATGCTGCATCACTACGTGCGCGCGGTATTGCTTGTGGAAAAGAAACATCGATGGCAAAACTATATGCTTCAAAAGCAGCGATGAAGGCAGCCATTGAAGCAGTGCAAATTTATGGAGGCTATGGCTATACAGAGGACTATCCAGTTGAACGATTTTTTCGTGACGCCAAGATTACACAAATTTATGAAGGAACGAGCGAAATTCAACACATGGTCGTCGCGAAACATTTATTAAAGGAGTAGGAATTCAAGGAGGAATCGAGCGTGAATTTTAAACTTACAGATGAACAGAAAATGCTGCAAAAGGTAGTACGAGACTTTGCCAAAAAAGAGGTGGAGCCGACTGCTGCTGAGCGCGATGAAGAGGAGCGCTTTGACCGTGCTATTTTTGACAAAATGGCGGAACTTGGCCTAACAGGAATTCCGTGGCCAGAGGAATATGGAGGGATCGGAGCCGACTATGTAAGTTATGTCATTGCTATAGAAGAGCTTTCGCGTGTTTGTGCATCAACAGGGGTGACGTTGTCCGCACACCTGTCACTTGCAAGCTGGCCGATTTTTAAATATGGATCAGAGGAGCAAAAACAAACCTTCCTCACCCAATTGGCAACAGGTGAAAAACTTGGTGCCTATGCGCTATCTGAGCCTGGTGCGGGAAGTGATGTTTCATCGATGCGAACAACAGCAAAGCTTGATGGTGACCATTACGTACTTAACGGTAGTAAAGTATGGATTACAAATGGTGGGGTAGCAGACGTATATGTTGTTTTTGCAAAAACAGATCAAGATGCCAAGCATAAAGGAATTACCGCGTTTGTTGTAGAAAAAGGAACAGAAGGCTTTACGTTTGGGAAAAAGGAAAAGAAGTTAGGTATTCGTTCGTCCCCTACAACAGAATTGATTTTTGAGAATTGTAAAGTACCAGTCGCCAATCGATTAGGGGAAGAAGGAGAGGGCTTTAAAATTGCTATGACCACACTTGATGGTGGTCGCAACGGTATTGCTGCTCAAGCGCTTGGGATTGCCCAAGGCGCATTAGATGCAGCAGTTGACTATGCAAAGGAACGAGAGCAGTTCGGTAAGCCAATCGCACAAAACCAGGGCATTTCGTTTAAATTAGCAGATATGGCAACCGAAATAGAAGCATCGCGTTTGCTTACGTATCAAGCTGCATGGTTAGAGTCAGAGGGTCTCCCATACGGCAAAGCTTCTGCGATGTCAAAGCTTTTTGCAGGAGACACCGCTATGCGTGTAACTGTAGAAGCCGTTCAAGTTTTTGGTGGTTATGGATATACGAAAGACTACCCAGTTGAACGCTATATGAGAGATGCGAAAATAACACAGATTTATGAAGGAACAAACGAAATTCAGCGGCTCGTCATTGGCCGGATGTTAACGAAGGAATAGCGAACAAAGGATGAATGGAACATGCACCCATTAGCCGAACGAATTCAAAACAAAGATATACGAGCACTTGCAAAAGCCATTACCATGGTAGAAAATGATCATCCTGAGAAATTGGAGTTACTTAGTGATGTTTTTTCGATAAAAAATAATGCACACTATATCGGGATCACAGGGTCACCTGGTGCAGGAAAAAGCTCTCTCGTTAATCGGTTAATCACACACGTTCGGAACAAAGGCCTGACGATTGCCGTAATTGCTGTTGATCCAACGAGTCCATTCAGTGGTGGTGCATTGCTTGGCGACCGCGTCCGGATGAACCAACACTTCACCGATCCTGGTGTTTACATTCGAAGTATGGCAACAAGAGGTAGTCTTGGTGGTCTGGCTCGAGCGACAAAGGATGCAATCCGAATTTGTGATGCATACGGGTTTGATGTCGTCTTAGTCGAGACGGTTGGTGTAGGTCAATCCGAGCTAGACATTATGAAGGTGGTCGACACAACAGCACTTGTATTGACACCAAATAGTGGGGATGTCCTTCAAGTGTTTAAAGCAGGTATTATGGAAATTGCCGACATTTTTATCATTAACAAGGCAGATCTACCTGGCGTGGAAAAACTTAAAATCTTATTAAAGGATTTTATGATGATTACGAAAAAAGAAGAAGGCCATATTCCACCAATCGTAACGACGATTTCCACCGATAATGTGGGAGTGGAAGAGATGTGGGATCACCTCAAGGAACACCACACGTATTTGTACAATACAGACCAAGGTGATCAAAAACGCCAAGAGCAGTTCAAGCTGGAAGTACAAGAATTAATTCGGGAGGAAATGTGGCGAGATGTAGCCCGATTTCTAGATGGGTTTGAAAAGGAGTATACGATCGATCAGGTAAAGTACAAGGATCCATATTTACTTGCTGCAAATTGGTATGAAAAATGGAAACAGGAAGGAGACAAATAAATGCCAAATAAAAAAGTAGCTTCTTCCGTCAAAGACCAGGAACTCATTCAATTACGGCGTGACCAAATGATTAAAGGTGCTGTCACCTTATTTATAGAAAAAGGATTTCACCGAACGACAACAAGAGAAATTGCGAAGGCATCAGGCTTCAGCATTGGAACCTTATACGAATATATTCGAACGAAGGAGGACGTCCTTTTTTTAGTAGTAGACTCCATCTATATGCGAGTAAAGGAACGGATGGAAGCACTATTTGATACAGAGACAGCAAGCATCAGTAGCTTAGTGGATGCTGTTCGAAGTTATTTTCAATTGGTGGACGACATGCAGGATGAGGTGATGGTGATGTATCAAGAAGTTAAATCATTGCCAAAGGATGCAAAAGAGTATGTCCTCCAAAAAGAAAAAGGGATGGTTGCCATGCTAGAGCGTGTGATAGCGAATAGCCTCCCATACACACTAAGCAAGGAAGACGTGTCACTCCTGGCCAACAACATATTTGTGCAAGGACAAATGTGGAGTTTCCGGAGATGGATGCTCCAAAAGGAATTTACACTAGATACGTATATCGATCGACAGGTTCATTACTTTTTAAAGAGCGTTCAAGAAGTTGGGAATTTGCAAGCGTAATTGATTGGAGGGAAGAAAATGGAGGAAATAGAACAATACAAGCCAACACATCCAGTTCGGTTTGTGACTGCATCTAGTCTGTTTGATGGACACGATGCGTCGATTAATATTATGAGAAGAATTTTACAAGCAAGTGGAGCAGAAGTTGTTCATCTTGGACACAATCGTTCCGTCGATGAAATAGTGAACGCAGCCATTCAAGAAGATGCCCAGGGGATTGCGATTTCTTCCTATCAGGGGGGGCATGTCGAGTACTTCAAATATATGATCGATTTATTGAAAGAAAAAGGAGCATCCCATATCCGTGTATACGGTGGGGGTGGGGGTGTTATTATCCCGAAAGAAATACGAGAACTCCACGAATATGGCGTAGCTCGGATCTTTTCGCCGGAAGATGGTCGTTCGTTCGGGCTTCAAGGTATGATTAACCAAATGCTGAAGGACTGTGACTATTTACCACCATTTCAACCAGATGCAGATATAGAAAAAGTAAAGCAGGGACAGCCACAAGCGATCGCCCGTATGATAAGCTATGTTGAAAATAGCAAGGAAGATGAGTCGGCATTGAGTGCTTTACCTTCCACTCAAGCAAAAAAAACGATACCAGTTCTCGGGATCACAGGAACAGGTGGTGCAGGGAAAAGTTCCCTTACAGATGAGCTGATTCGCAGGTTCATTAATGAGATCCCTGACAAAAAAGTCGCAATATTATCTGTAGATCCAACGAAAAAGAAAACAGGTGGAGCCCTTCTAGGGGATCGAATACGGATGAATGCTATCTTTTCGGATCGTGTCTATATGCGTTCTTTAGCAACGAGAGATTCTCGAAGTGAGCTTTCCAAATCGATTCAAGAAGCGATCCAAGTTGTTAAACTTGCAGGGTATGATTTTATTATTATTGAAACAAGTGGAATCGGCCAAGGAGATGCGGCGATTACCGATATTTGTGATTTGTCGATGTATGTGATGACAGCCGAATTCGGGGCCCCGTCACAGCTCGAAAAGATTGATATGATCGATTTTGCCGATTTTATCGTCATTAATAAATTTGAGCAGAAAGGCTCTGAGGATGCAATGAATCAAGTTCGAAAGCAATACGAACGGAGTCATATGCTTTTCCATCAAGATCAAACAAATTTTCCAGTGTATGGAACAATTGCAAGCCAGTTTAACGATGCCGGAACGAATGCTTTATTTGCCGCCTTAGTCGATAAGTTGAACGAGGGATATGGATGGCAAGAAACGACACCATTTAATCGCTCGGCCCAGGTCGAGAAACAAAATGTGATCATTCCAAATGAAAGGCGCCACTATTTAAGAGATATCGCCAGTTATGTTCGTAACTATCACAAAAAAGCGGAAGAACAAGGGGAAGTGGCACGTAAACTTTATCAACTACAAGGAACATTGGAAACGGTTGAGCACGAGGAAGCGAAAACCGAATTAGCAAAATATGTTGCTCAATATGAAGACCAATTAGATCAAGAACCGAAACAGCTACTACAAAAATGGGATGAGACGAAAGAAGCGTATAACAAGGACGAACTGACCTTTAAAGTGCGCGACAAAGAGATCACAATGGACATTAAAACAGAAAGCCTTTCTGGTCTTAAAATACCTAAGGTGGCATTCCCTTCCTACCATGATTGGGGGGATCGGTTAGTTTGGTTGCTAAAGGAAAATGTCCCAGGCGCATTTCCGTTTACAGCAGGCGTTTTTCCGTTTAAGAGGAAAGGCGAGGATCCAACCCGTCAGTTTGCAGGAGAGGGGACACCAGAGCGAACCAATCGCCGCTTTCATTATTTATCAAAAGGGGATGCTGCCAAAAGACTCAGTACTGCTTTTGACTCTGTCACCCTTTACGGGGAAGACCCTGACGAACGCCCTGATATTTACGGGAAGGTCGGAGAAAGTGGTGTGAGCATTTGCACATTGGATGACATGAAAAAGCTATACGATGGCTTTGATTTAACAGATCCATTAACTTCTGTCTCCATGACCATTAACGGACCTGCACCAATTATTTTAGCGATGTATTTTAATACGGCCATTGACCAGCAAATTGAAAAATTCAAGCAAGAAAAGAACAGAGAACCGAACGATGATGAACAACAAGAGATAAAAAACAAAACCATTGCTGTTGTAAGAGGAACGGTTCAAGCGGATATTTTAAAAGAGGATCAAGGTCAAAATACATGTATTTTCTCAACCGAATTCGCTCTTAGAATGATGGGCGACATCCAACAGTACTTTATTGATCACAATGTGCGCAACTATTATTCTGTATCGATTTCTGGCTATCACATTGCAGAAGCGGGTGCTAATCCAATCACTCAGCTTGCCTTTACACTAGCGAATGGGTTTACCTACGTTGAATATTATTTAAGTAGGGGAATGGATATTAATAAATTTGCACCAAATCTATCTTTCTTCTTTTCGAACGGACTCGATCCTGAATATACGGTTATTGGGCGGGTTGCACGAAGGATTTGGGCAATCGTCATGCGCAATAAATACGGTGCAAATGAACGCAGCCAAAAACTGAAATACCACATTCAAACATCCGGAAGGTCGTTACACGCTCAAGAAATTGATTTTAATGATATTCGCACGACGTTACAGGCATTGATTGCCATTCAAGATAACTGTAATTCCCTACACACGAACTCGTATGATGAAGCGATTACGACACCGACAGAGGAATCGGTAAGACGCGCAATGGCCATTCAGATGATCATTAACAAGGAATTCGGTTTAACAAAAAATGAAAACTCACTACAAGGATCTTATATTGTCGAACAATTAACCGATATGGTCGAAGAAGCGGTTTTACAAGAATTCGAGCAAATGAATGATCGTGGTGGTGTATTAGGTGCAATGGAACGTCAATATCAACGTGGCAAAATCCAAGAAGAATCTTTATATTATGAAGGAAAAAAACATTCTGGGGAGCTACCGATCGTTGGCGTGAATACGTACTTGAACCCAAATCCGCCATCCAGTGATCAAATTGATTCAATGGAGATTGCCAGGGCGTCTAAGGATGAAAAGGAACACCAAATTACCGAGCTTCGTAAGTTCCAGAAAGCCAATGCAAATCAAGCAGAAATTGCGCTGAAACGTCTAAAAGAAGTTGCTGCATCGGGTGGAAACATTTTTGCGGAATTGATCGAAACGGTGAAGGTTGCCAGTCTAGGACAAATCACAAATGCACTTTATGAAGTTGGCGGTCAATACCGCCGAAATATGTAAAGAGTCATAAAAACGGTATCAGCAAAGTATGGATAAAAAAGAGTGCCTCTACTTAGCTGATGCCTTTTTGTGTGATTTTACATTTTTTTGTATTAAAAACCTACTAAACTACTATATTATATGACATAATAGGTATACATTGTAAAAAGATTGTAATATTTTTAATCTTAGGGGGATTCGAATGGGGATACGAAACCAACTATTAGGAATGACGTTTCTATTTGCGGTCGCAGGTTGTAGTTCGATTGAAACCGAGACAAACGCCGATCAAAAGGAAACGAAACAAGAAGACCCACCCTCTGTGGTAACCAAACAGGAAGAAGAAAAGGGTCCGCCAACAGATTCATATGTAAAAACGGATAATTCATTTGAGGGAATAGGGTACATAATGGAGAGGGAACGAGAATCAAAGGAAAAGAAACAACAAGAAACAACAGATCTAATTGATGCACCGCTAATTGCCCAAATGCCAGAATTACCACGAGGCTGCGAGGTGGCGACACTGGCAATGATGCTAGGGCAAGCAAGGATAGAAGTGAGTAAGATGACATTAGCAGAGGAAGTAAGAAAAGATCCAACCCCTTATTCTAAGAAAAACGGGCAGGTATATTTCGGAAATCCAAATACGGGCTTTGTTGGGAATATGTACACGTTTGATAAGCCAGGATATGGTGTTTATAATGGGCCAATAGCTGATTTAGCAAGAGAATATTTAGGAGAGCGCGTCATAAACTTATCCGGAAATAATTTCGATGCTGTGTTAAATCAGGTCGATAAAGGAAAGCCGGTTTGGGTTGTGAACACAAGTTTGTTCAAGCGTCTCCCTGAAAGTTACTGGAGAACATGGAACACGCCAACAGGTAAAGTTAAAATCACTTACAAAATGCATTCCGTTTTAATTACTGGATACGATGAAGATTATATTTATTTTAACGATGCATTAGCCAATCAAAAAAATCGAAAGTCTTCTAGAAATAACTTTGTCGCAGGCTGGGAACAATTTGGCAAACAAGCAGTGAGTTATAATTAGGGTTTTAGGCCCCCACCTCTAAGCGAAGCGTAGGTCGAGTTCGCTTTGACTAAGATCGCATGATCATTCAAGTATAGAATGTATGGTGCGATCTTTTTTGGTTATGCTTATATGGTTACTCATTTTTTCATTAACTTACTCTTGTATTGCAATTTAGTATTGGTAACAATATAATGTATTGGAGGATTTACAAATTAAATCTAATTCGCCGTATTTTCAACACACATTTAAAGGCTTCACATCAACAATCAACATATGAATATACATATAATCATTATTTTTACATAAAGGGAGTGCTAGACCGTGGGCTTGAAAAAGTATAACCAGGTTCAAACTGAAGAAATGTCTATGATAGAATTGGCTAAAGTAATCCTTTCAGAAGAAAAAAAAGCGATAAATTTCCAGGATATTTATGACCAAATCTCTACGATTAAAAATTACACCAAAGAACAAAGAGATCACTATATTGCACAGTTTTATACAGATTTAAATATCAACGGGCAGTTCATGACAGTTGGCTCTAATTTGTGGGGACTCAAACGCTGGTACCCAGTTGAACAATTTGAAGAAGAAATCACAGCAGCCCCTAAAAAGAAGAAGAAGAAAAAGGCTGCCGCCAAACGCAAGAAAAAAGAACCTGTTTATGAGGAATCCTTGGATGAAGACCTTGAGCTAGAGGATGACATTCTAGATGTGGATGATGACTTTGACGATCTTGATGAGATAGATGACGACTTCGAAACAGATGACGATACCTCAAAAGAGGAAGAATATGGCGATGACGATGATGACATCGATGATAGCGCCGATGAGAATGATGATGTAGACGATGATGATGATGAGGAATAAATAGGGTTGACTTTATCGGTGGATATCAGTAATATTTTATTTGGGCTCCATAAACGTGATGACATGAAATATAGCGCTCCCCTAACGAACGGGGGGCGCTTTTCTTGTTTTCAGGTGATTCAGACAAGCAATCGAACAGGATAAAAAGGATACAATTTAAAGATAAACAACGGGAATGAAACATAGAAAGAGGGATGAAGTGTGACAAAATATATTTTTGTAACAGGTGGAGTCGTTTCTTCACTTGGAAAAGGAATTACAGCAGCCTCCTTAGGAAGACTACTTAAAAATCGAGGGCTAAGCGTTACAATTCAGAAATTCGATCCATATATTAATGTTGATCCAGGGACAATGAGCCCCTACCAGCATGGGGAAGTATTTGTAACAGAAGACGGTGCAGAAACAGACTTAGATCTAGGCCATTATGAACGCTTTATCGATATTAACTTGAATCAGTACAGCAATGTAACAACAGGTAAAATCTATTCGACCGTTATCAAAAAAGAACGCCGCGGTGATTACTTGGGTGGTACAGTTCAAGTCATCCCACACATAACGAACGAAATTAAGGACAAGGTATTTCGTGCTGGTCAGCAAACAAATGCTGATGTGGTGATCACCGAAATCGGTGGTACAGTCGGAGACATCGAATCCTTACCTTTTTTGGAAGCAATCCGCCAAATAAAAAGTGATATTGGAAAAGATAATGTTATGTATATTCATTGTACACTCGTTCCTTATTTAAAAGCAGCTGGGGAGTTAAAAACAAAACCTACCCAACACAGTGTAAAGGAACTACGATCGCTAGGAATCCAACCTGATGTGATCGTTTTACGAACAGAAATGGCGTTAAGCCAAGACATGAAGGAAAAGATTGCCTTGTTTTGTGATATTGATGAAAAATCTGTCATTGAAGCAAGAGATGCTGAAACACTTTATGATGTTCCACTATCGTTACAGGAACAAAACCTAGATCAGATTACGTGTGATCATTTAGGATTAGATTGTCAGCCGGCTGACATGACAGAATGGAAGCAGCTCATTGATAAAGTGTTAAACCTGTCTAAAACCGTCACAATTGGACTAGTTGGAAAATATGTAGAACTTCCAGATGCCTACATTTCAGTGGTTGAAGCATTAAAGCATGCCGGATATGATTTTAATGCAGATGCGTGTGTTCGTTGGATCAATGCAGAAGAAGTAACCCCTGAAAATATGGAAGAGCAGCTTGACGGTGTTGACGGGGTACTAATCCCGGGCGGCTTTGGTGACCGGGGTATTGAAGGTAAAATAGAAGCAATTCGATTTGCAAGAGAAAATAAAATTCCTTTGCTCGGCATTTGCTTGGGCATGCAGCTTGCGACTGTTGAATTTGCACGTAATGTTATTGGTTTAAAAGGGGCGCATTCAGCTGAAATCGACCCATCCACACCATATCCAATTATCGATTTGCTTCCAGAACAAAAAGATATTTCTGATTTGGGTGGTACGCTAAGACTAGGTGTATATCCATGTCGTTTAAAAGAAGGCACGAAAGCAAGGGCAGCATACAATGATGAGGATGTCATTTATGAACGTCACCGTCATCGCTATGAATTTAATAATCAATTCCGAGATCAGTTTGAACAAAGTGGATTTGTTTTTTCTGGAACTAGTCCAGATGGTAGGCTGGTGGAAACAATCGAATTAAAAGATCACCCATGGTTCGTTGCATCCCAGTACCATCCTGAATTTAAATCTCGACCAACTAGATCACAGCGCCTGTTTCACGGATTTATTGGCGCAGCTGTAGAAAATCGCGAAAAAAACAAAAACTAAAATTTTAGTAAAAAATCCTTGTCCAACTTTTTAGGCAAGGATTTTTCTCTTTTTTCCTGTCTGATTTCGTGTAGTTAGTTGATCCAATGAAAAAGCAGGAATATTGTAGATGTGTATCGAATTGGTATAGGGTCTATCATAACAATCTTAGTGTGGATGCGCATATGCTGTCTTATAGTGCGTGTTCAAAAAGTCAACAAATTAGAAGCAAGCAGGTCGAGGCGGCGCTGTTTTGAGTAACGGAGCGAAAGCTTGTTGCTTCGAAAGCATTACCTCGCACGAAGAAAAAGCGTTCTTCTTTTTCTAAGGATATGCTTTTAATACGTGAGTAACGGAAAAACAAGCCAACGAAGAGATGCGCCGCTTATCATTTGGTGACTTTTTGAACATCCTCTTATGGTTTTCTTTACATATACATAGTTTAGGAAGGATTGAACATAATGAAAAAAAAGGTAATGATTGTCGATGATCAACCCGGAATTCGCTTACTTTTAGAAGAAGTGCTGAAAAATGAAGGCTATGAGATTATTACCGCTGAAAATGGGAAGCAAGCATTGGACAAAGTGCTTACAACAGAACCACCCGATCTTATTATTATCGACTATAAGTTGCCGATTATGGATGGCTCAACAGTAATAAAAGAACTAGATGCACGAGGGATCAAAACTTCTGTTATTATTATGAGTGGTCTTGCAGAAGAAGCGATAAGAGAGAAGGATAATTTTGATATGGTGAAAGACGTATTTGCGAAGCCATTCAATATTGAAGACGCTCGTGAAACAATAAAAAAAATCGTCGAAGCATCTGATTGATCTAAGTTGAAAAAAATAGATAAATAGCTCTGCCCTATTTCTTGTATTGTTGCACCTTTCCATCGTACTTGGTATTCTTATATTGAAGTGCGATCATTAGAATTGTTATGTGAATGGAATCATAAAAGGAGGAATTATAGTAATGCCACTTGTCTCAATGAAGGAAATGCTTGAAGATGCCAAAGCAAATAGCTATGCGGTAGGTCAATTTAATTTAAACAACTTGGAGTATGCCCAAGCTATTTTACAGGCTGCTGAAGAAGAAAAGTCCCCAGTTATCCTTGGTGTATCAGAAGGTGCTGGTAAATACATGGGTGGATTTCGTGTCGTTGTAGCCATGGTGAAAGCTTTAATGGAAGAATACGGTACAACCGTGCCAGTAGCCATCCATCTTGACCATGGCTCAAGTTTTGAGGCATGCGCAAAAGCGATCCAAGCAGGATTTACTTCTGTTATGATTGATGCATCGCACGGTCCATTTGAAGAAAATATTGCGATTACTTCTAAAGTGGTAGAATTAGCACATATCCATGGAATATCCGTTGAAGCAGAATTAGGTACAGTTGGTGGTCAAGAGGATGACGTCATTGCAGATGGTGTCATTTACGCAGATCCAAAAGAATGTCAGGAACTTGTTGAGCGTACAGGTATCGACTGCCTTGCACCAGCACTAGGATCTGTTCATGGACCATACAAAGGTGAACCGAATCTTGGGTTTAAAGAAATGGAAGAGATCGGCGCAGCGAGTGGTGTACCACTTGTCTTGCATGGTGGTACAGGCATACCAACAAAAGATATAAAACGTGCCATTTCTTATGGGACATCAAAAGTGAACGTAAATACAGATAACCAGATTTCCCAAGCAAGAAGAGTTCGCGAAGTATTAAACGAAAAACCAGATCTTTATGATCCAAGAAAGTATCTTGGGCCAGGTAGAGAAGCAATTAAAGAAACCGTTATAGGGAAAATGCGTGAGTTTGGTTCCTCCAATCAAGCGTAATGAGAAGAAAGGAAGCTGCTAAATTCGGCAGTTTCCTTTTCCACAATCAGAATCGGTGTTGCACTAAAGGATACATAGGAAGCACCCGATTATTAGGTATGACGTTCTATAATACGAGGAGGTATTCCAATGAAATTTTTCGTTGATACAGCAAATATTGATGACATCCGTGAGGCAAACGCTTTAGGTATTTTAGCAGGGGTAACAACAAACCCAAGCCTTGTTGCAAAAGAGGGCGTATCTTTCCATGATCGGCTCAGAGAAATTACCGCAGAAGTTTCGGGGTCAGTGAGTGCAGAGGTCATCGCCGAAGATGCAGAAGGAATGATTGAAGAAGGAAAGGAACTGGCTGCCATTGCTCCAAACATTACCGTAAAGGTTCCAATGACACTTGAAGGACTAAAAGCAGTCAAAGCGTTTAGTGATCTTAATATTAAAACAAACGTTACACTCATTTTTAACCCAAACCAAGCACTACTTGCTGCAAGAGCTGGGGCAACCTATGTATCTCCATTTTTAGGTCGCCTTGACGATATCGGTCATAATGGATTGGAATTAGTTGGGACTATTTCTGAGCTTTTCGACCGCCATGGTATTGATACACAAATAATTGCAGCATCCATTCGACACCCGCTTCACGTCACAGAAGCTGCATTAAATGGTGCGCATATTGCAACAGTACCATTTAATATACTAGGACAACTCGTTAAACACCCCTTAACAGATCAAGGTATTGAGAAATTCCTAGCAGATTGGAATAATCGCAAATAAGAGCAAAATTTATTCGTATTGTTTTGGTAAAATTGTGCAAACTAAGCCCACACTCAAAAATATGTGAACAATCTCTAAAAGCGAGGAGTTCCTTATGCAAAAAATACTAGTTGAAGGTGGCAATCCTTTAAATGGACAAGTAAGAATTAGCGGTGCAAAAAATAGTGCAGTAGCGCTATTGCCTGCTGCCATTTTAGCTGACTCAACCGTAACAATTGAAGGGCTGCCTAGAATCTCAGACGTTGGAATATTAGGAAACCTATTAGAAGAAATCGGTGGTACAGTGACATGGGATGATCAAACGATCCATATTGACCCATCAAAAATGACGGCTATGCCACTTCCAAATGGAAAAGTAAAAAAACTTCGTGCCTCCTATTATTTCATGGGGGCTATGCTGGGGCGTTTTAAAAAAGCTGTGATTGGTCTACCAGGGGGCTGTCATCTTGGACCACGCCCGATCGATCAGCACATAAAAGGCTTTGAGGCATTAGGTGCACAAGTGACAAATGAGCAGGGGGCAATCTACCTCCGTGCCAACGAATTAAGAGGTGCTCGTATTTATTTAGACGTTGTTAGTGTAGGAGCTACGATCAACATTATGCTAGCAGCCGTTAAGGCAAAAGGAAAGACGATTATCGAAAATGCGGCAAAGGAACCAGAAATTATCGATGTCGCTACAATACTTACGAGTATGGGAGCAAAGATCAAAGGTGCTGGTACAGATGTAATTCGGATTGAGGGATGCGAAACATTGTCAGGCTGTACACACACGATTATTCCAGACCGAATTGAAGCAGGAACCTATACCATCATGGCTGCTGCTCAAGGCGAAGAAGTGCTAATTGATAATGTTATTCCCCAGCACTTGGAGTCTGTTCTGGCAAAACTTCGAGAAATGGGAATCTCGATTGAAGAGGGTGATGAGCAATTATTAATTCGCCCTAGAAAAAACATAAAAAGTGTTGATATCAAAACACTCGTACATCCTGGTTTTCCAACAGATCTACAGCAGCCGTTTACATCATTGTTAACACGAGCAACCGGTACGGGAGTCGTAACAGACACGATTTACCAAGCTCGTTTTAAACACATCGATGAACTGAGACGCATGAACGCCAAAATAAAGGTTGAAGGTGGCTCAGCCATTGTTTCAGGTCCTGTTCAGCTGGAAGGTGCAAAGGTAAAGGCAAGCGATCTCCGGGCTGGTGCAGCGTTAATCATTGCCGGCCTAATGGCAGATGGAATTACGGAAGTTACTGGTATAGAGCACATTGAACGCGGATATGAACATATAACAGACAAGCTGACAAGTATGGGAGCAAAAATTTGGCGTGAAGAAATGTCACGAGAAGAAGTAGAGCAATTTCAGAATTCTTAAAGAGGTTATAGTAAGGAATGGACGTATTTTAAAGGCTTCCATGGAGATGGGGGAATAATTTACGGGGAGGAATGACCATGGAAAGAAGCTTATCAATGGAATTAGTTCGAGTGACCGAGGCGGCAGCATTGTCTTCCGCACGATGGATGGGGAGAGGAAAGAAGGAAGAAGCAGATGATGCCGCAACTAGCGCAATGCGCGCTGTATTCGATACGATTCCGATGAAAGGAACTGTTGTAATCGGAGAAGGGGAAATGGATGAGGCTCCGATGCTATATATCGGGGAAAGGCTTGGCAACGGATACGGACCTAGAGTGGATGTGGCAGTTGATCCCCTAGAAGGAACCAACATTGTTGCACAAGGTACATGGAATGCATTGGCAGTAATTGCAATTGCGGATCACGGTCGCTTATTGCATGCACCCGACATGTACATGGATAAGATTGCTGTTGGGCCAGAAGCAGTTGGAAAGATCGATATTAATGCCTCTGTTACCGACAATTTGCGAGCAGTAGCAAAAGCGAAAAATAAAGACATTGAAGATTTAGTCGCCGTTGTGCTGAATCGGAAACGCCATGAAAAGATGATTGATGAAATTCGGGAAGCAGGAGCGCGTATTAAACTGATTTCTGATGGAGATGTCGCCGCAGCCATTAACACTGCTTTTGACGACACTGGAGTAGACATCATGTTTGGTATTGGTGGTGCCCCTGAGGGTGTTTTAGCAGCAGTTGCACTAAAATGTCTTGGTGGTGAAATCCAAGGGAAATTGATGCCGTCTAATGATGAAGAAAAATTACGCTGTGAAAAAATGGGCATTGATGATATGAACCGTGTCCTTTACATGGAAGATTTCTGTGGTGGCGACGACGCAATCTTTGCCGCAACAGGTGTAACAGATGGTGAACTATTAAAAGGCGTTCAGTTTAAAGGGACAAAAGCAACCACACAAACAGTCATTATGCGTGCGAAAAGTGGTACAGTACGCTTTATCGATGGCGAACACAGCTTGAAAAAGAAGCCAAACCTAGTCATAAAGTAAACTTTCTTGATAGGTCCGTTTACCCAAACCATAACAGTGGAGAAAGGGAGCCAACTAGTAGTGGGCTTCCTTTTCCATTTTCCTATGAAGAAGGATGTGCTCACTCCCACAAATACATGAGTGAAGAGTGTGTTCACTTCAAAAAATGGAGAGACAACGCACAAGTATTCATACGAAATTTGCATTTTTTTTATTAATATTTAAATAAATCTTGAATAATCCAAGTTAAAAAGGTAATATTGTGTTTAGTTGATGCTGAAATGAGTTCGCTATGGTGATGTTTAAAGAGAAAAAAATTTGGTAACCCTAATTGTGAAAACATAAAACTTCTATTCTATCGTTTTTGTGCCTTCTTTGTTTCTTGGAATGGGTATTTTTCCAACATTTATGCTTGCTAAGATGAATAAAACCCCTGTATCACCGTTAGAACAAATAGAAAACCCCTATCCAAAAGTACTTCAATTCAAACTCGCGATCAAAACCGTTAATGGAATAAAAAGAACGATCACGCGTTACAGTAGTATGTTATTCTCTTAAAGATAAACACGAAGGCATTAAGATGGCCGAGTTTTTTAAAATAAACAAACGACTAAAAAAATTAATAGGTGTGGTGATTTTGTGGCTGAACTAACAATTTCTCAATTAGAGACACTAACTTTAAAGGAACTCTATGCGAGAGCCAGAGAATACAAGGTTTCGTATTATGCGAAATTGACAAAGAGAGAGCTTATTTTTGCTATTTTAAAAGCACAAGCTGAAAAAGACGGTTTTTTGTTCATGGATGGCATTTTAGAAATTATTCAGTCAGAAGGATTTGGATTCCTCCGACCGATCAACTATTCTCCAAGTGCAGAGGACATTTATATTTCTGCATCTCAGATTCGACGTTTTGACTTGCGGAATGGAGACAAGGTTTCTGGTAAGGTACGTCCGCCAAAAGAGAATGAACGATATTACGGTCTGTTGCACGTCGACGCAGTAAATGGAGAAGATCCAGAAATTGCTAAGGAACGTGTGCATTATCCTGCCCTAACCCCGTTATACCCAGACCGCATCATGCAACTGGAAACAGAATCAAAAAAAGTGTCAACCAGAATTATTGACTTAATGACACCGGTAGGCTTTGGACAGCGTGGACTAATTGTTGCACCGCCTAAAGCAGGTAAAACGATGCTCCTGAAACAAATAGCGAATAGTATCTCGACAAATCATCCAGATACAAAACTGATCATTTTACTAGTGGACGAGCGTCCAGAAGAAGTAACCGACATTGAGCGTTCTGTCAATTCGAATGTGGACGTTGTCAGTTCCACCTTTGATGAGGTTCCAGAAAACCATATTAAAGTAGCAGAGCTTGTTTTAGAACGCGCGATGCGACTAGTGGAACACAAAAAAGATGTTGTCATTTTAATGGATAGTATTACGAGATTAGCACGGGCCTATAACCTCGTTATTCCTCCGAGTGGGCGGACGCTTTCAGGTGGTATCGATCCTGCAGCATTTCACCGACCAAAGCGATTTTTTGGTGCAGCTCGGAACATCGAGGAGGGCGGAAGCTTCACTATTTTAGCAACTGCACTCGTCGAAACTGGTTCACGAATGGACGAAGTAATTTATGAGGAATTCAAAGGCACTGGAAACATGGAGCTTCACTTGGATAGAAGCCTTGCCCAACGCCGAATTTTCCCTGCAATCGACATATTGAAGTCTGGTACACGTAAGGAAGAGCTTCTATTAGAGAAATCACATCTAGACAAAGTATGGGCAATCCGTAAGACGATGCAGGATTCACCAGACTTTCTTGAGCGTTTTTTACGCAAAATAAAGGCTTCTAAAAATAACGAAGAATTCTTCCAAAGTATTGAAGAAGAAATGAAGCGAAAAGGGATGAATCGAAGGGGCTCCTAATCGCTGCATGATCCGTTATCCAGACACGAAACGTAAATCGGTTAAATCAATACTTGCAATCAAAAAATGGCACTGTTATAATCATTTTATGTGATTCAAGGTTTAACATGCATCGAACTGACTAGTAAAAAGATGTGTTACTCGCATTTTTTGCACAATTAACTCTGTTTCTATGGGATTCAGGGCATAAAGGAGTGGAAAGACATGAAGGAAGGACTTCATCCTAAGTACCAAAAAGTTGTATTTTTAGATACAAGTACTGATTACAAGTTCTTAAGTGGTTCAACACAAAGCTCAAATGATACAATCGAATGGGAAGATGGGAACTCATACCCGTTAATCCGTGTTGAAATCAGTTCAGCTTCACACCCATTTTATACTGGGAAACAAAAAGCTGATAAAGCTGGTGGCCGTGTAGATCGCTTTAAGAAAAAATATAATCTTGGATAAAGAAACGAATCAATTTAATTCCATAAGTATGAAGAAACAGGCAAAATGTCTAACACTTGCCTGTTTTTTATGCCCTTATAGTGCGTGTTCAAAAAGTCGGCAAATTAGAAGGTCGACTAATGTCGCCACGTCCTGTGGCAACGTCGACACTAGCACGTCCTGTGCGTCGCAAGCAGGTCAAGGCGGCGTAGTTTTGAGTAGCGCAGCGAAAGCTTGTTGCTTCGAAAGCATTACCTCGCACGAAGAAAAAGTGTTCTTCTTTTTCTGAGGATATGCTTTTAATACGTGAGCAAAAGGAATGCTTCCCTGAATATACTTCGCACGCAGGAAAAGCGGGTTTCTTTTCCAAGGAACGGAAAAACAAGCCATTTAAGGAATACAGGCTAAGACCGCCACGTCCTGTGGCAACGCCTGCATGACCCACATCGTGTGGGCCCGAGATGCGCTGCTTATCATTTGGTGACTTTTTGAACAACCTCTTATACGTTATAGTAATAGATAATAGACACTGTTTAGCTTTGGAAGGAGAGACCCGATCGTGTATGTCATGAAGCAAAGTGGATGGGTAGAAGTGATATGCGGTAGTATGTTTTCAGGTAAGTCAGAGGAATTAATACGCCGGGTCCGACGTGCTACATATGGGAACCTGACAGTACGAGTATTTAAACCTATGATAGACAATAGATTTGCAGAAGAATCCGTCGTCTCACATAATGGTAATTCTTTTTTGGCCATTCCTGTAGACAGATCAAAGGATATTTTAAAAAATATAGATCAAGACATTGATGTCATTGGTATTGATGAAATACAGTTTTTTGATGATCAAATTGTTGAGATCGTTGATGAACTAGCGAACTATGGCCACCGTGTTATTGTAGCAGGACTGGATACCGATTTTCGCGGTGAACCATTTGGACCAATGCCTAAGTTAATGGCTCTCAGTGAATCCGTTTCAAAACTAAATGCGATTTGTCCAGTCTGTGGATCGCCTGCCAGTAGAACACAGCGATTACTAAATGGACAACCTGCCTCTTACGATGATCCAATTATTTTAGTAGGTGCTTCTGAATCATACGAACCAAGATGCCGCCATCACCATGAAGTACCAAATAGACCCAGGCAACCGCTAAATCTTAGCATTTCGAGTGTATCCAATTAATTTGTTGAAATTTTATTTTGAGTCGAGCGGACATTTGTTCCATTATTGCATCGCCAATGTCCCGCTTAGCCATGGATTTTTATAGAAATGAGAGCGTGTGAGTCCGCCTAGCCAAGCGGTTTGTGAAAATAACGGCCTCTGAGTCCGCCTAGCATTTTTAGCGGACTGAGAGGCCGCTATTCGTCAAAAAACCACTGATATGGAGTGTTTAGCGGACTGAGAGGCCGTTAATTGCCAAAAATCCAGCCAATATAAGCCCAATTAGAGCAAATAAGGGTCTGTGAGTCCGCTTAACCAAGGAAAACAGTCCGATATGTGAAAATAACGGCCTCTGAGTCCGCCTAGCATATTTTAGCGGACTGAGAGGCTCTTATTCGTCAAAAAACCACTGATTTGGAGTGTTTAGCGGACTGAGAGGCCGTTAATTGCCAAAAAACCAGCCAATATAAGCCCAATTAGAGCAAATAAGAGCCTGTGAGTCCGCTTAGCCATGGAAAACAGCCCGATATGTGAAAATAACGGCCTCTCAGTCCGCCTAGCATATTTTAGCGGACTGAGAGGCTCTTATTCGTCAAAAAACCACTGATTTGGAGTGTTTAGCGGACTGAGAGGCCGTTAATTGCCAAAAATCCAGCCAATAAATGCCCAATGAGAGCAAATAAGAGCCTGTGAGTCCGCTTAACCATGGAAAACAGCCCGATTACTGAAAATAACGGCCTCTCAGTCCGCTTAGCATATTTTAGCGGACTCACAGGCCGCTATTCGTCAAAAAACCGCTGATTTGGAGTGTTTAGCGGACTGAGAGGCCGTTAATTGCCAAAAACCCAGCCAATATAAGCCCAATTAGAGCAAATAAGGGTCTGTGAGTCCGCCTAACCAAGGAAAACAGTCCGATATGTGAAAATAACGGCCTCTCAGTCCGCCAAGCATATTTTAGCGGACTTCACAGGCCGCTATTCGTCAAAAAACCGCTGATTTGGAGTGTTTAGCGGACTGAGAGGCCGTTAATTGCCAAAAATCCAGCCAATATAAGCCCAATTAGAGCAAATAAGAGCCTGTGAGTCCGCTTAACCATGGAAAACAGCCCGATTACTGAAAATAACGGCCTCTCAGTCCGCTTAGCATTTACCCAGGCTGGCTTTTTCAGCTTACGCATAGGGTTGCCCAAAAAACCAAAAACAAAAAATGAAGATAGATTGTTATAGAAGAACCAGTCAAAAAAGCTTAGTTATTTTATAAGTCCGTGCGCGTTCTTTTCCGCTTGCAATGGTTAGGAGTTGTAAATCAACAAGTTTATGCAAGATGCGTCTAGTCTGGCGATCACCTATCCTCAGGTGATTCATAACTTCAAGTGGAGTAATCGGACGTAACGTACGGTGAGCAAATCTTATGACTTCTGCTTCAAGCCAAGTTAACTGTGAAGGTGCATCAGTCGAGATGAATTTGCCAATAAAAGCAAGGAGGAGCTGCTGGCATAGTTTAGTCTCCTCTTTAATCGATAAATAAGCAATAGGTAGAAAAGTCCAACCATCTAAAGCCAACAAAGAATGTCGCCAGCATAAATCTTTAAATCTTCTGACATCCAGATCTCTGGCATGAGGGCCGTATCCTTGAATCTCGATTCCACCCTTAGCACCACCAGGCATGTAGGCAAGATCAAGGTAGCGGTAACCATTGTTGAAATCACGAACTTCCCACTCAGGGTACAAATGATTGAAATTGCCGATGGTTGGAAACCAGATGAGCCGCAGAAATTCAACGGTTCCATGCCCTAATCCTTTCTGTAAAATTTCTCGTCTCCTGTGATTCTTCTCTTCAGCAATGTTTTTTTGAATCCAGTCGTTCAAAGCTTGTTCAAATTGTGGCATGGTAGCACGTCCTTTTGGAGGGGATTTTAATGAGTCAAAAAGTACTTGGGTTTGATGTTGATTCGGAGGTAAGTAAGGAATGTGTAAAATGGTAGAGTGGAAGGGGAAATCTATTATTTTCTTTCAACATTTGTATAGTAACGTATATGTTGAAATTTAGCAATTAAATATTTAAGTATTGAAAGTTGTTTATTGTAACCGATTGCCTATCTTCCTCAAACGGGTGCTTGTTAAATAAAAAAATGTCTTTTGGATACTCTCCATGTCCGTACAGGTTTACCCTGTTTCTAGTACTAGGGGGGTAAGAATTCATACAAAAACAGATTACGTCTGATGTCGGCTTAAAAATGCTACTGCAGGAACAAAAAAGTAAAAAAATCAATGTGTACAAACATTGATTTCGTGGTATAATTAACATAGAAAGATGATAATTGCATACATTAATAAAGACCGCCCATGCTGATACATGGAACGGTCATAATAGACCGAACCCCATCAAGAGGGGCTAGGCAGCATTTTGGAAAAATAATCCCTCAGCGCCTGTCAAACGCATAGGAGGGGTTATTTTTTGTGGTTATTATCAGAAACGATAAACGCTACTAACATCCCAAAGGATATCATGAGCGTTAGCGCACTAACAATGTCCACTGGCAAGCACCTCCCTCCCTGGGAAGTAAAGGTTCCTTTGCTATAAAATGTGAAGGGACCTTTTATTTATCTATCTTTTTTAAAGAGTGCTCTAAACGGTTAGCATTCTTGAGAAATTTTCGACTGAGTATAATCAGATCTTTAGAAATGACGTATAACAAAAAGATTCGTCCCTCCTTTGGACATAATTTCTACTCATAATGGTAAAACTAACCGTAACAATTCTTGGAGGAGGGAATGATCATGCGAGAGTTAAATCACAAAGTAGTCCGATCAATAGGTACTGTTTTCACTATCCTTCTTGTTCTTTTACTAACTGCATGTGGCCAAAATCAAACGGAGTCTTTGCAAGAAGGGCCATTAAACGTTAACAATCCAGGTCAATTTGAAACAACAGAAGAAGGCAATGTACCGATCGAGCAGAATACGACGCCATTGTCTACAGAGCAATCGAATCAAAATCAAGATAAACAAACGATCAAGGAAGCAGCGGAAGAAGTGCCAGGTACGGAAGTCACATCTGTTACATTTGATGGTAAGAAAGTTCGAGTAACTGTACGTGTAGAGGAAGATTTAAATAGTGATGAACGAATTGCTTGGAGCAACAATATTAAATCGGCAATCAAGGGCGCAACCAACCAGTACAATGTCCAAGTAATCGTAAATTAATCTACGGTAATCCTGGGAAAAAGACAGTCCCCCTAGCGTCATCGTCAAAAATGGGCTTGAGCATTTTTGACGATTTTTTTCTCCTAAGCTATAATAAGAATGCTGACGTGTGTTTTACAATGCGAAAGAAAGAGGCGTGCATGGGCATGTCTTTTTTTCGCTACAACACACTGATAAGGAGAAAGAGGTGGCCAGCTTGTTAGACCGATTACAAACATTAGAGGATCGTTACGAAAAGCTAAATGAATTATTAAGTGACCCAGAAATTATTAGTGACCCAAAAAAATTACGAGAATATTCCAAAGAGCAATCCGATCTTGAAGATGTCATTCAAACGTATCGAGAGTATAAAAACGTTACGACCGAATTGGATGATGCAAAAGCAATGCTTGATGACAATCTAGATGGCGATATGTACGATATGGTCAAAGCAGAAATTAGTGAGCTTTCAAATACGAAAACGGAATTAGAGGAAAAATTAAAATTACTTTTATTACCTAAAGATCCAAATGATGACAAAAACGTGATTATGGAAATTCGTGGTGCTGCAGGTGGTGATGAGGCGGCATTGTTTGCTGGGGATCTATATCATATGTATGCGCGTTATGCGGAGGCACAAGGGTGGAAAATGGAAGTCATTGAGGCCAATGCAACAGGAATTGGCGGTTATAAAGAAATCATTTTTATGATAAATGGGGACGGAGCCTTTTCAAAACTAAAATATGAAAACGGTGCCCATCGAGTACAGCGCGTACCCGAAACGGAATCAGGTGGCAGAATTCATACATCGACTGCAACTGTTGCTGTTATACCAGAAGCAGAAGAGGTCGAAGTAGACATTCATGAAAAAGATATCCGTGTTGATACATTTGCCTCAAGCGGACCAGGAGGACAAAGCGTTAACACCACAATGTCAGCAGTGCGCCTGACCCATGTACCAACAGGGATTGTCGTCTCCTGTCAGGATGGCAAATCACAAATTAAAAACAAAGAAAAGGCGATGACAGTACTTCGCGCCCGCATTTACGACAAATTTCAGCGAGAGGCTCAAGCAGAGTATGATGATGCTAGAAAATCAGCAGTCGGAACAGGGGACCGTTCGGAGCGAATTCGCACGTACAATTTTCCGCAAAACAGGGTGACAGACCACCGAATCGGATTAACGATTCAAAAGCTAGATCAAATTTTGACGGGCAAAATTGATGAATTTATCGATGCATTAGTCATTGAAGAACAAACAAAAAAATTGGAACAGCTTGGTGAATAACACATGGAAAACAACGATACGACGATACAGGGAGCCCTCCATTGGGCTTCTCTTTTTTTAACAGAACACCATCGTGAGCAAAATGTCGCTGAAATTTTGTTGTGCCACCATTTAGGGGTACCACGCTCAAAATTTTTCGCTATACTGCGTGAAAAAATTCCAGTACAGGTGCAAGAGAAGTTCGTTCAAGACATTAAAGCTCACGCGAAAACAGGTATACCTGTTCAGCATTTAACTGGCTATGAAATGTTTTATGGACGTTACTTTCATGTGAATGACAAGGTGTTAATTCCTCGTCCTGAAACAGAGGAGTTAATCCTCGGGCTTAATAGCTATATCGCGCATATTTCATCTGCGGGACAGCCGATCAACATGATCGACTTAGGTACGGGAAGCGGGATCATTGCGGTGACGTTAAAGCTGGAGTGGCCGGCAACAAAAGTATACGCTACAGACATTTCTGCAGATGCGCTAATGGTTGCTAAGCAAAACGCAGTAAGTCTGGGGGCAGACGTAATTTTTATGGAGGGAAACTTTTTACAGCCAGTCCTTGATTCAAGACAGCAAATAGATGTGATCGTATCCAATCCGCCCTACATTTCCTATGCTGAAAAAGATACATTGGATGATACCGTGAAAAATTTCGATCCAGAGCTAGCATTGTTTGCAGAGCAGGACGGTTTGGCCGCATACCACACCATTTTAACGCAAGCACAAAAGGTGGTAGCAGATACTGCCATACTCGGATTCGAAATCGGGCATCAGCAGGGCACCAAGGTGGGCGAGCTGGTGAGCCGATTTTTTCCGAACAGCGATGTAGAGGTGCGACAAGATATAAATGGGAAGGATCGGATGGTTTTCGCAACCGTTAAAAAGGACAAAAGTACGAGTAGCTGACTATCAATAGTCATATTCAGAAGGTAATTCATATTATACTATATATTTGACGCCTTCTCTTAGTTCGGCATAAATACCGTCCAAGAGAATTGGTACCGAATATCGACCATCCTTAATAAACTGTGCGAATACCGGTTCATCCCTATGTATGACTTTGAAAACTAGGCAATATAGGGGAGAAATGGTAAGATGATAAACAAAGAAAGATTATAGGGGATGGTTTCAATGAGCGATAATTATGATGAAATAATTAAAAAAGCAAAAGACTTTTTCAGAAAGGAAATAGCTCCTAGTCATATTGCTAACACAAAAAAGCTCACTAAATTAAAAGAGTTTAATCTTAATCCATTTTTAGACAAGTACAAAGCAAGTTTCTTAACAGGCAATGATAACCCTAAGAGCATAGCAAAAGCTCTAGTCTATCCAAGAGTATTAGGTACATCCATAAATACTACTTTTGGTAACAAGCTACAAAAGTTTTGTAGTGAAGTTTTAGAAGGTTTTGCATCAACTACATCAGGGATTGACATAGAATTTATTGATAAGGTAGATGGCAGGAGAAAGTATTGTCAAATTAAGGCAGGACCAAATACAATCAATAAAGATGATGTAGAGACAATAAATGGGCATTTTGCAGGAGTTAAAAACCTTGCAAGAACAAATAATCTGAATGTTGGATTTAATGACCTTATTGTAGGTGTCTTTTATGGCGCTCCTGAGGATTTAAGTGGACATTATAAAAAGATTGCTAAAGAGTATCCTGTCATTATTGGGGCTGAATTTTGGTACAGGCTAACAGGTGACCAGGACTTTTATCAAAGGTTAACTAATGCTATTGGTGATGTTGCATCTGAATATGATAGTTCTGAACTGATGGACAAAGTTATCAACTCATTGGCAAAAGAGATTGAGAAAAGTCTAGATCCCAAGCAGCAGTTGGATATAGAGGTTAGGGAAGTAGCAGATGGAAAAGGTACATATGATGTTTAATTGAAAAGAGGGAGGATGCCATTTACAGCATCTACCCTTTTTCACTGCAGTTTATTTAAAGTATTAACAATAGAAAGTCCAATAGCTTTAGCCATGTTTACAGGAACTGCATTTCCTATCTGTTTATAAGCATTTCCTGTTGAGCAGTCAAACTCCCAACTGTCAGGAAAGCTCTGTATCCTTGCATACTCTCTAACTGTAAAAGGTCTAGTTTCATCAGGGTGACACCTTTCAGTTTGTTTTTGAGCAGGCGAGCAGGTTAGAGTTAATGATGGCTCATCCCATGAGAGTCTCCTTGCCATCCCTGTTCTTCCTCCTCCTGAATAATAACTCTTACCCATGTAATCTCTAGCTATATCATCAGGAAGGTCTCTCCAATAGCCACCAGGAGGTACTAGGTCTAAAACTTTCTTTTTGGACTCAGGATACTTTGTTCCTTCAGACTCAGGTACATCTTTAAGGATGTCCTTTAGAGTAAGCTCATAGCCATAAGGCATAGGGAATAGATATTCTAACCCCTCTTTATTTACCAAATCTTTCCTGACCCCTACAATTACGATTCTTTCTCTTTTTTGAGCTACGTCATAATCTAATGCCCTGAGAACTTTCCGTTTTACTGTATATCCAATATCAGCAAAAACATCGAGCATCGTCTTTAAAGTGTTTCCTCCATCATGATTAACAAGCCCTTTTACATTTTCAGCTAGAAACATTTTGGGCTTCAGTTTATCAAGGATTTTAGCATAGTGGAAAAACATTGTACCTCTAGCATCCTGTAATCCACCTTTTTTACCTGCATAGCTAAATGCCTGACAAGGGTAGCCTCCAGATAATAAATCAAGCTCTCCAACATCAGGAGCATCAATATAATGCTCTATACCATTTTTAGTTACTTCCTCAATATCTTCCTCAATTACATTCCAATTGGGTCTATTCTTTCTTAAAGTATTACAGGCATGTTTATCTATTTCAACATTGCCAATAGACTCAAAACCTGCATACTCAAGGCCTAATCCTAAGCCTCCTGCTCCTGCAAATAATTCTAAGACTTTATATTTTTTATTGGGTTTGATATTTCTTACCTCAACAAAATCATTACCATCATCTTGATTTTCTTTCTTACCCTTTTTGTATATTACTTTCTTAGAATTTTGCTCCTCAATTCCTAAATTAAGCTCCATCTGTTCAGCTATATCCTCAAAACGAACATCAAGAGTTTCACATAGCTTTAGAGCATTGGATTTGATAGGATTATAGTTATGAGAAAGTAACATGGATAATTGGTTCTTGCTCAGTCCTAATTGCTCAGCTAATTCTTTTTGAGTAGCAATCCCATGCTTTTTCATATGTAATCTTACTTTTTCTTTACTGATAGAGTAGTACATTTATAACCCCCTCACAAAGTTAAAGATTATTTTAACTTTACATAGGGTTATTATAATGCTTGTACTATGATGAGTCAACAAATTAAAACAAATAAGCACTTACAATGGAACGAACTTAAAAAAAATAATAGATTAGGAGTTTAAAAGTATAGTAAGCTGCCCATACTGCTTGTAAGAAGAAAGCGAAAGGGGCAGGAACAATGAAAAAAGCAATTTTTATCGTTATTTCATTTTTTATATTACTAGGTTCGTTTCCAACAACAAGCGCAAGTGAAAGAGGAAAAACAACACAGGGTGAATCCTTCCAGGTCATACCAGATGAGGCTATTCGGCTTCGTATTCTAGCTAATAGTGATGACAACGTAGACCAAACGATAAAACGCACGATCCGTGATGAAGTGAATGCATATATTAGTAAATGGGTAACGGATATCGAGGACATAAAAGAAGCAAGACAAGTTATTCAAAAACGTTTGCCTGAACTGAAAGAAATTGTCGGGACAACGTTAGAGGAAGCAGGAGTCGATCAATCGTATCAGGTCGAGTACGGAAAAAATGTTTCCTTTCCAACAAAGCTTTATGGGCCTTACATTTATCCAGCTGGCGAATACGAGGCAATTTTAATTACGTTAGGCGACGGTAAAGGTGCAAATTGGTGGTGTGTTCTTTTCCCACCACTATGCTTTTTAGATTTTTCAAATGGAACAAGTGTCGCTAAGGAACAAGAAGATGAAAAAGAAGATAAACAACAAGAAGATGATAAGAAAACAGAGACAAAAGAAGAAGACAAAGATGAAAAAGTAGCCGTCAAGTTCTTCTTTCTCGAGTGGTTTTTTTAAAGGATTTGACAGATTTTATTCGAATACGAGTGACTATCGTAGTGTCGAGTTTGTCTGATGGATTTGAACAACCTCTAAAAGTGCGTGTTCAAAAAATCAGCAAATTAGAAGGTCGACTAATGTCGCCACGTCCTGTGGCAACGTCGACACTAGCACGTCCTGTGCGTCGCAAGCAGGTCGAGGCGGCGCAGTTTTGAGTAACGGAGCGTATGCTTTTAATACGTGAGTAACGGAAAAGCAAGCCAACGAAGAGATGCGTAGCTTATCATTTGGTGACTTTTTGAACAACCTCTAAAACTATCATATTTCTCCCTATCTATCATAGACTAATATAAATCGTTAGATAGGGAGAGGATGTAGATGAACGTAACAAGTACATTGGATATGGAAGAAGCAGTATTAAGAGATTTTTTTGAAGGAAAATGGGACACTTTTGTCGATAAGGAATCGTTACACGCTTGTGGATATTTAGTTGATTACCAAGGGCAATATCAAGCTTTTTTTGCCTTAGCTCCAGTAGTAGATGGCGGCTATTGGTTGAAAAGCTTATACATAAAAGAAGGCGTACCTACAACGTTTCCACTCACCATCATCGAGTCTAGCATCACACTAGCAAAAGAGAAACGAGCGTCATCCCTTTACGTGTACAGCCATCAGTCTGCATTGGATCGCCTATTGTCCATTCTACAATTTATGCCCCAGGAACAACCGTCATTTTCCAAAGAAATAGAAGCAATAGGCGGAAATTGGTGGGTGATGGATATAGATAACGACCTTCCCACAAAAGACAGCACGACCATTTAAAAATGAATTATTCTAAGCAAACAGTAGAAGTGGAATCGGACATTTATTCCTCTATTTGTAGTAAAACCATTAAAAGAAGGAAAAAAGGAAATCAAAGCAGCCTTTCAGGAACAGCCAGTGAAATGTTCCAAGCAAGCAGCTTCATTGACAGAAAACGCCAGATCTAGTTATCCACTAGGTCTGGCGTTTTTTTTATGAAATACATGCTTCCAAACTGTCTCACCAATTTTCAATACTTCATCAAAGGCAATATTGTATAAAGGTGCGGTTACGTTAGGCTTTTTACCGTTATCCACAACAATCAGTGAAAAGATAACCAGCATCACTTATTGTGGATAAAACAGTTGTGGATACTGTGGATTGATTAAAGATGAACCCCATTATAAATGTATTTTTTGCAATCTTATGAACAACACACATAAATTGCACACGTCGTGTGGATAAAATAACTCATGTGTGGATAATTGACACGAAACAAACACCAACATGTGGACAACTTGTTGAAAGGCTGTGCATAAATGAAAAAATGCTGGCCGCTGAGGATAAGTGCAGCTCTGCTTGCCAAATATGGCATCTTTCTTTCATAATGGTTGTGGACAATGCAAAATGGACAATCGAAAAGGAGTATACCCATGCCGAAAACAACAGTTTGGTCAATACAACAAATAGATCAAGACACAGCAAAAATAAGTGTGGAGGAAGCTGCACAAATGTTGAAAAAACAGGAAGTTGTAGCATTTCCGACCGAAACCGTATACGGACTAGGCGCAGATGCAACGAACGAAGCGGCGGTAAACAAGATTTTTCAAGCAAAAGGGCGACCCTCCGACAACCCACTGATCGTTCACGTAGCAACGAAACAACAGATGGAGGAATTTGTCACTCATATCCCACCACTAGCTGAAACATTAATCACTGCTTTTATGCCAGGACCGTTAACAATCATTCTCCCGAGTAATGGGAAGATCGCTGCAAATGTGGTAGCAGGATTGGATACAGTGGGCCTCCGTATTCCAGATCATCCTGTTGCACTTGCGCTTATTCAAGTGTGCCATCTCCCTTTGGCAGCACCTAGTGCGAATCGCTCAGGCAGACCAAGTCCAACTACTGCTGCACACGTACTACACGATTTAGATGGAAAAATAGCAGGAGTGCTGGATGCGGGTCAAACGGGTGTAGGAGTGGAATCAACAGTTGTCGACTGTACGGGAGACCTACCGATGATTTTACGTCCAGGTGGAGTGACAAGACAGCAGCTCGAGAAGGTTATTGGCGATGTGATGGTTGACCCAGCATTAGCTAAGAAAAACGAAAAACCTAAATCACCAGGAATGAAATATACCCACTATGCACCAGAAGCACCACTTTGGCTTGTTGACGGGAGTGTAAATTTTATCCAGAACTTGATTAACGAAAATAACAAGGAAGGCTTGCAAGTTGGGGTGTTGGCTAGCGATGAATTAGCGTGTCAAGTAACCGCAGATGTCGTACGAGCATGTGGTTCAAGGGCAGATTTAAAACAAGTTGCGATCCATTTATATGATGCACTAAGATCTTTTTCTAGTACCAATGTAGATATCATTATCTGCGAAACATTTATAGAGGAAGGGATCGGCGAAGCCATTATGAACCGACTTCAAAAAGCAGCGACAAAAAAACTTACCCAGTAGAGAAATAGCTGGACTAACGGACTAGCTTCTAATTTGCCGACTTTTTGAACACGCACTTATAGACTAGCTTTATTAACTTTTTTATAGCAACAAAAACCCTATTAATTTTTTCTACTAGCTAGCAAATGTATGATAAAATAAAAACAAATCTATCTTGTCCACGTTGGAGGCAAACCGTTATGGGGAAATTTTTGTTTAAATTAGATAGGGAACTGCTAGATTTAAATGCGATGGAAATGGACGATGCGCTCAGCCATTTCCTAAAAGATTTAGCGAAAGATTCGGATGAAAGCATTGAAATGGTCAATGATCAAGGGGTTACACGCAAATTCAAAATAAATTGGGATGACAACACCTTGCAGGGGCGTGGAATTAAGGGTTTTTTCTCCCCGTATAATGCAGAATATCTATTCATTAATAAAGAAACAAATGGCGAAATTAAGGTTTCCTCTCCTAGTCATTCCGAACAACAGCGGGTGAGGCAAAAGTCTATTAGCGGAGCAGATAGACTGGAAACCGTTATGAATGCCATGAAAGGGTTCAAACAAAATTCAGAAACGTGGTTTCAGCTATACCAATCGGCCCAAGCGTTTCAGATCAACGCAAAAGATGATCAATTAGTATGCCTCCCGTATATCCGCGAAGCACAAACATTCCAATACCAACTACAAACGGTAAAATCTGTCATAAATCATTTTAAAGGAAGGGTATTGTTAGGTGATGAGGTAGGTCTCGGAAAGACGGTAGAAGCGGGTATGGCAATGCTCGAGTATATTATGCGAGGCCTTGTCAAAAAGGTGCTCATTCTCACGCCGCCTTCTCTTGTACAACAATGGGAAAACGAAATGAAGCGGAAATTCAACCAAGACTTTATAAAAGCAGATGATCCAGCATTTAAAAAAATGGGAGATCAAGCATGGTCACACTATAATAAGGTGATTGCATCCATATCTACAGCGAAAAGAAAGCAGCACCGTGATCCGATTTTCAATGAGCATTATGATTTGGTGATCGTCGATGAAGCGCACCATTTAAGAAATCGCAATACCCAAGCATGGAAATTTGTCAATGGCATTAACAAAAAGTACATTTTCCTTTTAACTGCAACTCCAGTTCAGAACCATTTGGAAGAACTTTATAATCTGATAACATTGCTCAAACCTGGCCAGCTTAAAACATACCGTTACTTTAAAAACAATTTTATTGAAAGTAAAGACGGGATTGAGGTTAAAAATTCGGATCGGCTTAAGAGTTTAATCTCTGACGTCATGATTCGTAACAAACGAAGTAATGTCGATGTTCAATTTACCAAAAGGAAGGCATACACAACAACAGTTGATTTACCAAGTGCACAACAGGAATTATACGAAGATATTAGTAGTTTTATTCGCAATAAATATAGAGAAGATACGCCATCGATTAGTCGCTTCCAATTGAAAAATTTACAAGAACAGATGGGCAGCACATACACCTCCATGTATCATACACTTGAAAAACTTGCAGCCAATGAAAAATTGTCCATTTTTGACCAAAAATCACTAAAGAAGTTTTCCTTAAGAGCACAAGATATTGTGAACATGGAAAACGAAAACAATCCAAAAGTCAATCAACTCGTTCATATTTTAAGAGATTTTAATGATAAGATGCTTGTTTTTACAAAGTACAAATCAACACAGAAATTCCTTGCGAGCCTACTAAAAGAGCGCGGTTTTAAGGTTGCCGAATTTCATGGTGGATTAAAGCGAAAAGAAAAAGAAGAACAGATTACTTTTTTTAAAGAACAAGCAGATGTGCTTGTAAGTACAGAAGTTGGTGGAGAAGGGCGTAACCTACAATTTTGTAATGGAATGATCAACTATGACTTGCCGTGGAACCCGATGGCAATTGAACAACGTATTGGACGAATCCATCGTATTGGACAAACGCGCGATGTGTTCGTATACAATCTAGTTGCAAAAGATACCATCGAACACTATATCTTGGAATTATTAGATCGTAAAATAAATATGTTTGAGCTTGTTGTAGGGGAAGTGGATGCCATACTTGGCGATATTGAAAATGAAGAGGACTTCTCTGAGCTCATGATGAAAGCGTGGGCCCACTCAAATAGTAAAGAAGAAATAGAAAGTGAAATGGAGCAAATAGGTGAAAAGCTTTTTGAGAACAAACAAAAATTGTTAAAACAAAAAGAATTAGATGACCGTCTATTTTGATGATAAATATTTTTGCGAGGAAGGTGTCTCTAAATGGAGCTCCAAAAGTTTGTGACCAAAGTGATAGAAGGATTTGGAGGCGTTGTTGAGCCAGTCGAATATGCTTTATGTCAAGTACTTATTCCTGAAGAGTATAAAAGTTATTTTCAGAATAAGACCGAGCTTGAGCTTGCATTTGATTTCGAAGTAGCTCAAGAAAATCCTCAGTCTGAATTTGTCACCTTTGGAAGCTTTATATTAGAACAAGTACAGACGATCGCTAATCAACAGGCGATCAGCACACTAAGGTTTGCAGAAGTGGAACGACAGACACTTGCGAATCCTTTAAAAAAAATCACGCATTTTTTGCAAGAAGAAAATGGGAAAATCAACATTCTTGATGAGATCAATGTGATGGGTGTTTGGGCTGTTTTTCAATTTCACATAACCTCGTATAGTATATTCGTATAGTATATTTAAGAACAAAAAATTGCTCCTTGAAAATTGAATAATAGAGTTACATTAAAACCTTTTTGCTTGGGTATTGCGTGATGTCCTTAGATAATAGAATTGGAATGGATCCAACTGGGAATATGCTTTCATCTCCTGTAGATAAACTACGATTAAAGACTGTGACCCAGACAATTGTTGTACTGCAAACGCACAAGCTGTATCGATGTTTCGCTAAACCGAGATTAGTAGACTTGGGCAGCTTTTAGCGAGGCATCAGGGAATACTCATACGCGAGGTTGTTGTTAGGCAATTGTTCTAGGGATATCCCGCAGTATCCAAGCTTATTCCAAAATCTTATGAAAGGAGGTCCTTTCCGTGAAATTATTCGTAGGTATTGATGTTAGCTCTAAAAATCTTGATGTGTGCTTCCTTGACAGTGAAGACACGCGTCTAAAAGAAGAAACACTTTCCAATGACTTACATGGTGCCAACCAGATAAAAGAAACCATTTTAACGTATAACGGGCAGTTCCATTACGAAAAAATTATTGTTGGTATGGAATCTACATCTGTTTATAGTTTTCATCCGTCTACCCTTTTAGACAATGATAAGGACTTACAAAGGATTGGTGTGGAAGTAGTTGTTCAGAATCCTAAGGCCATTCATCGGTTTAAAGGGTTGTTTGAAGAAGATAAAACAGACCGTATTGATGCTTTTCGCATTGCCGATTTCCTTCGATTTGGACGGTACAATAAAACCGTTATCAAAGAAGAAAAGTATGTTGCCCTCCAACGATTAACGCGATCTCGTTATCAAGTGATCCAGCAATTGACGGAGTGTAAGCAACATTTTCTTGAGAATCTTTATTACAAGTGCAATACGCTCTCTAATGACGTAGATACTTCCATTTTTGGAGCTGCCATGATGGAATTGTTTGCCGATTCCCTTTCTTTAGATGACGTTGCCAATATGGAATTAGAGGAATTAGCTCTTTTCCTCCAAGGGAAAGGCAAAGGGCGCTTTCGTGATCCTGAAAAATTGGCCAAAAATATTAAAAAGGCTATTCGTGATTCCTACCGTCTTGGAAAGGTCGTGCAACACTCTGTTGATATGGTCTTGGCAACTTATGCCAGACTGGTTCAAACACTCAAGAAACAAATCAAAGAACTGGACAAGGGTATTGAGGCCTTATTCGAAATTCTTCCAGAGGCACAATGTCTCATAAGTGTGCCAGGTATTGGACCTGTTTATGCGGCCGGTATTATCGCTGAGATAGGTCAAATTGAACGCTTTGAAACACAGGCACAACTGGCGAAATACGCCGGTCTCTATTGGAAAAGATCACAATCTGGTGACTTTGAATCGGAACGAACACCTAGGGTGAAAACAGGAAATCAGTATCTTCGTTATTACTTAGTTGAAGCTGCCAACTCCGTACAACGAAATGAACCTGTGTACCATGAATTTTACCTAAAGAAATATAAAGAAGTTCCGAAATACAAACATAAAAGAGCCCTCGTAATGACCGCGAGAAAACTGGTACGTTTGGTGGATGTGCTACTACGCAACCACCAACTCTACACGTCAGAAAGGAGCGTGTAAATCGAAAGCAAATAATGCTTTTGAATCCTTTCTAGCATACCCGAACAAACGTTTTGTTAGTTGGGCGGGTTTAGTTCAGTGCGCTCTTTTTTACCTTAAATGAATGTTTTTATCTTTTTCTTTTATCAACTTTTACTTGACTTATCACCACAAGTCTTTATTTCCGATGAAAAGGAAGAAAGCTTAGATCAAGTCTGGGTAAACTTAATCACTGGTGAAATATCTGAAACAATGAAACAGGAGCAAAACAGTATCATGTACACGTCTGATCCATTGTATAACCATCCGATTCCTGTAGATTTGAACATAGAAGCAGCTTTTACAACCGCTTATAACCATGTAGAAAACAAAACAGAAAAACAGCAAAAGCAGCGCCAAAAAGATAATCAGCTTCAAAAAGATTTGGATAGAATTGAAACATATTACCAGGAATTAATAAAAGAAAATGATAGAAGAGCACAACGCAAAGGATTAAGCGAAGAAAAAGTCGAGGAAATTACAACAAAATCAAAAGTTATTGCTTTAGAAATGAACAAACAAATCGAAGAAATTAAGCAAAAATATCAAGGCCACACTGAAATAACAATAGATCATGGCATCCTGTATTTTGTGCCATTGCTGCAATATGACATTGAAACGATTTTCCGTTCCAATCGCAAGCAACAAACACTCTACTATAATCCGATAACAAAACAATTTATTGTTTCAGCAAATAACAAAGTAGCATTAGAGCAGAAGCTTCAAAAAATCTCTAAATGATATATGGTGCATTCATTTGGAGTAGTTTTTGCACCAGTCGCAATTACACGCTATACCAATAGAAAGCAGGCACCAATACAAGCCCGAACCATAACCACCGCTCATTTTCACATAATTGCTTGTCTTCAAGCATATAGTGAATTAGCATGTTCGGAGGTGGTTGTGGGATGCCAGATGCAGTGCTTGGAGAATTTATTTCCTTATCATTCATGGCAATTGCGTTGGGGGCAGACGCATTCTCTGTTGGATTAGGTATAGGGATGCAATGGCTCCGATTGAAGCGGATATTTGTAATCGGGTTAACGGTTGGCTTGTTCCACGTCATGATGCCGTTTCTAGGCATTGTGATTGGCCACTATATTTCGAGTCAATTAGAAGGCTTTGCCATCATTGCTGGTGGTGCCCTTTTATTTGGTATAGGGATGCAAATGTTACTATCATCCTTTAACAGAGAAGAGCAGAAATGGCTTCATCCAACAGGAACAGGTCTTGTCTTATTCGCACTTAGTGTAAGTATTGATAGTTTTTCTGTTGGACTAAGTCTTGGCATGTCTGGAACAAAGGTTTTTCTTGCCTTACTATTGTTTGGATTAGCAGCCACTGGCCTTACCTGGTTGGGACTGCTGATAGGAAGAAAAGCAAATGGATTATTAGGTGTCTATAGCGAAATATTTGGCGGAAGCATTCTTTGCGCATTCGGTTTAAAACTTATTTTTGGTTAAAATGGACTGGCTTTCTCTGTTATACAGGTGAAGCCAGCCCTTTTATTGTTAGGAAATGATAAAATTATTGTCAAGACCGTACCGTACGAGCCCAGAGCTACCCCTCATAAAGCCCATGAACGACATTTCTCATGCCAACGCACCCCGAAATGCCCCTCATAAAGCCCATGAAGGACATTTCTCTTGCCAACGCACCCCGAAATGTCCTTCATAAAGCCCATGAACGACATTTCTCTTGCCAACGCACCCCGAAATGTCCTTCATAAAGCCCATGAACGACATTTCTCATGCAACGCGCCCCGAAATGTCCTTCATAAAGCCCATGAACGACATTTCTCGTGCCAACGCACCCCGAAATGTCCTTCATAAAGCCCATGAACGACATTTCTCATGCCAACGCACCCCGAAATGTCCTTCATAAAGCCCATGAACGACATTTCTCTTGCCAACGCACCCCGAAATGTCCTTCATAAAGCCCATGAACGACATTTCTCGTGCCAACGCACCCCGAAATGTCCTTCATAAAGCCCATGAACGACATTTCTCGTGCCAACGCACCCCGAAATGTCCTTCATAAAGCCCATGAACGACATTTCTCGTGCCAACGCGCCCCGAAATGTCCTTCATAAAGCCCATGAACGACATTTCTCGTGCCAACGCACCCCGAAATGTCCTTCATAAAACCCATGAACGACATTTCTCATGCCAACGCACCCCGAAATGTCCTTCATAAAGCCCATGAACGACATTTCTCGTGCCAACGCACCCTTTCTGCTAATTTCCTTTATCATCAAGTAGAAACTATGATATAGTTTTGTCAAAGAGTGATTTTGATGGAGGTTTATAAATAAATGAGGATCTTGTTCGTTTGTACTGGAAATACATGTCGAAGTCCAATGGCAGAAGCGTTACTCAAGCAAAAGAATGATCAAATCAAAGTACAATCAGCAGGAATTTTTGCCGGTAAAGGACAGCGTGCCTCACAAGGTACAATCGACGTATTAAAAGAAAAAGGAATCCCTTTTCATCATCAGTCGCAACCAATCACAAGGGACTTACTCAATTGGGCTGATCTCGTTCTTGCGATGACCACACAACACAAACAAACAATCGTCATGGAGTACCCAGAGTTTTACGACAAAATTTTCACACTAAAGGAATATGTGATTGATACCGAAAATGAAACGTGGGAGCAATTGAAAAAAGCCTATACGGAAATGGAAGAAAAACGTGCAATATTTATGAAAGATCAAGGAAATAAATTAAATAGCAACAAGTTAGATCATGCATTAAGCATACATTTAAAAGATGAGATCAGCCGAATCCAAGAACTTGAGGCAAGGTTGCCGAATTATGATGTCACCGATCCATTTGGTGGCGATTTGGAAACGTATAAAAAAACATTAGATGAAATCGATAAGTTTATCGAACTACTGACGAACAAGTTAGATAATAGTAACTAAGGCAATGTGGAAGGAGTATCAAAAATGAAAGTTATATTAGCATCAGATCACGGCGGAGTAAATATTAGGAAAGAAATTGCTTCTTTATTAGAAGAATTAAATATCCAGTATGAAGATATGGGCTGTGATTGTGAGGGGTCTGTCGATTATCCTGACTTTGGTATACCAGCAGCAGAACGGGTTGCACGCGGCGAGTTTGACAAGGGAATTCTAGTTTGTGGCACAGGGATCGGCATGTGTATTTCCGCTAATAAAGTCAAAGGGATTCGTGCTGCACTCGTACACGACGTTTTCAGTGCAAAAATGACCGCAGAACATAACGACTCCAACGTATTAACAATGGGGGAGCGTGTGATTGGCCCTGGTCTTGCAAGAGAAATTGCCAAAACATGGCTACAAGCTGAATTCCAGGCAGGACGCCACGCGAACAGAATTGGCAAAATCACCGAATACGAAAACACAACACTTTAATGCTGTAAAGTAATGGAGGATCATATCCCAACATTTTGGAGGTAAAGCAAAGGAGGGACATACCCCAACGTTTGAAGGTAAAGCAATGGAGAAACACATCCCAACATTCGGAGAGGAACATGACCCAACATTTGGTGGTTATTTAACTGTGCATTAACGTCTTTTAATCCCAACATTAGGAGAAGAATATATCCGAACATTAAGATTTAATGCAATGGATGAACAATTCCAACATTAGGAGGTTATGCAGATGAGTGAGCTTCATGCCATTAGAGGGCACATGGCAGACATTGTGGACGAATGGCTTGCGAGTGATTATCTCACGTCTGGAGATCTATTTGTAGTTGGCTGTTCGACAAGTGAGGTTACTGGTCAGCGCATTGGCACATCGGGAAGCGAGGAAATTGCTGCAATTCTATTTGAAGAACTGCAACGGTTGCAAAAAAATTCAGGCGTCACACTAGCTTTCCAATGCTGTGAACATTTAAACCGTGCCATTGTCATGGACAAGAATATTGCTCGTCAGTCCAAATACGAGGAAGTAACCGCTATTCCCGTACCGACGGCAGGGGGATCCATGGCCTCCTATGCCTACAAACAAATGGAGCACCCAATTCTTGTAGAGGAAATCCAAGCAGATGCAGGTATCGATATTGGAGAAACAATGATTGGTATGCAATTAAAAAAAGTTGCGGTGCCATTACGTTTTAAACAACGATTCGTCGGAAATGCACGTATCAACGCAGCTCGAACAAGGCCCAAATTAATTGGCGGACAACGTGCACATTATCCTGATCATATGAGATAATGTACTACAAAATCTTATTATTTGGTGACTTCTTGAACAACCTCTATAAGATTTTATAAAAATAAAAGTAAAGAAAACGACAAGGGGGAAATACGAATATGGAACATGTGAAACAAAACGATTTAGAACTTTTTGAAGCAATCGAAAACGAAAAAAGGCGCCAACAGGACAAAATTGAACTGATTGCTTCTGAAAACTTTGTCTCAAGAGCAGTAATGGAAGCACAAGGTTCTGTGTTAACAAATAAATACGCAGAAGGATACCCAGGACGCCGTTACTATGGTGGCTGCGAATATGTCGATGTTGCAGAAAACCTGGCAAGAGATCGAGCAAAAAAATTGTTTGGAGCAGACCATGCTAATGTCCAACCCCACTCAGGCGCACAAGCGAACATGGGTGTTTATTTTGCCATATTAGAACCTGGCGACACTGTTTTAGGTATGAACCTTAGCCACGGTGGTCACTTGACACATGGCAGCCCAGTTAACTTCAGCGGAAATCTCTATCATTTCGTTGATTATGGTGTCGACAAGGATACGGAACAATTGGATTATGATGCTGTATTAGAAAAAGCACAGGAAGTCCAGCCAAAGCTAATCGTTGCTGGAGCGAGTGCCTATTCACGCACAATTGATTTTAAACAGTTCCGTGAAATCGCCGACAAAGTGGGTGCCTACTTGATGGTTGACATGGCCCATATCGCAGGTCTTGTTGCAACAGGGCATCATCCGAATCCAGTCCCACATGCCCACTTCGTCACAACGACAACACACAAAACATTACGCGGACCTCGGGGCGGTATGATTTTATGTCAGGAAGAATTTGCAAAAAAAATAGATAAGTCAATCTTCCCAGGAATTCAAGGTGGACCATTAATGCATGTAATCGCAGCCAAAGCAATGGCATTCAAAGAAGCATTGGAAGAGGACTTCAAAGCATATAGTCAATCCGTCATTGACAACGCGAAACGTCTTGGAGAAGCATTACAAAAAGAAGGTGTAAGACTCGTTTCAGGTGGTACGGACAATCACCTATTATTATTAGATGTACGACCACTAAATCTAACCGGTAAAGTAGCAGAAAAAGTACTAGACGATATCGGTATCACTGCAAATAAGAACACGATTCCATTTGATCCAGAAAGCCCATTTGTTACAAGTGGCATTCGGATCGGTACAGCCGCTGTAACAACCCGCGGATTTGGACTAGAAGAAATGGATGTCATTGCATCGATCATTGCAGCAACACTAAAGAATCACGAAGATGAAGCAACACTCAAACAATCAGAAGAACGCGTTAAAGCATTAACAGAGAAATTCCCATTATATGCATAAACATCTCTCCCTAGCCTGAGTACGTGCCACCCACTCTGGCTAGGTTTTTTTGGAAAAATCGGCAGAAAATCAGAAAATTAGCGGTTATGTAGTTTTGGGGCAAGCACAAGTAAACTTTGAGATAAAATATCTTGTGCTTACAAACTCTCGGGAAATAGATCATTTAACGTTTTTCCGAAAGAAGTCTCTCTCTTCAATCAATCATATTGCAGCTCCTACTTGAAAGACTGTCGATTTTTCTGTAAAATTTCAAGGATGCCAAAAATAATAAAAGGAGTGATCAGACCATGGGAAATGTTTACGTATTAGATCATCCGTTAATTCAACATAAGCTTACGTACATAAGAAACAAAAGCACAGGAACAAAAGAATTTCGAGAACTCGTTGATGAAGTTGCAGCATTAATGGCTTTTGAGATAACGAGGGACCTTCCACTTGAAGAAATCACAGTTGAAACACCTGTCACAGAGGCGAAAACAAAAATACTAGCAGGGAAAAAAATCGGTTTAATTCCAATTTTGCGTGCTGGTCTTGGGATGGTAGACGGAATTTTGAGACTCATTCCAGCTGCAAGAGTGGGACACGTTGGTTTATATCGAGATCCTGAAACGTTAAAACCTGTTGAGTACTATATAAAGCTTCCTTCTGATATTGATGAAAGAGAATTGATTGTTATTGACCCAATGCTCGCCACAGGTGGATCTGCTAACGACGCGATTCATTCTTTGAAAAAACGCGGTGCGAAACAAATTCGCTTAATGTGCTTAATTGCAGCACCTGAAGGCGTCGAGTTAGTACAACAACAACACCCAGATGTAGACATTTATTTAGCAGCACTTGACGAGAAACTGAATGAAAAAGGCTATATCGTACCAGGTCTTGGAGACGCTGGTGATCGTTTATACGGAACAAAATAACAATGAACCATTTGGAGTGACGACAATGACAGACCGGATCAAAGTTATGACGATTTTTGGGACAAGGCCAGAAGCAATTAAAATGGCTCCGCTCGTGCTCGAACTTAAGAAACGTCCAGAACAGTTTGAACCAATCGTAACGGTAACTGCACAGCACCGAGAAATGCTGGATCAAGTACTCGATATTTTTGGAATCACACCAGACCACGATTTAAACATTATGAAATCAAGACAATCACTTGCCCAAATTACGACCAGGGCATTAGAAGGCTTGGACGAGGTGATGCAACAAACGAAGCCAGACATCGTGCTCGTCCATGGTGACACGACGACAACATTTGCGGCATCCCTTGCAGCATACTACAACCAAATTGCGGTAGGACATGTGGAGGCGGGGCTGCGTACGTGGAACAAATACTCTCCGTTTCCAGAAGAAATGAACCGGCAGCTTACAGGTGTGATGGCCGATCTTCATTTTTCACCAACGGAACAGTCGAAACAAAATCTTGTCAACGAAAATAAGCAGGCTGACACTGTTTTTGTAACTGGAAATACAGCAATTGATGCACTAAAAACAACAGTAAACGAACAGTATAAAAGTCAAATCCTAGACGAACTTGGCAACAAACGTCTCGTATTAATGACAGCCCACCGTAGAGAAAATTTAGGCAAAAACATGCAGCAAATGTTTCGTGCGATTAAGCGATTAGTAGAAAAACATGATGACGTGCAAGTTATTTATCCTGTACACCTCAATCCAGTCGTTCAAGACACGGCAAATGAAATTTTAGGAAATGACGAAAGAATTAAGTTAATTGAGCCATTAGGGGTAGTCGACTTCCACAATTTCGCATCCCGCTCCCATCTAATTCTGACGGACTCAGGTGGGGTGCAAGAGGAAGCGCCATCTCTTGGGGTACCTGTTTTAGTGCTGCGTGACACAACAGAACGACCTGAAGGAATCGACGCAGGTACACTGAAACTAGCAGGTACAGACGAAGATCATATTTTTTCACTCGCTGATACACTTTTATCCGATCCAAACGCACACGAGCAAATGGCTAAAGCTTCCAACCCCTACGGCGATGGTCAAGCATCTAGCCGGATTGCAGAAGCGATTCGTTACTTTTTTAAGCAGCGTGCCGATCGACCAGCATCCTTTCAAGTAAAAAAAGTAACGTAAAGAAAACACAGTATTAATGCGGGCATTTATCCGGCTATTTGGTCAAAATTGAGCACGTCAGCTGCCTTTTTGATAAATACCCAAATAAATGCCCGCACACATTTACCAAAAAACGGGAATAATGTCCACTTCAAAATAAGCTGGAAATGCCCTTCATAAGGGTGATGAACCACTTTTCCTAGCCCAAATCCACGTGAAATGTCCTTCATAAGGGTGATGAACCACTTTTCTTAGCCCAAATCCACGTGAAATGCCCTTTATAAGGGTGATGAACCACTTTTCTTAGCCCAAACCCACGTGAAATGCCCTTCATAAGGGTGATGAACCACTTTTCTTAGCCCAAACCCACGTGAAATGCCCTTCATAAGGGTGATGAACCACTTTTTCTAGCTCAAATCCACGTGAAATGCCCTTCATAAGGGTGATGAACCACTTTTTCTAGCTCAAATCCACGTGAAATGTCCTTCATAAGGGTGATGAACCACTTTTCTTAGCCCAAACCCACGTGAAATGCCCTTCATAAGGGTGATGAACCACTTTTCTTAGCCCAAACCCACGTGAAATGCCCTTCATCCCCGTGATGAACCACTTTTCCTTCCTCAAATGTTGATTACCTCAACTTTTCCGTTTTGCATAGACTAAATTCACTCATCACACGTTCAAAACTAAGCGTGTCCTCAACTATGCGATTCATATGTTCATAAATCCGTGCATGAAAAAGTCGATCATAACAAAAACTAATAAGACTTGTAACATAATGGAGGATGACGTGCACATGAACCTTTTCCGAATCGCATCGATCATACTACTTAGTATTATGGTAACAGCAGTAACTTTCCCAACCATAGCCTTATCAGAAACAGGTTTTGCTCGTGCCGATGATAAAGAAAATTCAATTATTATTGAAGTCGAAGGGAATCCATACGAACGTAAAAAAGAAATCGAAACCTACCACCCTTTTGTAGAGGTCGTCCAAGTATACGATACCATTTTGACTGGACTGGCGCTAAAGGGAGATTTAGATAAACTTCAGGATATAAAAACAAAATCCTTTGTCAAAAAAACATACCCCGTTCGAAATTATCAGGTGAATAGTAGGGATGAAGACAATATCAACAAGAGTATCCCTTTTATTAAAAAACAGGCCAAAGGAGTCTTGCCTGGAGATCAAAATTATACAGGAAAAGGGGTGAAGGTAGGAATAATTGATACGGGAATCGATTATACCCATCCAGATTTACAAAAGAATTACAAAGGAGGTTACGATTTAGTCGATTTAGATGATGACCCAATGGAAACATTGCCTGAGCAAGGTAGTCCCACACTGCACGGAACCCATGTTGCTGGGATTATAGGAGCAAATGGAAAAATGAAAGGTGTTGCACCCGAAGCAGATTTGTATAGTTATCGTGCCTTAGGGCCAGGCGGGATGGGTACGTCGATCCAAGTGATTGCAGCAATTGAAAAGGCTGTGAAGGATGGGATGGACATCATCAATTTATCATTAGGTAACACGGTAAATGGCCCGGACTGGCCAACAAGCATTGCAGTGAACCGCGCCGTAGACCACGGTGTTTCGGTGGTGATTGCAAATGGAAATGCAGGACCAGATCAATGGACGGTAGGATCGCCAGCAACGGCAACAAAGGTCATATCAGTTGGCGCCTCAACACCACCGATTACCATACCGTATCTTGACGATTCCTTCACAAACAAAAAAATCCCCTTAACCCCGCTGATGGGATCCGTTCCTTGGCAGTTTGAGAAAGACCAGCCAATCGTTTATGGTGGCATAGGAGCAAAGCCATTGACCGATGCTAGGAATAAAATCGTTCTGTATAAACGAGGCGAAATTCCTTTTGCTGAGAAAGCAAGGAGGGCACAACAAGCTGGGGCAGCTGGCGTGATCATTTTTAATAATGAAAAAGGCCCACTTCAAGGCTCTGTTGCAGACGGAAAAGCAGCTGTTACCATACCAGTTGTTTCGGTAACAAAGCGAGACGGTGAATGGATATTGGATAACATGGTGAACAAAAATAATTGGCTTGATACCTCCTATACAACTGTAAAAGATAAGATGGCGCAGTTTAGTTCAAGGGGTCCTGTAACGGTCAATTGGAGGATAAAACCAGAAATTGTAGCACCAGGTGCGGCTATCTTGAGTACTGTTCCAGATGGATACCGAGAGCTTCAAGGGACAAGCATGGCAGCACCACATGTGGCAGGCGCCCTTGCGCTAGTGAAAGAGGCACATCCTGATTGGTCCCCACAAAAACTGAAGGGTGCATTGTTAACAACAGCATTACCATTAGAAGAGAAGGAAGGACAACTTTATGATCCGATCGAACAAGGAATGGGGAGAATGCAGCCTGCCCGTGCCATTGAAACATCGACAATCCTTTATCAGCCGCTCATTAGTTTAGGAAATGTGACAAAGCTACAAGACACGAAAACATACGCTTTTAAAGTTGAAAACCTTTCGAACAAGAAGAAAGAGTTTTATTTTGATATGCCAAAGCAGAAACAGGGAATGCGATGGGTGCTGCCGCAAAGTATTACCGTCCCTCCAGGTGATAAAAAGACGATCGAGGTCAAGCTTACCGTTGATAGCAATAGGATGGAGGAAGGTATTCACCAGGGCTGGTTAACATTAAAAGAAAGGGATAAAACATATCAACTACCATATTTATTCCTTATTAAAGGTGGAGACTATCCAAAAGCGATGGGATTTGATTTTTCACTAGAAGCACTTTCCGACGATATGTATCAATATAGCTTGTATTTACCAGAAGGAGCAGAGAAAGTGACCGTTGACCTGTACGATCCACAAACATTTCAATATAAAAGAACCTTGTTAGAGATGGACGATCAACAAGTTGGATTAATCGAAGGCACAATGGAGGAACGTAAAGTGGGCAAAGGCGGCCAATATCTGGCAGTTGTATCCATAACTACGAGCAATGACAAAACCTATACCTACCCAAGCAACATTGTCATCGAGCAATGAAGCGGGTAGGTCTCCCCAACACATTACAAGCGAACTCGTTTCAGTAAGTTGAAACATCGGGGATCAGATGGAGTCTCGACTCCATCTGATTGGAAACTCCTACCTACGCTTCACTTAGAGGTAGAGTCTAATACGATGTAATAGGTGCGCTATTTTCGAGCATTCGCGTCACACTTTTGTCACACTTTTGGCGTACATTTGCATACTTATCCGTTATAATAAATAGTGGTGTCAAAGGCATAGTAATTGAATTCGTTTGAGGAGCAATATTCCAATAAGTATCGAATTTTTTCCAATTTGTACTTTTACTCACAAACTAATTGACATCAGATAGCCCCTATTGTATGCTAACTTAGGATGAATGATAAGGGTTTCACTGTGCCTGAAAAACTTCCTTGTATTCTTCTTGGAACAGAGAAAATGGAACAGTCTATTTAGTTCAAAAATGCATGGGAGACGAGTAAACGAATGCAACAATACCAAAATATGATTACCCGTCAACGAAAATGGATGTTCTTTCTTCTAGCATTGTTGGTTTTGGGTGCTGGATTTACACCCTATCCGCGCATATTCCTCGGTCTCATCTTAGGAGCTGTAATAAGTTTTTTCAATCTTTGGTTATTGCAATCAAAAGTTAACAAACTTGGACATGCAGTAGCTAAACAAAAATCCGCGCATAGTATAGGTACCTTTACGCGACTAGCAGCAGCAGTACTTGCTGTTTTAATCGCCCTTCGTTTTGAGGATTACTTCCATTTAGTATCTGTGATTATTGGATTAATGACAGCTTATCTTGTCATTATGATAGATTTTATTTACTTTAGATTTAGAGATTAACACAGGAAAGAGAGGTGAAGAAATTGGATCATGAAGCACCTATAGTGGAAGACGTACTTGGTATAGCTTGGCTTGATTTCAACTTGTCTAATGTGTTAATGATATTCATTGCATCTACGATCGTGTTTATTTTAGGCCTACTATCTGCACGTAGTCTGAAGATGAACCCCAAAGGATTACAAAATTTCATGGAATGGGTAATTGACTTTGTAAAGGGAATTGTCGGGGATACCATGGATTGGAATACTGGTAAGACTTTTCTTCCGTTAGGTTTAACCCTAATCACATATATTTTCGTTGCCAACATGCTTGGTGTAGTAACACTAGGAGTATACGGAGATGAACTATGGTGGAAGTCCCCAACATCTGATGCAGGTATAACATTAACACTCTCCACTCTCGTTATTGTATTGACACATTATTACGGGATTAAACGTAAGGGATTGAAAGAGTACGGTAAAGACTACTTGCGCCCATTACCATATTTGCTACCATTGAAAATAGTGGAGGAATTTGCAAATACATTGACATTAGGTCTGCGACTATTCGGTAATATTTATGCGGGAGAAATTTTACTCGGATTACTAGCAGGACTTGCAACAACAGGTGTTGGTGGATTCCTAGGTACAGCTATTCCGATGATCGCGTGGCAAGGATTTAGTACATTTGTTGGTGTGATTCAAGCATTTATCTTTACTATGCTAACAATGGTTTATATGTCACACAAAGTGGGACATGATCACTAATTTTGTTCACCACAATTTTCTTAATGAAGAATAAATAAGGTCAACACCATTGCATTACATGTAACACTTAAATCAATGAAAAAATTTTATCGAAAAGATAATACATTATGAGGAGGAGTTTTATTATGGCAGCTATAGCAGCGGCAATTGCGGTAGGATTAGGAGCACTTGGTGCGGGGATTGGTAACGGTTTGATTGTAGGTCGTACAGTTGAGGGTATTGCACGTCAGCCAGAATTACGTGGTACACTTCAAACTACTATGTTTATCGGGGTTGCATTAGTAGAAGCATTACCGATTATCGCGGTCGTTGTCGCATTTATTGTAATGTAACACCAACTAGCAATGAATACGGACAACTTAACAAAATGGCGAAGTTCTAGTAAAGGTGGGGTCTTCGCCATTGCTTTGTGATACAACACGATCGTCTTAAAGCAATGCCTTGACAAAGATAGTAGAAAGGAGTGAACACTGTGGTGACAAACGCAGGATGGATCGTTATTGGTGCTGAAGGCTTACTTGTAGGTGACATGCTAGCTCAATTGGTCTTCTTCATCTTATTATTATTCCTATTAGGTAAATTCGCTTGGGGTCCACTTATGGACATGATGAAAAAGCGTGAAGACCATATTGCAAGTGAAATAGAAACTGCGGAGAAAAGTCGTAATGAAGCAGAAAAAGCGTCAAAAGAAGCCGCAGAAGAACTAAAACGTACCCGCCAAGAAGCCCACTCTATCATTGAGGAAGCAAAAAAGGTAGGACAGAAGCAGGAAAAGGATATTATCGAATCAGCTCGAAAAGAAGCAGAACGCTTAAAAGAGACTGCACAGCAGGACATTATACAAGAAAAAGAAAAAGCAATTCAGGCGCTCCAAGATCAAGTGGCATCGTTATCCGTTCAGATTGCTAGTAAAGTAATCGAAAAAGAACTAAATGCAAGCGATCAGGAGAAGTTGATCAACGAATATATTAAAGAGGTAGGCGACAAGCGATGAGTGAAACAATAATCGCGAAACGCTATGCCGATGCCCTTTTCCAAATAGGCCAAGAAAAAGCTACAATGGATCAATTGGAAAATGAACTCCGACTTATCGGAGATGTAATAAAACAAAACGAAGAAATTTTACCATTCCTTCAGCATCCTCGAATTAACAATGACAAGAAGAAACAGCTTCTGGATGAGTCGTTTCAGGGTGTTTCGACAGATGTGATCAATACGTTAAAGCTGTTAATTGACCGCCATCGTGTAGAGGTCATTCCAGCGATCACGGAACATTTTATTGAGTTGGTTAATGATGCAAAAGGAATAGCACAGGCAACCGTATTTTCCGTTCGTGAATTGAACGAAACTGAAAAAAAAGAGCTTGCAGACGTTTTCGCGAAAAAATTAAACAAAACAACGCTGAAAATATCGAATGTAGTTGATCCAACCATTCTTGGTGGCGTGAAACTTAAAATTGGTAACACGATATATGACGGAACTGTAAGCGGAAAATTAGAGCGGATCGAACGGAACTTAGTATCTGCAAACAAATGATGATAGGGGTGAAATGGCATGAGCATTAAAGCTGAAGAAATCAGTGCGCTGATCAAACAGCAAATTGAAAATTATGAGTCTGACATTGAAGTCAACGATGTTGGTACAGTTATCGAAGTTGGTGACGGTATCGCACGTGCTCATGGCCTTGATGACGTCATGGCTGGAGAACTCGTTGAATTTTCAAATGGTGTTATGGGTATGGCACAAAACCTAGAAGAAAGTAACGTAGGGATTGTCATCCTAGGACCTTATACAGAAATTCGTGAAGGCGATGAAGTACGCCGAACAGGTCGCATTATGCAGGTGCCTGTAGGGGAGGAATTGCTTGGTCGCGTAGTAAATCCACTTGGACAGGCAATTGATGGCAAAGGTACAATCGAAACAGGAAAAACCCGTCCAATTGAATCACCAGCACCAGGAGTTATGGATCGTAAATCCGTACATGAACCATTACAAACAGGAATTAAAGCAATTGACGCTTTAGTACCAATTGGCCGTGGTCAACGTGAGTTAATCATTGGGGATCGTCAAACAGGAAAAACGACGGTAGCCATTGATACCATTTTGAATCAACAAGATCAAGATATGATTTGTATTTATGTGGCAATTGGTCAAAAAGAATCTACCGTACGTGGAACAGTGGAAACATTTCGTAAGCACGGCGCCTTAGATTATACAATTGTTGTATCTGCCGGTGCTGCCGAGCCCGCGCCATTACTATTCTTAGCACCATATGCAGGAGTATCTATGGGTGAAGAGTTCATGTACAATGGTAAGCACGTACTTGTCGTTTATGATGACTTATCAAAACAAGCATCAGCATATCGTGAGCTTTCCTTGCTACTTCGTCGTCCACCAGGTCGTGAAGCATTCCCAGGGGACGTATTCTACTTACACTCTCGTTTACTTGAACGTGCAGCTAAGTTGAGTGATGCAAAGGGTGCAGGATCCCTAACAGCACTTCCTTTCGTTGAGACACAAGCTGGGGACATTGGTGCTTATATCCCAACAAACGTTATTTCGATTACAGATGGGCAAATCTTCTTGCAGTCTGATTTATTCTTCTCTGGTGTTCGACCAGCGATTAACCCAGGTTTGTCTGTATCCCGTGTAGGTGGTTCAGCACAAATCAAAGCGATGAAAAAGGTTGCGGGAACACTACGTCTTGACCTTGCTTCCTATCGTGAGTTAGAAGCCTTCGCACAATTCGGCTCTGACTTGGATAAAGCGACCCAAGCAAAGCTAAATCGTGGTGCTCGTACGGTAGAAGTATTGAAGCAAGGCTTGCATAAACCACTCGTTGTTGAAAAACAAGTGATGATTATTTATGCATTAACGAAAGGCTATTTAGACGATATTCCGGTTGGAGATATTACCCGTTTTGAATCTGAATTCCATCAATGGCTTGAAGGAAATAGAGCAGAATTACTTCAATCTATTCGTCAAACAGGAAACCTTCCTGAGGCGGCAGATATGAACAGCGCAGTTGAGGAATTTAAAAAATCGTTTATCGTTTCTGAGTAATAAACAAGCTTCAAGCGCAAACCTTTGAAGAAAGGACGGTGAAACGACGTGGCATCTTTACGAGATATTAGTAACAGAATAACCTCAACAAAAAAGACGATGAAAATCACTAAAGCAATGGAAATGGTATCTGCATCAAAGTTAAATAAGGCAGAACAAAATGCGAAATCCTTTGTTCCATATAGTGATAAAATTCAAGAGGTTGTTGCAAATATTGCAAACGGCGGAGAAAAGATAGATCATCCTATGTTAAAAGCACGCGATGTGAAAAAGGTTGGATATTTTGTAGTAACATCTGATCGTGGACTTGCTGGACCATATAACAGTAATGTACTGAGAGAGGTTTATCAAACCATCCAGAAACGGCATCAATCAAAAGATGAATATACAATTATCGCAGTTGGTCGTATCGGACGTGACTTTTTTAAAAAGCGTGATATAACGATAGCAAAAGAAATTATCGGACTTGCAGACCAACCAGATTTTGCTGACATCAAAGAGCTAGCTTCAGAAACAGTTCAAATGTACGTGGATGAAGAAATAGATGAATTAAACATCTTTTACAACCACTATGTGAGTGCTATTTCTCAGCAAGTAGAAAGCAAAAAGGTTTTACCACTAACAAACATCGGTTCAAGTGGAAAGTCAACGACGAGTTCATATGAATATGAACCAGGTCAAGAAGAAATTTTGGAAGTATTACTACCACAATATGCAGAAAGCTTATTATATGGTGCCCTATTAGATGGAAAAGCCAGTGAACACGCGGCACGAATGACAGCAATGAGAAGCGCTTCAGATAATGCTGAAGATATCATTGACGATCTTAGTTTATCCTATAACCGCGCACGTCAGGCATCCATTACGCAAGAAATCACCGAAATTGTTGGTGGAGTAGCTGCGCTAGAATAACTACTAGTATCGTTTTTTAAAGTAAGATAGGAGGGAAATCGATGAGCAAAGGACGCGTTACACAAGTTATGGGACCTGTCGTAGACGTGAAATTCGAAAGCGGCCAGCTTCCTGAAATCTATAACGCATTACAAGTCCAGTATGACACGTTAGAAAATACGGACGCGAAGTCAAGCAATGAACTAACGTTAGAAGTTGCGTTGCATCTAGGAGATGATAGTGTTCGTACCATTGCGATGTCGTCAACGGATGGCTTAAAGCGTGGTACAGCCGTCATTGATACGGGTGCGCCTGTATCCGTGCCAGTTGGAGATGTCACACTTGGGCGTGTGTTTAACGTACTTGGAGATAACATTGACTTAGATGAACCAATTAAAGGCGATGTGCGTCGTGATCCAATTCACCGCCAGTCACCAGATTTTGAAAACCTTGCAACCGAAACACAGATTCTAGAAACTGGAATTAAAGTCGTCGATCTTTTAGCACCATATATTAAGGGTGGTAAGATCGGACTATTTGGTGGTGCGGGTGTAGGAAAAACCGTACTAATCCAAGAACTTATTAACAATATCGCACAAGAACACGGTGGTATTTCTGTGTTCGCAGGAGTAGGGGAGCGTACTCGTGAAGGGAACGACCTTTATTATGAAATGAAAGATTCCGGCGTTATTTCCAAAACAGCAATGGTATTCGGTCAAATGAACGAACCACCAGGTGCACGTATGCGTGTAGCATTAACAGGACTAACGATGGCGGAATATTTCCGTGATGATCAAGGACAAGATGTATTGCTCTTTATCGATAACATCTTCCGTTTCACCCAAGCAGGTTCAGAGGTATCTGCATTGCTTGGACGTATGCCATCTGCCGTTGGTTATCAACCAACACTTGCAACGGAAATGGGTCAGCTTCAAGAGCGTATTACATCAACAGACAAAGGTTCCGTAACATCGATTCAAGCGATTTACGTCCCTGCCGATGACTATACCGACCCTGCACCAGCAACGGTATTTGCGCACTTAGATGCAACAACGAACCTTGAGCGTAAATTATCTGAACAAGGTATTTACCCTGCAGTGGACCCACTTGCATCTACTTCTCGCGCACTTGACCCAGAAGTTGTTGGCGAAGAGCATTATGCAGTGGCACGTGAAGTTCAACGTACACTACAGCGCTACAAAGAGCTGCAAGACATTATTGCAATCCTAGGTATGGATGAATTGTCAGATGAAGATAAACAAACAGTAGCACGTGCACGCCGTATCCAATTCTTCCTATCTCAAAACTTCCACGTAGCCGAGCAGTTTACTGGACAAAAAGGTTCCTACGTTCCTGTTCAGGAAACAGTAAAAGGCTTCAAAGAAATTTTAGATGGTAAATATGACGATCTTCCAGAGGATGCATTCCGCCTTGTCGGTCGTATTGAAGAAGTTGTCGAGAAAGCAAAAGCACTAGAAGCATAAAAAATTGCAATAACCAAGCGGTGTTTTATGAAGAACACCGCTTCATTCCAGCCCAAGGAGGGGTTGCATTGAAAACACTAACTGTAAGTGTTGTTACTCCTGATGGCCCTGTATTGGAAGATCGTTTTGAAATGGTTAGTTGTAAGGCGGAATATGGAGAACTCGGGATTTTGCCTGGTCACATCCCCCTCGTTGCACCATTATCGATCAGTGCTGTGCGTTTAAAAGGTAACAACACAACAGAAAATCTCGCAGTAAATGGTGGATTTCTTGAAGTTCGCCCAGATAAGGTAACCATCCTAGCACAATCAGCAGAAAAACCTACAGACATTGATGTGGAACGAGCAAAAAAAGCAAAGCAACGAGCAGAAAGCCGTCTACAAGCTAATCAAGATGATCTTGATTTCAAAAGGGCAGAATATGCACTAAAGCGTGCCATGAATCGCTTAGACGTAACAGGACAAAGATAAACAACATACTAATTTTTCAAAGGGTGCCCCCACGTCACGATCGGGAGCATCCTTTTTGGTTTGGGCTTAGCGGACAGAGAGGCAGCTATTTGGCCAAAAACCGTGGTTTTGGTGTATTTCGCGGACTGAGAGGCCCTTAATTGCCAAAAAGCCAGCCGATTTAAGCCCATTTAGAGCAAATAACGGCCTCTGAGTCCGCAAAACCCCGTAAACCATGCGTTTTACTCAAAATAAGGGCCTCTGAGTCCGCATAGAATTTTTAGCGGACTGAGAGGCCGCTATTTGGCCAAAAACGGGGGTTTTGGTAGGTTTCGCGGACTGAGAGGCCGTTACTTGCCGAAAAGCCAGCCGATTTAAGCCCATTCCGATCAAATAACGGCCTGTGAGTCCGCAAAACCCCGTAAACCATACGTTTTACTCAAAATAAGGGCCTCTGAGTCCGCATAGAATTTTTAGCGGACTGAGAGGCAGCTATTTGGCCAAAAACGGGGGTTTTGGTAGGTTTCGCGGACTGAGAGGCCGTTAATTGCCGAAAAGCCAGCCGATTTAAGCCCATTCCGATCAAATAACGGCCTGTGAGTCCGCAAAACCCCGTAAACTACGCGTTTTACTCAAAATAGGGGCCTCTGAGTCCGCATAGAATTTTTAGCGGACTGAGAGGCCGCTATTTGGCCAAAAACGGGGGTTTTGGTAGGTTTCGCGGACTGAGAGGCCGTTAATTGCCGAAAAGCCAGCCGAGTTAAGCCCATTCCGATCAAATAACGGCCTGTGAGTCCGCAAAACCCCGTAAACTACGCGTTTTACTCAAAATAGGGGCCTCTGAGTCCGCATAGAATTTTTAGCGGACTGAGAGGCCGCAATTTGGCCAAAAACCGTGGTTTTGGTGTATTTCGCGGACTGAGAGGCCCTTAATTGCCGAAAAGCCAGCCGAAAATAGCCCATTTAGAGCAAATAACGGCCTGTGAGTCCGCAAAACCCCTTAAACCATGCGTTTTACTCAAAATAACGGCCTCTGAGTCCGCTATTTGGCCAAAAACGGGGGTTTTGGTAGGTTTCGCGGACTGAGAGGCTACTATTCGGCCAAAATACTTTTCGCAAAAAATGGGATAACAATAGATCTTTGTTTAGGAATTACTGTCGATATTACCCGGGAAATAATGATGATTGTTGGTGAGAGGTGTCGGATATTTCCCCATCAGGAAATAATATGTTTGCCAGATGATTAGGATATCGTCTAGAACACCACACATCCTTAAATTCTTATTCACCCATGATGGCATTTCGTTGACATTTCCTATTGTCCATGTCATCTTGTATAGGGAAGTCAGAATCAATCGTATTTTACACATATGAACGGGATAGGATGAACAAAAACGAGTTCAAGGAAAGGATATGGTCACAATGATGGAAACGATTGGTCAACAAGCACTTACTGGCATTATATCGCACTTATTTTTTATTGGTGTTACTTGGCGAGTTCTCCAAGCGGTCAACATGGATCCATTGTTTAAAAAAGGCCGTGTTTTTGAGGCAAGAGTTTTAATCGTATTTCTAACAATCACAATCGGTACAACTGTAAGCAATTTTTTCTTAGATTACTTGCAATGGTCAGGCCAACTCATGTTTTTATTTTAAATTTAAAGAGGATGTTCAAAAATTCGCCAAATGATAAGCGGCGCATCTCTTCGTTGGCTTGTTTTTCCGTTTCTCACGTATTAAAAGCATATCCTCAGAAAAAGAAGAACATTTTTTCTTCGTGCGAGGTAATGCTTTCGAAGCAACAACCTTTCGCTGCGATACTCAAAACTGCGCCGCCTCGACCTGCTTGCGACGCACAGGACGTGCTAGTGTCGACGTTGCCACAGGACGTGGCGACATTAGTCGACCTTCTGATTTGTCGACTTTTTGAACACGCATTTAAAAAGATCAATCCTTAACATCAAATGAGGGTTGATCTTTTTTGTGTAATATTTCACCCCTACCACAGTGGTCAATAATGAAGTATTTGTTATTCCAGTAAACAGCACTGTCGGACATTGACGAATGAATATCTGTATGTTTTTCAATCTCTCTGACAATAATGATGAGAAAAAGGATAAAGAGGAGAGAAAACCATGAAGAAAAGCTATACATTCATTGCAATAATTGTCCTGTTACTTTCTATTATTTATGTCAATACGACGAATGCGACAACATCATCATTTAGAGAGATTAAAGAAATGGATAAAGCCCTCCAACGTGAAAATTTAGAGGTCAGCAAGTGGCAGATTATCGTAAAGGAGTCTGTTACTCGCGATAGGATGAATCAATTAAAACCAAAGGTCAAAGAATTTTTTTCTGTTTCCACTTTTGAAACAGAGGAAACATCTGAGGTAGAAAAGTTATCGGCACCCATCCCCCAAAAAAATAAACAAGTTACCGAACAGTTTACCATACTCGAACCAAAGGCATCCGATGAATATGTCGAGGTGATCTACACAATGACTGGAACTGTGTTGAATGAGGACACCATCATGAACAATTCTAGCAAACTAGCAAAACTTTCTAACACATTATTTACTAGTAAAATGCTAAAATTCTCTTGTGTGACTAGTACAACTAGTGATAAGATTAATAGTGTTAATTTTTTTGAAAAAATAGAAGATACATTACAAGTTCAGCCACTAAATCAGTTGGATGAAAATGGCTTTCATGTTCAATCTGGCTATACACAAAAGTGGGAATCCAGCATACCATATGAAAATAATCAAATGAATGTGCAAGTTGCGATTCGCGAAGGATTGGGCGGTAAAACAACCATTACAATAGGAACACCTATCATAACTTCTGAATATTAATATAGTGAAAATGGACGCGAAGGAGAATGAACCTTGGAAAAAATCATCGTCCGTGGTGGGAGGCAGTTAAATGGCACAGTGAAAGTGGAAGGTGCCAAGAATGCCGTACTGCCTGTCATCGCAGCAAGTATAATTGCAAGCGAAGGAAGAAGTGTGCTTCATGAAGTTCCCGCCCTTGCTGATGTAGAAACAATGAGAGAAGTATTGCGTCATATGAATGCAGACGTAAACATTGAAAATAATACCGTAACCGTAGATGCAACAAATACTTTATTAACAGAAGCTCCATTTGAATACGTAAGAAAAATGCGTGCTTCCGTACTCGTACTTGGACCACTGTTAGCTAGATATGGGCATGCAAAAGTTGCATTACCAGGTGGATGTGCAATTGGCTCACGTCCGATTGATCTCCATTTAAAAGGCTTTGAAGCAATGGGCGCAAATGTGCATGTTGGAAATGGTTTTGTAGAAGTTTATACGAATGGCCGATTGCAAGGAGCAAAGATTTATTTAGATGTTCCAAGTGTCGGTGCAACGGAAAACATTATGATGGCTGCTGCAATGGCTGAAGGCAAAACAATTATTGAAAACTGTGCAAAAGAGCCCGAGATTGTGGATCTGGCAAACTACTTGAACAAAATGGGGGCAAAAATTGTAGGTGCTGGAACGGAAACAATAAAAATTGAAGGTGTCAATCGCCTGCGCGGTGTAGAACACACGATCATACCTGACAGAGTAGAAGCAGGAACGTTCATGGTTGCTGCGGCGATTACAGGTGGAAATGTATATGTTCAAGGTGCAGTTACAGAGCACTTACGTTCACTCATTTCAAAGATGGAAGAAATGGGTGTAAAATTTCAAGAAGAAGAAGATGGGCTCAGAGTATTGGGGCCAAAGCGATTGAAGGCAACGGATATCAAAACATTGCCACACCCAGGATTTCCAACAGATATGCAGTCACAGATCATGTCATTAATGCTAAACGCACATGGCACTAGTGTCATTACTGAAACAGTGTTTGAGAATCGGTTTATGCACGTAGAAGAATTTCGTCGAATGAATGCAAAACTGAAAATCGAAGGACGCAGTGTTATTGTGGAAGGACCATGTGAATTGCAAGGAGCTGAAGTTGCTGCAACCGATCTTCGTGCAGGTGCTGCCTTAATTTTAGCTGGGCTTACTGCAGAAGGCTACACAAGAGTAACAGAATTAAAACATTTAGATCGTGGCTATGTAAACCTAGCAGAAAAATTAGCGAAGTTAGGTGCCGACATTGAACGAATAAAAGAAGACGAAAGCATAACAACCGAAAATGAGCACCAAGCATTCAATGCATCATAATGCAAACTGAAATGCACACCAAGCATCTAACGCATCATAATGCAATCTGAAACTGCACCTGTTTATTATCATATGCCCTCTAACGAACTGCATAAAGGAACCGCATAAAGCTGCCCTCCCAATCCTGGGAGGGCAGCTTTTCCTTTTGGTAGCAATTCTTGACGGATCCTTCACTACATTTGCAAAAAATGGACAGCCTCTATCAGACAATTCTTCAATTTCTAGTTCTATTATTTTTATGTTTTGTATAGATTTATATAGTAGAGGACGTTCAAAAAGTCACCAAATGATAAGCTACGCATCTCTTCGTTGGCTCGTTCTTCCGGTCCTCATGTAGGGAAAGCCTACACTGCGGTCCTCAGAAGCATCGCCGCCTCGACCTGCTTGCTTCTAATTTGCCGACTTTTTGAACACGCACTAGTAGAAAGCTAGAAAGGGGGCCAGTAATGAAGAAGAAGTGGAAAAAGCAAACTTCATTCAAAACTTCATTCAATTGGAAGCATTCAAGCATCCTACTAATGATTAGTTTATTTACAGTAATCTTGGTAGTACCAACATTAATCGTTGTGCCATTCATCCAGTCAAATGGCGAGCTAAAGGCCTCGGTAAACGAAGGAGGGGAAGAGCCCGTTGTTCTAGATGCTAGTAGTTCTCCTTTTTCAGTTAGCGTATTCCGGACACAAACGAGTGAGGTGGAGAAAGTACCCCTTGAACTGTATGTAACGAGGGTAGTGGCTTCAGAAATGCCCGCTGACTTCGAATTAGAGGCATTGAAAGCACAAGCCTTAGCCGCCAGAACCTATATCGTCAAATTTCTTCAACAAGGTACAGAAGATACCGTTCCAGAAGGCGCAGATGTTACAGATACAGTACAATACCAAGTTTACAAAAATGAAACGGATCTAAGAAAGGCATGGGGAGAAGATTACAGCTGGAAAATGAACAAAATTAAAAAGGCGGTTGTTCAAACGGCTGGTAAAATTATAACCTATGATGGTCAACCAATTACACCAGCATTTTTCTCTACAAGTAATGGGTATACGGAGAACTCTGAGAACTATTGGTCGAATAAGCTCCCATATTTAAGAAGTGTAGCAAGTCCATGGGATAAGCAATCACCTAAATTTGAAGATCAAAAAACGCTTCCTATTTCCAAGGTGGAAGAACTGCTTGGAGTTTCCATCGATCCAGCTGCAGAAGCAGTTGCAGAAATAAAAAGAACCGAAAGCAAACGAGTGGATCAAATTACGATTGGTGGGAAAACATTTAGCGGCAGAGACGTTAGGGAGAAACTAGATCTACGTTCCAGTGATTTCACGATTAAACAGAAGAACAACCATCTTATTTTCACGACCCAAGGATTTGGCCATGGTGTCGGCATGAGTCAATATGGTGCAAACGGTATGGCAAAGGAAGGAAAAAACTACAAAGATATTGTGAAATATTATTATAATGGAATAAAGATAGATGAGGTGACAACAGCAGCACCTAAATTAGCTGCTGCAAACTAAGATACGCACACATCTACAGCACAAACTGTCTAACAACCTCATCCAACATATATTAGAACTGGAATGCAATTGGCTCATGACGCTTCTTTTAAGCTTATCAGAAGCGTCATGAGCCAATCATTTGTATGTAGCGATCATACTCTTAAAAGCAGCTGAAACAGGATTAGTCATCATTTTTTTCCCTATTTCATACATAACTTTTGCGATTTGTCGAATAATAAATAGAAAAAATTTAATTTTGATGTATAGTTTTTCCTCTTTCTGATCAGAATGGTTCTTGAGGTGATGATGAAATGAGAGAGGAAAATAAGAACGTTTCAAAAAATGGTTGGAAACGTATCTTTGGTAAGAAGTGGTTTTTTCCGGCAGTTTATTTGACATTGGCGGCATTACTGCTGACGGGTGTTTTGTGGTATCAAAACTTAGGCAATCAGGTTCCTGAGGCAAGTGAAGATTCTCAAACGGAATTGGGTAGTGACTCGATCACAAGAAGTCCGATTGAGGGTAAAGAGTCAAAACCAGTTTTAGAACAACAAGAGGTTGTGAAAATGCCAGTTGCGGCAGATGCACAAACCAAAATTGTAACAAAGTTCTATGACCGTGGTGGCGACGCGAAGGATCAGGAACAAGCACTTGTTTTATACAACAATAAATACTACCAAAGCACTGGGATTGATATTGCATCTGAGGATGGAAAAGGATTTGATGTTACTGCATCCCTTAGTGGAACAGTTTCAGAAGTAAAAGAAGATCCATTACTCGGAAACATTATTAAAATCTCCCATAACAATGACGTGTCAACCTACTATGCAAGCTTAGGTGATGTTTTAGTTGAAGAAGGTGCTAAAGTGGAACAAGGTGACGTGATCGGTACTGCTGGTCAAAACCTTTATGGCCAAGCAAGCGATGTCCACGTTCACTTTGAAATTCGCAAAGGGGATACAGCCGTAAACCCAGAAGATTATTTCAATCAGTCAGTAAGTGCGCTGGATGCGGTAAAAGATGAGAATGCAGAATCAACAAGCAGTCAAGATGATGGCAGTGATTCGGATGAAAATGTAGAAGAAGGCCCATCAGGAGACTTGCCTTCACCAGGTCAATCAGACGAAACAGATGATACAGATGACACAGGTTCTAGTGATGACTCTGGTTCAAATGGCGGAAATAGCACGGACGATCGTACAGAATCGTCAGCTGCCATGGCAAATGCATAAATAGCCCACACCAGAGTACAGCGAAAAATAGCCCTTAGGAGCAATCCTAAGAGCTATTTTTTTGTGATAAAGCCGATCAAGGCCACTTCTCGTAAGAAAGCGCCCCAAAACGTCCATGATAAAGCCGATCAAGGCCACTTCTCGTAAGAAAGCGCCCCAAAACGTCCATGATAAAGCCAATCAAGGCCACTTCTCGTAAGAAAGCGCCCCAAAACGTCCATGATAAAGCCAATCAAGGCCACTTCTCGTAAGAAAGCGCCCCAAAACGTCCATGATAAAGCCGATCAAGGCCACTTCTCGTAAGAAAGCGCCCCAAACCGTCCATGATAAAGCCGATCAAGGCCACTTCTCGTAAGAAAGCGCCCCAAACCGTCCATGATAAAGCCAATCAAGGCCACTTCTCGTAAGAAAGCGCCCCAAACCGTCCATGATAAAGCCAATCAAGGCCACTTCTCGTAAGAAAGCGCCCCAAAACGTCCATGATAAAGCCAATCAAGGCCACTTCTGACACAAAAGCGCCCCAAACCGTCCATGATAAAGCCGATCAAGGCCACTTCTCGTAAGAAAGCGCCCCAAAACGTCCATGATAGAGCCAATCAAGGCCACTTCTGACACAAAAGCGCCCCAAAACGTCCATGATAAAGCCAATCAAGGCCACTTCTCGTAAGAAAGCGCCCCAAAACGTCCATGATAAAGCCAATCAAGGCCACTTCTGACACAAAAGCGCCCCAAACCGTCCATGATAAAGCCAATCAAGGCCACTTCTGACACAAAAGCGCCCCGAACCGTCCGTGATAAAGCCGATAAAAGCCCTTCCCATGTTTATAAAGATGATCCAGAGCATTATTGTCGAAAAATTTCGGTAATTGTCGAACGATTGTATGTTGAAAGTTGTTGATTTTTTGTTATTTTATGTCATAATTAAGTAAAATTGACGTTGGATGACGGAATATGTAAAAACAATTCGACAAAAGGGGGTGAAATAAATGGCGAAGAACAACGTAGCATATGATCCATATGACATTGCGTACCAAGACATACTCACTGATTTCATAGACTCAAGAGAAATAACATTAAATCAGTTTATCAAACAAATGAGCCTTCACTACCGTGATGAATTGGTAATGCAGCTGACTAGAAAATTCACATTAGAATCAGAATCGTCAATGGTACAAAAAGAAGGTATGGAATTTTTATACATGAATGGGTATGACGACGATCTCAGAATCCTAATACAAAAGAATTTCCATTCAATGAACATGGCTAACAATAGATGGGCATATGTGTACGAACTGCTACTGGAAAGGAAAAGGCGATTGAGAAGTCCAAGACAGCTCATCCACCTTGTTGAGAAAGTAGAGACGGAATCTCCTGAGCTGAAATGTTTAGTAGGATTTTTAAGAATTTATTGTTACTATGATATGTTTGAGTTCGATATGCTTGGGAATTATTTGGAGGAGCTTAATGAATCCGTTTCAGAGGTAGATAACCCATTTATGTCAGCCCTCCTTTATGTGCGTTTACAACAAGTACTGTTCATCTATTATTGGAAAAGAAATGAGATCATCATTGCTAGAAAGCATGCATTTCGGATTTTAAGCCGAACGTACAACCTTGATTTTCAATTAAATACACATATTAATCTAGCATTAACCTATACATTTGATAGTTATACACAAGCAATGAACCATTTAAACGAGGCAGTTAAAATTGCAAAACAATGTAATCAAAAACGATTATTATCGATGATTTATCAACAGAATCTTCCATTCATATCTGCGCATTTTGGTATGGTAGATGGAATAGCCTCAGACGATCCGAGCGAACAAGCCCATATTGAAATTGCAAAACAAAACTTCGTAGGTGCAAGTAAAATACTAGATAACGTTTCGATTAATTCGCCATTCCGTAAATATTACCTCGGACTAGCACACCAAGACAAAGACATTCTGTTAGAAGCACACAAAGATTTCATAGAAAAAAGAAGTGATTACTTTTTTTCAAAATTACCATTAAATGCGATTCAACAATTTTGCTAGTTGGGATCCAAATGATCACTAATTCGTTTGCAAAGGGTTGCACATTTTGCGTGTATCTCTTGTCAATAAAAAAATGATTGAAGGAGGTAAGCAAGCATGAAGAAAAAATTGCTGTTACTTATAGGTACAGTCGCACTTACCATTTCTTTTGTTTTTACATCCCCAGAAAATCACACACAGCTAGCGGCAGAAGAAACACCTAGTAGTCAGGTTGATCCTGGCTATGGAGATATTGGTTAAAGAGGTTGAACACACACTTAAACACATAGAATAAAGCCAATAACACCCCGTTCGGTCCGTTTGCCACTTCCCCCGGCAAAAGGATCTTTTTTTTGGATAATTTTCTTTCTACACCCCTTGTCCCATCAACATTTTAGATATTTTTATTCATATTCACCATGCCCAGGTAATAAAATGTTATAAACCGAGCATTCAAGTAAGGTCTGAGGTGAGAAAGTGTGTGGGGCTAAGACTACCAAGAAGCGTACTAACAGATGCTGCCCTTTCATTCCCTGCTTACATAAATATGCAAACACCACAGCGTTCATCACCTTGTCTCATTTCGTACCTTGGATAACCAACTCAGGGAGGCGAGTGATGTGCACGATTACATCAAAGAGAGAACAATCAGGATCGGGAAGCATATCGTGGAGACGAGGAAAACTGTCCGGGTCATCGCGAAAGAATTTGGTGTTTCAAAAAGTACGGTCCACAAAGATTTAACCGAACGACTGCCAGAAATTAACCCCGAACTTGCGAATGAAGTGAAGGAAATTTTAGACCATCACAAAGCAATACGTCATTTACGGGGCGGCGAAGCAACGAAATTGAAATACAAGCTTAATTCAAAAGGGGAAGTAGAAATAGCCATAGACTTAGATTCCGACATTGAATCCCCAATCAAACCAGTAAGTTAACCCTCATCGATTCTCCAAATGCCTATCTTAGAAAACGTGGCTTATCGCCCTGTCGTAATGTTGGCGGTAGCCTTCGTTTTTCTACAAGATTCTCCTACTTTAAAAGGAATAAATTCGACAAATCAGTCGTAAACCAGCGAATCCTGGTTAACGTCTCATACGTCCGGTGTCAAAGCCAGATCATGCATCAAAGAAAGACTAATTTGCCCTTATTTTTGGTGATTTTTCAAACCGTCTCAAATATGGAAACAATTTTTCAAATAATTACTAACTAATGTCGAATTTTTGTGATAAAATATGTTATTAGTAGTATTATGTTATTGGACGGATGCACCGCTAGTGTTTTAGTTAAGGCGAAAACGCCGTCAACCAAATACAGCAATTTTGTCAAAACGTATGTAGAGCTGTTAGGAGCTGTTAGTTTGAATAGGCAGGGAGGATCAAGTTCATGTTTTCTAGAGATATCGGAATCGACCTTGGAACGGCCAATGTATTAATTCATGTAAAAGGAAAAGGAATCGTATTGAATGAACCGTCTGTGGTTGCCATGGATCGCAATACGGGAAGAGTACTCGAAGTAGGGAATGAAGCACGACGCATGGTAGGACGTACACCAGGAAACATCGAAGCTATCCGCCCATTGAAAGACGGGGTAATAGCGGATTTTGATGTAACAGAAGCAATGCTTAAATATTTTATAAATAAAATTAATGTGCGTGGATTTTTGTCGAAACCACGTATGCTTATTTGCTGTCCGACGAACATCACAAAAGTCGAGCAGAAAGCAATTAAAGAGGCAGCAGAAAAGTCGGGCGGAAAGCGCATATATCTTGAAGAAGAACCAAAAGTTGCCGCGATCGGAGCGGGTATGGATATTTTTCAGCCAAGCGGAAACATGGTAGTTGATATTGGCGGCGGAACAACGGATGTTGCCGTTTTGTCAATGGGAGACATCGTCACAGCACAATCGATTAAAATGGCTGGTGACAAATTTGATGCGGAAATTTTGAATTATATTAAAAGAAAGTACAAGCTATTAATCGGGGAGCGAACCGCAGAGGATATTAAAGTAAACATAGCAACCGTATTTCCTGGAGCGAGAGATGAATCCATCGACATTCGCGGTAGAGATATGGTAACAGGCTTGCCTCGTACGATCACAGTAAAGTCTGATGAAATAGAAGAAGCGCTACGTGAATCTGTCTACCTTATTACCCAGGCAGCAAAAACAGTACTGGAACACACGCCTCCAGAGCTCTCAGCAGACATCATTGACCGTGGTGTAATCCTGACAGGTGGCGGTGCGCTCTTGCACGGTTTAGATCAGTTGCTTTCAGATGAATTAAAAGTTCCTGTGATTTTGGCAGATGAACCAATGAATTGTGTCGCAAAAGGAACAGGGATTATGCTTGAGAATATTGATAAAATAGAAAAAAGAAAAATTGTATAAGAGGATGTTCAAAAAGTCACCAAATGATAAGCGGCGCATCTGCTTGTCCACGATGGGCTGATCCGACGTTTGACACAGGACGTGCCGATATTAGTCGGCCTTCTAAAATGTCGACTGTTTGAACACACACTATAAGCGTCTTTTTTTATCCAAAGTGCGAAATTTGTTGTAAAATGCGAATCTAACATGATTGGTGTTATGAGAAAGGGGGGAGAACGTTTGCTTAGAGGTTATTATACGGCAGCATCTGGAATGATCGCGCAACAACGCAGGCAAGAAGTGTTATCCAACAATATTGCAAATGCAACAACGCCAGGGTATAAACAGGATCAAGGCATTTTGCGCGCTTTTCCTGAATTGCTAATCCAGAAAATAGGAACAGAAACCGCACCAACAGCAAGACAACTCAAGCTCCCAATTCAAACACCGATTGGCTCATTAAATACAGGTGTTTACATGCAAGAAGCAGTCCCAGATTTTCAACAGGGCAGCTTGAAAGATACTGGGATAGGAACGGATATGGCTCTAGTCAATGGTACGATGCCAGATCCTTCTGGTAGTGTTTTTTATACAGTGCAGAATGAAACGGGTGACATACGCTACACACGGAACGGGAATTTTACTGTTGATGGACAAGGTTATCTTGTGACCAATCAAGGCTATTATGTGTTGGATCAAGCAGGCGCGCGCATTTCAACGGACGGTCTTGAATTCGATGTAACAGATGAGGGGACCGTTCAAACTGCTAATCAAGCAATGCCACTTGGGATTAGCTACAGCCCGAATGCAAACGATCTAGTAAAAGAGGGAAACGGCTTGTACCAACTAGCAAATGACGGCGAAGCGATGCAAAATGCGAGGAACAATCCCAATATTTCTTTTCAGGTAAAACAAGGATTTCTTGAACAATCAAACGTAGATCCCGCAAAAACGATGACCGATATGATGGAAGCATACCGTTCCTTTGAAGCAAGTCAGCGTGTATTAAAAGCATATGACCAAAGCATGGAAAAAACAGTAAACCAAATAGCGAGACTACGCTAAGGAGGGTTTGTGTATGGGGCAAATGACAATACAAGCAGCTGTAACAATGGGACAGCTTCAAAAAAAAATGGATGTAATCGCAAATAATATGGCGAACGTAGATACAGCTGGCTATAAAAATCGCCAAGCAGATTTCGCTTCCTTATTATTTCAACAAATCGATAACCTATCAGACCCTCAGAATGCGGAAGGTCGTCTCACCCCAGATGGTATACGGATTGGGTCAGGTGCTGCTTTAGCTCAAACAAACATGAATTTAAGTCAAGGTGCAATCAAGGATACAGGTCGTAATCTAGATGTAGCCCTTTTAGATAAAAATAACTTTTTTGCAATAAACGTCACGGAAAATGGCAATACCGAGACACGCTACACCCGAGATGGTGCATTTTATTTAAATCCTCTTAATGATGGACAAGTCATGCTTACAACGAAAAATGGTAATCCAGTTGTAGGAATAAATGGGCCACTTGTTTTTGCGGATGGATTTGAGGCAATCAATATTACGGAAAATGGCCAGATTGCAATAACAAGAAATGGCGATCAGCAAATAGAAGGACAGCTTGCAGTTGCAGAAGCAGTTCGTCCACGTTTACTCGAAGCAACAGGTGAAAATATGTTTAAACTTCCCAATTTAGTCGGTCTTAATTACAATGCGGACGAAATAGTGGAGACAACCGATTTGGAAAACATACGTGTAAAGAGTGGTGCGCTTGAATCGTCCAACGTAGACACTGCTAAGCAAATGACAGACTTATTAGAAACACAGCGAGCTTATCAAATGAATGGAAGATCCATCTCGATGGCAGACCAAATGATGGGACTTGTTAACCAATTAAGGTAAGATGTAGGGTGGCATGAAACGAATTCACTCAACCTATAATAACACTGAACCTGTAGATGAGAATTTTTTAGTAAGGAGTCATCATACTATGGCAACACAATCAGAGCAAACAGTAGGAACGGAAAAAAAACAATCAGCCAAGCGCAGTGAACAAAAAAAGCGACAAAAACAGGAACGATCCGAACAAAAAAAGCGTCAACAAGCTGAGAAGAACCCAGAAAAGGCAAAGCGTAAGGAACAACGGATAAAACAAAAAGAAGAAAAAAAACAAAATAAAAAGCCAAAGCGGCGTATTTTTCCAATTTGGTTAAGAATCATTGTCGTTCTCCTTTTATGTGGACTCGCGCTCATAGCTGGTTTGATGTTAGGCTTTGGTGTTATTGGTGATGGAAATCCTACTGATATTCTAGATCGCAGCATATGGGAACACATCCTAAATCTCATTAATAAAGGCGTCTGACTGGAAAACAAATGAAGTCTGCACATTCTGTAGGGAATTTAATTTTACTCAAAAAAACAGAAAGAGGAGTGAAACATCCAATGGACATTCAACAAATCAAAGGAACTATTCCACATCGTTATCCGTTTTTGCTAATTGATGAAATAATCGAAATAGAAGAAGGTAAGCGTGTCGTCGCCAAAAAGAATGTAACGATAAATGAGCCATTTTTCCAAGGGCATTTTCCTGATTATCCAGTCATGCCAGGTGTCTTGATTGTGGAAGCATTAGCACAAACAGGAGCAGTAGCTGTGTTACATAAGGAAGAAAATAAAGGGAAAATTGGTTTTCTTGCTGGAATTGATAAATGTCGATTTAAGCGCCAGGTGAAGCCAGGAGATCAACTTAAACTAGAGGTTGAAATCATTCGGTTAAAAGGACCAATCGGCAAAGGAAAAGCAATCGCAACCGTGGATGGAGAACTTGCAGCTGAAGCGGAAATCACCTTCGCGATCAAATAAGTGCCTCGGTCTCTTTTTCGGAGCAACATCTTACATCACAAGTATCGATTCAATTCGGAACGAAGTCTTACATCACAAGTATCGATTCAATTCGGATCGAAATCTTACATCAAATGTATAGATTCCATCCGAAAACGAAATCGACATCACACGTATAGTTTCACTTTTATGAAGCAATCTAAGGAAAACCGTTTACAAATGCGGTTCTTTTGATTGTTTTTTTTGTGTACTGGGTCATGCTACGATAAAACGGAAAAAGCGAATCAAAGAAAAATCAACCAAAGCATGAAACTCATTACTACTTGTAAAAAATCGAAACATTAATTGAAAAGTGGGAAAGATAAAACCGAATCAAGCAAATGAAGGAGGATACGCACAATGAATAAACATTGGTTAATCAAATTAGGTGCTCCAGCACTTGCACTATCTTTACTAACCGCATGTGGGAATGCTGAAGACCCACCACCAGAAGAAGATGATACACCAATTGATCAAGAGGAAGAGCCACTAGATGAAGAAGCACCTCTTGAAGATGAAGGTGGCAACAATGGTGATACAGGTGAAGATGGCGGTGCCACTGACGAAAACGGAACAAATGGTGAAAATGGTACAAATGGCGATAACGGTATGAATGATGAAGATGGCACAAATGGTGAAAACGGGACAAACGGCGGAACTGGCGATGAAGGAGATGCTGGAACAGAAGGCGAAGATGATGGAGACCTGTTAGAAAATGATGAAGATGGCGCTATAGACGAAGATAAGAATAAAGATGATGAATAAAGGTGACGAAAAGTAATCTAAGTAATCGTCGTTATCTCAATAACAAATGGAAGAGTCCTTTTGCGGGCTCTTCTTTTTAACACATATTGTCTAACCAAACTCCCCTCCCAGAAAGACGAAACTTTTGACTACTAGTTATCAAAATTGTAACAAAATGCATTAATTTGTAAAAATAAAGTGAAAAAAGGAAAGTTTTTGTAGTAAAATAAGAAAAGAGGTGTAAAACCAACATACACGATAGGAGGCACGCCATGCCGAAGCGAACAGTAAAAAACGATTACATATTGTCGAGAAATACATTAGCCATCATTACAAGAGACCACCAAGATTGTCGATCCCTCATCCTTGAACAATACTACCAAGAAATGAAATCATTAGATGCACCCGTTACCATTTTAAATCGTACATGTATCCTGTATGGCGCAGACTTTGAAGGTAGAAGAAAGTATGCACAACATATTCTGAAAACAGATAAAAAAATACCAGTATCAATCATCCCGCAGCATGGAGTATTTATGTTTCCAACAGCAGCAACAACGAATAGAAACTGTGTATGGTTGTCGTATTATAGAATCAGTAATTACCAAATGCATAACGATTTTCAGACATTAGTGACTTTTGATGAAGGAAGCCTCCTTATTGTGGACATTCCAGCGAAATCGTTTCAACGTCAGTATAACTTGACAGGTCAACTAGTCGCGCAATCTTTAAAAGGGATTGTGTTACCTGACTTTGGCACTTGTCCATTTTTGACCGTACAAAACAATCATTTTTACAATTCCGCAGTAATCGACCAAATAGACGAACGTAAAGAAAGAATACTTAAGCTACAACCTTAAAAACAAGAGGGGGGTTACTTTTAGAACCGATCCCCCTCTTTTTTAATTTGAGACGCTGTTATGCTAAAATGCGGAGTAGGCGATACCCAGCTCCAGTGCCCAGCATCTAGCTCACATTACATAGTAAAAAATTGAAGTGCCAAACGAAATCATGTATAGTAATCCCAGGATTGACAGTGACCTTTTCCGCATCAGAATGGTATCCGTACTGAGGCGAAAAGTGGTGAGAACGGTCAGACGAAGAAAGGATACATACGAAAACAATCACTAAATGAAAGGCCAGCGCGAGAGGAGCCAGAGCAATGAGAAAAGCAATAGCACTAATCCTATTCGTACTGCTGTTAACAGCATGCGTGCAGCAACAGGACAACGAACAAGCCGATCAAACAGAACAAAATACAAAAACACCTGTTGAGGTAACGACAATCCAACAAGGTGATTTAAAAGTTGAAAAAGATATTTACGCACAAACATTACCGAAAACGACTACTCCAGTTATGTCGCAAGCAGCAGGAGAGGTCACATCCCTAGAAGTAGCAAAAGGGGATCAAGTCGATGAAGGCGATCCGATTGCAGAAGTCCGTACTACAAATGGAAGAACGATCACCGTAAAAGCGCCATCAAGCGGTCAAGTCACAATGCTGCAAGCGCAAACAGGTGGAATGGTGTCCAATACAGAGCCAATGGCGACCATTGTTACACTGGATACAATCCTTTTAAACGCAACTGTTACCCCAGATAGTCGTGCCCTTTTTGACGAAACGGAGGAAGTCCCAGCGAACTTTGATTTGATGGACAAAACGTTCCGAGCAGATATCACATATGTTTCGGATGTTGCAAATGATACAGGACTTTTTCCTGTTGAGCTTGAAATCGAAAACGAATCGGAACAAATAAAGCCTGGTATGGTTGCTAGTCTCAAGCTCCCAGAAAAAGTAGTAGAAGACGCGCTTCTCATCCCTACAGAAGCATTGATAGAAGAAGACGAGGAAACATTTATCTATATTATAAAGCAAAATAAAGCGGTCAAAACAACCGTAACCACTGTCGAAATACAAACAGATGTTACTGCCATAACAGGAGCAGTCGCAAAGGGAGACACGATTGTGACGAAAGGGCAGCTAACCCTCCAAAACGGTAGCATGGTTCGCATTATGAAGGAGGAGAACTAAAGAATGAAATTAGTGAATACCTCCGTGAAACGACCTGTTGGCGTGATCATGATCGTCCTTGCAATCATTGCACTTGGTATTGTATCGTTACGCAATTTGGCGATTGACCTTTACCCAGAAATTGACCTGCCAATAGCAGTAGTATCAACAAGCTATCCAGAAGCGGCGCCAGAAGATGTCCAAAAGCTCGTCAGTCGGCCGATTGAATCAGCCGTTAGCTCAATCGAGGGGATCGATACCGTACAGTCGCAATCACAAGCTGGAACGTCTCTCGTAATTATGATGTTCAACAATGGCGTTAACATTGACACGGCCCTACTAGATGTTCGAGAAAAAGTAGATCAAGCAAAAGGCTTCCTCCCAGAAGGGGCAAATGAACCGAATGTATTAAAATTTGATCCACAGCAAATTCCAGTCATGTGGGTCGGTCTAACAGGTGACAATGCCGCAGCACTGCAAAATATCGCAGATGACCGCCTTGTTCCGTATTTCGAGCGACAAGGTGGTGTTGCTTCTGTCAGTGTTGAAGGCGGCAAAATACGAGAGGTTCAGATCGAACTTGATCGAGCAAAATTACTCCAATACGGTCTTAATTCTCAAGCCGTTATGCAGGCGTTAGCTGGATCCAATCAATCTGGATCTGCTGGCGTGATCGAAAAAGGAAACAAGGACCTGCAAATACGGATCGAAGGAAGTTTTGCAACGCTTGACGACATGAAACAAACGATTGTTCCAACACCATCTGGAGCACAGGTACTCGTGGAAGACGTTGGTAAAGTAAAAGACACGTTTCAAGAAGCGACATCTGAAACACTTGTCAACGGAAAGCCTGCAGTCGTGTTGTCCGTTTTAAAGAAAACCGACGGCAATACAGTAGATGTGGCAGACAATATGAATCAAGCGATAGAAGATGTACAGAATGACTTACCTGCAGGTGTTAACTTAGATGTCGTCCTGGACACGTCCACCTTCATTAAAATGTCGATCAGCACGGTTGTTCAAAACATGATCATCGGCGGAATATTTTCACTCCTCATTTTGTTGTTATTTTTAAAAAGTATCCGAGCAACGATCGTTATTGGACTATCGATTCCAATCGCAATCATTTCAACATTTACGTTAATGTATTTTACGGGCGAAACGCTAAATGTACTCACAATGGGTGGTCTCGCCCTCGGAATCGGGATGATGGTCGACAGTTCAATCGTTATTTTAGAAAATATCGTATCCTACAGGCAACGGGGATATTCGATCATCGAAGCGGCCAAACAAGGAGCTTCCGAACTTGCGCCAGCCGTAATCGCGTCGACAACGACAACACTTGTCGTTTTCCTGCCAATCGTTTTCGTGGAAGGAATCGCATCGGACCTGTTCACGCCGCTTGCTTTAACCGTGTCTTTTTCACTAATCGCATCACTCGTCGTCTCTGTCACATTAATTCCGATGCTTTCTTCTAAGTTATTAACAAAAGCAATGGAAGACAACGGGCGGCGCTATTGGTTTGATCGATTCATGGAAAAAGTGAACAAGGCCTACGAGTCGATCTTACGCAGCGTACTTCGTTTTAGAAAAACGACAATTTTAGCCACGATCGTAGCGATTGGTGGAAGTCTTGCCCTCATTCCAATGATTGGTACAGAGTTTATCCCTGAATCTGATCAAGGGCAAATACAAATCACAGTCCAAACGCCGACAGGAACATCACTGGAAGGAACAAAAGCAACTACCGACCAAGTGAACACGCTGCTACAAGAGTATCGCGATAGTATCGAAACAAATTATGTGAGCATCGGTGGTGGAGGCTATGATAGCCTATCATCATCCGCAAACGAAGCAACCTATACCATTCAGCTCGTCCCAAGTGATCAAAGGGAGAAAACGACAACAGAAGTAATGCAGGCAATCGATCGCGACTTAACCAATATCCCTGGGGCCGAAATAACAGTTAGTGTCATGGGTGCAGGAATTGGTACAGGTGATCCGATTCAGATTCAGCTAAACGGCCAAGACCAAGACGTGCTGAATGAACTAGCAGACCAAGTGGTATGGACTATATCAGACGTGAAAGGCGTCTACAATCCAGCATCATCTGTATCCGAAAGCCGCCCAGAGCTCACAATCGATGTAAACAGAGAAAAAGCAGCCCAATATGGCCTCAGCTATCAAGAAGTGATGAATCAAGTGCAAATGGGTTTTACTGGCCAAGTAGCAACACGTTATCAAGAAGGTGGCAATGAAATAGACGTCAAGCTGATATACCCGAAAGACGAACGGAGCACCATCAGCGACTTAGAAACGATGCAGATCCAAACACAAACAGGCACAATGCTGCCACTCGCATCGATTGCAACGTTCCAACAAGAACAAGGGCCAAGTACCCTATTGCGTGAAAATCAGCAGCCACAGCTAAATATTACAAGCGACATTGTTGACCGTGACCTTGGAAGTGTCACAAAAGATATTAAAACAAAATTAAATAACATGAACTTTCCAGAAGGATACAGCTACACCATCGGCGGCCAAGCACAGGACATGGCAAAATCCTTTTCAGACCTAGCAATTGCCCTAGTGTTCTCGATTTTCTTAGTATACGCCGTCATGGCAATTCAATTTGAGAATTTCCTATTCCCACTGGTCATCATGTTTTCCTTACCAGCAACCGTAGTAGGGATCTTACTCGGTTTATTCGTCACAGGCAAACCGTTAAGCATCCCAGCCTTCATCGGGGTCATCATGCTAGCGGGAATCGTCGTCAACAACGCCATCGTATTAGTCGATTACATCAACATCGTCCGACAACGCGGCAAAAGCCGTTACGAAGCCATATTAGAAGCAGGGCCAAGCAGACTACGCCCGATCTTCATGACAACCCTAACCACCATCTTAGGCATGGTCCCATTAGCACTAGGCCTAGGTGAAGGAGCAGAAGCCCAGCAGCCACTCGCGATTACGATCATATTTGGATTGGGGATTTCGAGTATTTTTACGCTGTTGCTGATTCCTGTGGTTTATACTTATTTTGATGATTTGTCAGGGAAGGTAGTGGGATGGGGGAAGAAGAAGGAATAGCATAAATCACTTAACCCTAAAGGGATTCAATCTCTTTAGGGTTTTTGTTTCCATAAAGTTCCACAAATAACGATTGATATTTAATATTGTTTATCGTAAAATGTAGAATTGTGATAAAATAAAGCTGTTGTTTATTTATCCTCAAGGTAGGAGCGTTATAATGACCAAAAAGGTTTTAATCATGACACAAAACTTTTATCCGGTAATCGGTAGTGCAGGAAACCGGATGAAAAATATATTTCAGTTATTGAATGACCAAAAAGGAATGGAAGTACACGTACTTACAACGGAACCAGCATATCCAAATAAATCAATGTATTCAAATGATGACTTATGGGATGATGAGGCAGTAAATAGAGAAACAGAAAAAATTAATCGAATACCAATAAAAAACAAAAGGTTTTCGAACCATATCTTTAGCAGGCTTTTTTTTTACGTTGAAATAATGTACCGTTTCTTTTTGAAACTATTTGAACTTAAGAAAAATAAGTATGACTATATATTGGTAAGTACGCCACCAATATTTATTGTTCTTTCAGCATTCATTGGTAGAAGACTATTTGGTGCAAAGCTAATCTTAGAGGTAAGAGATTTATGGCCAGATAGTTTGTTGGGAGTAAAGGCATTTGATCACCCTTTTATCATTCGTATTTTCCGATACTTAGAAAAAAAGATGTATCGTAACGCTGATTATATCGTTATAAATAGTAAAGGGTTTGAAGACCATATTGTTTCAAAATTAAACAAAAGAAAGCCAATTATATATTTACCAAATGGTCCAAGAATAAACGAACTTGTAAAGGATAAGGTGAAAAAGGAAGAGTTTAGTGTCATTTACGCTGGAAATCTTGGTCTCGCGCAAGATGTAAATCGCCTTAAATCCATTGCAATTTTACTCAATAATCATAACATTCGGTTTGACGTACTTGGATACGGGATTAAAACGAATGAATTTAAGACACTGCTTAGAGAAAATAAATTAAACAATGTTCATATACATGAGCCGACAACAAGGAAAAAGAGTTTAAATATCATAAAGAATAGTGATTTAGGTATAGCATTCCTGAATGATGAAGAGGTCTTTTCAACTGTTTTACCTGGAAAAATATTAGATTATATGACATGCCAAACACCGATAGTTGCAGGTGTAAAGGGTACCGCAGCAGATATGATTACCTCGAATAAAACAGGTTTTGTATTTGATTCCGACAGTATAGATGCAATGATAAATAAGATTCTAGAGTTAAAAAATGACAAACAGCAAGTAGACATGCTAGAAGAAAATTGTTATTACACCATTACGAATAGATTTGTTTGGGAAAATAATATAGATAAGTTGGTCGAAATAATAAAATGAAGAGGGAATAAAAATTATGAAGAGAGTCGGCATGTTTGTATGGAATCACTTTACAAATGACGCACGGGTGTTAAGAGAGTGTACGACACTATCACAGAATGGTTATGATGTTGAGTTAATATGCATTGATGATCCCAAGGACCCAACTATTAAGAAATATGAAGAGTATAATGAACATTTTAGGGTTCACAGAATGAAACGCTATCCGTCATTATTACTATTTATGCAAAAAGCATATCGTTTCACTTTAAGAAAAAAGTGGCCAATTATTCCATTGCTTTTACTGTGGGGATTACTCGTATATATACTCCCTTGGATTATTTTACCTCTCACAGTAATTGGTGGCGTATTGTTAAAAACAAAGGCTAGAGTAATATGGATTAGATCGGCTTTAATACTAAGAATGATCGTGAAAGGTTACAGGGGTAACTATGACATTTATCATTCCAATGATTTAAACACACTTCCACAAGGTTATATTAGCGCGAAATGGCGTTTTAAAAAGAAACCTTTAATATATGATTCGCACGAAGTTCAGACAAGTCGAACAGGGTACGATAGTCCTTGGTATGAGAAGTTCGAACGTTTTTTTATCAAGCGTATTGATCGCATGATGGTAGAAAACGATACAAGAGCCAAATTTAATGAAGATCTATACGGTTTTTATCCCTATGTTCTACACAACTATCCTTTTAAGCAGAAAGATGATCGGGAAAATGATAAAATCGATTTACACCAATTATTAGAACTTCCATCCGGTGAAAAGATTTTACTTTATCAAGGTGGTATCCAAACAGGAAGAGGTTTAGAGAAGCTCGTTGAGGCTTTCCCGCTGTTTAAGGAAGGGACGCTTGTTTTTATTGGCGATGGAAGAATAAAAGAGGAACTAATGCAAACAGTTAGTGAACGTGGATTAGAGAATAAAGTCAAGTTCCTGCCAAAGGTACCCTTAAAAGAACTACCTAAATACACAAGAAATGCTTATTTGGGATTCCAAGTTCTTAATAATGTATGCTTTAACCACTACTCGGCTTCATCTAACAAGCTGTTTGAATATATGATGAGTGAAGTTCCAGTTGTTGCATGTGCTTTCCCTGAAATTAAAAAGGTTGTAGAAGATAATCAAGTTGGCGTAACCGTTGATTCCCATGATCCTAAAGATATCGCGCGAGGAGTTAACTTTTTATTAGAGAATCCAAATAAACGTGACGAATACAGTAGGAATTGCATAGAAGCACGAAAAAGGTATAATTGGGAAGAAGAACAGGATAGTTTGTTAGAGGTTTATAAGCTATATAGCTAATAGAGAGGATGTAATATTCATGAAAATCTGTACTGTCGGATTAGGATATATCGGTCTACCAACTTCTATTATGTTTGCTAAATATGGAGTAGATGTAGTGGGTGTTGACGTTAAACAAGAGGTAATTGACTCATTAAATAATGGAAAGATCCATATAGAAGAACCAGGATTGCAAGAGGCACTAGATGAGGTTGTGACAACGGGGAAATTTAGAGCGGCATTACAACCAGAAAAGGCAGATACATTTATTATTGCAGTTCCAACGCCAAATAATGATGATGAACATAAATCATGTGATTTAACATACGTTTTGTCTGCACTTGAGAATATTATCCCGTTTTTGGAAAAGGGCAATACAGTTATTGTTGAGTCAACAATTGCTCCTAGAACGATGGATGATAGTGTCAAGCCAAGACTAGAAGAAGCAGGATTTAAAATTGGGGAAGATATTTTCTTAGTGCATTGCCCTGAAAGAGTACTTCCTGGACAAATCATGCATGAGTTGATTTATAATAACCGTATTGTTGGCGGAGTAACACCTGCATGTACTGAAAAAGGTGCAGAGGTTTATCAAACATTTGTGCAGGGTGAAATTATAAAAACACAAGCTAAAACAGCTGAAATGTCTAAACTTATGGAGAATACGTTTAGAGATGTGAATATTGCCTTGGCAAACGAATTGGCAAAGGTTTCAAACGAATTGGGAATCAATGCACTTGAAGTAATTGAAATGGCTAATAAGCATCCAAGAGTGAACCTTCACACACCTGGACCTGGTGTTGGTGGACACTGTCTAGCAGTTGATCCATACTTTATTATTGCTAAAGCACCCGAACAGGCAAAAATGATTAATTTAGCAAGAGAAATCAATACGGGAATGCCTGAATACGTTGTCGAGGTTGCTGAAAAGCTAATTGTACCAAATAACGGGAAAAAGATTACTGTCTTTGGTCTAACCTATAAAGGAAATGTTGATGATATAAGAGAAAGCCCGGCAATGAAAATCTATGAGGTATTGAGGTCTAAGGCTCAATATGAGGTTGTAGCATACGACCCACATGTTAAATTAGACTTTGTTGAAAAAGATCTAGAGAAAGCTTTAAAAGATTCTGACCTAGTATTGGTACTATCTGACCACAATGAATTCAAAGAATTAACAAGTGATTCATATAAACGAATGAATACCCCGCAGGTTTTTGACACAAAAAATATAGTTAAAAATTATACAGATGATATTAACTATATTAATTATGGGAACCTATACAAATACTTGTAATTAACTATAATTAAAAGAGGAATAAAAATATGCTATCAAAGGTTTGGCAAGTTTTACATGAACAAATTAGTCATTGGCATCTTATAGTTAGAATGTCAATATTTGAAACCAGAGGTATATACCAAGTACATTATTTAGGGACTCTATGGCAATTCATTAACCCTGCTATACAAGTAGGCATCTACTGGTTTGTGTTTGGCTTTGGTATTAGGGGGGGGCAACCTGTAGGGGATGTCCCTTTCTTTCTATGGCTTCTTATGGGGATCATTCCGTGGTTTTTTATTAGCCCCACAATGATACAAGGTTCTAATAGTATTTATCAAAAGGTAAGTATGGTTTCAAAAATGAACTTTCCTGTTAGTGTGTTACCATCCATTAAAATAGTTAGTAATAGCTTTCAATTCATCATTCTTATGGTATTGCTTTTTATCATTTTACTGGCATATGGGATAGAACCAACAATTTATCTTTTACAATTACCATATTATTTACTTAGCATGTATGTATTTCTATTCGCCTTTACATTACTTAGCTCCACTGTTTCTACTTTGGTAAGAGACTATCAAATGTTCTTGCAGTCCATGATGAGGATGTTGCTATATGTTTCGCCCATTTTGTGGGATCCTAGGAGTATTCCGATTGAAATTTTTGTTAACATCGTTAAGTTAAATCCTTTTTATTACATTATAGAAGGAATAAGAAGCTCATTACTTGGAACGGGTTGGTTTTTTGATGAACCAGTATTCCTGCTATATTTTTGGTCCTTAACGTTTACCTTACTTTTCTTGGGTGCGCAGCTTCATATGAAATTCCGAAAAAACTTTGTCGATTATTTATAAATGAGGTAATAAATATGAATGTTAAAGTCGAATTTAAAAATGTATGTAAATCATTCCCTTTAAATACAAAACAATCGGACAAATTATTAGATCTGTTTTCAATAAATAAAAAGAAAGAACGGAAAGTATTTAATGCTGTTAAGAATGTTTCGTTCAAAGTTTATGAAGGGGATACTGTTGGTATTGTAGGATTAAATGGTTCCGGCAAATCAACAGTATCTAATTTATTGGCTCAGGTAATACAACCATCAAGTGGAGAAATTAAGATTAACGGACAAACTTCATTAATAGCAATATCTGCTGGTCTAAATGCGAATTTAACAGGAATAGAAAATGTTGAGTTAAAATGTATGATGCATGGACTAACAAAAAAGCAGATAGAAGATGTAAAACCTGACATAATGGAATTTGCTGATATCGGAGATTATATTTATCAACCAGTAAAGAATTACTCTAGTGGAATGAAGTCTAGATTGGGTTTTGCTATATCTGTCCACACAGATCCAGACGTTTTAGTCATTGATGAAGCTTTATCAGTTGGTGATTCAACATTTACAGAACGTTGCTTAGACAAGATGGAGGAATTCAAAAAACTCGGGAAAACGATTTTCTTTATTAGTCACTCAGCTTCTCAGGTTAAGAAGTTTTGTGACAAAGTAATGTGGATGCACCACGGCAGCCTTAAGGAAATTGGTGAATCGGAACAAGTTATTGGCGAATATGAAGAATTCGTTAAGTCGTTTAATAAATTAACTGCAGCTGATAAGAAAAAACGGAAATCAGAAATGTTAAATGAACAGATTTCATTTGTTTCAAAAGAAAAGAATAAGGTCGAAGGTAAGAATTTAAAAGGGATTTTATTAAATACTCTATTATTAATTCCTGTTTTTGTTACCGGAATCTTAATGGTATTAGGTTATAGGTGATTTTTGGTTCAATTTTTTAGAATTGAGGTGGGAATAGGGTATGAACGATTCAAATGACATTAAAAGTTTAAAAAATGATATTGAGGCATTGCAAAAAGAATTAAATAAAATGCAATTAGTCGAATCTTTTAAAGCACTACAAGAAAGAGAAGATAGGATTATTGAATTATTTGAAGACCAAGAGGAATTAAGGGAAGAGATAAAGAGCCTTCAGCTACAAAAACTCACAATAACAGACAAGATTAGGGATTATGAGAAAATTGTTAATAAAGCAATTGCTGATCGTGAGAAAGTTATTGTCAAACTACAAAAGCGTGTAACCGTCCTTGAGCAATCATTACTCCATTATGTAACTAAGAGACTTAAAATGGGTCTTAAGAGTCCCCTTACACTCCCTTTAGAAATAGTAAGGTCTAGTAGAGCAGTAGTTGGTGCCTTTGTAAGAAAAGTTACGCGCAAGAAGAAAAAATACAACCTAAGAAAGGTACCTATTAATTTGAACGTAAAACCTAAATCATTATTAGAGACTATAGAAACAAATAAGTATGATAAAGAAATAAATGATCTGTTACTGATGGGTCTGTTCAATAGCCCTAAAAACCTAAAAGACCTTAGGGTTGCCAGTATTTTAGATGAATTTTCCTACGAATCGTTCAAATACGATAGTGAATTAATTACTTTTGCACCTCATAACTGGTACGAAGTATTAAAAACCAAACTACCACATTTGCTCTTAGTGGAATCTGCTTGGAAGGGAAATAGTGGTTCTTGGCAGTATAAGATAGCCAAATATAATATTGAACAGGGTAATGAGTTAGATGAATTGTTGGCCTGGTGTAAGGAACACAATATTCCAACCGTTTTTTGGAATAAAGAAGATCCAATTCACTTTGACAAGTTTATTGATACTGCGAGTAAGTTTGATATTATTTTCACCTCTGATGAGAACTGCGTGGATAAGTATCAAGATGTTGTTGGACATAATCGTGTATATCCACTTCCTTTTGCAGCACAGCCGAGACTTCATAATCCAGTAAAAATAAAAGGTTATAAGGATCATAATGTTTGTTTTGCAGGATCTTATTATGCGAATAGGCATGAATCAAGAAAATTAGAGCAAGAAATGCTTCTAGACGTGGCCAAGGATTATGGATTAGTTATCTATGATAGAAACTACTCCTCGAATAGTAAAAATGAGCACATGAAATTCCCAGATAGATTTCAAACTTCTATTCGTGGATCACTTCCTTATGATGAGCTGGTAAGAGCATACAAAGAGTATAAAGTATTCCTTAACGTAAATTCGGTAAGAGATTCTAAAACGATGTTCTCTAGAAGGGTATTTGAGCTATTAGCGTCTGGAACGTCTGTTGTTAGTACCAAATCAGAAGGAGTTAGCCATTTGTTTTCCGACGTCGTATACGTAGTGGAAAGTGAAGAGGAAACTAGGACTGCTATTGGAAATATCTTAGATGATTCAAGTAAGAATGGCATTATAAATGAATGGAACGGGATAAGGAAGGTATTTAGTGAGCATACCTATGCTCACAGACTACAAACGATTGCTCAAAAAAGTGGTTTTGATATAAAAACCCCAAATGATGTGACGGTAACAGTTATTGGCTACGCAAATACGGAAGATGATGCAAGTGCTGTTATATCCTCCTTTACCAAACAAAATTATAAGAACAAAAAATTGGTACTCATCGTTAATGAAGGAATCGAAATAGACAGCAATGTCCCCTACCTAGTAATATCAGATAATACAAATGAGGCATTAAATATAGAATCAACACTTGTAGAAAGAGATATTTCCTATGATTACATAGGTATTATGGATGGAAAAGCCTACTATGGAGACTATTTCTTGACCGATATTGTTCATGCGTTTCTATACACGGACGCTGATGTTATTGGTAAGTCTTTAGATGAAACAAAAGAGAATGTTTACGTAACTGATTTGAAACCATCATCATATATAGTTAAAAGTAAAGTGTTTAAGGAACATAATATTAAACTGACTGAGTTAATCAGCGATCATAATATCTTATCTGATCACTTACCATTTGGTCTAAGGTTATATAGTGTTAACAAGTATAATTTCTCCTCCAATGTAAATGGATTGTCGGATACTGAAATAAAACAATTGACTATATAGAAGGGAGGTTAAATAATTGCTTACCGATAGGACAGTAGAACCATTAATATATGCCGATGTGGATCTAAATTTTATAGACGGGTCAGCAGTTTGGGTAACTTCAATAGTCGAGACATTGTCACAAAACGAAAATATCAAACCCACGTTATTACTTAAAAGTCCTAATAAAAGAGGTATCCTGTTAAACCAACTTATTGAAAAGGAAAATGTGAATATAATTGATCCATGGGATGAAGAAAATAGAAAGAAGTTCTCACATTTATTCAATAAGGAGCAAAAAGGTCAACGTCTCCAACCTGAGGAAGCTTGTAAAATAGTTGACCTTTTGGACCAAGAAAACAACTATGACTTTTTCGTAGTTCGAGGCTATAAGTTATCTCAATTAATCTCACAAAACTATACTTTCTCATACCGCACATGGTTTTACTTAACTGATTTCCCGCAGGATACAGAATCGCTAACAGATAAGGATATCAGAAACCTAAAAATAATATATAAGAATAGCTCTTGCTTGGCATGTCAAACACCTGTTCTTGTTAATTATTTTAAAGATTTACTACAAGAGGAGTTTATTGAGGAAGAAAAATTTGTTTATTTGCCTCCTATGATCCCAAATATAACTGAACACAATTACAGCTTTTCAAATAAAAATAATCGATTAATTTATGCTGGAAAGTTTGCTCCGTATTGGAAAATTCCTGATATGTTTTTGTTATTTAATGAGATAAGAAATGATCAGTTGGAATTTGTGGTTATAGGTGATAAGTTCCACAACTTTCCTTATACGGAAAATTACCCAGATAAGGTGACGGACATACTAAATGGCTCAAATCGCATTAAATGGAAGAAGGCGCTTCATAGAAATGAAGTTCAAGAAGAAATACAGAAAAGTGATTTAGGTATTTCTTGGAGAGATAAGGAGCTAGATGATAGTAAAGAGATTTCAACAAAAGTGTTGGAGTATGGTTTACACGGAAAACCAGTAATCATGAATAGGAACAAACTTCATGAAGATGTTTTTGGAGTTGAGTACCCACTTTTTGCAAACTCAGAGGAAGAATTTAAAGAGAAAGTAGAAGCGGCTTTTAGTAATCCTGAAGTTTATAAACAAGCAGCTGAAAAAGTGTTTGAAGTAAGTCAGCGCCATACGTTTCAAAGTGTTAGTAAGTATTTGGAACCAACGATTAGAGAAAAGATTTCGCAAAACGAAAAACATAAAAATATGCAAACTCGAGTATTTGATAAAACAAATATTGTGTTTGCAGGACATGACCTGAAGTTTGCTAAAATACTTATCGATTACTTTGACTCCTCAGAGGATTTCAATGTAAAAATGGATCAGTGGAACGGCCATAATACACATGATGAACAATATAGTAAAGACTGTCTAGCGTGGGCGGATGTTATAGTGGCCGAATGGGGACTAGGAAATGCTGTTTGGTATTCAAACAATAAAAACGATGATCAAACAATGATTGTTCGAATGCATTTACAAGAAAAAGACACTGATTATCCTAAAGAAGTTAAGTGGGATGCAGTTGCCAAAATAGTGTTTATAGCACCTAAATTAAAGGAAGAAATGCTTGATACGTTTGAGTTCTTAGATGAAGATAAAACAAAAATTATTTATAATCTTGTGGATACAAATAGATTAAGCAAGCCTAATTTACCAAATTCAAGATTTAATATTGGAATTCAAGGAATTGTCCCAAGTCGTAAAAGATTAGACATTGCAATAGATATCTTTAAAGAACTATGGAAGAAAGATCACAGATATACATTATTTATTAAAGGTAAATTACCTAATGAATACAAATGGTTATGGGCACGTGATGAAGAAAAGAACTACTATTTAAAAACTTTCCATGAAATGAATACATCAGAGTTTGGAAATGCGATTGTGTATGAAGGATGGGGAGACGTTAGTGAATGGTATCCGAAGCTAGGGTTTGTTTTATCTGTGAGTGATTTTGAAAGCTTTCATCTGTCCGTTGCAGAAGGGATGGCTTCCCGAACTGTTCCCGTAATCAGGAATTGGAGTGGGGCAACAGAGTTATATCCAGATAAATACATCTTTACGGATGTACAAGAGGCTATATCATTGATACAATCCTATGAAAAAACTACAGACGAAGATTTTGATATAGAAACCAATGAATTAAGAGACTTTATTGTAAAGTATTATGATAAGGATGTCATCTGCAAGCAGTGGCAATCACTAATTAATAAACTAACGAGGGAGAGAAAGACCTAAAGAAACGGGTCTTTTCTTTTTAGGTAACACTTTATAGAATGGCGTGGAGTTTTCCCTATTTATGGGAGACGTTGAAAAATGCCTTCCTTTGTTAGATAATATAGTAGAGATTTAGCGTAGGTTGCATAATTATAAAAATTGTGAGGTGGAATACAGTGGGAAAAGTGAAAAAGGCAATTATCCCAGCTGCGGGTTTAGGTACAAGGTTTTTGCCCGCAACAAAAGCAATGCCAAAAGAAATGCTACCAATTGTTGATAAACCCACCATTCAATATATAGTAGAAGAAGCTATTGAGTCTGGTATAGAGGATATTATAATTGTAACGGGAAAAGGTAAGAGAGCAATTGAAGATCATTTTGATAACGCATTTGAATTAGAAGATAATTTAGTAAGGAAGGAAAAGTTTGAGTTACTAGAGAAGGTAAAACAGTCTTCTAAGGTAGATATACATTACATTAGACAAAAAGAACCGCGTGGATTAGGGCATGCAGTATGGTGTGCAAGAAAATTTATCGGAAACGAACCATTTGCAGTCCTACTCGGTGATGATATTGTTGAGTCTGACACACCATGCTTAAAACAAATGATTATTCAATTTAACCAAACCGAATCATCTGTTATTGGAGTGCAGACCGTCCCACAGAGTGAGGCAAATCGTTACGGGATTATTGACCCTGCAAGTCAAGATGGACGTCTCTATCAGGTAAGACACTTTGTAGAAAAACCTCCTGTGGAGAAGGCACCTTCCAATTTAGCTATTATGGGGAGATATATTCTAACACCTGAAATATTTAATTATTTAGCCGATCAGGAAACAGGTGCCGGTGGAGAGATTCAATTGACTGATGCGATTGAAAAACTTAACAGTACACAAAAGGTGTTTGCATATAACTTTGAAGGAACAAGATATGATGTTGGAGAAAAAATAGGTTTTGTTAAAACGAATATTGAAATGGCAGTAAAAAGAGAAGATTTAAAAGAAGAATTATTAATTTTCCTATCGGATCTATTAGAGAAGAATATGAATAGGCAAAATAGATAACAGAGTTTTTTAGTCATAATCTGCGATGGTGACCCTTAGCACCAAAAAAATAGAAAGGAAAAAGCTGCCTTTATGGCAGCTTTTTTTTACAAAAATCGGATTGAATTTCATAATTAAACAATATATACTTAAATACGTAAATATTACTATAAGAAAGGAGTAATAAATGACTAGAATTCGACAAAAAAGCTTTCGTTTCAGCACTGAAGAGTAAAAAATTTTTCGAGATAATTTGATAAAATACCAACCCTAAATATGCTAAAAATGGTAAAATTGAGTGTAATAAATGCTGATAAATGGCGTATTTTAGGGGGGAATGAAAATT